>NZ_CAUFUE010000051.1 GCF_959029255.1 uncultured Bacteroides sp. | reverse complement strand
TTTATTTTATTTTATTTCGAACAAAAGCATTACATTTGTTTCATAATAGATAGAATTATGAGCATTACACCTCTTTATAATGAGTTTCCTTCGTTTCTGAAACGCTATTTTCCGTACAAAGTACAGAAGATATCATTGAATGCCGGTTTCACATGCCCCAACCGGGATGGCAGTAAAGGATATGGCGGTTGTACCTATTGCAACAACCAAACCTTTAACCCCGATTATTGTCGGACGGAAAAACCCATTACCCGGCAACTGGAAGAAGGAAAGCTGTTCTTTGCCCACAAATATCCGGAAATGAAATATCTCGCCTACTTTCAGGCATATACCAACACCTATGGCGAACTGGAAGCCCTGAAGCGGAAATATGAAGAAGCTTTGTCCGTGGACGATGTTGTCGGGCTGGTCATCGGTACTCGTCCCGATTGTATGCCCGACGAACTGCTTCACTATCTGGAGGAAATCAACAAACACACCTTCCTTCTGGTAGAATATGGTATCGAAAGCACCAATGACGAAACCCTTCGCCGCATCAACCGGGGACATACATTTCAAGCTACCATCGATGCGGTAGAACGTACAGCCTCTTGCGGCATCCTCACCGGTGGACATGTCATCCTGGGGTTGCCGGGCGAAACGCACTCCGGCATTGTATCCCAGGCAGCCGCTTTGTCACGCCTTCCCCTCACCACCCTGAAGATGCACCAGCTTCAACTGATACGCGGCACCCGCATGGCGTTGGAGTACGAACAACATCCCGAAGACTTCCATTTGTTTGATGTAGAAGAATATATCGACCTCGTGATAGATTATGTCGAGCATCTGCGTCCCGACTTGGTCTTGGAGCGATTTGTGTCCCAATCTCCCAAAGAATTATTGATTGCGCCGGATTGGGGACTAAAAAATTATGAATTTAACCATCGTGTACAAAAAAGAATGAAAGAACTCGGCGCTTATCAAGGCAAGAAATATGAAATGTGAGAAAAAAGACTTATTTTTGCCGACGTTAGAATATGGAATCAATCTAAATTAGAGAAAAAACAATGAACCCAAAAACAGTGATAAAAGGAAAAATCCACTACGTGGGAGTGAATGATCGTAATAAACATTTGTTTGAAGGTATGTGGCCATTGCCTTACGGAGTTTCTTACAACTCTTACCTGATAGACGATGAAACAGTAGCGTTGATCGATACCGTAGATATTTGTTACTTTGAAGTATATCTTCGCAAAATAAAGAGCATAATAGGCGAACGCCCCATCCAATACCTCATTATCAATCACATGGAGCCGGACCATTCCGGCTCTATCCGCCTGATAAAACAACATTACCCGGATATTGTCATTGTCGGCAATAAGCAGACTTTCGGCATGATTGAAGGCTTTTATGGCGTGACGGGTGAGCAATACCTGGTGAAAGAGGATGATTTTCTGGCTTTAGGCCATCACAAACTGCGTTTCTACATGACTCCGATGGTGCATTGGCCCGAAACGATGATGACATTTGACGAAACCGAAGGAGTACTTTTCTCCGGCGACGGTTTCGGTTGCTTCGGAACGCTGGACGGCGGTTTCCTCGATACCCGCATGAACGTGGATAAGTATTGGGACGAAATGGTTCGTTACTATTCCAATATTGTTGGAAAATACGGCTCTCCCGTACAGAAAGCATTGGCAAAGTTGGGCGGACTGCCCATTTCTACCATCTGTTCCACGCACGGACCCGTGTGGACGGACAATATAGCCAAGGTTATCGGCATTTACGATAAGTTGAGCCGCTATGCCGCCGACGAAGGAGTGGTTATCGCATACGGCTCCATGTATGGCAACACGGAGCAGATGGCCGAGGCTATTGCGGCGGAATTATCAGTACAAGGCATCAAAAACATTGTGTTGCACAATGTCACCAAGAGTAATCCTTCTTACATAATAGCCGATATTTTCAGATATCGGGGCTTGATTATCGGTAGCCCCACTTACAGTAACCAGATATTTCCCGAAGTGGAATCCTTGCTGTCCAAGATATTGGTACGCGAAGTGAAAGGCCGCTATCTGGGCTATTTCGGTTCTTTCTGCTGGGCAGGCGCTGCTGTGAAGCGTATGGGCGAATTTGCCGAAAAGAGCAAGTTCGAAATCATAGGCGACCCTGTGGAAATGAAGCAGGTCATGAAAGACATCACTTACGAACAATGTGAAAACCTGGCGCGTGCCATGGCAGAACGTTTGAAGAAAGACCGTAAATAATTAATAATACGTTTATTAACCTAATAAAAACAATCACATGAGACTAATCATTCAACCGGATTACCAATCCGTATCACAGTGGGCTGCACATTACGTAGCTGCGAAAATCAAGGCCGCTAACCCGACACCTGAGAAACCTTTTGTACTTGGTTGCCCTACCGGTTCTTCCCCTCTGGGCATGTATAAGGCATTAATCGACCTCAACAAGAAAGGTATCGTATCTTTCAAGAATGTGGTAACATTCAACATGGACGAGTATGTAGGTCTTCCGAAGGAACATCCCGAAAGCTACTATTCATTCATGTGGAACAATTTCTTCGGTCACATCGACATCAAACCCGAGAATACCAATATCCTGAATGGCAATGCTGCCGACCTCGATGCCGAATGCGCCCGTTATGAAGAGAAAATCAAATCATACGGTGGCATCGACCTCTTTATGGGTGGTATCGGTCCTGACGGGCACATCGCTTTCAACGAACCGGGTTCTTCCCTGTCTTCACGCACTCGCCAGAAGACGTTGACTACCGACACCATCATTGCCAACTCCCGTTTCTTCGATAACGATGTCAATAAAGTGCCCAAGACTTCATTGACAGTCGGTGTAGGTACTGTGCTCAGTGCCAAGGAAGTAATGATTATCGTAAACGGCCATAACAAAGCTCGTGCCCTTTATCATGCGGTAGAAGGTCCTGTAATGCAGATGTGGACAATCAGTGCTTTGCAAATGCACGAAAAAGGCATCATTGTTTGTGATGACGCCGCTACAGTAGAATTGAAAGTCGGTACTTACCGCTATTTCAAGGATATTGAAGCCGACCATCTGGACCCGGAATCTTTGCTGAAATAACAGAGATTGATAATAAATAGCTGGAATAACGAGGTTGTTTCACAACCCTCTTAACACTTTCTTTTAAGCGCGAATTGCGCGAATTTCACGGATTTAGTTTATTGAATCCGCGTTGTTCCGCGTAATCCGCGCCTAATATTATAGCATTATTTTTCATATTTATCTGCTATCTGCAATTTTTTAGCAGATAACTTTTTGCAGCTCCGGTAGTTACCATCCTTGCAGATACTTTATCTGCAAGCTTGTTTTTCACCGTCTTGTATAGAGCGTAACCCCTCTGCGCTGTATATGATCCAGCAGTTCGGGATTTTTGAGTTGGTGCAGGATGGATATGTCAAAATTGTAGGCTAGCGAAGAGTAGTTTATGTCGGCAGATAATCTGTTCAAATGACTGCTTGTGAGCTCATTTCCCACCAATGTAATATCTACATCAGAGAAAGACTTGTAATTTCCTTTGGCACGCGAGCCGTATAATATAACCCGGTCTATCTCTTTGTATTTGGCAAAGAATTCATACAGTTTTTGTAGTTCGCAGTCTCTTAAGAGTTCAAGTGCTGCAAGTACATGATAGCATTTGTAAATCATATTTCCGCTTTCTTTCTTGCAGGTTCAACACTTTTGTTATATATTTCCACCCTGTTACCGTTAAATCAGTCTGATAGCCCCCTCTTTAAAGTTTGCTCACTTCGAAACTAGGAACTATTCGGTTGATACGGGAACTGCGTTAGAAGAAAATTTTAGCTATTTTTTAACAGACACTAAATTTATATGCGAAAAGTATTATTGTTTCTATGCATCATAGTTTCTATCCTTTCTTGTACTTCTAAAGTAAGTCAAGACACTTGTAGATTGGAAGCAATGGACAAATTCTTGTCATTCAATATTCCGGATGATGTGAGAATGCCTCAAACTTCGGCTTTCCCATTCAAGGAAAAAGGCAAGTGGTATTTGAGTTTTCAGAATTTACCCGAGAGGGAAATTCTTATCTATGATGTCAATACGGAAGAATTGGTAAAACGGGTGTACATTGATGCCGAAGGCAATAATTCTGTAACAGGAGGTTTTGGCGGATATGCCATTGCTGATATGGAGCATATTTATATTCCCAGCCTTTATGTAAGTACAATTTATGTGGTAGATACCGCCGCAGTCATTAAACGGCGTATTGCCTTCTCGAAAACACTAAGCGGACAATCATTAGTTCCGCCGATATTGTATGGTGGGAAACCGTTGACGTTCATCGGCGATAATTTGTATATCCCTCAGATGCTTAATGGCAGATTAGGAGAAAAAGCATTAGAACAGAGTTTTGTACAGGCTGTGGTTGATACCGTGAAAAAAACAGTGGCGGCACTGCCGATGAAGTTTCCCCCCTTGATTACTCCCAAAGACTTTGGTACCGTTGCAGGTACGGGTGCAGAATACTCTTGTTGCTACGACGGACAGCATTTTATATATTCCTTTTTTGCTGACGAATACCTGTATAAGACTACTCCGGACCATAAGCAAGTAGAGAAAATCAGGGCTAAAAGCGAGTATATAGATGAAGTAACCGTCTTCCGTTCCAAAGAAGATGACTTTCAGAAACTGATTAAGGCGCAATGTGAACATGCCTCATACGGAAATATCTTATACGATAAATATAGGAAAGTATATTATAGGTTTGCTTATCCTGAAACTGAAATAAATGATTACTCCGGTGACTATTTGGAATTGCTTCGTTCAGGTAAAATGTCATTTTCTATTATGATATTGGATGAGGAACTGAATGTGATTGGAGAAACACTTTTTCCGGCATATACCTACAACCCTAATCTTTTCTACCTCTGTGAAGACGGGTTATACCTAAGTATCTCTCATTTCAAACGTTCTGATTTCGATGAAAATGTTTTGCGTTTTCAGAAAATAGAATTAAAGGAGACAATTTAAAGTCCTTTTTTATTATTGTTTTTTCATGAGTTAACTTATCAGAGCTTTTCCTTTCTCCGTAAGTTGCCAAAAAAACGCTTTTTTAGAACCTTGACGAATAATGTATCCCTGTATTTTTAGGTTTTGTAAGGAACGTTTTGTCGTAGCACTTGATAATGAAAGAACTACTGCAAGACTATCGTAGGTTGATTGTGTGTTTGTGGCTAATATACGTAATACGTTCATATCCACTGACGACAATTTTATTGGGTCATTCAATATTCTTTGTGATTTGCCATCTGCTATTTTAGGATAATTCCGATTGAGCGTGACCAGCATACCACCTTCTGATTGCTTAAATACGGGTTCTTCTATGCCTGCAGCTTTAAAGGCAGTACATATTTTACTAATGCCACGTCCCCAGGTCTCTATAAAACCTGCTTTATAGAATACACTAGCTAATAATATGTTACGAGGATGTGAAGAGTGTTAGAAGGCAGACACGATAGTAATGGAGAACTTCTTTACTCCGTTGCCTATTCCTCAATTCTTGGAACGCCTGAAAGATAAGCATCACGGCAATACGGATTTCTATGTTTT
>NZ_CAUFUE010000050.1 GCF_959029255.1 uncultured Bacteroides sp. | reverse complement strand
TTCAAAGATACTAAAATGAAAGCAAATCACAACATAATTGCCACTATTGTCGCATTCATACCTGTTGTTTCCAATGGTTCAAAGATACTAAAATGAAAGCAAATCACAACACTTATCGTATGTGATACGGCATACATAAGTTGTTTCCAATGGTTCAAAGATACTAAAATGAAAGCAAATCACAACGCTGCGTTAAGAACTTGTTTATATTGTCATGTTGTTTCCAATGGTTCAAAGATACTAAAATGAAAGCAAATCACAACAGTAACTTTAGAGACTGAAAAAACAGAAGCGTTGTTTCCAATGGTTCAAAGATACTAAAATGAAAGCAAATCACAACAGGAAATGCCCGTCTGCCGCGAAATAATCGTTGTTTCCAATGGTTCAAAGATACTAAAATGAAAGCAAATCACAACGTCACGTCATGAATATTCGTGCTGGTGTAGTTGTTTCCAATGGTTCAAAGATACTAAAATGAAAGCAAATCACAACTCGCTACTTCACTGTCGATGTACTCAAAATGTTGTTTCCAATGGTTCAAAGATACTAAAATGAAAGCAAATCACAACTACCACCTTGTGGCTATCAAATGCACCGCAGTTGTTTCCAATGGTTCAAAGATACTAAAATGAAAGCAAATCACAACCTTTCAGCCAATCCAAAGCACAACACATTAGTTGTTTCCAGTGGTTCAAAGACACAGTTTTTTATATTTTTATTGTCAAAAATGGTATTGATAATTATTTTTTTATGATACAAATGTAAAAATAAAGCCTCACAACAAAAAGGTTGTGAGGCTTTATCTATTTATTGGGAGCTTTTATTGTTCGGTGGAAGTATTATTTTTCACATATCTGGCCAAATCTATTTAAGTTTATCATATTCTTCGTCAGTGACCGGTTCAAGCCACTCGTTGGATGTATTTTCACCGGAAACCTCGAAAGCCAGGTGGGCAAACCAACTGTTTGCTGTTGCGCCGTGCCAGTGTTTTACATTGGCAGGGATATGGATGACTGTACCGGGCAGAATTTCTACCGCCGGTTTACCCTCCTCCTGATACCAACCTCGACCGGCTATACCGATAAGCATCTGTCCGCCGCCTTTTGTTGCACGGTGGATGTGCCAATTATTACGACAACGAGGTTCAAAAGTGACATTGGATATGTTTACCTGTTCACGTGAAACAGGAGCAAGGTAACTGTTGCCGATGAAATACTGTGCATAGGCAGTATTGGGTTCGCCGATGGGGAAAATCATTTCGCGTTGGAAGGCCGCCTTGGCATCTTCGCCGGTCGTGTCTTCAGCCCATACGCCTTTTGCAAGATTGAATGCTGCCCATGCTTTCGGCCAACCGGCATAGAAGCCGATGTGGGTGATGATTTCGGCAATCTCCGTGCGGGTGATACCATTCTTCTTTGCTGTTTGAAGATGGTAGACGAGAGAATTGTCCGTGATACCTTGGCTGATAAGGGAGGTGATGGTTACTAAACTTCGGTCGCGAAGACCAAGTTTATCGGTACGGCTCCATACTTCGCCAAAGAGGATGTCATCGTTGAGTTCCGCAAATTTTGGGGCGAATGTACCTAACTGGTTACGCCCTGCTGTCTGTACAATTTTTTCTTGTGCCATAACATTGAGTGTTAGAATACAGAGTACTGAAAATAAAAGGAGTTTATTCATAATCGTTCCATTTATTGAATAAAGTTGTTGAGTTGGTTTGCGGCGGGGTTAAGCGGCGTTTGGTCCGAGAGTATTTATTTGTAACAATCAGTTTTTACATATATATAGGAAATTACGTATGATGCCATGAGTAATATTCTGATGATAATATTAGAAACTGATATTTACCCCACCCATGAAGGTTGCTTTCGGCATGGGGAAATCATTGTTTATTTCGTATCGTTGCGCTAACAGGTTTTCTCCTTTCACAAAGACGTCGGCATATCGGCATAGACGGTAATTGGCACGAATATTCCAAAGGACGAAACTTTCTTGTTTTTCTTTTCCTTTGATTACATTGGTGTGCAGGTTTTTGATGTATTGCAAACCGGTTGAAACTCCCCAACGTCCTTGGCTGAAATCTATACCTGCGTAGAGTTTGTGTTCAGGAGCGGCAACTACCGGATTTTCCATGTGTAGCCAACTGTAATTCGCGTTTATACGCCAATGATGATTGATGAGATAACTCACATTTGTTTCAATTCCCCAGTTCTCAATTTCACCGGTATTTACATTCAGCGGTTTGCCGTTTACGGGGAGGTTCGTAATCATGTTGTCTCCGTTGATATAGTAAAGATTAACTCCATAAGACAAGGCGCCGTTCAATAGTCGTTGTGAGAAAGATAACTCATAATTCATCAGGCTTTCCGCTTCCAAATCAGGATTTTGTGGTGGAAACATATACATTTCACGAATGGTAGGATTGCGGAAACCTTTACTGACCATTGCTTTCACTTCGATTTGCTTGGGTAAGTGGAAAGAAAGACCGCCCTGCGGTATCCATTCCGTGCCTACATGCGAGTGATGGTCTACACGAATACCGGCATCCAGTGAAAGCCAACTGCCGAGGTCCTGCCGGAAATCAATGTAACCGGCAAATTCATCCATCTGCTTGTCAACGCCTGGTATGCGTTCGCCGGTAGTAATCACTCTGTTCCAGGACTCACCGCCGAAATGTTGATAATCGAAACCGGCGGTTATGCGGTTACCGGTAAAGAATGTTGCACTCTGATACCATGATACGCCCAGCATCCGGTCTTTGGAATTGAAAAGAGATGTTTGTGGCGTTCCGCCGGGATGATAGCCGTCGTTTATTTTATGACGTCCCCAATTGTAGAAAAAGCTGAGTGCTCCGGAAGTTTTGTCATAGTGGTTTTCAAGAGCGAACGACGTCATGCCGCGCGTGATACGTGAGTCGTTGTCAATGTATGGATTACTGACTTCCCCGGGATTAGATGCTTTAAATTGGGTGATGTTCACATCTCCCCATACTTTCCAGAAATTGTTGAAGTCATAGCCCAATTTGGCATAACCACCATATTGTTCAAACTCCATATCGTCCCTATGTCCGTCCGTCCGGTTATAAGAGCCGGTAACTATGCTGCTGAAACGTCCTTTCTTCACCCGGTTTGAAATCTCGGTCTGTAAAGTGTTATAAGAACCGTATGCTATCTGTGCATTTGTTTTTACGCCATCTTCCTGCATCCGGCGGGTAACGATATTGATGACTCCACCCATTGCATTGGAACCATACAATACAGAAGCCGGTCCGCGCAGCACCTCTACACGATCGGTCATCATGGTTTGATAAGCATCCGCAATGGGATGTCCCATCAGTCCCATGTATTGTGGATGCCCGTCAATCAATACCAACAGACCGGCGGTTGGACTGCCACCTATACCACGCAGATTCATACCACCCGCAGCGCCGGTCGATACACCATATCCCATAAGTCCCCTGGATGTTGTGAAAAGTCCGGGTACTTGTTCCGTCAAGGTGGGGAGCAAGGAAGGTTGATAACTTTGTTCCAATAGTTTGCGGTCGACTACTGAAATTGTCATTGGCAGATGCCGTATATCAGTTTCGTTCCTTGTACCGGTCACTACCACTTCATCTATGGTCAGGCTTTTGGCTACTTGGGTACTGTCTTTGGTGGTTTGTGCCAGTCCTGCCAAAGTCCAAAGGCAGGCTATGGCGAGGAGAGATACATCTTTCTTCTTCATATCGGTTATTTTCTTATCTGTTTACTTCGTCAAAAATACGGTGTCTTTTTTTCTTTTCTTTGTACTATAATCTCTCTTGTTTGAGATTTTCTACAAATAGGCCTATTTCCTGTAATTTCTTCGAGATATCGATACCTTACGGAGAATGGGGATTACATTGGTTGCATCCCCTACAACGGCTTGCTTGCCGAAGTTTGGATATACTACAATCATAGCTGATGAGGAATGCGCGTCGTGTTTTCCGGTAATTTCTATCCATTTATACGTTCTTACCCATTGCGAAGGCTTCCTCCATAGAAGGTTTGTCATTGATTTCACCTATGCGCCATGCGCCTACGCCATAGATTACGCCACATTCTTTCGGCTCTTCCAGGCAGTCGAGAAAGCCACGGAAACCATCGACGGTACGTTCCATCATAGGTACGCTGTTTTCTGCTGCCGCTACGATAAAATAAAACTCTTTATCTTTTATTTCCAGATAACGGGCGCAGCAACGATCTATCAAAGTCTTCATCTGTGCGCTCATGGTATAGAAATAAACAGGGGTTGCCATGACGATGACATCAGCGGCAATCATTTTCTCTACTACTTCATTGGCATCATCTTTTTGCGGGCATGGCTTGCCATACATGCTGCAAACGCTGCATCCCGTACAATAGTTGATGTTTTTGTCTTTCAGGAATATTTTCTCTATCTGGTTGCCGGCTTCCTGGGCACCGCGCATAAATTCATCACACAGTGTGTCGGAGTTTCCACCACGGCGGGGGCTTGAAGAGAGGATTAATACTTTCTTAGTCATAATTTTTGTTCTTTTAGTGTGTTATCAAATTTTATAGGGCAAATGTACGCTGTTTGATTAAAAATCCTTGTATATACATTACAGATGTTTTTACCAATTTTACCGTTCCAATAGAATTTCCCTGTTTGCACCGATTTCTTTTCTGAACTCCCGGTCATGAGAAACGACAACTACCGTACCGGCATAGTCTCGTATCGTGGCTGTGATGATTCCGATACTTTCGATATCCAAGTTGTTGGTAGGTTCATCCAGAATGAATATATCCGGAGTCTTGTCGGCAATCATCAGGCAGCAGAAGGCGAGTCGCATTTTCTCTCCGCCACTAAGTTTGCCGCATGGTTTG
This sequence comes from uncultured Bacteroides sp., assembly GCF_959029255.1. Classification (GTDB taxonomy): domain Bacteria; phylum Bacteroidota; class Bacteroidia; order Bacteroidales; family Bacteroidaceae; genus Bacteroides. The sequence goes on along the minus strand of NZ_CAUFUE010000050.1, from coordinate 3,434 downwards.
TCCCATACGTTTCGTGGAAAAAGATAACGGTTGAGAATGGTTTTCACTTCATGTTCCGCTAAACAGCGCAGGTTGAATTCTTCGACTTGTTCCAGTACGCTTCGTTCATTATGAATGAGGGAATATTCCTGATCCAAATAAACATGGGTGAAGTCAGCACGTTCTATCTTCCCACTAGTGGGAGATAGTTCGCCGGTGATAAGTTTCAATAAAGTAGTTTTACCACTGCCGTTGTTACCTTGAATACTGATGCGGTCACCACTTCTGACTTGGAAACTGAGGGGAGATTGCCAAAGAACATCGGTCGTATCGGGATAATGAAAAGTGACATCCTGTGCCGTAACCAGTATTTTCCCTGTATGCAGGGCGGAAGCATTGAAATCTGTTTTCAACCTGTCGGTCAAAGGCAGTGAACTTTTGATGCTTGTCATTTCCTGTTGCAGCTTTTCCGATTTTTCAGCATGGATATTAGTGAGTTTGCTACTGCTGTTTTCGGCGTGTTGTTTCATGGCTCCCATCATGATGCGTGGTATACCTTTCTTAATAGCGGCTTTTTCTCCACGAGCATTCTGCTTGGATTTTCGTTCTTCCACCTCACGTGCCGTCTTTTGGGCGAGTCTCAAGGCCTTTTGTTTTTCTTCCAGTTGCTGCTGGAGAGCGTTCAGGCGCAGGGCTTTTTGTTCTTTATAGAAATCGTAATTGCCACCATAATAAGCCAGCCCGGTAGGCGATATCTCGCAGATGGACGGCATTAAATTCAATAATGTACGGTCGTGGCTGATGAGAAGGATAGTAGCCGGTGAACGCCGTATAAAATCATATAACCGTTCCCGTCCGATGGCATCCAGGTGATTGGTCGGTTCGTCCAGCAGAATGGTGGTGGGCTGATGCAACTCCATACCGGCGAGGAAGATACGGGTCTTTTCTCCGCCGCTCAGTCCATCCATCGCTCGGGTTAGCGGGATATCATTCATGCCCCAGGCGTTTAGGACGGCCCGGGTACGTTCTTCTATATTCCAGTCATCATTGAGAATGGAAAATTGCTTTTCTGATGCGTCACCGTTCAGAATGGCGTTTAGGGCAGCCAGTTTCCGGTTTATCCCAAGTGCTTCGGCAACGGTTTGATTGTCATACTGTCCGAAGTGCTGAGGTACATAATAAAGGTGTTCGGGGCAAGATACTGTCCCTGATGTTGTTCCTGCTACTGTTCCTGATGACGGTGATAATTCTCCTGCCAGAATTTTCATAAGAGTGGATTTGCCACAACCGTTGTTTCCTGTCAGGGCAATTTTTTCCCCGGCACTTACGGTCAGGTTCAGGTGTGAAAACAGGACTTCTTTGTCCGAATGCATATAGCTAAGGTCTTTGATGATAATACTCATAATTCATACTGTGTTGAAGGGAATGGAATAGTCATTTGAAGTTCGCTTCGGAATGACGGATTGTTTCTCTCGGGTAACTGCGGGGGATACGGACAAACACAGTAATGGCTAAACATCGACATTAGGGGATGCTCAGCGTTCTAAATGAAAAAGCATGTATAAGTGATGTTTACCGAAATGTGCTGTCTTTACTTAGATATTCTCATCGGATTTTTTTTAGTTAGCGGGCGCAAAGATAAACATAATTTTTTATTCCATGGCAGAAGCATCGAATGAAAGTGGCAACAATGCCCCTACATTTTTCAGTTCATAAATACCTTTTTTACCGAAAAGCAATATACGCATAGGTTGTTTGAAGCGTTTTTCGGTTTCGAGCATCACCTGCCTGCATGCACCACAGGGAGGAATGGGCTCTTCCAGAAACTCTCCCCGTTCATTGCGTGCAGCTATGGCAAGCACCGTCACCGCCTGGTCGGGATATTGTGAATTGGCATAAAACAGGGTGGTTCGTTCAGCGCAAAGCCCGGAGGGATATGCGGCATTTTCCTGATTGGTGCCGCTGACAATTATTCCGTTTGCCAAACGTGCCGCCGCACCTACCGAAAAATGAGAGTAGGGGGCATAGCTTCGCCGGGTGGCTTCACAGGCAAGGTCTACCAGTTCGCGGTCGGAAGGATTTAATTCGTTAAACTCGTATATTTTTATGTCAATCCTGATATTCAAGTCTTTCATGGCGTGGGAGATTATATTGTAATTAATGTTACAAAGATAGGAAAGAGATTGGATTTTTCAATTCTTTTGCGGACTTTTGTGCCAAACTCAATAATCGAAGCATGAAACGTATTTTCAGACTGGTTGCTATTTTTGCACTTCTTTTTGTTTCTGTGGCCGCGCAGGCGCAACGCAGAAATGCGCGTTACAACGAATATATCAAAATATATGCTCCTCTCGCAGTGGAACAGATGCAACAACATAAGATACCCGCCAGCATTACTCTGGCTCAAGGATTGCTGGAGAGTGGCGCCGGTTATAGTGAGCTTGCCCGGAAAAGCAATAACCATTTCGGTATTAAGTGTGGCGGCAATTGGAAAGGCCGCACGGTGCGTCATGACGATGACCGGCGTCAGGAGTGTTTCCGTGCCTATCGCCATCCGAAAGAGTCATACGAAGACCATTCCCTCTTTCTGAAACGAGGTGCGCGGTATGCCTTCTTGTTTGATTTGAAAATTACAGATTATAAAGGTTGGGCGCGCGGGCTGAAGAAGGCGGGATATGCCACAGACCCTTCGTATGCAAATCGTTTGATTACGATTATTGAAGATTATGAGTTATATAAGTATGACAGCAGGGGTGGAAGCAAGCGTGATGCGCGCAACTGGGAAAAGGAACTGAAAAAGAAACCTTGGCTCGCCCATCCGCACCAGGTTTATATAGCCAACGATATAGCTTATATCGTTGCCCGTGACGGAGATACTTTCCAACTTTTGGGTAAGGAGTTTGATATCAGTTGGCGTAAGCTGGTGAAATATAATGACCTGCAAAAAGATTATACGCTGGAAGCCGGTGATATCATTTATCTGAAAGGTAAACGCAAAAAGGCTGCCAAACCATATACAGTCTACATTGTGAAAGATGGTGACTCCATGCATACCATTTCGCAGAAATACGGTATCCGTCTGAAGAATTTGTATAAGATGAATCGTAAGGATGCTGAATATGTGCCCGAAGTGGGGGATAGGCTGAGGCTGAGATAAATTATCCTTTATAAGGGAAATGGGCTTTCGTCTTCTCTTCAAAGCTCTTATTATCAACAAGATGTTGCTTTACTTTTTCTTTATTGCCAGTACAGTGTCACTTTGCCCGCAATAAAGTGCTGCTTTATCACCGATACAGCGACGCTTTACCATCGATACAGCGGTACTGTACAATTAATAAAGTGGTGTAAAGTCCAAAGCGCTTGTAAATCAATATGCTATGTATTCATTGTGTATAAAGTCTATAAATGGGAATTTTGGGAAATGAAGAACTAAGAATGAAGAATTCTTCTTTCAC
>NZ_CAUFUE010000049.1 GCF_959029255.1 uncultured Bacteroides sp. | reverse complement strand
GTTGGATGTAATAATCAACCTTGCTTTTATCAATCCTAAGTACCTTAAACGACTTTCCAAAGATACAGTTCTTGATGAAATGTGCCTTTACCTTGTAGCCTGACTGGTGGTAAAAAGCTAAGAACTTGGCGTTCTCCACATCATCCAAATTCAGGGAATAACGGTGCGTTCGTGGGTCAAGTTTAGGCTTGCGCCCACCTTTGTTAAATGGCTTCCTTTTCTGTTCCATACTGATAATAATTTACTGGTTTTACGACTTCGGAGTAAAACCAACCACCTTCAAAGGTGGCAAGGTTTTGAGGCACAAAAAACGAAGTGCGGGCCTCAAAACACAACTTGCTATGTTCCAATGAACATAAAAATCTTCCCTACGGTCAGATTGCCAAAGCAAGCGGTTCAGCTTCCTCCTATGTCTGTTTATCGGTTACAAAATTACAGACAGCTGTTTACCCCTGAAAGATGGGCTATTACGCCAAATTGCGACACAAACGGACAAAGTACCCCCATTTTAAAAAGCATCTGTTTTTACCCTTTTCTTTGCTGAAAATTGATTGAATGGTGGCAATATATAAGGCAGTCAAACAAGGTTTGAATATGGCTTTAAAACATATTTGAAAGGCGTTTAACGATTTGGCAATACTGCCTAAAACTGGCTTACCATCTTTCAACATTATTAAAAATCAATCAACCTATTCATAAACCATTAAAAATTGAAAGTATGGAAGAAGTAAAACAATCATTACAGGAACCTGCAAGCAAGGAACGGGAAAACTATAAATCGGTGTTCCTTAAAAAGCGGGCGGTTTGCAACCGTCAAAGCGTGTACATAAGTAGAGAAATACAGAAACGTATCATGCAGATTGTAGGTGTGATTACAAACAAACAAGTAAGCATCGGAAGTTTCATTGATAACGTACTGGAAGAGCATTTGAATACGTACAATGATGTCCTTTCGGTTCTCTACCGGGAAGAAATGCAAAAAGGAATATTCAACCAGCCAAAAGAGAATAAAGAATGAATATCGTAACTATTGAGGAACAGACCTTTAAACAGGTATGCAGTCAGTTCGCCAACTTTGCTAATCAGGTGGAACGCATTTGCAGATAGAACAATCATCAGTCCGATAAATGGTTGTCAGGTCGTGAAGTGTGTGCCCTGCTCGGTATCAGCATCCGAAGTTTGCAGAACTATCGGGACAGCGGTAAACTGGGTTACTCCCAAATCGGGAATAAGCTATATTATAAATCTGCCGATATTGAGAGAATGGTTGCCGAATGTACGGCAAACCATCTTTCAGGAAAGAAAAACAACTATGTACCAACCAATAAATAAGTATCGCCTTATGACAAGAAAACAAGATTGCAATTTAGAAGCAAACCAATCTTTTACCCTCCCGGCTATTGTAGGTACATGGGAAAGTTTAAATCTTCATCCTACGGTAATGATATACCAAAGCAAGAGGAAATATCTCCTTTCGATACTTCATGTATCGGATAATGGACAGGCGCAACCAGCCACTTACGAGATACAAAAGGAAGATAGCCGTTATTTCATCGTTTCAGCCTTTAAACGGCTTTATATCGGCTATGACAAGGTAAAAGATAGCCTTTCCATTTCTTATTATGGCGAGTATTTGCGTAACTGACAGATGATATAAGTCAATCATTCAAACCAATTATAAATCAATAAAATGATAAAACAATATGGAACTGATAAACGGCAACAGTGAAATAATTAAGGATTTCTTTCAGTCTATGGAAAAAATATTAGGTGGTATTGGTAAACTGGCAAAGGAAAGCAGACCGCATTTAAACGGTGAAAAGTTTCTAAGCAACCGGGAAGCATCTAAATATTTGAAAGTAAGCATTCGCACGCTGCAAGAATGGAGAGATACGGGCGTTATCCCGTACATTCAGATAAAAGGCAAAATAATCTACCGTCAAAGCGATATAGAACGGCTTTTGCAGACCTACTACAATAAAGAACGGCAGGAATAACCTACTATCCTTTAAAAAACACATTTTTTCCGAAACTGACTAAGAACATTAACTTTATTAGTGTAGTAGTCCGTCTGTGCAAGCCTTTGGAAGAAAATACAACCCGGAGCGCAGCGCAGGTGTGGAGATTTTCTTTCAAACCCGTAGGGCTTGGGCTTGAACGGACGGAATACGGAGCTTACCTTTGTTAATGTTTTATTCAGCTTTGGAAAATTACATTCTCACCCTTTTAGGAAATTTCTTTCTACATTCACCATATCACGCATAATGGAGCTATCTAAAACCTTTGCATAATGCTGTGTCATTCTGATATTGGAATGTCCCAAAATCTTAGATACATTTTCCATTGATACATCATTAGCGAGAAAAACAACTGTAGCCGCAGTATGTCTTGCAACATGAGTAGTTAGGCGTTTGGTAATGCTGCACAAATCAGCGATTTCCTTTAGATAGGCATTCATGCGCTGATTACTAATTACAGGCAAAAGCACACCTTTCTTTATGCACTCTACATTATCTTCATATTTCCTTAATATCCTTTGAGGAATAGATAAAACAGGAATATTGCACATTTGATTAGTTTTCTGTCTTGCCTTGCGTATCCATAAAGCACCGTTATTGTCTTTTATCAAGTGCTCACGGCTTAACTGCTGCACATCGACAAAAGCAAGTGCGGTAAAACAGCAAAAGACAAAAATATCCCTTACCTGCTCTAAACGTTTGATAGTAAATTCTTTGTTCATCAAAACATCCAATTCTTCACGTGAAAGGAACTCTACATTAACTTCTTCCTGCTTAAAGTGGATGCCGTAAAACGGATCTTTCTTTATCCAGTCGTTAGCCAAAGCAATACGAACAACTTTTTTCAAGTTCTTCAAATGTTTCAATGCGGAATTGTTTTGGCAATGCTTCTCTGTTTTCAGCCAAAAATCAAAATCACGGATAAATTGCCCGTCCAGTTCTGCCAGCATTATATCATCACGGTGGTAACAACTACGGATATATTCTTTCAATCGGTTTATTGAAGTATCAAACTTGGTTACGGTGCTTTCTGTATATTCTTTGCCAATCAGGGCACGACATTTTTCGTTATGCTCTGCATACACTTCCAGCAAGGTGCGCTGTACTTTATCCCGTCCGTAGAAACAATCCTTTATAATATCGGCTGTTATCGGTTTGTTGTCTATCTCCAATTCACGGTGTATCTGCAATACTTTGGCACGAACCGTATTGATATAGTGGTTCAGTTCGATGGCTACACGGTCTTTTCCTTTGGAACATTCCTTTTTCTGATTCCATAAATCTACGGGAATACTCCGTTTAATCATAACTTCGGCTACTCGCTTGTTTACGGTGATGCGCATACAAATAGGAGCTTCACCGTTTTTCAAAAGTTTCGCTTTCTTGATGATGAACAATACGCTTAGTGTGTTTCTTTTCACTGCTCCCATAATTTTTTGTTTTTTAAGTGGTACAAAATTAGTTTGCTACACTCAAAAACCAGATACGCAAAAAGCTGACAATCAAAGACAAAAGCGTCAATTCGTGGGAGCAAAAACAGTTTTCAAAAAGTCCCACGAATAAGCCACGTGAGAACTGTTTTAAACCGCTATTTTTTGCCTAAGCGGGGAAAAAGAAAAAGCTCTGAAATCCTTGAATTTCAGAGCTTTGCTTTAATTTGCTATTTGCTTTCGCGGTGCGTACGGGACTCGAACCCGTGACCCCATGCGTGACAGGCATGTATTCTAACCAACTGAACTAACGCACCAATATTTCATTTTATCATTGCTATCTCTCTCGATTGCGGTTGCAAAGGTAGACAAATATCTTAAATCTGCAATAGACTTTGAGAAAAAAAATCATCTTTTTTTTAACATAGGTTGATTATAAGAGATTTATGTTACCTTTGCAAAACGAACTTAAAATGAAGAAACATGAAAAATACCCCAATTGAACGGAAATTGATTGATGAAACTATTGAAGAATTCAATATAGCAGATTTTTCTAAAGCAACTATTCGTGAAGTGAAAGCAATTGCAGCCAAGGCAGAAGCAACTTCAGGTGTAGAATTTATTAAAATGGAAATGGGAGTTCCGGGACTGCCACCTTCTGCTGTAGGTGTGAAGGCAGAAATTGAAGCATTGCAAAATGGAATTGCAAGCTTATATCCCGATATCAACGGACTGCCGACTTTGAAAAAAGAAGCTTCACGATTTATCAAAGCGTTCATTAATGTTGATGTTGCACCCGAAGGCTGTGTTCCTGTCACAGGCTCTATGCAGGGTACTTTTGCCTCTTTCCTCACATGCAGTCAGTGTGATGAGAAAAAGGATACAATTCTATTTATTGATCCGGGATTTCCGGTTCAAAAGCAACAGTTGGTTGTCATGGGACAGAAGTATGAGACATTTGATGTATATGATTATCGTGGCGACAAACTGAAAGAAAAGCTGGAAAGCTATCTCAAGAAAGGTAATATCTCTGCCATCGTTTACTCCAATCCTAACAATCCAAGTTGGATTTGCCTGAAAGAAGAAGAACTTCGAACCATCGGCGAACTGGCTACCCAATATGATGTAATCGTCCTGGAAGACCTTGCTTACTTCGCTATGGACTTCCGCCAGGATTTGAGCAAACCTTTCCAAGCCCCCTACCAACCATCAGTAGCGCATTATACCGACCATTATGTACTGCTTATTTCCGGTTCCAAGGCTTTCAGCTATGCAGGGCAACGCATCGGTGTAACTTGTATTTCGGACAAGCTGTATCATCGTATCTATCCGGGATTTGCGAAACGTTATGGCGGCGGCGGAACTTTCGGTACGGTATTTATCCATCGCGTGCTCTATGCTCTTTCTTCCGGGACAAGCCATTCGGCACAATACGCACTTGCCGCCATGCTTAAAGCTGCCAGCGACGGAAAATATAACTTCCTCGATGAAGTAAAGGTTTATGGTGAACGTGCCCGCCGCTTGAAAGAAATCTTCTTGCGCCATGGTTTCCACCTGGTATATGACAATGACTTGGGCGACCCCGTCGCAGATGGTTTTTACTTTACTATCGGCTATCCGGGTATGAGCAGCGGCGAGCTTGCCAAAGAATTGATGTATTATGGAGTGAGTGCCATTTCGCTGGTAACTACCGGAAGCAACCAACAGGGATTGCGTGCCTGCACTTCATTCATCCAAGACCATCAATACGCTCAATTGGACGAACGCATGGCTATCTTTGCGGAAAATCATCCGATGAGATAACTTTGCCTGGACAGGAATGCCTTAATATCAATAAAAGCATTCTATTATTGATAAAAAAAAGGAATATAATTTGTTTATTATAGAATATTCTGTAAATTAGTGGCATGTCTATTGATACAGATATATTCAAAATAGAAACTAATCATGTAGTTCCTGCACGAGGAAAGGTTCTGATTTCTGAACCTTTCCTTTGTGACCATATATTCGGGCGCTCAGTTATTTTATTGATAGATCACACAAAAGAGGGCACAATGGGGTTGGTTATGAACAAACCCCTCCCTTTATTCCTTAACGATATATTAAAAGAATTTGATTGCCCGGAAAATATACCTATATATAAAGGTGGCCCGCTCAGTACGGATACGCTTTTTTATCTGCATACTTTAGGAAATATTTCGGACTCACTACCCATCGGCAAGGGTTTCTACCTGAATGGCGACTTCGACGCTATCAAGGAATACATCATGCAGGGAAATCCCATTAAAGGTAAAATCCGATTTTTTCTTGGTTATTCCGGCTGGGAATACGAACAACTGTGCCAGGAAATAAAAGAAAACACTTGGCTCGTAGGAAAAGAAGATTTAAGCTCACTTATGAATGTAAATGATAGTAAGGAACTTTGGAAAAACGCTCTTGGCAAGCTGGGGAGCAAGTATGAAATGTGGTCCCGCTTCCCGCAGATACCTACTCTCAATTAGCGCTCCGGAGGCGTTGCATCAAGAAGACGTCTTTGTAGCCACCTCCTACCCGCCACCATTCCTTCAAAAGCCCACATTGTTCAAAACCACAGGATTTGAACAACTGTATGCTTTTCTCATTATCCGAAGTTACATGAACTATCAATTGCTTCAGATAAAGAAAGCCGAAAGCGTAATCGCATATCAGTTTTAATGCCTCTTTGGCATAACCGTTTCCCTGATATTCTTTCCGTACCGCAATGCCGATTTCACCACGTGCATGCATAGGAGCAAAATCCGTAATATCAATCGTACCCACCACGGCTTCATCTTCACACCGCACAATCACCATCCGCAACTGACGGTCGGCAAACATATCGCATTGGGAATTTTCTATATATTGCTTCAGCACAAACTTGGAATATGGCACCGAGAAATTGGTTATATCCCATGTTTGCGAATCATTTTCCATAGCATACATCACTTCCAGATCTTCCGGTTCCATAGCGCGGAGACGTATATGTTCGCCTACAAAATAAGATGTTTTCATACTTATAACCAATCTATTCTTTCAGTTTATTTTTCTTCTTTATCAATATGTAATTCTTTGCGCAAACGTTCCTCACCGGGCAAGCAAAATAAAGAAGCAGTCAAAGCAATAAGCGCACAAAGCACACCCGTATTGCTCAACATCATATAATAAGTGAGGAAACCCGCCAATACCGGTATGGCAAGCAAAGCCAGCCGTGCTCCACACCAAAGCGAATAGAGACGAAGCGCATCCTGGATGGCCACCGCATCAATTTTTTTCATCAATACCCACGAGAAAAGTTTCAAGGACAACGGCACGAATATGGCAACCAGCAGAATACTGATTGTTTCGGCAAAATAAGTGACACGCACATTACCTGCGTACATCCCTACCCAGTCGCCCCCGCTCTCCCCAAGTATCACAAGAAGGATAGGCAGCAACCAGAAATAAACGAAAGTAGCCTTTACACGCTTTACGACTTGATTTATCTGTTCTTCCATTGAATTTAACTGATAGTTGATAATTGACAGTTGATAACGAGACTAAACGGTACCTGAGAACGGGGTACGGTTTACAATACTACGCCCCAACGTCACTTCATCGGCATATTCAAGTTCATCACCCACAGAGATACCGCGAGCTATGACAGAAAGTTTCACACCCATTTTCTCCAACTTACGATAGATATAGAAATTTGTTGTATCCCCCTCCATCGTTGTACTCAAAGCAAGGATTACCTCCTTGATATCTCCGGCAGCAACTCGCTGTACAAGACTTTCTATCTGCAAATCACCGGGACCGATGCCATCCATCGGAGATATGACGCCCCCCAATACATGATACAATCCACGAAACTGCTGGGTTGCCTCCACCGCCATCACGTCCCTGATATTCTCCACCACGCAGATTACCGAAGAATCCCGTTGCGGATTGGAACAGATACGGCATGTTTCGGTATCTGATATATTGTGGCAAACCTTGCAATATTTCACCTCATGCTTCAAGGTTATAATAGCGTTACCAAAAGCCTCTACCACCGCCGAGTCCTGGCGCAACAAATGAAGCACAAGCCGCATTGCCGTCTTTCGACCCACGCCGGGCAGTTTGGCAAACTCGCTTACCGCTTTCTCTAATAATATCGAGGGAAATTGTCCATTCATATTTAAAATTCTCCTATTGGCGGACAAAGATATATAGAATTCCGAATTAAGAACGAAGTTTTTTGAAATAAGTGCTACCTTTGCAAATGGAAATAAATTAAAAATTGACAACAAAATGGAGATTACAAACGCTGAATTCGTCATCAGTAATACGGACGTTAACAAATGCCCGGCGGGAACATTCCCTGAATATGCCTTCATAGGGCGTTCCAACGTTGGAAAATCCAGCCTCATCAACATGTTGACAGGACGCAAAGGACTTGCCATGACCTCCGCCACTCCTGGAAAAACGATGCTCATCAACCACTTTCTTATTAACAAAAGCTGGTACATCGTAGACCTGCCCGGATATGGCTATGCCAAACGAGGACAAAAAGGACAGGAACAAATTCAGCGCATCATCAAGAGCTACATATTGCAACGTGAGCAGATGACCAACCTCTTCGTTCTCATTGACAGCCGCCACGAACCGCAACCCATCGACCTTGCTTTCATTGAGTGGCTAGGCGAAAACGGTGTACCATTCGCCATCGTTTTCACTAAAGCCGATAAGTTGAAAGGGGGCAGACTGAACACTAATATTCATGAGTATCTGAACAAGCTGCAAGAGCAATGGGAAGAACTGCCTCCCTACTTCATCACTTCTTCTGAAAGCCGCATGGGACGGGAAGAACTGTTAAGCTATATCGAATCAATCAACAAAGAGATAAACACTAAATAAATTAATTATAAAAACATGAAAAGAACTTTTTTCTGGTACATTTTCGTTACTGCACTGCTACTGACTACCAATAGCCATGCACAATCCTTGAAAGATTTATTCAATAAGGAAAACATTGAAAAGGCCGTAAACACGGTGACAGGTAAAACCTCCATTGACATGACCGGCACATGGACCTATTCCGGTTCCGCCATCGAGTTTGAGTCAGGCAATATGCTGAACAAAGCAGGCGGCGCTGTTGCGGCAGGGGTAGCCGAAAAGAAACTTGACGAACAACTTTCCAAGGTAGGCATCAAGAGTGGACAAATGACGTACACTTTCAATGCCGACAGCACTTTCAGCGCCAAGCTGGGAACACGTGATTTGAAAGGTACTTATTCTTACGACGCTTCTACCAAGCAAGTAAAAATGAAGTTTGCAAAGTTACTTCCCCTGAATGCCAAAGTGAACTGTACTTCTACTTCTATGGATTTGCTATTCAATTCGGACAAACTCCTAAAACTGATTACCACACTTTCCGGTAAGAGCAACAACTCCACTCTGAAAACAATCAGTTCATTAGCGGGTAGCTACGACGGTATGATGCTAGGATTTTCTCTCAAGAAAGAATGACAAAAGGAAGCATAGAGACAAAAAAAGAAGCCCCGCAGATAATTAAACCTGCGGGGCTTTTTACTATAAAACAAAGAAAGAGCGGAAAACGAGACTCGAACTCGCGACCCTAACCTTGGCAAGGTTATGCTCTACCAACTGAGCTATTTCCGCATTTGATGACCCTCTTTTCACAAAGAGAACGTGCCCAGAACAGGACTCGAACCTGCATGCCTCTCGACACACGCACCTGAAACGTGCGCGTCTACCAATTCCGCCACCTGGGCATTGTCATCGTATTATGATAATAATAATAAAAAAGAGCGGAAAACGAGACTCGAACTCGCGACCCTAACCTTGGCAAGGTTATGC
>NZ_CAUFUE010000048.1 GCF_959029255.1 uncultured Bacteroides sp. | reverse complement strand
ATAATGTGGCGTATGTATTGTTATCAATGAGCTAAACCGAAAGATGGTGTGTTGTAACCTCCTGACACAACACACCGAAAACAATAATTATCTTCTTCGAAAACTTTATTTGTTTCTCATTACCACTGTTAATGCAACTTTTATACACCTTTTGCGATAGTCTTTTTCCTGTCAGGCCTTCGGCCATCCCAAGCTAGATTAGAGATAGAGCCACCGCCACCAGAGGAACTAGCTCCCCAAAATCTCTTACCCGTTGCAGCGGATATTCTCCATCCGACGCTACGGGTGCTTATAACAAACAGAAAAATAACACTTTAATTAGATAAAACAGTTACATTTGAACATTCCCGATTTTATGAATAATATAACAACATAGAGCACAGCAACTTAGAAGATTTTTTTATGAAATTTTCCAAGAAAAGTTATTTTTCAAATATAAAACACATATATTTGCATCGTTTTAAGCTTAAACACAAAAATAAAACTATTTATTAATTTTAAAAACAAACACAATTATGTCATTTCGTTATGCAATAAGAAAAAGAAAAGTTGGTATTGGCGAGGCCAAAGTTGAAAAGTATGTAGCCACCTCAGTATCTGTAGCAGATATTGATTTCAATATGTTATGTGAGCAAGTAACCAGTCAGGGATTTGTGCCGAGAGGTATTGTAAAAGCAGTTCTCGACGGTATGATTGATGCACTTTGCACCTATGCCAGTATTGGCGCAACCGTGAGATTAGGGGATTTTGGAAGTATTCGGCCGGGGTTGAACGGTAAAAGCCAGGAAGAAGCGAAATCTGTTACGGCAGATGTTATTTATCGGCAGAAGTTGATTTTCGTACCGGGAAAGCGCTTGAAGAATATGATGAAGGATTCCGGGGTGACACGTATGGTCATTGAATCGGAAAACGCTTCGGCCGGAAACGGTGAAAGCGGAAACGGCGGTTCGGACAGTGGTTCCGGTGAAGACCAAAACGAAAATCCGTTAGGTTAACTATTCATCGGGACAAAGGAGAAATTCTCCTGAAAATGGAAGAAGGGTTGTAGCAGAAGTTCTTTTCGCTACAACCCTTTTTCTTTTAAAAAGAATAAAAATTCTACCATTTCTGCATATTCTTTCAAAAATAATCAATAATTTTGCACCGTTCTAAGAATAATTATACAGAAACATGAAAAAGAAAGCCAATCGGTTAGACGCTATCAAAATGATTATCTCGAGCAAAGACATTAGCTCACAGGAGGAGTTGTTACAGGCTTTGGGAAATGAAGGCTTTGATTTGACGCAAGCCACTTTGTCACGTGACCTGAAACAACTGAAAGTTGCCAAAGCGGCCAATATGAATGGGAAATATGTATATGTATTGCCAAACAACATTATGTATAAGCGCTCTAACGACCAGAGTGCAAGCGAAATGCTGATGACTAGCGGTTTTGTTTCGCTTCAGTTTTCCAAAAATATTGCAGTCATCCGTACCCGGCCGGGCTACGCCAGCAGTATGGCATACGATATCGATAACCGCGAATGTCCCGCTGTGCTGGGAACCATTGCCGGAGACGATACCATTATGATGGTATTGCACGAAGCGGCTTCGCATGAAGAAGTAAGGGAGTTTTTAGCGCAAATCATTCCGAATATCAAATAAATATATTCTAATAAAATAAAGAAATGGATTCGAAACAAATTGATGTGATGGTGGCTGACGCCTCACATGAAGTTTATGTGGATAAGATTTTGGATACCATCAGGGAAGCTGCCAAGGTACGCGGAACGGGCATCGCGGAACGCACACACGAATATGTGGCGACAAAAATGAAAGAAGGAAAGGCTATCATAGCCTTGTGTGGAGATGAGCTTGCCGGATTCAGCTATATTGAAAGCTGGGGAAACAAGCAATATGTAGCTACTTCGGGGTTGATTGTACATCCCGATTTCCGTGGTCTGGGACTGGCAAAGCGTATCAAGCAGGCATCTTTCCGCCTGGCACGCCTGCGATGGCCCAAAGCCAAGATATTCAGCCTCACCAGTGGCGCTGCGGTAATGAAAATGAATACCGAACTGGGGTACGTACCGGTGACTTTCAACGAACTGACTGACGACGAGTCTTTCTGGAAAGGTTGTGAAGGATGTATCAACCACGATATACTGGTAGCCAAGAACCGGAAGTTCTGCATCTGCACGGCAATGCTTTACGACCCGAAATTACATGAAGATGATAAAATTTAAAAATAAAAGGATATGGAAAAGAAGAAAAAAGTTGTAGTCGCTTTCAGCGGCGGTCTGGATACCTCATTCACAGTAATGTATCTAGCTAAGGAAAAGGGATATGAGGTGTATGCCGCCTGCGCCAATACGGGTGGTTTCAGTCCCGAACAGCTGAAAACGAATGAAGAAAATGCCTACAAGTTGGGGGCAACCAAATACGTTACCATTGACGTGACACAGGAATATTACGAAAAGAGCTTGAAATACATGGTGTTCGGCAACGTGTTGCGCAACGGTACATATCCTATTTCCGTAAGTTCCGAACGTATCTTCCAGGCGCTAGCCATCGCCCGCTATGCCAATGAAATCGGTGCGGATGCCATAGCACATGGTTCAACAGGTGCCGGTAACGACCAAATTCGTTTCGACATGACTTTCCTCGTGATGGCTCCGGGTGTGGAAATAATCACGTTGACCCGTGACATGGCGTTGAGCCGCCAGGAAGAAATCGACTACCTGAACAAGCATGGATTTGCCGCTGACTTCGCGAAGCTGAAATATTCTTATAATGTAGGTCTTTGGGGGACTTCCATCTGTGGGGGTGAAATCCTGGATTCTGCACAGGGATTGCCGGAAAGCGCTTATCTGAAACATTGCACCAAAGAGGGTAGCGAACAGTTGCGCCTGACTTTTGAGAAAGGTGAACTGAAAGCTGTGAATGATGAGAGATTTGACGACCCTATCAAGGCTATTCAGAAGGTAGAGGAAATTGGCGCCGCATACGGTATCGGTCGTGATATGCATGTGGGGGATACGATTATCGGTATTAAAGGCCGTGTAGGTTTTGAAGCTGCCGCCCCGATGCTGATTATCGGCGCGCATAAATTCCTGGAAAAATATACGCTGAGCAAGTGGCAGCAGTATTGGAAAGACCAGGTAGCCAACTGGTACGGCATGTTCTTGCACGAAAGTCAATATCTGGAGCCGGTGATGCGCGACATCGAGGCCATGCTGGAATCTTCCCAACGCAACGTGAACGGTACGGCTATCCTTGAACTCCATCCGCTTTGTTTCTCTACCGTAGGCGTAGAAAGCGCAGATGACCTTGTGAAAAACAAGTTCGGCGAATACGGTGAAATGCAGAAAGGATGGACGGCGGAAGATGCCAAAGGATTTATCAAAGTAACATCTACAGCACTACGTGCTTATTATTCAAATCATAAGGACGAAAAAATATGATTAAAGTAGGAATCATCGGCGGAGCCGGATATACGGCAGGCGAACTGATACGTTTGCTGCTAAACCACCCGGAAGCGGAAATAGTTTTCATCAACAGCTCAAGCAACGCCGGCAACAAAATTACTGACGTACACGAAGGACTGTACGGCGAAACAGATTTAGTATTCACCGACCAGCTTCCGCTGGATGAAATAGACGTGCTTTTCTTCTGTACAGCTCACGGTGACACCAAGAAATTCATGGAAAGCCACAATGTACCGGAAGAACTGAAAATCATCGACCTTTCCATGGACTACCGCATAGCTTCTCCTGAGCATGATTTTATTTACGGTTTGCCGGAACTGAATCGCCGGGCTACCTGTAAGGCAAATCATGTCGCCAATCCGGGTTGTTTTGCTACTTGCATCCAGTTGGGTTTGTTGCCGCTAGCCAAGCATCTGATGCTGAATGATGACATCATGGTGAATGCCATTACCGGTAGCACCGGAGCGGGTGTAAAGCCGGGAGCTACGAGCCATTTCAGTTGGCGTAATAATAATATGAGTGTTTATAAGGCCTTTGAACACCAACATGTGCCCGAAATCAAACAATCACTCAAGCAGCTTCAGAACAGCTTCGACTCTGAAATTGATTTTATTCCTTATCGCGGTGACTTCCCGCGCGGCATTTTCGCGACTATCGTGGTAAAGACAAAGGTGGCTCTGGAGGAAATCATCCGCATGTATGAAGAGTATTATGCAAAGGATTCCTTTACATTTATCGTAGATAAGAATATCGACTTGAAGCAGGTGGTAAATACCAATAAATGCCTCATCCATTTGGAAAAGCATGGTGACAAGTTGTTGATTATTTCTTGTATCGACAATTTGCTGAAAGGAGCCAGCGGACAGGCTGTTCATAACATGAACCTGATGTTTAATTTGGAAGAGACTGTAGGTTTACGATTAAAACCGAGTGCTTTTTAATGAAGAATGAAGAACGAAGAATGAAGAACTCACGCAACAGAATAGACTCATTATTACATGCCAAAAGTTATTCGTTCGCACTACGGATTATACGCATGACGAAATTCTTGCGAGAAAATAAGCAAGATTTTATCTTGAGTAAACAAATTCTTCGTTCAGGTACGGCAATAGGTGCATTAATCCGAGAATCCGAGTTTGCCCAAAGCCGTCCCGACTTCATTAACAAGTTAAGTATTGCGCTAAAAGAAGCGAATGAAACAGATTATTGGTTGAATTTACTAAAGGATTCGGCTTACATTACCAATAATTCTTTTAATAGTATTGAGATAGATTGCGGAGAATTAATAGCTTTACTCATCTCTTCAATCAAAACAGTTAAAAACAATATTCATGAAGAATAAGAAGCCAAGTATATGTACATTTATCGTTTACTCAAATTCTTCATTCTTCATTCTTAATTCTTCATTAAAATGATGAAATTATTCGACGTATATCCCCTCTTCGACATAAACATTGTCAAAGGAAAGGGGTGCCATGTATGGGACGAGAATGGTACGGAGTACCTCGACCTTTATGGCGGACATGCGGTTATTTCTATCGGACATGCACATCCGCATTACGTAGAGATGATAAGCAAACAGGTAGCAACATTAGGGTTTTATTCCAACTCTGTCATCAACAAGTTGCAACAGCAAGTGGCAGAGCGATTGGGAAAAGCCTGCGGTTACGATGATTATTCTTTATTCCTTATTAATAGCGGAGCCGAAGCGAATGAAAACGCTTTGAAACTTTCATCTTTCTACAACGGACGTACACGGGTAGTTTCTTTCTCGAAAGCTTTCCACGGACGTACCTCACTGGCAGTGGAGGTTACCAACAATCCTAAAATCATCGCTCCCATCAACGACTGCGGTCATGTGACGTATCTTCCGCTGAACGATATCGACGCCATGAAGGCGGAACTGGCCAAGGGCGATGTCTGTGCAGTGATTATCGAAGGCATCCAGGGTGTAGGCGGTATCCAGCTACCGACAGATGAGTTTATGCACGCACTGCGCCAGGCTTGTACGGACAACAACACCGTACTGATACTTGACGAAATACAAAGCGGATACGGACGCAGCGGTAAATTCTTCGCTCACCAACACAATGGCATCAAAGCAGATATTATAACTGTTGCCAAAGGTATCGGTAATGGTTTTCCGATGGCAGGAGTACTTATCAGCCCGATGTTCACTCCTGTTTACGGACAGTTGGGGACTACTTTCGGTGGTAATCATCTTGCATGTAGTGCAGCGCTTGCCGTGTTGGATGTCATTGAGCAGGATAATCTTATCGCTAATGCGGGCAAGGTAGGTGAGTATCTGATGACGGAACTGAAAAAGTTCCCGCAAATAAAAGATGTCCGGGGACGCGGATTGATGATTGGGTTGGAATTTGAGGAGCCCATTAAGGAACTGCGTCTGAAATTGCTGAAGGAACAGCATGTGTTTACCGGTGTCAGCGGTACGAATGTGCTTCGTTTGCTGCCACCACTCTGTCTCAGCATGGAAGAAGCAGACACATTCCTTGAACGTTTTCAAAAAGTACTTTGATATTTGCCATATAATCAGCCAGCAAAAGAGACGACCGAAAAAAGAATAGTTTTCCATTTCGGTCGTTTTTTATAGAAAATATCTACCTTTGTCTGAAGACAACTTTTTAAATAACAAGATGATATGAAAACAGCAATTATCGGAGCTGGAAATATGGGCGGCTCTATAGCTCGCGGTCTGGCAAAAGGAACAATCATCCCCGCCGGAGATATTATTATTTCTAACCCTTCGCAGGGCAAACTAGATGCGTTGAAGGCTGAGTTTCCAGCCATGCAGACTACCAATGATAACCAGGAGGCCGTAATCGGTGCCGAACTTATCATATTGGCAGTCAAACCGTGGCTCATCAAAAGCACTCTGCGTGAGCTGAAACTGAAAAGTAAGCAAATTATTATATCTGTGGCTGCGGGTATCAATTTCGAAGAGTTGGCACATTATGTAGCCGAACCGGAAATGACGATGTTCCGCATCATCCCCAATACCGCTATCAGCGAAATGGAAAGTATGACTCTCATTGCCAGCCGGAATGCGACCAAAGAGCAGGAACAACTGCTGCTCGACATCTTCAACCAAATGGGGCTTGCCATGCTCATCCCCGAGGAGAAATTCGCAGCTTGTACATCCATGACTTCCTGTGGCATTGCATACGTACTGAAATATATCCAAGCAGCCATGCAAGCAGGCATCGAACTGGGTATTTATCCCAAAGACGGCATGCACATGGTGGCACAATCGGTAAAGGGCGCAGCCGAGTTGATTTTGAATAATGATACTCATCCCAGTGTTGAAATCGATAAGGTGTGTACCCCCGGCGGCATCACTATCAAAGGTATTAACGAACTGGAGCATGAAGGATTTGATTCAGCGATTATCAAGGCTATCAAGAAAAGTAGTGTATAATGATGAATGTTTGATAATGAATATTCCATGATTATTAACAATACTATCATCTGTCATGCTGAGCGAAGTCGAAGCATCTCCTCTCCCCACTATACAACCAGTATGCATCGATAGAAGAGATCCTTCGACAAGCTCAGGATGACGGAATGAAAATGACTATAATATATCGACAACTATAATACATCTAATATGCCCGATTACCAATACTGGATTTATATCATGGCCAATATAAATAGAACCGTATTCTACATAGGAGTAACTAATAATTTATTTCGGCGATGTATGGAACATAAAAATGGCACAATAGATGGCTTCAGCAAAAAATACAATTGCCATTGTTTGTTATACTTTGAAGGTTTCCAACACATAGAAACTGCCATTGCACGCGAGAAACAATTAAAAGGCTGGAATCGGAATAAAAAGGAAACGTTAATAAAAAGACTAAACCCTACATTGGCAGATTTAAATGAGCAAGTACAATGGTATAACTGAAACTCAATATTAATACATAAATTATAAATATGGACGAACAAATCAAACTAATAGCAGAACGCCTGCGCGGGTTGCGTGACGTTTTGGAACTGACCGCCGAAGATATCGCGCGCGATTGCGATATTTCCGCTGAAGAATACCGTCTTGCAGAGACAGGAGATTACGATATATCCGTCAGCATGTTGCAAAAGATAGCACGCCGGTATGGCATTGCTCTTGATGCGCTGATGTTCGGCGAGGAACCGAAAATGAGTTCTTACTTCCTGACCCGTGCCGGAAAGGGAACAAGTATCGAACGCACCAAAGCATACAAGTACCAGTCGCTCGCCGCCGGTTTCATGAACCGCGCAGCCGACCCGTTCATCGTTACCGTAGAACCGAAACCGGACAGTATGCCTATACATTACAATAGTCACAACGGACAGGAATTCAACCTTGTTTTGGAAGGACGAATGCTGGTCAGCATCGATGGTAAAGACTTGATTTTAAACGAGGGAGATAGTCTGTACTTCAACTCCAAACTACCGCACGGCATGAAAGCGCTTGATGGAAAAACAGTACGCTTCCTTGCCATCATAATGTAAATACAACCTGACAAAGTTATGGTAGAAAGATTTTTATCACAAACGTCCTTCACTTCTCAGGAGGACTTTATCAAGAATTTAAAGATTAACGTACCGGAGAATTTCAACTTCGGTTATGACGTAGTAGATGCCTGGGCTGCCGAGCAACCCGACAAACCCGCTCTGCTCTGGACGAATGATAAAGGCGAGCACAAGCAATTCACCTTTGGCGATATGAAACGCTATACGGATATGACGGCTTCGTATTTCCAAAGCCTTGGCATCGGGCATGGCGACATGGTGATGCTGATTTTGAAGCGCCGCTTCGAGTTCTGGTTCAGCATTGTTGCACTGCACAAGCTTGGGGCGGTAGTAATTCCAGCTACGCACTTGCTGACAAAGAAAGATATTGTGTATCGTTGCAACGCCGCAGACATCAAGATGATTGTCTGTGCCGGTGAAAGTGTCATCACCGACCACATCACCGCTGCAATGCCCGATTCTCCTTCTGTGAAAAACCTCGTCAGCGTAGGTCCTGAAGTTCCCGAAGGATTCGATGATTTCCATAAAGGCATAGAAAATGCCGTACCTTTCGTGAAACCGGAACACGCCAACAGCAACGACGATATTTCCCTGATGTACTTCACCAGCGGGACGACGGGAGAACCTAAAATGGTTGCCCACGACTTCACTTATCCGCTGGGGCATATCGTAACCGGGAGCTTCTGGCATAATCTGCACGAAAACAGTCTCCACCTCACTATCGCCGATACCGGTTGGGGAAAAGCCGTATGGGGAAAACTATACGGGCAATGGATTGCCGGTGCCAATGTTTTCGTATACGACCATGAGAAGTTTACTCCGGGGGATATCCTGGAGAAGATACAAAACTATCATGTCACTTCCTTGTGTGCCCCCCCTACCATCTTCCGTTTCCTCATCCATGAAGACCTGACGAAGTATGACCTCTCGTCCTTGCAATATTGTACCATTGCCGGAGAAGCTCTGAACCCCGCCGTGTTTGAGACATTCAAAAAATTAACGGGTATCAAGCTGATGGAAGGTTTCGGTCAAACGGAAACAACCCTTACCGTAGCCACTATGCCGTGGATGGAGCCCAAACCGGGCAGTATGGGATTGCCGAATCCTCAATATGAAGTAGACCTGATAGACCATGACGGTCGGTCGGTAGAAGCCGGTGAACAGGGACAAATCGTAATCCGTACCGATAAAGGCAAACCGCTGGGCTTATTTAAAGAGTATTACCGGGATGCCAATCGCACGCACGAAGCTTGGCACGACGGCGTTTACTACACCGGCGATGTGGCTTGGAAAGATGAAGACGGTTACCTTTGGTTTGTAGGCCGTGCCGACGATGTAATTAAAAGTAGCGGTTACCGCATCGGCCCGTTCGAAGTGGAAAGCGCACTGATGACACATCCTGCCGTTGTGGAATGCGCCATTACCGGGGTACCCGATGAAATACGCGGACAAGTGGTAAAAGCAACCATTGTACTTGCTAAGGATTACAAAGCCCGTGCCGGAGAAGAGCTGATTAAGGTGCTTCAAAATCATGTTAAAAAGGTTACCGCACCGTATAAATATCCACGCGTCATTGAGTTCGTAGACGAACTTCCCAAAACAATCAGTGGAAAAATCCGCCGTGTGGAAATTCGCAAGAACGACGAAAAATAAGTTTCTTTTTCCCTATTTGCAATATTGTTCCATCTCTTAGCTCAGATGGAACAATATTGCTATCCTTTGAGACTTTTCTATAACGTTTGCACAAAACACATACTTTTTTGAATGATTATTATACCTCATATAGAGAACAAGCTTCTATATTTGTGGGTGAAATAAAACAGCAAAATAAACGTGTAAAACTAAAAATTCAAAGCAAATGATTACAAGTAGAAAGATTTCTCAAATCAACGTCTTTGCCGGTAGTCCGTGGGAGGCAGAAAGCGTAAAGCAATTGCTAAAATCTGCGTATATTACCGTCTCATCAGAGGACAAGGGGAACGGCATCCAACTCTCTGTACCTTGTGAGTACTATACCGTAGCCATGCGGATTATCAGTAGCAGAAGGGTTTTCTAAAAACATTTGTATTCCCTGTCATTCCTTTATTCCGAATGGCAGGGAGTATAAGTTTAGAGGCGCAAAGTTCTTTAATAGCAGGGAAGATGAATTATTAACATTGCAAATCCTAGCTTTTTATGCAAATAAAAGGATAAAAGGGTTATATTTGCGACGTTATTCAAGCTATGTATTAATTCAACGAAGAACAGCACGGCATCATGAGTATTAAAATACGGACTTGGAAAGTCACCTCTCTATTGATAGTTATTCTTCTCCTGTCCGGCACCATATCTGCACAAGAAAAATATATCCATCGACTCGGCATAGAAGGCCGTCCGGGCTATATTTTCCCCACCAGTTCTTTTCTGCGTGGTGAAAATGATATGCGCAAATACCTGCAATCCACTTACTCTGCACATCTGAAGTACTCCTTCCAACTACAGCCGGGCACTGCCGCCGACAAAGTTTACGGGGGCGCTTATCAAGGAATAGGCCTAGGGTATTTTGATTTTGGTAATCGCAAGGAAATCGGCAATCCCTTAGCTCTCTATTTATTCCAGGGAGCGCGCATCGCAAAAATCGCACCTCGCTTTTCCCTGAATTATGAATGGGGATTCGGAATGTCTTTCGGTTGGAAGCCCTACGATTCACACGAGAATTACAATAATACCGTTATTGGTTCAAAAATCAATGCTTACCTGAATGCAGGACTCTATCTGAACTGCATATTGTCTCCACAATTCGATTTGAATATAGGTGGAACGATGAGCCATTTCTCAAATGGTAACACGAAATTCCCCAATACCGGACTGAATACGATAGACTTCAAGATTGGTGTGGTATACAATTTCAACCGGAAAATGGAGGAGCTCAGAAAACCATTACAGCCGGTACTTATTCCAGCTTTCCCCCGCCACGTCAGTTATGACCTTACCCTGTTCGGTTCCTGGCGGCGAAAAGCAATCAATGTTTCGGGAGGGCAAGTGCCTGCGCCGGGTAAATATACGGTAGCAGGCTTCAACTTCGCTCCGATGTATAACTTCGGATATAAATTCAGGGCAGGCGTCTCACTGGACGGGGTTTATGATGCCAGTGCCAATGTTTATGCAAGAGATTACATCAGTAGCGGAGGCGATAACGAACAAGAAGCGTTCGGCACACCGTCTCTCGGGAAACAACTCTCTTTGGGTGTTTCCGCCCGCGGAGAATTTGTCATGCCCTATTTTAGTGTCGGCATCGGTTTTGGCGCCAATGTCCTGCACAGTGGCGGCGACCTCAAATCGTTCTACCAAATACTGGCGCTTAAAATTGACACGAGCCGCAATACTTATCTGCATATCGGATATAACCTGAAAGATTTCCATGAGCCGAACTATCTGATGCTGGGTATCGGATACCGCTTCAATAACAAACGCCCAAAACTGTTCTGATTATAAAAAAAGCTGTAAGGGCAAATAGCATGGCTTTTGCCCTCCAAACCTCCACAACACACAGAAATGTCCTTAAAGGGGCATAAACTCTTTAACAGCTCTTTCCAGCCTTTCCAGTGTCAATTCGCCCGACTGTCTCCAAAGTTGTTCTCCCTTTCTAAAAAGAATAAACGTAGGAGTACCGTCAATCGTATAGAAATCAGCAAGTGCGCTTTCCTGGTCTACATCCACCTGCACCACTTCAAGTGTTCCTTCCATCTCTTTCTTGAACTCCTCTACCACCGGTTGCATGCGTTGGCAATGAGGACACCAGGTTGCATAAAATTCAGCCATCACCCAATCGGCATGAGCCAACTTTCCTTTATTCCTCTCTTCACGAGCGACATTTTTCTCTTTCATATCTCATTGATTTTAATTGTTTGCGTTGCAACAATGCAGAAAGAAAAAAGGTTTATGCGGTAAAGGATAATTTAGTATAATCAAAGATAAATCAACATCAAAGTAAGACAGGATAGTTTTATAAAGAAAAAGCTCCATAAATCAATTGATTTACAGAGCTTAATCTAGTACTCGAAGCGGGACTTGAACCCGCACAGCCGCAATGGCCAAAGGATTTTAAG
>NZ_CAUFUE010000047.1 GCF_959029255.1 uncultured Bacteroides sp. | reverse complement strand
AAACGAACGTTTAAAAAACATCTTTTTCCATTTAAACGACTCGTCTCTAGCTCTTTATGAGTGAACTATTAACAAATAACTATTTCTTAGCCACCTTTTTCCGTGATGGTAGGTTGTTTTGAGATAATATGAATGCAGGATAATTCCCTGAAAATAACTGCATTGCATGAATTGACCGGGAGGTATTTCACTACTCCGGTGTCCCTAAAGAACATCTTTTTTTAATGGAGACTAATCCATTTTCAACTCTCAATACTCAATTGAGCTGGTTTGCTGTACGCGTTTCCTATAGTCGTGAATTGGCTTTGAAAGAGGTTTTAGATGACAAACACATCGAGAACTTCATTCCGATGCGTCATGAGTATATTATTAAGAACGGTAAACGTGTCCGTAAACTGGTACCGGCCGTACATAATTTGGTGTTCATTCATTCCACCCGCCAGTGTATCGATGAACTGAAAGAAGAATTGGGCATTAAAATCCCCATTCGTCTCATAATGAATCGTGAATACCGGTGCCCGATTATCATCCCCGATTCCCAGATGCGTAACTTCATCCTCGTGGCAGGCACTCAGGAGGAAGCCGTCCTCTACATCGACCCGGTGGAACTCCATTTAGTGAAAGGGCAGAAAGTCCGTATCACCGGCGGTATCTTTGAAGGTGTAGTAGGAGAGTTTGTCCGCATCCGTCACGACCGTCGTGTGGTAGTCAGCATCGAAGGCGTCATGGCGGTAGCCACCACCTATATCCATCCCTCACTCGTAGTACCTATTACGGAAGACTAAATATAACCTTTTCTGTCATTGAATTTTAAATACTCCCTCTGTGACCTCCGTGTCCTCTGTGGTGAAACTCATAAATCCTATCTTAATCAATATGAATTCTGAAGCTACTATTTTGTATTCCTTAGCCCATGATTTATTAACCTTGGGCATGGACGGCAGTCCCATCTACAGCGACCATTTTACTCGCTTAAACCGTGAAGTTTATGAACTTGCCCTCAAATTGTGCAACGTCACTGCCTCCACTCCCGAAGAGGAAGCCGAGCTTTGTACCTGTCTTTTATTGGCCTTCAACGCCACCTATCACGACAATGGCCGCAAACAGCAATACATCCAGCTTTTGCTTGACCGCAGTTTTGAAGTTCTCCCCAAGCTTCCCGCTTCCCTCCTCAAAGTCCGCCTTCTGACATACTGCTATGCCGAAGTCTACGAATCCGAACTTGCCCGTGAAGCCCATGCCATCATCAATACCTGGAGTAAACCCTCCCTGACCCTTGAACAGCTCGATATCATCGAGGAGTTGAAGAACATTGAGGAAAACCCATACCCCTTTGAAGAAGTAGAAGATTAAAACTCTCTTCTTTCCCTCCCACATCATAATTTATAATTAGTAATTCAATCAATATGGATCCCATTGAAAAAGACGACCATTTCATTCCCGATGGCATGAATGCCTTCGAGCGTAATGTAAAACGTATCGGTGACTGTCTTCTTGCGCTTGGAGCCCTCATTGTATTCTCTCCCCTGTTCCTGTTTTGCTATATCGCCGTGAAGCGTGAAGACGGTGGTCCTGCCATTTTCAAGCAAGAACGTATCGGACGTTTCGGGCGGCCTTTTTACATTTATAAATTCCGTAGCATGAAGCTGGATGCCGAAAAGAAAGGTCCCGCCCTCTATACCGGTGGCAAAGATAATAGGCTGACCAAAGTCGGTAAGTTCCTCCGTGAGCACCACCTCGACGAACTACCCCAACTCTGGAACGTCTTCTGTGGTGACATGGCCTTTATCGGTCCCCGTCCCGAACGCCAATTCTATATCGACCAAATCATCAAAGAAGACCCCCGCTACCGTTATCTCTATCAAATCCGTCCCGGAGTAACCTCATACGCCACCCTTTACAACGGCTATACCGATACCTTGGATAAAATGCTCCGTCGTCTGCGCTACGACCTTTTCTACCTCGAGCACCGTTCCTGGGGTTTCGATTTCAAGATACTTTTCATGACGTTTATGCGGATAGCGTTCGGAAAAAAGTTTTGAGAAACTCTGTTAAACTCTGTGCCCTCTGTGCTGAAATCTTTATATTTGCAGAAAAGTAGTCAGTTATGGAACAACTCCGCAAATTGCCGATAGGCATACAAACTTTTGAAGACATACGTAGGGATGATTATCTTTATGTAGATAAGACAGCTTTTGTCTATCAGATAGCTCACACCGGGAAACCCTATTTTTTGAGCCGTCCCCGTCGTTTTGGCAAGAGTTTGCTTATTTCTACTTTTGAAGCATACTTTCAAGGTCGCAAAGACTTGTTTGCGGGACTTGAAATTGAGCGATTGGAGAAAGAATGGGTTGAATATCCTGTATTGCATTTGGATTTGAATGCGGAAAAATACGATTCCATATCTCGTTTAGATTCTATGCTTGCTCGGCATTTGAGTCTGTGGGAGGATATTTGGGGACAAGAAGAACGGGAGGTAACACTTTCCGATCGTTTTTTCGGCATCATCCGTCGTGCGTATGAGCGAACGGGCAGGCAAGTGGTTGTTTTGATTGATGAGTACGACAAACCCTTACTGCAAACTTTGCTTGACGAAAAGTTGCTCGACGAGTACCGCCGCATCCTGAAAGCCTTTTACGGCGTACTGAAAAGTGCAGACCGCTATCTGCGGTTTGTTTTCCTGACGGGAGTTACTAAATTTGCCCAAGTCAGCGTATTCAGTGACTTAAACCAGTTGCAGGATATCAGCTCATGGCCCGATTATTCTTCTCTTTGCGGCATCACTAAAGAAGAGTTAGTCCGTACGTTTACTCCGGAGATAGAACGTTTGGGAGCCGCCAATGGAATGGATTTTGACACAACGCTGGATAAGATGACCAAGCAATATGACGGTTATCATTTCTATCCGCATTGTGAAGGAGTTTTCAATCCCTTCAGCGTGTTGAATGCTTGTAAAGCGAAGATTCTGGATAATTTCTGGTTTCAGACCGGTACTCCTACCTATTTGGTAGATTTATTGAAACAGAGTGATTATGATTTACGCCTTTTGATTGATGGCGTTGAAGTAACGGCTTCCGCTTTTTTCGAGTATCGTGCTGAAGTGAAAAATCCTCTTCCGATGATTTACCAAAGCGGATATCTTACCATCAAAGATTATGATAAAGATGTTTTACTCTATACCTTAGGCTTCCCCAACAACGAAGTCCGCTATGGCTTTTTGAATTTTCTGGTTCCCTATTATACCCATGTCACCGACGACGAGACCGGTTTTCACATTGCCAAGTTCATGCGTGAACTCCGTTCCGGTGATGTCGATGCGTTCATGGAACGTCTGAAAGTTTTCTTTGCCGGTATTCCCTACGACTTGAGTGCCGATACCGAGCGTCATTATCAAGCTGTCTTCTATATCGTTTTCACTCTGATGGGGCAGTTTATAGAAACCGAAGTCCGCAGCGCCCGTGGGCGTGCCGATGCCGTAGTGAAGACACAAGACAGTATTTATGTTTTTGAGTTCAAATTGAACGGTACCGCCGAAGAAGCCTTGAAGCAAATAGACGAAAAAGGTTATCTGATTCCTTATACGCTGGAGGGAAAAAAACTCGTGAAAATAGGAGTCAACTTCAGTAAAGAGACGCGGAATGTTGATGAATATATAGTGATAGAATATTGACGTTATTTATTAGAAAACCGCCTTGTGGCGGCTTTCCTTAGGGTGCATGCCAAAATTGGATGCTAACTACTCAATAAAGCTTTCAACTTTCTTTACGAGTTGATACACAGCTCCTGCATTCGTCAATGCTTCTTGCAAAGAAACCACCTGAATGCGAATGTTCTTATAAAACATTAGAAATTTACGAAATGACAAGCCATAAATATTATATGAGAGACATCTTATTGACAAATCGGCGTCAGCATTCAAAATATTGAGTAGAGAAGAACTACTGGACACAATTCGAAGAGAGGGATATAAATTATAAATTTCTTTCAGTTCATATTTAATTAATAACCCACATTGCTAATGAAAAACAAACGTACGGCAACCATTACATGGGTAAAGTATAATAATTTTGGTACAATGTTGCAGGCCTATGCTTTGCAACAATATGTTTTGTCTCTTGGATATGAAAATCATATCCTTAACGATACTTATATAATAGAACCGAACCAAAAGAAAACTAATATACTTACCATCCGATTGAAGCAATTGGTAGGACTATTATTGAATCCTTCGTCCGGACTTTATTATAAAAGCAAGATAAAATCCAACAAACTATTCAGCCGCTTCATTAAAAAGCACTTGCAAATAGACTATGATACCGATTGGGTATTGTTTGATAATAAATATGATCAATATATCGTTGGCAGTGATCAGATATGGAATCCTGGTCCCGCATGGTATAAGGAGCTGAATACTCCTTTTTATTATGCTGGTTTTACACATAAAAAGAAAATAGCATACGCATCAAGCTTGGGTGTTTCTGTTTATCCGGACAAACATCGGAAGCAGTTTAAAACATACCTGTCCGATTATAAATACTTATCAGCAAGAGAAGATATAGGATGTAAAATCATAGCTGATATAACAGGACAGGAAGTAACTCATGTTGTTGATCCGACTCTGTTATTGGCAAGTGAAGATTGGAGAAAACTGATAGACGACACACCTCTGTCCCATGAAAAATATGTTTTAGCCTACTTTTTGTCAAATAATAAATGGTATTTTGATTATGTCAGGCAGTATGCCTCCAAACATCATCTCCCTTTAAAAATATTTTATAACTTAAAAGGATATTCTCGTTATGCCGATGAACTTGTTGCTGCGGGGCCTTTGGAGTTTCTTCAGTACATAGATGGTGCATCCATTTTGTTTACAGATTCTTTTCATGGAACTTTGTTTGCAATCCAATTAGATACCCCGTTTGTTACTTTCAAACGTTTCAATGGGGAAAATGAAGGACAAAATCAGCGACTTATTTCGTTATTAAGTATGTTGAATATATCTGATAGATTTATACAAGAAAATGATTGTGAGAAGATTGAAGATTTACTACCTCTTGATTTTGAAAGTATAAAAAAGAAACTATCAGTGAATATAGAGTCATCAAGGATTTTCTTACAAAAAGCTTTAGAGAGCTAATATATTTCTGGGCAGACATTTACAAAGAATAGGTTGGAGTAATAGATGAAAGAACTGAAATCTCTTGCAAAAAATACAGGTCTTTTAGTTATAGGACAATTTGGAACGAAATTATTGAGTTTTTTTTTGGTTCCTCTTTACACTTATGTTTTGACGACCGCTGAATACGGGACATTCGACTTGATGAATACCGGTATATCTTTGTTGGTTCCTATTTTCACATTGAATATTTGTGATTCGGCACTCAGATTTCCCTTAGATCCAAAAAATGACAGGACAGAGGTCTTTTCTATTTGTATATATCATTTTCTTGTATGCGTTATTATAGGTGTAATTCTTATCGCGATAAATTATATATTCGGCTTCATATCAATAGTCAATGATTATCCAATCTTGTTTTTGATGATGTTTGCAAGCATGGCAATTAATGGAATTCTGAATTGTTTTGCAAGAGGCATTGATTGTGTTAAAGATGTTGCTATATCAGGTGTAGTCTGCTCACTTGTGATGATTTGCCTTAATCTCTTTTTTTTGTTAATCTTGCACATGGGGCTTTTGGGCTTTTTCATGGCATACATACTTGGAATAGTCAGCCAGTCTTTCTACTTATTTCTGTCAATCAAAGGTTGGAAGTTTGTAAAATGGAAACACCTTGACTCAAAGTTACATCAAGAAATGTTAGATTTCAGTAAGCCGATGATATTGACTAATATTTCATGGTGGGTGAACGGTTTGTCTAATAGGTATATTATTACTTGGTTGAGTGGAATTGCTGCCAATGGAATTTATTCCGTAAGTTACAAAATTCCCTCTATCCTTATGATGTTTCAAAGTATTTTCGGTCAGGCATGGACGTTGTCGGCAGTACACGAATTTGATAGAGATGACAAAAACGGTTTTTTTTCAAAGTTATATAGTTCCTATAATGTAAGTATGACCCTTGTTTGTTCGGTCTTGATTATATTGTCTCGAACAATAGCTGAATTATTATATAATAAGGATTTTTATAACGCATGGAAGTATGCTCCTTTTCTGACGATAGCAGCAGTATTTGGTGCATTGAGTGGATATATTGGTGGTATATATGCCGCCACAAAAGATACAAAGGCATTTGCAAGGACAAGTATAGTAGGAGCGGTGGTAAATCTTGTTCTTACCTTTTTACTGGTCTGGCAGATGGGTGTTCTTGGAGCTTCCATAGCTTCTTTGGTGTCTTATGGACTTGTTTGGATAATGCGAATCCGAACTGTAAAAAGGTATATGAATTTGCACATATCTTTATTCCGTGATTGTTTAGGATATTCAATTTTGTTGGTGCAAACAGGACTATTGTTTGTTTTAGATGACAATTTGTTGTTTTTTGGCTTAGAAATAGTATTACTAACCACAATAATTGCGATTAATAAGTCCTTATTGAAAACTATAATGAATAAGATGTATAAAAAAATAGTAGTAAAATGAAAAATGAGTCTGGTATAAAAGTTTCCATTATTGTCGCGATATACAACTCTGAGAAATTCTTGGAAAAATTGATTTTATCAATAATCAATCAAACGTATAAAAATATTGAAGTAATTCTTGTTGATGACGGTTCTCCTGATAACAGCGGAGCGATTTGTGACAAGTATGCTGCCATAGACTCACGAATAAAAGTGCTTCATAAGCCTAATGGTGGATGTTGCGATGCCCGAAACAAAGGTCTGGAACTTGTAACGGGAGAATTTCTGACAATAATTGATGGAGACGATTGGTTGGAACCCGACTATGTGGAATATCTGATGGAATTAGTCCTTCAAACAGATTCGGACATGGGTATGAGTCTCAATATTTTTACAACGAGAGAACACGTTCAGGTGAAGTGTGACAAAATTGAAACGTGGACATCAGAGGATGCTGCCATTGCCATTATATATCCCAAGCTGCCTATTGGTCCATGGAACAAGATTTATAAGACAGACATGATTCGCAGGAATAACATAGATTTTTCAGTTCCATGGTCGGGCGAGGGACATTATTTTTCTGCCATGGCGGCCCAATATTCCAATCATGTAGGAGTGGGGCATCGTAAAGTCTATAATTACCGTTTAAATAATACTGGGAGCGGTCTTACGCATTATAATGTAATTATGGGTATAAATGCCCTTTGGAACACAAAAAACATGGGCGAAAAATTGGTTGTCAGGACAAAGAGACTTGAGCATGCTATTGATTACCATATTTGGAGTAATTATCATTTTATACTTAAACTTATTATAGCTACAAATTCCAAAAATAAGTATATTGAACAATACAAGGAATGTCTTGTCAAGGTCAGGACTTTATTACCGGGTGTTATTTGGAAGAGTGAAGTCAGCTTCAAACACAAGGTTAAGATGCTGTTGATAAGCCTATTTCCCATTCCTTATGCCAGATTTTGTATAAGCCGTGAACAAGCGGCATTACAAAAGGATAAACTGAAATAAGGTGTTTTGAAAAGATTGTGTATAAGTATAACCATTTGTTACATGAAGAAAATTGAATTAATAATCCGGAAGTTGGTTTCAATCATAAAAAGTGAAAAATTAGTTCCTATTGTTCAAACAAAAGCTCAAGAGGATCAATTTAATGGTCGAGTAGCATTGATTAGTGGAGGTACAGGAGGGATAGGAATATCTATAGCTAAAACTTTATTAAGCAGTGGATGTAAAGTAATCTTGGCAGGGACTAATCCGAATAAGTTGAAAAATGTAATTGATAATCTCAACACTCCCAATGCTGCTATTTTAGAACTAAATTATTTGGAGGTCGAATCATTTGATGCCAAAATAGAAGAAGCCGATAAAATCTTTGGAAATATAGATATATTTGTCAGTTCAGCCGGAGTACATACCGAAGGAGTTGATTTTTGGAAAATGACAGGAGAGGAATATGATAGGGTAATGAATATTAATCTAAAAGGCACTTTCTTTATGTGTAAAAGTATGGCTGATTATATGAAAGATAGAAAACTCAGAGGTAATATCCTTTTAGTTTCATCTACCCGTGGCTTTGAACCGGCATGGTCACCTTATGGTATTTCTAAATGGGCAATGAACGGGTTGACAAAAGGATTAGCTCAGATATTGTCTGAAAATGGAATAACCGTAAATGCCATAGCTCCCGGCTCAACAGCGACCGCTTTAATAGGTATAGATGAGGGAGACAACATTTACACTGATGAAAATAAAATAGGAAGATTTATTATGCCGACAGAAGTAGCGGGTATTGCTAAATTATTGGTCAGTGAGTCGGGTAAGATGATTTCAGGAGAAACAATCCGTATTTCGGCAGGTAGAGGTGTGTGGGATATCAGATAGAATAGACGGATAAGCTTTTATAATAACAGGGAGCTTTTCTCAAAGCCCCCTGTATTCCCCCACCACATCAAAGCAAGGACACGCCTTCATCGGGTTCAGGTCGTGATGTCCCACAATCAGCGCCTGCGGAAAGACTCGTTTCAACTCACGTAGCAGTGCCAGCAATGCACCCTTTTGTTTCAGTGTGCGCGTGTCTGCGGGTTGCCCGTGGGCAGTCAGTCCGCCTTCGTAACAGATGCCTATGGAGTGCCGGTTATGGTTCAGGCAATGCGCTCCGACCTTTTCCAGCGGGCGGCCCCGGTGGATTTCACCGTCGCGCGTCACGTAGAAGTGATAGCCTATATCATTGAAACCACGATGGCGGATGTGGTCCCGGCGGCAATCTTCAAAGCTCAGGCTCACACCCTGAGGTGTGGCCGAGCAATGAATGATGAGTAGCGTGATGCTTCTCATCGGCCTATGCAAGAGCTAAGACCGAATACTCCCGCCAAGGCGGTAGCTACCGCTACAAGTGCTTTGAGGACGACGCCCCATACTGATTTTGATTTTGTTGTTCCCATGATGTTATTTACTATTTTACGATTTACTATTTACTATTTACTATTTACGGTTGAAATTACTTGTTTTGGGGATTTACGATTTTACGATTTACAATTTTACAATTTACTATTTACGATTGAAATTACTTGTTTAGATTTACGATTTTGCTGAGCCTCATAATTGGCATGTTTTTTCGTACTTCACAGACTATCAAGAGTCAAGTTGTCAACATATCAATAAGTGACTTCAATCGTAAATCGTAAATCGTAAATCGTAAATAATTTTATCCCAACGGATTTTCGTTCTGGTCTTCTCCGCTGCCGCCGCTGTTTCCACCGCCGCCATTGTTGCCATTACCGCTTCCGCCATCTACGCTATACTTGGAAGCCTCTTTCAACTGGCCTTCCAGGTTTATCTGGGCGTTGCTCAGTTCGCCGGTGGCACGGGCACGGAGTTTCAAGCCCTTCACATTGTCCGCCAGCGTGAAGTCGGCGGCCGAAGCGGCGCCTTTTTTGCTGACGATGCCCACGGAGAAGATGGCGAGGTCGTCCAGTTTCACATTCTTGCCGTCCAGGATGAGTTCCTTGATACACGAAATCATATCGGTGAGTACACCTTTGATTAAGCCTGCCGAATAGGGCGTGTTGTGGTTTGCCATGTGTTTGGCAAGCTTCTCGGTGTCGAAGGTGTCCTCAATCAGGGGACGGGCATACCAAAGCCCTTTTAGCGGGTGATTTTCACCCATCACTTGATACTTTTTGTAACGAATCATAAGTTTAAGTTTTTAAGTTTTTGAGTTTCTAAGTTTTTGAGTCTTTAAGTTTGAGCTTTTAAGTTTCTAAGTTTTTAACTGTCAACTATCAACTGTCAACTATCAACTCTCATTGTTTTGTGATCACGTTGCGAAGATACGACATGGCAGAAGCCGGATTGTCGGTTCTTGTCCGTTAGGGTTCATTAGTGTTCGTTATAGTTGGATAAATCGCTGTCTGTGTGGATATTTTTCAGTATCTTTGAACCATACAAAGATTTAAAGATTCAAAGATATGGAGGTATTCAAAATACGCACATACGGCCGTACCGAACTGGCGCAGGCTTATTTTCCCGACTTATGTCCGCAAGCCGCTTTTCGCAAGCTGAACCAATGGATTGACTTTCATCCTACCCTGCGTAGCGAACTTCACGCGTTGGTTCCTTCGGACAAGGTGCGGACATATACTCCGGCACAGGTGCAACTCATCTTCAATGCGCTGGGAGAACCTTAATCCTAAAGTTCTACTTGGGAGTTCCAAAGTAGAACATTAGAACCGTAGAGTGGCACTTTACGTTCCGGAAGTACATATATGGGATACTGGAAATCTACAATATACACTTTATACGCAATACGAGAAATACGCGCAGTATGCGGAAAATGCGGAATATGCAGGATATGCAGCGCCGCCTTTTCCTCACACACATGCGCGTATATATAATAGCCGTTCTCCAGCAGAAGAGTTTCATCAGGTTTTGTGGTAATGACCTTTGCTTGCCGTTTCTTCTACTGCGCCATGCTTCACCAGGCGACGCAACCAGCTCTGTGCGGTGTTGGCGTTGATGCCTGTCTCTGCGGCATGTTCCAGTAGTTCTGTGCGGCTGAAGGTGGGCGGCAAACCGTTGAAGAAGCTGTCACGGTCGGCGTTGGCACGGCGGTTTATCTCTGTCGGGGGCAGGAAGGAGAGGATGTGCGCGGCGTGGAGGTAAAGCGGTTCCACAAGCCCGATTACCGCCTCGAAGTCGGCAGGAGAGAGGTGGATGTCCCAACGGGTGACGATGCCGTCCTTCAGGTTGTCGGCCGGCAGTTCCGCATCGGGGGTGAGGTTACCCCGTAGTACTCCTACGATGGTGGCTATGCGGCAGATGTTTACCGCCATGCGTGCCACTGAACTGCTCATTTCGTTGCCTTGGTTGGCATGGGCACGCAGAAAGAGGGCGGCGAAGCGGCTGTTGAAATCGTGGCGCTGTTCTTCCGTGAATTTCAGCGTATAGAGGCCTCCCAGTTTCAGTTTCTCTAATTGCCGTTTCCATTCTTCACCCATGGCGGAAAATAGCTTTTCCATGTCGGTGTCCTGATTGTCAAACTGGTCCTGCCACTCATGTATGGCAGGCATGTAGTAGAAGATTTGCCGGGAGAACAGCCCGTTTTCGGCCGAGGGTATGAGTGGTTTCACCTGTGCCGGAGTACCGGAGAGGAGGATGGAGAGGTAGGACTTCTTGACCTCGCGGTATTCCTGGTCCGTACGCCGGTTGTACGAGAGGAAATCGTGGTCGAAAGCCCTGCGTAGCGTGTCGCTCCAATGGCCGTAATCCGTGCCGATGGCGGTGGAAATGGTGTCGGCTTCCGTTTCGAAGATAATTCCCGTTCCGTTGGAATCCATGATATTTTGCAGGATGCCTGTACCTGTGTTATTGCCTGAGATGATGAACATTTTGTTGGGTGGCATTTGCGGTTCTTCCATCTGCCCGCGTTCTTTGCCCATGGCATTGTAGTTGCTTTTCGCTTTTTTGTAGGCGCTCATTTGCTGTTCCACTTGTTGGCGTATTTCGTCGTGTATGGGTGCTATCAGTAGACGCAAGAAACCCAGTACGCCCTTACCCGATGCCGGTAGCGCCACGACGAATGTCTGGAGGCAGGGCGACTGCATCTTTCCGCCGTACAGGCAGCGGGCGTTGCGTTCCATGCAGGCTCCTAGTACGGTGAGTGCTCCGAGCAGCAGTACGTCGCGCTGGGCCCCTGTGGCACCGCAGTCACGGATGCGTTGCAGGGGTTGCGGCCATTCGGCTTCGGGCAGCAATGGGAGGGACAGTAGCGGTTCGCTGCCGGAAATCTTCTCTTCCCCGCATTCCCCGGTATCGGTGGTGTCCGGCTGTTGGCTGTCTTCGTCCGCATTATAAGATACGCGTGCGTGTGTGTGAGAAAATGGCGGCGTTGCATTTTCCGCATCGGGTGCATTTTTTGCGGCTCTCGTCCGCTTTCCTTCGTGGATGTCCACGCCTGCCGCTTGGGCGAGGTGAAACGCCGTACCCAGGTGCACGCTGCCTTGTCCGTTCTTCAAGGCGTTGGTGTAGAGACGGTCGGCATGGGACTGCTGGTACTTTGACGAGAAGCGGCAGATACGGTGGAAGCTGGTGCGTCCACCTTCACCGCAATCGGTGGCTATGGCCATGGCGAGTTGTACGTATTCGGCATAGGAAGGAGCAATGTCTGCACAGGCTGCTTCGACGGCAGCCGTGAGAGTTTCTAATGATTCAAACATGTTTTTTGATTTATGATTTATAAAGTTATTTAAGTTTCGC
>NZ_CAUFUE010000046.1 GCF_959029255.1 uncultured Bacteroides sp. | reverse complement strand
TTCGCGCCTAAAAGATTAAAAACCTCTGTGACCTCTGTGTCCTCCGTGGTGAAAGAATATTTATCATTTAAACTTGCAGAAAAGCCCCTCCCAAGCAAGAAGCTAAGGTAAAAGAAAGTGCAATGTAAACTTGGTAGATTGAGAGAAATTACGTATATTTGGTATATACAAACCGAAGTATGGGAAATCCGAATCTTCCGGGCATATCCATTGCCGAACAAGAGTTGTTGTATCAGAAACTAAATGAATACAACCTTAAAAAAGCCTCTTTCAAGGAGGTGGGTGCTTATCTTGTGGTTCTCCCCCGACCGGACCGGCCGAAATACTCGCTTTGGATTTATTCTCCCCTGCCTGAACGGCAATCCATATTCTACATTTTCGACCTGAGCACGGATATACACGAAACACTGCGAATGGCAAGCAGCTTGTGTTACTACTCCTCCCGCCCGCTGTTGCTGGTAGAATATAACGCCAAACGAATGCAGAACAAAGGAGACGATATCGTCTCTTTCGGTAAATATCACGGGCACTACCTGCATGAGGTTATGCAGATTGACCCGCCCTACCTGTCATGGATAGCCTTCAAGTTCACCCCAAGAATTCCCAAACAGGAACGCTTTGCAGAAATCGCCAAAATATACCATTCGGTTTATCTCGACATTCTGCAACGGCAAACGAAGCAACCGCCTTCCAGCCGCTTCCTAGGCAAAGAGGGAGAAAAAGTGGAAAACCTGACTCTGACTGTACTCAGTGTAAGGCTGGAAGATGACCCCTACAAGACACAAGTCAAGGGGACAACTCCTTATTTCTACGTGCGGCAAGTTTTGAAACTGAAAGACGCTTCCGGGAATATCGTCACTTTGCGGATAAATGCACGTACAGCCAGTAGGAAATCGTGCCAGCTACCTGCCGCCGAGCATGCCTATCAGGTGGGAGACACGGTAAATATTGCTTCTGCACGAGTTGCACGTACGTATGTAGTGGGAAACACCAAGTACACCCGCCTGAACTATGTTAAGTTCCGGCAACAGTAACATCAGGGGCTAAGGAATGAAGGCCGGTTAGGAACGATGCACAAGATGGCATCTCATGTCACACAAGATGGCATCTTGTGCTGCATGAGATGCCATCTTGTGCATCGAATACAATAATGCTTCTATCGTGAAACCTTATTGTCACATCAGTAAGGCCTTAACCTCCTTCGGGATGGAAGTGAAGACGGCTTATTCAGTAGCCAAAGGACGTTTGCGCCAATCGTCTTTCACGTAGGTATCCGGGTAAACGGTTTTGTCTATGACCTCACCGCCTTTCAAGCGAATCCAAGTCTGGAACGTACGGGCACCTTCTTTCATCAAGATGACGCGGGCGCCAT
Source organism: uncultured Bacteroides sp. (assembly GCF_959029255.1). Lineage (GTDB taxonomy): Bacteria > Bacteroidota > Bacteroidia > Bacteroidales > Bacteroidaceae > Bacteroides. The sequence continues at coordinate 15,859 of NZ_CAUFUE010000046.1, read as the reverse complement.
TGGGCAGGTGGTTATACACCGTATTGCCGCCTGTATAACGACCGTATGCAAGGAGTATGCCGTGCCACATAACGGAATAATCATTATCGTGGTCATGTCCCACGAAAGTAGCCATGACATCACCGGCTTCTTTCATGGCAGTAAACATACCGGTGTTCAATGCCGGGGCACAGGCTTTCTCCATACGCGTACCTACCAGGGCGGCATTCTCGTCGGAAGCTGCCTGATTGTATTCGGGAAGGGGGATGTGGAAGAATGCCAAAGCGGGCAGCGGCTTTCCACCGTTCTTTGCCGTATAAGCGGCACTTTGGCTGCGATACCAGTTTATCTGGTCAAAAGTCAGCCAATCATATCCTTTCACATCGGGCTGCTTGGAATAGGAATGGGAGTCCAAGCAATAGAGCAAGGCGGCGTCTTTCGCACCATCGGATGACTTCACGGCAAACAGGTAGTCGGGAGATTCCTCCGTACCGCGCTCGGGCTGGATATTGAACGGCATGGAGCGGATGATATCGTAGAGTTCGGCACGCGTCATGCCCTGCTCATTATCATGATTTCCAAAAGTTACGACGAAAGGTATCTTACGGTCGGAAACGCAGGTGAGTACCGAACGCATACCCTTATCGGCAGGTGCGGCATAAATCACATCGCCGGTAAAGACAACCAAATCGGGATGTTCGGCATCAAGCACTTCGCCAATGCGTTTCAAGGCAACATCCGAAGCGGGATTGCCGTACTTGAAATGTACATCCGTAAACTGGACGATTTTAAATTCCCCGTTCTTGTTGAACTTCAAAGGGGTGACTTGCGCACGGCAAAACAAAACTGAAAATAATGCCAGGCAGAGGGTTAAAGAGATTTTTTTCATTTTGAATGATTACTTATCTAAGTTTCATTATACTTTTTCAATGAGTACGGTGGCATACGCCGAGATACCTTCTTCCCTACCCGTAAAGCCCAGCTTTTCGGTAGTGGTGGCTTTGATGGAGATATCGTCTTCATCAATCCCCATCACAGCAGACAGCGTGCGCTGCATATCGGGGATATGGGCTTTCAGTTTAGGACGTTCGGCGCAAATGGTGGCATCGATATTACCGACGGAATAGCCTTTCGTTTGAATCAGCTTCACGGTCTTTTCCAGTAGAATCTTGCTGTCGATGTTCTTGAACTCACCTGCCGTATCGGGAAAATGATAACCGATATCGCGCATATTCGCCGCGCCAAGCAGAGCGTCGCAAATAGCATGTATCAGTACATCGGCATCGGAATGCCCCAACAATCCCTTATCATGTTCCAGGCGAATGCCACCCAACCAAAGTTCCCTGTCTTCCACCAACCGGTGCACATCAAAGCCAAAGCCTACACGTATTTTCATATCTTCTAAGTAGATGTAAATAATCAATCAATCCAAGCTATCAACGAATATAAAAATCGAGCAATTTTTCTTCTTCGATATATCCCTGCAAATGTTGCCCCACGCTAACCGGTCCTACCCCTACGGGAGTTCCGGTAAATAATAAATCTCCTATTTTCAATGTCATGAAGCGGCTGACGTAGGCAATGATATCGTCTACCTTGAAAAGCATATCCGCCGTGTTTCCACGTTGCACTTCCTTCCCATCGATATCCAGATGGAAATCCAGTTGTTGCAAATCGCCTCCGGCTTGTTCCAATGGAATAAACTTACCAATGGCGGCCGAATTATCGAAGCTTTTACAAAGTTCCCATGGGTTTCCGGCTTCGCGGAACCGGCGTTGCAAATCCCTAGCGGTAAAGTCGATACCCACCGTAACGGCATCATAATAGCGGTGCGCAAAACGGGGAGCAATGTTCTTCCCCAAACGGCAGATGCGCACTACCACCTCCGTCTCATAATGAACTTCGTTGGAAAAATCGGGAATAAAGAAGGGCTTGCCATCTTTCAGGATAGCTGAATCGGGCTTCATGAAGATAACAGGTTCTTTGTTGACTTGAGTATGTCCCAATTCTTTGTTATGTTGGGCATAATTCATCCCTACGGCAATAATCTTCATTACTTGATTTCGTTAAAATTCAAACGGTTAAACATTACCGCCAAATGGGCGTATAGGGAAGTATTCTGTACTACGATAGCCTCCGGTACACGGATACGGAACGGGGTAAAGTTCCAGACAGCTTTAATGCCGCCTGCCACCATTGTGTCCGTAATCTTCTGGGCAATCTCGATAGGTACGGTCAGAACACCGATATTGACATCGTATTCATGCATTTTCTTCTCGAATTCATCGGAATGGAAGATAGGTATGCCGTTCAAGGTGGTACCTACTAAATCGGGATTGACATCGAACGCCGCCACAATCTCCAGCCCGAAATGACTCAAACCGGAATCACGCAGCAATGCACCTCCCAAACTTCCTACTCCAAAGAGGAAAGCTTTGTGTATGTTGGTAAATCCGAGGAAGTCTTCCAACACGGCAATCAACGTGTCTACTTCATATCCCACACGAGTACGCCCCGAGATATTGACATACGACAAATCTTTGGCTATCTGGGAAGCATCGATATTGATTTCTTTGGAGATTTGGGTGGAGGAGACGAAACGTTCACCCTTTTGTTTCAGCAACTTAACATTAGACAAATACCATGGCAACCTGCGCAAAGTAGGCTCCGGCACTTTCATGCTTTCCTTATGTTGAATTGCTTGGTTCGCAGTCATTTTCTTCATCTATTTAGGTTACGGACTGACAAAAGTACGTTTTTTTATGAGAAAAAAGAGTGAAGCATAAGAAAGTTAACATAATTTCCACAAAAGTGTTAGCCTAAAATGTTACTTTTGACTTTGATAAATAAAATGAATATGAAAAATAATGATTGGAAAGAACGGTTAAATGTAGTTTATTCTACCAACCCGAATTATAATTATGAAATGGACGATGATGAGGAACAAACGACTCTCCAACCCTCACAGCAACGTCTGCGAGTACAATTAGACCGTAAGAACCGTGGAGGTAAAGTAGTAACTCTCGTTACGGGTTTTGTCGGTACGGAAGATGATTTGAAAGAATTGGGCAAGCTGCTGAAAAGTAAATGCGGTGTGGGCGGAAGTGCCAAAGACGGAGAAATCATTGTACAAGGTGACTTCAAACAGAAGGTACTGGAATTATTGAAAAAAGAAGGCTATACACAGAGCAAACCGGTGGGATAGATATTTCCACAAGCATGTTACTTATTCCGGCTAAAACAATAACAAATATGTGTTGGAACTAGAATCTTCCATCATAGTTCCAACACATATCCATCTTTTCAATAAGCAGTCCGGTTAGTCTTCAATAATTACACGGAAGCCTACATTAAATATACGCTGATAAGGCAAGAAACCTTTGCGCGAATAAGAAGTGGAGAATTTAGGCCTTTCTATAAATGAACCTCCTCTCACGACTTTATATTCTGCATTTTTCTCCTCATTTTTCACATTATAAGGATAGGGCACATAATTAGAGCGAGTCCATTCGCTTACATTACCATGCATATTATACAATCCGAACGGATTGGCTTCGTATTGTTTTCCTCCAACCTGCACCAGATTTCCATCATCCACTCCTTCTTCCTTCGGAAGGAAAGTATAATGTTTGTACATCGCATGGGTAGGTGACATCGGCTTGGGATCTACACCCGCTACAGCAAATAATAACGTAGTCTTATCTGCCAAATTCTCTTTCTTTCCAAAATCCGCATGCATATCTCCGTACCAGAAATCCGTATCACTTCCAGCCCTACATGCCCATTCCCATTGAGCTTCAGTAGGAAGTGTCACATGCAGCCCTGTCTTTTCACTCAACTTCTTACAATAATTCATAGCATCCTGATAGCTGACCCGAATAACCGGTTGTTCCGGTTTATTGGCCGGGTATCCCTGTACTACATGGTCTTTCCATTGCTGATCGATGAAACGGCTATCATGTTCAGGATAAAACACCTGATATTGCTCATTAGTAGTTTCCAATTCAGCCATCCAGAAAGATTTTTCAATGTTTACTTTTGCTGCAGGATATGTATCTGAAGGTCCATCATAGCTTCCCATTACAAATTGTCCGGCCGGAATACGTACAAATGTCATGCTGACGCCAGGGGCAATTTCCACAACCTTACGTTGTTCTCCCTCAGCAGCCTGCTTACCTTTGGCGGTAACTGCATCAAAAGGCCATCCTTTAACTTTCAGTTCTTTCACTTTCCTTTCCGGTTCTTCACGAGGCATGACAGGCTGAACTTCTCCCTTACTCTTCAAATAAGATGCATAATCCGCCAATTCTTTTTTCCAGTCTACGCTACTTCCATTTGCATATTTATCTGTAAGTTCTATGCGGCGCTTATACTCATCAAAGCCTTTGTAAGGAGTTTTAGTCAAAGACTTCACGTCAAAATAGCCCTTATCAGGTGCATTATAGTCAATCCAGTTATAAAGGGTACGCCACTCTTTGTCTGTCAGTTCCACATTATGGTGTCCCCGTTTCAACATACGAACCAACTCACTGGTATTCGGATGATATTCGTAAGGCTGCAATACAACCATATCTCCTTCTCCACCCTGACGGTGAATATAAGGATGGAAATTCAAATAGGATGTACCATAACCGAACTTATCTTTTTTTCCTCCTCGCAAATCAAAAGCTTTTTCACCGTTATGGCAAGCAATACAAGCCCGATTAAGAATAGGTTGAATTTCCAAATCAAAGGTGAACGAACGGACTCCTCCTTCCGGGGGAGTAATGACATCGGGATCTTTCTGGGAAGCAATCACTCGTTTAGGAATGGCAATCTGGTTTTGGTTTTCATGACAACCAATACAAGAAACGACCTCGCCAGGCTGAGCGGTTACCCAGCTACGCATCCATTGGATGGCTACACCATCCTTATCTACCGGCTGTATGGACAGTGGGGTATTTGCCGGAACCTTGAAAATGGCCGAACCATCCTTTTCAACAGGAACAGTACCCAACAGACGTTTGATATCCCATCCGGACTGGATACCATGCCAGTTATGATCCGACTTGGCCGATACATAAGCATATTCATACGCATGCAAACGAAGTTCCTTTACTGTACCACGAGGAATACCTTGCAAACCTTCACCTTCGTAGATGTCTTGAATGAAAAAGGTTGCTTCTTTCTGATCCATCTTCACCCGGTCGGGAATAATGGGTGGCACCGTAACTTTATGTACCAATACCGGACTAATGAAACCTTCACCTTCCGCTTCAAAAACACAAGTCACATTGTCAAATACATCTACCAAATAAATACCCCACAGCGATTCCGGCGACAATTTGGCAGCCACCAGGAAATATTTATCACTCAACACAGTGGGCTTGATAAATTGCGGCCATACGCCATCTACCAGACGGTCTTTGATTTCTTCTTTGATGGGACGATTACGATAAGGTATCTCCTGTACCATCCCTGCCACGTTCTTACGTCCTTTAGTCGGATCAAAGACAATCATCCTACCCGAACGAGCCACTCCATGATGTCCCGAAATGATACCGACGAAAGCCGAACCCGTACCCGGTATAGGCTGTACATCGAACGTACTATTAGGAAACATAGATCCGCTACCGTATAGAGCCTTGTTCTCTGTTCCATCAGGATTCATGTGCATCACAATTCGGGAATAATAATGTGTCAAGTCCGTATATTCCCAGCGCGTATACATCACCCGCCCATTGTTCATGATTACCGGATTCCAGTTTCCATCCTGATCAAAGGTCAAACGGCGTAAATTATGATTGTTAGGATCATAAATCACCATATTTCCCACCGGATTGCTTCCGCTTAAACAAGGTACACGTTGATAACCTATATTGGAAGTAGCAATAATTCGTCCATCAGGCAAGTAAGTTCCATCATAAAATTCCAAATCCGGTTCTTCATTCTCAATCAATGGATGGAACCCTGTTCCGTCTAACTGAACTTCAAAAATATTCCAACGGCGATCGTTACAGAGCTGTGTAAACATCATTCGGTTACCATCCCAATGCAGACGCAGGTCAGAAATAGGAGAATCGAGCTTTGGCTTATAAACCTCGCGCACATTTACCTTTCCCCGTAAATTCGATAATTCTACAATTGAAGCATTGAAACCACTACGGCCCGCTGACCCCTGATTGGACCAATTATTGTTTTGAGTTCCCAACTTAGGAGCCATCGCATTACGTGCACTTTTTCCCAAGACATAGCGTGCAGCTACAATCTTATCTGTATCCAACAACGGATTACCCAACAGTATTTGGCGTTTCAGTTCCAACGCCTTAGCTGCATCTGCCAAAGCTTGTGCTTCACCTTGATAAATACCTTTAAAGCCCTTTCCGACTAATCGTTGCAGTTCCTGCCACATCGGTTCATATTTCCCCGCAAGATAATCACGGTTCTTCTTCATGTCATCGAAAGCAAGTTTCACTGCTTCCGTATTCAACCATACCAACTGAGACTGTATGTCCAACACACCATCCACTTCATCACGCAATGCCATCACTGCTTTCAGTTGTTTTACGCTGTCCGCTTCAGTCCCTATCTGAGAAAAGCGACTCCGATAATAAGCCGGATCACTCAACCGGGAAATTCGATCGTTCAACATCCGTTTTTCATAAGAAATGCCGGAAGAAGGCGCATTGCGACCAGCCTTCACTTGTCCTGCCGCAAAAGAAGAGAAAGACAACAGCACTACACTTAATAACAAAAATACTTTATTCATAGAATTACTTATTAGAAAAGACAAAATACCACCAATAATTATCTGATATTCTATCTATGGTGACATTCATTGATTGCTTTCGCATAAAACCGGATGTAAATATACGAACGGAAAAGGATGAGGGGCTTGCAGTATTATATATATTATTGTAATTTTTGTATCACTTTTATATCCTGATATAAAAACGCACAATAATATATATAAAACTGCAAGTTTTTTATTTTTCGCCAAGGAACTATTAACCAACAACAAGATAAAAACGCCTACAGAAATCTATAAATAAAAGAGGAGTAAAAAAGGAAAGGGAGGGGGAATAATATATATAAAAAACGGTCGCTACAGATATTCCGTGCGACCGTTTCCATATTCTAAATGCAATAGAATTATTCAGCGCGTAAAGTGAAACGCTTGAAATCTACCACCTTCAATTCAGGATCAGCTTCTTTCAGCACTTCTCTTACTGTCTTCTTAGCGTCCATGATATCTTCTTGATTCAGCAAGCAAACTTCTTTCAAGAACTTACCCAAACGACCCTTAGCGATGTTCTGAATCATCTGTTCGGGCAAATGTGCAGCTTTTTCAGCAGAAACGGTAGCAATGATTTCTTTTGCTTTCGCTACATCTTCAGCAGTAATCCAACCTTTGGACATATTGCTTTCCATGTGATCTTCACTGTCTACATGAGCCGGATTGATACCTGCTTTCTTCAAAGCAGCCTCTACAGCTTTCTGTACTTGTTCTGCTTTAGTCTTCTCAATGGCAACTTCGATTTCTTTCTGCTTGATTTCTTCAGAAACTCCATCTTCATCAATTGCAATCGGGTTCATAGCAGCAATCTGCATAGCTACTTGCTTAGCCAATTGTTCGTCAACTTCTTTATTGAAAGCAACAATAGTGCAAAGACCGTTTCTGTTCATGTGATTGTAAACAACAGTGCTTACACCTTCTACAGTCATGTAACCGTCAAGTTCCATTTTTTCACCTGTAATACCGCTACGGTCAACTACCGCATCCTGTACAGTACTTTTACCCATCGGCAACGCTTTCACTTCGTCCAATGTCTTGCACTTGTTGGCTACAGCCAAATCAAGAATATCTTGAGCTAATTTGATAAAATCAGCATTTTGAGCTACGAAGTCAGTTTCACACTTCAAAGCGATGATAACAGCAAAGTCACCGGTAGTCTTAGCCAAAACACAACCTTCAGAAGCTTCACGGTCTGAACGCTTAGCAGCAACAGCCTGTCCCTTCTTACGGATAATTTCCATTGCCTTGTCAAAATCGCCTTCTGCATCATTCAATGCATTCTTGCAATCCATCATACCAGCACCGGTCATTTTGCGGAGCTTGGTTATATCAGCCATACTTACAGCCATAATATCTTTATATTTTAATTGTTAATAATATCTTTATAAAACAATTGAGAGTTGAGAATAGAGAATTGAGAATTGCTGTAAAGTAACTCTCAACTGTCAATTCTCAACTCTCAATTATATAATTAAGCCTCTTCGTCTTCCTTCATGAAAGCAGCAGCTTTAGCTGCATTGATTGCTTCCTCGTCGGATTTGTCGAGTCTTGCTTTTGTAGCTTTCTTCTTGCCTTTGTTAGCAGGAGCTTCACCGGCAGCTTCCATGTCTACCTTTTCAGCCTTACGTTCTTCCAAACCTTCCTGCATAGCAGCGCAGCAAGCATCAAGGATAACTTCTACTGACTTAGTAGCGTCATCGTTTGCCGGAATTACGAAGTCAATGTTTGAAGGATCAGAGTTAGTATCAACGATACCGAATACAGGAATACCCAAACGATTAGCTTCGCGAACAGCGATATTTTCCTTCATTACGTCAACTACGAACAGAGCAGACGGCAGACGAGTCAGGTCAGCAATAGAACCCAAAGTCTTGTCCAACTTAGCACGTTGACGAGAAATTTGAAGAATTTCTCTCTTGGAAAGATTTGAATAAGTACCATCGTTAGTCAACTTATCGATAGTAGCCATCTTCTTCACAGCCTTACGGATTGTCGGGAAGTTAGTCAACATACCACCCGGCCAACGCTCGATTACATAAGGCATATTTACAGATGCAGCCTTATCGGCAACCACCTGCTTAGCTTGTTTTTTAGTAGCAACAAACAGGACTTTCTTTCCTGATTTAGCGATTTGCTTCAAAGCTTCAGCAGCTTCGTCAATTTTAGCAACCGTCTTGTTGAGGTCAATGATGTGAATACCATTGCGCTCCATGAAGATGTAAGGAGCCATTGCAGGGTTCCACTTTCTTTTCAAGTGACCGAAGTGGCAACCGGCTTCCAATAATGTATCAAAATTTGTTCTTGACATTTTGTTTTAATCTTTAAATCGTTTACTTTCTTTTTTGTTTTTCTAAACCAACCGCCGGGTAGCCTATCCAAGTGAAGAGTCCCGGTAGTTTAGATACTAAACGCCTTTTCAGTTTTTGAGTTTCTCAGCTTCTGAGTTTTTAAGTTTCCGCGTCCACAGGAAACCCTATTAGCAATAACTTACAAACTAATAAACTTACAAAACTTATAAACTCAAAATTAACGTTTACTGAACTGGAATCTACGACGTGCTTTCGGCTGTCCCGGTTTCTTACGTTCAACAGAACGCGGGTCACGAGTCATGAAGCCTTCAGCGCGGAGAGCAGCCTTATCTTCAGCATTGATTTTCACCAGTGCACGAGCGATTGCCAAACGCAATGCCTGAGACTGACCGGTGAAACCACCACCGCAGAGATTAACTTTGATGTCGTACTTTTCAGCAACACCCAGCTTGTTCAACGGCTGTTTAACTACATACTGAAGAATGCTTGATGGAAAGTACTCTGCGAGGTCTCTCTTATTAATAGTAATCTTTCCGGTACCTTCGCTTACGAAAATACGTGCAATTGCACTTTTACGTCTGCCTAATGCATTTACTACTTCCATTATCTCTTATTTAAGTACGTTAATATCAATCATTTTCGGGTTCTGAGCATCGTGCTTGTGCTCACTGCCGGCATATACATACATATTACTCAGCAATTGTGCGCCCAACTTGTTCTTAGGCAACATACCCTTTACTACTTTTCTCAGTAACTTGTCATCACCGTTCGGTTTTGCCTGCAAACGGGCAGGAGTGATTTCTCTCTGGCCGCCGGGATAACCTGTATATGACAGATATACCTTGTCATTCCACTTGTTACCGGTTAATTTTACTTTGTCGGCGTTGATAATGATTACATTATCGCCACAATCTACGTGAGGGGTAAAGTTTGGTTTATACTTTCCTCTCAACAGTTTCGCAACTTTTGCGCCCAGACGGCCCAATACCTGGTCTGTAGCGTCAACAATGACCCATTCTTTAGTCACTGTAGCTTTGTTTGCAGAAATGGTCTTGTAACTTAAAGTATCCACTCTTAATTGTTTTTTAAAATGTTACTACTAAAATGTTTTTCTTCACCGCAAGCCAGTCATCCCGGACAATGGAAGATTAACTCGCTATGAATTAAATGCTTATCCTTTTGAGATAATAATCGGCTTGCAAAGGTACGGATTTTCTGATAACTGGCAAACGTTTTCTTCTTTTTTTTAGAAAGCCACCGGGTTGATAAGCGCTGTAATTCAGAGCAAAGCGAAGAACCGCCTTCACACGTGACTTATATCCGCACATAATGAAGGAGCAAATTCTTCGCTTTGCTCTAGACAATTCACCGCCCACCTAACGGGCACAGGCTACATCTAACACAAAGAAATCACCTGACAATATCTTCAGGGAACTTAGCGGGCATATTGACCCGTTTCCAGGTTTCATGAAACCAGGTATTCAGTTCATTGCCATTCAAATCTTTGGAAATAAAATACTTCAAGTACATCAGCCCACCTTCACCCATCTCGAATTCAAGCACGTTATCCTTATTATCCAGCATAGGCAGATGAATATTCTTTTCGATGCTTTCCTTATAGGCTTTGTCCGATATTTGTTGATACGTACCGTATCCGGTAATAATCGCATCCGCTCCCGGACGTATCGTAAAGTTCACGATTCGTCCGTCATCGCTCAGCACCTTGAATGTATTACTCGGCTTCAGTGTACCGGGAACATCCGGTATTTCAGAAACATAATGACACAACTGCCAGATTCCCTCCAAATGAGCAGGTTTAAAACCGGGGTTATCCTGCGCTTTGAGATTTGTTACCGCAAACAGCATCGCTGCCAGCATGGTAAAGAAATAAATTCTTTTCATATTCGTATGATATTGGTTAACGTCATGTCATTCCTGTTGAGACAAATATAAAGATTTATTTCGAGAAAACACCACTTCAAGGCATAAAAAAGTCCGCATAACTTAAAGTTTATGCGGACTTTTCAATCTATGATTCGTTAATTCACTCTAACGATTAGAAATCGGCATTGCGAGGTGTGCGCGGAAAAGGTATCACATCACGAATATTTGTCATTCCGGTAACGAACAACAGCAAGCGTTCAAAGCCTAAGCCGAAGCCAGAGTGAGGACATGTACCGAACTTGCGGGTATCGAGATACCACCACATATCTTTCATCGGGATATGAAGCTCATCAATACGGGCCATCAGCTTGTTATAATCGGATTCACGTTCGGAACCACCGATAATCTCACCGATTTTCGGGAAAAGCACATCCATGGCGCGTACAGTCTTACCATCTTCATTCTGCTTCATATAGAATGCCTTGATTTCTTTCGGGTAATCAGTCAGGATAACCGGACGTTTGAAATGTTCCTCCACCAGATAACGCTCGTGCTCGGAAGCCAAGTCAACTCCCCAATATACAGGGAACTCAAACTTACGGCCTTTAGCTACGGCTTCTTCCAGTATTTTAATACCTTCCGTATAAGGCAGACGGACAAAACTTTCCTTCAGTACACCTTGCAGACGTTCTATCAAGCCCTTATCGAACATGTCGTTAAGAAACTTAACATCATCGGCGCAGTTATCAAGAGCCCACTGCACGCAGTACTTAATAAATTCCTCCGCCAAGTCCATGTTATCGATAATATCGTTGAACGCAACTTCCGGCTCAACCATCCAAAACTCAGCCAAGTGGCGGGGAGTATTGGAGTTTTCCGCACGGAACGTAGGTCCAAACGTATAGATAGCCCCCAACGAAGTTGCAGCAAGTTCACCTTCCAACTGACCGGAAACCGTGAGACTGGCTTGCTTACCGAAGAAGTCATCATCGTAAACGATAGAACCGTTTTCGTCTTTCTTCAAGTCATACAAGTTCATCGTAGTTACCTGGAACATCTGTCCGGCACCTTCACAGTCAGAAGCTGTGATGATGGGTGTATGAAAGTAGAAGAACCCTTTTTCATGGAAGAACTTATGGATAGCAATCGCCATGTTATGACGGATACGGAACACTGCACCGAACGTATTTGTACGAGGACGCAAATGTGCTATCTCGCGAAGAAATTCCATAGAATGCCCTTTCTTCTGCAACGGATAGGTATTGTCACAAGTTCCCAGAACTTCTATTTCACGAGCCTGAATCTCAGCTTTCTGACCGGAACCTACAGACTCCGTCAGCACACCGTTCACGCTCAAACAAGCGCCGGTAGTAATATCTTTCAGCATATCTTCATCGAAGCTTGCCAAATCCACCACAACCTGCACATTATTTATTGTAGAACCGTCATTCAGCGCGATAAAGTTTACCTGTTTACTACCTCTGCGGGTACGAACCCAACCTTTCACATTGACCTTAGCGCCAAAATCTTCGCGTTTCAGTAAGTCAACAATTTTTGTTCTACTAATCTTTTCCATAAAAATAGTTTTATCTTATTTTATATTACTCAAAAGAGCCCATACGCAGGAAGTTTACTTCCTGTTCTGTCAGATAGCGCCATTCGCCGCGACGTAAACCTTTCTTTGTCAATCCGGCAAAGAATACGCGATCCAGTTTTACGACCTTGTATCCTAGTGACTCAAAAATACGACGTACGATGCGATTCTTTCCTGAATGGATTTCGATACCTACATCATCTTTCTTGAAATCATCGGTATAGCTGATGGCATCTGCATGAACTTCGCCGTCATCCAACTGGATACCGGCAGCAATCTGCTCCATATCGGCCTTTGTAAGGTTCTTATCCAAGTGTACATGATAGATTTTCTTCTTCAGGAACTTAGGATGAGTCAACTTAGAAGCCAAATCACCATCATTGGTAAGCAACAGCACACCCGTAGTATTACGGTCAAGACGACCTACCGGATAAATACGTTCATCGCAAGCGCCTTTCACCAAATCCATAACCGTGCGACGAGCCTGAGGATCATCGGAGGTAGTTACCGTATCTTTCGGTTTATTCAGCAACACATAAATCTTACGTTCGATGCTGACTACCTGGTCGTGGAACTTCACTTCATCAGCACGCTTAATCTTGGTTCCCAGCTCTGTAACCACTTCACCGTTTACGGAAACCACACCGGCTGTGATGAATTCATCAGCCTCCCGGCGTGAACAAACACCTGCATTCGCCAAGAATTTATTCAAACGAATCGGTTCGTTCGGATCGGTAAATTGCTCCTTATACTCAATTTGTTTCTTCTTGCTATACTTAGCGTTGGGATCGTAATCACCCGTACGGCGAATCGGACGGCTGTAACTGTCTCTGTTACCATAACCTCCGGGTCTGCCGCCACCATTCGAGTTAAAGCGCGGACGATAAGGGCGATCACCGGTATTATTTCCATACGCAGGACGTTGAGGACGGTCGCCACCTTCACTGTTATAACGCGGACGATAAGGACGATCACCACCAGTATTGTTACCGTATGCAGGGCGTTGAGGACGGTCGCCGCCTTCGCTGTTATAACGTGGACGATAAGGACGGTCACCGCCGGTATTATTTCCGTATGCAGGACGCTGAGGACGGTCGCCACTTTCGCTGTTATAACGTGGACGATAAGGACGGTCACCACCGGTATTGTTACCGTATGCAGGACGTTGAGGACGGTCACCACCTTCGCTATTATAGCGCGGGCGATAAGGACGGTCACCTCCGGCATTATTACCGTATGGGCGCTGAGGACGGTCACCGCCTTCACTATTATAACGCGGGCGATAAGGACGGTCACTGCTACCATACGAGCGCTCAGCATTGTAAGGACGCTGCGGACGGTCGACATTTTCTGCATTGGGATTAAACCTCGGACGATAAGGGCGTTCGCCATTTTCACGATTATAAGATGGACGGCTGTAGCCACCTTCTCTGTTAAACTGGTTACCATCACGGCCGGCGCCTGAGTTCTCCTCTGAGGAAGAAGCATCACGCCAAGTTTCGTTTTCTGTACTCATTGTTTTATTCGAATAAAATTAAACCTACTGGCCTCACGGCCATTTTTTTGTTTCTCTTATACCTTATTTTTATATGTTTATCTATAAACAACCGCCGGATAAAAAAGTTGATATCCCCCCAACCCGGCATTCATGTCTGCTTAAACTCCCGTATAGGTGTGGGGAGTGATAACCCGCAGCTCTTTCTTTATTTCTTCACTCACATTCAAACCCTCAATAAATTCCTTGATAGAAGCTTCTGTAATAGCCTGATTGGTACGGGTCAATGCTTTCAAAGCTTCGTATGGATGCGGATAAGCTTCGCGGCGCAGAATAGTTTGAATAGCCTCGGCCACTACACTCCAGCAATTATCCAGATCACGATAAATCGCCTTTTCATTCAACAGTAACTTTCGCAAGCCCTTCAATGAACTCTGGATAGCAATTACAACATGACCGAAAGGAGTACCGATATTACGCAACACGGTGGAATCAGTCAAATCGCGTTGCAAACGGGACACCGGAAGTTTAACAGCCAAATGTTCCAGAATGGCATTCGCCATACCCAAGTTACCTTCCGCATTTTCAAAGTCAATCGGGTTCACCTTATGCGGCATTGCACTGGAACCCACTTCACCGGCTTTAATCTTCTGTTTGAAGTATTCCATGGAGATATATTGCCAGAAGTCACGGTTCATATCAATCATTATCGTGTTGATACGTTTCATTGCATCAAAGATAGCCGACAGGTTATCATAATTGGATATCTGAGTGGTATACTCCTCACGCTCCAATCCAAGTTTTTCCGAGACGAACTTGTTACCGAAAAGTTTCCAGTCATATCCAGGATAAGCCATATAATGCGCATTATAGTTACCGGTAGCTCCACCAAACTTGGCAGTCACCGGACAAGCCTTCAAAGTAGCCAACTGCCGTTCCAAACGATAAACAAACACCATTATCTCCTTTCCCAAACGAGTAGGAGAAGCCGGTTGTCCGTGCGTCTTGGCCAGCATCGGAATAGCAGCCCATTCTTCCGCATAGGCGCGAAGCTGAGCAATCAGTTCCTCTATCTGAGGATAATACACCTGTTCCAAAGCATCCTTCACGGATAAAGGAATGGAAGTATTGTTAATATCTTGTGAAGTCAATCCGAAATGGATAAATTCTTTGTAATCATCCATTCCACCCAACTTATCAAATTCTTCTTTCAGGAAATATTCCACAGCCTTCACATCGTGGTTAGTCACGCTTTCAATCTCCTTAATGCGTCCGGCATCGGCTTCAGAGAAGTCACGATAGATATTTCTCAAAGTCTCGAACACACTCTTATCCACCCCTTTCAGTTGTGGCAAAGGCAATTCACACAAGGTTATGAAATATTCCACTTCAACCTGTACACGGTATTTTATCAGTGCAAATTCCGAGAAATAGACAGCTAAAGCATCTGTCTTGCCTCTGTATCGACCGTCAATCGGAGAGATTGCGGTAAGTAAATCAAGTTCCATACGTCGTATTTATGATAATTATCGGGGTGCAAAATTACGGCTTTTTTCCGAGTAATAAGGTATAAAGGGAAAAGAATTTAAAAAAAGGACGTTAACGGATAAAAAAATAGTCCTACAATCGCTTGTAAGACTACTCATTATTTTAAAACATTGAAAAATGTGGGCGTTGACGGATTCGAACCGCCGACCCTCTGCTTGTAAGGCAGATGCTCTGAACCAGCTGAGCTAAACGCCCTTTTGAATTACGGAAGTGAAGACTATGGTAGTGGGCGTTGACGGATTCGAACCGCCGACCCTCTGCTTGTAAGGCAGATG
>NZ_CAUFUE010000045.1 GCF_959029255.1 uncultured Bacteroides sp. | reverse complement strand
TACCCCATCCGAAAGGAAAACCTGCTCCGGCGCTACGCCGGTAAATTATCATTTCTCCAATGAACCATAAAAAAAGATATTTATGGGACATCATAGTTGTAAATGTTGTTGTGCTCACGAACACGAGCAAGTAAAAGAGGCCGCCGGGAAATGCGGTTTTCTGAAAGATTATTGGAGAATATTGCTCTCGACCGTCCTGCTGTTTAGCGGAATCATATTGAACGCTACGGATGCCGCTTTCTTCCGAGAAAGCCATATTCCGCTCCTCTGGTACATACTCGCCTATCTGCCGGTAGGACTGCCGGTACTGGAAGAAGCTTGGGAAAGTATCCGGGAAAAAGACATCTTCAGTGAATTCACCCTTATGTCCATCGCCACACTCGGTGCTTTCTACATCGGAGAATACCCTGAAGGAGTAGCCGTAATGTTGTTCTACTCCCTGGGAGAACTTTTTCAAGAGAAAGCGGTCAGTAAAGCCAAACGAAACATCAGCGCTTTGCTCGACGTCAGACCGGAAACAGCCACTCTAATCAGAGGGAAAGAAAGCGTTGTGGAAAATCCCCGGAAAGTGCAAGTCGGTGAAACTATCGAGGTAAAGACAGGCGAACGTGTTCCACTGGACGGAACAATGCTGACCGAAGCCGCCGCATTCAACACATCAGCGCTGACGGGTGAAAGTGTCCCCCGCAATATCCGAAAGGGCGAAGAGGTACTTGCCGGAATGATTGCGACGGATAAAGTCATCCGGCTTGAAGTGACCAAACCTTTTGAAAAAAGCACCCTCTCCCGCATCCTTGAGATGGTGCAGAATGCCTCTGAGCGCAAAGCTCCGGCAGAACTGTTCATCCGCAAGTTTGCCCGTATCTACACCCCGATAGTAACCGGACTGGCGGCACTTATCGTACTGCTCCCCCTAGTTTACTCCCTGATAAATGTGGAATTTACATTTATTTTCGACAACTGGCTATACAGAGCGCTGGTTTTCCTCGTAATCTCCTGTCCCTGTGCGCTGGTGGTAAGTATTCCCTTGGGATACTTCGGAGGTATCGGTGCAGCATCCCGCTTGGGAGTCCTGTTCAAGGGCGGCAATTATCTGGATGCCATAACTAAAATCAACACTGTGGTATTCGACAAAACCGGCACACTGACCAAAGGAACATTCGAAGTGCAATCTTGCCGACAAGTACCGGACATATCCGAAGAAAGGCTGATACAGCTTATCGCTTCGGTGGAACGGAACAGTACGCATCCCATAGCGAAAGCTGTCGTAAACTATGCCGCGCAACGGAACATTACGCTGATTCCCACAACGGAAGTTACCGAGATTGCCGGTCACGGACTGGAAACCTTTCTCGACGGAAAACGCATTTTGGTGGGGAACACCCGTTTACTCTCCAAATTCGGGATAAGCTACCCGCAAGAGTTACAGGTCATTGCCGATACCGTGGTAATCTGCGCCATCGAACATCGGTATGCAGGTTATCTGCTATTGTCCGACACCTTCAAAGAGGATGCTTTCAAGGCAATAAAAGACTTGAAAGCATTAAATATCAATAATATTCAGATATTATCGGGAGACAGGCAAGCCATTGTTACTAACTTTGCAGAAAAGCTGGGAATAACGCAAGCCTACGGTGATTTACTCCCTGATGGAAAGGTGAAACACATTGAGGAGCTACGCAAGGATACCAATAACCAGGTGGCTTTTGTGGGCGACGGCATCAATGACGCTCCCGTCCTCGCCCTCAGCAATGTAGGTATCGCCATGGGCGGATTGGGCAGTGATGCCGCCATAGAGACGGCAGACATTGTGATACAAACCGACCAGCCGTCGCGAGTGGCAACTGCCATCCATGCAGGCAGGCAGACCCGAAAAGTCGTATGGCAAAATATTTCCCTGGCTTTCGGCGTAAAATTGCTCGTGCTCATTTTGGGAGCAAGCGGACTGGCAACTCTTTGGGAAGCCGTCTTTGCCGATGTGGGCGTTGCTCTCATTGCGATAGTAAACGCCATACGTATACAGAAACTGATTAAATAAAGGTGGAATATGTGTAATATGGAAGAAAATATATATTTGGATTTACTGGAAAAGCGTGAAATACAACCTACAGCCAACCGGCTACTGATACTAAAGGCGATGATGCAGGCCAATCGGTCCGTATCCCTGCTCGACTTGGAAAACATACTCGATACGGTTGATAAATCCACCATCTTCCGCACCATCACCCTATTCCTGTCCCGCCATCTGGTACATAGTATTGATGACGGCACCGGTTCCCTGAAGTATGCCGTATGCGGTGAAAGTTGTTCGTGCGAAGTAGAAGACCTGCATACCCACTTCCATTGTGAAAAGTGTAACAAAACTTTCTGCTTTAAGAATATACCGACTCCGGTAGTGCAGATGCCTAAAGGATTTACACTGGACAGTATCAATTATGTGTTGAAAGGGCTTTGTCCGGAGTGTGCGGCGAAAACGAAATAAGCCAAGCAGCAGTCACTTCTCATCCTTTAAAACTTTTCTGTTTATCCTTTAACCCCGATTACATCATCCTATTTATCCCTGTTGCGGGTTTGTCCTCAGATTCTATTCATTAGCAAATATTATTCTTTCATCACAGTGTTTATATTAGTAATTATTATGCAAACAAGACAAAAGGCTATAAATAAATTATGTATTTTTGCAGAGACTTTGATATCTCAAAACAAAAAAATCCCGTAACACACATTTATTAATAGAAGGTACATTTTATGAAACAAAATACTCATACCGTAAAGGTGGTAATACCTATTTACAGAACTGAGATTAAAGACTGGGAACGTGACGCATTGGCAAACACCATGAAAATTCTGGCGGCTTATCCCATCGTTTTTCTGAAACCGGCAGAATTAGACATAAGCGAACTCACAGAAACATATCCGCAAGCCACTGTGATGAGCGTCACTTCCGAATGGCTGGGTACCCGAAACGGGATATCGGGCTACAACAAAATGATGATGTCCGAAGAGTTTTACAACCTGTTCCCGGACACCACATACATCCTCATCTGTCATCTGGATGCTTGGATATTCCGTGACGAATTATTACAATGGTGCAAGGAAGGTTATGACTTGGTAGCCGCTCCATGGCCCACAAGACCCAGATATACCCATTTCCCGCTAAAACAATATTTGCAATTGCAAAAATTCCTATCAGGCTCTAGAAAGAATATCCGGATACAAATGTACGGACACATAGGGAATGGAGGGTTAAGCCTGCGCAAAGTATCCGCATTCGCTCAGGCATGCAAACGATATACCAAAGAAATTGATTACTACTTATCAAAATCGGATGACGGTATGTATTATGAAGATATATTCTGGGCTTTAGTCCCTAAGGAGTTCAACTATCCGAGTGCACAAACCGCTCTACAGTTTGCCTACGACTTAAAACCCAAACTATGCCATCAGCTAAACCACCAACAGCTCCCTATGGGATGCCATGGATTTACTCACAAAAGCCGAATCCTGTTCTGGAAACAATTCATTCCTAATCTATAAGGCAACAGTAGTATTTATGCCTATAAGAGTGAAACATATAGTGCGCTTACTCTAAACAGACAATACGCTCGCTTATCTCTCTGATGTATATAATAAAAATAGTCTCTGAATATCCTGATTAAAGGTCTATTCAGAGACTATCTCAATAAAAACAAATTCTTCAGGGTGGAGCTGGAGGGAATCGAACCCTCGTCCAAACGAGGAAATCATAAGCTTTCTACATGCTTATCTTTGCCTAGATTTTCGTGTAACGACAGAACCAAAGCCATCAACCGTTACCTTATCCTCTTAAGTTTCATCCGTACTTCAAGGCAAGTACGAACTATCCCCGATTTAACTGCACCACTGAACCGGAATGCTTCGGAGCAACAGCTTCCGAGTGATGTCACGTCCCAGCACCTAGTGCCGGGATTAAGCTTCAATCTACTATACTTCGATTAAGCAGCGAGAGCGTAACGAGTTTCGCCAGATAAAATTTTGAGGACTGAGATTAAAGTGCAAATCAACGACGCACTGCATGCTTACTTACCATTTCTGCCCGCTGTCAAATCCAGTCAACCCCATGACTTTATCACTTGCAGAAAAATCAAAAGAAAACAAGCGTTTTTAAACATACAAGGGATGAAAAAAGGAATAAACAATCATTTTTCCAACCCTGTGCCCTGCTTTCTTCTGCGCAAAGATAGGAATTTTTTCCTGCAATATATTCATTAGGGGCAAAATTATATCTTATTGAACTTTATTTAGACTATCGGGGTTCTCTTAGCCCGTATCTCATGGGGTCATCATAATTATCAATATCAAATTGATATTGAGCCGCTTTCCTCTCAAGCGAAGCCTTATTAAAGCGGATAAAATCTGTAATAACAGAGTCTGCTGATTCAATTCTAGCTTGTTGTATACGAATTGTTGTCAACAAATTAGATATTGTACATAAACACAAGATTAGTACTATCAGTAAAACAAGAAATACGTACCTTACATACTGAGGTATGAATTCTAATTCTTCTTGAAAGAGAGATATAATTTTCATGCTCTTAGGGTTTTAAGGATGAGCACACCTAAAAAAAGAGAACGTGCCACATCCATAATATAGACAACCAAGGTACAGCGACGAACCCAAGACATGTATATATACAACTGAATGGGCACGTATATCCGTAATCTAGAACATACAATACCTCATCCAGTTCAAACACATGTCTTTCCGGAGTCGCTGTTTCTGGTTGACTGTTTAAACTGAAATTATCGTAGCTACTCATTTCTCCGAGTAACCGATGCAAAGATAAAAAAAAAGTTATAAATACAACGAACTATCCGAAGAGAATTAAATTTGATTTATACATAACTTTCCCTATATTTGCCTTAACCTAAAATAAAACGATATGAATAAGTATCATCTGATAGTTTTGTTACTTCTACTGTTTTCTTCCTGCAAAATGAATGAGAAAGGGGAACCTGAGAAAGCATTAGGAAGCCGGCAATTCAGAATGGAAGCTACCGGCAACATCAACTATTCTCAAAAGCAACTGAACGCTATTCAGGATGAATTGAGCAAACGCTTCCAAAACCTAAAGGATGAAAGGGCGAAAGCCAATGTCACAGGATTTGGAGTAAGTTTACATTATATAGATATCGACCTGATAGTGAATACTCCTGAAAAGCAAAAAGAATTCAGAGAAAAAATCATGGACTCACCTGCTTTTCGTTTCAATGGACCGGATACACCCATCGTCAACGAAAAGACCGGAACCAACGACACCCTCGACATTTATCTCCGTCCCGAATACACTGCATATCCCACTGACGCTCCTAACGTTAAATTTATTCTTTACAACAACAGCGGCACTACTATCGAGTGCGGTGAACACTATTATATTACTTATCTGGATGAGAAGGGCGTATGGAGAGAATTGCCCATCAACACAATTGCCTTCGACATAGCATACGCCATCAATCATAAAGGTAGTTTTCCTTTTGAAGCATCACTTTACCCCGACGTTCATCCCAATAAACCGGGACGTTACCGCTTTTTCTATAAGGTTTGGTTAGGACAGCGGCAGATACTTATGATGACCGAATTCAGGCTGACCGACAAAGAGCGGGAATGGAAACAAGCCAGGAAAACACCTATCCCTCCCAAGATGCTGCTGGATGCAGACGAACAACAAATAAGATTATTGGAGAAAGAGTACGACGAAGCCGTGTATGATGTAGTGGAAGCGATGCCGGAGTTTCCCGGAGGAATGCCGGAACTCCTGAAATTCATAGATGAAAACCTGAAATATCCCAAAGCTACGGCAAAGAACGGCAAAAAAGAAAGAGTCATCATTCGGGTTATAATAGATAAAGACGGTTCTGTAACAGAGCCCGTCATCCTTCGCCATGTCAATCCGGAATTAGATGAAGAAGCGCTTCGCGTAATAAAACTGATGCCTAAATGGAAACCCGGGACAAAACGTGGAAAGGCTGTAAAAGTAAAATTTACGTTTCCTGTAACTTTCCTTCTGACAAAAAGCGGGAACGGGAAAGAAGAAATACCTGTATCAATAGAAGAGTAATGGACAAATAGTACTGATACTGCGGACAATTTTATACTTTTCCATACCTACAAAATCCCTATCTTTGACACCCGAAGAAACAATTGAAACAAACTATACCATGAAGAGATTAATTGTAGCTACTTTGCTGCTGGGTAGCGGCGCTATGCTATCGGCACAGAAAACTACGAAAATTCCGGCAGTGTATAAGCCGGTGAAGAGTGAGATGTATCGTAAAGGTTGGATAGACTTCAACAAGAACGGAGTAAAGGATGTGTACGAAGACCCCGCCGCTCCACTCGACGCACGTATCGAAGACTTGTTGCAGCAGATGACGCTTGAGGAGAAAACCTGCCAGATGGTTACCCTCTACGGCTACAAGCGCGTGCTGAAAGACGATCTCCCCACCCCCGAATGGAAACAAAAGCTTTGGAAAGACGGTATCGGTGCCATAGACGAGCATCTGAACGGTTTCCAACAATGGGGACTTCCCCCATCGGACAATGAAAACGTATGGCCTGCTTCACGCCATGCATGGGCGCTGAACGAGGTGCAACGTTTCTTTGTAGAAGATACCCGACTCGGCATTCCCGTGGACTTCACCAACGAAGGTATCCGTGGCGTGGAAAGTTACCGGGCCACCAACTTCCCCACACAACTGGGACTGGGACATACCTGGAACAGGAAACTGATTCACCAAGTGGGACTTATCACCGGACGGGAAGCCCGCATGCTGGGATATACCAACGTCTACGCTCCCATCCTCGACGTCGGTCGCGACCAGCGTTGGGGACGTTACGAGGAAGTATATGGCGAGTCTCCTTATCTCGTTGCCGAACTGGGTATCGAAATGGTGCGCGGCATGCAGCACAATCATCAGGTTGCGGCAACCGGGAAGCACTTTGCCGCATACAGCAACAACAAAGGCGCCCGCGAAGGTATGGCACGTCTCGACCCGCAGATTTCACCGCGCGAAGTGGAAAATATCCACCTTTATCCCTTCAAACGGGTAATCAAGGAAGCAGGGTTGCTGGGTGTGATGAGTTCTTACAATGATTATGACGGCATTCCTATCCAGGGAAGTTTCTATTGGCTCACCACCCGCCTGCGCAAGGAAATGGGGTTCCGTGGCTATGTGGTGTCGGATAGTGATGCGGTGGAATATCTTTATACGAAACACGGTACCGCCAAAGATATGAAAGAGGCCGTACGCCAAAGTGTGGAAGCCGGACTGAATGTGCGTTGCACTTTCCGTTCACCGGACTCATACGTGCTTCCGCTCCGTGAACTGGTGAAGGAAGGCGGATTGAGTGAGGAGGTCATCAACGACCGTGTACGCGACATCCTGCGTGTGAAGTTCCTCGTCGGACTGTTTGACACTCCTTACCAAACTGACCTTGCCGGTGCCGACAAGGAAGTGGAAAAGGAAGAAAACGAAGCGGTTGCCTTGCAGGCATCCCGCGAATCCATCGTATTGCTGAAGAACGCAGACAACCTCCTGCCGCTGGATATCAATGCCATTAAGAAGATTGCCGTATGTGGTCCTAACGCCAATGAAGAGGGTTATGCGTTGACGCATTACGGTCCGCTTGCCGTAGACGTAACCACTGTCCTGGAAGGTATCCAGGATAAAATGAAGGGCAAAGCCGAAGTGCTATACACGAAAGGTTGCGACTTGGTAGATGCCAACTGGCCTGAAAGTGAGATAATAGAATATCCCCTGACTGCCGATGAACAGACCGAGATAGATAAAGCCGTTGAAAATGCACGCCGGGCCGATGTAGCCGTAGTGGTGCTTGGCGGCGGGCAACGTACTTGCGGTGAAAACAAATCGCGCAGCAGCCTGGAACTTCCGGGTCGCCAATTGAAGTTGCTCCAAGCCGTACAGGCCACCGGCAAACCGGTAGTACTGGTACTTATCAACGGCCGCCCGCTTTCCATCAACTGGGCGGACAAGTTTGTACCTGCCATCTTGGAGACATGGTATCCGGGGTCTAAGGGAGGTATAGCTGTCGCCGATATTCTGTTTGGAGATTACAATCCGGGCGGTAAGCTGACGGTTACTTTCCCGAAGAGCGTAGGACAAATTCCTTTTAACTTCCCTTGCAAACCTTCTTCACAGATTGACGGAGGTAAGAACCCGGGACCCGACGGGAATATGTCACGTGTCAACGGGGCGCTTTATCCTTTCGGGTATGGTTTGAGCTACACCACTTTCAACTATTCCGATTTGGAAATCAGTCCTAAAGTCATCACTCCCGACCAACAGGCAACCGTACGTCTGAAAGTTACCAATACCGGTAAGCGTGCAGGTGACGAGGTAGTACAATTGTACACACGTGACGTGCTGAGCAGCGTTACTACTTACGAAAAGAACCTTGCGGGCTTTGAACGTGTCCATCTGGAACCGGGTGAAACCCGGGAAGTTACCTTCACCATCGACCGCAAGCACCTGGAACTGCTGGATGCCGACATGAAGTGGGTAGTGGAACCGGGAGATTTCACCCTGATGGCGGGCGCTTCTTCAGAGGATATCCGCCTGAACGGAACATTGAAGGTAGTAGACTATCAAGAACGCATGCGGGAACTGGAAGCACAAAAGCCCGTCAGTCCCGTGACTGCCAGCACCAATCAGGAAAGTGCCAAAAATGTGCTCGATGGGAAAATCAATACCATTTGGCAAGGGAATAAGGGAGATTATATTACCTTTGCCCTGAAGAATGGAGCCAAGATAGACAAGGTTTCTATCGCTTTTGTGCGTGACAACAAGCTGCCTGCCGATTTTGAGATACAGCTTTCAGGCGGTGGCGGGCAGTTCCTGACGGTATATTCGGGCACTGTAAGCGAGTATGGCAAGTCTATCTCCTATTCGTTCAAAGGAACTACTGCCAGCGACCTGCGCATCGTGCTGAACGATGACCGTGTGGGGATAGCGGAAGTAAAATACAACAACTAACCGATTAGTGTATAGTGATTAGCGGTATGCCGTACATTACTGACCGCTAATCACTAAATATTTATCACCCAATGAAAACACTTCTTTTCTGTATGCTCGGACTCGGTATGGTCGCCTGCGCTCCCAAGAAAACGGAGAATGACAACAAGGATGAACTTTCAATGCTGATAGGTACTTATACCAACGGTACCAGTAAAGGCATTTATAGCTTCCGTTTCAATCAAGAAACGGGAACTGTGACTCCGCTCGATTCGGTAGAAATACCCAATCCCTCCTACCTCATCCCGTCGGAAGATGGAAAGTTTGTCTATGCCGTCAGCGAAATGAATGATAGTACGGCAGCACTGAATGCCCTTGCCTTCGACCGGGAGACAGGAGGACTCCGCCTGCTGAACACCGAACCGACGCTTGGCGCCGACCCCTGCTATGTTTCGACTAACGGTAAAGAAGTATTGACTGCTAATTATAGCGGTGGCAGCCTGTCCGTCTTTCCGCTGCGGAAGGACGGAACCATAGCCCCTGTAGATACGTTGTTCGAAGGTACGGCATCGGGACCGGACAGGATACGGCAGATTACGCCGCACATCCATTGTGCCGTCTTCTCACCGGATGGGAAGTATATCTTCGCCACAGACTTCAGCGCCGACCGTATCCTGCGTTTCGTTCTTCACCCTAAAAGTATTGTCCCCCACCTGTCTGCCGAGACCACCGATATCGCAGCAGATTCCGGCCCGAGACATCTCATATTCAGCCCGAACGGAAAATTCGCTTATCTTATCAATGAACTCTCCGGAAAGGTTATCGCTTTCAGTTACGACGATGGAAAACTGGAGCAAATACAATCTATCAATGCGGATACCGTAGCTGCCCGTGGAAGTGGGGATATCCACCTCAGTCCCGACGGCAAGTATCTGTATGCCAGCAACCGCCTGAAGGCTGACGGCATTGCCATCTTTGCCGTGAATGCCGAAAACGGTACGTTGGCAAAAGTAGGATATCAGTTGACGGATATTCATCCCAGACATTTCAACATTACTCCGAACGGTAAATATCTGCTGGTGGCTTGCCGTGACAGTAACACCATCCAGGTGTACGAACGCGACGCAAATACAGGCTTGCTGAAAAATATGGAAAAGGATATCATTGTGGACAAACCCGTCTGCGTACAGTTTGTCCCGCCTTTCAGCCATTAGTTAATCTTTCGTAAATGAGTTTCCGGGAACGAAGAACTTCGTTAACTTTGTTTTCCTAAATTCATCGTTTTAAACAAACCGGGTAATATGAAGAAAGAAATGATATGGCTTGCGGGCCTTTTGATAGCCACAAGCAGCTATGCCCAGACGGATGTCACAGCGGGCGTGATGCGTGGCAAGGACTACGGAGTAACCTATATTCTGCCCAAAACCGAGATAGAGGTAGTTGTCGAGACGACCAAGCATACCTATACTCCCGGAGAATTCTGTAAGTATGCCGACCGTTACCTGCGTATGGGGAATGTATCTGCCGACCCTGAAATATACTGGACAATAGACAAGATTGAAACCCGTGTGGCGGGCATACCGGACAGGGAGAATGTCTACTTTGTGAAACTGAAGGACAAGACAGTGGCTCCGCTCATGGAACTTACGGAAGATGGTATTGTACGCTCCATCAACATGCCCCTCAGCGACCGCAACAAAGCCCAATCCCCCAAAGCTGCCGATACCGAAACATCACAAGGCAATATTGACCCCAGAAAGTTTCTGACGGAAGAAATATTGATGGCTAGTTCCAGAGCTAAAATGGCTGAACTAGTAGCTAAAGAAATTTATAATATCCGCGAAAGCAAGAACGCCCTCCTACGTGGCGAGGCCGACAATATGCCGCAAGACGGTGCACAGCTCAAAATCATGCTCGACAACCTGAACTTGCAGGAACGTGCCATGACGGAAATGTTCACAGGAAAGGTTAAGGAAGAAGCCAAAACTTTCACCATCCGGCTGTCACCCAAAGAACTGAATAATGAAATCGCCTTCCGGTTCTCAAAACGTCTGGGGGTGGTTGCCAATGATGATTTGGCAGGTGAACCGTATTATATCAGCGTAAGTAATTTGAAAACACCAGCCCTTCCGGAAGACGACGGCAAGAAGAAAGTGGACGGCATAGCTTATAATGTTCCGGGCAGAGCGCACGTAACATTGACTGACAGCAACAATAAAAGCCTGTTTGACGGAGAATTACCCATTACTCAATTCGGTACAATCGAGTATCTCGCTCCGGTATTATTCAACAAGAATTCAACCGTAAAAGTATTGTTTGATACGGCTACCGGAGGATTGATTAAGGTGGACAGGGAAGGAAACTGAGGATTTAAAATTAAAAGTTAAAAATTAAAGGCTGCGCAGTCGGAGTTATATCTCACATTGCGCAGCCTTTAATTTTTAATTCTTGAGTTTTAATTGAACAAACCCATCCTTTTGCAGTTGCATCACGTAGGTAGCGATACGCGAGGGATAGTTCTCTTCATCTTTAAAGGGCTCTGCAAGCAAGGAAATAATCTCCTGTACAGTCCGTTGCCCGTCTATCAAGCGCCACACAGCCGAACCATGTTCTTCGAGCCTGACATGAATATCGGGAGACATGCCTTTGGGCAACAGAAAACGGCGCATCCATTCATACTTAAACCGGGGAAAAGCGAGTACAGCGCATTCGCCCTCCCACTCGGTCGTGATATGTCCGCATTGAACCGGAACCACCTCCAGCAGATTGATTTTTCCTTTCGTATCCGACATACCTGCTGTCACTCTTTGATGTTAGGTTCTTCCAAACCAAGCCCTTTCTTCTTATTGACCACTTTGAGGATAAGTCCTAATATCAAAGCGGCAACGCCAAGGCAGGCAAGCATCACAAGCGGTGCAGTGTAATCATAGGAAACTGCCGCTTCTTCAGGAGTAATCACGCCATTTTTCAAGTCAGCCACAAGTTGCGTATTGGTTTTGTCAAGCACCTTGCCGATGAGAAGCGGGAACAGCCAAAGACCAATATTCTGTACCCAAAAGATAAGCGCATAAGCACTACCGATAATCTTAGCGTCAACCAACTTGGGAACACTGGGCCACAGGGAAGCAGGTACCAATGAGAAGCTTGCTCCAAGAACCAATATAGTAAGATAGGCTATGATAATGCCACCAATCGCATTGTCCCTGAATGCCGGAAGCACAAAGGCAAAGGTAAGATGGCATAGAATAAGCAACAGAGAGCCGATTACAAGCATGGAAGCAGCCTTACCCTTATGATCGACGTAGTTGCCAAGTATCGGGGTAATGCCCACAGCAAGCAAAGGAAATACGGCAAATACCGTTTCAGCACTCTGGCGCATATAACCCATATAGCAGAATACAACCAACAGTACGCCTGCAAGAGTAAGTAAACTATATTTCATACTTACTTTCTTCATAAAATTACTTGCAAAAGATGCACCCGCAACCACAAGCATAATGCAGTATTGAATGATTGTCACCGTGTTGGTAGCCCAGAAAGAATCGGCAGGAACTTCCTTAAATATCAAGTTACATTGCAGCATGTTCACCGCATACTTCTGGAATGGGAAGATGGCAGAATAATAGAGCACGCAAAGCAAGGCAACCAACCAGAAACCACTACTTGACAGAATAGTACCAAGGTCACTAATCTTGAACGGATCATCTTTCTCTTCTGCTTCACCCGTCTGAGCATCAAGTTTCTTGTCAAGGAAAAAATAAACGATGAACATGATAAGTGCAATGAGCAACAGGACAACGCCGAATGCCACCGAACGGGAAACATCAATAACGCCTCCCAACTTAGCAAACACCGGAGAGAATATCATACAGGTAGCTACTCCCAAACGGGCAAGAGCCATTTCCGAGCCCATGGCAAGAGCCATCTCACGGCCTTTAAACCATTTTACAATACCGCGAGAAACCGTAATACCTGCCATTTCAACGCCACAACCAAAAATCATGAAACCGATTGCAGCAAACTTAGCCGATGCAGGCATACCTTTATAGAATGGAGAAATACCCAGTTCATCAAATCCGGGTATATAATTCAGATTATTAGTGAACCAAGTATGAAGCCCACTTGTCTGGAAGCTATCCGTCACCGCATACCAATTAATGGTGGCGCCGACAAGCATTACGGCACCCGAAAGAATTGCAGTGAAACGTACCCCCATTTTATCGAGGATGATACCTGCGAAGATGAGGAAAAACACAAATACATTAAGGAATGTCTCAGAACCTTGCATCGTACCAAACGCGGTTGAGTCCCAGCCACGCGTAGACTGCATCAAATCCTTAATGGGTGAAAGTATGTCCATAAAAATATATGAACAGAACATAGCAAAAGCTAAAAGCAGTAACACCGTCCAACGCATGCCTGCTGAATCGCGCAGCGTCTGATGAATTTTGTCAGTAGTTGTCATTTCTAAATAGTATGTTAATTTATAGTAGTAAATAGATTCTGAACATGAGTACAAAATTAGCTAAATATAAGTTATAACCTCTCATATTCAAACAAAAAACAGCGGAATTGAGCAACTATTACTATTGCGCAATTCCGCTGTATATGAAATACAAATTAATCTATGATTAATTTTCCGCAGAGTCAGAGCCGTTTGTCGTTGCAGGAGCAGTTGTTGCAGGGGCTGTCGTTGCAGGAGTTTCAGCCTGCGGAGCAGTTGTACCTACCGGCATGTTATACGGATTTGTTTTTTCTTCTTGCTGTGCTTGTTCCATAATCACATCACCGCTCTTATGAGAAGCACTTGGAACCACATAAGCAGAAGCGATGCTCATCACTACCATAAATGCAGCGAAACCCCATGTAGCTTTTTCCAGAAAGTCAGTAGTCTTGCGCACACCCATGATTTGATTGGATGAAGAGAAACCCGAAGACAAACCGCCTCCTTTGGAATTCTGAATCAACACAATGAAACACATCAACAGGGATGCAATCACCATTAAAATAATTAATAAGAAGTACATTTTGTTATTTTGATTTAGCGTTAATAATCAATTTCTCTAAAAATCTGATTTGGTCTGCAAAGTAAGCATTTTTTTTTGGATAATTCAAACTTAATTTTTTAATTATTTCAAGTGCCTTATCATATCTGCGCTGTTTAACGTAGATTTTAGCCAAAGTTTCGGTAAAACAGCTATCGTCCATACTACTTTCTTCGGTATTTTCCGACGCGGTTTCACCTTCTACAGGTTCTGCCGGAAGCGGCTTGTCCTCATCGGATAGGTTCTTGCTTTCCTCCGATTCATGAGATGCAGGTTTCTCAAAAACGGTCATTTCCGTGTTCGCACTTTTACGGATAAAGCCGTCTATCAACTCATGTCCCCTCAATTTAGGAACATCTGTTTCCGCTACCGTTTCTCCGTCCTGTCCGCCATCCTGCATCAGGAAAGAGGTATAGTCCATCGCATAATCCAGTTCCATGGACTGTGAATGTTCTTCCGGAACAGTGGCCAGAAAGGCGTCAATCAAAGAAAGCGTGCGGTCTACACTCGGCTCTTCCTCCAAAACTTTGGAAGAGAGCAAAGGAGATTTCTTGGATTTCAGGGTATACCGGTCGCCCTCTATGAGATAAAACAGCACACGTCGGTCGGCTACATACAGCACCGCCTTTCGCAACTCCGCACCGAAGTTGATATCGTGCAACAAATACAGGTTCTTGAGAAACAACAGCCTGGCTGATTGAAAATAAGGATAACGGGCCACCAAAGTACGAAGTTCGTACAAAGTGTCCCTATTCAACGTTTCAGGATGCGATATCCATTGTTGCAGGTTTACAGAAGTCATTTTCTTCGATTACCAGTTAGCTACGGTTGCGTTAAATATCTGTTCGGTGATATCCTTAATCATTTTGCTTATCAAGTCGTCCTGCACATCGGTCAGCAACAGTGACGAATCGTATGTCTGGAAGGCCGAGAACTGCTGTTCAAAGTCTTCTTCGTGGTTAGTATTGTTCACAAA
Source organism: uncultured Bacteroides sp. (assembly GCF_959029255.1). GTDB lineage: Bacteria > Bacteroidota > Bacteroidia > Bacteroidales > Bacteroidaceae > Bacteroides. Next base: position 3,856 of record NZ_CAUFUE010000045.1, on the reverse strand, counting down.
GCGCACGTTAACAGTCATGGTGACCTTCACCTTGGAAGAGTATCCATCGGCGGCAACCGCTTCATTATATTGATTGTAACCGGTTATTTCACCATCTATCTCCAGGTCGCCGTTGGAGTTTACCAGTTGCAGGCGAGTCTGCTGGATAAACATATCCTTCAACTTCTGGTTGAACTCAGTAGCCATGGGAACATAAACATACTCCGCACGATTGGGAAACTCAGCGATGGAAATGGTCTTCACCTTACTGTAATCAATAGAACTTATCGGGGAGAGTCCCATAGAGATGCGGCAGGAATATACCACAAACACCAGGCTCACCAAAGAGGCAGCCAGTGCTATTTTCTTAATCCAATCCATATTCTTTTATCTTTCTGTATAGTGTGCGCTCAGAGATATTCAAATCCTTTGCGGCACTTTTGCGCTTTCCGTGATGTTTTTCAAGTGCTTTGCGTATCATTTCTTTTTCCACCTCATCCAAGGAAAGTGATTCTTCTACATATTCCTCCGTATCCTGGATATCATCGTCCACTTCGGGAGCCGACTTCACCGACGGATGAATGATAGTGGGCACCACAGCCGGAACCGAAGCTACCACAGGGGGTGCCGGAGTGAGGAAAGTGGTGGGAGCAACCGCAGGAGTTCCCACAGAACCGCGTTCCTGCATAATCTCGTGCACCAGCTTTTTCAACTCCGTGACATCATGCCTCATGTCGAACAATACCTGATAAAGTATCTCCCGCTCGCTCTCGAAACCTTTGTTTTCCTTCATGCCAAGCAAAGCAGGAAGACGTTGCACATTATTCTGGACAGGCAGATAACCTTTCAGAATGGAAGCGTTGATTTCACGATTCGTTTCAATAATGGAAATCTGCTCCGTGATATTCTTTAACTGGCGCACATTTCCGGGCCAAGCGTATGCCAACAGCATCTGCTTGGCATCCTCTGTAAGTTGAATGGCAGGCATACGGTACTTCTCGGCAAAGTCGGAAGCAAATTTACGGAACAGCAACACGACATCTTCTCCACGCTCACGCAAGGGCGGCACCTGGATGGGAACCGTGTTCAAGCGATAATACAAATCTTCGCGGAAACGACCATCAGCAATGGCTTGCGTCAGGTTTACGTTGGTAGCGGCAACTATGCGCACATCTGTTTTCTCCACTTTGGAGGAGCCTACCTTAATGAATTCTCCCGACTCAAGGACACGAAGCAAACGCGCCTGGGTGGGCAAGGGCAACTCCCCTACTTCATCCAGAAAGATAGTACCGCCATTGGCTTCGCCGAAGTAGCCCTTTCGCTCGCCGATGGCACCGGTAAATGCACCTTTCTCATGCCCGAAGAGTTCCGAGTCAATCGTACCTTCGGGGATGGCACCACAATTGACAGCTATATATTGCCCGTGCTTTCTCCGGCTGAATTGGTGGATAATCTGCGGAAAACTTTCCTTACCCACACCGCTTTCTCCGGTAATCAACACCGATAAGTCGGTAGGAGCTACCTGAATGGCAATGTCGATGGCACGCATCAGTGTCTCATTGTTACCAATGATACCAAAACGTAATTTTACTTGTTGTATTTCCGCTTTCGTCATACTACAAATCTTCTTCTACACTATCGAGTTTCAGTTTATCACTGTCATCACGCTTCTCGTAATACTGTTTCCGCAACGGATTGGCATGCGCCACTTTCTCACGCTGACGGTTACGGAACACGTCGATAGCCACATATACGGCCTGGCGGAAAGAGTCTTCGGATGCCAAACCTTTTCCGGCAATGTCGTATGCCGTACCGTGGGCAGGCGAAGTACGCACTACCGGAAGTCCGGCGGTGTAGTTTACTCCTTCGTCCATAGCCAAAGCCTTGAACGGAGCCAACCCCTGGTCGTGATACATTGCCAGCACACCGTCGAAATGGGTAAAGTTACCTGACCCCATAAACCCGTCGGCAGGATAAGGGCCATAACAAAGCATGCCTTTAGCCGCCATTTCCTGAATAGCCGGACTAATTATTTCCTGTTCTTCCGTACCGAGCAGACCTTCGTCACCTGCATGTGGATTCAAAGACAGTACCGCAATGCGCGGCGCCCCGATACCGAAGTCTTGTTTCAAAGAATGATTAAAAATAGTCAGCTTTTCCTGTATCAGCTCCTTGGTGATGGTAGATGCAATCTCTCTTACGGGAATGTGTCCTGTCACCAACGCTACACGAAAATCGTCTTTCATCAATATCATCAATGCCTTCTCGCCGTCCCCCAACTTCTCTTCGATATACTCCGTATGACCGGGAAAAGAGAATTCGTCCGACTGAATGGTATGCTTGTTGATGGGAGCCGTCACAATCACGTCTATCAATCCCTCTTTATATTCCTCTATTGCCTTTTCAAGGGCGCCAAGGGCAGCTTTACCCGCCTCAGGGTCAGGTTTAGAGAACTCAACCTTCACTTCATCATCCGTACAGTTCACCACGCTAAGGCGGTTGCAGACAGCTTCCGATGCCGAATTGACAATACTGAAGTTCGTAGGCAAATCAAGGGACTTACGGTGATAAGCGGCAACCTTAGGCGAACCATAGATGATAGGCGTACACAACTCTAACATGGTAGGGTCCGAAAAAGCCTTCAGAATGACTTCATACCCCACTCCGTTAATGTCGCCCTGCGTGATGCCGACTCTTATTTTGTTATCTTCCATTCTTATTTAGTAGTTTTAGTAGAATCTTGTTTCGTCACACCCAATGGTATTTCAGCTCCCTGCTGCTTGCTGTTAGGCAACTTCAAAGTATACAGTGAAGCTTCCATCTGGCGCACCAGGTTACGTTTCAGCTTATCGGGTGAATACACAAATATTTCAGATACGATGATACGTTGGTTAGGTCTATCCAAACGGACATGCGAAACGTACGGGCCACCCATATAATCGCCTTTTACACGCCACAAGCCGCGAGCTTCCAGCGCATAGTCGCCCTGCACGGAGATAGGACGTACATCGGTCATCAAAGAATCGGTTTCCATATACATGCCTTCTTTTGCGCCGGGAATATTCGCCTTCATCACAGAGTCACGTTTATGAACGAAATACTCTTTAGTGAATGTATCCTTGTCCGTATAAGGATATGAATAGATTACGAAATTCTGGTCACCGGTAGCTGTATTGGTACCCGCCCAGAAGAAATTTTCACCCTGCTTGGTAGAGGTCAGTTCTCCGGGTACCCAAACATCGCTGTCGAACATGCTCTTTACCTTTGTTGCAATATAGTCGCTATGCTTATCCTTCAGGACAGAAATCTGACGGTTCATTTCGGCATGAGTGAAGAAGTCGATGATGACTTGTTTGTTCTCCTCCACAAACTTCTCGAACGAAGCTTCGTCCGGTGCCTGGATAGTCAGGATAGACTGGGGAGCAGCGTATACATCCTTTGCATATTTAAACTTCGGCTGCGTATAAAGATCCCTATTCACTTCTACGATAATGATGTTACGAATCAATTTCAGCGTTGAGTCATAATTTGCCGGTGAAGTATACATGATGCGGAAGGAGCGTTCGGACTGGGGCAATCCCGGAACATCCGTATCGAGCACATCGTAAAGGGCGCGACCGGCAGGCCGTTCCCACAATCCCGGGTCTACCACTACTAATATTTCATACGCACGACCGCTGGAAGTCGGAGTAAATACACCCTTTTTGCCGTTACCGCACGCAGATAAAAGCGTCATAACGAGAGCCATACTTAAATAAAACAGGTGTTTCTTCATATCTCTATGTTTTAAGTTTTTAAGTTTTTAAGTTTTTAAGTTTTTAAGTTCTTAAGTTCTTAAGTTCTTAAGTTCTTAAGTTCTTAAGTTCTTAAGTTCTTA
>NZ_CAUFUE010000044.1 GCF_959029255.1 uncultured Bacteroides sp. | reverse complement strand
GCCCAATCCGCGTCGAAAAAATTAAAACCTCTGTGACCTCTGTGTCCTCTGTGGTAAAAGAAGAATTCTTCATTCTTAGTTCTTCATTTCCCAAAATTCCCATTTATCTCCCCCTTTTCCTCCTCCTCTTGCATCTTTTTGCCACAATTGCGTTATATTTAATTTTTTCTTTATACATTTGTGTTTTACAACACAGTTTTGCAGCAGTTATGGTAAAAATGAATTTATCAGACATAAATGTTCCGGAGTTGATACCTGATATATGGTTACCCCTGAATGATGAGCAGCGAGAGTTTCTCGCTAACCATTTTACGCTCCAGAATTACAAGAAAAACGAAATCATCCATTGTGAAGGTGAAACACCAACTAATCTGATGTGCTTGTTAAGCGGGAAAGTCAAGATTTACAAAGATGGTGTAGGTGGAAGAAGCCAGATTATTCGCATGATTAAACCTGCCGAATATTTTGGTTATCGTCCTTATTTTGCCAAGGCTGATTATGTGACCGCAGCCTGTGCTTTCGAGCCTTCATTGGTATGTCTGATACCTATGACGGCAATTATGACTTTGTTATCGCAAAACAATGATTTGGCAATGTTTTTTATAAAACAACTGTCCATAGATTTAGGAATAGCTGACGAACGTACCGTCAACCTTACACAGAAACATATCCGTGGACGACTGGCTGAATCGCTGCTTTTCCTTAAAGAGAGCTATGGTTTGGAGGAAGACGGTTCTACGTTAAGTATCTATCTTTCGCGCGAAGACCTTGCCAATCTATCCAATATGACAACTTCCAATGCCATCCGTACTCTTTCGCAATTTGCAACAGAAAGATTAATCACTATCGACGGAAGAAAAATCAAGATTATCGATGAAGAGAAACTCAAGAAGATAAGTAAGATAGGATGAGAGGGAAATGAAGAATGAAGAATGAAGAATGAAGAATTTGGCTGCGCTATGCAAGCATGCCGCAAGGTAATTCTTCATTCTTCATTCTTCATTTCCCTTAATTCAGCAAGTATCTTTCCGCTTCAATTGCAGCCATACATCCCGTTGCCGCTGCGGTAATAGCCTGACGGTAATGAGGGTCGGCAACATCTCCTGCGGCAAATACGCCCGGAACATTTGTACGGGGGGTACCCGGTTCGGTGATGATATATCCCACTTCATCCGTATGGACATAAGGCTTGAAGATATCCGAATTAGGTTTATGACCGATAGCCAGGAAGAAACCGTCGACAGGTAAATCATAGCGTTCTTCATCAGACTCTCCCATACGCTTTACCAAATGTACGCCTTCCACACCATTCTCTCCGTACAACCCCACAGCATTGTGTTCGAACAGAACAACAATTTTCTCATTGTTCATTACACGCTCCTGCATAATTTTGGAAGCGCGCAAGAATGGCTTACGGACAATCAGGTAAACTTTACTTGCCAATCCGGCCAGGTAAGTAGCCTCTTCACAAGCCGTGTCACCACCGCCTACTACTGCAACTACTTTCTTACGATAGAAGAAACCGTCACAAGTGGCGCAAGCACTCACACCCATACCGGCATATTTCTTTTCATCTTCCAAGCCCAGATATTTCGCAGTAGCACCTGTAGCGATGATGACAGTCTCCGCTTCAATCACTTTTTCTTCATCAATAGTCACCGTATAAGGCTTTTTACTTAAATCAGAAGCCGTTGCTACTCCATAACGCAAGTCTGCACCGAAACGCTCGGCCTGCTTACGCAAGTCTTCCATCATTTGCGTACCACTGACTGCTTCCGGATAACCGGGAAAGTTTTCAATGTCCGTAGTTGTAGTCAACTGACCACCCGGCTGCATACCTTCATACAGTACCGGAGAGAGATTAGCACGCGCCGCATAAATGGCAGCAGTATAACCGGCAGGACCGGAACCGATAATCAAGCATTTAACTTTTTCTGTTTCCATATTCATTTAGTTTATAATTATCTTCTAAGTCATCTTAAATCAATCACTTCGGCTGTGGGATACGCCTTCTTATCAAACACAAAAAGGTCGTCAGGATAAGACTGCCCGGTCTGATATGTATTGATGGACACCACTACCGCATCCTTGCTTCCCCGCTGCACCATACTGACTTTCAACGGGCGCAACGTATCCTTCTCTACATATAATATAAGGCATTGCATCTCCTGACTGCGCTTTGTGGCTGTCATTACTATCTTATAAACCTTATCATCTTGCGAACCTCCGATTTTTCCGAGTTTCAGGTGATAGTCCTTATTGTACAAGGAAAGCCATGCGTATGGATTGATACTTTGCAGTTCTTCAGGGGTAGGCTCCGACACATTAACTTCGTCGCTGGAAGAAAGATAACTCCACTGGGTATGCCCGTCGAACCATGTAGTCACTCCTTCCGTCTCCAAAAGGAATTTATCACCTTTCAGACGAATCGTACCTTTAGAGTTTCCCTCCGGCGCACGAACAGAGAAAGCAATCTTCACTCCCCCCGCCTCACGAAACGTATCCGCCACACGGTCGAGCAAAGCCTTTGCTTCAGGCTGCTGCGCCAATGCCGGTAAAGCAAGACAAAATGCCCACGTAACCAATAAAAACCGATAGATTTTCATGTAATTTCAAACGTTGATTTATTGTAAATTGTTCAGACGCATTTCCAAATCAGTCTCATCCACGCAGAATACTTCACGCGCCTTGCTGCCTTGCGCAGGACCTACAATTCCCGCCTTCTCCAACTGGTCCATGATACGTCCCGCACGATTATATCCAATGGCAAACTTACGTTGTATAAGCGAAGTAGAACCTTGTTGATGAATCACAATCAACCGCGCCGCATCTTCAAACAATGGGTCAAGCCTTCCCATATCGACATCGCCCAAATCGCCACCTGCATTCTCATCCACATACTCGGGCAGATAGAAAGCTGTGGGATACCCTTGCTGGCGGGCAATATATTTTGTAATCTCAGCCACTTCGGGCGTATCGATGAACGCACACTGCACACGAACAGGGTCTGCACCTTGCAAGAACAACATATCTCCACGGCCAATCAATTGGTTAGCTCCCGGACGGTCGAGAATGGTACGTGAGTCTACCATAGCCGATACACGGAAAGCGATACGTGCCGGGAAGTTCGCCTTAATCGTACCTGTAATAATATTCGTTGTCGGACGCTGTGTAGCGATAATCATGTGGATACCCACCGCACGTGCCAACTGCGCGATACGGGCAATCGGCAATTCCACATCCTTTCCCGCCGTCATAATCAGGTCACCGAACTCATCGATTACAACTACTATATACGGCATAAACCGATGTCCTTTCTCAGGGTTCAGTTGTCGGTTTATAAATTTCTCGTTATACTCCTTGATATTACGCACATGGGCGGCCTTCAACAAGTCGTAACGGGCATCCATTTCCACACAGATGGAGTTCAGGGTTTGCACAACCTTGGTTACGTCTGTAATAATGGCATCTTCACCGTCAGGCAGCTTAGCCAGGAAGTGGTGTTCTATGACCGAATAGATGCTGAACTCTACTTTCTTCGGGTCTACCAGCACAAATTTCAGTTCCGCCGGATGTTTCTTATATAATAAGGAGGTGATAATAGCATTCAAACCGACAGACTTACCTTGTCCCGTGGCACCGGCAACAAGTACATGCGGCATTTTGCACAAGTCCACCATAAACACCTCGTTGGTAATAGTCTTACCCAATGCAATGGGCAAATCGTAGGTCGATTCCTGAAACTTCTTGCTACCGATGATGCTTTGTCCCGATACAATCTTCGGGTTGGAATTAGGAACTTCGATACCAATCGTTCCTTTCCCGGGTATCGGAGCTATGATACGTATGCCCAGCGCGGAAAGGCTAAGAGCAATATCATCTTCCAAACCACGGATTTTAGAAATACGTACCCCTTGCTCCGGTGTTATTTCATAAAGCGTGACAGTAGGACCTACCGTAGCCTTGATAGTACTTATTTCAATGCCGAAGCTGCGTAACGTATTGACAATCTTATCCTTATTGGCATTTTGTTCAGCCATATCAATCGTCGGCTCGGCATTGTCGTAATGCTTCATCAAGTCGACGGTGGGAAAATGATAGTTTTCCAAATCCAAACGAGGATTATAAGGTTCCTTTTCAGAGCCTTGGTATTCTTCTTCTTCAGTAGTTTCTACCTCAAATGTCGGTTCATTCACTTCCGGGTGCGATTGTACGGGAGGTATCAGCTCCGGTGAAGGTGTTTCAATCGTCATAGGAACTTCATCGTCCGGCTTGGCAATCTCAGCTTTAGTATTGGACAAGCCGCCCAAGTCAAGCGTTATTTCATTCGGAGTTTCCATTTCCTCCTCTTCCTCTTCAATATCAACTTCTTCCTTTTCAACTTCCGGAGTTTCTGCAACAACCGGGGCTTTCTTGCCTTTCGCAGTCCAAGAGTCCGTAAACTCTTCCGGGGTCTCTCCTTCTTCTATTTCTTTCTTTTCTTTTTTCTTCAGGAAGCCGAGCATAAACAGCTTACGCAACCAGATAATGGTGCGAGTACTCAGATAAATAAGGAAAAAGATAGCCGTAATGAGTAATATCATCCACACACCCGGTACACCGACCTGCGACACCAACCAATTGCTGACATTATAACCGTGCATACCACCCAGGTAGAGGAACGAGTCTTTATACTGGTCTACGAATACGAAACCAAAGAAAACCGAGAACCATACCAGCAGCAAGGAGCATCCGATGAACCATTTCCACAGCCTCACCACACGTACCCGCATCAACTTCAAGCCCGCTACAGCCAGAAATACCAGGATAAAGAAGGAAGAGACCCCGAAACAATCGTTTATCAGATAGCTGGCCAACTGCGCGCCACGCGAACCGGCATAGTTCTTCACGCCATTATTCGTTGAAATCAGTTCCTGCGCATTGCCCGAGTCTATAATACTCTGGTCTGCCGCCCCCGTAAAGAAGAACGACGAAAAAGCCAGTAACAAGTAAACCGAGAAAATAACCAGTATCAAACCGATTATAAAATGAACCGTTTCGCTCTTGAAAACAGCAACCGTCTTTCCGAAGAAAGACAACGGTCGCTCCGTATCTTTAATTGTATTTTTCTTTGCCATAAATCCTATTCTACTAATATCCGTATAATGTCGCAAAAGTAACAAAAAAAAGCGTATGCAGTAATGCTTTCAAACCTTTTTCGTACCTTTGCGTTCCAAATCAAGAAGATATGAAAAAAGAAAGCCAAGTGATATTCGACCGTAATGTGGTAGAGTTCGTAACCGTTGCCGCCGAGTTCTGCAAGTTCCTGGAACAGGCAGAAGCAATGAAACGCACCACTTTCGTCGATACATCTTTAAAAATACTTCCATTGCTTTACCTCAAAGCAGCCATGCTGCCCAAGTGCGAAATCATCGGCGACGAAGTCCCTGAAAGCTACGTCACCGAAGAAACCTACGAAATACTCCGCATGAATCTTGCCGGTCTCCTGGCAGATAAAGACGATTATCTGGATGTCTTCGTATCGGATATGAAATACAGCGATCAGCCCATTAAGAAAAACATATCGGAAGACCTGGCAGATATCTATCAGGACATTAAAGATTTTATTTTTGTATTCCAATTGGGACTGAACGAAACGATGAATGATTCCCTCGCCACTTGCCAGGAGAATTTCGCCTTATATTGGGGGCAGAAACTGGTGAACACGTTGCGAGCCTTGCACGATGTGAAGTACAACCAACCGGATGACGAAGAAGAGCAAGGAGAATTCGGAAATTCAGAAGATGAATTTTGCTCCGAAAAAGGTTGCGATTGTCACGATGATGATTGCGATTGTCATGATGATGATTGTCACTGTCATGATGATGATTGTCACTGTCACGATGATGATTGTCATTGTCACGAACACGGTCATCACCATCATCATTAAACATTAAATTATGGTCATCAAAAGAAGTATAGATAAAGAAGAACTGAAAGATATGCCCAAAGCCGTCTTTCCGGGACAAATCCATGTCGTGCAGACCCCGCAGGAAGCAGAAAGAGCTGTGGCTTACCTAAAGACTTGCCCTTTGCTGGGAATCGACAGCGAGACACGCCCCTCGTTCACCAAAGGACAGTCCCACAAGGTTGCCCTGTTGCAGATTTCATCGGAAGAGCATTGTTTCCTCTTTCGCCTGAACCTGACGGGATTGACTTTGCCTATCATCATGTTGCTTGAGAATCCCAATGTAACGAAGGTCGGATTATCCCTGCGCGATGATTTCATGATGCTGCACAAACGGGCTCCTTTTGAACAACGTTCCTGCATAGAACTGCAAGAATATGTCCGCACTTTCGGCATCCAAGATAAAAGCCTGCAAAAGATATATGCCATCCTTTTTGCAGAAAAGATTTCCAAGAGCCAGCGTCTCTCCAACTGGGAAGCGGAAGTGCTGACGCAACCCCAACAGCAATATGCGGCAACTGACGCCTGGGCTTGTATCAACATATACAACCGTTTGCAAGAGCTGAAACGTACCGGAGATTTTGAACTGGCTCCGGAGGTGGAGAAAGAAGAAGTCACAGTAACAGAAAAATGATAATATATAGCCATGTATAAAGTATATCTCAAATCCGGCAAAGAAGAATCATTGAAACGTTTCCATCCCTGGGTATTTTCAGGTGCTATCGCGCACTTCGACGGAGAACCCGAAGAAGGAGAAGTAGTTGAAATCTATACTTCCAAGAAAGAGTTTATAGCCAAAGGGCACTTTCAGATTGGCAGTATCGCCGTCCGCGTACTTAGTTTCAATCAGGAAGAGGCGATTGATGCCGACTTTTGGAGACGTAAATTACAGATTGCCTACGAAATGCGCCGCAGTATCGGCATTGCCGAAAACCCGACGAATAACACCTACCGCCTGGTACACGGCGAAGGCGACAACCTGCCGGGACTTGTCATCGACATCTATGCCCGTACAGCCGTGATGCAAGCACATTCCGCCGGTATGCACCTCGACCGTATGGCTATTGCCGAAGCACTTAGCGAGGTGATGGGCAACAAAATCGATAACATCTACTATAAATCCGAAACAACCCTCCCTTTCAAAGCCGACCTCTATCCAGAGAATGGTTTCCTGAAGGGTGGAAGCGCTGATAATATCGCCATGGAATATGGCTTGAAGTTCCATATCGACTGGCTGAAAGGCCAAAAGACCGGTTTCTTTGTAGACCAACGCGAAAATCGCTCCCTGCTGGAACGCTATGCCAAAGGCCGCAGTGTGCTGAATATGTTTTGTTATACCGGAGGTTTCTCCGTTTATGCAATGCGCGGCGATGCCAAGCTGGTACACTCCGTAGACAGTTCCGCCAAGGCCATCGACCTGACAAACAAGAATATCGAGCTGAACTTCCCCGGTGATGGCCGCCATGCCGCCTACGCGGAAGACGCTTTCAAGTATCTGGACCGTATGGGCGACCAGTACGACCTTATCGTGCTAGACCCACCCGCCTTTGCCAAGCATCGGGATGCATTGCGAAATGCATTGCAAGGCTACCGTAAACTTAACGTCAAGGCCTTCGAGAAAATCAAACCGGGTGGCATCCTCTTCACTTTCTCCTGCTCGCAAGCTGTCAGCAAAGAGAATTTCCGCACGGCCGTGTTCACAGCAGCCGCCATGTCAGGACGCAGTGTCCGCATCTTGCATCAGTTGACACAGCCTGCCGACCATCCGGTGAGCATCTATCATCCCGAAGGTGAATATCTGAAAGGTCTCGTATTGTATGTAGAATAAAACCCTCCTTATTTCCTGAAATAAAAAAGGAAGTATTTGCATTTTTATCCTATTTTTCCTTTTTATCATGTTCCGAACCATACCAAAACCGTACTTGCTCCGTGTCTATAGCATTGGGCTTGGTACGGACAGGGTACGGACAGGGTATGGAGCGGATATGGGCCAGGTTAAAAGTAGTCTGAAATTCTTTTTTTTGTAGTTCCCCCGCCATCCCATTTGCTTGCAATAGGCTACCATATAGCTAAAAATGGTTAACAAAAAGCAGATAATCGCCAAAACATTATGTTCTATAACATAAAACCCCTTATATTTGCACTGTGTTTTTCATGGTATTAGATTTAAGGTTAATAAAGATTGGCTGTCTGGGATAGATAGCCTTCTTTTTTTATATACCCTCGCAAACGCTTTTTTCACTCTTCTCCTTTCCCCCTTTCCGATAAAATACCTACATTTGCAAGATTTCACATTAGATTACGCGGATTGAAACAGATTATATCTAATATTATATCCGGCATCATTGTCTAACATAAAGAAAAACATTATGAGCATAAAAGTTCGTTTAATCATTATGAACTTCCTGCAATTTGCAGTGTGGGGAGCGTATCTCACGTCTATGGGTAGCTATTTGGTGAATGTCGGCCTTGCCGGACATATCGGTATGTTCTACGCCATGCAGGGTATCGTTTCCTTGTTCATGCCCGCCATACTCGGCATCATTGCCGACCGATGGATACCGGCCCAGAAGTTATTAAGTTTCAGCCACTTCACTGCTGCATTATTCATGGCTATTGCCGGATACTACGGGATGACAAAAGGCGCCGATGTAGACTTTGGAACCCTCTTCTCCTTTTACTCATTGAGCGTTGCTTTTTATATGCCTACATTAGCTTTGTCCAATTCCGTAGCATACACCGCCTTAGACAAGGCCGGACTGGATACCATCAAGACTTTCCCGCCTATCCGTATTTTCGGAACCATCGGTTTCATCTGTTCCATGTGGGTAGTAGACTTGCTGGGATTGCAAAACAACTATGGCCAGTTCTTTGCCTGCGCGCTCATTGGCATAGTCTATGGCATATACGCACTGACCCTCCCCGACTGTCCGGTGAGCAAGGGCGACAAGGCGAAATCACTGGTCGAAGCCTTGGGGCTGCGTGCTTTCACACTGTTCAAACAGAAAAAGATGGCTATTTTCTTTATCTTCTCCATGCTGCTGGGAGTTTCCTTGCAGATTACCAACGGGTTTGCCAATCCATATATCAGTAGTTTCGGAAGCATTCCCGAGTACGCCAACACATTCGGCGTGCAGCATGCCAACATTCTGATTTCATTGTCGCAAGTATCCGAGACTCTTTGTATTCTGTTGATACCATTCTTCCTGAAACGGTTCGGCATCAAATACGTCATGCTGATTGCCATGCTGGCATGGGTGTTGCGTTTCGGCCTGTTCGGCGCTGGTAACCCCGGTAGCGGCGTATGGATGTTCGTCCTTTCCATGATAGTATATGGTGTCGCATTCGATTTCTTCAACATATCCGGCTCCTTGTTTGTTGATAGAGAAACGGACAAGGGAATCCGCTCCAGCGCGCAAGGCTTGTTTGTCATCATGACAAACGGCATTGGAGCCACGGTGGGCACACTTTGCGCCCAGGCTGTGGTAAGTCATTTCACCCATTCCGTTGAGTTTGAAGGCAGTCTCTACACAGTGGGCGACTGGAGTAGTGTATGGTACATTTTTGCCGCATACGCTTTAGTGGTCGGCATCTTGTTTGCCCTCATATTCAGGTACAAACATCATCCGGAAGAGACAGCATAAGATAGGAAAAAGGAGATTAAGAATAAATGAACAAAAAGAAGATTGAACTACAAGTACTGAACATTTCCAACAGCCAGGCGCAAGCAGGCGCTTACGCCATGGTTCTGGGCGAAGTGGACGGCTCACGTAAGCTGCCCGTCATCATCGGCGCCTCCGAAGCACAGGCAATGATTATCGAGATGAAAGGAATTGTCCCTCCGCGCCCATTAACACACAATTTGTTTGCTTCCGTACTCGAAGTGCTGGGAGTGAAACTGATGCGTATACTTATATATAAGGTAGACAACGGAGTTTTCTATTCCTACCTCTACCTGAAAGCGGAAGAAACAATTCTCCGTGTAGACGCCCGCACCAGTGATGCAGTGGCACTTGCCTTGCGCATGGACGCCCCTATCCTCATCTATGAGGATATCCTGGAATCCGAGCGTGTAAAAACAGAAGAAAATGCCGTGCCCGATGGCCAAGACGCGGATACGGATGAATCTTCACAAGAAGATAGGCTGGAAAAGCTAAAAGCAGCCCTTCAAAAGGCCATAAATGAAGAAGATTATGAACGAGCCGCCCAATTAAGGGACTTAATCAATCAACAGAAATAAAGAACTCAAAAAATGCACGTATTCTACACTCCCGATATACAAATCCATGCAGAGTTGCCCGACGAAGAAGCCGCCCATGCCGTCCGCGTACTGCGGCTGCAAGCCGGTGACGAAGTGACGCTTACCGACGGCAAAGGAAACTTCTACCGTGCCGAAATCAGTACCGCCACCAACAAACGTTGCCTTGTCAATATCCTGGAGACTATTCCCCAAGAAACCTTGTGGAGCGGACACTTGCACATAGCCATGGCGCCCACTAAGAATATGGACCGCACGGAATGGTTTGCCGAGAAAGCTACCGAAATAGGCTTCGACGAACTGACTTTCCTGAATTGCCGCTTCTCCGAGCGTAAAGTCATCAAGACAGAACGCATTGCCAAGATACTGGTATCCGCCATCAAGCAATCGCTCAAGGCACGTCTGCCCAAACTGAATGAAATGACGGATTTCAACAAGTTCATCACGCAACCATTCAGTGGCCAGAAGTTCATAGCCCACTGTTACGAAGGAGAAAAGCCACTGCTGAAAGATGTTTTGCGTCCGGGTGAAGACGCCCTTGTGCTCATCGGTCCCGAAGGCGACTTCAGCGAAGAAGAGGTGAAGAAAGCCATTGAAAACGGTTTTGTCCCCATCAGCCTGGGACGCTCCCGGTTGCGAACCGAAACAGCCGCCCTTGTGGCATGCCACATCTTAAACCTGCAAAATCAATAATACACATTAAAATAATAAAGATATGAAAAAGAGTTTATTATCCCAACTCTCGGTACTGGCAGTGCTGATTGTTTTTGTAAGCGCTTGTTCCAAGAAAGCGGAGTACACCAACGTTATCCCGGCCGACGCTTCGGTAGTAGCCATCAACGTGAAAGCGTTGGCAGAAAAAGCCGGAGTGAAAGACAAAGAGAACAAAGAAGCACTGACAAAATTGACCGACGCGTTGAAAAGCGGCATGAAAGCCGACACCTACCAACAGCTGGAAGCGATAATGAAAGACCCTTCAAAGTCGGGAGTAGACATCAACACACCCATCTACCTATTTAGCTCTCCTTCGTTTAACTCTACTGCCACAGGAGTACTCAAAGTAACCAATGAAGACGACCTTCGCGCCTTCCTCAAGGCAATGGAGAAGGAAAAAGTATGCACTACGATAGAAGAAGCCGACGACTACAGCTTCGTAAAAGTAGAGAATGACGTTTTGGTAGCTTTTACCCCCTCTGTTGCGCTGATTGCAAGCTACAATAGCAACTCTCAACTGGAAAAGACCAAAAAGGACATCAGCGTTTTACTGAAACAGACGGAAGCAAACAGCATCAGCAGCAAACCTGCATTCTTGAAGATGCAGAAACAAAGTGGCGATATCGATTTCCTTGTTTCTCTTTCAAACGCTTTTGGCGAATATTTCAAGCAGATAAACTATACCATGCCGAAAGACTTTGCCCTGAAAGACTTGACTCTTATCGGAAACTTGTCTTTTGAAAAAGGAAAAATATCACTGGATGCAGAGAACTTTACTGAAAACGCAGAACTGAAAGCGATGCTCGAAAAGCAAGCTAAAAGCACGCTTCCCATCGAGAACACGTTCTTGAAATATTTCCCAAAATCTACGTTGGCACTGGTCAGCATGGGTATCAACGGTGAAGAATTCTACAAGGTGTTGCAAGATAACGAAACTTTCCGCAATAACTTCTCGATTTCAAAAGCCGCTGAAGTGAAAGATTTATTCAATACTTTCCAAAACGATATCACCATTGGGCTTGTCAATGTGACAATGGGTAATAACACTCCTACTCTCCTGGCATACGCCAGCGTGAAGAACAACAATGCCTTGCAAGCTTTATACGACAAAAAGGGTGAACTGAACTTAGGTAGTGGAGAAGATATCGTAAAATTGGGTGAAGATGAATATGTTTATAAATCACCTTCCATCAATATCTTCTTCGGCATACGCGACAAGCAGTTGTATGCCACCAATGACGAATTGCTGTATAAGAACATTTGCAAGCCGGTTAACCCGTCTGCCCAAGACACAGGATATGCTTCCGTCATCAAAGGAAAACGTTCTGCTTTTGTTGTCAACGTAGAAGCGATTCTCGCTCTGCCGGTAGTGAAAATGTTGGTGGGTTATGGCGGTAAGGAATATGCCACTTACTATGCTCTTGTCGATAAGATTTCCTATCTGGATGTAACCGGCAACGACACGAAGTCCAACCTCACCCTGCAACTAAAGGATAAAGACGTCAATGCCTTGAAACAAATCGTGGACTTTATCAAGGAATTCGCGGGAATATAATCAACGATAAATGTTTAATGATTAATGAATAGCATTCACCTACGGCAAACACTACCCCAAGTGTTTGCCGACCGTGATGCCGTTACTTCCGACGTATGGCATCAAGATTTGGTTTTCAGCAAGGAGAAACGTTATTTGATTGAAGCCGCCTCAGGCACAGGTAAATCGTCCCTTTGCAGTTATATCTACGGATACCGGCAGGACTATCAGGGCATCATCAACTTCGACGAACGGAATATACGCTCCCTTTCCGTCAACGAATGGGTAGATATGCGCAAGCATTCACTCAGTATCCTTTTTCAGGAGTTGCGCATCTTTCCCGAATTGACAGCCCTCGAAAACGTACAACTGAAGAACCGGCTCACCAACTACAAAAAGAAGAAAGAAATACTCACCCTTTTTGAAACTCTCGGCATCACCGATAAGGTAAACGAAAAAGCAGGTAAGCTCTCTTTCGGACAGCAACAGCGGGTAGCCTTCATCCGCAGTCTCTGCCAACCTTTCGATTTCATTTTCCTGGATGAACCCATCAGCCATCTGGATGATAGGAACAGTGGGATTATGAGCAGATTGCTTGTGGAAGAAGCCGGGAAGCAGGGGGCAGGAATTATTGTAACTTCTATTGGGAAACATCTGGAGTTGAATTATGATAAGGTATTACAATTATAATGAAGAATGAAGAATGAAGAATTTGGCTGCGCTATGCAAACATGCCGCAAGGTAATTCTTCATTCTTCATTCTTCATTCTTAATTCTTCATTAAAACTACTGTACAATGAACAAACTCGTTTGGAAACTTCTCCGTCAGCATATCAGCTTCGGTCAGCTGTCCGGCTTTTTTCTCGCCAATCTTTTCGGTATGATGATTGTGCTGCTTAGTGTACAATTCTACCAGGACGTCCTGCCTATCTTCACGCAAGGTGACAGCTTCATGAAGAAGGACTACATCATTGCTACCAAGAAAATCAGTACCCTTGGCAGCTTTGCAGGAAAAAGCAATACCTTCTCCAAGGATGAAATTAAAGAGCTGAAAGAACAATCCTTTACCCGCAACGTAGGGGCATTCACCCCTTCCCTTTTCAAAGTATCCGCCGGACTGGGCATGCAAGAAGCAGGTATCCACCTCTCCACGGAAATGTTCTTTGAATCCGTGCCCGATGAATACGTAGATGTCAATCTGGATAAATGGCATTTTGATGAAGGCTCAAAAGTCATCCCTATCATTATTCCCCGCAATTATCTGAACCTCTACAACTTCGGTTTCGCCCAAAGCCGTAGTCTCCCCAAACTGTCGGAAGGCTTGATGAGCCTGATACAAATGGATATCATGATGCGTGGCAACGGACGTGCAGAGCAATATAAAGGCAATATCGTAGGATTTTCCAACCGGCTGAATACAATTCTTGTCCCCCAATCGTTCATGGACTGGGCAAACAAAGCTTTTGCCCCTGAGAAAGAAGCGCAACCTTCACGCCTCATCATAGAAGTGAAGAACCCCACAGATGCCGCTATCGCCCAATACTTCCAGGAAAAGAATTACGAAACGGAAGGTGACAACCTGGATGCAGGCAAAACCACCTACTTCCTGCGTCTCATCACCGGCATCGTCATGGGTGTAGGCTTGTTCATCAGTATCCTGTCCTTCTACATCCTGATGCTCAGCATTTTCCTGTTACTCCAAAAGAATACGGTAAAACTGGAAAACCTGCTATTGATAGGATACAGCCCCAACCGGGTAGCACTCCCTTATAACATTCTCACTGTAAGCCTAAATCTAGTAGTCCTGTTGCTATCCGTATGCGGAGTGACATGGATTCGCGTCTATTACACTGAAGTAATTCGCGCCCTGTTCCCCCAACTGGAGACTGGCTCATTACTGCCTTGCATAACGATGGGCTGCATACTGTTTCTTGCAGTATCCTTGCTGAATATACTGACCATACGGAGAAAGATTATGAATATATGGAAAGGACACGCGCATCAAAACTGATGCGCGTGCTTAACTAGAAAAGAATTATAAATCGACTACATTTTTATTTTCGTTCAACCGTTTCAATCTTAACAAGGCCTCTATATAATAATAATCCGCATAGATTATAGAAGCGTCAATTTCCGACTTTGCAGGCCAGTGTCCCGTAGAGTGAAGCAAGAAAGATGGTTTAGATTCCCCACTTTGATACTTACCGGAACTAAGAGTGCCCAACATTTTCAGAGCAGCATCCTTGTATTCCACTGCCTTCCCGCCAGGCAGATAAGTGGATAACTCCAACAAAGCAGACGCTACTACCGCAGCAGCGGAAGCATCACGCGGCGCGTCAGGAATAGACGGGTCATCAAAGTCCCAATAGGGAACATAATCCTCAGGAAGGTTCTTCAGATATACATCCGTTATTTTCTGCACAAAATCCAGATAACGCGCATCCTTCGTTTCCCGATAAACCGTGGTATATCCATAAATACCCCAAGCCTGCCCGCGAGCCCACATCGTGCTGTCCGCATAACCCTGATGCGTACAACCACGGATAAAGTCTCCCGTCAATGTATCATAAACCGCCACATGATATGAAGTATAATCCGGACGGAACTGATATTTCATAGTCTTGTCCGCATGAGAGACAGCGATATCTGCCAGATAAGGATTCCCGCCATTCTTGGCTGCCCAAAATAACATCTCCAAGTTAATCAGATTATCCATTATCGTATTGTGCCCGCCAAACATCCCTACATTACGCGGCCATGAGAGGATGGTACCCACACGAGGATTGAACAGGGTAGCCAAAGTATCAGCCGCATTCAGAATGACCTGCTTGTATTCCGGATTATGCGTCAAGCGATAAGCATTCCCATAACTGCAAAACACCAGAAAGCCTAAATCATGATCGAAAGCAGGAGTTTCTGACAAGAATTTCAATGAAGAAGTAAACTTATCCGCTTCCTCCTTTATCTTTCCATCACCCGTATACTCATAATCATACCATAAGATTCCCGGCCAAAAGCCACTACACCATTCATCTTTTACAGCTTTACGATAGTTCCAGTTGTACTGACCGTCCAAGATATTACGAGGCATCATGGTGTAATCTATCTGACGCCCTCCCTCTTGCATGCGCTCCAACGTACGATGCACTTGCCAGTTACAATAATCAAGCTCCTTATCTGCATTCAATCCTCCTTGAGGAGCCGAACATGAGGCAAGCAAACACAAACCCAAGCCTGCCAATAAACCTTTTGTCTTCATATATTTATTCTTTTATTTTTCTACATGAAACCAGTCGGCATCCACCCACCCCCTGTCTTTACCGAAAGGTGTGGTACTGAATAAACCCACCTTGGCGCCAATCCACTTCCCCTGACGGGCAATGAAAGGTTCGCCAACCATCTTATATTCCTTTCCATCCAAACTATAATAGAAATGGCAAACGCCATTTTTGCCTACTTGCACCCTCAAATATATATCCCGCTCATAATTAGGAAACAATCCCGCCTCAAACTTTCTACTCAAAGGCAATTCGGCCAGCCGCACAGGGATTTCCTTATTTCCTTGCTCGGCATCCTTACAGACAACTTGTTTCAAGACAAACTGTTCTCCTTCTTTCTCAACTCCTATGTAGCAATAGTCCCATCCCATCACAATAAGCCCTGATTGCTGTCCGTCCGCCTTAGCCACCACTTTCAGTTTGGCGGTAGCCGCAAACTCTTCCGCCGGAAACTTTTGCAAGAACAGATTAGGGACTTCCCAGAAGTTCCTGAAGTCTTCGGACAGCATATAACCATAAATACGCATATATCCCAAACCGGAAGTAAAGCCGAAAGTATCTTGATAATTAGCGTGCCATTCCCATTGCAATCCCATCTTGCGTGAGTTGAACTCATCACTTTCCATCGTCTTCTCCGGCGGATATGTCCTACCCACATCCGGCATTCTATATCGCTTCACCGGTTCACCGCAACCATCACCGTCTTTATCTTCACCGATTACAGGCCAGTCGTCCACCCATTTCATCGGATTGAGATGAATGACCCTGCCATACATCGCCTTATCCTGAAAATGCAAAAACCAAGATTCCCCGGTATTCGTATCTACCCAGGCTCCCTGATGAGGGCCGTTGATGTCCGTACCTCCTTGCGCCATCACAATTTTCCACTGATAAGGACCGTAGACATTCTTTGAGCGAAGCGCCAGTTGCCAACCGGTGGCTACGCCACCCGCCGGAGCCAGTATATAATAGTATCCATTGCGTTTGTAAAACTTAGGTCCCTCCACCGTATGATTGATGCCATCGTTACCGTCAAATACCAACACCGGTTCACTGATTACCCGGGTACCTTCCGCATTCATCTCACATACGTTAATCACACTGTTGAACCCCGCACGACTTCCCGCCCAGGCGTGCGCCAAGTACACTTTGCCGTCTTCATCCCATAGAGGAGTAGGGTCTATCATGCCCTTTCCCGCTTTCACAAGTATCGGTTTGCCCCATTCACCCAGCGGGTTCCCGGTCTTTACCATGAAGATACCGAAATCAGGATCTCCCCAATAAATATAGTATTCACCTTTATGGAAACGGATGGAAGGAGCCCAAACCCCTTTCCCATGCTGAGGTTTATCGTAGAATTCACGAGGCTCGATTGTTTTCAAAGCATAATTCACTATCTTCCAGTTCACCAAATCCTTAGAGTGAAGGATAGGCAATCCCGGGGTACAACCGAAACTGGATGCCGTCATATAGAAATCGTCGCCAACAGCACAAACATCAGGATCGGAATAATCAACATGCAGGATTGGGTTTACATACTGACCGAATACACTTTGTAATTGTAAAAAACCGAACGCCCAAACCATCGTCCAAAAATATCTTCCCATCATAACTGCAAATTCTTAATAAATATCCCGAAAAACATCTTTTACCTTAAAATGCCAACCTTAATTCGACTAATTCACTACCTAATACGTTCAAAGAGAGAATTACACCTATTACCGCTACAATATTTTTCCTTTATATTTCCGATACTTCTTGATATCCTCTTTCTCTGCCGGTACCAAACGAATCGCCGCCCCGCCAGAGGGTTTCAATTTGAATTTCATCGTCATGCCTGCATCTACCAGCCGGTAGCTACACCGCACCTGTGTACGCGTCTTCACTTCCTCCCCTCCGTCTGTATATATGCAGGCAAGATACAGACTCTTCTCATCCAAAAAAGAGAGAGAAATTTCCTCTTCAGAGCCCCCATTATTAGTCATCAGCCCCAAGAACCATTCCTGTCCTTTTCGCCTTGCCATCGTTATGTTTTTGCCGGGTGCCCCATCCAATACTTTCGATTCATCAAATTCCGTTTGCAGATGCTCAAACCACTCTATCTCCGGTTCACCATGATAAAAAGAGGGTTTATCATACCAGAAAAGAGTTTGCAAAGGACTATAGAAAACAAGCGACGCCGCCAACTGGTGAGCATGCGTCGTTTTCAACCGCTTATCAAAATAGCAGATAGTATAATCCGCCGCACCATTAATCATACGGGTAAAGGGCAATGTAACATTATGCGTAGCATCAGGAAACTCTTCATTTCCACAAATACCTTCCTGTGTCAACAGATTCGGATAGGTACGGCTGAATCCTGAGGGACGGAACTCATCATGAATATTCATCATCAGATGATTTTCTGCCGCCAGGCGCACCAAATCGTGCAACCAAGCCGCCCAACGATGACTGGCATATTGCACAAAACCGGATTTTACTCCTACAATGCCCCACTGGCGCAATAAAGGGAAAAGCTCCCTTGCCTGCTTCATCAATGCATGCTGGTTGACATACACCCAAATTCCTACTCCCTTCTGCTTGCCGTAAGCAATGACACGCGGCATGTCCAGTTTATCCACCACTTTCGTAGCGTCGCCGTCATGAGAAGTACAAGGAAGATACCATAACCAGTCAAAAAGCATATAAGGGATATGATGCGCCGCGCAAAAATCAATCGTGGCTATAGCCCCTTCGGTGGTGATGGTGGTCTCACGCATAATCTTTCCGGGTTTCACCCAATCTGCCGCATCCGCTATTTCGCAAGGAGGATTCAGGTTCTCTATAATGGCGTTATGTTCCAACAGTTCGCCGGGTTTGTCTGCCGCCATAACGATTTTCCAAGGAGTAGCATAATAGGTAACAATATCCACGGGACTGTACATCACAGAAGTCAGGGTATTCTTCTTGTCTTCCGAAGCGCGGAACTTGGTCAGGCACCAATCGTCCACATCGGCATCGGCCAGCGCAGCCCATACTCCATTCGGCAGTTCAACCGTCAACGCGCGTTCCACCGGATACTTAATCTCATCAATAGGCAAATATTCAAAACGAGCCTGCGCCCATTGCTCCGTCCATGCCATCGCACCGGCAGGGAATGTATATTCCGTCAAGTCGGAAACCACCTTGTGAAAAACGGCTCTGGGATGTTCCGGGAAAAAGTAACGGAAAGCAATGCCTTCATTGTATGCGCGCACCTCGATGTTCAACCGATAAGCGGAACCATCTTTTTTGGAAAGATACATCGTAGCCGCATTATAGGCGTCACGTATCGTGCTTCGCTCACCATACAACGGTTTCCAGCTTGCATCCGCCGAGTTATAGGTCACGGAATCTACTTCCAGATTGTCCATCCAGCACGCCGGCTGCTTCAAATCGCGGATACCCAACGCCATTTCCCAGATGCGGTTATCCAAATCTATCCCGGCACGTGAATCTTCGAGCACAGGCAGCCCTTTGTAGTTCACCCGATAATAAATTTCATTCGTCTCCGTAGAGCGCTGTTGTTGTCTAAAGCAAACAGCATGGGCTCCATCCGGTGAAGCAAGTTTCAGCTCCTTCGCATTGCTTGCCCAAAGAGAGGAGGTAGAAACCAATGCCCATAAAAAAAATCCTATACTCTTCATATTCTTCGTTTTTACATAAGAATACGAATGGAGATGGGATTATACTCAATAGACAGGCACAAAATATCATCGTATTATTAAGTGAATTCCATCAGCAAAACGTATTTTTACAATAAGAATATTAAATATATATACCCATGAAGCTAAAGAAACTGTCAATCATTTCGGGCATTCTGTTCGGAGTAGCCCACATCGCTTACGCGCAAAGCCAACTGATTACCTATCCGGCACCCCAAGGGGCGGAACTAAAAAATGACTTTACCGTAAAAGTAAGAGAAACGGGTAAAGAATGGAAAACAATAGATACTTACTCCGTAAAAGTGGACGAAGTGAAAGAAGCCAAGCACCATGTGGAGCTTGCTTCACTGGCATACTTCGACTTCAGCGGTGAAGTGGAAGTATCGGTTACGTCCGGCAAAGGAGAAATCAAAACCGGTAAAGTGCGTCCCCTGTCCTACGGGATAAGGCCTGCAATCAACGGCAATACCCTTACCTTCAAGCTGGACCGTCCCCGTAACCTTTCGGTAGAAGTAAATGGAGACATCTTCCATAACCTCCACCTCTTCGCCAATCCCATAGACAAGAACAATCCGCTGAAGCCGGGCATCAACCCCAAGAAATTGAAGAAGGATCGTAACCTGATTTATTTCGGTCCGGGCATACATGAATTGCCGGGCGATACGTTGAACGTCCCTTCGGGCAAGACGGTCTATATAGCAGGAGGAGCCATTGTGAAAGGATGCATCCGGGCTAAAGACGCAAAGGACATAAAGATTTTCGGCCGGGGCAAAGTACATCCCGAAGGTCGTGGAGAAGGCATCAGCATCATCAACTCCCAAAATGTAGAAATAGAGGGAGTGATTACCACCCAATGCCCCACCGGAGGTTCAGACAGTGTGACCATACGCAATGTAAAAGTCATCAGTTCATACGGCTGGGGAGACGGGCTGAACGTATTTGCCAGCAACAACGTGCTGTTTGACGCTGTCTTCTGCCGCACTTCCGACGACTGCACTACCGTTTACGCCACTCGCAAAGGCTTTGCGGGAGGTTGCAAGAACATCACCATGCAGAACTCCACGCTTTGGGCGGACGTGGCTCATCCCATCTTTATCGGGCTGCACGGAGACATCGAGAAGAACGAGGTGATGGAAGACCTGAACTACATCAACATCGATATCTTGGACCAGGCGGAAAAACAGATAGACTACCAGGGTTGCCTTGCCATCAATGCAGGAGACAATAACCTTATCCGAAACGTACGTTTTGAAAACATCCGCATAGAAGACTTCCGGCAAGGACAGCTAGTCAATCTACGCATTTTCTTCAACAAGAAATACTGCAAAGCTCCGGGCAGGGGCATAGAGAACGTTTTCTTCAAGGACATCACCTATCACGGAAAGAATGCCGAACTATCTATCATTAGCGGATATAATGAAGAACGAAAGGTAAAGAACATCCGATTTGAGAACCTTAATATCAACGGGAAGATTATTTATGACGATATGCCCGGCAAACCTAAATGGTACAAAACCGGAGACATGGCGCGCTTCTTTATAGGTGAACATGTGGAAGGGGTGACATTCCGCCAATAAACCAAGGTTTTACTTTTGTTTCAACCCAAGATTTATTGTATCAAGGCCTAAGGTTTGTCTTGTTCAAGCTTAAGGTTTGTCTTGTTCAAGCTTGACATTTGTTATTGATTAACAGCCGTGAACAGATAAGTTCACGGCAATGAACATATCCATTCACAGATGTGAACATATCGATTCACTATTGTGAGCCCCTATGCAATCAAGAGCTTTAATAAAATGAATGTAAGGGATGAACACGATGAATACAGGCTATCAACATATTCCACATCAGGGGAGCTACTAAACAACATGCCTGCTTCAGGACGATATACTATGAGAGTAAAGAGTTACCATCATAGTTACCATCAGGGTTACCCTCATAGCTGAAAGTGCCATGAATAAAGGGATACGGGAGATTTATGAGGGTATGAGAGTAAAAACATGCAAAAACTTTTTCTGGAACGAGTGGATAATGACTTTCGTAAAAACGAACCTGAAGATGAGAACAATTGAAAACCCTTCCTCAGACATCACGTCAGGGGAAGGGTTTGATATCTTAATTATACCTATTAAGGATAGAGGGTTAGAAAGCGAGCATAGGACATCTAACCCTAGTATCAGTAGTCTTATTCTCCGTTTTAACAGTGAATTCAGAGCCCTTAATCTCTACTACATATTGTTTAGAGTTATCACCTTCAACACCTGTTTGAGTAGAGCTCCAAAACAAAGTACCATTTTGAAAAGATAAATCCCCACTGGTTAAACTATATCCATTCGTACTAAGCTGTTTAACAAGAGCATCAAGTTTAGCATTAACCTGCCCCTTCGTGTTTGAACTCCAAGAAATAGAAGTAGAATTATAAGTATATGTAATAGTAGAGGCATCTAACAAATCAGTTTGTATTTTACACCATTGTCCTATGCTAGGAACAAACCACCCACTTGTCACAATATTTTCCGATAGTTTAAAATCAGCATTCTTTGCCCAGTTATTTACTAAATCAGTTGCAATATCAGCATTTGCTGTTTGTAATGCCTGAGTATTAGACCACCCATTCATTTCTGCAAGCAAAGTAGAAATATCTGTTGAAGAAGGAAGTTCCACATTGGTTACCCCCGTAATATTTGTAGTAGCATTAGCAGCTTTACCCTTTCTTGATTTTATAGACAACACATAGTAGTCAAACTTACCGGCCTCAACCGGGAAATCATTTTCTCCTACTTTTGCCACTACTATACCTACGATATTCTTTGGAAGTACCTGGAAATCGGATGGGAAAACAACGCCATCTTGACAGAAGTAATCGCCAATGATATTGCGTTCTTTTCTTTCAAAGTTTACCGGATTACCATCCGCGCCGTTGAAAGTGACATTATACCGGATATAAGAACCTGCGGTGAGAGTCTTATTCGCGGCATTTGTATTGGAGAATTCTACCGGACGCATATCTTCAGGGTCAATGAAACTTCCTTCTACATGAATGGCGTTGGGATTTATCAAATAACGATAAACGCCATTACCCACAGAATAGAATTCGGCATCTGCCACGGCACCGGCGGCAGATGCGGCATCTGCACCCACACCTACCTTTAGTTTCAGTTCCTGCATAGGCACATCATAATCAACAGAAGTTACGCCATCTGCTTTCTTGTAAGAGAACCTGTGTACAGGAACAGCTATTTCAATCATGGAATACTGATGTTTCAAGGCAAAGTTCAGTGTTTTATCAGCAGCCTCTTGCGCTGCCAGTTCGGCAGCCGAAACCTTCGCCATCATCAAGTCTGCGGCATGATATTTGCCTTCTTCGTTTTGTGAAGATTGGTTTGCCGTCAAGATGGCATCACCGGCTTCCTTGATTTTAGTTTCCACATCGGCAGCGGCGATATCAGTAGCCAAAGCGGGGTTGTAGGGGAAATAGGCTATGTAATCGGCATTCTTATAATAATAGATATTATTGCCGCCCGCACTCCATTTTGTTCCATCGAAAGACAACTTGATGTTGCGTAGATTAACTCTGGCATCCGCCGTACCCGGATTTTCAATGATGTATAATCCCATTTCATCACCGTTCTGAAAGACGGTTGCCGTACCGTTATCCGAAACACGTGTCTCGGCATCGGCGGCATCAAAGCCATTTGCGGAAACCGCTACGGCAAGCGCGCGGCTTTCGGGATCGCTAATCGATTCAATCACTTCATTCTGGCTGCAACTTGCCATAAAAGCCGTTGTCACCCATGCAATCAATGATAATCTCAAATAATTTGTTTTCATGATTTCAAATTCTATAAGTTAATTAATTATTCTATTTCAAGAAGCTGTAGATGGGGAAGTATTCTCTTTTTTCGTTCCCGTCAAATCTTCAGATTTGCTTTCATCGTTCCATTTACCGGATGTTCCGGAACCGGTTTCAGTGGCAGAAGAGTTGCCGGGGGTATCTTCTTCCTTGCCGTCCCAGTTGCCGTCAACATCACCGCTTTCAGTGCCCGAAG
>NZ_CAUFUE010000043.1 GCF_959029255.1 uncultured Bacteroides sp. | reverse complement strand
TGGCATCGCCTGAGGCGATGGCATGCAGCACCGAAATGGCTGTTTGTGTACGTATAGTTAACATGGTAGCTTGTTTCGTTTTCTGTTACTTGATTAAGGAACATATAAATACCTTCCAGACTGTGCAAAAATCCTCTATCGGTTCATTTTCCACTTTCTGTGAAAATATCGCAAGTGATATACTACATATCAACAATTTGAATATCAGATATCTCAGGCTCATATATTTTGTTTGTTTGTTTGTTTAAAACGCTAAAAAGTGTTTTTTAAACGTTCGTTTGAAAAACACTTTAAAAAAAATCTTTTCGAACCGTTTTTTATTCGGATAATTGAATAAATCTACTAATTTTATTTTTCACGTAATAACTTATAAATTAGTGTAGTGTGATATTTTAAATAAAATATTTAATTTTATATTTATAATAATAATTTGTTGTTATCAAAATACTCCTTATCTTTGTAACGTTCAAACGAACGTTTAAAAAACACCTCCCGTTTTTGAGAAATATTGCTTACATAAAATAATGGTTCCATTTGCGCCATTTTCACTTTTCATCTTTCATCTTTTATTTTGTATATTAATAGTACATGCGCGTACGCCTGCATGTGCGCGTATTCTCTTTCCTTTTTTCGAAGAAAATCCCCGTTATTAAGTATAGGGGGTATATCCCTCCCTATCCGTTCAATAAAGACGGGGATTTTTTTAATTTGTAGACAAGTTTGTCCTGTGTCTTTTTCTTCGTGTGCTAATAAATGTTTAATTTCGCCCGTCAATATTAATTAATAACCCTTAGTGTTAAACCAATTTAGTAAAAACAGAAATGGGAAGTACTAATTTAAAAAAACGGAAATCATAGATTGTCCGCACTACACGTTCATCTCCAAGGATGACGCTATCAACCTTCGTGACATCGACTCGGGTCTTGAACTGATGCTCGGCGATAAAATGCACATAGACAGTGATAAGACATGTATTTTTGAAGCCATCGCCCGGCAGATACACAGCCATAAGGTGGGCGGTTGCCAGGAGATTGGCCTGGCTCGTGAAGTCCACCGGTGGTCTTGCGTGCTGCACCACTTCTTTTTTGTTGAGAATTCGCGTAATAAAAGCAAGGAGCTGAAACAGAAAGCGATTGAGACGGAGCTTTATAACACTCTTTCCCGCCTATTTCCGGCGGAAGACGGTGCCGTTCGTGTTTGAAATTAGAGGATAATAGCCTTTTCGTCATTGGAAAGGCTATTTTCGTATCCTTTTAAAACTCCCCACCTTTGCCCCCGCCAATAAGGCAAACTTAAAAAACAATATCAAATGCAAGACATTACAGTCAGTGCCTACCGTGGCTTCTCACGTGTGGAAGATGAAACGAACCTGAGTACTTTGATTTCCAATATCCGTGGCGGAACGTATTTCCGGCTTGTCCGTCGCGTGGAAGAACAGTTCCTTCTGGGGAACGTCTCCAAGGCTAACGACATCAAGAGGCAAATCCCTTTTTTTACTCTTACCGGAAACTATTCCTCCGTGCGTCAGCCCTACAGTCTGGTGCGCTACAACCCGGTGGTCACCATCGACGTGGACGACCTGGCGGACGACCTCGTGGAGCCTGTGCGCGGCAAACTTGAATCTTGCCCGGACGTTGTGGCAAGCTTTCTCACTCCCAAGCGCCACGGCTTCAAAATCTTCCTCTACTTGCAGAGCGATTATGCCTGCAACCTGCGCAGAACGGTATTCTCCGTTCCCGCCATCGGCTATCCCGAACTTGAACGGCACCATGCCTTGATGTACGAATCCGCCCGTATGTACGTTGAAGGGCTCATCGGCGTACCGGTAGATACTAGCGGTAAGGACATCAGCCGTGGTTTCTTCGCTTCTTTCGACCCCCGGGCGTACCTCAACGAGGAGTTGATGCGCCGCATTGATGATATAAGCACCAAGGTGATTGTACCGGAGAAAGGTGCTAAAGCGGTAATCGCTAAAGCGACAAGTGCTAAAGTGGGTGCCAACGCGGCGGGCGGCGAAACTACAGGAGGGGGCGTCGCTCCCTGGCATGAGATGGAATACAAGAAAGCGCTTGGCACTACCCGCCGTTCGGAGAAGTTCCGTGAGGGCAACCGTGACAACTTCCTCTTCACGCTGGGCAACCGCTGCTTCCGCAAGGGGATAGACGAGGAGGTGGCTGTGAAGCTTGCCTGCCGTGACTTCCATCAAGCCGATTTGGATGTGGAGGGCGCCATCCGCAACGCTTACACTTACGTCAGCAAGACCGAGGCCGCTGAAAAGGCGGGGAAGACGCCTGTCATCAACCGTGTGATGGATTTCCTCTCCACGCACTACGAGTTCCGGCGCAACACGGTGCTGGACAGGTTGGAGATTAAAGACCTGCAAGCCTCGGAGTGTCCGTCTTCCTGCGTCTTCCGTCCCCTGCGAGCCAAGGACATGAATTCCATCTACGTTGGCATGCTGACGGATGGCATCAACTGTTCCCTAAACTCGCTGCGCGCCATCGTGGACTCGGGCTATGTGAAGGATTATGACCCTTTCAGCGCCTACATAGGCTCCCTTCCCCCTTGGGATGGTACTACGGACTATATCGGCGAACTTGCCGGGACTGTCCGTACCGAAGACGACAAGTTCTGGCAGGAGAGTTTCCGGCGTTGGCTGGTTGGTTCGTTGGCCTGCGCCCTTTATCCCCGGAAGGTAAACCAACTGGTTTTGCTCCTTTTCGGCGAGCAGGGGATAGGCAAAAGTTCCTGGATAAACCGCCTGCTTCCCCCGGTGTGGCATGAGTACTGCCACACGGGTATGGTAAACCCTGACAACCGTGACGACATGCTGCTGCTCTCCACCCGTTACCTCATCAACCTTGACGAGTTCCAGGGTGTTCGCCCCTCGGACCTTGCGGGGCTTAAGCGTATGATTACGCAGGATGCCGTCATCCAGCGTAAGGTCTACGACACGCAGGCTTTCAGTTTTATCCGGCGCGCCTCCTTCATCGCTAGCACCAACAAGCGTCGTTGCCTGCAGGACATCGACGGCGGGCGCCGCTTCCTTCCTTCGTCTGTCCTTTCGGTGGATTACATCCGCCCGGTGGACTACTCCGGCGTCTACTCGCAGGCTTTCGCCTTGCTCAACAGCGGCTTCCGCTATTGGTACGAGGGTGACGAGATAGGCGGCTTGAACGTGCACAACGAGCACCACCGCCTCCAAGACCCTGTGGAGGAGAACCTTTTCGTCTTCTTCCGCCGTGCCCTTCCGGGTGATTTGTCTGCCAAGTGGATGCCGGCGTCTGCCTTGCTCGCGAAGCTTTCCATGTTCGGCCGTATCCAGGTGACCCGGCAGACTCAGCAGGAGCTGGTTCAGGCTTTGGAGAAGTACGGGTTCAAGACTAGGACCAACGGCCAGGGCGGCACTGAGTATGAGGTTGTGGAGTTCCAGGCTGCCGAAGTGGAGGATAACTTCAAGCGCAGGCTTCCGCAGTAGTATGAAAAATAATTTTGCCTATAGTGAAAATCCGTTGGGATGTACATCCGGCGGATTTTTCAGTATAGGCAAAAAAAATGGTCTTTTATATTTTCGACTTTCAATTCATCACGGTTCTCCCAGCTTTTCCACAATCAGCCTGACTTGCCTGCGCGTGTACCTGTGGTCTCCCTTTGCTTCTCCTGCCTGGTACATGGCTTCATATAGTTCGGTGTTTCTTAGTATCCAGTAGCGCATCTTCCTCATGGCTGCTGCCAGCGGCATATCGGGATTGTACAGATGTGCCAGCTCGGCTTTCTGATAGGAACGGATAATAAAAGGTTCTTCAATGCAATGATTTTCCATTTTCTTTTCTGTTTTTAGTTTTCTTTTTCTGTTTTTTTCCTTGTGCACCGCTATTGCTTCGCACTCTCAAAGTTACTGAAAATCTGCCGGATAATGAAGTGATTGGCGTATTATAATCGTTTGGGATACAGTATAAAACATCTGGATACAACGGCGGCAATGTACGACAAAATGGGGTAGGGATGTGGTGTATCTTTGTCCTACGATTATTACTTATCAATTATTAATTATCAACTAATTATGGCAGTACCATTCAAAAAAGTGGGTTACCGGAAAGACCCGAGAGACAAAGATTCCGCAGTAGAGTTTCATCCCCGCCTTGTGACTATGGGGCAGACCGTGACGCTTGACAGCATCGCTTACGAAATGAAAGAGAAAAGTTCCTTGTCGTACGGCGACATCAAGAGTGTGTTGACCAATTATGTGGAGGCGATGCGCACCGCCCTTTATAACGGCCATTCCGTGAATATCCAGGACTTTGGGGTATTCAGTCTGTCAGCCCGTTCTTCGGGTGTGGCTGATTTGAAGGATTGCACCTCTAAGAATATCAAGAGTGTCAAAATCAACTTCCGCGCCTCTAGCAATGTGAAACCCAACCTGACGTCCACCCGTGCCGGCGATAAAATCGAATTTCTTGATATCCAGGCTGCGATAGAGGGAGATAATGGCGGTAGTTCGTCCGGTGGGAACGGAGGAAGCGGGGAGGACCAGAATGAGAACCCGCTGGGATAAATGGTAATTTAATGAAGAATTAAGAATGAAGAATTACCTTGCGGTGTGCTTGCATTGCGCAGCCAAATTCTTCATTCTTCATTCTTCATTTCCCCAAATTCCCATTTATATCATTATTAATTCAAACTTTTAAAACCAAACAATTATGAGTAAGAAATCTTTTTCCATTTGGGGTAAAGTGCTGAGAGCGATTATCGCTATTGCCACTGCCGTGCTCGGTGCGTTCGGATCGAACAACACGACACCCCGATAACTTATTAATTCTTCATTCATCATTATTATGAGATTTATCAATCTTATCGTTATCCATTGTTCCGCCACACGCTTCGACCGTTGCTATACGGAACACGACTTGATAACAGACCACCTGCGCCGGGGCTTTTCCGGCGCGGGTTATCATTATTATATCCGCCGTAACGGTGATATAAAGTCTCTCCGCCCTCTTGAGAAATCGGGCGCCCATGCCAGGGGGTATAACGCCAACAGCATCGGCATCTGCTATGAGGGCGGATTGGACGGAAACGGCCGTCCTGCCGATACCCGTACCCCTTTCCAGAAACATTCCCTCCGTGTGCTTGTAATGTTGCTTTTGAGGGACTATCCGGGTTGCCGTGTTTGCGGTCATCGAGACCTCAGCCCCGATTTGAACCATAACGGCGAGATAGAGCCTGAAGAATGGATAAAGTCTTGTCCCTGTTTTGACGCCGCGACAATTTTGCAAGAGCCACCTCCACCCAATCCGCTTTATTTATAGTAATGATAAGATTTATGTATCTGTTTTTCCGTAAAAAATGTTATAGAACGAACAAAATAAAGACATCTTTGTTACATTTGTAATGATTTCAATTTACTTAATAAATACAATTATGATAACAGAAAAATTACAGAATGCAATTAATGAGCAGATTACGGCTGAGATGTGGTCATCTAACCTTTATTTGGCAATGTCTTTCTATATGGAGAGAGAAGGTTATTGTGGTATGGCTTCCTGGTTGAGAAAACAATCATCCGAGGAAAAAGGTCATGCTTGTGAAATGGCATCATACGTCATCAAGCGTTGTGGCAAGGCTAAATTGGATAAGATTGACGTTGTTCCTAATGACTTCGGTACTCCGCTGGAAGTATTTGAACAGGTGTATGAACACGAACGTCGCGTATCAAAAATGATTGATGCACTTGTTGACATTGCCGCTGCCGAAAAAGATAAAGCCACGCAGGATTTCTTGTGGGGATTTGTTCGCGAGCAGGTAGAAGAAGAAGCTACTGCCGCCAGTATCGTAGATATGATTAAAAAAGCCGGAGCTACCGGAATCTTCTTTGTAGACGCTAAGTTGGGCGAACGTAAATAAGAATAAAAAGTGATAAAGTGATAGGGTGATAAGGTGATAGGGTAATATCACTTTATTACCCTATCGCTTTTATCACCCCTGTCGCTTTGTATTTATTTCAGTACTCCCAATTCTTTTCCCACCTTAATAAATGCTGCGATACACTTATCCAAGTGTTCTTTCTCGTGTCCGGCAGAAATCTGTACGCGGATGCGTGCTTGGTCTTTGGGAACAACGGGGTAGTAGAATCCGGTGACGTAGATACCTTCTTCCTGCATGCGGGCAGCATAAATCTGAGACAGTTTGGCATCATACAGCATGACGGCACAGATGGCGCTTTGGGTCGGTTTGATGTCGAAACCGGCAGCGGTCATCTTCTCACGGAAATAGTTAACGTTCTCTACCAGTTTGTCGTGCAATGCGTTGCTTTCTTTCAACATTCTGAATACTTCGAGGCTGGCACCGACAATGGCAGGAGCTACGGAGTTGGAGAACAGATACGGACGGCTGCGTTGGCGCAACAGGTCGATAATCTCCTTGCGGCCGGTGGTGAAGCCGCCCAAAGCGCCACCAAAGGCTTTTCCTAAGGTTCCGGTGTAGATATCCACGCGACCGTAGGTCTTGTACAACTCGCTTACGCCATGTCCTGTAGGACCTACTACACCGGCAGAGTGGGATTCATCAACCATAACCAATGCGTCATATTTCTCGGCAAGATCACATATCTTATCCATCGGGGCAACGTTGCCGTCCATAGAGAAGACTCCGTCCGTTACAATGATGCGGAAACGTTGTGCTTGGGCTTCTTGCAGGCATTTCTCAAGTTCTTCCATGTTGGCGTTGGCATAACGGTAGCGTTTTGCCTTACAAAGGCGTACGCCGTCGATGATGGAAGCGTGGTTCAGTGAATCGGAGATGATGGCATCTTCATCGGTGAACAACGGTTCGAATACACCGCCGTTGGCGTCGAAACAGGCGGCGTAGAGAATAGTGTCTTCAGTTTTGAAGTAATCGGAAATGGCGGCTTCCAGTTCCTTGTGGATATCTTGTGTTCCGCAGATAAAGCGTACGGAAGACATTCCGTATCCGCGACGATCCATCATTTTTTGAGCGGCGGCAATCAGGTTGGGATGATTGGATAAACCCAGATAATTGTTTGCGCAGAAGTTCAAAACTTCTTTGCCTTTCACTGTGATAGCAGCTTGTTGTGCACTCTCGATAAGGCGCTCTTCTTTGTAGAGTCCGGCCTCTTTGATTTCAGCAAGCGTGTTGCTGAGGTAGTCTTTCATTTTACCGTACATAGGATTTAATATTTAATGGTGATACATGTTTATAACATGCTCTGCAAAGGACACTATTTTTATTGGAATAAACAATATCTTTTTGATAGAAAAATGAAAAAAAAGTGCGTATATTTGCGCCTTAGTAATTATAAACACCTTATTTATAAGTCGAATGAAAAATATTTTGGTAATTGGAGCCACCGGACAGATCGGTTCGGAACTCACGTTGGAACTACGTAAACGTTATGGTAATGACCATGTTATAGCCGGATATATTCCGAGTGCTATGCCTCAGGGAGAGTTAAAAGCATCAGGCCCTTCGGCTATTGCCGACGTGACGGACCGTCAGTCTATTGAAGTGGTAGCACGGCAATTCAAGATTGATACAATTTATAATCTGGCGGCATTGCTGTCGGTTGTAGCCGAAAGTCGTCCCGCCATGGCTTGGAAAATCGGTATAGACGGCTTGTGGAATGTACTGGAAGTAGCGCGCGAATATGGTTGCGCTGTGTTCACTCCGAGTTCCATCGGCTCGTTTGGAGAATCTACGCCGCATGTGAAAACACCGCAAGATACAATTCAACGTCCGCGTACTATGTACGGTGTAACAAAAGTGACCACTGAATTGTTAAGTGATTATTATCATACGAAATATGGTGTGGATACCCGTGCGGTGCGTTTTCCGGGAATTATATCCAATGTAACCCCTCCGGGTGGCGGTACTACAGACTATGCAGTGGATATTTTCTATTCGGCTGTGAAGGGTGAGAAGTTTGTATGCCCTGTGAAGGCAGGAACTTATATGGATATGATGTATATGCCCGATGCGTTGAATGCGGCTATTACCCTGATGGAAGCTGCTCCGGCACGCTTGAAACACCGGAACGCGTTCAATATTGCTTCCATGAGTTTTGACCCGGAAGAGATTTATCAGGCTATCAAGAAGCATGTGCCCGATTTTGAAATGGAATATAATATCGACCCCTTGAAGCAATCCATTGCCGATAGTTGGCCTGATAGCTTGGATGACTCTTGTGCTCGTGAGGAGTGGGATTGGAAGCCGGAGTTTGACTTGGAATCCATGACGGCGGACATGCTTGAGAAGTTAAGAGCTAAACTAAATAAGTGACCATAGAGGTCCGTAAAGGATGAAAAAATTAGTAACGGGATTTTTGTTACTCGCTTTATGTGTTTCCTGCGGAAACCGTAAAACGAAGATTGATCCCTTTTCTACCATTACTGAAATGGTGGATTCGGCCGGTCATAAGGCCGATACACTGCAACAGGCAGAGGTAAAGGAAGAACCGAAACCGCTGGAAGCTGACGAGCTGTTTGATGATTTTATCTTCAATTATGCTACGGATGACGCTTTGCAAAAGCAAAGGACGGTTTTTCCTTTGCCTTATTACAACGTAGATACCCCATCGAAAATCGAAAAGAAATATTGGAAGCATGATTATCTGTTTGCGAAACAGAACTACTATACATTGCTTTTCGATAAGGAAACCGATATGGATATGGTGGGGGACACGGCGCTGACGTCTGTGCAAGTGGAATGGATTTATCTCAAAACCCGTATGGTGAAGAAGTATTACTTTCAGCGTACTAAAGGCATGTGGATGCTTGAAGCCATCAATCTGCGCCAGATAGAAAAAGGTGAGAATGAAGACTTTGTAGACTTCTATACCCGTTTTGCCACGGATAGCCTGTATCAAAGTCAGCATATCAAGAACCCGTTGCAATTCATCACCATAGACCCGGATGATGAGTTCTCTATTCTGGAAACGACGCTTGACGTAAACCAGTGGTATGCTTTCCGCCCGATGATGCCTGTTGACAGGCTTTCCAATATCAATTACGGACAAAAGAACGAAGACCAGTCGACTACCAAAATCTTGAAAGTGAACGGTATCGGCAATGGTTATTCCAATATTTTCTATTTCCGGAAACGGGCAGGAGAATGGGAGATGTATAAATATGAAGATACAAGTATCTGATTAAAAAAGAAATAGACTACTAATGATTTGCAGAGAAAAGAATATACCTAATACATTCGGATTTAATGTGAAAGCTGCCACTTTTGTGGAGTACGGCTCGGTGGAGGAATTGAGAAAACTGATTGATGACGGGTGTATCAAATCTCCTTTTTTGCATATCGGACAAGGTAGCAATCTGCTGTTCGTCGGCGACTATAAAGGCACGGTGCTGCATTCGTGCATAGATGGTGTGGAAGTAATGGCGGAGGATGAAGACGGTGTATCGGTGCGTGTAGGCGCCGGTGTGGTGTGGGATGATTTTGTGGCTTACTGCGTGGAGCACGGATGGTATGGTGCCGAAAATCTTTCGTTGATACCCGGTGAGGTAGGAGCGAGTGCGGTACAGAATATTGGAGCTTATGGTGTGGAGGTGAAAGACTTGATTTCTTCGGTGGAAACTATAAACATTCAAGGTGGTAAACGTGTTTATCAGTCGGATGAATGTGAATATGCTTACCGCAAAAGCCTTTTTAAACAACCGGAAATGAAGTCGGTGTTTGTGACATACGTTAATTTCCGATTGAGTAAGAAAGAACATTATACATTGGACTACGGTACCATTCGTCAGGAACTGGCGAAGTATCCGGTGGTCGATTTGAGAACCTTGCGTAAGGTTATCATCGATATCCGTGAGAGTAAATTGCCCGACCCGAAGATATTGGGGAATGCCGGAAGCTTTTTTATGAATCCCATTGTGCCCCGTGCGCAGTTTGAGGAATTACTGCGTCCTTATCCCGCAATGCCTCATTATGATGTGGATGTCGACCGCGTGAAAATACCGGCAGGTTGGATGATAGATCAATGCGGCTGGAAAGGTAAGACATTGGGGCTTGCTGCCGTCCATGACAAACAGGCTTTGGTGCTGGTCAATCTGGGGGGAGCGGAAGGAAAGGATGTAGTGGCTTTGTCGGATGCTGTGAGGGCGTCGGTGAAAGCGAAATTTGGAATTGAAATTTATCCGGAAGTTTGTTTGATTGAGAGTTGATAATTGATAATGAACAATGAAACTGAGAATATTAGGAAGCGGAACTTCTACCGGTGTGCCGGAAATAGGTTGTACGTGCCCGGTTTGTACTTCTGCCGATCCACGGGATAACCGCTTGCGTGCATCGTCTCTGCTACACACGGATGATGCGGTGATATTGATAGATTGCGGTCCCGATTTCAGGGAACAGATGTTGCGCACCCCTTCTTATGAGAAAATTGACGGCGTGCTCATTACCCACGAGCACTACGACCATGTGGGTGGTCTGGACGACTTGCGGCCTTTCTGTCGTTTCGGAGAAATACCTATTTATTCGGATGCTTATACGGCAGCTCATTTACGGGCAAGAATGCCTTATTGTTTTGTGGATAAAATATATCCGGGGGTACCCCGTATTTATCTTCAGGAAGTAGAGGCGGGTAAACCATTTTATATTCGTAATACGGAGGTAATGCCTTTGCGCGTGATGCATGGTAAACTGCCTATATTGGGATATCGCATTGGCGGAAGTTTGGGATATATCACGGATATGCACACGATGCCTGAAGATTCTTATGAACAATTGAAAGGGTTGGATGTTCTTGTAATGAATGCTCTGCGCCCTCAACCGCATCCTACGCACCAAAGTATATCTGAGGCGCTGGTAGCTGCGGAACGGATTGGAGCGAAGGAAACCTACTTCATCCACATGAGTCATCATGCCGGACTGCATGCCGAAATCAGTAAGCAACTTCCGTCTCATGTTCATTTAGCTTATGATGGCCTTGAAATAGTTTTCTAAACTTTTTAAAACACTTGTTTTGTTTTATTAGTAGAAATGTTTATTTTTGCCAGATGTTGATGAATTGAATACCATGAAGCTCCGACTCCTTATACGAATAGCAGTCATTGTATCCGTACTTTTACTATGTACGGGCTTCGGTGTGTACTCATTTTATCGCTTGAACGCAGTAGAAAATCAAAAGGATTTCAATCTTTATACTTTAGTCCCACAGGACGCCGTTGCTGTACTCGAGACCGATCGGGTATCAGATTTAGTGGAAGATATCAATCAACTGGATTGTAGCAAGGACAATCATTTCTTATATGTATCCGAACTTTTTGTTTACCTGAAGAATTATCTGTATACGTTGGTTAAAGATACTCCGCATGGACTTAGTAAGCAGATGAATAAAGTGCTTATCAGTTTCCATGAGCCTGATACGCCTTTGAACCAAGTATTGTATTGTAGTCTGGGGGCAGGCGATTACGGGTTGGTTGAGTCGTTTATCCAGAAATATTGCTCCAGTACATTCCCTTCCAAATACTTTGATTACGGTGGTGAGGAAATCCGCATCTATCCGATGAGTGACGGACGTTTTCTGGCCGCATACTTTACTAAAGATTTTTTAGTTATCAGTTTTCAAAAACGCCTTGTGGAACAGGTTATCGATGTTCGTCATTCTAAAAAATCACTGATGGATATTCCTGCTTTCCGCACCATGCATGCCGGTAAGAATAGTAACGTGACGGCTACTGTCTACGTGCGCATGAAAGAGGTTGAAATGGGTAAAAATACGGACGGTATCCGTGCTCAAACTCGCCTGGGTAGTTGGGCTGAATTTGACATGAAGTTTAATGAGGGCGCTATTTATTGTTCAGGCATCAGTCACGGAACAGACAGTACACAGACGTTTATCAATGCGCTACGTAAACAAAAGCCGATTGAAGGTTTTCCGGGTGAGCGGTTGCCTGCATCTACCTTCTTTTACGATCAATGGGCACTTTCGGATATGGAATCGATGTTTAGCTTCACAGCACGGCAGGAGTATGCAAAGGCGACTTATTCTAACTACATCAAGCAGCGGGATGAAGAGTGGATGCGATTTTTAAATGAATATGCCGGAGAGAATATCATGTCCTGCCTTTTCCAATCGAAAGATACGATGGATATTCATCCTTGTGCGGTGATGAGTATTCCGGTGAAAAATGAGAGCAAGGCGGAACATCACCTGCAAAATTTATTGTATATAACTCCGAAAGAGGAAGATGCGCCGCCTGTACCCAAGTCTTTGCCGAGATATGCTTTGTATCCCCATGCTAGGAGGTTTCAACAATATTTATTACCAAGGAATACAATGTTGACGCAGCTAACGGGTATCACTAAATCCGCTCTTTATACTTATGCTTGTTTCTATCGGGGTAACTTGTTGTTGGCACCCGATGCGCAGAGCCTTTCAGCCTATATCGACGCGATAGAAAGTAATGAAATTCTGGATGGAACTTCAGTTTATGAAGAAGGTGTAGGAAGCCTTTCGCCGGTTTATAACTTTGCGATGATGGTAGATATGGAAGAAATGATGAATCAGCCCGAGACTTATGTACGGTTAGTGCCTAATTTCTTTTTTCGCCAGGCAAAATTCTTCCGCCATTTCATGATTGCCATACAGTTTACTTGTGTGGAAGGGGTGGTGTATCCGAATATTGTATTGCTTTATAAGAATTAAAAATTAAAGGCTGCGAGATGAATAAAAAACATCGCGCAGCCTTTAATTTTTAATTCGTACATCAGAACGGCAGGTCATCCTTAGCGTCACCTGCCAAGAATTCGGGTGCAGCAGTCGGTGCAGGCGGTGGAACAGGAGCGCCCGGTGCAGGTGCAGCGGCGCTTACGCGTTCTACTTTCCATGCGCGGATACTGTTGAACCAGCGATCTTGCCATTGGCGTGCATCTACGTCGAAAGAAACGGTCAGTTCTTCACCCATTTGGATATTGAATTGATCAATTTTGTCTGCTCCGAATACATCAAAACACATTTTACGGGGATATTGACCGTGGTCTTCAATCACATATTCCTGCGCTTTCCATTCGTTGCCTGTCTTTGAAACTCCGCCTCTGGGCTGGAGTATAGCGATAATTTTTCCTGTAAATTCCATTGTTCTCTTTTTTAATGATGCGGCGAAGTTACAATTTTTTAGGGATATGAGACGAATAAACGGCTGTTTTTTCTTGCTATTTCTTTGTCATAGGGAATTCTTTTTTTAACTTTGTCCGTTAGTTAACAAGAAGGATAAAATTAAAACTTAAATACACAGAATATATGAAATTTATCGTTTCGAGTACTGCGCTCTCCAGCCATTTGCAGGCTATCAGCCGCGTGATTAATTCAAAAAATGCGCTGCCTATTTTGGATTGTTTTCTCTTTGAACTACAAGACGGAACTATGTCAGTAACTGTTTCCGATAGTGAAACGACCATGGTTACTACGGTTGAAGTGAACGAAAGTGATATGGACGGTCGTTTTGCCGTAACTGCCAAGACATTGTTGGACGCTTTGAAGGAAATTCCCGAGCAACCGTTGACATTCGAGGTTAATACGGAGTCATTGGAAATAACAGTACAGTATCAGAACGGTAAATACAGCCTGATGGGGCAGAATGCCGATGAATTCCCGCAATCGGCTATGCTGGGCGAAAATGCCGTACGTGTGGAAATGGATGCCCAGATTCTGCTGGGAGGCATCAACCGTGCCGTATTTGCTACGGCTGACGACGAACTTCGCCCAGTGATGAATGGTATTTATTTCGACATCACGACGGAAGATATTACGATGGTGGCTTCCGACGGCCATAAGCTGGTACGTTGTAAAACGTTGGCCGCTAAAGGTAACGAACGTGCTGCTTTCATCCTTCCCAAAAAACCGGCTTCATTGATGAAAAACTTGTTGCCGAAGGAACAAGGCACGGTGATTATCGAATTTGACGAACGAAATGCGGTGTTCACGCTCGCAAGTTATCGAATGGTGTGCCGCCTGATTGAAGGACGTTATCCGAATTATAACTCTGTGATTCCGCAAAACAATCCTTATAAGGTGACGATAGACCGCCAACAACTGGTGGGTGCATTGCGCCGCGTATCTATCTTCTCTTCACAAGCAAGCAGCCTTATCAAACTGCGTATGCAGGAAAACCTGATTGTAATTTCGGCGCAGGATATTGATTTCTCTACATCTGCTGAAGAAAGTTTGGTATGCCAATATAACGGCAACCCGATGAGTATTGGTTTCAAATCTACTTTCCTGATTGATATTCTCAATAATATTTCTGCCGATGAAGTTATTATCGAATTGGCTGACCCGTCACGTGCAGGGGTCATCATTCCGGTGGAGCAGGAAGAAAATGAAGATTTGCTGATGCTGTTGATGCCGATGATGCTGAATGATTAATTATTTATCATCACAAGGACATTAGCTCATTGAACCACAGATTATACAGATTTCCACAGATTATTTTCCCGGTATATGATTTATCTGTGCTAATCTGTGTAATCTGTGGTTTCAAAGTTTTCATGTACTTGTAGTGAACTTATATAAAGAAATACACAATGAAATTAAATTTGAAGAACCCGATTGTTTTTTTCGATTTGGAGACTACGGGTACCAATATCAATACAGACCGAATAGTGGAAATTTGTTATCTCAAGGTATATCCTAACGGCAATGAAGAGGCTAAGACTATGCGTATCAATCCTGAAATGCATATTCCTGCCGAGGCATCTGCCGTTCATGGTATCTATGATGAAGATATAGCAGATTGTCCTACTTTCAAGGAAGTGGCGCGAAACATAGCCAATGACATCGAGGGATGCGATCTTGCCGGTTTCAATTCCAACCGTTTCGATATCCCTGTGCTAGCCGAAGAGTTTTTGCGTGCCGATGTGGATATTGATATATCTAAACGTAAATTTGTGGATGTACAGGTAATTTTCCACAAAATGGAACAACGTACACTGTCTGCCGCTTATAAATTTTATTGCGGCAAGAACCTGG
The DNA here is from genome assembly GCF_959029255.1 of uncultured Bacteroides sp. Lineage (GTDB taxonomy): Bacteria > Bacteroidota > Bacteroidia > Bacteroidales > Bacteroidaceae > Bacteroides. The sequence goes on along the minus strand of NZ_CAUFUE010000043.1, from coordinate 14,099 downwards.
AAGATGCCCATACCGCAGAAGCCGATACCCGTGCCACCTACGAAGTGCTGATGTCGCAACTCGACCGCTATGAGGAATTGCAGAATGACATTGCCTTCCTTGCGGATTACTCCAGCTTTAATAAAAACGTAGACTTTGCCGGTCGCATGGTTTATGATGAAAAGGGTGTGGAAATCTTTAACTTCGGTAAATACAAAGGCATGCCTGTCTCTGATGTGTTGAAGCGCGATCCCGGTTACTATAGCTGGATACAGAACAGTGACTTCACGCTGAATACCAAAGCTATGCTGACTAAAATCCGCTTGCGTGAAATGACTCAAAAATAATAATCCCTCATATTGGTGACAGTTCACGTAAATTGAATACAATTGACGCTATTTGTAATTAGTAATTTGTAATTTTCATGGCAAATACACTGAAAGGAAAAAAAATCGTATTGGGTATTACGGGAAGTATCGCTGCATACAAGGCATGCTATATTATTCGTGGATTGATAAAGCGGGGAGCGGAAGTACAAGTTGTAATAACTCCTGCCGGTAAGGAATTTATTACACCTATTACTTTGTCTGCCCTGACCAGCAAACCTGTTATCAGCGAGTTCTTTGCGCAACGTGACGGTACGTGGAACAGCCATGTGGATTTAGGCCTGTGGGCAGATGCCATGCTGATAGCTCCCGCAACCGCTTCTACCATCGGAAAAATGGCAAATGGCATCGCCGACAATATGTTGATAACCACTTATCTTTCGGCAAAAGCTCCTGTATTCGTTGCTCCCGCCATGGATTTGGATATGTATGCCCATCCGTCTACACAGAAGAATTTGGACATACTGCGTTCTTATGGAAATCATATCATTGAACCGGGTACGGGTGAATTGGCAAGCCACTTGGTAGGTAAAGGGCGAATGGAGGAACCGGAAATCATAATCCGCTATCTGGAAGAATACTTTGCAAAAAGGGAAGGCGATTTGTTAGGAAAGACTATTCTGATAACTACCGGACCGACTTACGAGAAAATTGATCCGGTGCGTTTCATTGGTAACTATTCTTCCGGTAAGATGGGTTTTGCCCTTGCCGATGAATGTACAAGCAGGGGTGCGAAAGTTATATTGGTGACGGGTCCTGTGCAGCAACGGACACATTATCCGGTTTTCATGAGGCATGATGTGGAGTCGGCAGAACAGATGTTCAGTGCCGCTACCGCGTTTTTTGGTGATGCGGATGCCGCTATCCTGACCGCAGCTGTAGCCGACTATACACCGGAGCAGGTGGCAGATCAGAAAATCAAACGGGAAAAGACAGGTGAGATGACATTGAACCTGAAACCGACACGGGATATAGCTGCTTATTTGGGAAATCAGAAAGCGCTGTACCCGAAGAAAGTATTGGCAGGATTTGCTCTTGAAACGAATGATGAACAGCATAATGCGGAAGATAAACTGAACCGGAAAAATCTGGACTTTATCGTACTCAACTCTTTGAATGATAAAGGGGCAGGTTTTCGTTGCGATACCAATAAAGTCAGTATCATAGACCGGAAAGGTAAGACCGACTATCCGTTGAAGTCCAAAGCGGAAGTAGCCGTTGACATCGTAAACCACCTGGTAGAGGTGCTGAAGAGTAAATGATTAATTAGTATATCATTAAACTGTAAATGTAGCCATGTTGCGTTCACTTTACATACAGAATTACGCTCTTATCGAGAAACTCGATATAAACTTCGATAGTGGTTTTTCCGTGATAACAGGAGAAACCGGTGCCGGAAAATCTATTATTTTGGGTGCTATCGGCTTGCTGCTGGGACAACGTGCCGATGTAAAATCCATCCGTTTGGGCGCTTCAAAATGTGTGATTGAAGCCCGTTTCGAGATAGGCGCATACGGCATGCGTCCATTCTTTGAAGAGAATGAACTGGAGTATGAAGACGAATGTATTCTCCGTCGTGAAGTTTATGCCTCGGGCAAGAGCCGTGCTTTTATCAACGATACTCCCGCCTCATTGGTGCAGATGAAAGAACTGGGCGAACAGCTGATTGATGTCCATTCACAACACCAGAACCTGTTGCTGAACAAGGAAGGTTTCCAACTCAATGTGCTGGATATATTGGCGCACGATGAAGAAACCTTGTCGGTCTACCAGTCTCTCTATCGGGAGTGGAAGCAGGCGCAGCAGGATTTGGAAGAGCTGACTGCACGTGCCGAGCAGGATAGGGCGGATGAAGATTATGTCCGTTTCCAGTTGGAACAGTTGGAAGAAGCCCATCTGGCTGCCGGTGAGCAAGAGGAACTGGAACAGGAAGCCGATACCTTGAGCCATGCCGAAGAAATAAAAGCAGGTTTGTATCGTGCCGACCATATTATGATGTCGGATGAAGGAGGACTGCTTTCTGCTTTGAAAGAGTGTCTGAACACGATGCAAGGTTTACAAAAAGTCTATTCCTCGGCCGGAGAACTTGCCGAACGCTTGGAAAGTACTTACATCGAACTGAAAGACATTTCTCAGGAGATTTCCAATAAGGAAGAAGAAATAGAGTTTAACCCCGTCCGTCTGGATGAGGTGAACGATCGGCTCAATCTGATTTATTCGTTGCAGCAGAAGCACCGGGTCTCTACGGTAGACGAGTTGTTGGCGTTGTCAGAAGAATATTCAGCCAAGCTTTCTAATATTACCTCCTCGGACGAGCAGATAGAAGAACTGAAAGCCCGTTGCGAGTCCTTATATAATAAGGTGAAAAAGCAGGCTGCCGTATTGACAAAAGCCCGTACTGCCGCCGCCCGTGAAGTAGAGAAGCAAATGGCTGCCCGCCTGATACCGTTGGGCATGCCCAATGTCCGTTTCCAAGTAGAAATAGGATTGCGCAAAGAACCGGGGGTACATGGCGCGGATACGGTCAACTTTTTGTTCTCCGCCAATAAAAACGGAACTTTGCAGAGTATCTCTTCAGTAGCTTCCGGTGGTGAAATAGCCCGTGTGATGCTATCAGTCAAGGCGATGATAGCCGGAGCGGTGAAGCTGCCTACCATCGTATTCGATGAGATAGATACCGGAGTCTCCGGCGAGATTGCCGACCGTATGGCGGATATCATGCAGGAAATGGGCGACCACGACCGTCAGGTTATCAGTATCACCCATCTGCCGCAGATTGCTGCACGCGGACGTGCCCACTATAAAGTGTACAAACAGGATAATGAGACAGAAACAAACAGCCATATCCGTCGTCTGACCGATGGAGAACGGATAGAAGAAATAGCCCACATGCTAAGTGGTGCTACTTTGACCGAAGCTGCTTTGAATAATGCGAAAGCTCTCTTGAAAATCAAAAGTTAAGAATTCATAGTTGATAATTGAGAGCTAAGAATTCATAGTTGAAAATCAAGGTTAGAGTTAATATAAAGAAGTAACTCCAATCGTAAATCGTAAATTGTAAATTGTAAATCGTAAAATTGTAAATGAAAAGATGACAGATAAAAGTGAAATGATTTTCGGCGTCCGTGCTGTGATTGAAGCCATCCAAGCAGGAAAAGAGATAGACAAGATATTGGTTAAGAAAGACATCCAGAGTGATTTATCCAAAGAACTGTTTGCGGCTTTAAAGGGAACTTTAATTCCGGTGCAGCGCGTCCCGGTAGAACGTATCAACCGTATTACGCGTAAGAACCATCAGGGAGTGATAGCCTTTGTTTCGGCTGTTACTTACCAAAAGACCGAAGACCTGGTGCCGTTCCTTTTCGAGCAAGGCAAGAATCCCTTGTTTGTTATGTTGGATGGTATTACAGATGTCCGTAACTTCGGTGCCATTGCCCGCACGTGTGAATGCGCGGCGGTAGATGCGGTGATAATTCCGGCCAAAAACAGTGTGTCGGTGAATGCCGATGCAATGAAAACCTCGGCAGGTGCGTTGCATACATTGCCCGTTTGTCGCGAACAGAACCTGAAAGATACCTTGCAATATCTCAAAAACAGTGGCTTCCACATTGTAGCGGCTACTGAAAAAGGAGATTACGATTATACAAAGGCGGATTATACCGGTCCCATGTGTATCATCATGGGCGCTGAGGATAAGGGTGTTTCATACGACAATTTGGCGTTGTGTGACGAGTGGGTAAAAATTCCCATGCTCGGTTCCATAGAATCTCTCAACGTGTCCGTTGCGGCAGGTATCTTGATTTATGAAGCCGTGAAACAACGCATTACAGAACCTTAAAAAACAGATGGTGCGTTTGCCCTGAACAGATGGTACGTTTGATGTGAATATATCATCTGTTTGATGCAAATACATGATGCGTTTATTTCAAGTACATGATGTGTTTTTCTATGATATAACAATGAATGAAATATGAGAAAAAAAGTATTCTTGATGCTCATCCTCTGTCTCTTGGCTCAGTGGAGTGTAGCTCAAGCGCCCAAATGGGTAGAGAAAGCCAAGCGCGCCGTCTTTTCGGTGGTGACATACGATGAGAATGACAAAATACTGAATACCGGAAACGGGTTCTTCGTAACGGAAGACGGTATCGCTTTGTCCGATTATTCACTGTTCAAAGGTGCCCAGCGTGCTGTAGTGATGAATTCGGAAGGTACGCAGATGCCGGTAGTTTCCATCATGGGCGCAAATGACATGTACGATGTCATCAAGTTTCGTGTAGGCATCACCTCCAAGAAAGTTCCTGCACTGACTTTGTCAACAGTAAATCCCGTTGTGGATGCTACAGTATATATATTGCCATATTCCACGCAGAAAGACCGTTCTTATACTTCCGGTCAGGTGAAGGCTGAAGATAAATTCTCTGATAAATACTATTATTATACGCTCAATGTACATCTTAAGGATAAGATGGTGAGTTGTCCCGTGATGACTGAAGAAGGGCAAGTATTTGCGTTGACTCAGAAATCATCCGGTAAGGATACAGCCACGATATGCTATGCGGTAGATGCTAACTTTGCAATGGCGCAGACAGTAAGTGCATTCTCTTTTAGTGATATGTCTTTGAAGAATATCGGCATTAAGAAAGCCCTGCCCGATACTGAGGAAACAGCTCTGGTCTTCCTTTATATGGCTTCTTCACAGGTTTCGCCAGAGAAATATTCCCAATTGCTGGATGACTTTGTGGCCCAGTATCCGAATAGCGCAGATGGTTATGTCCGTCGTGCTACGCAGCAAATATATGTGTCCCAAGATGATGCTTCCATGGCTAAAGTGGTAGTCGATTTGGACAAAGCCTTGGACGTGGCGAGCAAGAAGGATGATGTTTATTATAATCGTGCCAAGCTGATTTATAATTATATACTGGGACAGCCGGAAAAGGCATATAAAGACTGGTCATACGACAAGGCTTTGGAGGAGATAAAGAAAGCGATAGCCATTGAGGAACTTCCGGTCTATGTTCAGTTGGAAGGTGATATCGAGTTTGCCAAACAAAATTACGCCGCAGCGCTTGCTTGTTACGAGAAGGTAAACCAAACTAATCTGGTATCACCTGCAACCTTCTTCAGTACTGCCAAAACTAAAGAACTGATGAAAGCCCCTGCTCAGGAAGTACTGGCTCTGATGGATAGTTGCATGTCCCGTTTCACGGAACCTTATACGACGGAAGCCGCACCTTATTTATTGGAACGTGCAAGGGTACGCATGGATGCAAACCAGGCACGTGGAGCGATACTCGATTATGATGCCTATTATAAAGCTGTGAAGGGTAATGTGAACGACGTGTTCTATTACTATCGTGAACAAGCTGCCATGAAAGCAAAGCAGTTCCAGCGCGCATTGGACGATATGGCAAAAGCTATCGAACTGAACCCGAAAGAACTGACTTACTATGCCGAACTGGCGGTAGTAAATATGCGCGTAGGACGTAATGAAGAAGCTTTGAAGGTTTTGCAGGACGCTTTGGCAATAGATTCTAAATATGCCGAGGCCTATCGTCTGATGGGAATTGCCCAGTTGCAGATGAAGAAGAAACAGGAAGCTTGCGAGAGTTTTGCCAAAGCGAAAGAGTTGGGTGATCCCAATGTGGATGAACTCATTCAGAAGCATTGCAAATAAGAAGGAAGAGTATAGAAATAATAAAGGCTCTGTTTTCGCAAGCAGAGCCTTTATGTTGGGAAACTTCCCCTTGATGAAATAAAAGTTAAGTCTAGGTATAACAGGTTATGAGTGAAATTTCTTTTGTGCATTCGTATAGTAAATGCAGGAATTTCATGAATACTGCATCCACTGGCAGATTTTTTTTGAATATACTTGATATAAACCGATAAAAGAATAAAAGATTATGAAGAAAGTAATTTGTAGCCAAAAGGCACCGGGCGCAATAGGCCCTTACAGTCAAGCGATTGAAGCTAATGGAATGGTGTTCGTATCCGGTCAGTTGCCCATTGATGCGGCAACAGGAGCAATGGCGGAAGGAGCCGAAGCCCAAGCCCGCCAGTCTTTGGAGAATGTGAAGCACATTCTGGAAGAAGCAGGACTGAGCATGGCAAATATCGTGAAGACTACCGTTTTCCTGGCAGATATGTCTTTGTTTGCAGATATGAACAAGGTGTATGCCACTTATTTTGACGGCGCTTTCCCCGCTCGTTCGGCAGTTGCCGTGAAGGCGCTTCCGAAGGATGCTTTAGTGGAGATTGAGTGCATCGCGGTTCGCTAACAAATCCGCAACAATAAAACTACTGCCTCCCACGAAGATAAAATCTTCCGGGAGGCTTTTTTCTTGCGCAGCCCGCACGGCGGAAGGTACGTTCGGATAACAATCTCCTTGCAATCCCGCGTCGGAAGCAAGTTTATACAGCTCATGTTCGGGCAACGCACGTTTCACGCTGGCTTTGGTGAAGTAGTAGGTGGCATCCCGGGGCAACAACGCCAGCACGCCGCTGATATCTTTGTCATTCACCATACCTATAATAATATGTAAGCGATGATAAGACTGCTGTTTCAGTTGCTCCACGATATACGTAATACCTCCCACATTATGACCGGTATCACAAATCAAGGTAGGAGACTCCTGTAACATCTGCCAGCGCCCCATCAACCCCGTCAATTCACAAACCCGGGCAAATCCGCTACGTACGTTTTGTTCATCGATACGGTAACCTGCCTCTTTCAATAAAGGTAGGGCAGTGAGAAGGGTGCGGGTGTTCTTCTGCTGATACAAACCTTTCAATTCGCTTTCTACGCCGGGATAATCTTCACGGTCATTTTCTTCGGCAAAGAAAACCGGAGCGTTTACCTTTTGCGCTTTGTTCAGGAATACGGGTTTGGTCTCCGGAGTGGTTTCTCCGATAACTACCGGAACACCGTTTTTGATGATACCGGCTTTTTCTCCCGCAATCTTGGCCAATGTATCGCCCAAGTATTGCGTATGGTCGAAACTGATATTAGTAATGATACATAAGTCCGGCCGGATGATATTGGTACAATCCAGCCTACCACCCAATCCCACCTCGATAACGGCTACATCTACTTTCTCATCGGCGAAATAACGGAATGCCATAGCGGTAGTCAATTCAAAGAAAGAAGGGTGGAGCGGTTCAAAGAAACTGCGTTCATCCTCTACGAAGCGTACAACGTACTCTTCCGATATAGGTTGCCCGTTGATGCGTATGCGTTCGCGGAAATCTATCAGGTGGGGAGAGGTATAAAGTCCCACCCGGTAGCCTGCTTCTTGTAGTATGGCCGCTAATGTGTGCGAGCAAGACCCTTTACCATTGGTGCCTGCCACGTGAATACTATGGAACGAGCGGTGCGGATGTCCGAAGTGCTCGTCTAATGTCTTGGTATTTTCCAACCCTTCTTTGTAAGCAGAGCCACCTACTTGCTGGAACATAGGTACACTGTTATATAAGTAAATTAAAGTGTTCTGATAGTCCATGTTTTATAAAAATTAACAAGAAAGCAATCTTTTCTCTCTTTTAAATTGTTATCTTAGGAGCAACAAAGATAGTGCAAATCGAAAGCAGAATAAAATAAGCCCGCTTATTTTTTATGTGAAGGTGCAGCCTGTCTTCGCTATTATGCAAAGATATAAACAATTTAAATCTAACGAGTATGGGAACTAAGAAAAACTTTGTGATTGATACAAACGTCATCCTTCACGACTATAACTGTCTAAAGAATTTTGAAGAGAACGATATTTATCTTCCCATTGTGGTACTTGAAGAACTGGATAAATTCAAGAAAGGCAACGAACAGATAAACTTCAACGCCCGTGAATTTGTTCGTGAGCTCGACCTGATAACCGACGATAAACTCTTTACCAAAGGCGCTCCACTGGGCGAAGGTTTGGGACGTCTTTTCGTAGTGGCCGGTGACGTAGATTCTCCCCGTGTAAAGGATTCTTTCCCGGAACGCATTCCCGACCATCAGATATTGTCGGTAGTTGATTGGCTCACCGAAAAGAAGCCGAAGATGAAATCCATTCTTGTGACGAAAGATGTCAATCTGCGTATGAAAGCGCGCTCCATCGGACTTCTGTGTGAAGATTACATAAACGATAAAGTAATCAATGTAGATATATTCGAGAAATCGAATGAAGTGTTCGAGGGCGTCGACCCCTCTTTGATAGACCGCATCTATTCATCCCGGGAAGGGTTGGATATCAGCGAATTTGACTTTAAAGACGTGCTTCATCCCAATGAATGCTTTGTACTGAAGAGCGATCGTAGCAGTGTGCTTGCCCGCTTTAATCCTTTTACCCACTCGGTATGCCGGGTTAATAAGACGAAGAATTACGGCATCGAACCTCGTAATGCCGAGCAGAGCTTTGCTTTTGAAGTGTTGAATGACCCCAATATCAAATTGGTTGCCCTCACGGGTAAGGCGGGAACCGGTAAGACTTTGCTGGCTTTGGCCGCTGCACTTGGTAAATTGACTGATTACAAACAGATTTTATTGGCACGGCCTATTGTCGCCCTTTCCAATAAAGACCTTGGTTTCCTGCCAGGTGACGCTAATGAAAAAGTTGCTCCTTATATGCAACCCTTGTTCGATAATTTGAATGTCATCAAGCATCAGTTCGCATCCAATTCGAGCGAGGTGAAGCGCCTGGAAGATATGCAGAAAAGCGATCAGCTCGTTATCGAAGCATTGGCGTTTATTCGTGGACGTAGTTTGAGTGAGACTTATTGTATCATCGACGAAGCGCAGAACCTGACCCCGCACGAAATAAAAACCATCATCACGCGTGCCGGAGAAGGTACTAAGATGGTGTTCACGGGTGATATCCAGCAGATTGACCAGCCTTATCTGGATAGCCAGTCCAATGGGCTCGTCTACATGATAGACCGTATGAGAGACCAGAATTTATTTGCCCATGTAAATTTGGTGAAAGGAGAACGCAGCCAGTTAAGTGAATTGGCAAGTAATTTAATGTAAAATTTTATCTATTTCTTATTCGCTTTGATAAAAATAGTGTATCTTTGCGATGCCTAAAACAAAAACTGTCAAACGAAATGAAGCGAAACTTTTTTCATCGGTACCTTTCCGCAAAGGTATTACCGATATGGACTGTTCTATTGATTGATGTACTTATTATTGTTGTATCCAGTCTGTTGGCCTATGCGCTGCGATATGATTTCAGGAGTCTATTTTTGGAATCATCTTCCATAGATACAACGATTGTATGGACTGTAATTGTCAATTTAATCTTTTTCAGAGTATTTCGTACATACTCTAATGTGTTGCGCTTTTCATCGTTTGTCGATATCATGCGCATCTTTGTGTCACTCACGGTGTCATACGCCTTGTTGCTGATATCGAGTGTGCTCGTTAAGGGTTTCACGGGAATAACATTTGCACCCGCCACAGTGCTGTTTATGTCCTACATCATCAGCTTTGCCATGATGGCATGTTCCCGTGTTGTCGTAAAGATATTCTTCGAAGCACTTAATTTTGATGGTTCACACAGCGCCAATGTTTTTATTTACGGAGCTAAAGAAGCCGGGGTGAATATTGCTAAATCATTGCGTGTCAATCTTCGTAATCATTACCGCTTGCGTGGTTTCATTGCTGACGAGTCGGAACTGGTAAACAAGGTGATGATGGGTGTCAAGGTATACCCTAATGACGATACGCTGATTGATAACCTGGAAGACCGTGACGTTCATACCATAATTGTGTCTCCCGCCAAGATGGAAGCGTTGAAGAAGTCTGATATGGCAGACCGATTGTTGGCGCATAACGTCAAACTTCTGACGGCTCCTTCATTGAGTGAATGGAACGGCCAATTGCTGAATCGCACTCAATTGAAGGAAATACAGATTGAAGACCTTTTGCAACGCAATCCTATCGAAATAGATATTCACAAGGTTGCTTCACACTTGGAGGGCAAGCGTGTGATGATTACCGGTGCTGCCGGTTCCATAGGTAGCGAAATCATGCGTCAGGTAGCTTCTTTCAATCCCTATAAATTGATTTTGGTAGATCAGGCTGAAACTCCTTTGCATGATATACGTTTGGAATTGCAAGACCGCTGGAGGGATATAGATGCTGCGACTATCATTGCTGATATTTCCAATGCAACTCGTATGGAAGATATCTTCAAGGAATTCAAACCGCAATATATTTTCCATGCTGCCGCCTACAAGCATGTGCCGATGATGGAGGACAATGTATCGGAATCCATACAGGTGAATATCTTCGGAACACGTACGGTGGCCGACTTGGCTGTGAAATACGGTGCGGAGAAATTTGTAATGATTTCTACGGATAAGGCGGTGAATCCTACTAATGTGATGGGATGCTCCAAGCGCATCTGTGAAATTTACGTCCAGTCATTGGCAAAGAAGCTGCAACGGGAAGGCGGACATGTCACTCAGTTCATCACCACGCGCTTTGGAAATGTATTAGGCTCCAATGGCTCTGTCATTCCTCGCTTCCGCGACCAGATACAACGTGGCGGTCCTGTGACTGTTACTCATCCTGAAATCATACGTTTCTTCATGACTATTCCCGAGGCTTGCCGCTTGGTACTCGAAGCCGGAAGTATGGGTAATGGGGGAGAGATTTATATCTTCGACATGGGTAAGCCGGTGAAGATTGTAGAACTTGCCAAACGCATGATTAGTCTTTCGGGGCGTACGGATGTGAAGATTGAATTCACAGGTCTACGCCATGGCGAAAAGTTGTACGAAGAGTTGCTCAACGTGAAGGAACTCACGAAGCCCACTTATCATGAAAAGATTATGATTGCCACCGTGCGTGAGTATGATTATGATGAAGTGAAGGAGCGTATTCAGAAGCTGATTGATGTCAGCTACACCTACGACCAAATGAAGATAGTAGCTGCTATGAAAGATATTGTTCCTGAGTTTATCAGTAAGAATTCTTGTTTCGAAGCACTGGATAAAAAGAATTGATAGTGCCATTATAAGGAACATAACAATACATTTAACGCCCCGTAACAATATATGTTAGTGATGCTAACAATATAGTTACGGGGCGTTGCTTGTCTCTTTATCTATCTCTTATTTACGAGCTGAAAAATATTTCAGGAATTGTGTGCGCTCGAATGTATTTATACCGTTCAAGTCGCTTACATTCAACATACCCTTGAATTGCTTGATGTTTTTCATGCCTTTGCGTTCCATCCAGTCATTTAAGAAATGGAGAATTTCACCAATAGTTCCATACGAGTTTTGGTAAAGCACGCTACAAATCTCTACGGCTGACGCACCGGCAAGTATCGCTTTTACAACACCTTCGGGGCTGTGTATGCCACCTGACGCGGCATAGTCCAGTTTGTCTACGGCGGCAGATGCGATACCTATCCAACGCAGCGAATTAGCTAAATCACTTTCATTGCTGAAAACATTACCGGATGTCTGAACCATCTTTTCAATATCGATATCAGGCTGGTAGAAACGATTGAACATGACTACCGCCGCTGCTCCGTTGGCATATAGCTGGTCGATAAGCGCAATCGGATTAGTCAGGTTGTCACCCAATTTCATGATAACGGGAATATTGATTGTTTTCTTGATATGACTAAGTATATCGATATGGCGTTGTTCAAAAGTACCGTACGTATATTGTACGTCAGTTTGCAAGGCAAGTATATTGACTTCCAAAGCATCCGCACCGGCTTCTTCTATTTTCGTGGCAAATTCCACCCAGTCATCATTCTGGTAACAGTTGATGCTGGCAATGATAGGAATATCACACACTTTCTTGCTTTCTTTAATCAGTTCCAGATATTCACCCAGTTTGTGCTCGCGGATGTATCCCACCAGATAATCACTGCCTTCCGGATACATATTAGGATCACCAAGCCAGTCGGCTTCCAACATGATTTGCTCTTCAAAAAGGGATTTAAGTACGATAGCTCCTGCTCCCGACTCATAAAGTCTCTGATTTTTTACAGCACTGTCGGTCAGTCCTGAACTGCTGATAATAATCGGGTTTCTAAGTTTCAACCCGGCAAAAGTAGTTTCTAATGTTGCCATGATAATAGGTTTTTAATAGTTTCTTTCTCCAAAAATCTTGCTTCCTACGCGTACCAATGTACTTCCGGCTGCAATGGCTTCATGATAGTCGTGTGACATTCCCATAGATAATTCACAAAATGTCTTTTCATTGATGAACCACGTGGACTTCACTTCCTTGAAGAAGTTACTTATAGAACAAAATTCAGCTTTGATTTGTTCAGTATTCTCCGTATTTGTCGCCATACCCATCAGCCCGCATATCCGAATGTTTTTGAGTTCTTTCCATTCACCGGCTGTCAGCATTTCCCTGCATTCGTCAAAGCTGAAACCGAACTTAGTTTCTTCTTGGGCAATATGTAGTTGCAACAAGCAGTTTACGGTCCTGTCCACTTTCGCTGCCTGCTTATTAACCTCTGTGAGTAGTTTATAGGAATCAATGCCATGAATCAGGCTTACGTAAGGTACGATAAACTTAATCTTGTTAGTTTGCAGATGTCCGATGAAATGCCATTCGATATCTTTTGGAAGACTTTCATACTTGGCAGTCATCTCCTGCACCTTGCTTTCTCCGAACACACGTTGCCCGGCACGATAGGCTTCCTCTATCGCCTCATTGGGGTGAAATTTGGAAACAGCCACCAATCGTACTCCTTCAGGCAGCTCGCTCAGTACTTTTTTAAAATTCTCTGCAATCATTTTGTTAAGGTATAAAGTATCGGGAGAGTGTGTCAGAATAATAGTAATTTTTTATTTTGACACACTCTCTTGTTCTTAAACTTCCGGTTTGTCATTAGGTTCTGCACTGTACGGATATACATCCATGATAGCCGTTTCGGCTACCGATGCAATCTGATAATCAGCCATCGTACCCTTCATTCCTTCGTCCAGTTTCTTCACTGCGTCCCGTAAGTCGGCAGCTTGTACAAGTACTTGTGTGGATGTTTTTTTCTCAGCACCGCTCTTTTCATCCAAAGTGATGAACACCAGTTTGCATTTAAACCAACGGTCCGCAGCTTCTTCTTCCGAAGGGAACAACTCACTGTAATTAGCCCGTTTGATATCCGATACCGTGAACTCACCCGAGATAAACGGTGTCATTTCTTCGATAATACGTGCTTCTGCTTCCGTAAAGCTGAGTGCATCCACCAAATAAGGTTCAGTAACTTTCTTATTCATACCGTTTTCCATTGTTTTCTCATAACGGATTTTGCACTCAAACCAAGTATGCATTGCCATAATCTTCTGATTTTTAATTAATAATATTTATCGTTTTGATATTGAAAAACAGAGATTGCTTTTCCCCGCTTTGAAATGACAGTTCTATCTGCTATACATTTTTAATCTGTTGTACATTTTAAATCTGTTGTCCAGTTCTGTCTGTCATGCTGAGCTTGTCGAAGCATCTCCTCCCTTCTTAGTTAAGAATGAGTGTACAAAGATAAACGAAAAAGAGGAAAAAATACTTTTTCTGTATAAAAGAAGATTATGTTTTTTAAAGAAGTTAACTTCATTGCATGTACTTAGTTAACTTCGTTGCATGTACTTAGTTAACTTATTGTCACCTACTTAGTTAACTTCCTTCCGGCAATGAAGTTAACTTCCTTTTTTGTACTAAAAAAAGTATGTAAATTGTTGATTAATAGCTTAATACAAGCTGAAAATGAAGGTGTTTTTTAAACGTTCGTT
>NZ_CAUFUE010000042.1 GCF_959029255.1 uncultured Bacteroides sp. | reverse complement strand
GCTGAAAATTAACCTGCACGAGATTAAGATTGACGAGGCGAAGGTTTCCCCGTGGACAGACACACCGACAAACGTCGACATTGAATAAGGTAAAAGGCGGATTTGCCAACCCGTCAGTCCGGAGAAGGTTGAATGTCCTTCTCCGGGCACACAAACAAAATGAAAGATATATTTTCAATATGAAGAGAATAAAGTATTTTATCCTTGCCTCGGGCTGCATCCTTGTCGCTGCGCTTGCATCGTGTACCTCGGTTGACGAACCCGTTCCGGAACCGTCCTCCTCCCCGATAGGCTTTTCTCCTGCGGTGAACGACGCAAACACGCGTTACGCATCGGATGACCTGCCCGCCACCATGGGCGTTTTCGCCTACTTCACCGAAGGGAGCGGCTTCAATGCTTCGACTTCCACCCCCAACTTCATGTACAACCAGTTGGTGACGCGCAACGGAACCGCATGGAGCTATACCCCCGTAAAGTACTGGCCGACGAACGCAAACGATAAAGTCAGCTTCTTCGCCTACGCGCCGCATGACGCAAGCGGGCTGACTCTCCCCGCAAACACGCAAAAAGGATATCCCTCTTTCACCTACACTGTTCCGACAGCGGAAGCTTCACAGGAGGATTTGCTTGTTTCCATCCCTTTGTTAAATCAGAATGGCGGTGAAATAGCTCCTATCCTTAAACATGCATTGACAAAAGTTACACTTATTGTAAAAAGTAGCGGCAAATATGATAAAGAAATCACCGCACTCTCCCTCAAGGCGGCTACCAATGGAGAACTATACTTTAAAGATGGCGGGTTTGAATGGAAAAACATTCAGGGGGAGTACGAATACACCCCTGCCACGGCAAACTTGAAATTTAAAGCATCGGATGACAAAAGGGAGATAGCTAACTTCTTGTTATTACCCCAAGGTACACCGGGCACTTTCTCCATCACTTATAAAGTGACAGATACATCCGGAGGTGGCAATGCGAACATCATAACCCGGACTCTGACTGCCCAAGCTTTGCCGGCTACCCCGCTTTGGGAACAGGATAATCACGTTTTTTATACGATAGACCTTTCAGAAGAAACAGTTACCGTTACGGCAGAGACCGGAGTGTGGGAGCAGGATGAGAAAAAGAGTTTCGATATAGAAACATTCCTGCCATCCGATTTGAAACCCGGAGATTACTATTACAGTGATGGTACATGGAGCGACGGTGGATTAAGAATGATAGACCATAGCACCGGAACGATAACATGGACCTCTCCGTTGCCCGACCGTGATTTGACTAATCCTGATACAGGTACTTCACGGGAATGTATCGGAGTGGTGTTCAGTACCTGTATGAGTGAGAATGACAAAGCATTGGGTTGGACTCATGGATATGTGGTGGGGTTACGTTTACCGCCGGGAACAGTTCAGGACGGAGGACGCACCAACTGGGGTGACGGAACAGATACACCCATCCCTAATACTCCTGCCGGATTCAAATATTATGATGCCGATTTGGATGGTTATACCAAAACAGAACTGGTGAAAAATATGGATGGCTTTTCCCAAGATACTTATCCCGCATTCAAGTATGTCATAAACTATCCTGATCCGACTCCTACCGGTGCCAGTACTTGGTTCCTGCCTGCCATAGGACAATTGATAGACTTATGGGAAGTGCTGGGAGATAACTTGTCGCGTACCATACCGAACAGGGAAAGTACGAATAATCAATTTAAGTTGACATCTAACTCGCCGACAGAAATAAGAAGGCATCTGAATAAGGCTGCAGGAAAAGCGGAAAGTGCCATTGACAATTCAACGGATTTTAGAAATGGAATCGACTTTCTAAGCTCCACTGAAATAGATGGAGGTAAGGTTGCCGCAATCGATTTCTATAACTGGAAAGGTACTTATGAAGGGACGATAACCAGTATAGAAAAAAACAGATGGGATTCTTATGCATTGATAAAGGCTGTTCCCGTATTTGCATTTTAAAACAATGAAAATCATGAAAAATATTATCTACTCTATTGCAGGCATGCTTTTGGCTGTATCCATAACCGCATGCACGGAAGACGAAGACCTGCTCGAGGCGCATGGTCAGGCATTACAGGTACTCGTGGCAACCGAAGAACCTGCTTCCGCCGACGGCAGCACAACGCGGGCAACAGATACGGGCTACTCCACAAGTTTCACCTCCGGCGACCGGATAGGCATCTTTGCCATTACATCGGATGGGGTGATTTTGGAAAAGAATATTGCTTACCAATATGACGGTACAAGCTGGAAACCGGTGGATGCGGACAAGCCGATGTATCATTATAATTATGCGGGTGTCACCTACTTTGCATACTATCCTTATTCTACGGTAATGGATGATGCTGCAAGCGAGGATGACATAGTCAGTAAGTTCACTATAAAAGATGACCAAAGTGCGCAAGCCGACTACACCGCCTCGGACTTGATGACAGGAGCCGGCAGTGTGACAACCGCCGCCGGTTCCATACCTGTGATGAAGTTTACGTTAAAACACAAAATGTCCTTGTTCATTATAGACATCAAAAATACAGCTTACATCACCGATAATGGTTACGAATATTCTGAACCTGTCGGCTCCCTGTCACTGAAAGTCAGTGCCGGTGGCAGTGATATTTCAAATAAATTACATCATTTTTCAGCAACGGCATACAGATACATCACTACGCCGGGAACTGCTATTTCCGCCGAAATCAGCTACGCGGCCGGGAAAGAATCCATTACATATTCATATAAGGCTTCTGTGGACAAAACCACTGCTGAAAAATATCATTTGATAAATATGCAACGGGGAGAAACTATACGCCGTAACCTGCAAGTGGGGGATTTTTATTATCAGGACGGGAGCATTGTTCCCGGTAGTGGAGACTTCTATCAGTTTTCAGGAAATCCGTGTATTGGGGTAGTGTTTAAGGTGGGAGCGGGAAGCCAAGATAGAGTTTCCGATTACGAAGGAAAAATTTCTGCCATACATGGGTATGTATTGGCACTTAACCAAGCAAATAAAACCTGGGGCGATGCCTCGCAGAAGTGGACAAATACTTCTTGGTTTGAATATCAAGGATATCAATATACAAAAGCGTTACGGGGGGGCATCGCGGGGGGATATTCATTTCCTGCTTGCTCTTATTGCTTAAATTATACACCTGCCCCTACTGGAGTAAGTAGCGGATGGTATTTTCCTTCGCTCCAGCAAGTAGCGGATTTTGTTGTTTCCAATCTGAATATATTGGATACCTCTTTAGGTAAAGTTGCAGGTAGTGCTCCTATTTCAAACAGCGACTATATATCCAGTTCAACAGATTCTAATATAAGTAACTGTTTAGGGAGGAAAAGGGGAAATACTGGCGTATATGCATATAGTAGAAATTCTGGTCGTCTTGTTCGCGCAACTCTTACATTTTGAAAAATAAATATTTCTCATTCCGCTCTGCCCCTCACTTTGTCGGCATCGTCCCCAAAAAGTACATGGAGCAGGGCTTTTTTATATAAATCATTAAAACCATAAAACAATGGCAGAAGAAATCAAGTATCAGATTAACGGTCAATTGGCAGACAATACCGTTACAGTAGACAACAAAGAGGACATGATTCTTGTCCCCGTTTCCATCGGAAGCGCCAACGAGACACGCATTATAGCCGAAATGAAAGCCGAAGATTCCGGTCTTCGTGAAGAAACCATCCGGCACGTCTTCGAGTTGGAAAAGCGTGTCATCAAGCGTCTGCTCATGAGCGGATATAGCGTAAATACCGGTCTCTACTATGCCAGCGCCAGTTTTCGTGGCGTCATCGAGAACTCCGCCTGGAACCCTGCAAAAAACTCTATCGTAGTGAACTTCAATGTCGGCGCCGACCTGCGGAACGCCATTAAGAATACCACGGTAAGTATCATCGGTGAGAAAGGCTCAGCCATGTATGTGGCGGGCGTGCAGGATGCATCTACCCGCGCACAAGATGCCAGCGCCACGGCGGGACGTGCTTTTACACTTACGGGCGGCAGGTTAAAAGTTGTGGGTACAAATGCTTCGGTAGGTATCACCCTCACTGCACAGGACGGCACCGAAACAAAAATAACTGAAGACCTGTTCGTTGTGAACGACCCTTCAAGAGTGACATTCATTATCCCTTCCGGTCTGGCCGATGGTACATACGAGCTGAAACTGACTACGCAATTCTCCGGTTCGGGTTCTACACTATTGAAAACTCCCCACAGTGCTGTAAAAACTATTTATATTGGTAAAGCTCCTGATGGTGGTGGCTCCGATAGCGGCAGTGGTGAAGACCAGAACGAAAACCCCTTAGGTTAGCATTCTGCCGGGGCAGAAAAATAGCCCTACTATGCAGGGTATCTGTACAACTCTATGCAGGGTGCCTGCATGGCTCTATGCGGAGTGTCTGCATAGCTCTATGCAGGTGCACCGCTGATGAATTATAATGAACTCGCTTTATTCCAACTCTTCCTTTTCTTCTTCCTCCTGCGTTTCTTCTTCTTTCGGCAACAATCTTGCAGAAATCCTTTTCTTAGGTGTCAGACTCATATTCTTCAACATTTCCGCTTGGCGGACTACGCTGCCGTTTCCTTCGGACAACTGGTTGCATGCCTTGTCATAGTCTTTCTGTAAACTGTTCAACCGGTCGCCGATGCTTAGGAAAGTATCGGTGAAACCCACAATCTTTTCATAAAGGGATGTGCCGCGTTTGATGATGGCCTCCACATTTTTTACTTGGTTCTCCCGCCTCCACAAGTCCAGCGAAAGGCGGAGGGCACTGATAAGATTAGTCGGGCTCATCAATACCACTTTCTTGTTGTAGGCATATTCCCAGAGGTTGGTATCGCTCTGTATGGCAAGCAGGTAAGCTCCTTCGGTGGGAATAAACATCATTACAAAATCCGGCGACTTGATGTCATAGCGTGAGTAATCTTTCCGGCTTAGTTCGTCAATGTGATTGCGAACCGACTGCAAGTGCGCTTTCAGCCAGCGGGCTTGTTCTTCTTTGTCTTCGGCAGATGTGTAGGCGCTGTATGCGGTAAGCGATACTTTGGAGTCGATTATCATTTCCCGCTCGTCAGGATATTTGATGAGAATATCCGGTTGCATTTTCTGCCCGCTTTCTTCGTTGGTGAGTACTTCGCCCCGTTCGTCTTTCAGGAACTCCTGGCGGAAGTAGTGCTCACCTTCAATCAGCCCGGATGATTGAAGCAGACGTTCCAATATCATTTCACCCCAGTTTCCCTGCATCTTTGAGTCACCTTTCAGGGCACGGGTCAGGTTGTTGGCATCTTCACTGAGACGATTGTTCAGTTCTACCAACTCTTTGATGCGCTCTCCAAGGGAGAAACGTTCTTTGGCTTCCGTACTGTACACCTGTTCCACTTTCTCCCTGAAATCTTTCAGATTTTCTCCAAGTGGACGAAGCAGATTATTGATGTGTTCGGCATTCAGTTTGGTAAAGTTTTCAGCTTTACTTTGGAAGATGCGGTTGGACAGGTTTTCAAACTCTGTATTCATGCGCTTGTGCAGAGCCTCGGCTTCCTCCTTTTGTTGTTTCAATAAAGCTATCTCTTTTTCTTTTCCACTGATTTCGGCTTTTAGGGCAGATGTTTTGCGGTCTGCTGCCAAATAGCCGATAACGATGCCTATACCTATCCCGACGATGAGTAACAATATATCCATCTTATTGCGTCAAAATCTCGTTTCCGTTTTCAGTAATCAAAATCATGCTTTCCCATTGCGCGGAAGGCAGTCCGTCGTCAGTACATACAGTCCAGCCATCGGCTTCGTCAATAAAGACTTCGTAGGTACCCATGTTAATCATCGGTTCGATGGTGAACGTCATGCCCGGTACAATCAGCATACCCGTACCTCGCTTGCCGAAGTGCTCTACATCCGGTTCCTCATGGAATTTGATGCCGACACCATGTCCGCAAAGGTCGCGTACAACGCTATAACCGTTCTTTTCGGCATGTTCCTGAATGACTGCTCCCACATCGCCTAGACGTGCCCAAGGTTGTGCAGCTTGAATGCCTAAGTCGCGGCATTCCTTGGTTACTTGCACCAATCGTTGCATTTCGGGTTTCACGTCACCAATCATATACATGCGCGATGCATCGGAGAAGTATCCTTTGTATATGGTAGATACGTCTACATTCACAATATCTCCGCTACGAAGGAATTCTTTCGTACTGGGGATGCCGTGGCACACTACATCGTTGATGCTGACGCATACACTTTTTGGAAAACCTTCGTACATGAAGGGGGCGGGGATAGCGCCATGGTCTGTTGTGAAGCAATATACCAGATGGTCGATTTCAGCGGTAGACATACCTTCGCGAATGTTTGCGGAGATATAGTCCAACAATGCAGTATTGATTTTCGCGCTTTCGCGAATACCCGCTAATTGTTCTGCGGTGCGCAATGCGTTTCGCATCGGCAGTTTATACCCTTCTTTTTTATAATGTTGAATCTTGCTTTCTACTTCGTCAGAGTAGTTTTTCGGAGTAAATCGCACCCCGTTCATAAACTTTTTCATACGTTTCTTTTATTTTTTGGTATTGCAAAAGTACACAATAATGCAGGCGCTTGTACCATTGAGAGCCGAAAAACATTTGTCGCTTCAGTCAAATGCCTGTTCATAGGGTATTTACTACTCTGATTTCGCTTCTCGAGTTGTCTATTCTTTTCACCTGTATCTGTGTTTTGATTCTCTCTTTCAGTCCTTCCACATGGCTGATGATGCCTACTTTCTTGCCTCCCATCTGATGTAGTTTTTCTAATGTGTCCATTACTGTATTCAGGTAATCACTGCTGAGAGTGCCGAAACCTTCATCAATGAATAAAGTATTTACCGACAGGCTTTGGCGGTTGAGGGAAGAAAGCCCGAGGGCAAGCGAAAGGGAAATAAGAAAACTTTCTCCTCCGGACAAGGTGCAAGCCGGACGGGCAGTGCCGCCTTGATAGAAGTCGCGGAGCAGGATGGTCAATGAACCTGCCTGACATTCCAGTTCGTAGCGGTCGGTAAGACGTTGCAGATAGAAATTGGCGCCGTTGAGCAGTTCTTTCAGTACAAAACTTTGGGCGATATTACGGAAGTTTTTCCCTTTCTCATCACCGAAATACTTGCAGAGACGGTCCCATTTCAGATAGACTTCGCGGAGTTTGTCGGCGCGTTCTTTCTCCTCTTTTATCAGTACGATATTTTGTTCGTGTTGTTTTAAGGAGGCATTTAGTTGTCCGATGGTTTGGTTGCTTTCGGTTATTTTCTGCTCCCATGCGGTGAGTTGCGCTTCCAATGATTCTTCAGTGTCATCTTCGCCCATTTCCGGTTTTTGTCGGAGATGGGTTTCCAACTGCTCTTTGGTAAGCTGATAGGCCGTTTGCCGGGTGATAATTTCCTCTTTGAGTTGTTGCAGGCCGGAACGCAGGTGCTCTATCTGCTCATTGGAATAGGTAGAGAGAGAGCCGAGATAGGATTCTTCAAAGCCGGAGTGTCCGGCATAGAAACGGGTTAATTTCTCCTGCAACTCTGTAACGACCTCTTGAGTTGAAAGCATATTTTGTTTCAATCCGGTGAGCCGGGCATTCAGGGAATTCCATGCCATTTCCGGATTTTTGATTTCTTGTGCTTCTTCAACAGTTTCCCGGTTCCATTCCGGAAAAGCCGAGCAGATGTTTTCTTTGGCTGCTGATATGTTGTCCAGTTCTTTGTTGCCGAAGGTTATGGCAGTTACCAACTCTGTTTGCTTGTTCTGCTCCCGTTTATAATGAGTAGCGGCTTGCTTTAACTGTTCAATGAAAGAAGCGGGGCTGATGTTCCACTCCTGTTGCCAGCCGGGCCACAAAATAGCGGGGGTGACACGTTCCAGGGTTACTTGTATGTTTTCTTTTTCGTTGTTAATCAGAGACTGCTTGTTGGCAATGCTGCTTTGCAGTCCGGCAAGAGACTTCTCGGCTGTAGTAAGCTGATTTTGGGCTGTTTCCATTGCTTGCTGCAATTGGTCTTTTTGACGTTGCAGGGCGGAAATGAAATCTACAAGTCCCTGTACCTCTTTCAACTTTTGATTGATGTTTTCAAGACTTTGTCGGTTATTTTGCAGGAGTGTATCCAAGGTATCTTCAGTAACGGAGGAGATGTTTTGAATACCGCACCGGTTACATTGGTCTTCAGCATGTTTCAATGCGTAGTCATATCCCTCTTGAGCCTTTAGGGTGACCGACTGACTGTTTGCCAGTAGTTTTTCGTATGTATTGAACTCTGTCCCGTTGTTGTTCAGAGCTTGTTCCGCTTCTTTATATTCTTTTTCTTTTGCTGTCAGGGATTCCTGAAGAGGAGCCAGGACGGACTGAAAGTCTTCGTCTTTGCAAAGGGTCTTTATTGCTTGTCCGCATACGGGGCAAGTGTCGCCCACCGACAGTCGGGCACGCGCCTCCTTTGCCCAGTCTTCTACCGCTTCTTTTTGTTTATCGTAGAGTTTGCGGAGTTCGTTGTATGCTGTCTGCTTGCTGTTGAAATCTGTATGTAGCTTGTCCTGCTGTTCCCGGCATGTCGCAATTTTGTCATAGAGAGATTGCCGGTGCTCTTTTGCCGCATCTACTACCGATTTCTTTTCTTTCAGGAGCGCTAAAGCAGTTTTAGCTTTCGACAGTTTCTCCTTGTCCGCTTCCAAGGAGTTTCTTTTTTCCTGCAAGATGTGTTGATGCATTGACTCAAGCAATGTTTTCTGTTTCTTTATTTCCGCTTGCTTGTCTAGGTTTGCTTTGCGTTCCAGTTGGAGGTTTCGTTCTTTTGCGGCACGTTCTTGTTCCAGAAGAGGTTGTTGATTGTTCAAAGCAGCCATTTCTTTTTCGTACCTGCTTAAACGGATTTGTGAAGATAGCAATGCTTGCAAATCGGCAATGATGGACTGGCTTTGCTCAAACATCGGAAGTGATGAAACGTGTTTTTGCAGATATTCTTCCACGCGAAGCAATTCTTGCTGTTGACTTTCCGTTTGTGTTTTCAGCCAGATATGTCCTTTGCAAAGGAGAAGGAATTCCGCTTTTAGTTTCCGGACTTCCTCTTCCGCTTTTAGCAGCTCCGCATGGCTTTTGTTTAGTGAGGAGAATAGATTGCGGGCGTCGGAAGTGATGTGCCAGTCGTTTATTAATCGCTCTTTCTGCCGGAAATCATCCGATTGCGACAAGGTATTTTTCTCTTCCCACGCTTTTTTCTGACTCTCTGAAAGAAGGGTCAGCTCTGCTGTCTTCTTCAGCCACTCTCTTTTTTGCAGGGCAACGCCTTTCCGTTGGTTTAAATGATCAATTTCAGTATGTTGTACAGAAATCAGCTTGTTGATTTCTGCTATCTCTCCCTCAGAGAGGAGATGTATACCCTCCAATTTCCGGTTCTGTTCTTCATAATCCGTACGCTTCTCTTTAGTAAGGGCATAGATGCGCGAGCCAATTTCAGAGTAGATAGCGGTTCCGGTCAGCTTTTCCAGAATATCCGACTTTTCGCTTTCCTTGCTTTGTAGGAATTTGGTGAAGTCACCTTGTGCCAGTAGCGTAGTGCGGCAGAACTGTTCAAAGGTTAGCCCGATGGCATTTTGTATCTCATTCGGTATTTCCGTCTTTTTGGTGAGTTGCACGCAGTTTTTTCTGTTTTCCAATGTCCACTTCACATCCTGCAAGGCGCCGTCCGCTTTTTTGCGGGCGCGGGCCACGTACCATCTGGCGGTGTAAGGGATGTCGTTTGTGCCGATGAAGTCCAGTTCGGTCCAGGCTTCGCAGGTATTTCGTCTCATCAGTTGCCGGTTGTCGTTTATCAACACCTCTTCTTTCTTGCTGGAAAATGCCTGTGTGATATCTTTGTATCTTTCGCTTGCCGCACGGTCCATGCGGGGCGTATCATTATAAAGCGCCAGGCAGATGGCATCAAGTATGGTTGTCTTTCCGGCTCCCGTTTCACCGCAAATCAGGAACAAGGATTCTTCACTCAAAGGGCCGTTTTCAAAGTCAATGACGGCGTCTTCTATGGATGCCAGGTTTCTTATGGTCAGTTTTTGAAGTTTCATTGTATCTTTTCTTTTACTTGTCGCAATACGTCACTCATCATCCCGCAGAGTTCATCGTCCATATCTTCCCCTTCTGTCTCACGATAGTAAAGTTTGGCTATGTCCAATGGGGAAATCTCTTGTATATCCTGAATGGAGAGGTGCTTGGCGGTGTCATTCGATGCCTGCTTTTCACGATTGGATTTGATGTAGCAATATTTGCAGGCTTTGTCTTTCACCGCGTTTGCGGCACGTTCATTGCAATCGGGTGCCAGGTAGTTTTCTATCAGTACATTCAAGCGAATGTACGCTTGCTTGTCATCGGGATATTCCTCCAATTGGTGCAGCGCCTCTTCTAAGGGCGCCGGATTGTGGGGAAGTGTCACGAGAGGTATTGGGTTTTCTATATCGACGGTTTTTATCTGTGGCTCTTCATGTCCGTTCAGCTCGATGATGGATACGGAGTGTGGATAGGTTTCGTCGAAACTTACCGGTAGAGGGGTGCCGCAGTAGCGTGCACGGTGGTTGCTGCCTTTGATATCTTGCGGACAGTGGATGTGACCGAGTGCCAGATAGTCGTAGCCTTTTCCCAATTCTTCGAGGGTGACGTAATCTATTCCGCCTATACTTTCGTCATGTCCGCTGCGGTCGCTGCCGTTGATGGCGAGGTGTGCCATCAGTATTACGGGAAGACCTTCGGAGTTTTGTTTTTCCGTTTCGTCCAGCAAGGTTTGGAAAAAGCGGGACTGGCGTTCTTCTCTTGGCGTGTCGGTGTCCAGCATCGGGAAGTTCTGCGGATAAACATGGGGCACGGCGACTACATATCCTTTCACCTCATTTCCTTTTTCATTCTTTATCTCGATGATATGTTTCGCCAGGTTTACGTTTTCACGGTCACGCTCGATGTTTCCGATAACTTTTACTCCGAAGTGTTGCCACAGGCTGCTGTCTATTTCCAGTTTCGAGCTACTGTCATGATTTCCGGCAGTCACGACGATAGCCATCGCAGGGTAAGCTTCATGTATGTTCAGCATGCCTTCTGTATACATTTTCTGTGTGGCGGCGGAAGGAGTTGAATAATGATAAATATCTCCGCTCACTACCATCACGTCGGGTTTCTCTTCCCGGACGATTGCCGCAAGTTGTTGCAGGAAGTCCTGCTGCTCCCGGCTCCGGTCGTAATTGTACAAGGTATGTCCCAGATGCCAGTCACTGGTATGTAGTATCTTCATTGTTCTTGTTTTTTTCCTATTGTTTTCGCAGAATGTATATTTTATGCGTTCCCCTGCCGGTATAGTCGGCATTATGCTTGGTATCACCTTCTTCGTCGGTTTCGCGTTCGCGGTCTTTCATCAGTCCCAGGATGTCTCCTTTGGTAAAGGATGATGCGTTTGCCTTCCTCATTGGGCAGGTTGAGTTCCTGCATGTTATATTCTGCCATGATAGTAAAGATAATGAAATTGTATATGTATCATTTGCGAAAGTTATTCCAAAATTGGGGATGCGTATTCCCATTTTGCGGGTATCTGTTCCCAGGCTTGGAACAAGTGTTCCAAGTGCGAAGATATGGGTTATTCATAACACTTCCAATCTTTTCAATTAGTATTTGGAAAGTTTATTGTTAAGTGTTCGTAAGTTTATTGTTAAGTGTTGAGACGAGAAGTACAATACGTAAAGTCTGATAATCTTTTGTATAATTTATTTGTAACTCTTTGAATAAATAAAAAGTAATCAGTACATTTGTTGTTCATAGAATTGTTTCTATAATTGTAATTATCCTGTAGATGAAACTACCCGGCAACTCTGAAATGTTATGGAAGAATATAAGGCGATAACAGGGAACTATAATGGCAAGATTCATTTGGAATATTTGCCATGTATTAATTATGCAATGATACACAATCATATCTCGTCATGTAACTTTTGTGAGTTGGTCAATGAAGATGGTTTTGACTGGAGTGTAGTTAAGATATCTATCGATGGAGAATTTATTAAACATTCAGAGACTGTTATAGAAATAATACCTAGTGGGAAAAGCCTGCTGATAAAAACGCTGGCGGTCGAACCGGAAGTACCTAAACTGATAGATTTGACAGAAGGTATTGATACGGTATTCACTCTTATTGTCACTATTTCTGAAAAGATTGCATTTCAAGAGGATTATCCTGTAACCCTGATGACATACGAGCAGTGGACCGGTATTCATATTATCCCCGAACTTCTATCTGCTTTTGTTACCCCTAATCATCCGCTTTTGTCCAGAGTAAGTGTCAAAGCATCTCAATTTCTTGAAAAGTGGACCGGTAGCTCCGCTTTAGATGAGTATCAGACGCAAGACACTAATCGTGTCAGGATGCAAGTGGCGGCAATTTATGAGGCGTTGCGTTCGGAGTCATTGATATATTGCGCGCCACCTGCCAGCTTCGAACATTTCGGTCAACGGATACGGTTAGTGGATAAAGTTTTGACTGAAAAGCTTGGTACCTGTCTTGATTTGACTTTGCTTTATGCCTCTTGTCTGGAAGCTATTGGTATACATCCCTTATTGGTGATACTGAAAGGGCATATATTTGTTGGCGCATGGTTGACAGAAGATATTTATTCTCAGACTTCGGGTGATGATGCTACTTTTTTACTGAAAGGAAGTGCCGACGGAATCAATGATATTGTATTGGTGGAATCTACAGCTTTGACCGCTTCGCAAAATGTATCTTTTGAAGAAGCGGTTGGGATGGCCGTAAAAGCATTGAAGGAAGTGGGACGGTTTGAGCTGTTTGTAGATGTGTTCAGGTGCAGGTTGGATAATATACGGCCTCTACCTTTGCAAAGGGATAACGATGGGCATTGGCAGATAGAAAACGAAGGTGTTGAGCATGGAAATGCTACTCAGGAGGTTAACCGTTTAGAACGGTTTGATATAAAATTGGATGATAATAAAAAAGAGATTACGAAACAGATAATATGGGAAAGAAAACTTTTGGATTTTTCTCTTCGTAATAATTTGATTAATATAAAACTGGGTAAAAGGGTTATTCCTTTCATCTCTTTTAAAATAGATCATCTGGAGGATCATTTACAGGCCGGAGAGAACTATCAAATATTGCCAAGTCCTGCTAAAGCGAAGATAGAACCAGTAGAAACCGGTTTATATGATTCTTCCTTATGGAAAGATAGTTTGGAGGAATTGGTTGTCAATGAATTGAAGAACAAGAAAATTCGTTCTTATCTGACGGACAGCGAATTACAGAACTCTTTAAAGTTTATATATAGGACTTCTCGTACAGCATTGGAAGAGAACGGTGCAAATTCCCTGTTTCTTGTTTTAGGTGTATTGAAATGGTATGAATCTCCTAAAAGTATAAAGGCGCGTTTTGCACCGATATTATTATTGCCGGTAGAAATTATTCGCCGTGCCGGTGTAAGCGGCTATGTACTTCGTACCCGGGATGAGGATATTATATTGAATATTACGCTGGTAGAATTGTTGAAGCAGCAATACAACGTCAGCTTGTCCGGATTGGACCCTTTGCCCAAAGATGATAGCGGGGTGGATGTGAAACGCATATTTGCTACAATCCGTACCTGCATTCGTAATCAGAAAAGATGGGATGTCATAGAAGAATCCATGCTGGGACTGTTCTCATTTAATAAATTCGTGATGTGGAATGATATTCACACTAATGCGGCTCTATTAAAAGAGAATGCTATCCTTGCCAGCCTGATGGAGAACCGCATACAATGGCAGAACACTGTGCCGGATGCGGATGCTCGTGAAATAGACAGGAAATGTGAACCTGTTGACTTTGCTATTCCTATAGATGTTGATTCTTCGCAGTTGGAGGCTATTATAGAGTCGGGTGAAGGAAAAAGCTTTATTTTGCATGGACCTCCGGGAACAGGAAAGTCGCAAACCATTACCAATATGATAGCCAATGCTTTATATAAAGGTAAAAGGGTATTGTTTGTTGCAGAGAAAATGGCTGCACTTTCTGTTGTACAAAACCGTCTTGCCCAGATAGGATTAGATCCTTTTTGTTTGGAGATGCATTCCAATAAAGCCACAAAGTCTCATTTTCTGGCACAGCTTCAGAAGGCTTCGGAACTGCCACATATACAGTCAACGGTTGATTTTGAGAATATTTCGAAGCAATTGTTCGAATGTAGGAAGAAGTTAATTGACTATATGGAGGCGCTTCATCGTACCCGTTCGTCCGGTTATTCTTTATATGATTGTATCATAAATTTTTTGTCTATTGAAGGAGATGAACTTCAAATAGATTCACACTTATTGGATGTAGTTACTAAAGAGCGATTGACGGAATGGAGTGAAGAAGTCAGGAAGCTTGATACTGTTTTTTTGATTACCGGACATCCTTTGGAGCATCCTTTGAAAGGCTTGCAACCGCTGGATGCATCATTGCAAAGCATGAGAAATCTTCAGGAAAAGATAAAGCGATATAGACTTGTATTTTCCCAACTCAGTTCAGGAAGGACGCTACTTTCCGATGAGTTGGGAATAACGGTGCCCGATACATTTGCGGGTATTGAGTGGATGGGTGAGATGAGTGGATTGCTTGGTTCGTTGCCATTTCTTAATAAAGCTATATTTGATGTTTCGTGTAATGCAGATTTGATAAGTGAATGGAAAGATATCGTGCAAACAGGAGTTGAGCGGGACAAAGTGCTATCAGAGTTACTCGATACTTATGCTCCTGAACTTTTGGATGAGAACGCTTTTGTACTTCAGCAGCGGTGGAAGGAGATAGAGATGAAATGGTTCTTACCCAAATTTTTTGCCAAACGTTCGTATCTTAGAAGATTGCGTCTCTATGATATGAAGATACGGGAAGACCGGATTCCTGAACTCCTGGAAAAACTGGCGGCATATCAGAAACGGAATAGAATAATCCAAGAGCATACTTTGGAATTGGTGAACTGTTTTGGTTACCTAGGGAGGACAAATAAAGAAAAATGGAGTGAGATTTTAATTGTCTTAAATTTGGTTCCTGCTATTTATGATTCTTTGGTAGAATATGCACGTATGGCGGCACAACCATTGACGGGGGTTATTGAAACATTCATTGATAAGGCAGGCCGTGATTGGAACTCGTTCAGGCAAGTCAATGAAGGGCGGTTTAAACAGATAAATGAGATATCCGGGCAACATGATTTACTATTGAATGAAATCAATAAATTGTGCCGAATGGAACTGCCTCAAGAGGGTGTGACTGAAAATGTTCCTGCTATCCTTGATAATTGGCTGGAGCATTTCGATAAGATAAAAGAATGGTACCAATGGTGTTTCCGTAAGAGAGAGTTGGAAAACAGCGGATTGTCTGTTGTGGTAGACTATATACTTGCTGGACATAATACCGGAGCGATGGCATCTGACGCTTTGCAAAAAGGTCTTTTTCACCGGATGACAATGAGATGTGTGGATGGTGATGAGTCATTACAGCTTTTCAATGGATTGATTTTTGAAGAAATAATTCACAAATACAGGGAACTGACTTCCGAGTTTCAGGAACTGAGTAAAAGAGAATTGTATTGCCGCTTGGCGGCACGCGTGCCTTCATTGACAATGGAAGCCGCCGCTAATTCGGAAGTAGGTATCCTGAAACGTAATATCTTGAATGGTGGACGTGGAGTTTCTATCAGAAGAATCATTGACCAAATTCCTACTTTATTACCCAAATTATGTCCGTGCATGTTGATGAGCCCCATATCGGTAGCTCAATATATTGATTTGAATGCGGATAAATTTGATATTGTAATTTTTGATGAGGCGTCTCAAATGCCTACTAGTGAGGCTGTCGGGGCTATAGCACGTGGCAAAGCATTGGTTGTGGTAGGTGATCCCAAACAAATGCCGCCTACGAGTTTCTTTTCATCTTCCCAGGTAGATGAGGAAGAAGCGGAATTTGATGACATGGAGAGTATTCTTGATGATTGTATCTCTTTGGCTATGCCGTCACGTTATCTCACTTGGCATTACAGAAGTAAGCACGAAAGTTTGATAGCATTCAGTAACTCTCAATATTATGATGGGAAATTATATACTTTCCCTTCTGTGGACGATAGGGTTTCGAGAGTACGTTTAGTGCAGGTCGACGGGGCTTATGATAAAGGGCATACACGAACTAATCGTGCGGAAGCAGAGGAAATAGTGAAAGAGATTGTGCGTCGCCTGCACGATTCTGAGTTGTCCCAAAGGAGTATAGGAGTCGTCTCTTTTAGCCAGGTTCAACAGAACTTGATTGAAGATTTACTTGTTGAAGAATTGAGTAAATATCCCGAGTTGGAGGAGAAAGCATTTCAGTCTGATGAACCTGTTTTTATTAAAAATCTGGAAAATGTCCAGGGGGACGAAAGGGATGTTATTCTATTTTCAATAGGCTACGGACCGGATAAAAATGGTAATGTATCCATGAACTTCGGTCCATTGAATAATCAGGGAGGAGAACGGCGTTTGAATGTGGCTGTATCTCGTGCCCGTTATGAAATGATTATTTTCTCGGCGTTACGTTCGGAACAAATTGATTTGAAGCGGACAAAAGCAAAGGGAGTGGAGGGGTTGAAGAAATTCCTTGAGTTTGGAGAACGGGGCGTTTCATCTGTCGCCATAGCTCAAGTGAAATCTCATGCTTCGAGCGGACTGGCTGCTTTAATTGCTAAAGAATTGGCTTCGCTTGGTTATCAAGTGGAAACTTCGATAGGACGTTCTAATTTTAAGGTGGACTTGGCTGTGCTGAATCCTAAAGTGCCCGAGACTTATATTATGGGGATACTTTGTGACGGCACTAACTATTATGAAACTAAAACTACGCGTGATAGGGAAATCGTGCAACCCAATGTCTTACGAATGTTACGTTGGAATGTAATGCGTATCTGGTCTGTGGACTGGTTTGAAAATAAGGAGAGAGTGTTAGCGCGTATTGTTCAAAAGCTGGAATCTCTCATGGTGAAGGACGTATCCAATGATAAAGTAGTTGAAATTACTCCAAAAACCAATGTATTGAGGTCTTTCAGTATTAAAAGTGCTCGCGTTGTGGAATTTTTCAATGAGCGTGAACAGGACTATGTTTTCGCTAAACTCCCTGATATAGGGGTGGGAGGGGGAGTTTATACTATCATCTCACATACCGCTGAAGTTAAACAACAATTGGAACATATAGTATCCGTAGAACAACCTATCACGAATACATTGCTGTATAAACGTATTGCTCAGATTTGGGGTCTGAAACGCGTATCTTACCAGGCACAGATTATGATTGACTCTTTATTGAAAGATATGTATATAGACCCTCTGTCTGATAATTCTGTAATATATTGGGAAAATGAAGAAAAGTCCAGAGGATATAAATATTATAGATTGAATTCGAAACGTGATATTTTGGATATTCCACTATTGGAGGTAATGAATGTAGCGCGATATGTCATTGAACAGCAGATTTCAATTCCGAGGGAAGATTTTAAAAGGTTGATATCGCAATTATTGGGGTTTGCACGAAAAAGCGCTAATTCAAATATGGTTATAGAGTCCGCTATATGTAAGTTGATTGACAATCGCATTTTGGCGGATACAAATGGAATGATAACTTATATAGAAAATGATGATTAAAGTATGAAAACCTTAATATAATAAGGAGAAGAAGATGACACCGGCAGAAGTCTTCAAGTGAGGATATGTGATTGAGGTAAGGGAATAAAGGGCTCCTATATATAGGAAAGAGGGTATGTCAAAAACTCGCTTACTGTTATTTTTTGAGGGGCTCGGTTTACATGGATTTCACAGATTTTCTTTATTCTTTTTTCGTGAAATCCGTGTAAGCCGTGCCTAAAACAAATCTTCAAGTGTATTTTGACACTTCTTTTTCATGTAAAATAATTCTTATCAGTATTAGAATTCGTAGTGGAAACCGAATGAAAGGTCTTCGCTGGTGAAAGCAAAACCATAACCGTTGTCACCAACTACATAGTCATCACGGTAACCCAGGAATCCACATTTGCCTATAAGGCTGAATTTATCATTCAACTTAATTGCAATACCCGGTTTAAAACCTATTTCAAAGCCGTTTACTGAGTCGTAGTCTTTTATCTTCTTGGTAGAGAAGCCAAAACCGCCATCGATGAATAAACGAACAATCTTGTTTTCGTAAAAAGAGTATCTTGCGTATGGAGCAAGTGCAAATGCGTTCGCCTTTACTCCATCAACTTTGGTATGTACAAAATCCAGAATACCGCCGACAGCCCATTTCTCATTTAAATTGTAACCAATTTCCGGTGACAGAGCGAAACTTGTTGCGTCAGTATCATCGTTATGCCATAAACCGACTGTTCCGCCTACGTAAACCTGTGCTTTTATTGACAAAGCAATCATTACCACAAATAAAAACAAACCAATCTTTTTCATTTTTTCTTTTACCTTTTAGTTAATAAAATTGTTGTTAGTTGTGTCTGCGGGGATATACCCGCATTTATCGGGGCGCAAAAGTATATCTTCTGTTTATATGATACAAATATTTAGTTAGTTTTTTATAAAATAAGGGACTTTTCTTATCATCTTTTATAAGAAATTTCAAGCGAAGTATTAAGTGTTTCGATATTTTTGTGTATGTTTGTCCACAAGTATTAACTAAACTTGATAAATCATGAGGACTTTGAATTTTGTGAAAATATTATTATTGACTGTAATTACTTTGAGCTTTGTGTCTTGTGGAGACGATATTTATTATACTATGCAGAATAGTGATGATAAGTTGTGTAATAAGGTTTGGATGGAGCAATATGAAACGGAAGATGGTTATACGTGCAGGCATCAGTTGGAATTTAAGAAGGTGAGACAAAGCAATAAAGATACATATTCCGGAAAAGAAACTACGATAGTTTATAAAACCGGTACTACTGAAACGACTTCTAAGGATTTTACCTGGAAATGGATTGATAATACAATGGAAGGTCTGATATTGAGTTATGGTGCGGGTGATGTTCAATATTTTGAGAATGTATGGGTTCGCGAGCACTATCTTTCCGGAAAATTGGACGGAAGGGTGATGGTATTGACGGATTTGTCTGAAGCAATAAAATAAAAAAAGATATGAAGATTATGATGAAATATCTTAAAGTGCTGTTTATTTGCTCTTTGGTTGTAAGCCTGACTTCTTGCGAAGATGATGATAATGATAATTTCATTTATGATTATCTGGTAGGTAATACTTGGGTCGGGAATTTAGGTTTCGTTGATAATTATGATTATGAACTGGAAAGCGGGCTTTATTTTGAAGGAAATGGTTTGGGTATTGACGATCAGATATATTATGATGATCCAACAGGAGAGGTCGCTTTTTCTTTGCCGTTCCGTTGGAATCTTTACGATGGGATATTGAGCATAGATTACGGTCCTGATTATCCTTTGTTTGAGATTTACGATGTATATATTACCGGAAATAAGATGTCCGGTATTTTATATGTAGATGGGAGAAATGATGGACCTATCGTTCTAAAAAGATATTAAATAAAAAGCGGAGCATTTGCTCCGCTTTTTATTTATCTCATATATTCTTTTACTTCTTCAAAAACAGTTTCTTAAAATCCGCTGGATAGGGTGTTTCAAACTGCATCAATTCTCCTGTGACAGGATGATAGAAGCAAAGTTTGAAAGCGTGTAGTGCCAAACGCCCTATGGGGTTTACATCTTCCAATCCATAACGCCCGTCACCTACAATAGGATGTCCTAAATCCTGCATGTGGACACGAATCTGATTCTTACGTCCAGTTTCCAAATTTAATTCTACCAGAGAATATCCATTGGCGCGTTTGATAGTGCGGTAATGAGTAATGGCTTCCTTGCCGCCATCATCCGTGGGACTGGAATATACATAGAGTGTGCGGTCAGTTAGCCAGGAACTTACAGTACCGGCTTCCCTTTCCATTTCTCCTGCAACAACAGCCACATAACGGCGGTCGGTTACAATATTATGCCAGTGGTCGCGCAATGTGTTCTGGGTCTTTTCATCTTTGGCAAACATCATCAGGCCGGAAGTGTCACGGTCGAGCCGGTGTACAATATATACTCGGTGTTGTTTGCCTGAACGTTGAACATATTCATTCAATATAGTATAAGCAGTACGCTCCTTTTGTCTTTCCGTGTTTACAGATAGCAGGCCTTGCATCTTTTCAATGACGATGATATAAGCATCCTCGTACACAATCTTAACCAACTTGTGATTAAATTCCTTTCTTCCCTTTTCGCGGCTGATTTGTACCTTCATACCCGGCTTCAAGGGAAAATTATATTGAGTAGTGATTACACTGTCCACATATACAACTCGTTTGCTTAGTAATGATTTCAGTTTTGTACGACTGGCATCCGGCATTTTGGCATTCAGAAACTCCATCAGTTCCATAGGTTCCTTTACCATATAGTCCGTATATTGTGTGCGGGCTCTTGCTACGATTTTCTGTTTAACCATTATGATTTTAATTTTCAGTTCTTATCTTTCAATTCAAGCAGCACTACATTCTCTACATGATGAGTATGCGGGAACATATCTACCGGCTGAACGGCTTTCACTTTATATTTCACATCGAGTAATTGAAGGTCGCGCGCCTGTGTAGCAGGATTACAACTGACATAAACGATGCGTTTTGGCTGGGCGAATAAGATGACATCTATTACATCCTGGTGCATACCGGCACGGGGAGGGTCAGTGATAATGACATCCGGGCGGCCGTATTCATTGATAAAATCTTGCGTCAGCATGTCCTTCATGTCGCCTGCAAAGAACAAGGTGTTTTTAATACCATTAATCTCTGCATTGACCTTGGCATCCTCAATAGCTTCGGGTACGTATTCAATGCCGATAACCTGGCGCGCCTGTTTAGACACGAAGTTGGCAATCGTTCCCGTACCTGTATAGAGGTCATAAACAAGTTCATCGCCTGTTAGCCCTGCAAAGTTTCGTGCTATTTTATAAAGATTGTATGCCTGTTCGGAATTGGTCTGGTAGAATGATTTCGGTCCCACTTTGAAGCGCAAGCCTTCCATTTCCTCAAAAATGTGATCTTTTCCTTTAAAAGTATGGACATCGAGGTCGGTAATGGTATCGTTACACTTATTATTAATAATGTATAGTAATGAAGTGATTTCAGGAAATGTATCTGCCACATACTGCAACAGTTGCTTGAACAAATCCATTTCCTCCTCTTTCTCAATCTTACAGATAAGGATAACCATGAGTTCACCTGTGGTGGAAGTACGTACAATCATATTGCGCAGCATGCCTTCCTGGGTACGTAGATTGATGAAAGAATAGTTGTGTTCGTAAGCATAATCGCGTACTGCATTTCTGATGCGGTTGGATATATCATCCTGCAACCAGCATTTTTCTATCGCCAGTACTTTATCAAAAGCATTGGGAATATGAAAACCCACTGCATTCATCTGTTCGTATACTACATTTTGCTGCACTTCTTCCGTCGTCAACCAGCGTTTATTGGAAAATGTATATTCCAGTTTGTTCCGATAGAATTGGGTTTTCTCTGAACCGAGTATCGGTGAAATTTCCGGTAACTCTATTTTCCCGATTCGGGTGAGATTGTCAGTCACCTGTTTTTGTTTATACTTGATTTGTTCCGAGTAGGGGAGCACCTGCCATTTACAGCCACCGCACACACCATAGTGTTGGCAGAACGGGACGGCTCTTACCGGAGAATATTCATGGAACTTCACCGCTTCGGCTTCGGCATAATGATGTTTTTTTCTCTTGATTTGCAGGTCTACTATGTCACCGGGAACAACGTATGGTACGAAGATTACCAAATCATTGACTTTTGCAATGGCTTTCCCTTCGGCAGCCACGTCTGTAATTTCCACCTTTTCTAACAGGGGAAGCTCTTTTCTCTTTCTTGCCACTTTTACACCAATATAATAAATTCTGCGGCAAAAGTAGGCATTTTTTTGCGAATTCTCCCTATGAATTGAAATATTAAATTTTGCAATGTCGAAATTGCATTTTGCATTAAAGTTTCTTCCCAAAAAGTTTTCTAGTATGTGAAATATACTTAGATTTGCGAACAGAAAAAGAAAAAATCACAATCAAAAACTTTAAATTTATATTATGGATAAAAAAAGAGTTTATACCTTTGGTAACGGTCAGGCAGAAGGCAAGGCCGATATGAGAAACCTTTTAGGAGGTAAAGGCGCTAACTTGGCAGAAATGAATCTTATCGGGGTTCCGGTTCCTCCGGGCTTCACAATCACGACAGAAGTTTGTACAGAATATTATGAAATGGGGCAGGATAAAGTAGTTGCTCTGTTGAAAAGCGAAGTAGAAAACGCCATTGCGCATGTAGAGACATTGATGTCTTCAAAGTTTGGCGATGTTGAAAATCCGCTGTTGGTTTCTGTACGTTCAGGTGCACGTGCTTCTATGCCGGGTATGATGGATACCATCCTGAACCTTGGTTTGAATGACGAAGTGGTGGAGGGTTTGACACGTAAGACTGGAAATGCCCGTTTTGTATGGGACTCATACCGTCGTTTTGTGCAGATGTATGGTGACGTTGTATTGGGTATGAAGCCAACCAATAAAGAAGATATCGATCCGTTCGAAGCCATTATAGAAGAGGTGAAACATGCCAAAGGCGTGAAACTGGATAATGAACTGGAAGTGGAAGATCTCAAAGAATTGGTAAAGAAGTTCAAAGCTGCCGTAAAAGCGCAAACTGGAATGGATTTTCCGACAAATGCATACGAACAGTTATGGGGTGCTATCTGCGCGGTATTCAATTCTTGGATGAACGAACGCGCTATCCTTTATCGTAAGATGGAAGGTATACCTGATGAATGGGGTACAGCAGTCAGTGTTCAGGCAATGGTATTCGGTAATATGGGTGATACTTCCGCTACAGGTGTATGCTTTAGCCGTGATGCCGCAACAGGTGAAGACCTTTTCAACGGTGAATATCTGATTAATGCGCAAGGTGAAGATGTTGTTGCCGGTATCCGTACTCCGCAACAAATTACGATAATCGGTTCTAAGCGTTGGGCTGAGCTGGCCGGTGTCAGTGAAGAAGAGCGTGCTTCTAAATATCCTTCTATGGAAGAGGCTATGCCGGAAATCTATAAAGAACTGGATGCGTTGCAGACTAAACTTGAAAATCACTATAGAGATATGCAGGACATGGAGTTCACCGTACAAGAAGGTAAGCTTTGGTTCCTCCAGACCCGTAACGGCAAACGTACAGGTGCGGCTATGGTGAAGATTGTCACGGATTTACTCCATCAGGGCATGATTGATGAAAAGACAGCTCTGATGCGTTGTGAGCCTAATAAGTTGGATGAACTTCTCCACCCCGTATTCGACAAGTCCGCTTTGAAACAGGCAAAAGTTCTGACTCGTGGTCTTCCCGCTTCTCCGGGTGCCGCTTGCGGTCAAATCGTATTCTTTGCCGATGATGCAGCCGATTGGCATGCTGCCGGTAAGCGTGTAGTGATGGTACGTATTGAAACTTCCCCCGAAGATTTGGCTGGTATGGCAGTTGCTGAAGGTATCCTCACCGCCCGTGGTGGTATGACTTCACATGCGGCTGTGGTTGCCCGTGGTATGGGTAAGTGTTGTGTATCCGGCGCAGGTGCTTTGAATATTGACTATAAAGCTCGTACTGTAGAAGTTGATGGTATAGTATTGAAAGAGGGTGATTATATCTCTCTGAACGGTAGTACCGGTGAAGTGTACAAAGGTAAAGTAGAAACAAAGGCTGCTGAACTTTCCGGTGATTTTGCCGAATTGATGAGCTTGGCTGACAAATATACCAAACTGCAAGTACGCACCAATGCAGATACTCCGCATGATGCACAAGTTGCACGTAACTTTGGTGCTGTGGGTATCGGTCTTTGCCGTACGGAACACATGTTCTTCGAAGGTGAAAAGATTAAAGCTATGCGTGAAATGATTCTGGCAGAAAATGCAGAAGGACGCCGCAAAGCTTTGGCTAAGATATTGCCCTACCAACAGGCTGACTTTAAGGGTATATTCAAGGCAATGGCTGGTTGTCCGGTGACCGTTCGTCTGCTCGATCCCCCTTTGCATGAGTTTGTTCCCCACGATTTGAAGGGACAGCAAGAGATGGCGGATACAATGGGTGTGAGCCTACAATATATCCAGCAACGTGTTGAAGCGCTTTGCGAGCACAATCCGATGTTAGGTCATCGTGGTTGCCGTTTGGGTAATACTTATCCTGAGATCACACAGATGCAAACTCGTGCTATCCTAGGTGCAGCTTTGGAATTGAAGAAAGAGGGCATTGAGACACATCCGGAAATAATGGTGCCGTTGACCGGTATTCTTTATGAGTTCAAGCAACAGGAAGAGGTTATCCGTGCTGAAGCTGCGGAACTGTTTGCAGAAGTAGGTGATAGCATTGACTTCAAAGTAGGTACAATGATTGAAATTCCTCGTGCAGCTTTAACAGCCGATCGTATCGCTTCTTCTGCCGAATTCTTCTCATTCGGTACAAATGACTTGACACAGATGACTTTCGGTTACTCTCGTGATGATATTGCTTCCTTCCTCCCGATTTATCTGGAAAAGAAGATTTTGAAAGTAGACCCGTTCCAAGTTCTCGACCAGAATGGCGTAGGACAGTTAGTACGTATGGCTACTGAAAAAGGACGTGCCATTCGTCCAGACTTGAAGTGTGGTATTTGCGGTGAGCATGGTGGTGAGCCTTCTTCCGTTAAGTTCTGCCACAAAGTAGGTTTGAACTATGTCAGCTGTTCTCCGTTCCGTGTGCCTATAGCACGTCTGGCAGCGGCTCAGGCAGCACTTGAAGACTAAAATATAGTGAAATAAGATGAAAGGGGGATTTTTATGAGTCCCCCTTTTTCTGTTTTTGATATTCAATGATTGTTTATTCTCCGCTTGTCCAAGTTCCAATACGGCGGCAAGAAATTACGTTGTAATAACGGTTTCGCATTGTAAATCCCTTTTCATTGCTATTCATTCTTACATAAAAAACACGACCGGGATTTTCTTCTGTAAACCCCGGCAGAAAAGGAGTGGAAGAGTAGAAATTATTATTGGAACTATCAAATGCAATATGATAATCTTTTAGGGCATTGCTTAGGCTTACCAATTCATCGGCGGCAGGTAAATACCATTCGATATCATCTGCATCTATATATCCATTTCCATTTCTGTCTCTATTTTTACTAATAACATAACCTAAAGCAATGTCTTCAGGAATAATGATGGTTGAAGGGTCGTTGCCGTCAGGGTTGTACATGCCGCCTCGACGTGTTGCTTCTTCATAAAGAGCCTGCGTATTGGCAAGTCCGTCCCAACGTGAGTCCATCATACCTGTCATAACCGGATTACCGGGATATTTCAGAAATCCCCATTGTATATTTTTCTTTTCGAGCTCATATTCCACAAAATATTCATTATAGGATTTTATATTGCCTGATAAATCTTTCACCGGTACTCTGATATATTGTGCAGGACGCTGTTGAACTTTCAGACGTGTGGTCGTACCATTTGTTTTATCCTTCAATACTACATAACCAGTTCTGAAAGAACCGGGGGCTTGTGTACCCGTCCATTCTGTGGCATTCTCAGGAATATATTCGTCAAGATGTATATAGAAATAATCATATAGTGGTCCTGTATCACTTATACTGGTTGTAGCAAGCTCTTTATAATGTGTTCCGGATAAATACGGCTTATATTGTGGGAAAAATGATACTTCCAGCCAAGGAGTAGCATCCGGATTCTCCACATATAATTCCCAATCATTTTGAGAAAAGCCGAAACAGCGTAAACTGCTGCAATGAGCGTCTATCGGATTGTTGAAAGTAGATGTTATAGTTGGTTTGTCCAAGACCTCCATATCTACACGGGTATCTTTATCGTCACCTGAACGGATGGATATTGTGTATGTGTAGTTACTGTTACGCTTAATATTGAAGTCACTATAATTATTTGCACCTAAGTAAATTTTGTATTTAGCGTTTTGGGTAGTGGAACCATTGTTCGAAACATAAGTGCCTTCAATAATCACATACGTGCCCTTCGGGAAATTGCTATCTCCATATTCTCTTTTAAAGATTTGTCTTAAACTCGCTTTATTTGGATTTTTATCAGAAATACGGTCGAACCAGTCCCGGCTGTCATCAAGACCGCCACGCCTGTTTTCGTACATATAGAAAGTGGTGGAATAACTATTTGCACTACTAGAGGTATAATCTAACAAATAGTCCTGAATATAATAATTACTTGGAACATTGGCATCGGCATAGTAAACCGCATCAGACTGTGCCGAAGTATAATCATTGTCCCATGTTCGCGCTATGAGATAGCTTCGGGAAGGCAGGTTATAGGCGGTTATCCGTGTCAGATAAAGTTTGTCACCCGATACTTGAGGCGTAAAATTGATATTCATATTTATTTTTGCCCCCAGCCGTTGTACAGTGATTGTATAATTTGTTTGGCTTGCCGTAACGTCTATCTTTCCATACATTATCATGGAGCTGGTAAACACATCATCCGCCGATTCTATGGTTATGACTTTATTATTCAAATCTGAAACACCTGTCACATTATCAAACCATGTATCACTTGTATTGCAGACGGCATGTAGTTCCATATTATTTGCAACAGGCAAAGTCACCCTGAAATCATAATTGGGATAGTTCAAGTCTTGCTCATATCTCGTTATTAAATTTCCCGACGTTTTATCGAACGCAAATAAAATGACATGTTCTAGCTTACTGTCGGCAGCAAGGGTTGCACGGCTTATTATCTCATCGATGCTTGTCTGTCTCAGACTAATTTTTATTTCCTGGTTGGCTTGTCGCTTTCCGGGTTCCGTAAAGTCATCATTTGTGCAACTTGCAACAAGAAATGATAACATCAGAATGATATAGATACGATATTTCATGGCATTAATTATTAAATTGACAAATAGGACGGACAAAATAAGCGATATTCTTATCGGCGCTAATTCTACCTGTTGAGGCTCCGGAAGTCATGATATATGCTTTTCCTATAACCAGGTCGTCTCCCGTAGCACTCCAGTAACTTGCATTTTTAATTAAGTTATAAACACTCAGTTCATAGTCATTTTGCTTGACCACAGTCCAATTCTCGTGATAGGCGGGAACGTACCAAACGTGTCCTGTAGATACAGGCATTCCATTTGCATCTATATTTATGATTTCTTTTCTCACATTGGAGAATATGGAACCTACATAGGCGCCAGAACCTGTTTTATTGTCTAAATAGCGTTGGTATACTTTCTTCATGGTGCTTTCACCATCTACATAGTTCATAGGATTATCTCCTGAAACATAGAGGTTGCCCGTACTAAAATATCCCCAAGATGAAGATGCATCGCTGGGGCGTATCACAGCCCCTGTTTGTTTGTCGAAAGAACATCCGTAATCAAGCCTGCGAAGACCTATATAATGCCCCGGTGATGCCACAGAATATAAAGTGATGGTATTATATTGCTTGATTGGTAAGGTTGACTGTTCGCTCAACCCGTTTGTAGTCAGGCTTATGTTGGTCGTACGAATATCATTTTTAACCTGTTCTGTTGTATATCCGTCACGTTGCACGGTGTAGTCAGTGATATATAATTCCACTTTCTGGGTGGTGTTTCCTGTAAGGGTTCTGGTGTAATTTATGATATTGCCCGATTCATCACGATTGACTACATACACCCAATCGCAATTCGTATCCAGAGTCCAGGTGGTTTGAGGATAAGAAGCGTCGATATCAATATATTCGGTGCTACTCGGACTGTCACGTATATACTTATCCGGATTGAAGTCGGCACCGATATAGGCAGGAGCGGAAACGGATGGAAAATCAACATTATCGCTATAATTCGTCCAATTCTTAATACTTATATATACGGAACTTCCGCTTAAATCTACCGGCACATCACCCTCTGTTGCATTGTCAACCAACTTTTGCCCGATAGAGTATAAATGATTTTCTTCTATCGGAAATGCGTCATAATAAGGACCTGTCTTATCATACACTATATATCTTTTGCATAGTTGATAGGAGCTGTCATCAGGACGTGGTCCCCATAATTCAATCAGCATAGTCGGATTATAGTCCGTTTCATCATAGTTAAGGGGAATCATGAACGCCCCTGTTATGATAGAATTTTCTACGGTCTTGAGATTGGAAGTATTTATTGCCGGTATACTGTAATTGGTACCTGAAGCATCCGAAGCGTAACTGCTTAAATCATAATCAATCAAATAATTACTGTTTTCCAGACTGCCTTGTCCAAAAGGGGCGGCATCATCCGTAATGAGGGGAATTTCCGTATGCTGGTTGGTGTAAAGCTTGACTTTCAGGTTGGATATTCTGGTGCCATTTATCTGATAGGGAATATTAGTCAGGTAAGCTATTACGCCAGCCATCTTTCTTTTTAATTCAGTGTTGACGACATTAATAGTATCTTTCTGGATGGTAGCTTCTTTATATCCTACATATAAATCAGCATAGGGCATATCAGCACGCTGTTCCATCACTAA
Organism: uncultured Bacteroides sp.; assembly: GCF_959029255.1. Taxonomy (GTDB): domain Bacteria; phylum Bacteroidota; class Bacteroidia; order Bacteroidales; family Bacteroidaceae; genus Bacteroides. The sequence continues at coordinate 6,998 of NZ_CAUFUE010000042.1, read as the reverse complement.
GCGGGCTTTGCATTGCTCGAATTCCGTACCTATGGAAATGGCATCCGGAAAATTGTACACCGTTCCCGATTTATCGTCTGTTCCTATAGCCAAGAAAGTATAAGTACCCGCATCCAGTACTTTTCCTAATAAGTGAGCTTTGGATATATCGCCTGTCCATGACACTTCTTCTTTGAAGATGCATTTACTTGTTGCGTCATTCCCATCGAATACATAGAGGTATACATGTTCTATTTTTTTGTAATTTACGTAGGCACTATTCAGCTCAGACTTTGTTTCTACCTGTTTCTTGAATGTGATGTATGTGCCTTTTTCCGGTTGACCACTGTTTTCATAATCGTTTTTTTCTTCGCTACAAGAAAAAAGGAATAGGGCTGATAGTATGTAAAAGAAGAAATGTTTCATAATAACCTCTTGTTTTATAATTCAATAATGTCCGGTTTGATACTAGCTTAACGGACACTTTTTAACATCTGTATCGATGATTTGTTTTGCAATCATCCTGATATATCTATATTTTCTTGTTATATTTGCACACATAACAATTTTTACCATTTATTGAGACAAACGAATAGCCATGGAAACAATGATTGCACTTTATGTTGGGTGGATTTCTGCATTTTATCAAAATAATGAACTGTTGCTCATTTGTTCTGCAATGATTATTTTCTTACTTCTGGTTATTATGATTATTGTCTCCATCAGCAAGTCGCGGCGGGTAAAGGCATTGAAGCAGCTGAACGAAGTTGCCGCAGAAAGCAATCAATTGAAGAATGCTTTTATTGCCAATATGACTCACGAAATACGTACTCCCCTCAATGCAATTGTCGGTTTCACCACGATTCTTGCCGAAACGGATGATTTGGGTAAAGAAGAACGTATGGCTTTTTTGAAAGAGATTAATGAGAACAAAGATGTGCTGTTGCAGTTGGTGAATGACCTGCTGGATTATTCTAAGATTGAAGCCAATACTATGGAATATAACGATGCTGAAGTCGACATCAATGCAGTAATCATGGAAATCTGTGTAGCTGAAAATATGCATCCGCGCCAATCCGGTATCCTAGTTGAATTTGTAGAAAAACTGCCGCAATGCCGTCTGATGATTGACCGGGTACGTTTTGCCCAAGTCATTAGTAATCTGATAAAGAACGCATTGAAATTTACGGAGCAGGGTAGTGTCACTGTAGGATACAGAAGATTGAGTAATCGGAATTTCTACTTCTATGTGGCCGATACTGGATGTGGTATCGAAGAAGAAGGACGTCGCGCCATCTTTGAGCGATTTGTAAAGATGAACTATAATATTCGTGGTACCGGCCTGGGGCTTTCCATAACAAAGTCCATTGTAGAACACTATGGCGGTGGCATTGGCGTAGAGTCTAAGAAAGGAGAAGGTTCCACTTTCTATTTCACTCTGCCTGCTTCTATAGAGTATAATGAGTACGGAAAATTTTAATCAGCCATTTTTTTCAGCTTCTTAAAGTGGCGGATGACTTCCAGATAATCACAGTCGGTACAAGTATTGAACTTGTTCCATAAGTCCCCTAATATTACGGCTCCTCCGAATCCGAAATCTTTCACTTCTAAAATGTTTTCGGGGGTAATGCCGCCTAGTCCCATCACTTTGCTATCTATGATTTTATCTTTTCCTGCTTGGCGAAGTTCCTCGGGAGTATATCCCGAAAGTATTCCCTCCTTGGTGATACAATCATAAATGGGACTCATAAACAAATAATCATAGAAATGCTTTTTATTTTTCACCTCCTCTATGGAATGACAAGTACAACTCACGTGCCCGGAATAATCGTGCGGCTCCTTTGGGTTACGTGAATTCAGGTGAATTCCCATCAGGTTGAATTCTTCCTTCAGATAGAAATGCTCATGGGTGACGATACGTCTATGATATTTTTCGGGTATAAGCGTTAAGAGTCTTTCTGCATACATGGCAGGTGTCTCCGGTTTTCTCAGATGCAGTATATCCAAGCCTTCTTCAAAAAGTGCCGTGATAATCTTGTCTTCCTCCACAAAAAATGTGGGTGCTGTGACTACAATGAGTTTCATTTCGTTTGTTAACTGTTATGTTTAGCAAAGTTAATCAATCGTAGCTTCAGATACCAATGTTTTTCTTTAAAATATGTTACTGAGTTTTTTAGTTAATAAAAAAAACGCATCCAAGGCTTTTTTACTGCCTACGGATGCGTTCTTACAACTGGTTTTATGGGATTGTGGTTAAGTTATTTCATGCGCTTGCCTACTACGTCCCAATCGATGATACTCCACAGGGCATTTACGTGGTCGGCACGTTTGTTCTGATAATCCAGATAGTAAGCATGTTCCCAAACATCGAAGCCCAACAACGGAATTAATCCGGCGCGTACAGGATTACTGCCGTTAGCTTCTTTCGTAATGTGGAGTTTTCCGTTCTTATCTACGGAAAGCCAAGCCCAGCCCGAACCGAACAGACCTACGGATGCTGCATTAAACTCTTTCTTGAAGTTCTCGAAGCTGCCGAAATCCCGGTTGATGGCTTCTGCTAATTTTCCTGTCGGTTCTTTTTGAGCCGGTTTAGGGGAGAATTGCAGGAAGTATAGGGTGTGGTTCAGCACTTGTCCGGCATTATTGAAAATAGCGCCGTCGGGTGCAGTGGCTACGATGGTCACCAAATCCTTGTTTTCAAACTCCGTACCCGGAACAAGGTTATTGAGGTTGTTCACGTACGTTTGCAGGTGCTTACCATAATGGTAATCTATTGTTTGCTGACTGATTACAGGTTCCAACGCGTTGTGTGCGTAAGGAAGTTTAGGCATTTCATGTGTCATAATCATTATCATTAAAGACATTAATAACGTATTCATAAGTTCAATTATTTAGTTTTGAAACTTTACTATACTAACACGATAACCTGTAGAAATGTTCACATGCGTAAAAAATAAACAGGTTTATTTTATTCTGCTTTTGGTTTACACTATCTTTGCGCGAAGTTAACTTATTAGATAGTACGGAATATGCCCGATTATATAGAAGAATTAAATGAAGGACAACGTGCCGCAGTGCTCTATAACGATGGACCGTCGCTGGTGATAGCCGGTGCCGGTTCCGGAAAGACGCGTGTGTTGACCTATAAGATTGCTTATCTGCTGGAGAACGGTTACCAGCCATGGAACATCCTTGCGCTGACGTTTACCAACAAGGCGGCGCGTGAGATGAAAGAACGTATTGCAAGGCAGGTGGGGGCGGAACGTGCCCGTCATTTGTGGATGGGTACTTTCCATTCCATATTCCTGCGCATCTTGCATGTCGAGGCGAAACACCTTGGCTTTACTTCACAATTCACTATCTATGATACGGCAGACAGTAAAAGCCTGTTGCGTTCTATCATAAAAGAAATGGGATTGGATGAAAAGGTGTATAAACCGGGTACGGTACAGGCTCGAATTTCCAATGCCAAAAATCATCTGGTATCTCCAGCGGCATACGCCAATAATAAAGAAGCATACGAGGGAGATCGTGCGGTCAAAATGCCTGCCATCCGTGATATTTACCGCCGCTATTGGGAACGTTGCCGGCAGGCTGATGCGATGGATTTTGATGACCTGTTATTCTATACTTATTTGTTGTTTCGCGACCACCCCGATGTGCTTGCCAATTACCAGTCACAGTTCCGTTACATCTTGGTGGATGAGTATCAAGATACCAATTATGCGCAGCACAGTATCGTGCTTCAGTTGGCTAAAGACCACCAACATGTATGTGTAGTGGGGGATGATGCACAAAGTATTTATTCTTTCCGTGGCGCTGATATTGACAACATTCTTTATTTTACCAAGGTATATCCCGGAACCAAAGTCTTTAAGCTGGAACAAAACTATCGTTCTACGCAGACCATTGTTTCCGCCGCCAACAGTTTGATAGAAAAGAACCAGCGCCAAATTCCCAAAGAAGTGTTTTCCGAAAAAGAAAGAGGGGAAGCCATTGGCGTTTATCAGGCATATAGCGATGTGGAGGAGGGTGATATCGTAGTAAATAAGATTGCGGAACTCCGTCGCCAAAAGAATTATGCCTATTCTGATTTTGCGATATTATACCGTACGAATGCACAGAGCCGTGTCTTCGAGGAAGCTATGCGCAAGCGTGGAATGCCTTATCGGATTTATGGCGGTTTATCCTTCTATCAGCGTAAGGAAATAAAGGATGTGATTGCCTATTTCCGTCTGGTGGTAAATCCCAATGATGAAGAAGCTTTCAAGCGCATCATCAATTATCCGGCACGTGGGATAGGGAATACAACGGTAGGGAAGATAATTGCCGCTGCTACCGAACATAGTACCAGCCTTTGGGCAGTGCTTTGCGAACCGTTGACATACGGGCTGAACTTGAACAAAGGTACGGTAGGCAAGTTGCAAGGTTTTCGTGATTTGATAAAGGGGTTTATTGAAGACGGCTTGGAGAAGAATGCATACGAGATAGGTACGGAGATTATCCGTCGGTCGGGTATCATCAATGATGTGTGCCAGGATAATTCTCCCGAGAACCTTAGCCGCAAAGAAAATATCGAGGAGTTGACAAATGGTATCAGTGACTTTTGCGCCCAACGGCAGGAAGAAGGGAACGTCAATATCTCTTTGGGAGATTTCCTTTCGGAAGTTTCTTTATTGACCGACCAAGACTCCGATAAAGACGGAGACGATGAAAAGATAACATTGATGACCGTGCATTCTGCCAAAGGACTGGAATTCAGAAATGTATTTGTAGTGGGAATGGAAGAGAACCTATTTCCCAGCGTTATGGTGGGTGACTCTCCGCGTGCGTTGGAGGAAGAACGCCGGTTGTTTTATGTTGCCATTACCCGTGCAGAAGACCATTGTTTCCTTTCATACGCCAAAAGTCGTTTCCGCTATGGAAAGATGGAATTCAGCAGTCCCAGCCGTTTCTTGAAAGACATTGATGTACGCTTTTTGTGTATGCCGCAAGATGCTGGATTGAGTCGTAAGATTGACGAGACGGCGGCAAGCTTCCGCAGGGAGAATAAAGGAGACTTTTCTTCAACTTCCTATAGAAACAGGGAAGAGACTTCGTACCGGAAACGAGAGGAAACTCCGCGCCCTAAACAGCAGATTATTGCGCCGAGTGTACCTCGCAATTTGAAACGGGTCACTTTTTCTACGGGAGCGTCTTCGCCTACATCTGCCACGCTGGGAGCCGGTGTGCCGGGTGGTGTGCTTCAAGGACAATTGATAGAGCATGAACGTTTTGGTCTGGGTGAAGTGATTAAAGTGGAAGGCGAGGGCGATAATGCCAAGGCAACCATCCATTTTAAGAATGCAGGAGACAAGCAACTCCTTTTGCGCTTTGCACGGTTCAAAGTAATTGGATAAGGTTTGTACCAACATTTGGTATTCGTCGTATCAGACTTTGATATATTGAGTACCCTTATTGGATTTTAATAACTAGAAGATATATGATGATAGATTTTGCTCTTTTTCCTTCTCCCTGTTACATTATGGAAGAAGAACTTTTGAGGAAGAACCTCAGTTTGATAAAAAGTATAGCCGACCGTGCAGACGTTGAGATTATTCTTGCTTTCAAGGCGTTTGCTCTGTGGCGTTCTTTTCCTATTTTCAGGGAATATATAGAGCATTCCACGGCTAGTTCCGTGTACGAAGCACGCCTTGCGTTGGAGGAGTTTGGAAGTAAGGCGCATACTTATTCTCCTGCTTATACAGAAGTGGATTTCCCTGAAATTCTGCGTTGCAGCAGCCATATTACTTTTAATTCTTTGGCGCAGTTCAATCGTTTTTATCCGATGGTACAGACTGCGGGAGAGGGAATTTCTTGCGGCATACGCGTTAATCCTGAATATTCGGAGGTGGAGACAGAACTGTATAACCCATGTGCACCCGGAACTCGTTTTGGGGTGATGGCGGAGCAACTTCCCGATATTTTGCCGCAAGGCATTGAGGGCTTTCACTGTCATTGCCACTGTGAATCTTCTTCTTACGAGCTGGAGCGTACATTGGAACATTTGGAAGCGAAATTCTCACGTTGGTTTCCACAAATCAGATGGTTGAACTTGGGAGGAGGTCATTTGATGACGCGTAAAGACTATGATGTAGAGCATCTTGTCCGTTTGCTGCAAGGATTGAAAGCCCGTTATCCGCATCTTCGCATTATTCTGGAACCCGGTTCGGCTTTTACATGGCAGACGGGTGTGTTGACTTCCGAGGTGGTGGATATTGTGGAAAACAGAGGTGTTCGCACGGCTATTCTTAATGTAAGCTTTACCTGCCACATGCCCGATTGTCTGGAAATGCCCTATCAGCCCGCAGTCCGTGGGGCTAAAATGGGAAATGACGGGCCGTATGTTTATCGATTGGGGGGAAATTCTTGCCTGAGTGGTGACTATATGGGAGTATGGAGTTTCGACCATGAATTGCAGATTGGAGAAAGGATTATCTTTGAGGACATGATACACTATACCATGGTGAAGACAAATATGTTCAACGGAATTCATCATCCCGCCATTGCAATGTGGACAAAAGAAGGGACCGCTGAAGTTTTTAAGCAATTTTCTTATGAAGATTATCGTAACCGAATGAGTTGATAATCAAAAGTCTGCTTGCATATTGAACATGGATGTACAATTTTCTGTGCGAAAAAAGTATGCGGAATGTTTGCAGGTTTAAGGAAAATATCTACCTTTGCAACCGCAAACGCGGAAATAGCTCAGTTGGTAGAGCATAACCTTGCCAAGGTTAGGGTCGCGAGTTCGAGTCTCGTTTTCCGCTCAACGCAGTTTAGATTGCAATTACCTATGCCCAGGTGGCGGAATTGGTAGACGCGCACGTTTCAGGTGCGTGTGTCGAGAGGCATGCAGGTTCGAGTCCTGTTCTGGGCACAAGGCGATGGCAGTCTGTTCTATGAAATAGTTTATTTTTAATGATGGAGAGGTGGCGGAATTGGTAGACGCGCTACTTTGAGGGGGTAGTGACAATTAT
>NZ_CAUFUE010000041.1 GCF_959029255.1 uncultured Bacteroides sp. | reverse complement strand
TTAAGTTCTTAAGTTCTTAAGTTCTTAAGTTCTTAAGTTCTTAAGTTCTTAAGTTCTTATAGTTTTTACAAAACTACGAAAAAGCCGTATATGCTAACCGCTAAAGTTAATAATTTATATTAATTCTTCTTTATTCTCCTCCTGCTTCGCCGTTGACAGCATGCCGCATGCAGCAAATATATCTTCTCCGCGAGAAGCACGGATTGTGGTAAACAGTCCGTGGGAAGTCAAGTAATCGCGAAGCGTCGTCATCGTTTCCATATCGGCACCCTCAAGGTCTACTCCCGGAATGGCGTGAAAACGTATCAGGTTCACCCGGCAATCCACGCCACGCAGTAACTTCAACAATTCTTTGGCATATAGCAGCGAATCATTCACTCCTTTGAAAACAATATATTCAAAAGATAGTCTGCGCTGTTTGCTAAAATCATAGTTTCTTAACAAATCTACGATTTCGGTAATCGAGAAAGCTTTCTCAGCGGGCATCAGTTCACGACGTTGCAATGGTACCGGAGAATGAAGACTGATTGCCAGATGGCAGTCCGATTCTTCAATAAAGCGTTGCAAACCTTTGCGAAGCCCTACGGAAGAAAGCGTGATGCGTTTAGGGCTCCAACCATAACCATAAGTCGCCGTCATGATTTCCAGCGCCTTCAGCACTTCGTCCAGATTGTCCAGCGGTTCGCCCATTCCCATCATTACGACATTCGTCAGATTGTCCCGCTCGGGCAGGGAACTTATCTGGTTTATGATTTGGTTGGCTGTCAGGTTTGCAGTGAAACCTTGCTTGCCGGTCATGCAGAATTTACAGTTCATCTTACATCCCACTTGCGAGGAGACGCATAATGTAGCACGGTCATCATCGGGGATATAAACAGCTTCCACATAGTGACTATCTCCCACCCGGTAAAGGTATTTCACCGTACCGTCCACCGACCGCATTTCATCTACCGGACCCTCAGCCCCCACCTCATACTGTTCTTTCAACAGTTCCCGGTGTTTCAACGACAAGTTCGTCATGTCATCGATGGAAGACACTTTCTTATCGTAAAGCCACGCTGCAATCTGCTTGGCAGCAAATCCGGGCATTCCCAAATTCTTCACTACTGCCTGCAACTCGGTAAGGGTTAGTCCTAAGAGGGGTTGTTTCTGCATATAATTTATCTTTTAGTTTTCAGCGCATATTACCTGTCATTCCGTGCATTCTACTCCTCTAATATACATATAGAGAAAGGATTATTTGACTACGCTCAGGCTACACCTTAATGAAATAATCAGAAAAAGGTTTTGAGCGAAACTAATGACAGACCAAACAACAGAACATAAAATTCAGGTGTCCTCTGCGATGAATTAACTGCAAAGGTAGAAATAAAGTTGCATAAAGGCAAAGCGATGCAACATTTTGATAACAAAAAAGCCGTCCGATGCATTCGGACGGCTTTTTACTATACTATTTTACTAATTTTACTTCTTATTAGAAGAACAGGTAACGATTATCTTTCACATTTGCATTCAAATACAAGTCATTGATGAACTGGCTTGCCATGCGTACATGCATGTTTTCCAAAGTACTTTCTTCTGTTTCCTGATTGAATGTTTCGTTCAGCTTCTCTTTGGCGTATGGTTGAAGAACGAATACACCACCATTACCCTTGATAGGAGCACTCAACTTATTCAACTCTGCGATAGATGCGTATGCGCCTACCAGCGGTTCGCTGCTACGCAATACCGGAACGTATGCCGGAGCTGCAAAAGTAACATGTTTTACAGAATCGCTGACAGCATTAGCCATATTCTTATATTGGTCGAATGAAGTAGCACCGGCAGCTTTCATATCAGCCATAATCTTTTCAGCTTTCTTGTCACGAAGGATTTCGCTTCTCAACTGGTCTTTTACCAAATCCAACGGACGATAACCTTCCGGAACAATACTTGCAACACCTACTACCATCATGTGATCGCTTTCGCCGCATTCGTACAAACCGGAAACTTCACCTGCTTTTGCAGAGAACGCCCATTTCAAAGCATCTTTTGTACCCTTCACACCGCCGATACCATGTTCAGAACTATAAAGGTCTGCTCTATCCAGTAATTTATAACCTGCATCTTCAGCGTTAGCGCTCATCTTTTCCAGCGTATTGTTGACAGCGATAAACTGGCTGAAATCATTGTATGCCTTGTTATAAGTTTCCTTACTGAATTCTACCGGACGCTTGATAACAGCCACTTTATATTTATCCTTAACAGCTTTCTTGTTAGTAACCTGCAAGATAACGTTTGCCTGTCCCAAAGCCAAGTTAGTCAACTCATTCTGAGCCAAACTTGTGATAGCTTTCACGTATTTCAAGTTGTCACCATCAATCTGTGCACCTTCATAGTTAGCGGAAGAAATCCAAGTAGGCTCACCGGTCTGACCATATTTCTTAGCAACCTCTGCAAAGCTTGCACCACCCTTGATAGCACCAAAGATAGAGTCGGCCAAAGCCTTAGTCTTGGCAGCATCATCAGCTACTACCTGAATCTGACGATATTCGATAGAGTCTGCCAAAGCAGCCGAAGCCAACTTCTTGAAAGAGTTGATAGTATTGTCGGATGCATTGTAGTAAGGACCGAATACACCACCTACAGCTACCGAATCCAAACGTGCGACAACATCAGCAGGCAGAGATTTTGTTGTATAGAACAAGTCTACATACGGAGTAGCGGAACCTGTTGAACGGATAAAAGTAGCATAATCTTCATTATCACTGCTCATCTGAGCCGTATACTCTTCCACTTCTTTCTGGATGGCAGCCTTGTCTTCGGGGCTGGCAGTTACCTGTACATCGATAAACTTGATGTTACGGGTTTCTACGTATTGTCTGAATTGCTCTTTCTTCTTGTCGTATGCTTCCTTCAAGTCGGATTCCTTGATAACAATCGTTGAATCTACAATAGAAGAATAAGGGATGGCAGCCAGCAACAAATCAGACTGGTCTACTCTTGCATCAAATGCATCCTGAGCTTCAACCGGATTGGAGAACAATGACTTGGCAACCAAAGCTTGGTATTTTTCTTGCAGACGAGCCTGTACGAGTGACTTCTCAATAAAAGACCAGAACTTGTACATAGAATTATAGTACTCTGCATATTGTGCAGGCATCTGCGCCTTGTTCATCTTGGAATAGTCCACCAGGAACTTCTTCAACATATCTTTATCGAAAGCACCGGTCTGCGGGTTGCGGAACGGGGTCTGCTGCAACATCGGGTGTACACCGGCGTCGATGATAGCCTGAATTTCTGCTTTAGATACAGTCAACCCCAGCTTTTCAGCCTCGTTTTCAATCAATTTATTGTTAACGTATGATCTCCATACTTCATCTTTGATTTGGTTGGTTTGTTCATCGCTCAATGCGTTCAAGCCGCTGGAGAATTTTACAACTTCCGTGTATTCTTCTACCAATGCCTGGAAATCCTGAGCGGAAATTGTCTCCCCGTTCACTTCACCTACATCTTGTGATTGGTGCGGCTGAAGTACTTTCCACGCGTCTCCCGCGATGAAGGCAAACAACGCCAAACCAATAACAATCACCAATAAGGGCCCTTTAGACCGAATGTTTTGTAATGTTGCCATTTTAGTTAATATGATTTATTTGTTTATTATTATTTCCTATTCATGTTCATTTTAGCGCACGAAGATACAAAAAATGCTAATACGCATCTATTTATTCTCTAAAAATTTATACTTAAACGAGATTATTCAACGACTTTCAGCCGTACCAACTCTATTTTCGTAGCCGTTACCTTTATTATTTTAAACTGATATTCGTCTACCGTGACCACTTCATGCAGTTTCGGGAAACTCTGATAGCGATTCAAAATCAATCCGCCTACCGTCAGATATTCATCCGACTCCGGTAGTTCCAATCCGAAAGTCTCGTTCACCTTTTCTATCTCCAGACGTGCGGAAAGCACATATTCGTGTTCACCGATTTGCTTACAAATATATGACGTATTGTCATGTTCGTCCTCGATATCCCCGAAGATTTCTTCCACCAAGTCTTCCAAAGAGACGATACCAGATGTACCTCCGAACTCATCCACCACCACCGCAATAGTCTTTTTCTGCTGCATAAAGAGCTTCATCAACTTATGTGCGGCCATCGTTTCGGGCACTATGGGAACTTCCTTCACATTGTTCCGCCAATCCACCGGATTGCGAAACATTTCGGAAGAATGAATATAACCGATGATATTGTCTATGTTTCCATCATAAACGACAATCTTAGAAATACCCGACTCCACGAATAAGTTCCTCAGGTCTTCGAGCGAAGCCGTAACATCCACTGCCACCACTTCCGTGCGGGGCACTATGCAATCGCGTATCTTAACATTGGAAAAGTCGAGGGCATTTTGGAATATTTTCACCTCCGCATCCAACTCCTCCTCATTCGCCGCATTTTCAATACCCGACTGGACGAAATAGTCCAAATCGACCTTACCGAAAGCTTTGGCAGATGCTTCCTTATTTATCTTCATACCCAGCAAACGCAGGAAAAGATAAGAGACACCTGAAGCGAACTTTGATATGGGGAACAAAATGACATAGCAAATGAATAGAGGTATGGCACAAACCCTCAGCATCAGGTTCGGATTGATTTTAAACAGAGTCTTGGGCAAGAACTCGCCGGTCACCAGAATGATGAGCGTAGAAATAATGGTCTGCACCAACACCATCACAAAATGATTTGAAATGATTCCCGCCAGCAAATTGACTTCGATTATCTGCGCCATCAAGATACCGTAAATAACCAACGCAATGTTGTTTCCCACCAACATGGTAGAAATAAAGTTATTCGGATTGCGGAAAAAATAAGCCAGTATATTCGAAGTTATCCCCGGCTTCCGTTCCATCTCAAAACGCAGTTTGTCAACAGAAACAAAAGCAATCTCCATCCCTGAGAAGAAAGCGGAGAAAGCCATCGTTATCAATAAGTAAATAATCGTATCCATCCTGTTATTTGATGCTATCGGTCTGCAAACTATCCGCCGGAGCGGTATCTTCTTCATCCACGTAGAATACTCCTTCGGTCTTGAAGAAACGATATTTATTCAGTTGCTCGTCCGACTCAAAACCTATGGCATAAATAATCTGATCGGGCTGTTCAATACGTACCCTTCTGTCAGAATATACCCTATGTTTATTCTGATCCCAATATAACAATTCCGTATCGAATTTCTCCCCTTTCAGGTTCTGGATATGGACATTGCCTATCAGCTTCCACAACCGTTCCTTGTCATAATGATAAGCAGTGTCGGCCTTAATGCTGGCTTCCACCTGAAACAAAGAATCGAATTTCTCCAGATATATTCCTTTTTCAAACGCCCAATAAGAAGGTGATTTACGGTCAAAAATCAACCACTCTTCCGTATTGACTCGATAACGGGTAACTCCCGAATCGGAAACCAACGTCGTCACTCCCCGGGTATCCATCACCGGCAACGAGTCACGTTCGGTAATCGCAGCTCCCAAGTCCTTTTTCCGTCCCGAACAGGAAGAAAATAAAAGAAGCATAACCATTGCCGCAAAGACAATGGTTATGCTCATATTTTTGGGATTGACAACGTTATCGGGTTGTATCAACATATCCTTATCGAATGGTTGTAGACTCGCCTATCCAACCGCCGATAGTGATACGGTCGCCTGCCTTGTAACCCAGCATAAAGAGGTCTTTAGCTTGCGGAGTATGGGCTGCGTATGTTCTAATCAACTCGTTTACTTTGTCTGTCACGCTCGGGTCTACGGCTTTAGCACGTTGCAACTTGTCGATAACCACGAAATACGTACATCTGTTCAATGCCGGTTCGTCGCTCCAGTTAGGATTCGATCCGTACATCTGTGCCAGCAAGATATAAGGTTCACCGTAGTTCTCGTTAAAGCTGATAGCCTTTTGAGCGTATGTTCTTGCCTGAGACAGCTTCTTAGCCTGCCACAATGCAGCGGCGGTAGCGTAAGCCATTTCAGCTTTCTTATTGCTGTCGGTTTCCATTCCCAGAGCTTCGTCAAAAAACTTCACCGCATTGTCAAAGTCGTTTTTCTTGTAGTACATGTATGCCACACCTACAGCAGCGTCGGCAGTGGGGTTCACAGCATACAGATATTCAGAAGCCTTGAAATAAACATCGCTTTCATTACATTTCTGCATTTTCAGGATAGCGATAGTCTTTTTCAGGAAAGCGGAGTCGGTTTTGTTAGCTTCTACTTTCGGACCGTAGATGTTCTGCAACGATTCGCAATCGGCCACACCACTATTGATGAACATTGCTACCAGATTGTCTTTGATAGCCTGCAAATTAGCTTTCTTGGCCTCTTTGGTTTCGGCGGCAATAGCATCTTCGGCATATTGGGAAGCATTCAGATAATCCTGGAAGAACTGATCGGTGAAATTATTGTCAGCCTTTACTTTCTGCATAGATATATCCAAGAAGTAGTGAAGTACGGCACCCTTAGAACCCGCCTTTTCCGTTTCCACTGATTCTTTCAACCACTGATAAGCCTGATTCAAGTCAGGATTCGGAGCATATTGGAGATAATCCACCGCTTTGGCACCCAAAGCATCGGCAACGCTCGGTACACCTTTCATACCTTTTTGCACAAACTCAGGAATGTATTTCATTCTCAAATCATATACATTCATCAATTCATCGAAGTATTTCTTGTAATCAGCAGAATTTTTATCCTTAATCTGCCCCAAGAAACCTACTAAAATCTTTTGGGCATCGGTAAAGGTATAATATCTCAGCGTCGGACAATCTTTCAGCACGGCCATACAAGGAGCGTACGCATCCTTAAAGTTACCGGCTTTCACCGCCTCATGAGAGATACTACTGTTTGCATTACAATCACTTTGTGCGAAAGCGCTGTTTACTCCACCCGAAAGGAGCAAAATAGCTACAAGCGTTTTAATTTTCATTGTATCTAAATTTTAGTTGTTATATTGTCCATTCACCATTAATCGACCCTGCGTTTGAAGAACCAGCGTTCGTTGAAAGTCACCCCGATGCAAATACGCAATGTGTTTTCATTCACGAAAGCCGCGTTTCTTCCCTCCGTTCTCACGTATTGCGCCGAAAGGCTCAACACTGAACGAGTACGCGGAATAGGCAGACCGAAACCGGCAGTAACACCGTATTCGTTGGCTGCGCGTTCTCCTCTTATCTTATAATAAGGCTGGGAATAATATGCTCCCAAACGATATTTCACATGAGCAAAATAACTTCTTCCCAACGGATTCGGAAGATATTCCGCACCCACGGATATTTTCGTACGATTGCAGAACGCATCATTTTCGTTCATATAAGTCACCGAACTCCAGTTCTGGAACATAAAGTCGGCGCCTACCGTCAGACGATCATCATAAGTGTACGTGACACCGGCTCCAAGAGTCATGGGCGTTCCACAAGTCACCGTCGTATCCCTTACCGTTATACTGGAACCTGTATTGGAGTTACCCAACTGGTCCTGAAAGTAAGTATCGTTACTCAGGTTGTGTCCCGGCGTGAAAACCGCTCCCACCGTCATTTCATGCTTCTTACCGAACCGCTGTGTATATTGCGCGCCAAAATCAAGTTTATAGCTCTTTATCGCCACATTAGACACATTAGTTAGCGGCATAATCGCTGAATTGGACGGGAACTGTTCCGCAATTGTCCGCGTTACATCTCCCCAAAGATACGAAATATTCGCACCTACAGAAAGATTTTTAAGTATTTTAAAACCTGCCCCTAAATAAAGTTGATGCAAACCGCCTTCACCGGAATATGTCACAGTGCTCGAACTGGTCTCCACTTCGGGATCTTCACGGTATTCTCCCAAGCTGTAGCCGACATTCGAATAAGGCAGCAACCCCAAACTCATGGCAGCCCATTTACCCAGACGGAATTGCATAGTAATGTAGTCAAAACTGGAGTTTTTGGCGTTCATCTTCAACTTTCCGTCACTAAAGTTAGTGTTTTGCAGTGAGATACCTCCGTCAAAAATAAATGTAAGCGAATCTATCGCCGTATAGGAAGCCGGATTCACGAAATTAGTCTGATATCTGTCCCGCAATCCGTATGCAATACCACCCATGGCCTTGCTATTACCTGAACCTTGGTCTGCTAACTGTCCGTATCCATATCGTGTATAAGGAGAGTTTGTATTATTTTGAGCGACTACCGCCCCGGACACTGTAATCAGCAAGAACACCAAGAGTGTTTGTCTATATCCTATCATTATTATAGTTTAAAATTCTATTTAATCCTTTCAACACTAAAAATCTGTCTGCAAAGATGATACTTTTTAAGTTTGTATCAAAAGAAAAATCATCACCGCCCGTTAAAAAAACCAAAACTTCAGCATATTTATGCTTCATAGCCATAATGTAACCCGAAATTTCATGTTCGATTCCTCTCAGTACTCCTTCGCGAATGGCCGTATCGGTATCCTTTCCCATCGGCACCCGGCGTCCTTCGGCAGATACCAGCGGAAGTCTCCCCGTAAACCGGTGCAGCGCCCTGAAGCGCATCTGCATGCCGGGAGATATATTTCCGCCATGATAGCGCCCGGCTGCATCGATAAACTCGTATGTGATGCAAGTTCCCGCATCAATCACCAGAATATTCTTACCGGGAAATTGTTCGTTCGCCCCCACCACGGCAGCCATACGGTCGTATCCCAGCGTCTGTGGGGTTTCGTAAAGGTTTTCTACCGGAAGCGGTGTCTTTTCATCCAGCCAAAGCAACGGAGCGGACAGGGATGCCAGTTGCACCAAAGCTTGTTTGCCAAGGTCTATAACGGTAGCCACAATCGCCCTGTCAAATGTATATTTACGACAAAAAGCGGGCAATTCCTCCAACGTCTGATTGGAGCCGTAGATTACTTCCTGCATCGTATTTCCATCGAACGCGGCAATCTTTGCCACCGTATTTCCTATATCAATAATGAGGTTCACCGTCTTATCACTGTTTTTTTGAGAGAGCGCAAAGGTAGTGTTTTATTTTAGATTTCAACATACGACTCCTTCAGCAATCAAGATTCGATAGGTAACAGAACCGGTAATTCGTCGTAACAACTATATTATAACTCCAATGCAACTCCAATATATATGATTGGACTTGCATTGGACTTGCATTGGACTTGTATTGGAGTTGTATTGGAGTTGTATTGGAGTTGCATTGGAGTTGCATTGGAGTTGCATTGGAGTTATACGGATTTTGAATAGAATTATCATTTTTATTAATTGAGTTATACTCTACAAAAATACTGTACTATAAAGTTCATATTACAGAAGAAGAAAAAGAATAATTCATTCTTTATTTTCATTGTAAACAGATACATTTGTAAATAATTAAAACAAGCTGAAAGAATATGGTTACAATAAAAAGTACAAATTATACCAAAATCGCAAGAAATGGACTAATTTTACAGCCATATATTAACAAATTGAATATAAATGACTAAGATAACAGTAAAAGACATATCTGTGTCTATAATCAAAATAAGTGATGAAGACTATATAAGTCTTACAGATATGTTGAAAGCTAAAGATGGAGAGTTTTTCTTTTCCAATTGGCTTAGAAACAGGAATACAGTCGAGTTCCTTGGCATCTGGGAAAAATTGAATAACCCGACTTTTAATTATGCCGAATTCGACATAATTAAAAGTCAAGCAGGACTGAACAACTACCGTCTCAGCGCAAAAGAGTGGATGCAAAAGACAAATGCCATTGGTATTGTATCCAAAGCCGGTCGATATGGCGGAACTTATGCGCACAAGGACATTGCCTTTGAATTTGCCATGTGGATTAGTCCCGAATTCAAAGTGTATCTTATCCGTGAATTCCAACGTCTCAAAACCGAAGAACAAGCCCAGTTTGGCTGGACTGCAAAACGTGAATTATCAAAGATAAACTACCGCATTCATACCGATGCCATTAAACAGAACCTCATCCCAGCAGAAGTAACAACCCAACAAGCCAGCATTATCTATGCCGATGAAGCTGATATGCTGAATGTCGCCATGTTCGGAATGACCGCAAAAATGTGGCGTGAGCAGAACCCTGAACTAAAAGGAAACATTCGAGACTATGCTTCCATCAACGAATTGATTTGCCTCTCGAATATGGAAAACCTCAATGCGGTATTCATTGACCAAGATATTGCTCAAGGTGAACGGCTTATCAAGCTTAATCAAATTGCCATCCAGCAAATGCAAGTGTTGGAAAGTGATAATAACAGGAAATTATTAAAATGAATAAGCTCTTGTTTTTCCAGAGATTTTCCATAAGTTTGCAGCCATGAAACGAAATTTAGTTTTTATCATATACCTTTTTACTTTCCTGGCTTACTCTTCTGCAAACGTTGCCCAGACAGAAAAGCAAGAAGCGGATACGTCTGACTCTATCCGCATCAGCCTGCTGACATGCGCTTCGGGAGGGGAAATTTATTCCCTTTTCGGACATACCGCCATCCGCTACGAAAACCTGACACGGGGCATAGATGCTGTCTTCAACTATGGTTTGTTCAATTTCAACGCCCCCAACTTCATCCTCCGCTTTGCGTTGGGTGAAACGGATTATCAACTGGGAGTGACCGACTATAAACATTTTGCCGCTGAATACAATTATCTGGAACGTGACGTATGGCAACAGGTGCTGAACCTCGCTCCCCGGGAAAAAGAGAAGTTAATCTCCTTGCTGGAGGAGAACTATCGCCCGGAAAACCGTGTGTATCGATACAACTTTTTTTATGACAACTGCGCCACCCGTCCACGCGACCAGATAGAAAAAGCCATTGACGGGACTCTGCAATATGCTGACGATATGATCGGCTACGATACGGGAGTCACCTTCCGGGATTTGCTGCATAAATATAGTGAAGGACATTTGTGGTCGCGCTTCGGCATGGATTTGTGCATGGGTAGCCGGGCGGACGAACCTATCAACCGCAGGCTTATGATGTTTGTACCTTTCTATGTACAGGAATATTTCAACACAGCCCGTATTGTGGACAAAGAAGGACAGGCACGCCCGTTGGTTTCTTCAGAAGAAAAGATTGTGGTAACAGGGAAAACAGCCGATGACTTCCGCTCGGGGGGTATCACCCCGATGCAAGCGGCATTACTGCTGTTTATCCTAGTCACAGCCGCCACCATCTATGGCATCCGCCGAAAGAAAACCCTATGGGGTATCGACCTTATACTTTTTTTTGCCGCCGGGGTGGCGGGATGTATTCTTGCCTTCCTTGCTCTATTTTCACAACATCCGGCAGTCAGCCCCAATTACCTGCTGTTTGTATTCCATCCGTTGCACTTATTTTGTCTGCCATGGATGATAAATAAGGTGAGAAAAAGACAAAGAAGCCGGTATATGCTGGCGAACTTCCTAGTTTTAACACTTTTTATACTGCTTTGGGCGGTAATACCGCAAGAATTTCCGTTAGCAGTATTACCTTTGGCACTTTGTTTGCTGATACGCTCAGGAAGCAACCTAATTCTTACACCTCGTTCCCCTAAAGGAGAAGGAGAATAGCTTTACTTGATATTCCAATGAAAAAAGGACTGATAACCTCTATACTCGCATTAACATTCAGCGGCCTGCAAGCCCAATCGCTGCCTACCGCTCCTAAGTTGGTGGTAACTTTGACTATCGACCAGCTACGCACGGACTACCTGGAGGCGTTCTCGTCTCTCTATGGAGAAAAGGGGTTCAAGCGACTGATGCGGGAAGGCAAAGTGTTCCGCCAGGCAGAATTTCCTTTCTGCGGGACTGACCGCGCTTCGGCGATTGCCACTATTTATACGGGCGCCACACCGTCAATGAACGGTATCATTGCCGAACATTGGCTCGACTCCAAGACTTTACGCCCCAAGAATTGCGTAGACGACCCTGCGTTTATGGGTAACTATACCGATGAGAATTCTTCCCCTTCACAGCTATTGACCTCTACCGTGGCGGATGAGCTGAAGATAGCTACACGGAATGCAGCGCTGGTATATGCCGTGGCTCCTTTTCGAGATGCCGCCATCCTGTCTGCCGGACATGCCGGAAACGGCGCTTTCTGGCTGAACAACAAGACGGGAAAATGGTGTGGCTCTACTTATTACGGGGAATTTCCGTGGTGGGGCAGCCAGTATAATGACCAACAGTCGCCCGACTTCCGTATCAAAGAAATGGAATGGACTCCCATCCACCCCATCACAAGTTATACGTTCTTGCCGGAATGGCGGACTTCCGCCTTTAAATATAAGTTCGAGATTGAAAAGGAAAACAAGTTCCGACGGTTGATAACCAGTCCGCTTGTAAACGACGAGGTTAATCGCCTTGCCGAGGAAATATTGGACAAAAGCACTATCGGCAGGGATGATATTACGGACTTGCTGTCATTGACCTATTACGCGGGAAACTATAACCATCGCAGCACACAGGAGTGTGCCATGGAGATGCAGGACACATACGCCCGCCTGGACCGCAGTATTGCCAACCTGCTGGACATACTGGAACGTAAAGTGGGTTTGCAGAATGTACTTTTCTGTATCACTTCCACCGGATATGCCGACCCGGAAGGCGCTGACGTGGGCATATACCGCATTCCCGGCGGAGAGTTCTACCTGAACCGTTGCGCCACTTTGCTGAACATGTATCTGATGGCAACTTACGGCGAAGGGCAATATGTGGAAGGATTTTATGACCGACAGATATACCTTAACCATAAATTAATAGAGAACAAGCAACTGAACCTTGCCGAGCTGCAAGAGAAGTCTGCCGAATTTCTGGTTCAGTTCAGCGGTGTAGACAAGGCGTATTCTGCCTACCGGTTGTTACTGGGACCGTGGTCTCCACAGATAGAACGCATACGCAACGGGTTCCACCGCCATCGTTCAGGTGACTTACTCATTGAAGTGTTGCCGGGTTGGACTATCATGCAGGAGAACAGCACCGACAATCGCGTAGTGCGTGCCGCTGACATACCGGCACCGCTTATCCTCATGGGCAGAGGTATCAAAGCTGAAACTATCCATACTCCCGTCAGTGCAGACCGCATAGCACCGACTTTGACAAACTTCATGCGCATCCGCGCACCGAATGCCTGCACAGCAAGCGCACTCAACTACTAAAATCGTGATTATCCGTATAATCCGTGCCTGAATATTCAGAGTGCAATCCTTTAAAATAATCAGTGCAAATCTGTGTAATCTGTATAGAAATCAGTAACTTTGCACTCTCTATAAATCGAATAATAATAAAAACAATTATATATAATGGGATTTAATGAAATTTTAAGCTCGATTTTCGGCAACAAATCCACCCGCGACATGAAAGAAATAAAACCGTGGGTAGACAAAATCAAAGCCGCTTATCCTGAAGTAGCCAAACTCGACAATGACGCCTTGCGCGCCAAGACAGAAGAACTGAAAGCTTATATCCGCGAAACAGCCGCCGAACAGCGCGCCAAGGTAGAAGAACTGAAAGCCAGTGTTGAAAGTATCGAACTGGAAGACCGCGAAGAGGTATTTGCCCAAATAGACAAGATAGAGAAAGAAATTCTTGAAACTTACGAGAAAGCGCTTGAAGAGGTATTACCTGTAGCCTTCTCCATTGTAAAGGAAACAGCCAAGCGTTTCTCTGAAAATGAAGAAATCGTAGTGACTGCTACCGATTTTGACCGCCAACTCGCCGCTACCAAAGATTTTGTACGTATAGACGGTGACAAAGCCATCTACCAGAACCACTGGGTGGCCGGTGGTAACGATACCGTATGGAACATGGTACACTATGATGTACAGTTGTTTGGTGGTGTGGTATTGCATAAGGGTAAAATTGCTGAAATGGCGACAGGTGAAGGTAAAACCTTGGTGGCTACCTTGCCGGTATTCCTCAATGCGCTGACCGGAAACGGTGTGCACGTAGTAACCGTGAATGATTATCTGGCTAAACGTGACTCCGAATGGATGGGCCCGCTGTATATGTTCCACGGCTTGAGCGTGGACTGCATCGACAAGCATCAGCCTAACTCCGACGCACGCCGCCAAGCCTATCTGGCAGATATCACATTCGGTACGAACAATGAATTTGGTTTCGACTACCTGCGTGACAATATGGCTATCAGCCCGAAAGACCTTGTACAACGCCAGCACAACTATGCTATCGTCGATGAGGTGGACTCTGTATTGATTGACGATGCCCGTACTCCGCTGATTATCTCCGGTCCGGTGCCTAAAGGTGACGACCAACTCTTTGAACAACTCCGCCCGCTGGTGGAAAGACTGGTGGAAGCCCAGAAGAGACTGGCTACGCAATATCTTGCCGATGCCAAACGCCTTATCGCTTCCGACAATAAAAAAGAGGTGGAAGAAGGGTTCCTTGCTTTGTATCGCAGCCACAAGTGCTTGCCGAAGAACAAGGCATTAATCAAGTTCCTCAGTGAACAGGGCATCAAAGCCGGTATGCTCAAGACCGAGGAAATCTACATGGAGCAGAACAACAAACGTATGCACGAGGTTACCGACCCGTTGTACTTTGTTATTGATGAAAAGTTGAACAGTGTAGACCTGACGGATAAGGGTGTGGACTTGATTAGCGGTAACTCCGAAGACCCTACTTTCTTTGTTTTGCCGGACATCACCGCCCAGCTTTCCGAGCTGGAAAATGAAACGAGTCTGACAGACGAGCAACGCCTGGAAAAGAAAGACGAACTGATGACGAACTTCGCCATCAAATCGGAACGCGTACACACCATCAACCAGTTGTTGAAGGCTTACACCATGTTCGAGAAAGATGACGAATATGTAGTTATCGACGGTCAGGTGAAGATTGTAGACGAACAAACGGGACGTATCATGGAGGGCCGTCGCTATTCCGACGGTTTGCATCAGGCCATCGAAGCCAAGGAAGGTGTGAAAGTGGAAGCTGCGACACAGACATTCGCCACGATTACTTTGCAGAACTACTTCCGTATGTATCACAAGCTCTCCGGTATGACCGGTACTGCCGAAACGGAAGCAGGCGAACTCTGGGACATCTACAAACTGGATGTAGTTGTTATCCCGACAAACCGTCCCATTGCCCGTAATGATATGAACGATCGCGTTTATAAGACGAAACGCGAAAAGTATAAAGCCGTTATCGAGGAGATTGAAAAGATGGTGGCAGCCGGACGCCCGGTATTGGTGGGTACTACCTCTGTAGAAATCTCTGAAATGCTGAGCAAGATGCTGACTATGCGCAAGATTGAGCATGATGTATTGAATGCGAAATTACACCAAAAGGAAGCTGACATCGTAGCCAAAGCCGGTTTGAGTTGTGCGGTAACCATTGCTACCAACATGGCAGGTCGTGGTACCGACATCAAGTTGAGCCCGGAAGTAAAGGCTGCGGGTGGTCTCGCCATCATCGGTACGGAACGTCACGAGTCACGTCGTGTGGACCGCCAGTTGCGTGGTCGTGCCGGACGCCAGGGTGACCCGGGTTCATCTGTGTTCTTCGTCTCTCTGGAAGATGACTTGATGCGTCTGTTCTCTTCCGACCGTATCGCCAGCGTGATGGACAGACTCGGTTTCAAGGAAGGTGAAATGATTGAACACAGCATGATTTCAAAATCCATTGAACGCGCACAGAAGAAGGTGGAAGAAAACAACTTCGGTATCCGTAAACGTTTGTTGGAATATGATGACGTTATGAACAAGCAGCGTACCGTGGTTTACACCAAACGCCGCCACGCTTTGATGGGCGAACGTATCGGCATGGATATCGTAAACATGATTTGGGACCGTTGCGCCAATGCCATCGAGACTCCGACATACGAGGATTGCAAAATGGACTTGCTACAAACGCTGGCAATGGAAACTCCGTTCACGGAAGAAGAATTCCGCAATGAGAAGAAAGAAGCGCTGGCGGACAGAGCATTCGATGCTGCCATGGAACTCTTCAAGCGTAAGACTGAGCGCATGGCACAGATTGCTTATCCGGTTATCAAGCAGGTTTATGAGAACCAGGGACACATGTACGAAAACATCCTTATCCCTATCACGGACGGTAAGCGTATGTATAACATTTCCTGTAACCTGAAGGCTGCTTACGACAGCGAATGTAAGGAAGTGGTGAAAGCATTCGAGAAATCTATCTTGCTACACGTCATTGATGAATCTTGGAAAGAAAATCTGCGCGAACTGGATGAACTGAAACATTCCGTACAGAATGCCAGTTACGAACAGAAAGACCCGCTGTTGATTTATAAACTGGAGTCTGTAACTCTGTTCGACGTAATGGTGGACAAGATTAACAACCAGACAGTTTCTATCTTGATGCGTGGACAAATCCCTGTACAGGAACCGCAGGAAATCCGCCAGGCAACACAGGAAGAGCGCCAGGATTTAAGCAAGTACCGCGAACAGAAACAAGACTTGAGCGACCCCAACCAACAGGCAGCCGCCCAACAGGATACACGCGAACAAGTGAAGCGCGAACCTATCCGTGCGGAAAAAACGGTAGGACGTAACGATCCTTGTCCTTGCGGAAGTGGTAAGAAATATAAGAACTGCCACGGAAGAAACGCATAAACAATTGAAAGTTAAGAGTTGAAAGTTTCTACGCAAGACTTTGTGCAGCCGACTTTCAACTAATAAAAGCCTTGAATAGTTAAAAAACTATTCGAGGCTTTTTGTTATCCGAGTAAAAAGATTACTTTTGTTTTTAGAACAAAGAATGAAGACTATGACCAAATATTCTTATTATCTGCTACTGTTCAGCTTATTGCTTTTAAGCGGATGCCAAAGTATAGAACAACTTTCAATAGACTATATGCTGCCTGCTGAAGTTAGTTTTCCCGAAACCCTGAAACGGGTGGCTATCGTCAACAATATGCCCGAAGTGCCGGACAACAAACTTATAGCCAGCGAAGAAGATAAGAAAAAAAGTGAAACAGAAGTGGCACGAAAAGTGGACTACTACAATGGTGATGCCTCCATTACCACCGAAGCGCTGGCAAATGCACTTGCCGCCGAGAATTATTTCAACGAAATCGTTATCTGCGACTCGGCGTTGCGTGCCAAAGATATCACCCCCCGCGAAAGCACTTTGACTAAGGATGAGGTGGATGCACTTACTCAAAGCTTGGACGTAGACTTCCTGATAGCATTGGAAAACATACAGATGCGTTCTATCCGCAAAATAAACTTTATACCTGATATGGGAGCCTACTATGGTACCGTAGACGTAAAGATATATCCTACCGTGAAGGTTTACTTGCCCAATCGCAGAGGTCCTATGGTGACCGTAAATAGCAATGACAGTATTTTCTGGGATGAAATAGGCGGCACGGAGACTTTTGTACTTGCACGTCTTATCAACGAGAAGGACATGCTGAAAGAGGCTTCGGAATTTGCCGGAACAGTTCCGGTGAAACATCTCCTCCCCCACTGGAAGACCGCTAACCGATATATGTTTGTTGGAGGCTCTGTGAACATGCGTGATGCAGCCGTTTATGTCAAGGAAAAGAGATGGGACAAAGCCATCGAGTTATGGAAACAAACCTATCAGACAAAGAAGGGTAAACAAAAAATGCGGGCTGCCTATAACTTGGCTTTAGGATATGAAATGCAGGACAGCATAGAAACCGCTACCGACTGGGCTTTGAAGGCTCAGGCTGAAGCACGCGAGATAGACGGGGTAGACAGGCGCGACTTGTCACAACTGGGAACAGGAGACCTCCCCAACTATGTGTTTACTACTTTGTATGTGACCGAATTGAAGGAGAGAAAGGAAGGAATATCACGCCTGAACATGCAAATGCAGAGATTTAATGATGATTTTTAATCATTCATTATTCTTTATTCATTATTTTCCCTACCTTTGAACATCTATTAAGAAAGAAAGGCAATTATGAAACTCAGTCAATCAGTATTAACTATCCTCGAGGCTACCATAAAACAGGCAATCAGTAAGTATGCTTGCGGTTGTGAACAATCTATCGTTACAGATATTCATCTGCAAACCAATCAAGGTACCGGTGAATTTATCATTTTCGATGATGAAGACGAAGAATTGGCAAACGCCACCATTGAGGAATGGATGTCTTACGAAGGGGATGATTTTTATGAAAGTATAGAACGTGGTTTGAGTAACCTTCTTTGCAACCTGAAAAACAATGGCCTTTTCGACAAGCTGACTATCATGAAACCTTTCTCTTTTGTTCTGGTAGACGAAGATAAAGAGACTGTTGCCGAACTCCTGCTGATGGACGACGACACGTTATTGGTAAATGAAGAATTGCTGAAAGGACTGGACGAAGAACTGGATACATTTCTGAAAGAGTTATTAGAGAAATAAATACCAAACGGAGATATTCAAGATAAGTATCCATGCTTAATTATATCCATTTACTTATATTATATACCTGACATCAAGAATAAAAAGAAGTCCGGACTCTCTGTTAGAAATCCGGACTTCTCCATATCTGTTTAAATATAAAATCAAGCTTTTTTCAGAGCAGCGATGCTTTCCTTTAAAGAATTAATGATACTTTCAGCATCAGCTTGCTTTTTGCGTTCCAACTCAAGGACGGCAGCGGGTGCATTGTTCACAAACTTTTCATTGCTCAACTTCTTCATGACGCCTTGCAAGAAACCTTCCTTATGTTTCAGTTCGGCTTCCATACGGGCTATTTCAGCTTCGACATCAATCATACTACCCAAAGGCGCTGCATATTCCGTTGTTCCAACCATGAATGAAGCGGCACCGTCTGCTTTGTTTTCTACTACATCAATGGCAGATAAATTACACATCTTCACGATGACAGAATTGAATTCGGCAACCGGATTTTCGCCGACAATCTGTAACTCCAACGCTTCTTTCTGAGCGATGTTCTTCTGCAAACGAATGGAACGAACATTACTGATAATCTCTTTTACTACCTCGAACTGCTGTGCAATGCTTTCATCCATCTTCGCAGTAGAAGAAGAGATAGGACTTACCATCAGACTCTCACCTTCCTTGCGGTCTGAAAGATGCTGCCAGAGCTCTTCCGTAATAAACGGCATGAAAGGATGCAACAGATGCAACAGATTATCGAAGTAAGCAATCGTCGTTTCATATACTTTCTTACTGATAGGCTGGCCATAAGCAGGCTTAATCATTTCCAGATACCAGGAAGAGAATTCATCCCAGAACAGTTTATAAACAGCCATCAATGCTTCACTCAGACGATACTTACCGAACAAATCCGCCACTTCGACAGCTACCGCATTTTGCTTAACCTCAAACCAACGCATTGCCAGCTCTGCCGACTCGGGTACTGCAACCTCCGCACTTACTTCCCATCCCTTAATCAGGCGGAATGCATTCCATATCTTATTGCAGAAATTACGCCCCTGTTCACAAAGCGCATCATCGAAAAGAATATCATTACCGGCAGGAGCCGAAAGCATCATTCCCATACGTACACCGTCAGCGCCGAATCTTTCAATCAGTTCCAGCGGATCAGGAGAGTTTCCGAGTGACTTGGACATCTTACGTCCCTGCTTATCGCGAACGATACCTGTGAAGTAAACATTCTTAAAAGGCATCTTACCCTCATATTCATAACCTGCCATAATCATTCGGGCCACCCAGAAGAAGATGATATCCGGTCCTGTCACCAAATCACTGGTAGGATAATAGTAATTGATTTCTTCATTACCCGGTTTATTGATACCGTCAAATAGAGAGATAGGCCACAACCAAGAAGAGAACCAAGTATCCAAGCAATCCTCATCCTGACGCAAATCAGCTTCAGTCAGTGCATTATTACCTGTTTTTTCTTTTGCCAGTTTCAAAGCTTCCTCGATAGAAGCGGCTACTACATATCCGCCCTCCGGAAGGAAATAAGCCGGAATACGATGTCCCCACCACAACTGACGGCTGATGCACCAGTCCTTGATGTTCTCCAACCAATTCTTGTAGGTATTCTTATACTTAGCAGGATAGAACTTCAATTCATCATTCATTACCGGAGGCAATGCCATATCAGCAAAATGCTGCATCTTCAGGAACCATTGCATAGAGAGCTTCGGTTCGATAGGCACATTGGTACGTTCAGAACAACCGACTTTATTGGTATAAGCTTCTGTCTTCTCCAGCAATCCGGCAGCAGCAAGGTCTTTCTCTATCTGCGCGCGCACATCGAAACGGTCCATTCCGATATACAAACCGGCCGCTTCGCTGAGTGTACCGTTATCATTGAAGATGTCGATACTGGGCAAATTATATTTCTCACCCAACATGTAGTCGTTCACATCATGGGCAGGAGTTACTTTTAAACAACCTGTACCGAATTCAATATCTACATAATCGTCTTCGATAACCGGAATAACACGACCAACCAACGGAACAATTACTTTCTTACCTTTCAACCAGGCATTCTTCGGGTCATTAGGATTAATGCACATTGCCGTATCTCCCATGATAGTCTCAGGACGAGTAGTAGCCACTACGGCATAACGCCCTTCAGAATCACCCTCTACCATATACTTCAGATAATACAACTTGCTGTGTTCTTCCTTATAGATAACCTCTTCGTCAGAAAGGGCAGTCAAAGCTTTCGGATCCCAGTTTACCATACGGACACCACGATAAATCAACCCTTTATTATAAAGGTCTACAAATACCTTGAGCACACTCTCGCTACGTTTCTCGTCCATCGTGAAAGCGGTACGGTCCCAATCGCAGGAAGCACCCAGTTTGCGAAGCTGCTTCAAGATGATGCCACCATGTTCATCCGTCCATTCCCAAGCATGTTTCAGAAACTCATCGCGGGTAAGGTCAGTCTTCTTGATGCCCTGAGCGGCCAGCTTATTCACAACCTTCGCTTCGGTAGCAATAGAAGCGTGGTCGGTACCCGGCACCCAACAAGCATTTTTACCTTCCATACGTGCACGACGAACCAGGATATCTTGAATGGTATTATTAAGCATGTGTCCCATGTGCAACACACCAGTGACGTTAGGAGGCGGGATAACGATGGTGTAAGGCTCACGACCATCGGGTTTCGAACTGAATAATTTATGATCCAACCAATATTGGTACCACTTTCCCTCCACGTCAGCGGGATTGTACTTACTTGCTAATTCCATATTATAAAATCTCTATAATTAATTTATTGCGAATAACGGGCGCAAAATTAATGAATTAAAAATTAAATATTGCCACCCTCAGGTTGTTTCTGCTCGCGGAAGGACAATTTATAGCCTTCATAAAGAGCTATACCGTAAAAAACGACAGTCATAGATGCCAGGTTCTCTAACATTAAAGAGAAAATTTCACCGTATTCGACGTTGGTAAGAGCTTCCATAAAAGAAATATCATATTCTTTTGCAATCATACCGATAATGGAAAAGAAATCTCCCATAATGCAACTCAACAATGCCAAAGCGGCGCCGATAAGACCAAAAATCATAGTGACTCCTTTACCTTGACGCATAGCTATGCCAACAAGAAAACCCACACCAATGGCCATATAGCCAATTTGATAACCGGTTGAAACAGATATCAACCCCCAAGCCACAGCACCTACGATAGATGCAAGTACTCCCAAAATTACAGCTTTCGGCAAATTCTGTTCAGCCAACAACTGTTCTACGTCCACCACTACAGAATAATCTTCCGGCTGCGGCGTAGGAGCAAGTTTCTCCAATTCTTCATCCATTTGATAATCGGCACATTCTCCCTCAAAAGCGGGAAGTGAATTAGTACGCTTACAAACCAATCCTCGACCATTCACAAAGTCACGCGAAACGCAATTTCTACAATAACGTTCAATTTCATTTAATTCAGCCATAATTACAGTGCTTAATGTTGTTTATTATATTGATTTATTAACAGATTTTTTGCAAATATAGAGCTATTTTTCTACGTAACGTCTAATTATTGCATATTTTTGTCCATACTAAATAATA
This sequence comes from uncultured Bacteroides sp., assembly GCF_959029255.1. Lineage (GTDB taxonomy): Bacteria > Bacteroidota > Bacteroidia > Bacteroidales > Bacteroidaceae > Bacteroides. The sequence goes on along the minus strand of NZ_CAUFUE010000041.1, from coordinate 13,658 downwards.
TTCAGAATGAGATGTAAACTAAAAATCAGATATGCAATATTAGGCGTACTATTGTTTATTACGTGGGCCACGCAACTCATTCCATCTTGGGGAGAGGTATATGCCGAATCCGTATATCCGGCTATCGCCTACTGTCTATCCGGATTTTCTAATTTATTCCCATTCGCTATTGGTGATTTGTTCATTTTTCTCAGTATAGCCGGAGTTATCTTATATCCTATCCATGCACGTTTCCGCCTGAAAAAGAAATGGAAACGCATTCTGTTGAATGACTTTGAGTATTTGTTGTGGATATATGTATGGTTCTACCTGGCATGGGGATTGAACTATTCACAACAGAATTTCTACGAACGCACAGGTATCCCTTATACCGCTTACACACCCGAAAATTTCGGGAAGTTTGTAGATACATATATCGACAACCTGAATGCCTCCTATACTAACGTTACTTCTATCAACGAACCGCTTGTCTGCCGGGAAAGCGTTCAGGGTTATGACCAAATCAGCGATTCGCTGGGCGTACACCGTCCTCCCCATCAATCGCCGCGCGTAAAGACCATGCTCTTCACTCCGTTGATTTCCAAAGTTGGCGTCACCGGCAGCATGGGACCGTTCTTTTGCGAGTTCACGCTGAACGGAGACTTGCTACCTCCACAGTATCCCGCCACTTACGCTCACGAGCTGGCGCATCTGCTGGGTATCACCAGCGAAGCAGAAGCTAATTTCTATGCCTATCAGGTTTGTACTCGCTCAGAAGCCCGGGGCATCCGTTTCAGTGGCTACTTCTCAATACTCTCACATGTACTGGGTAATGCTCACCGGCTGATGACTGAAGAAGAATATACGAAACTTTTTAACCGTATACGTCCTGAAATTATCGAATTGGCAAGGGCTAATCAAAAGTACTGGATGGAAAAGTATAGCCCACTCATCGGAGATATTCAGAATTGGATATACGACTTGTATCTGAAAGGTAACAAAATAGAAAGCGGACGAAAGAACTACTCCGAAGTAATAGGATTGCTCATCTCATACGAAAACTGGAGAGAACAATTAAGAATAAAGAATTGAATACCTATCAATTTATAATTAAAAATTAATCATTAACTATAATCATATCGTGTCTACAAGAAAAGAACAAATGGAAGCCTTTGGACGCTTCCTTGACATACTCGATGAACTACGCGAGAAATGTCCCTGGGATCGCAAACAGACGAATGAAAGCCTGCGCCCCAATACCATCGAAGAAACCTACGAACTTTGTGACGCCTTGATGCGCAATGACAAAAGTGATATCTGCAAAGAGCTGGGCGATGTACTGCTTCACGTGGCTTTCTATGCCAAGATTGGTTCGGAAACGGGTGATTTCGATATAAAAGATGTGTGCGACCGCCTTTGTGAGAAACTTATCTTCCGCCATCCACATGTATTCGGTGATGTAAAAGCCGAAACCGCCGGACAGGTTTCCGAGAACTGGGAACAATTGAAATTGAAAGAAAAAGGTGGCAACAAAACCGTTTTAAGTGGTGTACCTGCCTCCTTACCGTCGCTCATCAAGGCTTATCGCATTCAGGACAAAGCCCGCAATGTAGGTTTCGACTGGGAAGAGCGCGAACAAGTATGGGACAAGGTAAAAGAAGAGATACAGGAATTCCAGGCGGAAGTCGACCACATGGATAAGGACAAAGCGGAAGCGGAATTCGGCGATGTCATGTTCAGTCTCATCAATGCTGCACGTCTCTATAAAATCAATCCCGATAATGCATTGGAGAGGACTAACCAGAAATTCATCCACCGCTTCAACTATGTAGAAGCGCATAGCATCAAAGAAGGTAAAAACCTGCACGACATGACGCTCGAGGAAATGGATAAGCTATGGAATGAAGCCAAAGCATTGGAGACAAAAAAATAGACCATCTGTTTACCTCAAACAGATAGTCTATTTCACCTCAACACATCATCTGTTTCATGCAAACAGACGGTCTGTTTCATGCCAACAGATGATGTGTTCTTATATCTTGCTTTACTAGCGTTTCGGAGCTTTATCTCTCCCCCCGCCACGCTGCATTCCCTTCAGCAAATCGCGATGAAAGCGCATTTCAGCTTTCTGCACCAGATAGAGTTTCTTGGCGGAAAGCACCTTCTTGAACTTTCCGAAATATGTTTTTTCCAAACGGTCGGAAGCAATACGCGCATCATATACACCCTCCATTATCTCGTCATATTGGGCTTCGGTAGTCTTCTCGTCTTTTCCTTTGCGAATTAATTCCCAAGCTTTATCATTCAACTCCTTCTTCTTGTCCTGCAACTCAAAGTACATCGGGAAAAATTTAGCAGCTTCTTCCTTTGTCAATCCTGCTTTCTCCATGATATACGCCTTTTGCTTGGCACGGAATTCCGTAGGAGATAAATGCTGGTTACACTCATCAGCAGCCCACAACACAGGAGCAAAACTGCACATTATAACAAATAAAACAATCAGCTTTTTCATTTCTTTTTCAATCAGTTAAATTGTAAGTACATCACTCTGTATCAGAGTCTGCCAGATAGACATATAATGAGTAGTCGTCCATCATGGAATTTTCCACAGCGATATTGATGTATTCCATTTCCGTTTCCGTATCGTCCGTAGCCATTCGGTCTCCGGCAGTATCCGCCGGAGTATGGTTTGAAGAAGCAACGCGGATAATCAGCGCCGCACCCACAAACATGGCAGCCATATAAGCCCACGGTTTCACTCTATCCCACATCGTAGGTACCTTTTCCTTAATGGTAACCTTCTCTTTTTCGGGAAGCCGGTTCATAATCTCCGAAGTAAGATTTTCAAAGTATCCGTCGGGAACACCAAAAGCATTTCCCGTACCCACTTTTTTCAATATATTATCCTCTTCTTTCATAAGCTCTTCTCCTCTCTGTTTGGTTAGACATCTTTTCACGTTAAAGGTTTAATCTTCTTCTCCTAAAATCTTCTCTATTTTCTTCACGGCGTGATGATAGGAAGCCTTCAAGGCTCCCACAGACGTCCCGAAGATTTCCGACATCTGCTCATACTTCATTTCCTGATAGTACTTCAGGTTAAACACCATGCGTTGCTTCTCGGGCAAGGTAAGCAAAGCTTTCTGCAAAGCCATCTGCACCTTGTCTCCCGAAAAATAAGGATCGCTCTCCAACCTTTGGAGAACATCGGCATCAGGGTCATCCAGGGAAACCGTAGCCGTAGCCCGCTGTTTATTCAAGAAAGTAAGGCACTCATTCAAAGCAATACGATAGAGCCAGGTGGAGAGTTTAGCTTCCGCCCGGAAATAATCAATGTTCATCCATGCTTTAATGAAGGTATTCTGAAGCAAGTCGTTGGCATCTTCATGGGAAAGCACCAACCGACGGATTTGCCAGTACAGCTGTTCGCTGTATTGCGCCACAATCATTTCAAATCCCCGCTTCTGTGTACTTTCATCTTGCAAAAGTGCCAACACTTCACGTTCATTATAGGAAGGGTTCATACAAATCTATTCACGTTTATATCTTTTAGATAGGCAAAGATAGTAAAAGTTTAATTTATACCGGTATACAAAGCGTTTCTTTGGCAAGTTGTGTATTGGTAAATACGGCGGAAGCCTCTTCCAACAAAATACTCTCGTCGTCATAGCGTGCGGAGAAGTGCCCGATAACCAGCTTTTTCACCCCGGCCTCACGAGCAATCTCGGCTGCTTGTGCCGCCGTTGTATGATAGGTCTCCTTTGCACGAGGGGCATCTTCATCGGCAAACGTTGCTTCATGAAACAGTAAATCCACTCCTTTTATCTGTTCCACAATGGAAGGCAGAAATATGGTATCCGAACAATAGGCGTAGCTGCGGGGCGGCGCAGAAGGGCGAGTCAAACGTGCATTGGCTATGACCTCTCCATCGGGAGTCACATAATCGGCACCATTCTTAATGCGGTTCAGTTCGTACACTGGTACTTGATAAAAGTCTACCATGTCACGCAGGATATGATTGGGGCGTTGTTTTTCGGCAAACAGAAAGCCACAACAAGGTAGCCTGTGGCGCAAAGGAATAGTAGTCACGGTAAGTGAACGGTCTTCATAAATCACCGTCTGCTCTTTAGTCTCAAACTCATGGAAAAGGATTTTATACGTCATTTGATGATTGAAGTAATTCAGCATGGGAACCATTAATTCTTCCAGTCCCTTGGGAGAATAAATATGCAACTCTGCCGTACGTCCCAATAGGTTGAGGGTGGAAACCAATCCCAGCAAGCCAAAACAATGGTCGCCATGCAGATGGGAAATAAAGATAGTATTCAACCGTGAAAACTTCAGGCGTGACTTGCGAAATTGCAATTGCGCCCCTTCCCCACAATCAATCATAAACAATTTATCGCGCACATTCACAATCTGCGATGTAGGGAAATGGCGGGTTGTGGGCAACGCCGACCCACAACCCAGTATGTGTAACTCAAACTTTTCCATGAACAAAGACTGGACAATCCTTATACCGGTTTAAAAAAGTGCCTTTATCTCGGAAACCTCAAATACACACTCCATAACATTACCGGAAGTATCACCTTTATATCGATAAACCAGCTTCTTATTATCTTTTACGCATGCTTCCAAAAACATCTTTATAGCCGGTTCAGACACATTTAAAGAACCTTTGATACTTTGCTTCATTTGTTCTCCATTCTCTTTCAAAGCATCCATATCAACTGTTTTCTCATCAATCGTATAGTTGTAAACCACATTGTCCGACTCTATTGTCAATTTATCGAGAGTAGTAGCTTCGTCCACTTTCATCGGACACGAAACATTAGTCACTTTCACCAGTTCTTCCAACTTCTGACGGTCGCTCTCTTCCTGGCTCATTTCTTGATTCAGGAGTTTTTTCAAATCTTCCGTATTCAGATAGCACTCTACCTCTTTTCCCGTAGTTTTCCCTTTATATATAAACTTAATCCCAGCTTGGGAAGCAACCACCAGTTCCAGCATTTTTTTGATTTCACCTTTCGGATTGTTGAACATGGCAGACACACCCGATTTCATGGCATCAGGTGTCTTTTCCAAAGCCTCCAAATTGATATAATCTTCATTCATCGACATGGAATATACCACGTCAGTCCCGTCGAAATCAATACCTGTCACTTCGCCAGCCACGCCCACGCTGATAGGACATTGTTTACCGGCCATTTCAATTGCCAACTTGAGTTTCGATTTTTGGCTGCAACCGGTGAGCAACATAAGCGACAAACAAGTTAACAGCATAATTTTACCTGAGGTTTTGATGAAGTTTTGCATAGTAAATTAAAATTAAATTATTGATTTATTTTTCCTAAGAACAGTAACAGAAGTTTCCGCAACCATTTCTTTCATTGCAAAGATAGGCATAAAATAAAAAAACTTGCCCTATTCCATAAAATTCTATTGACATAAAGAAACAGAAAGAGCGCTTGTTTTATACAAGCGCCCTTACCTTATTTATATATAGAAGTAATTACTTCTTTCCAGCTTCCATCTGTTCTTTCAGAGCAGCCAAAGCATCGATATCACCCAAAGTAGTAGAAGCAGCCTGATTCTGGATTGAAGAAGCAGTTTCTTCTCTCTTGCTACCGGTTGACTTCTTAGAAGCCTTCTTTTCAGCTCTTTCTTCTGCCTTAGCAACATCTTCAAAGATACGGCTGTGAGAAAGTATGATGCGCTTAGCATCCTTGTTGAATTCGATAACCTTGAATTCAAGTTTCTCATCCAACTGAGCTTGTGAACCATCTTCCTTAACGAGGTGTTTCGGAGTAGCAAAACCTTCAACGCCGTATGGCAGAGCAACTACAGCACCCTTATCCAGCATTTCGATGATAGTACCTTCGTGTACTGAACCTACTGTAAATACAGTTTCGAATACATCCCAAGGATTTTCTTCGAGTTGCTTGTGACCAAGGCTCAAACGACGGTTTTCTTTGTCGATTTCCAGTACCTGTACGTCGATGTCTGCACCAATCTGAGTGAATTCAGAAGGATGTTTAACTTTCTTCGTCCAAGACAGGTCAGAGATATGAATCAGGCCGTCAACACCTTCTTCGATTTCTACGAATACACCGAAGTTAGTGAAGTTACGCACCTTAGCTGTGTGCTTAGAACCGATAGGATATTTTTCTTCGATAGTTTCCCAAGGATCAGCCTTCAGTTGTTTGATACCGAGAGACATCTTACGTTCTTCGCGGTCCAAAGTCAACACTACAGCTTCAACTTCGTCACCCACCTTCATAAAGTCTTGTGCAGAACGCAAGTGCTGGCTCCAAGACATTTCAGATACGTGAATCAAACCTTCAACACCGGCAGCAATTTCGATGAATGCTCCGTAGTCAGCCATAACGACTACTTTACCATTTACGTGGTCGCCTACCTTCAAGTTAGGATCAAGAGCATCCCAAGGATGAGGAGTAAGTTGTTTCAAACCAAGAGCGATACGCTTCTTCTCATCGTCGAAGTCAAGGATAACAACGTTGAGCTTCTGGTCGAGTTCAACCACTTCTTTCGGATCGCTAACGCGGCCCCAAGAAAGGTCGGTGATGTGAATCAAACCGTCTACGCCACCCAGGTCGATAAATACACCGTATGATGTGATATTCTTAACGGTACCTTCGAGGACTTGTCCTTTTTCGAGTTTACCGATGATTTCTTTCTTCTGTTGTTCCAATTCAGCCTCGATAAGAGCCTTGTGAGAAACAACCACATTCTTGAATTCCTGGTTAATCTTAACAACCTTGAATTCCATAGTTTTGCCAACGAATACATCGTAGTCGCGGATAGGCTTCACGTCGATTTGAGAACCCGGCAAGAAAGCTTCGATACCGAATACGTCTACAATCATACCACCCTTGGTGCGGCACTTGATGTAACCCTTGATAATTTCTTCGTTTTCCAAAGCAGCGTTCACGCGATCCCAAGAACGGGTAGCACGAGCTTTGCGGTGAGACAGAACCAACTGTCCTTTTTTGTCTTCCTGGTTTTCGATGTATACTTCTACAGTATCACCAATTTTCAAATCAGGATTGTAGCGGAATTCATTCAAAGGAATGATACCGTCTGATTTATAACCGATGTTCACAACTACTTCACGCTTGTTCATTGCGATTACGGTTCCGTCAACTACCTCGCGGTCGTTAACTTTGTTCAGCGTGTTGTCATACGCTTGTTCCAGTTCTTCGTGGCTTGCACTGGCTACTGATTCGCCGTTTTCGTAAGCATCCCAGTTGAAATCTTCAATGGGAGCAACATTCTTTAAATTTTCCATTAATAAATAAATTGTTTAACTCGTTAATTAAGTGAGACTTTATGTTTACTCATATTAAATCGGGCGCAAAGATAGAAGTATTTTCTTGAATGACAAAATAATCACTGAAATATCACATTATCACTTTTCCACCTTATTTATATATGCCAACGCTGCGCCTATCGCAGTGCGATACTCGGCATAAAGAGGAATATGAAAGCGGACGTGATAAATATCTTCCATCTTAGGAAAGACTTCTCTGCATTGGGGCAACTGAGCCAGGTTACCGATTAAAACAAAATCTTTAATAGGACTATTCAATGCGGCGAGTACCGCTGCTCCACCGATGGTTTGCAATACCATATAAATAACTCCGCACGCAATATCTTCCTGGGAAGCATTGCTGTCCGCTTTTCCAAACAAGGAAGCGGTAGCATTGACAGGCAAGTCGGGCAAGGCTTTGTTACAGATATCTCCAATCTGCAAGTTTACACGGGTCACATCCCCTCGGGAAGCCAATTCCGCCACCTGATGAATATCATGCGTTTTCAGCAACAACCGCGAAAGTCCTTGTAACGTTCCTCCGCCGATACCCATACCGCCAATATGCTGAATTTCATCGCCATCAACACGCACGAACGAAGTTCCCGTTCCCATACTGACCACTATCAGCCGGTCTATATCCATAGCATGGCGTGCTCCCAAAGCATTGGCTATGAACTCATCCGCCTTACGGGTAGGAAGCCCGTAGAGCGGACTGTCTATAAAAGCACTGCCCACACCGGTCAGCATCACCTGCTCCACATCAGACAGGTTGATACCTTTATCATATATGTATTTCCCGAATGCTCCGAACAAAGAAGTCACCGGGTCGGTAGCCGTGATAAACATCGGAGACTCAATCCGTCCCTCATTGATGCCCACTATTTTTGTAGTACTGCCACCTACATCTATACCGATTACAATTCCCATAACTAATCTTTAGTATTTGCGGCAAAGGTACGAAAATAGACAACTCTAATAGAATTCCGGTACAAATAATATACGAATACCCAAAAAGAAATATTACTTTTACACAATTTATAAAATTAAAAATCATGGCAGAAACAACTAATTTCAATCCGACCAATGTTCCCACCGACTATCCGATGTGCCTCAACCGCGAATGCCCGCTGGCATCCAGTTGCTTACGCCAACTGGTGGAACAATACACTACAAAACCATCCGACTTCTGGGTTATCGTCAGCCCTGAACGCATCGCTTCGCAGCAGGGTGACTGCGCTTATTATCGCAGTTCAGTCAAAGTACAATTCGCTAAAGGCTTCGTCAATATCTTAGGGAATTTACCGAACAAACAGACTAAATACGTCATTGCCCGCCTGATAAATCTATTCAGCAGAAGGACTTACTACCGTATACGAAAAGGAGAACGCTTGCTCTCTCCCGATGAACAGCAGAAAGTATTGGCTATTTTCAAAGAATACGGCGCGAACGATTCACTGAAGTTTGACGCTTACGTGGAAGATTATTGTTGGTAGTTTGTGCCACTATATTGGCACAGCCGTGCCACCGTATTGGCATCGTCGTGCCACTTCATTGGCATTGTTGTGCCAATAAGGTGGCACAACGCATGGCACTATACTTTCCTGATAATGATTGATACTTATCGGTTAAAGAGTTCAAAAGTAAACTTGACGCCCACTTCCTGATACTTCCAATTAGCGAAACTGGCAAACACTCCGAAATCAAAGACATGCGTACCAATGCCATAACCCACTTCCAGATAAGGATTTAAGTGGGGGACAACCAATGCATTGAGATAAAGCCGCTCATTCAATACATATTGGGTGTATTTCTTCAAATGCCGGAGCAGCAGGAACGGAGCCTCGTAGGTGACATGCCCGCGAACGTACTTACGGGAAGAGTTATACCAACGTCCGTCGAGCAATTGGAATACTCCGCCGATTTCATCATTCCAGCCTACGGGCAGATTGGAACGGGCAAGGTTGGCAAAGTCCACGAAATAAAGTTCCTTTTGATTGGTGAATGCTCCCCACCCCAAGCGGAAGTAGAGGTCACGCATCAATCCCAAAGGCACATTATGCTGAAAATCAACTTCAATCCGTTCATACTTTCCTGTACTATTAAGAATGCCACTGATACCACGTTCCCAGTCTACCGAAATCGTAGGGTACTTGGAATAGAGATTAACTTTGCGGTCACCATTCATATAATAATACTGCCCGGGAGTCCAAGTGAGGCGTACACGGGGGGCAAAACTGTTATAAGTATGGCGGAACTTCTTCAGGATATCAGGGTCAAAGTTCGGATAGACGGGAGAAGTATTTGCAGAAACAACATTCGGCATGTCCGGGAAAACGATTACGAACTTGGAACGCTCCACCTCGGTACGCCTGTGCATGGAGAGCCCGATATCCAAAGTCAGGCCATTCACGATTTCCCAGCTATGACGTATCTGCAAATATAAATCCTTAAAATAATCCAGATGAATCTGGTCGAAGTCAAAGATGCTGTCCGGTATGGCTTTCAAATCATCCAGCACATCACTGCTATAGATACGGTTACCGTTGCCCACACTGACGTGCAGGGCAGCACGTTTACGAGGCCAATAATCAAAATCGGAATTGATAGACCAGTAGAACTCTTTCCGCTTAAAATTATAACCTAATTTAGGAACGATACGGAGCAGGCGGTCGCCCGTGAATATACGGTTGTACTTGAACTCCTGGCGGTAAGAAAAACCGTTACTGCCGCTATAGCTCAGCAAAAGCGGATTGATGAGCGGAGAACAACGCACACTTCCCATCTTGGCAAGGTCTACCGTATAGCGGCTAATCAACGCATCGCCAATCTCTCCCCAAAACTCAAGCCGCTTGTTCTTCGGCTTCTTTTTATAAAGAAGGGTGTCACGCCGCAAGAAGAAGTCTTCGTACAAAGTATCCTCATGCGGAGAAAGCGGAACAGGACGCAATAAATTGAAAGAAGCGGTATCGCGCCGGAAGGCATTCGTATCGCAACGCAACGTGTAGGAATCGGACAAATCGTAATGGCTCTTCTTGTTTTCCTTTTTCCTAATGCTGGAAGGGTCGTGCTGATGAATGTCTTTATAATCGAGCACCGCCATATAGCTACCATCTATCACATTTCCAAAGAAACGGAAGGTCGCATCTATATTATAATGTTTAGGAAGAAATTCGTCGATGGCTCCCACTTCCCCCATACGCACCAGATTATTGAAACGAAGCATTTCATTGCGTCCCGCAAAGCGTATCTCACGTATGCTCCACACATTATCGCTTACAACCATATAACCGCCTACTAGCTGGAAGCTTTTACTTTTCGGCATAAAACGAATGCGGTACTGACGTTTGTGCGCCTCTCCCATAATGGAGTCTACATAGTAGGTATAGTATTTCTTGGCATTGGAAGCCAGTGGAGAAAGCAGTTTATCATATAATAAGGTAGAAGAATATATATTGATATGAAAGTATTCGGGCAAGCGCCCATCCCATTCCCAGAATTCGGAAGAAGTGCCGACACTCGCTTTTACTTTCTGGTCGTAGATATTGGGAGCGGTGAAATGCAGGTCGCTGTAGGTTTCCATCATATATTCCCTTACGCCTTTCTTGATACGGAACATGGAAGGAATAAAACGGATAAGATGGTTCTTTTTGCGTATGTTCACCCAACCTTTGATGTAGAGTTCCGCCCGGTAATCATCAATAATACGCTCATAGAAAGGAGCGAAGAAGATTACCTTGTCCATGATGGAATCGGCGAATGCCCTTTGTGCGGCGTATGACTCGGGGACAGACGTAGCCCTTACCTTCTGAAAACCCGAAAGTAAGAAACAAAACGCTACCCATATACATATCAAATGTTTCAACCGCAATTTCTCCTTATAGACAGGGACAAATATAGAAAAAAAGTAATTACCTCCGCATTATTTCCAACTTCATTTTACAATAGGGAGAAAGACACTTAAAAACACGTTTTCAGAAGAAGAGCATCCTTTTCAAGGGGGTACATCCTCAAAAAACATCAAAATTTCAAAGAATACCCCCTAAAAAATAGGGGGTAGTTCAGAAAAAACATGTATTTTTGCGCCCATCAATCAACAAAAGAAGAGACTAATATGTCAAAAATGCGATTTTTTGCTTTACAAGAGCTTGCCAATAGGCGCCCTCTTGAAGTCACTACCCCTTCAAACAAGTTGTCCGATTACTACGGCAGCCATGTTTTTGACCGTAAGAAAATGCAGGAATATCTGCCTAAAGAAGCCTATAAGGCTGTGACAGATGCTATTGAAAAAGGTACCCCCATCAGCCGGGAAGTGGCGGACTTAATAGCCAACGGTATGAAAAGCTGGGCTAAATCACTGAACGTAACTCACTACACGCATTGGTTCCAACCCCTGACGGACGGTACAGCCGAAAAGCATGATGGTTTCATCGAATTCGGAGAAGGCACGGATGTCATCGAGCGTTTCTCGGGCAAACTGCTCGTCCAGCAGGAACCGGATGCTTCTTCTTTCCCCAACGGAGGTATCCGAAATACTTTCGAAGCACGCGGATACACGGCGTGGGATGTTTCTTCTCCCGCTTTCGTGGTTGACTCTACTCTTTGTATTCCGACTATTTTCATTTCTTATACGGGTGAGGCGCTCGACTACAAAACACCGCTGCTGAAAGCGCTTGCTGCTGTGGACAAGGCGGCGACGGACGTATGCCAGCTTTTCGATAAGAATGTAACCCGTGTCTATACCAATTTAGGCTGGGAACAGGAATACTTTTTAGTTGATTCCGCCCTTTACAACGCTCGCCCGGACCTCTGCCTGACGGGACGTACTTTGATGGGACACTCGTCCGCAAAAGACCAGCAGTTGGAGGACCATTATTTCGGTTCTATCCCCCCGCGTGTCACGGCTTTCATGAAAGAGCTGGAAATAGAATGCCATAAGTTGGGGATTCCTGTTAAGACTCGCCACAATGAGGTTGCCCCCAACCAATTTGAGTTGGCTCCTATTTTTGAAAATGCCAATCTTGCCAATGACCACAATCAATTGGTAATGGACTTGATGAAACGTATCGCCCGCAAACACAACTTCGCGGTATTGTTACACGAAAAGCCATACAGCGGGGTTAACGGTTCGGGTAAGCATAATAACTGGTCGCTCTGTACTGATACGGGCGTTAATCTTTTTGCTCCCGGTAAGAACCCGAAAGGCAACATGCTTTTCCTCACTTTCCTGGTGAATGCCTTGATGATGGTTTACAAAAATCAGGATTTACTACGTGCTTCCATCATGAGTGCAGGCAACAGCCATCGTCTGGGCGCCAACGAAGCACCTCCCGCCATCCTGTCTATCTTTCTGGGTAAACAGTTGTCTTCCATCCTTGATGAGATAGCTCGCCAAGTGAGCAACAACAAGATGACGGCTGAAGAAAAGACTACGCTCAAACTGGGTATAGGACGTATTCCTGAAATCCTGCTGGATACTACAGACCGTAACCGTACTTCTCCGTTTGCTTTCACCGGTAACCGTTTTGAATTCCGTGCTGCGGGCTCATCTTCGAACTGTGCTGCCGCCATGATTGCCATCAATGCGGCAATGGCTAACCAACTCAATGAGTTTAAGGCTTCTATCGAGAAACTGATGGAAGAAGGCGTCGGCAAAGATGAAGCTATCTTCCGTATACTCAAAGAGACTATTATTGCTTCGGAACCTATCCGTTTTGAGGGTGACGGTTATTCAGAACAATGGAAGCAAGAGGCTGCCAAGCGTGGCCTTACTAATATCTGCCATGTGCCGGAAGCTTTGATGCGTTATACCGATAATCAGGCTCGTTCTGTCCTTATCGGCGAACGTATCTTCAACGAAACGGAATTAGCATGCCGCTTGGAAGTGGAACTCGAAAAGTATACGATGAAAGTGCAGATTGAGAGCCGTGTATTGGGAGACCTTGCCATCAACCACATTGTGCCGACTGCTGTTATCTATCAAAACCGCCTGCTGGAGAACCTGCGCGGATTGCGTGAAACATTCTCGCCCGAAGAATATGAAATTCTGAGTGCTGACCGCATAGAACTGGTACGTGAGATATCCAAGCGAGTGACGGCTATCAAGATGCTGGTGCGTGATATGACCGAAGCCCGAAAGGTTGCCAATCATAAAGACAACTACAAAGATAGAGCTTTTGCTTACGAGGAGACGGTACGCCCGTATCTGGAAAGTATCCGCGACCATATTGATAATCTTGAAATGGAAATTGATGATGAGATATGGCCACTTCCTAAATACAGGGAGTTGCTGTTTACAAAATGATAATTTACCGGCGTAGCGCCGGAGCAGGGTTTCCTTTCGGATGGGGTA
>NZ_CAUFUE010000040.1 GCF_959029255.1 uncultured Bacteroides sp. | reverse complement strand
TAATTGGTACGGGGAGAAATATCCGTTGAATTCTTCGGGAGAACAGTATAATCTATATGCACGGGCGGATAATAATAACTGGAACGCTACGATGACTGTGAATTATCGCATTGATAAGATACAGATGTTGACCTTCAACCATGTACTGAATGCTTTCAGGCGTAGCAATACTTCCTTGTTGGCTAAGGAAGAGCAGACGGATGCTATCGCCAAGGAAACACGCAAGAATATTTCAGGTCTGTCCTATCGCCTGATGCCCTCGGAACACTGGAACTTATCCGTATTTGGTAAGTACTATAAGCAGTTTGTGGCAGGCCCTGTGGCTACCTCGTCCAATCAAAGCGAGTATGTCCGTTCTACCCGCAATATCAGTTCGATGGGATATGGGGCGGCAGGAACTTATTTTATCATCCCCGGATTGCAGGCGAAACTATCATACGAAAAGGCATATCGACTTCCCACTATCGAAGAAATGTTTGGCGACGAAGATCTTGAAATAGGAGACATGGGTATCAAGCCTGAGAGCAGCGACAACCTGAACCTCAATCTGAGTTATAACCGGGCATTTGGTAAGCACTCCATGTATGTGGAGGGGGGATTGATTTACCGGAATACGAAAGACTATATTCAACGTAATATAGCCGATTTGAGTGGCGGAAAACAAGCTGCCACTTATATAAACTATGGAAAGGTACTGGCAAAAGGGTATAGCGTCTCTGCCCGGTATGTTTTAGGGGAATGGCTGAGTGTGGGAGGAAACTTCACCCGGATGGATGTGCGTGACAATATGAAGAAATCCATATCCGGCGCTACGGATAACCTGGTTTATGGTGAACGTATGCCGAACTTACCCTATATGTTTGCCGATTCGGATGTGACTTTTTATTGGCGTAATTTAGGGAAGAAAGGAAATATGTTGACGGTATCATACGATAACCAATACTTGCGCAGCTTTACATACTATTCATCTAAAATAGGCTCGAATAAGGGAGATTATGTGGTTCCCAGTCAATTCTCACACAATTTAGCTCTTTCATACAGCCTGCTGGACGGACGCTATAATGTGGCTTTTGAATGCCGTAACCTGACGGATGAGAGATTGTACGATAACTTCAGTCTTCAGAAGGCGGGCAGGGCATTTTATGGAAAGGTGCGTGTGTCTTTTTAGGAAGTATCTTTCTTTGTCAATTTGCTCCTTGTCCCCTTGCCAACTGCAAAAGTTGAGTTTGCGAAACTTTAGTAAATATAAAAACGAATGAAGAAAAATTTATTATTAACCGGACTTTTCGCTACTGCGATGACCGGTGTGGTATTGACCGCTTGTACGGATGTTGATGATTCCGGTAATGGTGGCGGAAATGAAAGTAAAGGACAATATGTGATAGCGTCCTCGGTAGAGGCGTCGGGAGGCAACAGTACCAATGTTTTGCTGACTTCCGAAACACTGGATGGCGGAACTGTTACTACCGTAAACAACGGCCTGGTGAATGATGGCGCTACTCAATGGGTGTTTTATAGGGACCGGTATCTGTATGGCCTGACGTATAATCAGGGAAATGCGGGAACGACTCGCTCTTATATAATGAATGCGCAGAATGAATTGCAGGCCCGTTCCAAGGAGTTTGCGGTGAAGCGGTTCACGACTTATGGTACTTATGGTAAATATATCATGACTTCTTCTACTGGAGACGGACCTGCCGCATGGGCTGATGGGAACGGGTATGTGCCGAAGGTTTTCCTGCTTTCTTATTTGGATGTGACGGCTGAAACATTTACAACGAATGATACGCAAGAGAAGTCTTACTTGGCTGAGAATTTCTTGGGCAATGGTGAATATGTGACGTTGGCTGGGATACTGGAACACGATAGCAAGATTTACAGTGTGGCTGTGCCGATGGGATTGAGCCAGTATGGAGTGAAAAGTGAAGGTGGTAAATGGGTGAAACAGGGAAATGAGGACTTGGTGAAAACAGAAGCCGGAGGTAGTGGTAGCGGCGCATATAAAAAGGATGAGTTGCAATGGACCCAATATCCTGATGAATGCTGGGTAGCCATCTTCAAAGATGAATCTTTAAAAGAAAAATCACTCATCAAGACTGATAAAATCAGCTATGCCTGCGGACGCAACAGGTCTCAATATTATCAGACTATCTGGGCGGCGGATAATGGGGATATTTATGTGTTTTCTCCAAGCTATGCCAAGACCATGAGTGATCCTCGCCAGCAAACGTCTTTACCTGCCGGGGTGGTACGTATTCCTGCCGGGAGTGAGGATTTTGATGATTACTACTGCAATCTTGAGGAACAGACGGATGGAAAGTCTTTCCTGCGTAGCTGGCACATTACAGGAGATTATTTCTTGTTGCTGATGTACGACCGTCCTTTCAGCCAGTCCGGGTTTACAGCCAATCAACTGGCTGTATTCAAGGCAGGTTCTAAGAAACTGACTTACGTGGAAGGATTACCTTCCGGCGACCTGATTTCTTCTTTCGGCAATACACTGTATACAGAAAATGGGGTTGCCTATATGGCTGTGACTACAACAGATGCTAAACCGGCTATCTATAAGATTGATCCGGTAAATGCTATCGCCACGAAAGGTGTCAGCGTAGAGGCGACTCAAGTAAGCGGAGTAGGAAAATTGGTACAGGTTGGTAAATGATGAAGAAAGTTTTTCGTAACATACACTTGTGGCTATCAGTTCCCTTCGGATTGATAATAACCCTTATTTGTTTTTCGGGTGCCATGCTGGTATTCGAGAATGAAGTGATGGAGTTGTGCCGTCGTGACCTCTACTTTGTGCAAAAGGTAGAAACACGAACACTTCCGGTGGAAGAACTGATAGCAAAAGTTTCCGGTACGTTGCCGGACAGTGTTTCTATAACGGGTATCAGTATTTCATCCGACCCGGAACGAGCCTATCAAATCAGTCTTTCAAAGCCACACCGGGCTGCCATATATGTAGACCAATATACGGGTGAAGTAAAAGGTCGGTCGGGGCGCACTCCGTTTTTCCTCACTATGTTTAGGTTACATCGTTGGTTGCTGGATAGTATGAAACCGGATGGTGGAATATTCTGGGGGAAAGTAATTGTAGGTACAGCTACACTGATGTTTGTGTTTGTGCTGATATCGGGCATTGTTGTCTGGTGGCCCCGTACAAAGAGGGGGTTGAAAAGCAGCTTGAAGATTACGGCAGGAAAAGGCTGGCGTCGTTTTTGGTACGGCTTGCATGTAGCGGGAGGAATGTATGCCGCCGTTCTACTTTTAGCAATGGCAATTACAGGATTGACTTGGTCTTTTGCTTGGTATCGTACGGGCTTTTACAAAGTGTTTGGGGCGGAAGCCCGGCAAGGAATATCCGGGCAAACCCATGAAAGGAACAAAGAAGGCGGCCGACGGGAAAGCTCACACGGGCATGTTGATGGAAAGCGTCCGGTAACGTATGCAAATTGGGAAAAGGTGTGTGATGAATTGAAGATACTCAATCCCGGTTATAAGCAAATTACTGTTTCCCAAGGTACTGCCGCTGTTTCTTTTAACCGGCTGGGCAATCAGCGTGCCGCTGACCGTTATACTTTTAATCCGCATAACGGGGAGATAACCGGTGTAATCTTATATGAGGATACGGATAGAGCCGGTAAGGTTCGTGGTTGGATATATTCAGTTCATGTAGGAAATTGGGGAGGTATGTTGACCCGTATACTGGCATTCCTGGCAGCCTTAATGGGTGGGACGCTTCCGTTGACCGGATATTATTTATGGTTACGCCGGATGAGACACAAACGTGCTAAAGTAGTATTGTATAAAAGAACAAAAGCAGGAGAGTAAGCTGTTATTATCTGAATAATTATTTGTAGTTTTGCATAACTTTTAAATGACAGGACTAAAGTTTGTAAAATTATGGATGACAGACAGCTGCTTATAAAGAAAATGCTTCCCTTGCAGAAAGACGAGATTACCTCATGTATCGTTTATCAGAAATTGGCAAAAGTGGAAAAGAATGAGGGTAACCGGAAAATTCTGATGCGCATCTCGGAAGATGAAAAGCGGCATTATATGTCATTGCGTACTTATACAGGACGTGACGTGCCGCCTCGCCGGATGCGCATTTTCATTTATATGTGCCTGCTGCGCTTGCTGGGCATTACTTTTGTTGTCCGTCAAATGGAACTGGGAGAAAAAGACCTCAGCCAGTTCTATGCGCAATATCCCGATATGCAGCATTTTGCTGATATGGCACGTGATGAAGAGCGGCACGAAGAACAACTCATCGGCATGATAAACGAAGAACGTTTGGAATATATGGGTTCGGTGGTGCTTGGACTGAACGATGCGTTAGTGGAATTTACCGGTGCGCTTGCCGGTTTTACGTTGGCATTGAGCGATTCGAAACTGATTGCATTGACAGGCAGTATCACCGGAATTGCCGCTGCCCTGTCAATGGCATCTTCCGAATATCTTTCCACTAAATCGGAGAAAGACCCCAATAAACATCCGGTGAAAGCAGCCGTGTATACCGGAATTGCTTATATAATAACAGTAGTGGCATTGGTGATGCCGTTTGTATGGTTGTCGAATTCTATCATGGCGTTGTGTATCATGCTGTTGATGGCATTGTTTATCATCGCTTTCTTTAACTATTATTATTCCGTAGCCCGTAGTGAAAACTTTAAGCGCCGTTTCACCGAAATGGCGGTACTTAGCTTTTCCGTGGCGGGATTGAGCTTCCTGATAGGATATCTGCTGAAGACGGTGACGGGTGTGGAGGCTTAATTTCTTTTAAAATAAACACCAAAGTGTAATCAATATTACACTTTATTAGATAGTAACCGTGTATTTTTGTGAAAAATACTTGTTTTATGGCGAAGCTATCTATCATAAGTAAACTATTTCCTTCCTATAAATGGAAAGTAACGGCACTGATTATATGCGGTGTCCTTGTTGGTGGAGGAGGTCTGTTTATGTATCTTCTCCGGGCGCACACCTATTTGGGTGATGACCCTTCGGCATGTGTCAATTGCCACATCATGGCGCCCTATTATGCGACGTGGTTTCATAGTTCCCATAGCCGGAACGCCACTTGCAACGATTGCCATGTCCCTCATGAAAATGCGGTAAAGAAATGGACATTCAAAGGAATAGACGGTATGAAGCACGTAGCCGCTTTCCTCACGAAGAGTGAGCCGCAGGTTATACAGGCGCAAGAAGCCAGTTCCGAAGTTATCATGAACAACTGCATCCGTTGCCATACGCAACTGACTACCGAATTTGTGGATGCGGGGAAGATTGATTACATGATGTCGCTCACCGGTGACGGCAAAGCTTGTTGGGATTGCCACCGTGACGTGCCGCATGGGGGAAAGAACAGCCTTTCGTCAACGCCTGCCGCGCTTGTACCTTATCCGGAATCTCCCGTACCGGAATGGCTTCAGAAAATAATTAAGAAATAACAACAATAAATCTTCATATATATGGAAAAGAAACTTAAATCATGGCAAGGATGGCTATTGTTCGGTGGTTCAATGGTCGTAGTGTTTGTCTTGGGCTTGTGCGTCTCAGCTTTGATGGAACGCAGGGCAGAATTAGCGAGCGTATTTAATAACCGTAAAACGGTGATTACAGGAATCGAAGCACATAATGAGGTGTTTAAAGATGATTTCCCTCGTGAATATCAGACATGGACAGAAACGGCGAAGACTGATTTTCAGAGCGAGTTTAACGGAAATGTAGCCGTAGACGCATTGGAAAAACGCCCTGAAATGGTGATTTTGTGGGCAGGATATGCCTTTTCAAAGGATTATTCTACTCCTCGCGGACACATGCATGCTATCGAGGATATTACGGCAAGTCTTCGCACGGGTGCTCCGGTAACGGATACCGATGGCCCCCAGCCTTCTACCTGCTGGACTTGTAAGAGTCCCGATGTGCCCCGTATGATGGAGGCTATCGGTGTAGATGCTTTCTATAATAATAAGTGGGGAGCTTTTGGTGACGAAATAGTAAATCCTATCGGTTGCGCCGATTGCCACGAACCCGAAAACATGAACTTACATATCAGCCGTCCGGCTTTGATTGAAGCTTTTCAACGTCAGGGTAGGGATATTACAAAAGCCACTCCGCAGGAAATGCGTTCTTTGGTATGCGCCCAGTGCCATGTGGAATATTACTTCAAGGGTGATGGCAAATATCTGACCTTCCCTTGGGATAAAGGTTTTACGGTGGAAGATATGGAAGCGTACTATGATGAGGCCGGTTTCTCCGATTATATTCACAAGTTGAGCCGTACTCCGATTTTGAAAGCTCAACATCCCGATTATGAAATATCCCAGATGGGTATTCATGCACAACGTGGCGTGTCGTGTGCCGATTGCCACATGCCTTACAAGAGTGAAGGTGGCGTGAAGTTCAGCGATCACCATATACAGAGCCCATTGGCTATGATAGACCGCACTTGTCAGACTTGCCATCGCGAAAGCGAAGAAACCTTGCGTAACAATGTTTACGAACGTCAACGCAAGGCGAATGAAATTCGTAATCGCTTGGAACAGGAATTGGCAAAGGCGCATATCGAAGCTAAATTTGCCTGGGATAAGGGCGCTACGGAAGACCAGATGAAAGATGTGCTGGCTTTGATTCGCCAGGCACAATGGCGTTGGGACTTTGGAGTTGCTTCTCATGGCGGTTCTTTCCATGCTCCCCAGGAAATCCAGCGTATCCTGTCCCATGGTTTGGATAAGGCGTTGCAGGCACGCTTGGCGGTATCCAAAGTATTGGCAAGGAATGGTTTTACGGGAGATGTGCCAATGCCAGATATCTCTACAAAAGCTAAGGCTCAAGAATATATCGGCTTGGATATGGATGCCGAGAGAGCTGCGAAAGATAAGTTCTTAAAGACTACCGTACCGGCTTGGCTGGAAAAGGCAAAGGCGGACGGAAGGTTGGCGCAAAAATAATGTTATTTACGATTGTAAATCATCAAATCATAAATTAGACGTTTTTATGTGGAAGAAACCGTGGGGGTATAGGGAAGGTTTTGTTTGTGCGGCAGGGCTGTTTGTCACAGGTTTGCTTTTGCAAGTAACCATCGGTGCCATCCGTTGGGATTTATTTGCTTGGCCGGTTAATATCATTGTATTGATAGCGTACTTGCTGTTGTTGACCGGTATGCATGGGCTTCGCAAAAGGGTATATTGCTTCGGATGGCTGAGCCACTATACGGCTGCGGTTTCTTTCTTGTTGTGTGTGGCGATTATTACGGTTGTGATGGGCTTGGTGCGTCAAGTGCCATCCACCCAGTCGCCGGTAGATGGGATAGGATTTACAAAGATGCTTTCTTTCTGGCCGTTTGTACTGTTGTACATTGCTATGGTCACTTCTTTAGGGTTGACTATTTTGCGTGCGGGATTTCCGCTGAAGGTGAGGAAGATTCCTTTCTTGCTCAACCATGTGGGATTGTTTGTCGCCCTGTTGACGGCTACATTGGGTAATGCCGACCTGCAACGCTTGAAAATGATTACACAGCTTGGTAAAACGGAATGGCGGGCTACGGATGAAAACGGTAAATTGTCGGAACTCCCGCTTGCTATTGAGCTAAAGGACTTTACTATTGATGAGTATCCCCCTAAATTGATGCTGATTAATAATGAAACGGGACAAGCCCTTCCGGCAGATGCGCCCGAACATCTGTTACTTGAAGAGGGCATAAAGAGCGGAAATTTATCGGATTGGGATGTTTCAATTCTGCAATCCATACCGATGGCCGCTTCTGTTGCCACGGAAGATACTTTGAAATTTACGGAATTCCATTCGATGGGTGCCACGTATGCATCCTATCTGAAGGCGACGAATACGAAAACCGGACAGGCGAAAGAAGGTTGGGTAAGTTGCGGAAGTTTCATATTCCCTTATAAAGCATTACGGCTGAATGAGCAGGTCAGTATCGTGATGCCTGAACGGGAACCGCAACGCTTTGTTTCTGATGTGACCGTCTATACAGAGGAAGGGGATATCCTGCAAGATACAATTGAGGTGAATCATCCTTTGAAGATAGCCGGATGGAATATTTACCAGTTGAGCTATGATGAAACCAAAGGGCGATGGAGCGATGTCAGTGTTTTTGAACTGGTGCGTGACCCGTGGCTTCCTTATGTTTATGCAGGCATTCTGATGATGATGGCAGGTGCTATATGCTTGTTTGTGAATGCTCCCAAAGGAAAAAATAAAGATGAGGACAAAGAGATAAAAAAGGAGGGTATGGTATGAGTTGGAATTACTTTGCTCCGTTTGCGATTGTCGCTCTAATATTGTGGGGCTTCGGGGCTTATGCTGCCTGGCGGGAGAAACGTCCGGTAGCGGTATACGGATTTACCTTGTTGGGGTTGGCTGTTTTCTTCAGCTTTATTGTCGCGTTGTGGGTTTCTTTGGAACGCCCTCCGATGCGGACTATGGGTGAAACGCGTTTGTGGTATTCATTTTTTCTTCCATTGGCAGGAGTTATTACTTATAGCCGTTGGAAATACAAATGGATATTGAGTTTTAGCTTTGTGCTTTCATTGGTCTTTATCTGTATAAATCTTTTTAAACCGGAGATACATAATAAGACATTGATGCCTGCTTTGCAAAGTCCATGGTTCACTCCTCATGTCATAGTTTATATGTTTGCTTATGCCATGCTTGGAGCAGCCACGATAATGGCCGTCTATCTGCTTTGGTTTAAGAAAAAAGGCATTGAGCCTCGTGAAATGGATTTGTGTGATAATCTGACATACGTTGGTTTGGCTTTTATGACGTTGGGCATGTTGTCCGGCGCGATATGGGCAAAGGCTGCCTGGGGGCATTATTGGGCATGGGACCCGAAAGAAACTTGGGCTGCGGCAACTTGGTTTTCTTACCTGGCTTATGTCCATTTCCGTTTGGGACGCCCGGCGGCGCATCACAAAGCATTGGTGGGACTGCTTGTCGCTTTCTTATTATTACAAATGTGCTGGTATGGCATCAATTATTTGCCTGCTGCACAAGGAGTGAGTGTACATACCTATAATTTAAAATAAAGATGCTATGAGAACAATTTATTTTGTGTTGGGCCTATTGTTATTGCCCGGTTTGTCTTGGGGACAAGACTCAAAAGAGGAAAATGAATTTACTATGTCCATGCAAATCAGGCCTCGTGCGGAGTATCGCAACGGTGCACTCTATCCGCGAAATGAGGGACAGGAGGCTGCGGCTTTTATCAATAACCGTGCCCGGTTGTCTATGGAGTACAAACGTTCTAACCTGAGCATGAAAATTTCGGCCCAGCACGTAGGGGTTTGGGGACAAGATGCGCAAATAGATAAGAACGGACGTTTCATAATGAACGAGGCGTGGGCGAAGCTGGACTTTGGAACCGGTTTCTTTGCGCAGTTAGGACGTCAGACTTTGTCTTATGATGATGAACGTATTTTGGGAGGTTTGGATTGGAATGTGGCCGGACGTTATCATGATGCTTTGAAATTCGGTTATGAAAATAAGGCTCATAAGTTGCACCTTATACTTGCTTTCAATCAAAATGACGAGAAAACGGTAGGCGGCACTTATTATAAGGATGGAGGTCAGCCTTACAAAAACATGCAGACACTGTGGTATCATTATGCGGCAGGCGAGTTGCCTTTCAACGCATCTTTATTGTTTATGAACCTGGGATGGGAAACAGGAGATAAGGAAACACAAAAATCGGATACCCGCTGCATGCAAACCATGGGTACTTATCTTACTTATAAACCGCAATCGTGGGAGTTGCAGGGCGCTTTTTATTATCAGACGGGAAAGAACAAAAATTCTATGGATGTGTCTGCTTATATGGCGAGCTTACAGGTTGCTTACGCTTTTACCGAACAATGGAGCGCTAAATTGGGATACGACTATTTGAGTGGTGAGAATGGTGAGGGCAGTAAATTTAAGGCGTTTGATCCACTCTACGGTACGCACCATAAGTTCTATGGAGCAATGGACTATTTCTATGCTTCTCTTTTCCAGAATGGGTATGCTCCCGGTTTGCAGGATATGCAGGCAGGTATAAGTTATAAAACTTCTCCGAAGGTGAGTATGCAACTGAATTATCACTACTTTGCCACTGCTGCCAAACTTGAGGGTTTAAAGAAAGGGTTAGGTTCAGAGATAGATTATCAGATTGATTGGAATGTGATGAAAGACGTTAAACTCTCCGCCGGTTACTCTATAATGCGCGGCACCAAGTCTATGGATGTGGTGAAGGGCGGCAACCATAAGAGCTGGCAAGATTGGGGTTGGCTATCCTTGAATATCAATCCGAGAGTCTTGTTCGTGAAATGGTAAAATCAGGTATATTCCTTTAATGCTGCTTCGTTAAGTATCTCAATCTTCTTACCCGTCATCAGGATAATGCCTTCCTTAATCATTTTATTGATTTCCTTGGAAAGCGCCGGGCGGGTGACATTGAGGTACTCGGCAAGTTCCGATTGTGTGTGGACAATGGTTACTATATTTGTTTTCAGTGGTTTATGTTCCAATAGGTAGACTACAAATCTTTCGCGGACTGTTTTACGGGATAATGTTTTCAGTCGGGAAACCGTGCAGGCATTGCAATTGCCGGTTACACAAAGAAAGTTGTGCAATATTGTGGAGTCCTGACTGATTAGCTTGAAGGTCGACTCTTTACTTGCCATGAACAAGGTGCTTGGTTCAATGGCGGTAAAGGTCGCCGGAAGCGTATTGTTTGAGCCGAAAAGATGAGGAGTGGCGAATGCGCGAGGGGCAATGATATATTCAATCATCACTTTATTACCCAGTCCGTCTATGATATCTACACGTAGTTTCCCTTCCAATAATACATAGAGCTTTTTGCAGGGAGTGCCCTGGGTAGCAATGATATCTTTCTTCTCAGCGGAATACACGTTGTATTCCAGTTTGTCCAATAGTGATAATCTGATATTGTCCGGCAAGTCTCTGAAGAGAGGTATTTGTAACAATATCTGTTTATGCTTATCGTCTAGTGATGTCTTTTCCATGGTATTATAATTTGCGAACAAAGATATAAATAATAAATAGATAAGCCGGATTTACCAAGGTTTTATATTATCCGCCGATAACTCTTTCTATCTCTTCTTCCGTGCCGCAGAATGGTCCGTGCGATTGGAGCTTGATTGTACACATGGCAGCTGCAAAACATCCG
The DNA here is from genome assembly GCF_959029255.1 of uncultured Bacteroides sp. Lineage (GTDB taxonomy): Bacteria > Bacteroidota > Bacteroidia > Bacteroidales > Bacteroidaceae > Bacteroides. The sequence continues at coordinate 24,733 of NZ_CAUFUE010000040.1, read as the reverse complement.
GCTTCTTTATATGAAACACCTTTATTGCGCATATATAGATACCCCACCATATAAGTGTCGCCGCATCCCGTAGCGTCTACTATCTGCATGGCAGGATAAGCCGGTATTTCATAAAATTGCCCCTTGGTGTATATCAATGACCCTTTGTCTCCCAATGTAAGCAATACTTCTTTCACCCCCCAATCTGCAATTAATAGGGCGGCTTCCCGTGGATTGGAGCAATGTGTAAGAACTTCCATTTCGGACTCATTGGCTTTCAGTATATGAATATATTTCAAAGCTTCTCTTTTTTCAGGCCAGTCCACCGGTAACACTCTTTCGTTTTCTACTTTACGCAGAAAGCCTTGCACATCAACAGATAATAATCCTTTTCCTGACAAATACTTAATGAGTTCTAATGAAAAGTCATCAGCCAACAGGCTACCTAAATGGATGATTTGTGCATTGATATCCTGTAAACCTTCTGCTGTGAATGGGTCGGCTTTAGCCGTTACACGTTGCGCGCGTTCATTCTGATTTTCTCCATATATGTTTTCGAAGCATACGGAATGGGCGCTGGGTAGAACTTTTACTTCAATCCCTTCTTTTCTAATATCTTCTACAACATTCATATCAGCATCAGCCAAAGCTGTTACCAGTAAAAAGCCGTTGGCATTCAAATGCCTGATGGCATGGGCAAAGTAGAAAGAAGTACCGCCCGGCATATCTACTGTGTTATGTGGCGTAATTATTTTATCTTTAGTGATATATCCTATACAGCACAAATTGTGCGCACCCATATTTGTTGCTTTTTCTTCTGTCATTGTTGCTATTTTCGTAAATTTGCCACGAAGATAGTGATTTATTGCCAAAAGGCTGTACTGAATTTAGAATAGAACATGGTACATAAAAAATGGATACGATACTCCGTTGCCGCTATAGCGGTCTTGTTGATGGTAGGAGTGGCAGAATGGCTGGGAGAGAAAGAGGTTATTTTTCCTGAGTTGATGGCTCTCACTATTGGGGCATGGATTATCGATAAACGGGTATGGAGGGTAAAGTGGTGGCAAACGGTCATGCTAATGAGTTTGGGTGCTGTTATAGGAGTATGTATTGTCCGCTATTCTTTTTTACCTTTTCCGGTTAATCTGGCGTTGGCTTTTGCCTTTGCCGGTTTATGTCTACTTTTCAGCCGCGCTACTTTGATACCGTTGATTTCAGCTTGTATGTTGCCGGTGCTGCTTCACACTGAGACATGGATATATCCTTTATCTGTTTTCTTGTTGTCTCTTGTTTTAGTCTTGGGACAGAAAGGTATGGAAAAGGCCGATATCAGGCATAAAATAGACTATGTGCCTGCCGACAGAAAATGGAAGAGGGATTTGTTTCGCTGGTTGTCGCTATTACTTTTTGTGTATCTGCTTTCGCTGGCGGCTTACCGCATGGGATATCGTTATTTGGTGATTCCCCCGTTGGTAGTAATGTTTACTGAAATTGTTACATCAAAAGCGGGATTTCGTGCACGTCCTACGCAGTTATTCCTGTTTATGTTGACAGCTTCTCTGCTGGGTACAGGCTTTCAGATAATAGGATATCATTATCTGCATCTGCCCGAAACAGTTGTTGCGCTTGGTATAATACTCTGTCTGTTTGCCATTTTTGAATGGACGGGAAAGTATTTTGCTCCGGCTGGGGCCTTGGCTTTTATTCCGATGATTGTACCTTCTGAAAATTTGATATGGCTTCCTTTGCAAGCTTCCATAGGTGCGGCTGCATTCATAACGATTGCCATGATTGTTTTCTTGCAATGCTACAAGTGGAGTAGGGCACAACTGGTTTATTGTGCTACTCCCACTTTGCTGCGAAAATATCTGGGTAAGAAAAGAAAACAGACTAATATTTAGTCACTGCACTCCAACTACCCGATAAGGTCAAATTGTCTATTCCTAATAACGGAAGATTGATTGGTACGGATACAGTAATATTACCTATGGCACTCGTTAGTCCGCTTAATATGGTGCTAAGACCGGGAATGCCTCCTAATATGCCATTCAGATTGGCTATGTCTCCAAGTTTCACAGCCAGTGTCAACGAATGGTTACCATCTGTTTGCGCGGTATATGATTTCAGTCCCAAGTCGAGGAATGAATAGTCGGCTTTATATCTGAAATTGCTTCCCACTGTAGCCTGTATAGGGTCGTTGATGTCAATAAACGCTCCGTTCAATAACAGGGAACTGTCTATGATACCGTCTATCAGTAAGCCTCCGACAAGTCCTTGCTTGATGACATTTATTTCCCTTACATCGAATACTCCGTTGAAGCCTTTGATGAGAATATCTTTTTCGTCATAAACGGTTCCGTCGGTGAAGGTAAATCTAAAGCGTTGGTCTCCTGCGTAAGAGTCTATGACATTAAGGCTGAAGTCCATCGTTTTAGGAAAATTACGTATGGTTACAATCGCTGTATTCGCGTCAGTTGTATTCCATGGGTTCAATAATGCCCCCAGGCCGGCTAATGCTCCTGATTGATTAGCATTGCCTGTTAATGCCTTTCCTATCTGATTGGTAAGGTTTTCTAATAGCAGTGCATTGAGGGCATTGACGACAGGGACGGCGAGCTGTGCCAATACTAGATTGACAACGGCATCTACGCCACCAAGTAAAGCATATACTACGCTACCTCCCGGTACAGTATTTAGCGCTGTTTTTACCAATCCGGGCAGAACTCCATCAACGGTAGTCTGTATCAGGTTGCCATAGTTAAGTTCCCTGATAATATTGTTTTCCAGACTGGTCAATGCTGCTTGCGCATCTACGAAATTACGATGCAGATTCAGCATACTGATTATGCGTTGCAGTAGGACGGTAGGTTTCGGGTCTGTATCGGAGAAGCTGACCTTTGACCAATAATATTCAGAAGTATCGGTAAACTCGGCATTCGGCAATACGATGCGGGCATCAGCCATCTTACCCTTATAGTTAGTCAGTACATCAGTATATGTGGTAGTACCGCCAGTTCCGGGAATGGGAAACATTGTTTTCTCTACATTGGCCAGGAATACGGCTGTGTACGAGCCTTTGGGTAATGTATCCCTGACAGCTGCCAAAGGCCATGTAGGAATGGGGTTGTTTGTCTGGAGAATTATCTTTTCTTTTACATAGTCCCCTGCAGAATTATAGATAATGTAACGGAGATGTCGGACTCTTCCGTCCGAACCGGTTACTGCCGCACGCGTGTTGCCACTTTGACCGGGTGAGAAGCTCACTACAAAATAGTCATCGGGGATATCGGTAGGTATCTCTTCTGACGGGGATTCTTCTCCGGGAACAGGTTGAGGTTCAGATATATCATCCATTCCTTTTTCGCAACCCGCAAGCAGAAAGATGGAAAGTACACTTGTTGTTATGAATAGAGCCGTTTTCATCTCCGTTATTGTTTTAATAGTTAATTTGTAAGTCCGTCCCAGGCATTATCGTCCAGATTGATGGTACGGGACAAGGTAAAGACCAGAGTACTGTTTATAAAATCACCGGTTATCTTGACCCAATGGTTAGGGGAAAAGATGATTCGGTTGCCCGAAACAACATTCGCTATATCCGCAATATTGACCGGATAACTTTGATTAATTGTTCCGTTGGCAATATTTATGTAGAGAAGCGTTTTCCTTGCATCCGGTATAGCCAGCATATATGGGCTGAAAGTAACTTTTCCGTTTACAGGTGTAAGGCTTCCGAAGGTTTTCAGGCCGCTGTCTCCGGCCGTTTGCCAAAGGGTGGGAACACCATCCGTGGCACGGGTGGCAGTGACCAATTGTTCGGCTGTCAGTGAGACAGAAGTAATGTATGCAGGAATATTGTTGATGTCTACGGTCAGCCCGCTGACAATACGTTTCAATGTTCCTTTGATATTGTCTATTTGTTCCGGTTGAAAGCTGGTGCCTACTGATAATCCTTGTTTGTATCCCGTAGCGATGCAAGTGAAGAACTCGGGTACACTTACAGGTGATATGGGTTGCAAGTGGAAATTGGCAAGCGTTGTGGGAGCGCTCGTTGAGCCGATGTCGAAACGCCGGTTGGCACTGCCCTGATTAGCGAAATCATAATCATTGCGATTATATCCGATAATCAGTATCCTATAAGTAGTGGCGGGCGTAAGGGCAAGTTTGGTAACTACATTTGGAAAAGTAGCTACATCAATTTGCTTTGCCGAACCATATATAGGAATGAAATTAGCAGCATCGTCTGCCAAGCTTTCGCTCGTCTTCCGGAAGGGCAGTATCAAGACACGGTTCACTGACAGGGCTACATCACCAGGTGCACGGGTAGATACCTTGTCATTACCGATGCTTATTTCCACGGGAATCGTTTCTTCCGTGGAAGCCGCTCCGATAGCGTCGTCCTGCGAGCATGAGCTCATCAGAAGAGCTATCAGAGTAGCCATGAAGCCATATATGCATTTTATGCTATCCATTCCTTTGTTGAGTTATACTATTGAATAACCAATTCGTGAATCAATTCCCAAGCCGGACTGATAGAGACAACGATATTCTGGTCTGTCAGCAAGTCTACCGGGTCGTCGTCGTCACCCGGGTCGTCAGTACCGCCGTTTATATTACCGGCTTGCGCCTTCATACCCAGTGAGTAGAAATGATTGGCAAGTATATTGAATGTGGTTGCACCACCGGTATCATTTACTGTCCAAGTCTTTATAGGGTTATCGGAGTCGTCATATAGTCCGAGAGTCATGGTGATGGAGCTAACCGGCATGAAGAATGAACCGTCCAATTGTGAATTGGCTACTTTTACAACACCATTTCCCGACAAGTCGTTACCTGTATATACTCCCCCGGAAACACCCTGTGCGGAAAGATCCATATTAATGATATTGAAAGAAGTTGGAACTGTATTTATTCCTACACCGTTTGACAAGTTTACTTTTTGGTTGGCATTACTTACAGTCAGGCGGAGATACTTCACCGTTTGTCCATCCAATGATTGAGGTACATTTTTAAAATAACCCATAACACCGGCTACCTTACGACTCATTTCCAGGCTCACGCGGCTGCCTTTATCCATAACTTCTGTAACAGTACTTCCGGCGAAGAGTTCTTTTTCGTCACCGCTGTTGGCAATGGTTGCCTGCATGGTGGTGTAAGAATCTCCTATTGCAGGGTCGGGAATTGTGAAATTATCAGATGCGTCACGTCCTACGGCAAGAAATGTATATTCTCCGGCGGGCACTTTATCAGCTTCAGCCACAACATAACGCTTGAAAGTTGTTCCGTCAGACCATCCGGTTATATTGTATTTCTTAGCAAATACATAATCGGAACCACTTTTAGAGAAAGCATAAACCACTACATTGGCAACGTGCTGGGTAGCTTCCTGGCTATATACGCCCGCACGGCTCATGCTGATAGTCGGGTTGTTTACGGTTGAGATATCGAAAGTTACACTGGCTTCCGGATTGTTGTCAACATTCGGAACGGGGTCCTCGTTGTCAGAGCATGCGAACAGCAATGCGCTCGCAAATACAAGAAACATTAGTTTTTTCATGATGCAAAAAAGTTTAGTTATTAAATAAGAGAGAAAAATTATATCATTTAATATCGAGGTGATGGAGCATACTCCATTCTCCATTGATATATGCCCATATTTCCAGGGCGTTACTGATAATGTCATAATCCAGGGACACCGCTGTAATTTCATTGCGATGAATGGTTACGGAGATTGGAGGAATAGACAGTACAGGTGAAGTGGCACGTGCAGTCTGCGTATCAAAATTCAGGTTCAGTGTAGTATCGCCACCTTCAGGTGTAGGTGCCATGAGAATCTGATTGATAACAGTACGCGTAGCCGACTTCTGTACGCTTGTACTCCCCTGATAATTAAGGTAAGTATCTGTGGATTGGTAAACGGGGGAGGCCGACAGGTTAATGCCGGTTATTTCGTCGGGGAAGTTACGACAGAACACTACTAGTTTGCCTTTCGTACGTTCCAGCTCCACTGTTTGACTTTGGCTTTCGGGGGTGATGTTTATTGATGCCCTGGCTGTATATATATCGGTATGTTCCAACCCATTCGGATGGAGGATTCCTGCAGGAATATCATTGGAGATGTTTCCCCAAACGGAAAATTCATATTCACCTACAGGCAGGTTATTTAGGAGGATGGTATAGTCCTGAGTACTGCCTGACGTTGTTAATACATCGGATTGTTGCACTACTTGCCGGGTTGCCTTATCGGTTACCGTATAGTATAGTGTACTGGTGAAATGCATAAAAGGTTGCGAAGCCGCTTCAGGAGACAATTCCGAAAACTGCGCGATGTTGAAGTAGTTGATGTCTTTGACAATCAACTTCACTGTAAATTGTGTCGGGCAATCCGACTGGTCCTCCTTAATGCATGAGTTGGCAAGTAATGCCAACAAAACTACCATGCAGAAATTTAGTACTACTTTACTCATAACCTCAATCTTTTTTAATGTTACTAATACTGTTTTAAAACCCGGTCATTGCTATGGGGGCTTTTAAAATGGTAGTTTTGTTGCAAACTAAGGAATATATATCCGGTTGTTGCACGAGTACAACATAAGTGCTATTAATTTGTTTTTCGAGAAGTTCTTTTATTTACGAATTTTAGGGTAGTGGTCGCAAAAATACTCTTTATTACATAAACCGAGATTAATCGTGAAAAAGGCTGAATGGCGTGAAGGGCTTTTTCTTCGATTACCGGAAAACCGTAATAAGGGTAGTAACATCTGTAACTCGTATAGTTGCAGACTAAAAAAGATGGACTACTTTTGCATAGAATTAATGTAGTTGAAATATGAAATTTTTAAAGGGAAGTAGAGCGCGTATGATAATAGGTATTATGTTAAGTATAGTCGTTATTCTGGTCATTGCAGGAGTAGCATTTATGAATCAGCCGAGTTTCGGGCGGGCTCCTCGGGGAGAACGGCTGGAAAGGATAAAAAAGTCACCTCACTATAAGGATGGAAAGTTTCATAATCTGCATCCTACTTTGATGATGACCTCTAGGAAAGGACGTTTCGGCACTATGTGGGATTTCCTCTTTAAGAAAGAAAAAGGTGTGCGCCCTGATAAAGAAATCCCTGTCATAAAGACTGATTTGAACAAACTTGCTGGGAATGACAATGTTCTCGTATGGTTCGGGCATTCCTCTTATTTCATACAGATTGATGGTAAACGTATACTTGTAGACCCTGTGTTTTGTACGGCCGCTCCTGTTTCTTTTGTCAATAAGCCATTCAGAGGAACAGATGTTTATCATCCTGCCGATATGCCATATATTGATTATCTTGTAATCACGCACGACCATTGGGACCACCTCGACTATTACACAATTAAACAATTGAAAAATCGTGTAGGTAAGGTCGTTTGTCCGCTGGGAGTTGGCGAACATTTTGAATATTGGGGATTTGACAAAGAACGTTTGGTAGAGTTGGATTGGTTTGAAGATGCTACGTTAAATGAACATTGTTTGCCTGCCCGTCATTTCTCCGGTCGCTCTTTCAATGGAAATCAAACGCTTTGGGCATCCTATCTTATCGAAACTCCTTCCCAAAAGATTTTTATGGGTGGTGATGGGGGATATGATACGCATTTTGCTGAAATCGGGAGAAAGTATCCTGATATCAATCTGGCTATTCTGGAAAATGGGCAATACAATGAGGATTGGAAATACATTCATACATTGCCGAAATATTTGGGACAAGTTGCCCGAGATTTGAATGCTGGAAAAGTGCTGACTGTTCATCATTCTAAATATGCATTGGCAAGACATCCTTGGGATGAGCCGCTGAAAAATGCAATGGATTTGAAAAATAAAGATTCACTGGATGTTCTGATACCGGTGATAGGCGAGGTGGTTCGATGGAATTGACTTTGGGAGTTTGGCGGGGCTTTGCCCTGGTAAATTATCTTTTATAAGGAAACGTGCTTCTCGTCTTCACTTCAAAGCATTTATTATCAGCAAAATGCCACTGTATTTCCTTTTTACTATTAGTACAGTATCACTTTACTCGTAATAAAGTGCCGCTTTACCACCGATACAGAGTTACTTTACCACCGATAAAGCGACTCTGTACAATTGATAAAGTGGTACTGTACAATTGATAAAGTGGCGTAAAGTATAAAGTCGCTGCCCATCAACGTGTTGTATGTTTTGTATAAAGTCTATAAATAGGAATTTTGGGAAATGAAGAACTAAGAATGAAGAATTCTTCTTTCACCACAGAGGACACAGAGGTCACAGAGGTTTTAATTTTTTCGACGCGGATTGGGCGGATTAAGCGGATTTTAATTTTTCAGACGCAGATGACACAGATGACGCAGATTCTTTTAGTAGTAGCAACAAAGTAAAAAATCAACTTAATCAGCTTAATCCGCTAAATCCGCGTCGAAAAAATCAAAGACACAGCGCAGCCTTAAAATCTGCGTCATCTGCGTCATCCGCGTCTGAAAATACCCCATCCGAAAGGAAACCCTGCTCCGGCGCTACGCCGGTAAATTATCATTTATTGTCTTCTACAATCTTCTTCATTATCTCATCATACTTCTTGTCGTCACCCATTTCTTTCTTTAATTGCTGTGTAAGCATCTTCAAATGTAGGCTTTCGTCTGCAATAAGTTTTGTGAGTAACTTACGGGCAATATCTGCCGTGTCTGTACTGGCTGTGATGCGAGCCTTTACGGATTTATAGAATTGGATGGTGGCTACTTCAGAATGGGCGGCAAGGGTCAATGCTTCAACAACTGTTCCTCCGATATTTACATTCTTACTGTTGTAAGGTTTGGGTAATGTACCGCCAAGCGCTACTATAGCATCCCTTACATGTGCATAATGCTTCATTTCAACTAGGGCGATGCCGAGCATCAGTTCACCGATTTCGTCCTCAAAGACAGCCTCCTGTTGAGTGTACTGTAAAATAGCGGTAATCTCTGAATATTCTGCACTTTCAATGGCAGGATAAAACCATTCAGCTTCCACACCCTCATTGGGTTTCATATCATCGGGTTCCACCCATTCCACATCTTGGTTTGAATACTTCAATACATCGACCAAAGCATCGGCCATTCTATCCACATAATTAATCATAATAGTTAAATTTTAGAATTATTGGAATACAACAATCGGTAACCTGACTTGGTTTAAAAAAATAAATGATAAAACCTTTAGAAAGAACGTCCTTTGAAAACACTCGATTGAGATAATGGTACCAAATTTCCGTTCAACGTCAGATTATTAGAATGGAAGTTCGGACTGATTCTTGCTGACGCCTTATTGCCACCACGAGTTAATGTAATATGAACTTGTGCCGAGATTCCAACACCTTGTACGCTAAAACTGCAATTCACATTTCCTCTTTTGTCACTAGAGATTTTAAATCCTCTCACATTGCCGTCTACAGTGATGCCACCTATTCCGTTCGGTCCGGCAATAGCACTGTTGGAAGCTACTTGAACTGAGGCGTGATTACCATCCATCATTACAAAATTTGTAATTGATGAAACAAATACGCTTCGTCCTCTTTTAAAAACCAGTTGGTCTGCTTCCAGTACAAACTTACTATCCTTCAGTGCCCGTGCGGCAATTGTATAGGCACGTTCTTCCTGAGCGCGGATACGGGCTTTTTCTGCATCACGCTGTGCTTTGCGTTCCGCACGTTTCACCTCACTGCTGCTTTGCGCGTAGGTTACAGTCGATAAACTCACTAGTATGAGTGCTAATAATGTAATAATTCGTTTCATAATTGTTCATTTTTAATTGGTTAAAACTCTTTAGATAGTTAACAATTTGGAAATGAAAAGTATGCCATGATATTCTTAAATAAATGTAAGAGTTAGCGCATCTATAACAATTTCTATCAAAATGCTTTGAATAAATGAGTTTTAACTTGTTTTTTATTATTGTTTTTCTTATCTTAGAAACGTAATTATAAAATAGGGAATACTAATAAGTCCTGACCCACAGGCAAAGATTATGAGGATACAATTTGAAATCAATGAGAACCTGTCAGACATCGTTAATGAGATTCTGAAATGCGAGAGATGGACGACTGTAATAAAGGAGGAAATCTCGGGTAGAAAATTGGTTGTCATCCGTGACCAGAGTTATGATTCGGAAGCATCCGTCGAGATTTATGCCCGTGAGGTCAATATTAAAACAGCATGGTCTAGTTATACTTACCGTCTGTTTACGGTTGGAGATAGCGTTTGGTGCGAATATAATGGTGCATATCGCGGACTGTTGGAGCAGAAATTACTCCCTTCAATTACCCCTAAAGAAAGCCTGTTGGATTCTGAAGTATTGGATAGTTCCTTGTATGGACATGAGAAAAAGAAACTCAGGGAGTATGCTGAGGATAATGTAAAGCTGAAACAATTCCGTCGCCAGAACTTCAATGAAGACAGGGTAGGAGTTGCCCCGTTTGACCATCCTAAAAAGGTATATGATGAATTTATTAAGGAAGATTATATATCCCCGGCGAAAGAATGATAGCATGAAAAAAGTTCTGAAATCTATAAGATTTCAGAACTTTGCTTTAATTTGCTATTCGCTTTTGCGGTGCGTACGGGACTCGAACCCGTGACCCCATGCGTGACAGGCATGTATTCTAACCAACTGAACTAACGCACCAGTATTTCATTTTATTATCGCTATCTCTCTCGATTGCGGTTGCAAAGGTAGGCATTTCTTTGAAACCTGCAATAGCTGTGATGAACTTTTTTTGAAGAAATTTTGCTGTATTTACTTTATAGTCTCATTTTGAGAACATTGTAAAGTGAAAAAAAAGTTTGAGAAATGACACTTTGCATTTCCCGCATCCCGAGAATCGCGTATTTCCATCCGTTAGTGGGTGTGGGCGGAAATTCGAGTACGAAAATTCATATCTTCCTTATGAATAGCGGAATATAGAAATTCGTACAACTCAAATAGCCGGAAAATAGTCCGTCGGTTATGCAAAAACGCTCTTTTCCCGGGAGAGATGGGGCGTTTTCAGGAGAAAAGTTCATCTTTCCCGGGAGGGAAGTTAACATCTATCCTGTTGGAAGTTAATATCCCTCGTGTCGGAAGTTAACAACTCTCGTGTGGGAAGTTAATATCCCTCCTTTGGGAAACGTAAAAGCAGCGGATATTCGATAAAAATGCTGCATATTTATGCCTGAAATCGTACTCTTTCGTTCTATTTCGGGATTTTTGGAAAGCGCACGTGTCAGAGAAACGGGCGGTTTTGAGACAGGAATAGTCTGATAAGCGCTGTTTTGAAATCAATTTGACAGATTGATATTCCAAGTCTTAACTTCAGCTATTTCGTCTGTACGGTTAAAAGCTCTGTGAGTCCCTGTGTCCTCTGTGGCAAATACAATATCATTAGAAATTATCAAGTATGTCAAATCAATCCCTGCTAAATATCTACTGTCCCAAGAGATGCCATCTGAAGAAAACGAAACATTTTAGGCCATCTTTTAAACTTCTTGCTCGAAAAGTTCGTTATTTTGCAATAAATCGTTATTTTTGCGAACTCAAAACGAGAATGTTGTAATTAGATAACGATAAAAAGAGATTTAAGGATGATGAAAACAGCCAAACTGTTACTTCACTGCCCAGACAAACCGGGCATATTGGCGGAGGTAACAGATTTTATAACGGTGAATAAAGGTAATATTATCTATCTGGACCAGTATGTAGACCATGTGGAGAACATCTTTTTCATGCGTATTGAGTGGGAATTGGAGAAATTTCTGGTACCGCAGGAGAAAATAGAAGATTATTTCGCAACGTTGTATGCGCAGAAGTACGGAATGAGTTTCCGTCTTTACTTTTCAGATGCAAAACCACGTATGGCTATTTTTGTGTCCAAAATGTCTCATTGTCTATTCGACCTCTTGGCGCGCTATACGGCAGGTGAGTGGAATGTGGAAATTCCTCTTATAATAAGTAATCATCCTGATTTACAACATGTGGCAGAGCGTTTCGGTATTCCTTTCTATCTTTTCCCCATAACAAAAGAAACCAAAGAGGAACAGGAACAGAGAGAAATGGAATTGCTGGCGAAGCATAAAGTCAACTTCATCGTGCTGGCGCGCTATATGCAAGTCATTTCAGAGCAGATGATTAATGCCTATCCCAACCGTATCATCAATATTCACCACTCTTTCCTTCCTGCATTTGTGGGAGCGAAGCCCTATCATGCGGCTTTTGAGCGTGGTGTGAAGATTATCGGTGCCACCAGCCACTATGTAACTACTGAACTGGATGCAGGACCTATCATTGAGCAGGATGTAGTGCGTATCACCCATAAAGATACGGTACAGGACTTGGTAAACAAAGGTAAGGATTTGGAAAAGATAGTTCTTTCACGTGCTGTACAGAAGCATATAGAACGAAAAGTGTTGGCGTACAAGAATAAAACCGTAATATTTAATTGACGGATAATGAATAATTGAATAAAAATGAAGGTTGCAGTCATCAAATATAATGCCGGTAATATCCGTTCGGTAGATTACGCTTTGAAGCGTTTGGGGGTGGAAGCTGTGATTACGTCGGATGAAGTTGTGTTGCGCGCTGCCGACAAAGTAATTTTTCCCGGAGTGGGCGAAGCGGAAACAACCATGAGCTTTCTTCGTTCTAGTGGTATGGACAAGCTGATAAAGGAATTGCGCCAACCGGTTCTGGGCATTTGCCTGGGTATGCAGTTGATGTGCAGGCATTCGGAAGAAGGGGATGTGGATTGTCTTGGTATTTTCAATACCGATGTCAGGCGTTTTGTTTCTCAGCGGCACGAAGACAAAGTACCCCACATGGGCTGGAATACTTTGACAAAGACTAATAGTGAACTATTCAAAGGCTTTACAAAAGAAGAATTTGTTTATTTTGTTCACAGCTTTTATGTTCCGGTTAATGACTGTACGGCAGCCGTGGCAGATTATATACTGCCATTCAGTGCCGCCCTGCATAAGGATAATTATTATGCTACCCAGTTCCATCCTGAAAAGAGTGGGAGTGTGGGCGAACGTATATTGCGGAATTTTCTGGAGTTATAAGGAAATCTCCCTACTATATAATAATAGTAATAAAGGTGACTTTATAATAATAAAGGTAACTTTAATCGTAAATTGTAAATCGTCAAATCGTAAATAAGATGATAGAACTTATCCCCGCCATTGATATCATTGATGGAAAGTGTGTACGCCTTTCCCAAGGTGATTATGACAGTAAGAAAGTGTACAATGAGAATCCTGTTGAAGTGGCCAAGGAACTTGAGGACCATGGTATCCGCCGTCTTCATGTGGTCGATCTTGACGGTGCCGCTTCCCACCATGTGGTGAACTACCGCACGTTGGAACAGATTACTTCACGTACCTCTTTGATAGTAGACTTCGGTGGTGGGGTAAAGAGCGATGAAGATTTGGTGATAGCCTTTGAAAGCGGAGCGCAGATGGTGACAGGCGGTAGCGTAGCCGTTAAGAACCCGGACCTCTTCTGCCATTGGCTAGATTCCTATGGAGCGGGAAAAATCATTCTAGGTGCCGATGTAAAAGACTATAAGATTGCCGTCAATGGATGGAAAGATGAAAGTTCCTGCGAACTATTCCCTTTTTTGGCAGATTATGTAGACAGAGGTATTCGCAAGGTTATTTGTACTGATATTAGTTGTGATGGCATGCTCCAAGGACCTTCTGTCGCTTTATATAAAGAGATATTGGAACATCATCCCGACCTCTATCTGATAGCCAGCGGAGGGGTGAGCTGTGCCGATGATATTCGCCGGCTCGAAGCAGCAGGCGTACCTGCCGTAATCTTCGGTAAGGCTTTGTATGAGGGGCGCATCACCTTTAAAGAATTGGAGAATTTTTTGTGATTCATAAATCTTAAATCATAAATAAATTAAAAGTGTTAGCAAAGAGAATCATCCCCTGCCTCGACATCAAAGACGGGCAGACTGTAAAAGGAACCAACTTCGTAAACCTGCGTCAGGCGGGCGATCCTGTTGAGTTGGCGCGTGCCTATAGCGAGCAAGGTGCCGATGAGTTGGTGTTTTTGGATATCACTGCCAGCTTCGAAGGCCGCAAGACTTTTGCCGAACTGGTAAAACGCATTGCCGCCAATATCAGTATTCCTTTTACCGTAGGTGGAGGTATTCATGAGTTGAGTGATGTAGACCGCCTTCTGAATGCAGGTGCCGACAAAATCTCTATCAATTCTTCCGCCATCCGCCGTCCTGAACTGATAGATGAGATTGCCAAAAACTTTGGTTCGCAAGTGTGTGTGTTGGCCGTAGACGCCAAGCAGACCGAAAAAGGGTGGTGGTGCTACCTGAATGGCGGTCGTGTAGAAACGGATAAGGAACTCTTTTCTTGGACAAAAGAAGCCCAGGAACGTGGTGCCGGAGAAATCCTGTTTACAAGTATGAACCACGACGGCGTAAAGACCGGCTATGCCAACGAAGCGCTTGCAGCCCTTGCCGACGGGCTTTCCATTCCCATCATCGCATCAGGCGGAGCAGGTGCCAAAGAACATTTTCGTGATGTCTTTCTGCAAGGAAAAGCAGATGCCGCCTTGGCAGCCAGCGTTTTTCACTTCGGAGAAATTAAAATTCCCGATTTAAAATCGTATCTTTGTGCCCAAGGTATCGCGATGAGAAGATAAAGGAGGATTATAAATCTCCGGTCATTCAAACAGTAATATGAATCGTAAATCGTAAATAGCTAAATCGTAAATAAAATGATGTTGGATTTTGACAAAATGAACGGACTTATTCCGGCTATTATACAAGATGCAGACACCGCTAAGGTGCTGATGCTGGGCTTCATGAATCAGGAAGCATACAACAAGACGGTAGAAACCGGAAAGGTGACTTTCTTTAGCCGTACGAAAAACCGTCTTTGGACGAAAGGTGAGGAGAGTGGTAACTTTCTGAATGTGGTTTCCATGAAGGAGGACTGCGATCAGGATACATTGCTTATTCAAGTGCATCCTGTCGGTCCTGTTTGCCATACGGGTACAGATACTTGTTGGGGTGAGAAAAACGAGCAGCCCGTCATGTTTTTGAAGCTTCTTCAGGATTTCATTGAAAAGCGCCACAACGAAATGCCCGAAGGTTCTTATACCACCAGTTTGTTTCAGTCCGGTGTCAATAAGATGGCCCAGAAAGTAGGCGAGGAAGCTGTTGAAACAGTTATCGAAGCTTGCAACGGTACGGATGAACGTTTGATTTACGAAGGTGCCGATTTGCTCTACCACCTCATCGTGCTGCTCACTTCCAAAGGCTATCGCATTGAAGACTTGGCGCGTGAGTTGGAAGAACGCCATAGTGCAAACTGGAAGAAACACTAAATTAAGGTATAACTATCATAATGGACGATACGCTGATAAGATATAAAGACGTAGAGATACACCAGCAGGATTTGTGTGTACTAAGCGATGTGAACCTCGAACTGAACAAGGGAGAGTTTGTATATCTCATTGGCAAAGTCGGTTCCGGCAAGACTAGTCTGCTTAAAACTTTCTATGGTGAACTCGATATAACTTCGGGTGAAGCAGAAGTGCTGGGCTATGATATGCTGCACATCAAGCGCAAGTATATCCCCGAGTTACGACGCAAGTTGGGCATCGTTTTCCAGGATTTTCAGTTGCTCACCGACCGCACGGTGCACGATAATCTTGAATTTGTACTTCGGGCTACAGGCTGGAAGAACAAGGGAGAGATAAAAGACCGTATCGACGAAGTTTTGCAACTGGTGGGAATGGGCAATAAAGGATATAAGTATCCAAACGAACTTTCGGGTGGCGAACAACAACGTATTGTGATTGCACGTGCCGTGCTCAACTCTCCCGCGATAGTCCTTGCCGATGAGCCTACCGGGAATCTTGATGTGGAAACAGGATTTGCCATCACCCAACTTTTACACTACTTGAGTGCTGCCGGTTCGTTGGTGATAATGACAACCCACAACATGCAGTTGCTTTGGGAATATCCGGGACGGGTATATCGTTGTGCCGACCATCAGATAACCGATGTGACGGAAATGTATACCGCACCGGGGACAACAGAAGAGAAATAGATAAATTTATATAACATTTTAATACAGGAACGAAAATGAAAGTTTTAAAGTTTGGAGGTACTTCAGTAGGTTCGGCTCAGCGAATGAAGGAAGTGGCCAAATTGATTACCGATGGTGAACGTAAGATTGTGGTTCTCTCTGCCATGTCGGGTACCACAAACACATTGGTTGAGATTTCGGACTATCTGTACAAGAAAAATCCGGAAGGTGCCAACGAGATTATCAATAAGCTGGAGACCAAATACCGCCAGCACGTTGATGAACTCTATGCTACGCCGGAGTATAAACAGAAAGGTTTGGAACTTATCAAATCTCATTTTGACTATATCCGTTCTTATACCAAAGACCTCTTCACACTGTTCGAAGAGAAAGTTGTATTGGCACAGGGCGAGTTGATATCAACCGCTATGATGAACTACTATTTGCAGGAATGCGGTGTGAAGTCAATCTTGCTTCCGGCTTTGGAGTACATGCGTACAGACAAGAACGCCGAGCCCGATCCTGTATATATCAAGGATAAACTTCAGGTTCAGCTTGAGCTGCATCCCGATGCCGATATCTACATCACGCAAGGATACATCTGCCGTAATGCATACGGAGAAATAGATAATCTGCAACGTGGTGGCAGCGACTATACCGCTTCTTTGATTGGTGCGGCAATCAATGCTTCCGAAATCCAGATTTGGACAGACATCGATGGTATGCACAACAACGACCCGCGTATTGTAGATAAGACAGCTCCCGTACGTCATCTTCATTTTGAAGAAGCGGCAGAGTTGGCATACTTCGGTGCAAAAATCCTGCATCCCACCTGTATCCAGCCAGCCAAATACGCTAACATCCCTGTACGTTTACTCAATACCATGGATCCCAAAGCTCCGGGCACATTGATTTCAAACGATACCGAGAAAGGGAAAATCAAGGCAGTGGCCGCTAAAGAAAATATTACCGCCATCAAGATTAAGTCCAGCCGGATGTTGCTGGCTCATGGCTTCTTGCGTAAGGTGTTTGAAATCTTTGAAAGCTATCAGACCTCCATCGACATGATTTGTACTTCCGAGGTAGGTGTATCCGTATCTATTGATAACACCAAGCATCTAAATGAGATTTTGGATGACCTGAAGAAGTACGGCACTGTCACAGTAGATAAAGACATGTGTATCATTTGTGTCGTAGGCGATCTTGAATGGGAAAACGTCGGTTTTGAAGCTAAGGCGCTCGATGCCATGCGCAATATACCTGTGCGTATGATATCTTTCGGCGGTAGCAACTACAACATTTCCTTCCTGATTCGCGAATGCGATAAGAAGGTGGCGTTGCAGTCGCTGAGCGATGCACTGTTCAACGAGCAATAATAAAATCTTAATAATTCTAAGCATGGCTTACATGGATTTTACGGATTCTTTTTTATTCTTTATCCGTGAAATCCGTGTAATTCGTGCCTGAAAGAAATTATGAACAACTTCCTCCGCACTCTTTTTCACTAAACAAAGATTACATACTATTATATGAAAGGAACATTCCCTATCAATAAATTCCGTGAACTGCGCACCCCTTTCTATTATTATGATACGAAGGTATTGCGCGATACACTTTCCTGTATCCGTACCGAGGTTGCGAAGTATGAAAATTATTCGGTGCATTATGCCGTTAAGGCCAATGCCAATCCCAAGGTGCTTACCATCATTCGTGAGAACGGTTTAGGTGCCGATTGCGTGAGCGGTGGAGAAATACGTGCAGCCATCAAAGCCGGTTTTCCTGCCGGAAAAGTCGTGTTTGCCGGGGTAGGTAAAGCAGATTGGGAAATAAACTTAGGCTTGGACTACGACATCTTCTGTTTCAATGTCGAGTCTATCCCTGAACTCGAAATCATTAACGAACTTGCAGCCGCCAAGGGTAAAGTTGCCAATGTCGCTTTCCGCATCAACCCCAATGTAGGTGCCCATACCCATGCCAACATCACTACCGGGTTGGCGGAAAATAAGTTCGGCATCAGTATGCAAGATATTGACCACGTCATCGATGTGGCCCAGGAGATGAAGAACGTCAAGTTTATCGGTCTGCACTTCCACATTGGTTCCCAAATCCTCGATATGGGTGATTTTGTAGCCTTGTGCAATCGCGTCAACGAGTTGCAAAGCAAACTCGAAGCACGCCGCATCCGCGTCGAACATATTAATGTCGGCGGTGGGCTTGGTATTGATTATGCCCATCCCAATCGTCAGGCTATTCCCGATTTCAAGAAATACTTTTCTACCTATGCCGAACACTTGAAGTTGCGTTCTTACCAGACGCTACACTTCGAACTGGGACGTGCGGTGGTGGGGCAGTGTGGTTCTCTCATTTCACGTGTACTCTATGTGAAGCAGGGCGCCAACAAGCAATTCGCCATTCTTGATGCCGGCATGACCGACCTAATCCGTCCTGCCCTCTATCAGGCATTCCATAAGATAGAGAATATCACTTCCGATGCTCCGGTACAGACCTATGATGTTGTAGGCCCTATTTGCGAGTCTTCCGATGTTTTTGGTAAAGCTGTCGACTTGAACGCCGTACAGCGTGGTGACCTCATCGCCCTTCGTTCCGCTGGTGCATACGGTGAAATTATGGCCTCTGGTTATAATTGCCGCGAACTGCCGCAAGGATATACTTCGGAAGAATTGGTGTAATTCTTATTCTTCTACTATCCACCGTTCAATATTATGCGTTTTGGAGCTGAAGTTCATACCGATTTTGAAGAGTTGGCGTCCATCAGCTTCAAAAGGCTGTGCATAGTGTTTGTCATTAATCTGTTGCAAGGCTTCCTCCGCCGTTCCATTCAGTTTGAACTCCATCACATAGATGTATTTGTCAGTCTGCAAAACAAGGTCGACACGGCCTTCACTCGTATGATACTCCACTTTTGTATAAAAGCCCATCAACTTGAAGACGATGAACAGGACATTCTGATAATGTAGTTCCAGGTCACGAACCAGTTCGTAGGGGGTATCGGCAAAGAAGCTTTGAAGGCGGCGGAAGAAAGAACCGTAATCACCGGATTCAACTTCCCGAACAAATCTCTGTATTTCAAAAGGAGCTTCCACCTTATTGGTATTGGCATAGAAAGGTAACAGGAAACGGACAAAGCCTTCTTCCACCTCACGGTTAGGAAAACCTAACGTGTAAATGCCGAAGCGCTCATCATACCCCTTAATAGTGAGATATCCGCTTTGATAAATCACCGGAATGGGATTGGTTGATTCGGAGTCAATACTATTCAGCACTTGGGCGTCGGTTTCTTCGTCAGCCATACGCTCCAGGTCATAATGGTATTTCTTCAGCAGTTTTACCAAGTAAGTAGGGGTTCCGGTCTCAAACCAATAGCTGCCGAACTCCTTACGGTCAAAAGCGTTGAGCAAGCTAAATGGATTGTACATGCCGATGGAGTTATGCGTAAAGTGGTAACCGTCGTAATATTCGCGCAGCTTATTGCAGAATTGTTCATACGTCGTGCCTTGGGCTTTGGCAAACTCATACATCTCTGCTTCCAGGTTTTCATGTAATTCCTTCTCACTGACACCGCAGATATCAATATATTTGTTCCACATCGAGATGTCATTCAGATTGTTCAAGTCGCTGAACACACTGACCTTTCCGAACTTGGTGACTCCCGTGAGGAAAGCGAACCGGATGCAGCCATCCATGGTCTTCAGTACGCCGTAGAAAGGTTTGAGCGTGTTGCGGAATTCCTTCTGCAACGCTTCGTTACCGATAGCTTGCAACATGGGTTTGTCGTACTCATCAACAAGAATGACGACCCCTTGTCCCGTCTGCTCGCAAGCACGCTTGATTATTCCTGCAAAGCGAAGGGAAAAGGAGGTTTCAGCAGGCTCACTGCCGTAAAGTTTTTCCCATTCCACAAGATGCCTATTCAGAATCTTATCCAGGCTTTCAGCCGTGTCATACTTTTCTATATTCAAGTCCAGATGAAGAATAGGATGTTTTATCCAGTCTTTTTCCAGTTTCTCCACCGCCAAGCCCTCAAAAAGCTCTTTTTTTCCCTGGAAATAAGCCTCGAAAGTAGATATCAGCAAACTTTTGCCGAAACGACGCGGACGGCTCAGGAAATAGTAGCTCCCCGTCTTTACCAATTGATAAACCAACGCGGTCTTATCAACGTAAAAATAGCCCATTCTACGAAGCTTTTCGAAGTTCTGTATGCCGATAGGATAAATCTTGTTGCTCATATTCTTTCACTTTTCTATGATAATAGAACAAAGATAATCATTATTTCCTTTTCCGGTATGCCAAGGAGCTATGTTTTTATTTAGTTTGAGCTGTTTATTAATTTAAAAAATATCTCACTATGAAAACACTTTATTTGAACTCACTACTGAGTCTCATGGCGCCTCGTCATGCCGGTAAGCCTAACATTCTTTTGATAATGGCGGACAAGATACTTGGATATCGCCTTCTGTCTGCCTTCTCCGGAGAGTTCAACACGTCCATTGGTGAAACTCTCGATTTGCCGACGCTTGCTTCCTTAAAAGAAAAACCGGACGCAATCATCATAGATGCACATGTAAACGGAACTTGTGGAGACGAACTTTGCTCACAAATCAGGGTCGATGAAGCAATAGCCTGTATTCCCATTGTTCTTCTTTTAGAAAGCTGCGATAATGGAAGTTATCTTTCGCATGCGAAAAGCGGTGCTGACAGGCTTGAATTGCGTACGGTCGATATCAATAAGTTCAAGGCTGACATGCACATGCTTATCGATCGGTATATCTTCTATCGCGAACAACTGCGCCATACACTGATGGATACAATACACATACTTCCTGGGATAGTAGAAAATGTAGGTGATGACCTGATGTTTATAATTCAGGTTCGTGAACTGTTGGAGGAAAATCTTTCAACGGAAAAGTATACAGTAGACATGCTTTGTTCGGATATGAACATGTGTCGTACAACTTTTTCTGCCAAGATGAAGGAACTTACGGGGAAAACTCCTACGGAATACATGTTAACTTACAAAATGGATACAGCAAAAATAATGTTGACTTCCGGACGGTATAATGTTACAGAAATAGCGGATATGCTTGGATTTTATGATGCTAAATACTTCGGGAAGGTATTCAAAAGAATCCATGGTGTGTGTCCCACTGGTTATTCAAAACAGGATGGAGTAAAATAAGGGTTCCATTTAATGTGTTTCCTCTGTTGAAGCAAGTATGTTATCACAGATGATTCAAAGAAGATATTTTCTTAATTATCTTCCGGGCATTTGTGATAACATATTTGACGGACAGTGAAGACACTCAAAATGCCAATATAGCAATGGGAGAATACCATCCGGCTCCTTTTCCGGCAGGATTTAATCTTCCAGTATTAAGATTGTATCCATAACAGTGTTGACCTGTGCTTCCTGTCTCGGTGCTTGTCCATGAATATCGGTCATTAAACAGTGTGTTTTTATTAAGTTTAATCAATTTTTCTGTTAATTTGGTTTTCAGAGAATACACAGCTTGCACTTGCCCCATGGATGGCAGAAACCATCCACTACTTCCTTGAGGAGTGGGGCAGTCTTCCTCGAATTTAAATATGGCATAATAAGTTGCCGGATAATTATCTGTTCCATCGGTTGACAATCCGGACGTTGCGGTCGCACTCGGATTCTTTGTTAGTGCTTTAGCTTTTATTTTCTGAGTATTATCATATCCCATGAAATCAGAGCTATTTTTCGACGTTCCCACTCCATCCGGACGATCTGTTTCTTGACTTCCCCAAGCACAACTATAGACATTGGGAGCAGCCACAATCACATATCCATGCACGTCCATTCCTGCACCACTTTTATCCGTATAAGTTCCGCTGTCTGAAGCATGCTTGCCTACATTAAACACGAGGCCGATACAGTCTTTTTTGGAAGGCGGATCAGAGATCTCTTGTGGCATAATACTTCCGTCGCTATAGAAATAGTCTCCCACTTGTAAGTCTCGTATTGTCGCTATCCCTCCTTCATTGTCAAAATTAAGGCTGTAGTATTTACCGGCTGCCAAGTTCGTATAGGTCGTTTCGTAGGAAACAGGAATGCTGGGAAGAGATTGGAAGCTGACGCTTATTTTTTGTGAAGCATCGGCCGGACTAACAATAAAGCAGTGTGTCCCGATGCCGGATTCATAACCTGGCAGTACCGTATCATTCAGTTTAAAACTGAAATCGAAAGGCAATGTTGAATATTCATAGCTGCTTGTAGTAACGCATTGTTTTCCTTTTGCCTTCACAATAATCAATGACATGCGATGTTCCAACTTAAATGAGATGGTATATGCTCCGTTGCTTCCGGAAACAATTCCTGTGCTTGTCATTAAGTCCGAAGCAGTATACTGGGCATAAGTAGATTGGTCTGTTTGTGGAGTGAAAGCGTCTATAATTTCCTGTTCGCTTTTCTTGCCGTTCATGCCCGTATTGTATGGATAATAGGCAATATAAGTGACATCGGGATAATAATAGAGTTGTGGAAGAATGCTACTGTTCGTGGGTTTCCATGTATTTGCAGTTGCATCATAAGTGAAAGGCACATTATCCATTCCATGATAGACAGTACCGTTTTTTACGCCCGTGATTCCTATTTGTTCGCCCCCTTGAAATACTGTTTTATATCCTTCCTCTAAGGGAACACGGGTTGCCGCTTGAGGAGTAAATTCTTCTGTTTTTACGTCAATGATGAAATTAGCGGTCTGTTCCGTTATATCTTCATCATGAGAACAACCGGACAATCCTGATATGCAGAGAATCGAAAAAATCAGTAACAGGTCTGATAGTCTTTTCATAATTAATGTGTTTTTGTCATTATTGTGATTTTACTAAAAAGCTAAAACTGTACGTACCATAGCTCCGGAGTTTTTCGTTTTCCCACTTGCACCCGGATTATTCCAGTCATTTGTATCCCAATTGATGTTGTATGAGCTGTTAGCATTGACTTCAGTGCTACTCCAGTAATAATGCTGCCATCCAGCCCCCATGCCACCACCGCATATCTGAAAGCTCTTAAGTATTACCTGTTTATAGTTTTTCTTAATATGAATTAATTGACCGATTGACGGCAGAAACCATCCGGAAGTAGTTTGGGGCGAGTTAGTCAGACTTCTTACATAAGTCATCATATCATTATATCCGGCAGAAATTGCCTGTAATTTCTCCGTATTGAAATAACCGTTAAAATCGGTTGTACTTTTATAGGTACCAAAGTCTGTTCCACCTCCATTTTGATGACGGTCCGTACCTTCAGTTTTGTTTACTACATATCCGCGTACTTCCATCGAATTTCCATTCTTATCCTTATACTCCCCGTTGTCCTGCGGATGGCGGCCTGCATAAAACACTAAGCCGATAACAGTTTTACCCGATTCTAACGGTGATGGGGTGTAGTCTTGCACCACACCGTTCACAATAGTGCGCACTCCTCCATCGCTCCATGTGCCGTCACTGTAATAATAATCGCCTATTTTGAGGTCATCTGCCGCATAATAGGTTATCTTGTTTTCACTTCCTTGCGCCCATTCCTTTTCGTTGGAAGCCGTGATAGTATATCCGTCGTTGTTGATGGTAATTGTGTAATTGATGTTTGCCCCTGAAACCAAATCGGGTGTGGCAGGAACTTTTTGAGATGCTATTTCTATCTTGTTGGCATCGTTTCCGTTTATGGAATAAGTCAAGGAAAAGTTCGTTTCCTTGTCAGGATGTATAAAGAGAGTTTCCAGTAAAACCTTGTCTGTGATGTTTTCAGGAATATCCACCGGAACCGTTGTTATGGCATATTCTCTCATGGTAGTTGTTGCTGCGCTATAAACAAAACCTGTTTCGTTGAAAGTATATTTACCCGATTGGCGGGAATGAACGCTAAAAGAGTGTATTTTCTTTCCTGGTGTGGTATCCTCATTTTTTACATAGAATGATACTTTGGCAAGTACGTGTTTTAATTTGAAACTAATGCAGGTTTCGGTGTTGTCCTTATTGATTAGAGGTTCGGAGAGCAAGAAGTCTGTTTGCGCCGTTGTGTTGGTAAAGGTCAGCCAAGGATAACCTTTGTCTGTATTACCGGACATGGTTAATTCACTGTTTGTTATTTCATTACTATGGGGTGCATAGGCAAAGAAACTGATTTTGTCTTTTACATTGTTGGGCCAGTATTTGATGGGTGAATAAGTCCATGGGCTGGTATTGTCCGTTCTTTCCACTTTTTGGTTATACATAAAGCTGGGGGTAGCCGTGTTTGCATTAAATTCTCCCTGTGAGAAAAAAGCAAATACCCCCACAGAAGTGACATTGTCCGTAGTCAGTGCTTCACCACGGGTTTGCACGTCTGCCAATGAAAAAGTAAGAGGCATTGGGCGTATTTCCGCCTCTTCGTTTTCTTTAGTGCAGGCTGCGATAAGCAGTAGCCCTATGGCTACAGCGGGAAGATGTTTTATGCTATTTATTATACTTGTTTCATTCATTTTCTATTTCCTTTTTTCAATTGTTCCTGGTGACCGGAAAGGGACATTCAACCCCGTCCGGCCTGATTTATCGGTAATTTTACTTCTTACCTTATTCAATGTCGACGTTTGTCGATGTATCCGACCACGGGGAAACCTTCGCCTCGTCAATCTTAATCTCGTGCAGGTTAATTTTCAGC
>NZ_CAUFUE010000039.1 GCF_959029255.1 uncultured Bacteroides sp. | reverse complement strand
TCGGGTGGTACACTTTTCAAATGCTACCCGGGTCCCTTTTCAAGTGTTAGCTACAGTTTGATTAGTAAATGAGCTTGCTTTCTGACGGATATTTGCTATTTTTGCAATGCAATGATGTTTGAACTAAAAACATGAAAGGGACAAGCCTTCAGGAGTGAAGAACCTTGTCCCTTTTGCTAAGTTTTAAATCCGTAGATTTTACGTATTATATAAGACCCCAATTTTGGTGCATTTGCTTAAAGTCATATTGTTATTATCTCCCGGGAACTGGTCCAGTCTTACAGTATGTTCTAAGAGATATACCCCTTGTTATACGCTTTCTATCCTGGGTTGTCCGACTGGGGTTTGACCATCTATTTCCTTTGGCAAAGTAGTACATAAAAAGAAACGCTCCCAATGTTAATGGAAGCGTTGTCTGAATAGTTTGAGTATATGGCTTACATTGCCATTTCATGCTCCAATTCTTTTGATACAGCTCTGGTTATAAATTCATTGATGGTAGTACCAGTGTTAGCTGCTGCCATTGCTACCATACCATGAAGGTCGGAAGGCATACGAACAATGAGTTTACCACTATATGGTTTGCTTGGCTCTACTCCACGGTCCTTGCAACTTGCAAGATAATCATCAATAGCACCCTCAAAATCACTTTTCAATTCATTAATGGTTTCACCCTCATAGGTGATGCAATCCTTTCTAAGACCAAGAACCTTGCCGAATAAGCAATTATCTTCCTCGCTGTATTCTACGCTACCAGAATAACCTTTGTACTTTAATTGTCCCATAGTTACTTTGTTTTTTGTTCTTTACTCTGTTCATACTTCTCAATCAGCTTGTTTTCGCGGATATAAGTAAGCAGTTGCTTCATTACGTACCCTTTGATGATGTTTGAAGGGTGTGGCTTGTGCATAATATATGAATCCTTACTATCTGCACTTACAAACTCAACCCGCGAACCAGACGTACTCCCTTTGCTGCTTTCAGTATATCCAAATAAACTGAACAACCGCTTTACTTCATCATAGGTGAAGTCTTTCGGCAACGTAAGGAAACGTTCTATTAGCTTTTCTTTTGTACCCATAATTTTTAATGGTTTACGCAAAGATACTAAATTTAGTATCACATACAAATTATTACTATGCTTTTTATTTATCGCTACGAATATTTAACATTCACGCAAAACGGGCAAAAGTTACTCAAAAGCTATTTATTGCACTCTTAACGACACCTCTATAGTAGCTGCAACAAGCTGATTTTCACCAATGAGCATTTTTGCCCTATGGCTTTCATCCCCAAACCATCATGTCGGAATTCCGACATGGTAAGTTTAACGACATGGTAAACATTACAAAAACATCATGAATACCGAAATCAAAACAACCAGAAGGACAACAGAGGCACAACCACTTTTATGCGTTGGAGTAAATTTATGATTGTCATTCAAACGCCTACCACATTTCGGACAAATCGGGCGATTAATAGGAATACAAGCCTCTTTCCCACAATCACAACGATACATTTGCGTTTTCTCAGCTTCATCTGGTTTGATGACATGACTTTCAAATTCCTTAAGTTCTTGTCGGGAGGGTGCATTTGGTTGTGTTATTTGCCCACCTTCTCCTGGTTTGAATTTATACCCACATTTTAAGCAAGTTAATTCTATATTGTTCATGCCTACTCCACCAGCCGCCGCAGCCGCTAAGATATTCCCAGTGATTAATCCGCCAGCGATAGCACGACCAGATTTAAAGCCTCTTTTATCTACATGAATCTGAGTAGAATAGCATTTCGGACATTTTATAGGTTCATCATTCATTACTTCGGTGTTATTATAGTTATTACTTTCAGGTTATCCGTATCTCGGTTTAAATCATTCTCTATTCCCATAGGGTTAGCAACTTTCCCTTCCGGATCATAAACAAAGCAAATTAGGGTTTCACAATCAGGATGAGCAATGTATCTCTCTATATCAATCATCAGCTGTTCGCCCACCTCTTTTGCTCCTAAGTTCTTCCGGGTTTTCTTTACTTCGATGACAATCTTTTCTTTTTTGAGAAGGAAGTCCATACGGGAAGCACTGCCGGCATAACTCGGTGTCCACTCTTCCGCACGCACATCATCGAAATGTAGTCTTAATAAAGCATGGAGCAAGTCCTGTACATCATATTCATCCTCTACATCAATAGTGGGACGATTGTTGTGTCGGTCCCTCATCTGTCTGGCTACTTGATGAAAGCGATTGCAGATATTCAGTACTATGGATATAGAATCTCTTAGATTATCGAATTTATCATCATCCCGAAGTTCTATTTCGGTAATCATGCCACGAATCAAAGAGCCGTATTCTCTCAATCCACGATTGTATGCGTCTGGTTCAGTAGATACTCCAGTTATCGCTGATAGTCCTTTCACTTTGGGAACTACTTTAACCGCATTGAAATTTAGATAATAGCCAGAATCATCTCCAAATATAACCTTGATTATTGCAAGTGTCTTCTCTTTCCAGTCAAGATATTGAGGAGAAACCTCGCATTGATTCTTAATGGAATCTATATCCTCAAGCTGCTTTTGAAACAACTCTATCACTTTTCCCTTTTTCATGTTCAATCAAAGTGATTTACTGATTGGGTAACTAAGACCTGAGTATTTATTTTCAAGAGATACTTTGCTTACAGGTAAGCATACAGGAATTGAAAATTTTACTCGATTAGTGTTAGAAGTATTATCCACTTCTTTGGATGTACCACTTACACCAAGCATACTTATTCCTATTTTCCCTCCAATATTATTTTCTGTCGATGCAGTAACAACAACTGATATATCCATATCAATAACTTGAACTCTTCTTTGCATTGCGGTGTGTCCATTATCTTCAGGAACATAATAATCGCCATCACTACCAATAGTTACATCTGGATTCACAATTACGTCTATATCCTGGCACTTTTCCATTGCATCTTTTACTCCCAATGATATCTGCTGGATAGTTTCACTGATAAAATCTTTCAAATCCATATTATTCCTCCACCATTTTAAACTTGGTTCCACACTTCGGGCAAACGATAGTATGCTCATCGGAACAACGTGGATTATCAAACAATTCAGCAATAGGAACATTCAATACCGTAGCAATCTTTTCCAACGTTTGCAATTGAGGATACTCACCTCTTAAAGTCTTATTCAGACTTATATCGGTAATTCCCATTTTTTCAGCCAACTCTTTTTGAGTTATTCCTCGCTCTTGGCAAAGCTCTTTTATCCTTTTTCTAAAGTCCATAATACTATGTAGTTTTATTTGGCAAAAATAGGTATTTATACTATGAAATACAATATTAAGATAATAATAAATCTATGTAGTTTTATAATTAGCATAATTTAACTACTTTCTTATTGCGCAATTAAACTAATTAGTATTACTTTGCATCAGAAAATAAAACGAAGTAGTTTAATTATATAAAGATAGCAGCCTTATGACAGCAAAAGAATTTTATAACCAGCTATGCAATGAGTACCAACAGGTATTAACCATGAGCGAGGCAAAAGTACAAGAACGGTACGAAGAAAGCAAAGCTGAATGTATGGCGGCTTATGAATGTGAGATTGATTATTGGGCTGAAATTCTTGGCTATTGATAGAGTAATAACAACTTAAATATAATTCGGTATGAGTACACAGAAAAGAAATCAGTTGAGCGAAATCATGCGTTTGGCGTGGCAGTTTGTCCGTAAGAACGGTTTTTCTATGAGTGAGGCGTTGAAATGCGCTTGGGCAAATTTGAAGCTGAAAGCTGCAATGAAAGACCGTATTGTAAAGTTTTACTTTCAGAAAGTGGACGGTTCTATACGTGAAGCGTTCGGCACTCTGAAAGCCTCTTTATTACCGCCTGCAAATGGCGAAGATAGCAGAAGAAAGTCAGACACGGTACAAGTGTACTTTGACACCGAGAAAAGCGAATACAGGTGCTTTAAAAAGGCAAATCTTATAAAATTAGCATGACTATGAATACAATAGAATTTGAAAACAAAATATTTCATGCGTTAAAAGGCTTCGATGGCTACTACGCAAGTTTGAACGGTGAGGTATTGGGTACTAAGAAAGGTACGAAATTACTAAAAGTGCATACTGGCATTTGTCCGGCATACAGTTTATGCCGACACAACAAAGTAACAACCGTAACGAAAGCCCGTATTGCTTACATGGTTCAGAATAATTGTTCTTTGGCTGAACTTGACGGTTTTTATGTAGGTATCAAGCAAGGCAAAGCGATAAAAAGCGAGAACAAAAGAGAGGTTGAGCCGCAAAGATACACAGACCCGCTGAAAGAAATTCATGCTTTGCGCAACGAAATAGAACTGTTAGAGGGCTTTTATCTTTCAAAAGAGATTAAGCAGGTTAAAGCCTATATAGACAGTGAGTTTGAAAATCTTGTTATGTACGGCATAAGATTGAACTGGGGCAGAAACAAGGCTACTGCGCTTGTAAATGATGCGTTATCTAATTTCTATGTAAATCTTTATAGCAATATGGTTACACGTGGTATAATCAGCTATATCAAAGGCATTATGCGCAAAACTTCTGCAATTGAACGCAAAGAATCATATTCTTTGGTACACAATGAAATGCTTTACGATAAAATCAGTTTGAGTAATTGGGCAATTTAATGAAGCAAATGATATGGTAAACGAAGAAATATTAAAAATAGCACTGAACAACATAACATTCAGCCAACGTGAAGCAGAAAAGATAGTAGGTAGCAGAAGCCGTTTATTTGACCTTGTAGGCAAAGGTGTTATTCGTGCAGAGAAGAAAGATGCAAAGCGGCAAAATGGTAGATGGTTCTGCAATGCCTACGATTGCGTGAAGTTCGCTTCTTTAAGGTGGGCAAAATGAATTAAAACGATAATTAACCCGGTGGGTATGTTTCAACCGTACCCACCACAAAAATATAATCAATGTATTTCGCATTAGAAGTAAATGAAACATTGGGCAATGCAATGAGAGCAGCAGCCGAGTTGAGAGCCGAGATAGGCAAAGTTATCAAAGAAGAAAATTCGCTGAAAACAAAAAGATTTGCTGAAGGTCAACTTGAAGAACTATACGACACTATAGCTCATGTTATAGGACAAATTGGCGAGTTTGCCGGGGCATTGTTAGCTGATAAGGTATTTGATGAAGCAGATAAAATGATAGACTATAAAGATGAATAATGCTATGAATATAACATTGCTGGTAGTAGGTATCACCTTACTACTGGCTACCAAAAGCGAATATTGTATCAGTAACATAACCGGGCTTGCAATGACATACTTTGCTTGCTGTAAATTGAATTTATTTTATGAAGACGATAAATGAGCTACACAAAGAACTAAACAGAGTTTTAGCGTATAATGGCTATCATGTGCCCGAATATGGGTGCATGAGTAAAGCCGAGATTGTCGATTTGCTTTTAGATGAAATATTGCTAACCTCAAATATGTGCGCTTTATGAGTGAACCGAAAGAAGCAGAAAAGAAAGCCCTGCAAACAATTAAGGGTGTTGAGGCTATGATGTATCAACGAAATCAAGCCTATGCCTTCATAGCTACACAAGGACTGGCACGCAAATTCTTGGCATTCATAAAAGAAAAGCAATGCGAGCAAATAAGTGATAAAGAATTGAAAGTGATATTAAAAATATATACCCCTAAAAAGAAAGATACGAAGAAATGAAAATTGAAAGTATTGAAATAGAGAAAATGGTATCTGCTGACTATTGGCGGTTAGTAGAACTTATAACAGAAGCCAAAAGTATATCTCATGTGTTAGTAAACAGTGAAGATATTGACAATGCCGTCAAAATGAGAATGCTCGAAATAGACGATTGCTTATGTGACTTATTATTGCATGCATCAACAGCAATAGGCTTAGATATGCACATTAGATTAACCGACTACGCAGACAGTAAACAACCATGTAAAGCGATAAACAATGAATGAACTTGATTTTAAAGAAACAGTCGTAAATGACTGCAAACAGTATTTAAGTGAGAACCTAACTGATAATGAAATTTATCGAAACGTATTAACCTATTCTTTTGATGCTTTAGACGGTATATTAGGGCTTGGCTTTGACTTTACAGCGATGCAAGAAGTGCTTGCTTTTTATCTGCTTAACTCTGATGAATGCAACGATGCAAAGAGGTCAAATGTAAGTTGTGTTGGTAACTTTATAGAAGCAGCACAAATAATATTGAGAAATAACGTCCAGCTAGGTATTCTAAACAAAGCCATCTTTGAGATAACAGAGAATAAACCCGTATGAAGTAATACGGCACTGTTTCGGTGAAGAAGCCGAATACCCAAACTATGTGAAGCTACATAGTACGAAATACTTCTGTATGAAGATATACAGCACTTAAAGCCGGGCTTACTCAATAAAAAGTACGTCCGGCTTTTATTTAAAATATAAAGTGTGTTAAAGTGCTATCTAATAAAAGAATGATACCATTTTGTTACTACACGACAGATAAATACATTATATACAGTTGATAATAAGACTATTATAAGCCATCTGTAATCTTATTGTATAAACAAGTAAATGAATAACAGATTATGCAACTGACATGGGGGAAACCCACAATTAAAATCGGTAAGTTGGGCGCAAATGGTGCCGCACCTACCACATGGATTGATATTCCTACTCCTGTTGAAAATTCAACGAAGTTGACACCTACAAAAGGGACAAAGAAGGAAGCCAAGATTGAAGGCGGAGAGAATGAAGCTGTTAAATACAACGCCAACACCTATGCTATGGAGTTTGAAATCAGAATTGGTGAAGGTCGTGATAAGCCTGTTGAGGATGTTGACGGAGTTATTGAAGGCGAGTACGCCGTGAAACTTCAACCCGAAGAAAAAAACCTCAAAGGGGTTGTTATTGACAGATGCGTTTTATCCGCAGAAGATACGTGGGATGCTGAAAACGGTACTAAGATAAAGTACACTGTTGATGTATTGAAACCTGCATCTGGGAATCAAGTAAAACATGAAGTCGTAAATTTTAATGGTGCCGGCAGCCTTAAAGTAGTCATCTCCGATGATGGTGGTGCTGGCGCATGGAAGTTATCGACTGAAACAGACTGGCATAATAGCGGTGTGCAAATAACCGCACCGAAAGGTTCTGTCACAATCCAATACAAGGATGTGGCTGGTAAAACGAAACCTACCCAAACTTCTGCCACAATCAAAGAAGGTGGAGTTGTGGAGGTTGTCGCCAAATATACTGCCACTACCAGTGGATAAGTTTTCAATATGATAATTGACAAGCGGAAAGACGCCCTTTACAGGTTGGAGGATAAGCCTGTATCATGCGGAATTGGTGTAGTGACAGCACGTATGCTATCCAAGTATAAAGCAATGGTTTGAATCCATTATTCCGCTCTAATACTTATTTGTTATGGAAAATAAAGAACGCATAGAAATGGATATTGCCGATTCCGTTATGGAAAGACCTGTTGGTTTTAACATAGGTAGTCGGTCTTTTTTTATTTATCCTCCGACACTTGGGAAAACCTATCTGCTTGCAAGGTTATTCAAAGAATTGGATGCCAACCAGCAGATTGTAGCTACCAATCCTTATATGGAAGCTATAAGACTATGCAATACAAAAAAAGATATTGTCTGCCGGATATTATCATATAGCACATTCAACAGGAAGAAAGATATATTCAACAACACCAAGATTGCCGAACGTGATGATTTCTTCTGTAAAAACTTGGATTTGGAAGAACTCGCTACATTGCTTGTGCTTATATTGACTAGTGATAATTTGGAAACTTATATCAATCACTTCGGCATAGACAAGGAGCGAAAGGAGCGAAAGCGCATTGCAGACATAAAGAAAGATAACGGAAGTATTACCTTTGGTGGTAACAGTGTGTATGGAACATTGATTGATTTTGCCTGTCAACGTTACGGCTGGACGATGGACTATGTGGTATGGGGTATCAGCCACACCAATCTTAGAATGCTGATGGCAGATGCTATCAATACCATCTATTTGAGCACAGAAGAAAGAAAGCAGTTGAATATCTTTGATAATAAAGAATACATTAATGCCGACGACCCCAAAAATGAAGAACTAATCAATAAGATTCTTGGTGATTGAAATATTACAAATAGAACAGTTTTTTATTGATTTGTCAGAAAAATCACGGGACTTATAATTTTACGACAAGAAAAACAGACCATAATCATGTGATGCAGCATGATACTCAATAAATCGAAAAGACTATGGCAGGATTGCATTTTGATATAACAGGAGATAATTCAAATCTTCTTCATAAGCTGGAGGAATCACGGAATGGAATCCGCTCCACATCCAAACAAATTGAAGATAGCGGAATGAGCATTGAACAAATGTTCGGTCGTATGACTACCGCTGCTGCTGCATTTGGTGTCAGTTTAGGAGCTAAACAACTCGTAAGCGACATCACCCGTGTACGTGGTGAGTTCCAGCAATTGGAAGTTGCTTTCAATACTATGCTTGGCAGCAAAGAACAGGCAGATACATTAATGTCTCAATTAGTTAAAACTGCCGCTATCACCCCATTTGACTTACAAGGTGTTGCCAATGGTGCCAAACAGTTACTCGCTTACGGCACAGCCGCAGAAGATGTAAATGGAACTCTTGTCAGATTGGGCGATATTGCAGCCGGTCTTTCCATACCATTGAATGACCTTGTTTGGCTGTATGGAACTACTATGACGCAAGGTAGGCTATTCACGCAGGACCTACGCCAATTCCAAGGTCGCGGTATTCCACTTGCCGATGAATTAGCAAAACAGTTTGGAGTTGCAAAAGATAAGGTCAGCGAATTGGTTACTGCCGGTAAGGTAGGTTTCCCTGAAGTTCAGAAAGCCATTGAAGCCATGACTAATGATGGCGGTAAGTTTGGTGGACTGATGGAAGCTCAATCAAAAACCATCACCGGGCAGATAAGCAATATAGAGGATGCTATATCTACCATGTTCAATCAGATTGGTAAGGAAAATGAAAGCGTTATCAATGGTTCGCTATCAAGCGTCTCTTATCTCGTTGAACATTGGCAGGAAGTTGCTATTGCTATAGAATCTGCTGCTGTTGCTTATGGAACGTATAAGGCTGCCGTTATGGCTACCGCTGCATTGCAAGATGCTGAACAGACATTAAAAGTAGACACTGAAATTGAAGGATTGAAATCCTTGCTTGCCGTTAAGGAAGAGTCAAATAATGCAGATATAGCTGCCGCAGTGGCAAGTGGAAGATTAACTGAGAGCAAAGCTGCTGAATTGACAATGCTTCGCGAAGAACTTGCTTTGAAAATATCCTCACTCCAAGCACAGAATGCCTTGGCTGAAAAAGAATATGCCAATGCACTGCTTAATGCCACTGCCGCAGAAAAGAGGTTGCAGTCTGCACAAGATGCTGTTGATGGAATGGATGATTGGATTGCCCGTGCTGAAGATTTGGGAAATACCGAACTTGCTAACACATACAGAACACAGCTTGCCGAAAAAAGTACAGAGTTACACTCTGCTGCTATCGCCAGTAATTCTGCACAGAAAGCGTTGAATGATGCCGCAACTAAGAAGAAATCTACTTCCGAAGCATTGAACATCGTTACCGTTCAGGCTAATACCGTTGCGAACCATGCGAACACAGCTTCAATGAATATAATGAAACTTGCCGCTATTCAACTAACTACCATTCTGAAAGGGATGTGGGTAACACTTATGGCTAATCCTTTGTTTCTTGTAATGGGTGCATTTGCAGGTCTTACCTTTGCTGTTTATAAGGTTGCCACTGCCGAGAGTGAAGCAGAAAAAGCCACTCGTTTATACAATGAAGCCATTGATGAACAGCAGAAGAAACAGGATGAGTACAAGGAAAAGATAGACAAGTTGGTAAAAGCCATTGATGATAGTACTAAATCAGAAGGCGAACGCTTGCGAGCATTTGAAGCGTTGAAAGCTGAATATCCTACTGTTCTGAATAATCTTCTTACTGAAGCTGAATACTTAAAAGATATTCTCAAATATAAGAAGCTTATTGCAGAAGAAGATAATAACCGCGCCAAGAAGTCTGACGCTGAAATACTTGAAGAAGAAGTTAAAAAGCTGCATTCATTACAACGAAGGGTTCAGAATTTTAGAAAGCAACATCCCGGAATAAGTGATGATTCTTGGAGATGGGGCGGTACAATGGACGAATATAATGCACAAATAGATATTGTAAACAAACAAAAAGCTAAAGTTGCCAGTCATGATGTGGCTTCATTTCTTGGTAACATCAAGGATATGAAGAATGAAGATATTGTTTCTGTCATTGATGGAATTAATAATTCATTAAAAGCTCTTGACAAGAGTAGCGATGATACTATTGCTATTGTTACAGAACTTGGCGGAGAGTTTTCGAAACAGCAATTGTCATCCATAAAAAATGCACTTGAAACTGAACAGAAGGCTCGCTCCACCGAAAAATACACAGGCAAGGAATGGATTGAAAAATATAAAAACTCATATCTCGCAGCTAAGAAGGAACTTGATGATTTTCTGAATACAAATAACTCTTTAACCGAGATTGAGTATGAAAGAAAATTGAAGGAGCTTACTGACAAGAAAGATGAAGCTGAAAAGAAATACAAAAGCGTAGGTGGAATGACCGGAAGTTCATTAAGTAATCAGGCAGAGAGCATCCGTCAACAGCAAGAGAAATACGCTCTCCTTCTTGACAAGCAAGTATTAGACCGCAAGCGTCAAGCCGAGGATTTGGAAAAACAACTATCCCAATCCAAGATTGATGCCATGTCCGACGGGTTTGAGAAAGAGCAGGCTCAACGTGAATTGAACAATGAAAAAGAAATTCAGGAACTTGAACGCCGCAAGCAGGATTATATCCGCTCCTATATCCAGGCAGAGAAAGAGAAGTTCGACGCAGAAGAAGAATTGAAAGCCAAGCAAACCAAAGGCTACAAGAAACGGACTTTTAATTCTTCTGGCGTCGCTGTTGATACATCTAAGCACGATAAGATTATTGAGAATACTAAAACCAAACAGGTTCTTAACGAGTGGGAGCAACGTGAAGCGTCCATGAACGAGTACCTTTTGAAGTATGGCACTTTTTCCCAGAAGAAAGAAGCTATCGACAAGAAATATAGGGATGCCATAGACAAGGAAATCGATTTAGGGAAAAAGAATATCCTCCAGAAAGAGTGGGAAGAATCGATTTCCTCTTTGAATATGGACAAGCTCAAACAGGAAATCAACTGGGAGCTTGTATTCGGTGATTTAAGCAAGGTTTCCAAGAAGTCCCTTGAACAGGTCAAGAAGCAACTGAAAGAGTTCAAGAACTCCGATGAATACAAGAATATGTCAGTTGACCAGAAAAAGGTTATTGATGAGTCTCTAAATAATATCCAAAGTACCATCATTGACAAAGGCGGTTTGCTTGGTGACTTGCCGGAACAGTTGGACGCGTTACGTATTGCGCAGGATGAACTTAAGAAGGCGCAGGATGAGTACAATGACGCTGTTAAGAATGGTACTGATGCCGAGAAGGAAGCCGCCCTCAAAAAGAAAAACAATGCCGAGAAGAATGTCCAGAATGCAGAGACCAATGTAACCAAGAGCGCGGATAAGACCAAACAAAATTTGATAACTTTGGCTGATACCATTACGCAGCTTGGTAGTTCTTCTGAAATGTCTTTATCACAGATAGGAAATCTGGCCAGTGGAATTGTTGATATTTTCACTGAAACGGAAAGCAAGATTGGTGGAATCGTTGGAGCTATATTTTCCGTACTCGAAGGTGTTCAAAAACAAGGATTGGATGGCTTCGTCAGTAATATTCTTGGAAATGTGGCCGGTGCTATTGGTGGAATTCTTGATACACTAACGTTCGGTGCGTTTGGTCTTGGTGGAGCTGATTATTCCCATTATAACGACATGAAAGCCAAATATGAGACCCTTAGCTCTGTTTGGGATGAGCTCATAGACAAGAAGAAAGAATATATTGATATCTCTTACGGTAGTGAAGCTTTAAAAGCTGGACAGGAAGCACTTGATATTATAGATAAATCACAGCAGGCACAACGAAATCTTGCGCGTGCCCGTGCGTCATCAGGCGCCAGCGCCGGTTCCCACTCCATCGCATACAGGCAAAACAAAGGACTGGGCGGATATGCTCCTGAACTTTATAAATATGTCAGCCAAAACGGGAACTATAACGATATCACCAGTGCCCTGCTTGGCGCTTCTGAAGAGCAACTGAAGAAAGTAAGGGAACAGATGCCCGAGATGTGGGCTGGGTTGGACGGTGATTTCCGGGAGCACTTAGATAATATCATCAGTGGTGCCGAACAGACGAAAGAAGTTCTCGAACGGATGAAAGAAGCCGTAACCGGAATGAGCTTTGATGAGTTTAGAAGTGGATACGTTGATTTGTTATCTGACTTGGACAGCACCAATGAAGACTTTGCCGATAACTTTGAGAAATATTTGCAGAATGCAATCTTTGAGTCCCTTCTTGCCAATAAATACAAAGACCAGATACAGGATTTATATGATACTTGGTCTGAATATGGTAAGGATGGACTTTCTTCTGACGAAGCGCAGAAACTTCGTGATATGCAGAAACAACTCACAGAGAGCATGATTGCCGAACGCGATAAGTTGATGGCTGATTTTGGTTGGGAGTCTGATTCAGAATCTTCTCGTAAAGCCTCACAGAAAGGTATTGCCACCGCTTCCCAAGATTCGGTGGATGAGAACAACGGCCGATTGGCTGTGATGCAAGCTCATACTTCTTCCATCAATGAGAATGTGAACCGTATGGTCAGCGGTATAGACAGTATAGCCAACCATACGGCTAATCTTTCATGCCTGACAAATATAGACAAGACGATGCAGTCCCTTATAGCAATGCGAGACACCTCTTTAACCCATTTGTCCGACATATCCAACTATACTTCCAACCTTGTGGAAATGAAGCAGTTTATGTATTCTATGAAGCAGGATATAAACGCAATACTAATTAAAGGCACCAAAATAAGAAGGGACTAATTATGAAAGGACAACTCTACATAGACGGAAAAGACATCTTCACCGAATTGGGCGTCGCCACTTTACAAGGTAACTACGGTGAACTAGTAGCGTTCCCGCCTTCCAAGACGCCCGACAGTAACGATTGGGCTGAAGATGACGGCAAGGAGTTCGACTTGTCTGTCATTTCTCTTGACAGCAAAGAACTGACCCTTGAGTTCGGCTTTTTCTCCGAATGGAAGTATAATAACTTCGTAGCCCTGTTGTCGGATATGAGTTACCATGACTTTAACTTCCCCCATCTGGGCAGGACATTCAAGCTGAGGCTTTCCTCACAGAACAGCTTCGAGATTTACGGCAATACCCGGCGGTCGAAGTTCACATTCGCCAATGACTTCCCGCGTCCGTCCGGTTACGTCTACCAAGAGCCCGTGAACACAATTCCACTGCCGAAAGGTTACGAACTGGACGATGTGGACCTGTCCGCGTATGGCGTGCTTATCCTCAAAGGTACGAATGCCGAGATACTCAAAGCCCCCGCCGTAAAGAAGAACCTGCTTCAGAACTTCAAGTACCAGGATGGTGCCATCTATGACGGTAAGGAAGTGAAGTTCCAGACCA
The DNA here is from genome assembly GCF_959029255.1 of uncultured Bacteroides sp. Classification (GTDB taxonomy): domain Bacteria; phylum Bacteroidota; class Bacteroidia; order Bacteroidales; family Bacteroidaceae; genus Bacteroides. The sequence goes on along the minus strand of NZ_CAUFUE010000039.1, from coordinate 23,644 downwards.
AGGACGTTAACCTGAAATGCCTAATGCGCGCCCCTGACTTTGAAACCTTCTGGCGTAACCGTGACGCCCTCCTGCATGACCTGACCAGGCTGTCTTCAAAGACCGATGAGGAAGGATACGCGTATAAAGATGCCGGACGTATATTTTATGTCGACGAATGGTCTGAAGGTTATCCCTGCTACTACAAGAGTTGCAAGACAGAGAGTTTCAATCCTCTTGGGGGGATATGGTGGGAGTTCACGCTTACCCTCGTGTTCACCTGCTTCCGGCTTGGAGATACCGAATACCTGCTCGCCAGTGAAGCCGGTGAATTCATAATAACAGAAGATGGGGAATTTTATATTGACTTAATAAATTAATGCGTTATGCCACTAAAGAAAAAAAGAATATCAGAGTTGGATGAAGCCAGCGACATGAAAGGCTTCTACACTATTGGGTACCGGATAGTGAACGGTGTCAAAACGAGCCTTAAATTTGGCTTGGAGAAGGTTCAGGCTGCATTGGATAATATGCTCAAGGCTACGGGTGATGCCAATTCCGCTACTACTGACATGCGGCAGTTGGAAGCTACTGTCGAGGGGAAGGAAGAAGCCCGCGAAACATCGGAAATCCGGCGGGCGGCTGCCGAGCAGGGACGCCAGACTACGGAAGCTGAACGCGTCACCAAAGAAGCTGAACGCGTTTTTAACGAAGCTGTCCGACAGTCGTCTGAGAATGACCGGGGAGCATCCGAATTCGCGCGCCGGGATGCCGAGGCTTCACGGACACAGGCTGAAAGCATGCGTTCCTCTTCCGAGGATGCCCGTAACTTGGCAGAGCGGCAGCGTTCGGAATCGGAAGCATCCCGCAATACCGCCGAGACGAACAGGAGTACCGCCGAAGATAATCGTGTTGTTGCAGAAGCTTCCCGGACTAAATCGGAAGCCGCGCGTGAAACCTCAGAGCAGGGGCGGCAAGCTGCCGAATCCACAAGGGAATCATCGGAAGAAAAAAGAATTGTGTCGGAGGATATCCGTAAGTCCAACGAATCCGACCGCTCTGTCTCTGAACTTGCCCGGCAGGAAGCGGAAAAAAAGCGTGCCGCTACCGAGGATACCCGGGGGACGAATGAATCCGCCCGTGGAAGTAACGAGACAGCCCGGATGAATGCCGAATCCGCGCGTGAGACAGCCGAGCAGGGCCGCAGGGATGCCGAATCGTTGCGGGTACTTGCCGAGGCTGACCGCGTGGAGGAGTTTTCCACATTGAAAGAGGCGTCCGAGACGGCCACAAACAATGCAACCAGTGTGGCCGGCCATCCTACCTATATCGGTGCCGACAACTATGTATACCAGTGGGACTTTGCCACAAAATCTTACAATAAGACCGGTATCTTTGTCAAGGGTGACGCATTTGCCATACGGAAGACCTATCCGTCCATTGAGTCGATGAATGCTGATGTCAATAACCCTGATATCATCGAAGGTTCCTTTGTCCTAATCAATACGGACAATGTGGAGAATCCTGATAATGCCCGGCTGTATGTCAAGGTAATGAATGAGGATGCCACGTACTCATACAGTTTCCTTGTAGACATGTCCGGTGCGGTCGGCTTCACAGGTAAAACCCCGCAATTCTCCGTCGGTACTGTTTCAAGGGGTGTTGCCCCTGTCGTTTCCTTGTCTGAAGATGGGGTTGACGGTGACGGAAATCCGAAGTTCAAGCTTAACATGGTTTTACCCAAGGGTGACAAGGGCGATACCGGTCCTCAGGGCATCCAAGGCGACAAAGGCGCTACGGGCGCAACTGGTCCCCAAGGTCCCAAGGGTGATAAGGGTGATAATGGAGTGCCTGGTACTGATGGGGTATCTTGTTTCCATTACTGGAATGGCACTACGCTTACCGTCACTTCCGCTTTCGGTACATCTTCTTCCAATTTGAAAGGTGAAAAGGGTGACAAGGGTGACAAAGGCGATACCGGCGCCCAAGGACCCAAGGGTGCGACCGGTGCACAGGGGACACAAGGAGTTCAAGGTCCCAAAGGCGACAAGGGAGATAAAGGAGATAAAGGAGATAAAGGGGATACCGGCGCCCAAGGTATTCAAGGAGTAAAAGGTGATACCGGTGCTACCGGACCCCAAGGTCCCAAGGGCGACAAGGGGGATACGAGCTACAATGCCGATACCGTCGATGGGTTCCATATCCAGCATGTCACCCAATCCCAATACGATTCAATGTCTAAGAACGCGTCAACGATATACATCATAACAGATTAAAATTAAAGGATATGGCAGATTTAAAGTTAGGCAATGTCACGGTTTCAAACATGTATTTGGGCAACGCCCCAATAAACCGGGTCTATCAGGGTAATACCCTTGTCTGGGAGAAAAGCAAGCACACTTATGCTTTTGCCGGGAACCACATATCAGAAATTATCTATGATGCTGCTACCGATTCTTTCGGTACGAAGACAATCCATGAATTGGATTACCTGATACTCGATGAGCTTAATTTGGGAAACCAGATTGCTATCCTTGGCGCCAAGAAGTCCGGTACCAATTATGATTTCAGCATATACCTGTATGATAAAAGGATGCATCCGGTTAAAACGATATTTTTGTGTAATCACACTTTGTATACCCCGGACGTGAATAATAGTTACTATGGACTGCATTACGGGAATGGACGTTTTTTTGCGATTGTCCATAAAGATGGCTTTTTATATAACAGGTCTGGCAATATTATACCTGTTTCGATGACTTATAACGGTAGCACATGTATACCGCGATTTTATGGCTACGATAAGAATGCTGATAGGTTTTATACACCCGGACCGGGAACTTTCTCATATATAAATGAAGATACTGGAGCCTTTGAAGACAGCGGGATTGGGGGATTCTTCAAGAGTCCTTGCGCATGTATTCATGCCGCACATGCCATCTATGACAAAAGCAGTAACACATTTACCATGGAAAGGACAAACACCGCATCACTCACTTGCTGTATCGTTTCCCCATCATCCGGAAACAGTTTAAATAAAAAAGTATATGGCTATTCAAAAACGTCAGCAACCTTTAGGCTCAAACGCTATAAGGATATGGTATTACTGGCAGGCTATGCAAGTACCCCTGCCATCCTTAAGACCGGCAGCGCCAATGATATTTCTTGTTCTTTGCTGTATTTTGAGTCCGGGGTACTTAAATATTATTATGGGGTGGATATTGACGCTACCAATAAAGATAATGTGGTAGCCATGATGTGCACCTATGGTATTTCTTACAGTGTTTTATTAGTGGATGTCACAACGGGCAGCAGGGTAGGGCTGGTTGAATTACCCGCCAATACATTCATGTCTATTTCTCATTTATCCGCATTTATAGAACATATATAATCAACATGAAAACAATTTACTACAACAACAAATTAGCCGGATTGATATTGTTTGACGGTTATTCGACCATCATGCTTTTCGGTTTTATCCTGACGAGACACTCCCGCCTATCCTTGGATACGGAGACACATGAACAAATACACCAGCTACAGTATGCCGAGTGCATGCTGCTGGGTCTATTGCCCTCATTGCCCCTGTGTGTATCATCCTCATGGCTGTGGCTGTTGCTCATTCCTGTATTCTATTACCTGCTTTACCTTGGTGAATGGCTGTCCGGCTTCGCCCGCCACCTGTTTACGGATTGGGGTAAAGGGATGGTTGCAATCAACCATAAGGCTTACAATTCGGTACCGTTCGAGCGTGAAGCCAGGATTAACCAAGGGTGCGGATGCTACTTCAAGGAACGGAAATGGTTTGCCTGGTTCCGTTATTACGGAAAGATTTAAAGTACAATTTATATTTTAGAATATGATAACTATACATGACGGAAACGATACCATGGACCTTCTTACGGGTGACGGCAGCTATTCCTATGAATCCATAATGGGGGAGGATACACTGACTTTGTATTTTTCCCATCCCGGTTACCTTGATATCCCCATAGGCTCATGGTGCGAGTTCCACGGCAAGCGGTATTCCCTCAAGAAAGAAAGCAATTTCAAGAAGAACGGTGAGCGTAACTATGAATATACTATTCTCCTTGAGACCTCCAAAGCCGATACGGAACTTTGGAAGATACGCAATACTGTGGACAACCGTATCAAGTTCCCCTATACGGCCAAACCGAAAGAACACCTCAAACTGATAATCGACAACCTGAACAGGCGTTCTTCCGGCTGGGTAATCGGTGAATGTATCGATGGCACTGAGAAGCTGATAAACTACAACCATACCGTTTGTTTGGATGGTTTGAACCAGCTTGCTGAGACTTACGAGACCGAATGGCAGATAACGGAGCAGGAGAAAGAGAAGATTGTTAACGGGCAGCCCGTTAAGCATATCGAGAAAACGATTCATCTTCGGAAAGTGGAATACAACAAAGACACCCCGCTTACTTTGTCTTACGGTAAAGGTCACGGTTTTAAAGTGGGTGTCGGCCGTGAGTCCGGAGCCATCCCTCCCGAAATCATCCTGGTAGAAACTACTGACCGTAACATCGACTACTCCAAGTACGGTGCAAAGGAGCTATTGATGCCCAAGTCCCAAACTATCCGCTTTGACGGCACTTACTTTGAGGATGAAGAGGGTTTCGATACTTCCCAAGCACGAATTTATAAGACTGATGAATACGGTGCTTCTGTCATGCGTGCCGATCGGGAACTTACTACTGCCAAAGAGGATAGCCTGGATTGTACGGAAATCTACCCCTCACGTGTAGGAACGGTCAGCGAGGTAATCAAGGTTACGGAAAAAGGCAATACGTTCTATGACTTCAAGGACAAGGATATTCCGGCAGGTTTGGATTTTTCGCAGTACCGGATAGACGGTGAGAAAGCCACAATCATCTTTCAGTCCGGTATGTTTGCCGGGAAGGAGTTTGACCTTGAACAGACGGATGCCAAGCTCACCGGATACGTCCACAGCGAACGTAGATTTAAACTTGTCTCCCAGGAGATAGACGGTATTACCATGCCGGATGGTGGTGTATGGATGCCGAAAGTGGGCGACAAGTACGCCGTGTTCGGCATCCAGTTGCCCGAAGCCTATATTTGTGACAATGCAACTAAGACGGGCGCGTCCTGGGAAGTCTTCAAGGAAGCCGTCAAGTATCTCTATGGGCATGAAGACAAGAAATTTACTTTCACCGGTACATTGGACGGTATCTGGGCAAAGAAGCGTTGGTTACAAATTGGTGGGAAGATAGTCCTGGGTGGTTTCGTCAACTTCACAGACAACCAATTTCACCCCGAAGGCTCCCTTATCCGCATGACCGGCATAAAGAGATACGTGAACAACCCGTACAGCCCCGAAATCGAGCTTTCCAATTCCCCGGTAGGTACCTCCATAATCGGCGAGTTGAACAAAATAGAAACAAATGAGGTGACCGTTGATGAAAACCATAAGAAGGCCCGGCAATTCACGAAGCGTTACTTCCGTGATGCCAGGGAGACAATGGAAATGCTTGCCGGCAGTTTACTCAATTTCTCCGGTGCAATCAATCCCGTCACGGTTGCCACGATGCAGATGCTCGTTGGTGATGAAAGCTTGCAATACCGTTTCGTCAGCTCAAGGACAAGCCCGGCCGTTGTAAACCACGAGGTAACCTACAATCCAAGCACGAAGGTATTGCATGTCCCGGCAGGTATCATCCAGCACATGACACTGGGTATAACCGAAATAAGGAACGCCCATGCCGCCGGTGATTACAAATTCTGGGATATGGCAGGGTATGACTCACCTTCTTTGGTGGAGCCTGAAAAGAAATTCTACCTTTACGCCAAGTGTGGCAAGGACAACCAAGCCGGGATATTTTTATTGAGTGAGGCTGCCATCGCATTGGAACAGGTCCCCGGTTACTACCACTTGCTTGTGGGTATCCTTAACAGCGAGGATGGAAGCGGGAGAAGCTTTGCCACGTTGTACGGCTTTACTGAGATACTTCCCGGACGTGTCACTGCCGACAAGATTGTCTCTTCTGACGGCAATACCTATTTTGACTTGCTTAAAGGGATAATCGGCGGCAAGATAAGTTTCTCTTCCGGTTCATCGGGCTTGGAGAACCTTGAGGAATGGCCGGAGGTCAGCCGGGCGATATCTGATGCGCGGTTGTCGGCTGACAATGCCGGTATTGCCGCCGGTAATGCCAACAAATCCGTTTCAGACCTTAACGCGTATGTTGATGGCGCTTTTGCCGACGGTATTGTCACTGAAGCTGAAGCAAGGGCGATTGAAAAGTATATCAACGTGGTGGAGTCCACCAAAGCCGACATGGAAGCCGCTTATGGCAAGCTGTATTCCAACACCTATCTTTCCGGTACTGCGAAAACTGACTTGCTCAACGCCAAGATAACCTTTTCCGGTTCCGTTGACAAGCTGATTGCCGCCATCAACGATGCCATTGCCGATGGTAAGACCACAGTAGGTGAGAAACAAAATGTTGATGGTAGATATTCGGAATTCAACAACTCCTGTTCCTCCTTGTCCCAAGCGATAGAAACTGCCAACAAGGCTATACAGGACACTCTGAAAGGATACTCCGATGCTGCATTGAAGGAAGCGCAGGATGCGGCCAAAGCCGCTTCTGATGCTGCAAATAGTGCTGGTGAAGCCAACAAGGCCGTAGCTGATTTAAGCGGTTCTGTTTATGGCGCATTTGCCGACGGTATTATAGAAGAGTCCGAAGCAAGGGCGATAGAGAAATACATCAATACGGTCAATGCCACGAAATCAGCCATTGAAGCCACCTATAACAAGCTGTATTTGAATACTTATCTTGACGGTACACCGAAAACCGACTTGCTTAACGCCAAGGTAACGCTGATGGGTGCAATAAGCAACCTTATTTCCTCCATCAATACCGCTATTGCCGACGGCAAGACCACTGTGCCGGAGAAAAAAGATGTGGATAGCAAGTTTTCCGCCTTTAACTCGGCTTATGCCGGTTTCAATACCGCAGTGGAATCCGCCAACAAGGCTATACAAGACAAGCTGAGGGAGTATTCTGATGGTGCGAAAACTCACGCCGACGGACTTTCCACTGCCGTCAAGGATGATTTGGCCAGAAGTCTCGGCTATCCCGATTATCCCTCTTTGGAAAGTGCCGCACGGGGTGGCGAGACAATAATCGATGGCGGTAAGATTAATACTGCCTTGATAGAGTCCGAAGCGATTATGACCACCGCTTTGCTTGCGAGAATGATAAAGACCACCGAACTGGTTGCCGAACATTTCAACCTGTCCGGTGGCAGAATCGGTGCTTTTGATATCGTTAACAATGTCTTGACAAACGTCAGCGATGAACCCAAAGCGAGCATTGAAATAGAAAAGAAAAATTCTAAATACTTTAAAATAAACAGCCCGACCACCTCTGCCATGTGTAAAATCCGTGGTGACGGTATTAACGCCCTTGATATCCAAGGCTACGGGGATGGCTCTGTAGGCGTTTATGTTAAAGCAAATGGTGGGATGTGTAAGGCGATACAAAGTTATGGGAATGCAGAACTGCACACGGATAATGGTGAGTCATCGTTTATTCAAGGCATGCGTATGAATGTACGTTTTATAACCTCGTCTTGTGCTATCCAATCCAATGATGATTTTCTCAGGTTTACTCCAAGTGGCAACATAACGGTTACAATGCCTTCCGCATCTAATTGTTCCGGTAAGATATATTATATAAAGATTACTTCCGGAAATGTGACTTTTACCGGAAGTAATTTTCGCGGGTCCAATGATTGGCAGATATCAACAGGTTTTAGTTGGGGTACCGGACCTGCTCTAATGATGGTTAGTGACGGCAGCGTGTGGAATTTATTCTATTGTGGTTAAATCGTATGAAATAAATAATTTAGTTCTGCTCATAATAAGTATGGTAGGATTTAATAATATTAATAAGAAAAGTATATGGGAGTAAATGATTGGCTGGCCATACTCAGCGCCCTTGGCGGGGTTGAAGCCATCCGGTGGGGTATAACCTTCTGGGTGAACCGCAAGACGAATGCCCGTAAGGAAGATGCCGCCGCTGATGCGGCCGAAAATGAGAACGAGCGTAAACAGGTTGCCTGGTTGGAGGAACGCGTCGCCCAACGTGACACGAAGATAGACGCGCTTTATGTTGAACTCCGGCAGGAACAGGCTTCCCATTTGGAGGAGGTCCATAAACGGCATGAGGTTGAACTGAAGCTGAAGGAAGCTGAAATGAAACGGTGTGATGTCCGGGGATGTGGGAACCGGCAGCCGCCAAGTGATTACTAATTTAAAATAAGGAGGATGAGAAATGAAGTATTTTACAATTGAGGAACTCTGCAAGTCAACGACTGCAAACCGTCTGAAAATAAACAACCGGTGTGATAGTGGAGTAGCGGTCAGTCTGGCCGCATTGGTAGAAAACGTACTCGACCCGCTGCGTGAGTGGTATGGTAAACCTATCTCCGTCAATAGCGGCTACCGTTGTCCGGCATTGAACAAAGCCGTAGGCGGTTCTGCTACCAGCCAACACATGAGCGGTCAGGCGGCTGACATTGATACCGGGGACAGGCAGCAAAACAAGCTCTTGTTTGAGTACATCCGCAAGAACCTGCCTTTCGACCAGTTGATTGATGAGAGCAACTTCGCTTGGGTACATGTCAGCTATAAGGCGGATGGTAAGAACAGGAATCAAATACTGAAGTTATGAAAAGGCTACCTTGGATATTAGTTGTATTGTTGGTAATCGCTTGTGCGGGCATTTGGTTCCACCCGCATGAGCCTTTGCCGATGGAAATACGTACCGAGACGAAGGTAAAGACGGTTGTCAAGGTTGATACGCTACTTATCTCTGCACCGATAGCGGTGTTCTTCCGGTTCACGAGTGATACTATCCATATCGGTGATACGGTAGTCATGCGGGAACAGGCTTACTATGAGGACAGTCTTTATCGTGCATGGGTTAGCGGGTACCGTCCAAGATTGGATAGTATAGAGGTTTATCCGAGAACTGTTTATCAAACGGTAACGAATGATATCTATCACCCAGTCGCTATCAAGCCGAAGAAGAAGCGTTGGGGGCTTGGATTGCAGGCTGGGTATGGGTATCCGGGCGGTTTTTATATGGGAGTTGGGGTGAGTTATAATTTATTTTTTTGGTGATATTAAATACGGATATTCTTTTTTTGTGAGTATATTTGTGGTGTAATAAAATAGTATATTATGAGTGCTTACCTTGGAATTTGTTTGGCTGATGGAGCCTTTCTTGCAGCTGATACAAGGCGTACAGATGTTAAAACTGATATGCCGGAAGATAAAATAGTAAAGAAAATACATAAATTAAATAATTATACTGCTATTGCTACTGGAGGATTAGGAACAATTGGGCATCAAGCTAGAGAAAAGGTCCAAGATATAGTTCAAGGTGATTTAATGAATTATAATGATTTGGTACAAATAACTGTTAAAGTCTTTTCAGAAGCTTATATTCAGTCCTTGCAAGATTATCCTGGACATAAAATTCCTCTTTATGCACTTCTTGCAGGAAGAAATGTAGAAGATGGTAAAGGCTTTATTTGTGGACTTAGTTCTATTAATAATTTTACTCCATTTTTGCTCCAAGATAAAGGAAATAAGTATTTTGCAGGTTCTAATACGGCATTAGTACAATATGTAGCTATGACAAATTATAATAGACTTATTACTCAGGATAGAGGGAAAATTCAGATGGATAGATGGGCATTTAACAGTCTTAATGAGATATCATTGATGGATCACCATGTAGGATACCCTTTTCAATTTGTAAAAGTTGATAAAACCTATGTTGAGAAGTTCCCTGTAAAAAAGATGATGTTTGTTCCACAACGAGATTTTATTTTAAAAATATAACTTGTTATTAATAATTACCCAAGAGGGTATAAATGATACGAAAATCTATATTCGGGTTAATATCGACGACATCAAACTGCATTATCTAGATGAATTTTATAGTCCGGCTATAATTCGACTTTATCGGTTAAAAAAAATTGCGAAAAGGTAGCCCAATAAGCTGCCTTTTTCCGTTCACCCCCTCTTTTCTGTCGTTCATATCCCGATTTCCGTCATTCAGAAACTTCTTTTTGAAAATAGATGCTTATTGCCTATCTTTATCCATTATTTTAAATCTATGTGATATGGGAGAATATGGTAGGGAACAAAGGAATCAATTGAGTAGAGCTATTGCTTATAATGGAGGGGGCAGGCAGTTGAAAGGAATTGTAGATAATAGGCCACTAAATATACTTCAGACATCGTTGATTGGTGCTATTCAAGAAAAGAAGAGTGATGTGATACAATTGGTTCCAGCACAAAATATAAAAATACAAACAGGTAAACATTATCAAGTAGAATATACAGGTTTAGGTAATACTTTTGCTGGCGGAGCTCAAGCAGGTAATAGGGGAATAACAGGAGTACAAAATTATCGAGCATTTATAACCCATCATCCTGCAGGTGCCGCTCCGGTTACACATCGATCAAGAACTATTAATTGGGCTGATAGAGAATATCAAAGAGGACATATTTTAAGTGCAGCAATGGGAGGTGGTTCAACTGCTGATAATATATTCAAACAGGATGGTGGGCAGAATACTACAGGCGATTGGCCATCGTTTGAAATTAACTCTAAGAATTTGTGTCTAAACAACCCTGGAGATAATTTTAGTTATACAATAGATATGACTGGTCAATCTTTGAATTACAACCAACCTCTATGATTGAAATGTAGATAATTTAGTTGGTGTATATTTGAAGTAAATATTATATTGTCTGCTTCTTTATTAGAATTTACAGTAATTAGTCAATGCAATGCGCACATGTATGCACGCATATACAAAAATAAATCTAAGAGGAGATTAATATAATATTTGAGGGAAATTATATACTCACTGGCAACAAATACCGCTTTTGTGAAAATTAATTACGCTAAACTGGAAATTTCTCACGCTCCTAATGTAATTTATATACCCAGTTTGGAAATTATTAACATGGATAACAGGGAATCGATGATTAGTAATTAGGGTGGGAGAGGGTAGCCTGAACTACCCTTTCATCATCATAATATCCGCCCTCATTTCTATGTACTCCTGGTACTTCTCCGGGTTATTCACATAATCAATCACCCTGTTGATTGCTATCTCCGCTTGCTTCTGCTTCACTTTTGTGTAGTACCTTATGATACCCTTGCTTTTGTCCGAGTGGCCAAGGCAGTAGTCTATCACTCCATCCGGTATTCCGAGTTCTGATGCAAACTGGGCGAAGGTTTTGCGGGCGGAGTAGTAAACAACCTTTTGATTGATGTTTAGATTCTCCGCTAAAAGATTTATGTTTCGTGTTAGATATCGATAGAAATTTGAGTAGGTGAACTTATAACCAAAATCAAGTTTTCCCGTATTTCTATTTATCCAATTATTTATTATCGATTTCGCTGCATCTGGAATCGGAATGATTATCCGCTGTTCTCCTTGTTTTAGGTTGCGTGCTTTCTTTCTGACGTAATCTATCACCTCCGTTTTTTTGAAATCAATATTAAGTAAGTCTGCCAAGTTGATTCCACCAAGATAAAATGATAGCATAAACAAGTCTCTTGCTACGCGCAGTCTTTTTTCTTTTGGCGTGTAGTTTTTTATCTTCATTAAGTTTTCTACTGTTATATCGACTTCTCTAACAGGAGAACTTTTAATAGAGTAATAAGCAAATGGATTCACATCATATTTAACCAATTGTTTTTTAATTCCACGATTGATAATTGTTCTAGTGCGGGACATCATCATGCTGATCGTTGTTTCTCCTACTTTTTTGTTGTTTCGCAGAAATCGGTCGTAGTTACTGATAATCTCCGGTGTGATTTCAGATAATAAGAATTCTCCTTTTGTAAATTCAGTAAAGTACCTGCAATTCCGTTCAAGTAACTTGGCGTAATTTTCACGTCCGTCCTCGATAAGCTCGCTGATGTACGCTTGAGATACAGCTTGAAATGTCGATGCCGTTTGTCCTACCGGTGTACTGTTTACAAGTATTTCCCGTAGTTGCTTGCTGTCGTACATTTGAATACACTTGATGCTGTCAAGCTTTTCTTGATATTCATTCAAAATGTTGCGTAACTTAGTGTTTATGACTGCCGCATCCGGTCGCTTAACGACTTGACCGTTTTTGAATTGGGATAAGTTATCTACAATAAACCTTGTCACAATATAACAGGTTTCCTGTTTATGGCAAACGGCTACTCTGATTTTATGCCTGCCATCCTTTAATACTTTTGCCTTGAAAATTGTTAATTTGAGAGTTGCCATAATAGATTAAAATTAAAGGATAAGTTTTGGATAAGTGATTTAGTCCATAGGTGGACTAAAAATCCTTTTTTTTAATCTATAATTCAATAAGCTCTAAAGAAAAAGGGACTATAACTTGTTGATTTATAGCCCCTTTCAAATGTGATTCCGAAGCGATTCGAACGCTTGACCCACGCCTTAGAAGGGCGTTGCTCTATCCAGCTGAGCTACGGAACCAGCCTTAATTGCGGTGCAAAGGTACGCTTTTTTGTGAAAACTGCAAATATTTATATATAAAAAATATTCTTATCTGGTAGATAAACTGTTTAGCTTCTTTAGAGTAGAATTGATGAAGTATTGAATGACAAAACTTTAGATGATTAAGAAGACTGAATAAAATAAGAATATAGTATGGCTATATTAGTGGAATATTTAGGAATAATCAGAGTTTACGTAAAATAACACATGTTACTACTCTCGTAAAAATCTCAAAAAAGGTAAAAAGGTTTTGTTGCTATGCAATAGCCCGCTAACTTTGAAATATCAACTTTTAAAATAAATAAAGCAATGAAAAAATTAATCTTATTTCTTGCACTGTGTTGTGCAGCAACTAACTTCTTTGCGCAGAATGCTGACCCTGCCCAATTGGTCAACGAAGGTAAAGCCGCTCTTGAGGCTAAGAATTATCAAGAAGCATACACGAAATTCAGTACTTATCTTACACAAACCAACAATCAAGACTCTGTTATTGCTTTTAATTGCGGCGTTTGTGCCGACAAAATTAAGAAACCGGCTGAAGCGTTGAAATATTTCGATATTGCCGTACAAAAAAAATATAATTTGGCAAATGCTTATATTGGAAAAGCCGGTGCATTGAAAGACTTGAAGAAAAATGATGAGTATGTTGCCACTTTGAAAGAAGGATTGGAAGCAAATCCCGGTAATAAGACTTTGACCAAGCTGTATGCCACTTATTATGTAAACCAAGGTATTTTGGCACAGAGAGCAAAGAAGATTAATGAGGCGGAAGAGGCTTTCAAACAAGCTATTGCAATCCAACCTGAAAATATTAATGCTTTAAATAGTTTAGGTTCATTGTATTATAGCCAGGGAGCCAATACATTAAAGACTGATGCAGAGAAAGCTAAAGTAGAATTCAAGGAAGCTAAAGAATATCTGGATAAACTCATACCTTTGCTTTCTGCTGATAAACCGGCTCAAAAGAAAATGATGGATAATGCTAAAACAATGTTGAACTTTATTGATTCACAATTGAAATAAAAGTTAAGTTAATACAAAAGAAAAGGCAGGTAATATCGAAAATACCTGCCTTTCTTTTTTTGTACTTAATTTATTTTGTCTTTCTCAACACAACTGCCGTACGTGCCGGAATATAAAGTTTCAGCCATTCTTTCTTTTCCTTTTTATACAATGGATCGGAAATCGTGAAATGCTTAATTGTATCGTCAGTAAGTCCATTACCACCAAAGACTGGATTATCTGTATTCAGAATAACTTCATAACTTCCAGCAGGAACAAGGAAACCATAATCTGTGAAAGATTGCTTTGGATTAAAGTTGAATACAAACACTAAATCTTTCCGCATATACGCAAATACCTGGTCTCCATCGTTGTGCCATATTTCCTGAACAGAGGTAGCTTGGAAATTCTTAACGCTTTTGATGACACTTAGCATAGCAGCATCAAAATCTCCCATATAATGATAAGTCAGATTTTGATTATCAACCAAGTCCCATTGACGACGGGCATATTTGCAAGACCAGCCATTACCTTCTCGAGGGAAGTCTATCCATTCCGGATGTCCGAACTCATTACCCATGAAATTTAAGTATCCACCATTGATTGTACTTGCCGTTAGCAGTCTAATCATCTTGTGGAGGGCAATACCACGAGTTACGGTGTAATTTTCGTCTCCTTTCTGCATGTGCCAATACATATCGGCATCAATCAGACGGAAAATAATCGTCTTATCACCCACTAATGCCTGATCGTGACTTTCTGCATAAGAAATAGTCTTTTCGTCTTGGCGACGATTGGTTACTTCCCAAAACATGCTGGAGGGCTTCCAGTCCTCATCTATCTTTTCTTTAATGGTTTTAATCCAGTAGTCAGGAATATTCATTGCCATTCGGTAATCAAAACCGTAACCACCATCTTCATATTTAGCAGCCAAACCGGGCATACCTGATACTTCTTCGGCAATAGTGATAGCCTTTGGATTGACTTGATGAATCAAACGATTGGCAAGTGTCAAGTAGCAAATGGCATTATCATCCTGATGTCCATTGAAATAATCTCCATAATTACAGAATGCCTCACCCAAGCCGTGACTATAATATAACATTGAAGTGACACCATCAAAACGGAAACCGTCAAAATGATATTCTTCCATCCAGAATTTACAGTTAGACAACAAGAAATGAATGACTTCGTTCTTTCCGTAATCAAAGCAAAGAGAATCCCAAGCCGGATGCTCACGACGTCCGCCCGGATAGAAATATTGATTTGGATCACCGGCAAAATTCCCCAGACCTTCCACTTCATTTTTCACAGCATGAGAATGTACGATATCCATAATAACTGCAATTCCCATTCCGTGAGCAGTATCAATAAGTTCTTTCAATTCTTCAGGAGTGCCGAAACGGGATGATGCCGCAAAGAAACTAGATACATGATATCCGAAGCTACCATAATAGGGGTGCTCTTGTATAGCCATAATCTGTATGCAGTTGTATCCGTCTTTAGCAATACGTGGAAGAATTTTTTCCTGAAACTCCTTATAACTACCTACCTTTTCTTCCTGCTGTGCCATACCTATATGGCATTCATAAATCAACAACGGATCAGTAGCCGGTTTGAAGTTCCGTTTCTTCATTTTGTATGGTTTTTCCGGTGCCCATACCTGTGCACTGAATATCTTAGTTTGTTCGTCCTGTATTACGCGAGTAGTCCATGCAGGAATACGTTCACCACAACCGCCATCCCAGTGTACCATCAGTTTGTACAGGTCTCCATGTTTCATGGCATCGGCTGGGAGTTTGATTTCCCAATTACCATTTGTTTTGCGTTTAAGGCCATACTTTTTCTCTTCTTTCCAACCATTAAAGGTTCCAACAAGGAATATCTGAGTGGCATTAGGTGCCCATTCACGGAATATCCAACCATCTTCAGTCCGATGCAGACCGAAATAAAGATATCCGGTAGCAAAATCAGACAATGTTTTCTTTCCTTTATTGGTCAGTTCAGCTTCTTTCTCAACAACATGTTGATGGCGTCCCTTAATGGCATCAGCAAAAGGCTCCAACCAAGGATCATTTTTAATCAAATTCAATGTTTCCATAATAGGATGAGTTTTTTGGGATTTGATATATTTATGCTTTTACTTTCACGATCACTTTCTTCACACCATCAGGAGTGATACCGGGTGCATGTCCGTCTTGTGGGAAAAATATTGCGAACATTCCAGGCTTTACTTCAATATAGCTTTCAGCCAGTCCTTCAAAAAAAGTGATATCTTTTTCTACATTGTAAAGAGCATTGGCAGGTACACAGTCTTTAGCAGCTGTATATCCCATAATTTCTGTCCCAGAGAGAGGTATCTGTATGTCTATAAAATCTTTGTGTGTTTCCAGTTTGGCATCTTCTTTAGCTTTTGGCTTAGTTTGGGCTACATTCACTAACAAGTCTTTGCCTTTTAATTCAGTTTTACCAATTTCTAATGTATTTAAGTCGTGTGATTTCAAAAAATCAATGGCTTGCGCGAATAAAGGATTCAACGAAACATATTTTTCAATGTTTTCGAGTCTGTCTACTACCATAATCAGAATGTTTTAAGTTAGTTATTATTAGGTAATTATTCAAAGTCGTCTATTGTGTAATTTACAAAATCAGAGAATCGCTTCATCTGCTTGAAGATTTCATCCGTACGATCCAAAAAATCCGGTGCAAGGAAAAAACTGTCAGGCTGATAACAAGATACTGTATATTCTTTGCATTGCAAATACTTTAGATACGGATAATCTTTGGGAAATCCTTTCGGAGCTGTTTTTAGGAAGTTTTCTCCAATAATGGGAAAATATTGTTTGAAAGTCGGATCTTCGACAATACTACGAAATTCATCTATATTGTCATATACAGCTTGGCGTAATGCCTTCAATATAGGAGAGGGAGGGCAATAACTTCCTCCTGCCAACAGGTTATTTCCCGGTTGTAAATGAACGTAATATCCACAATGATCGGATTTTTTTCCTTTAGCATTGATATAACCTCCAAAATGTGTTTTATATGGGGTTTTATCTTCCGAGAACCGTGTATCCCGATAAATCCGGTACGTACAGTCTTTGGCTTCTATGCCTCGAATGCTTTCATCAAACAGAGAAATACGTGAAATGATTACTGTTAACAAGTTTTCAAACTCGTTACGGGCCGTCTCGTATTGTTCCCGGTGCGCATTAAACCATTCACGGTTATTGTTTGCGGACAGTTCTTTTAAGAATTGGAATATAACAGGGATGTTCATATCATATTTTTTCCTTATTATCTGCCAAATTTACGGATAATATTTCTAACATGCTACAAAGAAGGGTAAAAAAAAGCATCGGCTCTGGTAAACCGATGCTCCTTACACATTTATCAATCAAACAGACGCTTCTGTTCTTTGATGTACTTACTTATCACAAGCGGGTACGTCTCCTTTAATTAATCTTATATCTAATACTATGAAAAACACAGATATATAACACAGTACCTAGGGATTTTGTTCGCCCATGCAAGGATAACTTTAGCAATTGTTATATCTTTGCAAGAAAATATGTGAAATATGGAAGAGTATAAATATGATGAAGAGAGCATTAATGCGCTGATAGAGTGGGCTAAAGCAACAACTTTCCCACAACAGATAGTTTTAAGTGATTCAGAAAACATTGTGAATGTGAAACGATATGTCCACGCTAATTTAAGCGATATAAAAGTGCATTATCCGGATGATTTTTACAATCCGGCTATAACCCGGTTGTATCGTCTTAAAGAGAAGTTAGAGGGAAAAGAATAGTATGTGATATAATGAAGCGAAGAAATCTTTCTTTTAGCCAAACTTAGGAAAGTAAATTCTTCGCTTCATTATAACAAATATATAGTTCTATAATTTTATCTTCAAAATTTTTCCGCTATATCCTTCAACCGAAACATCTGTGGCTTTATAAGGTAATAAACTGATATTTTCACTTTTTCCGGTAAGCAAATCCACTGCCTTATATTGATCCATCTGCGGTATTTGCAAAAAGTCAAAAGCATGGGAGGGGATATTGATGGCAAGATCTACAGAAATATGATCGAAGTTTACAACGAAAAGCAGTAAATCCCTTCCATACTTACGTAAGAATGTATATTGTTTATGTTCATTGAAACGCCAGCCGTTGGTATTAGCATACATCAAGTCGAAGAAATCACCTTCTGAAATCGCCTTTTCTTCATTACAAAGGGTCAATATCCGTTGATAGATATTATATAGATGTTTTTGATCTTCCGTCAGCATCTTTCCATCAAATTTACCTCCGTTACGCCAACGGCGGATTGTATCTACACTCCAATAATCAAAAATTGTAGTGCGTCCGTCTCTGCCGCTGAAACCTTCGCTGTCCATTCCGAGTTCACCAAATTCCTGACCAAAGTAAATCATCATAGGGTTGGTATTCATGCAAGCCGATACAATCAATGCAGGAATGGCTTTACGCGGATTGCCGGCAAAGAAGTCGGAAGCTATGCGCTGTTCATCGTGGTTTTCAAGGAAATTCAGCATACGTTTTTCAGTACCACCTAAGCTTTGCCAAGAACGGCTGATAGCGGTTGCCGATTCATTTCCGCAAACTATTGCACGGAGCGTATCATAAAGTCCTACCTTGTCATATAAGTAGTCGAACTTGCCACGGAACAAATAATTGTTATATTCTTTTGGATTATAAACCTCTGCAATGAATAGGAGGGAAGGATACTTTTCTTTTACTTGTGGAATGGCCCATTCCCAAAATTCAACAGGAACCATTTCTGCCATATCGCAACGAAATCCGTCAATGTTTTTTTCTGCCCAGAACAACATAATATCCAGCATCTTATTCCATGTATCCGGAATAGGGCTGAAGTGGCAAGTTCCTCCATTTTGATAATCAACTCCATAATTCAGTTTTACGGTTTCATACCAATCACAGATGTTGGGATAAGCATCGAAACGATTGTTTCCCGTTGCTTTAGCGGGAAACTCTTTATAAGGTTCGGTAGCAGAGGCTTTCATGTCAAACTGTCCGTGCAATTCCGACTGAGGAATGTAGTAGAAATTGTTATACGGGCTGAATGCATAATTTGTATCATCATTAGCGCCCAATTGTGATGTACCATCAGGTTGGGTATCTGAGTGATACTGGCGGGCTACATGGTTGGGAACAAAATCAATAATAACTTTCAAACCACTGCGGTGGGTACGTTGTATCAAGTTTTCAAACTCTTTCATTCGTTCCGGAACATCTTTTGCCAAATCCGGGTCTACGTCATAATAATCTTTGATGGCGTATGGTGAACCGGCTTTTCCTTTCACAATAGCCGGATGGTCGGGACAAATATTATACCGGCGATAGTCAGTTTGAGTAGCATGTTCAATGATTCCTGTATACCAAATGTGAGTGACACCTAATTTCTTTATTTCATTTAATGCTTTTGCTGTAAAATCCGCCATCTTGCCACATCCATTTTCTGATATGCTTCCGTTATTGATACAGTGGTTATTGTTGTTTCCGAATAATCGGGTAAACACTTGATAAATTATTAGTTTGTTTTCGTCGTTCATTTCTTTACTATTTAGAGTATGGTTATTTTCTTATTCTTTTTCTTTCCAGATGCTGCCCTTATCCACTAAAAGCCGTTTCAAAACATCATTGGCGGTATTATAACCTTGCATGAAAATTTCTTCTGCTTTTTCCAGTTCCGTATTACTATAACCTTCCAGATTGTAAGGCTCTACTAATAAATCAGCCTTTTCGCGTTCGGCAAAACTGTTGGAACGGAACATGAAATTATAAGATCGCAAAGCGATACTCACAATATTCATTTTATATTTCGTAGCCATCAGAGGACTGACATTTACTGCTACTACCTTTTCGCATATACGCCGGATGGTGGTCACCGGCAGATTCATCAATAGTCCGCCATCTACATAGTGAGTGCCCTCTATATTGACAGGGGCGAACAATACGGGCATGCAACAAGATGCTGCCACGCGTTCTGCAATATCGCCTTTATGAAAATGTACAAGACGCCCATGATCCAAATCTGTGGCAGTGATAATCAGCGGTACCTGTAAATCTTCCATTCTTTTCGCCTTCAGATTAGTTTTCAGAAAGTCGATGAATTCGCATAATTCAAATAAACCTACTTTGGGGATAACTAATTTAGTAAGGTCCTGAAACTTATGCCCCGAGAAATAGTCAAGCACTTTGTGGGGTTCATTACCGTCAGCATAAAATACTCCTGCCAATGCACCTGCACTAACGCCGGAAAGTATATCAGGTTTGATATCATGTTCCAGCAAAGACTGCATAACACCTAAGTGAGCAAAACCTTTTATAAAGCCCCCACTCAAAGCATAACCTACCGGATATTTTTTTGTGAACCAATTATTAGTAGTTACCTCCATGTCAAAATCTTCCATATTGTTCGGCACGAATTTAGTTATTTTATTGAAGGGAGAAAGGAAAATAGAGGAAAAATGTTCAACGATTGGTATGAAAAAAGAAGAACCTACTCTCTTTTGTACAAAGAAAGTAGATTCTTTACTACCTTTTGAATAATAAAATATGCCTATGTATGCTTAGAAGCCAAAATCATCAACTTCTATTTTTTCTTCTTTTATTTCAGTAAATGGATGGGCTTCTTGCTGCACTTCGTTCCCTTCAATATGTACTGCACGGAAGGGACGGGCAGGGCAAACATACTCGCAACCGCCACACCCTACACAAATATCCGTATTGACATGCGGAATAGTTAATCCGTCTTTATAAGGTACCATAGAGAGTGCTTGGGTGGGACAATGTTCCGAACAGGCACCACAACTTGTACCATCAGTATATACAATACAATTCTGTTTTGTAAATACTACCCTTCCCATCTGTATTAAATGCTTTTGTTCGATAGTCAGTGGTTGAATAGCACCATTGGGACAAACATCACCGCAAACCGTACAGTCAAAATTACAAAAACCTTTTTCAAAAAACATGGTAGGTTGCATCATTCCGGCAATGCCATATTCCATAAAAGCTGGTTTCAATACATGCGACGGGCATTTACTGACACATAAGTGGCACGATGTACAATGTGCTTGGAAGTGCGTGAGGCTAATGGAACCCGGAGGAGTTATAGGTGTTTTACGTTTATCACTTACTTTGCCGGTAGCTGTGGCAAGTACGGATTGTGCCTGCGCCATTACTTTGGGGGTTGCAGCTGCAGCGGTTATACCTGCAAGCAGAAAACGACGTTTCGAAGCATCGGAAGTGGTTGCCTGTTGCTCCTTTTTTAATGTAGAAGAAGGTAGGGAGTAGACTAATGCACCTTCTTTGCAACTTTCCAAGCAATCAAAACAATCTACACAACGTGTATAATCAATCTTTTGATTTTTACTGTCAATACAAGATGCCTTACATTTAGTACCACAAACCATGCAGTGTGTGCATTTATTCTCATCTATACGGATTTTGAAAAGTGAAAAACGACTTACAAACCCTAGTAATGTTCCTACGGGACATACCGTATTACACCATGTTCTTCCATGTTTCCAAGCTAAATAACCTATTACAAGGAAAGTAACTACTCCGATGATAAATGAAGAAATACTGAGCAAGGAAGCATCTACCTGATAGAACGTGTAGTTGCCGAATCGGGAGAAGATAGACTCCAGTAGATTGTTTCCAGCCATGTAAATAGGTTTGAATACATTAGTAACCATACGTCCGAATGCGCTGTATGGATCCAACAATCCCAATAACACGGTAAATCCACATAAAAATGAAATAACTGTGATAGTCAAAACACTCCATCTTAATAGATTCTTTGCCGGAGAAAAACGGAAACGTTTCTTTTTACTTACAGTCTTTCTGGATGTCCAGTTTATAACATCCTGTAAGATTCCCATCGGACAAATTGCAGAACAATAAATACGTCCCAGCAAAAGTGTCAATACTGTTAGTATAACCAGAGCGATGATACCAAACGACATCAATGCCGGAACAAACTGAATGTGTGCCAATACATGGAATTTGCCAGGAAGCAATTCTGCAAAGTCCAGGAAATAAAATGTTATCAGTCCAAAGATTAAAACAGATAATACAATTCTTACTTTTTTCAACATGAGTCTGTTCTCTTTTGAGTATATACCGTCTTAATTAAATTTTGATACGCTTGATGTTGAGATTATCTAAATTCATTGTACCCACATTCAAAGCTTGCCCATTAGCTAGATGGCCGACTTTATCAAGAGGCATTTCACGAACTTGATTGAAGAATTTGGCTGCGGCCGTATCTACGGCAACGATATCCTGAGATATGAACAAACCTTTTGTCAATACTACATCAGATGCCGAACGCCCACGCGGACCGTTGGTTTTCATAATGCGGTAAGCATCCACCACGTTCAGTACGGCTTTTTTCTGTAAAGTGCAGATATCGGCAATGCACTGTTGCAAATCGTTTTGATGGAAATAACCACGATCCCATACAATACCCATGTGGTTTTTCATGGATATAGTAAGGTTGGCGCCACCATGATTTTTTAGGATTGGAACATTGATCCACACATCGCTGTTCAAGATTGCCTCATGTACCTTGGCACTTTTCATCTTCTTACCTTTGGGCAAAGATACTGTACGATAATAACTTTCCAGATGTGCAGGCATTACTTTGGCACCCGCCGCTTTGGCGGCTGCTTCAATGCCGCTGTTTTTGTAGCATTTTTGCCAGTCATCACAAGTATGGTCGAATACGGTAACCTCCTTAGCTCCGGCTTGAAAACATTGTTTTATAATCTCGGCAACTAACTTGGGATTTGTGTTTCCTGCCAGTTCCGGTACTTTATCCCAACCGATATTGGGCTTTACTACTACTTTCTGTCCCGGTTTGATGAAATTCTTCATACCACCCAATTCTGCAATGGCTCGGCGAAACATGATTTCCGGTTCTCCCCCCATCACAGCTACGAGGTCTACCTTATTGCCACCGGCTTTTGTAAGTGATTGTGTCAATACATCCATCGCTTCCGCGCGTTGTATAGTCATAGCTGCTCCGGCAACTGCCAATGTTTTCAGGAAATCTCTTCTGTCCATATTCTTTTTAAACTTTAAATTCTCAATTTCTTATCCTATAATATCCACGGAAACTTAAAGCATGTTTCATCAAACAAAGCATAATCTGCCGTTCCATTTACTGCGAATGTTTTAATCATGCGGGCATCCTTTAGTAATTCGCACGCTAACCGAATAGTAGAACCTGTTTTTATGCGGTCGTCTACCAGCAGTATGTTTTTTCCTCTGAATTCAAAGTCAACGGGTGCCAATAACTGAGGTGCATCATACTTAGGGTGCTGATATTCATCCCTTAGATTAATACGGAGCAGATGTACTTCCTTTTGTAAACGTTGGTTGATGATACCTGCCGGAACGATTCCACCATTTGCAATTGCCACAATCATATCAAAATCATCGTGAAACTCGATGGTGCGGAAACGTTCCAGCACTTCCTCCATTGTCTTAGCCATTGAAATTAGGAGTTAAATTATTCTTTAGATTTTAGCTATTGTTTTCATTAACGCATAACCGCCGAACCACTGAATCAACATCCCCGGAATACCCATACGGAAATCCTGAACAGCAAGGAAGAAGTCACCACACAAAGCCCATTCAAAGGCAGTACCGATGACCTGATAAGAGAGGACTACTCCCAGTAATGCCAACAGTGAAATACTCTTTGCATAACGTGCAGTAAGTGCAGCTGCTCCTGCAAGCAAACCGGACTTTATCAGAATAGCCGGTAACACGGTTGCGGCAGGCATCGCAAATAACAGATGGTTGATTACCGGAGACAATATAGCAGTCAGCAGACCTACCCGGAAACCATATTTATATGCAGCTATCAATGTGAAAAAATAAATAGGCAATAATGTTGGACCACCTGCCGGTACTAAATGACAAAGTTGCGGCAGGGCAATATTTCCAACAACAAATAAAAGAGCAAATAAATAACGTGAGTTCGACGAATTCAAAACAGTGTAAGTTGTGTATCTAATGTT
>NZ_CAUFUE010000038.1 GCF_959029255.1 uncultured Bacteroides sp. | reverse complement strand
TTATTTTAACCTTGTCGTCCATTGATAGATTTGAAGGAAGGTGAATTTTTCTATCAGCTATATTGTCATGTTTGGCGATATAATGATTTATGAGAATATGAGCCGTATTACTGTCTTCAAGCATTATCTGCCTTAGTTCGATTTTGAATTTTTCCACAACATTTCTGCAATGAAGTATTTCTGTCAAGTCATTTTGTTTGCCTTTTGCTATATGTTTTACAAAATTATTATCTATAACATTAAATAATTTGAATTGGTCAATAATGTCCCAAAATGCTTGTCTGTAATCCCAAGTTAATGCATCATAGCAGTTCTCCAAAGAGTTTCTATTTAGCTTGGCAAAGTGTTTTACAATAATAGCTTTATAATCTTTTATATCTTCTTTGATTTGATTAAACATGGTGTCTGACCAGCATTTCAATCGACAATCATTATCTATGAGTTTTTTGATGTGGAATAATTCTATCACGTCTGTTAACGTAGAAGCTGGCTCAGATTTATACTTTGCAATTGCTTTTTCTGCAAGTTCAAGATTATAACCGATGCTTAAATCATTCGGAGAATAAAAACATACTCGATTTTCCATCATAAATAAAAAGTGGTATTGAAATGAATGAAAATGCGTTTTTTACAATCACGTGTCCATTCCCAGACTTATCTTCGTGCCTAAATGCCGACACCGATTTAAGCCATGACTTCACTTTCTTGCGTTCCAGCATTTCTTTGAAATCGTAAATCGAACATTCTGCTATCAATGTATTGTTATGTATCTGCATCCTTTTCTTATTGTTGTTGGGGTATAAACCATCTGTTTCCAGATACAAAGTTATGGATAAAAACGGAGAAACTGTTAAAATCACTGTTTTCTTTTGATTTTTATGCTTTTATCCTGCGTTCTTTATCAAGAAAAAGTGTACTTTTGTGGATGAGAGCCATTGTTGCTTATAGATGCTTATTTTCGGATTTGCGATATATTTGCAACACGTGTACGTAAATTGCTTATAGAGATAATATGTTGATTTTGAGGAAGTAAGTCTAGATATTAAAAAAGCCGTCGTAAACAAATGCTTACGACGGCTTTTTTGTGAAAGTATATCTATAACGATACAATGCTCTATCCTTTCTTCAACACGCTGTTTACCACTCTTATGGAAGATACCAGTTTATTGGTTGAAGTAAATACATCCACATTCCATACGTGTGAAGAACGTCCTTTGTGTACAATAGTTCCTACGGCGCGTACCGTATCGCCTTCGTGCGCAGAGGATATGTGATTACCACTGACTTGCATTCCTACAACGATTTCATCGGGTTGGCAGATTATCATGGAACCTAGCCCGGCAACGGTTTCTGCCAATGCCAAGGTGGCGCCTCCATGCAAGATACCGAAAGGTTGGCGGGTACGTTGGTCAACAGGCATGGTTGCTTCTACGCGGTCTTCCGAAGCGTAGGTGTACTGGATACCTAAGTTTCCCATCAATGCGTGGCGTGCCCGTGCGTTCAGTAAGTCAAGGGGGATTTCGGCTGCATGGACTTCTGCAAGGATCATTTTCTCGACAGCTAATGCAACACCGTCTTCTTCGTTCGACTCGGTCACATAGTCGGCACAAACTTTTACCGAATCTTGTGAATGTCCCATAGCGATACCCATACCTGCCAGTTGAAGCATGGTTACGTCGCAAACGCCGTCTCCAATGGCGATAACCTCTTCGCGATTGATTTCCAGTTTCTCCATTAAAGCCCCTAATGTGTTCGCCTTGTCAATGCCGCAAGGAACTACTTCCAGAAAATAAGGTTCGGAACGGAAAACATCTAATGTTCCGTTCAGCCGTCTTTTCCAGTGATTTTCCAAGCCAATCAATGCTTCCTCGTCATCACTGACCAGCATACATTTGCAGGGAGAAAAGTCTACAGCTGTGGAAAATTCCTCTTCCTTGATTATTTCCAAGTGGTTCAGTTCGGCTTCACTTTGGATATATTCATTTTCCGGGTTATCCGTTATGATGGTATCATCATGGTAGGTGAAGATAGCAAAGTTGTTTTTCCGCGCTTTCTTTTCCAGGTAAGGCAACATTTCTGGGTTGATGCGCTTTTCAAACAGGATCTCGCCATTCTGCGCTTTGATTATCTGACAACCATTGTAAGACAGGATAAATCCCCCATAGTTACCGAGTTCAAGAGTTTTAGCCAAGGGCATCAATCCGTAGGTAGGTCTGCCGGAAGCCAATACAATACGCACACCCATCTGTTGAACTTTCAGCAAAGCAGACAGTGTCCGTTTACTGATTTCTCTTGCATCATTGAGAAGTGTTCCGTCTACATCGAGAACTAATAATTTGTATTTCATGACGACTCAGTTTTGGTTTATATAACAAAGTTATAAAAATGAAAGTTGTGACCGAAATTCTTTGGGAGAAAGTTCGGTATTCTTTTTGAAAAAACGACTTAAATAAGATTGGTCGGCAAAATTCAGTTGCTCTGCAATTTCTGTTATCGATAAATACGGTTCGTTTAAGAGCACTTTGGTTTCTGCTATTAATTGCTCGTCTATCAATTCTTTGGGAGTTTTTCCATTCATATATTGGGTGGTTATTTCATAGAGATAGCGCGGAGTGATGCATAGCTTTTCCGCATAGAATGGCACTTGATGTTCACAGGTGCTGTGTTCCCGTATCAGCTGCATGAATTGATGGCAGAGAATTTGTTTCCTGCTGTATTGGTTGTTGTTGGCAGCCAGTTTCTCCGGTATCGTATTGAAGAGCCACATCAGCATGCTTTGAAGATAATTATGTTCTTGTTGTTGCCTGAACTGACTTATGTTGTCGCAGAATAACATTTGCGCCATATCCATCCATAAAACAACCTCCCGCCAAGTCTTCTGGCTTCTTTCATCTGCCGTATGATGATAGCAGGGATGTTCGTGCGTATAATTGAAGTAGGGGGTATCAACGGGTAATATCGCTTTCAGGAAGACGTCTTTAGGGAATAACAGCATACGTACTTTGAAGTCGGCCGAAGCTTGTATCACTTGTATAAGGCTGCCTGTAAGAAAAATTAGTTCGGTTTGC
Organism: uncultured Bacteroides sp.; assembly: GCF_959029255.1. Classification (GTDB taxonomy): domain Bacteria; phylum Bacteroidota; class Bacteroidia; order Bacteroidales; family Bacteroidaceae; genus Bacteroides. The sequence continues at coordinate 36,816 of NZ_CAUFUE010000038.1, read as the reverse complement.
GCATCGAAAACATACTGTTGCACTCCCGATGAAATAATACTATTCCCTTGGGTACAAATCAGGTAGACACCACATTTGAAACGGTATGGGTGCTGTATCAGGCAAGATAAATCGGTTTCCTCATACCTGATGGTCGAAGTATCGGATGGTAATAATTCATACATGATGATATAGTTCTGTTTTATGCAACAAATGTAGTTATATTCTTTTGAAATATCTGATTGGTGTTCCTAAAATGAAATGTTTTGTGCAAGATAAGCCATAGCCGGTACTCTATATATGGAGTAATTTTGCAACCGGATTAGAAAAGAGGAATAATGATGATGAGTAAACAAAATTCAAAAGGATTTATACTGGTATTTTTGGGAATGTTGAGTGCTTTCGGGCCTTTTGTTATGGATATGTATCTGCCTACATTACCTGCGATGTCTGATTTCTTTCATACTACATCTTCAAGGGTACAATTAGGACTTACTACGAGTATGATTGGTTTGGCGGCAGGGCAATTGATTTTTGGACCGTTGAGTGACAAATATGGTCGCCGTCCTCCTTTATTGTTTGCCATGGTTTTGTTTTTGATTTCAACTGTAGGCTGTATCTTTTCCCGGACTATATCACAGTTTGTGGCTCTGCGCCTGATACAGGGAGTGGCGGGAGCCGGTGGAGTCGTGATATCCCGTTCGATTGCTGCTGATAAATATTCAGCCCATGAACTTGCCGCCATGCTGGCAATTGTCGGTGCAATAAACGGAATTGCTACAGTGATTGCCCCGATGGGTGGGGGAGTGCTGGCCGATTGTGCGGGTTGGCAGGGTATCTTCTGGTTTCTGTTTATTTTGGGTATCCTTTTATTGATTGGCGGCATTTATTTCAGCGAGTCTCTCCCTCAAATGAGAAGACAACACATAAAGTTGAAGGATATGTACCATCAATTCAGCATTGTATTGCATAACCGCCAGTATTTATGTTACATCCTGCAATATGGTTTCACGATGGGCGTTCTGTTTACCAATATCTCTTCCGCTCCTTTCATCATGCAGCAACACTACGGACTTTCACCGATGCTGTTCAGTATTTGCTTTGGAGTCAATGCCATCGCCATGGTAATCTCATCTGCTGCGGCTGTGAGATTTTCTTCAATGGAACGTGCGCTCCATCTGGGAAATAACGGTATGCTGTTCATATCCATATTGCTTTTTCTGTCTTTCCATCTTCATGCCGGGTTTTGGATATATGAGGTACTCATATTCTGCCTGCTTTCTATGGTAGGCATGACCTTTACAGCTTCCAATACTCTAGCTATGGACTGCGAACGTGGCAATGCGGGAGTTGCTTCGGCACTTTTGGGAGCCATGGGATTTGCTTTTGGAGGAATTGTATCCCCATTGGTCGGCATTGGAGATATTATGACCTCTACCGGCGTCTTGTTTTTGGCAGGTTCACTATGTTCCTATCTATGTGCTAATTTCTCTTTCCACAAATTCTTTTTTCTCAGAAAACGGTTCAAAATACATCCATATAGAATAATAAGTACTTTTTTACGCTAATTTTATAGGGTTCTTTCTACCTGAACGCTCTTAGTAGTAGAAAACCCTTAAAATTATGCTATATGAAAAAGTTGGTAGGATTTACGCTTGGATGCTTGCTGGCATTCTTATATACCGGAACCACTCCGCTTTGGGCGCAGGATACTGCTGTGAATGACCTCATTATCACAGGTGTCGTAAAGAACAAAGACAACAGGAAGAAGCTGGATAATGTAAATGTATCTGTTGCGGGAACCAATATTGGTACGGTGACCAATGCGGACGGAACCTTTTCTCTGAAAGTGACGGAGGCCGAAGCTTTCCGGGGACTGGAAATTTCACACATAGGTTATCTCAACACACATCTTTCGTTAGATGAATTGCTACAAAGGGAAGATATTACTATATGGATGATACCCGCCCCCAATCTTCTGAATGAAGTTGTGGTGTTTGGTAACAATCCCCGCAGCATCGTGGAAGAAGCCATTAAGAAGATTCCCGTAAACTATGCCGGAAGTGAGAATATGTTGACTGCTTTCTATCGCGAAACAGTACAGAAACGCCGCCGTTACATCAGCGTTTCGGAAGCTGTTATCGATGTGTTCAAAACGGCTTATAACGACCGTGATATAAAGCGTGACCGCGTCCGGCTGGAGAAAGGCCGCCGCCTGCTAAGCCCGAAGCAAAGCGATACATTGGCTGTAAAAGTTATCGGAGGGCCGAATCTGGCTGTTTATCTGGACGTGGTAAAGAATGGCGATGCGCTGTTGAACAAAGAGGATATGGATTTCTATGAATTCTACATGGAAGAGCCGACTAATCTTGACAATCGTATGCAGTATGTTATCAGTTTTCGTCCGCGTGTCAATTTGCTGTATGCCTTGTTTATCGGCAAACTCTATATTGACCGTGAAAGATTGTCCTTCACCCGTGCCGAGTTTTCATTGGATATGGCAAATCGCATGAAAGCCATCCAAGCTATTCTTCATAAGAAACCGCTAGGGTTGCGCTTTAAACCTCAGGAGGTCACCTATCTTGTGACATATAAGCAACGTGAAGGAAAAACTTATTTGAACTACATCCGGAATGTTATCCGTTTTAAATGTGATTGGAAAAAGAAACTGTTTTCTTCTGGTTATACTACTTTCTCCGAAATGGTGGTTACCGATAGGACAGAGGCCGCCGTCTCTGGCATACCTTATAAATCTACTTTTAAAGAGAAACAGGTTTTCTATGATTTGGTAGGCGAATTTTGGAATGAAGATTTCTGGAAGAAATACAATATCATTGAACCGACAGAGTTGTTGGAGCATGCTGTGGATAAATTGAAGAAGCAATCCCACTAAATATCAGATAGATTTCATATATTTGAAGCAATAAGAAAATTATCGGGCATGCTGAATGAACTAATCATACTAGCTAAAATCAAAGAGGGCGATATCAAGGCTTTTGAAGAAATCTTCCGTCGCTATTATTCTCCTCTTCGCTGGTATGCTGCGGGTATAACGGGCAGCATGGAGTCTGCCGAGGAAATTGTAGAAGAGTTGTTCTATATCTTGTGGAAAAATCGGGAACAATTACAGGTCTTCCAGTCTGTTAAAAGTTATTTGTACCGGGCTGTGAGGAATGAAGCCGTTCAGTATTGTGAGCATCAGGCTGTCAAGGAGCGCTATTGTAGTTCCATACAAGCTGAGCTGGATAGCGCCTATTCCCCCGACCCCCATCGGCAGATGGAATACAAAGAACTCCAGGCACTGATTAATCACACTCTTGATAAACTTCCCAGTCGCCGTAGGCGGATTTTCAAGATGCATCGTATGCAAGGAATGAAATATTCGGAAATAGCTTTGTCACTTTCGTTGTCCGTCAAGACGGTGGAAGCGGAAATGACAAAAGTACTCCGAACTTTACGAAATGAAGTGGATAATTATATTCAGACAAAATGATAGAGATAAATAAGAACATAACAAAAACTGATGAGGCTTGGAAAAGGCTCTATAACCGTTTGGAAGAGGACAACTTGCTGACGGAAACAAAAAGTACCAAAGAGACGAGCCGTAAGCTTTATCTGAAGTGGGGAATGGCAGCCGCTGTACTTGCAGGAGTTGTTTATTGTACGGCGTTGTGGATTGCTCCGGTTCATGATAAAGGTATTCAAGACCTGTTGACACAGGAAAACAACGAAAAAAGTACTTTGGTTAAAACACTCGAAGACGGTTCGGTAGTGTATTTGGCACAAGAAAGCACCTTGAAATATCCTGAGCACTTTGCAACCGATAAACGGGAAGTGAACCTGCAAGGCGAGGCCTTTTTTGACATTGCGAAGAAACCCGAACAAACCTTTTTAATCGAAACGGAGAAAGTACGTGTCGAGGTCTTGGGGACGGCATTTGATGTAAGGAGCAAGGAAGATATCCCTTTCAGTTTATCCGTACGCCGTGGCAAGGTCAAAGTGTCATTGAAGCAAGGGGGACAAAGTGTATTTGCCACAGCCGGAGAAACAGTGACCTTATGGTCGGATGGCTTGCAATTGAGTGCAACCGGACATTCGGGACTGTTCGACCGATACGTCAGTAATATTCGTTTCAAGGATGAACCTCTTGAAGATGTGTTGCGGGTCATCAATAAGGAATCTTCCTATTGGCAGATAGAGACGTCTTCTCCGGTTTTGAGCAAAAAGAAACTGACGGTTGAATTTTCTAATAATTCGCCGGAATCGGTGGCGGAACTTATTTGCTGGACATTCAATCTGAAGTGCACCCGTCAGGGTAATAAACTGATTTTATCCGAATAATTGGAACCGTAGAAAAAGAAGGACCCTATGAAATCATGTCGTCTTATACTCGTTTTTTTTGTATTGCTTTTCGTTGCTGGCAGCGTGAAAGCGGATGGAGGCGATGTGCTGGAATATGTTGTCAGGTTACCCAAAGTGAAAGCAACGGTTTACTCCTTATTGGGTAAAATCTCGGAACAAGCCGGATGTCTGTTTATCTATGATAGCGGAGTGATTAATAATGACTCCATTGTAAAAATCAGAAAGGGAAATTGTACGGTGCGGCAGGCTATTTATGAAATTACCGGAAACCGGAATTTAGACTTAAAAGTGTTTGGCAATCATATATTAATAGCACGACATTCAGAGAAAATGCCAGTTGGAGGAACTATTCAACAATCTCCCAAATCCTCTTTTTCTATGTTGTCAGGCACTTTGTTTGATAAAGAAACCGGCGAACCAGTTGCAAATGCATCAGTCATTATACAAGGAACTTCCATCGGAAACATTTCCAATCAAAATGGAGAGTTCAGGCTGCATCTACCTGATTCTCTTAAAAACGGTACTCTTATCTTTTCTCATTTGGGGTACGTCACACAAAATATCGAAGTTTCCGTATTGGCAGGGCGTGATAACGTTTTGAGCCTGGAACCTAAAGTTATCCCTTTGCAAGAAGTTCTCATCCGGTTGGTGGAACCTAAAAAATTACTTCGTGAAATGCTGGAGTCTAGGAAGAAAAACTATTCATCCGTACCGGCCTATCTGACAACTTTCTACAGGGAAGGTGTTCGTTTGAAGGATAAATTTCAAAGCCTGACAGAAGCAGTTTTCAAAGTCTATAAATCTCCGGCGCAGGAACCGGATGCAATAGACCAGGTGAAACTGCTGAAAATGAGTCAGATTGATAACCGTGAGAGTACGGATAGTTTGATAGCCAAGATTAGATCAGGCGTTGAGGCTTGTCTGCAACTCGATATAGTGAAAAATCTGCCTGATTTTCTATCTCTTGAATCGAGCAGTGACTTGTATGTCTATACTTCCGGTGATGTCGTATCCATCGATGACCGGATTGCTTATATGGTTTGTTTTGAGCAAGGACGGGGAATAAAAGAACCCTTGTTTTGCGGCGAATTATACATTGACTCAGAGAATAACGCTTTGTTGCAGGCACGGTTTGAAATTCAACCTAAAAATATTAAAGCCGCAACACGTACTTTTGTAGTGCGTCAAGCTCCCAAAATCAAACTGACCACCCAAAAAATAGCCTATACTGTTTCTTATAAACCTTGGAAAGGTACTTATTATATTCACCACATCCGGGGAGACCTTTATTTCAAGATGAAAAGAAAGCGTTTCTTATCTTCCAATCCCACCTTGTACACTTGGTTTGAAATGGTGACTTGCCATATCGATGATGAAAATGTTTCCCGTTTCCATCGGGGAGAACGGCTACCGACACGCACCATCCTTGCCGATACCCATTTCAAGTATGATGAAGGTTTCTGGGACGATTTTAACGTGATACCACTTGAAGAGGAACTCAACAGTATAATCGAAAAGGTGGCGTTGAAGATTGAACAGACAAATGCTTCCAATTAAATTTCAAACCTATAAATATCATTAATTGATATATCGCAAACCGTAATTTCATTTTTTATTGTATTTTTGCGCCCGGTATTAGTTTAACTAAAAAGATTGGAACAATGAAATTACCTGAAGAGCCGATGATGTTGTATAGCTTCATCAACATGAAACTGCGTGATTTCTATCCTTCACTGGATGCGCTTTGTGAGGATATGAATGTAGAAAGAGAAGAAATTATCCGAAAGCTGAAAACCGTAGGGTTTGAATACAATCCTGAACGGAACAGATTTTGGTAAACATTCTGATTTGATAAAAAAAGTAGGGGCCGTGTCTTTCGTAGATGCGGCCCCTACTTTTTGTTAATAAAAGCAAAATAAGCGCTTTCATATTTAACTTCCGTTCCTTTTATCTTTCTAAGATATAAAACATACGAAAGTAGATGATAAACGAGGATAAAATTCGGCAAGCATATATTTCTAATCGCGAACGTGGATTTAAAATGTTGATGGATTGTTTTCAGGAACCCATCTACCATTATATACGCCGTTTGGTGGTTTTGCATGAGGATGCTCAGGATGTGTTGCAAGAAGTTTTTATCCAGGTCTATCGCCATTGGGAGCAGTTTCGCAATGAAAGTTCGCTGAGCACTTGGATATACCGTATTGCTACTAACGAGAGTTTACGACTGTTGAATAGTGGTAAAAATAGGGAAACAGTTTCGACAGAAGATGTTCAGGAAACGTTGATTGGTCATTTGAGGGCTTCCGATTATGTGGATTATGAAAATGGATTGGCGGTAAAGTTTCAGGAAGCTTTATTGAAACTTCCCGAGAAACAAAGGTTGGTATTCAACCTCCGCTATTATGATGAGCTCGATTACGAGGAAATAGCCCGGATATTGGATACTAAGGTTGATACGCTGAAAGTGAATTATCATTATGCTAAAGAGAAAATTAAAGAATACATATTAAACAGTTGAAGCTATGAAAAAAGAGTTTGATTTTGATGATATAGGGAAGAAGACACCCTATCGCGTGCCTGAAGGATTTTTTGAAGAAATGCAGCGCAATGTGCGGAAACATACTTACGGTGGTCGGCATGAAAATCGCCGCTTATGGACACTGATTTCTGTAGGCATTGCCACAGCAGCTGTGCTGACGGGGTTTCTGTTTCTTCCTTCCCGCCATTGGCAAGATGACGGAAATATTTCCGGAATGAAGATATTGGACACTGAAAGTTGTACCGCAGCAGCGCCTACAGATAAATGGATACGTGAAATCTCGGACGAGGAGCTGGAAGAGCTCGTCAGCTTCTCCGAAAGTGATATATTTTTAAACTAATATTGAATTTAAAGTAAGAACTTATGAAAACAAGATTTATTTATGTACTTTTGGCATTCCTCATGGTAGGTAGCCAGGTTACTCTTTCTGCTCAAAATCAGAAGCAAGGAAATGTGGATAAAAAACATCATTTTACACCGGAACAGTTGATGCAGAAACAAACTAATCAGATGATAAGAACCCTGATGTTGGATGATGCCACTGCGGCTAAATTTGCACCGGTATATGAAAACTACTTGAAGGAATTGCGCGATTGCCGGATGATGAACCGTAAGCCGAAGCCTGCCGGACAAGAAGCAGGAAAAGGAGGTATAAAGCCAAAATCCAATGCCGTATTGACAGATGCCGAGGTTGAGCGGCAAATAGAAGCACGTTTTGCTCAAAGTCGTAAGATTCTGGATGTGCGAGAGAAGTATTACAAAGAGTTCCGTAAAATATTATCTCCCAAGCAGATTATGAAAATTTATCAGACCGAAAAGAGTAATGCCGGTAAGTTTAGAAAGGAATTTGATCGTAGGAGAGGACAGATGATGATGCAGGGGAAAGAGAAGAAGAGGGAGCGTAGATAATTTAATGATTTAAAGTTGGACACAAACACGTTTTTTAATTCCATTTACCGAAACATTCTGATTTGCATTGTTTTGTGCTCTGGAATGACTGTATATGCACAGTCCGGCAAAGTTCTTTTTGCCGGACGTGTTATTGACCGGGAGACGCAGGAACCTGTTTCTTACGCCACCGTGCGGTTGATGTCTTTGCCGGACAGCGCGTTGGTGGGAGGTATTGCAACGGACAATAACGGACGTTTTAAAATTTCCGTCTCCCGTTCCAAAGTCCAATCTTTATTATTGAATGTTACTTTTGTGGGATATTCCCCCTGGAACAAAGAAATCTATTTCCCCAAAAAAACATCATTGGACGTTGGTACTGTTTCACTTTCGTCCGATGGCTTTTTGTTGGATGAGACAGTAATTGTCGGTAAAGCGCCGATGGCAGTTACCGAGCAAGATACTACCGTTTTCAATGCTTCAGCCTATCGCACCCCCGAAGGGTCAATGCTCGAGGAACTCGTGAAACAACTTCCGGGTGGAGAGATTGATGCGGACGGTAAACTGATGATTCATGGCAAAGAAGTAAAGAAGATTTTGGTGGACGGTAAGGAATTCTTTTCCGATGACCCCAAAGTAGCCCTGAAAAACCTGCCGGTGGAAATGGTGGAAAAGCTGAAAGCATACGAACGTAAGTCCGATTTGGCACGTCTGACGGGAGTGGATGATGGGGAAGAGGAAATGATTCTTGATTTATCGGTAAAGAAAGGAATGAAAACCGGTTGGATGAACAATTTTATGGCAGGTGCCGGTACCAAAGAGAGGTATGAAGTAGCCAATACCTTGAACCGTTTTCGTGATAACTCCCAGCTGACTATCATCGGCAATCTCAATAATACCAACAACCAGGGATTTTCCGAATTGCAGCAAGAGTCCGCTTCGGCAAGCGGCAATCCCCGTGGACAAACCGGTTTGACTAAATCCCGTTCTTTGGGCATGAATATGAGTCATGACTGGCAACGTGTGAGGTTCCGTTCAAATATCCAGTATAGTGGCAAAGACCATGTAGAGAATAGCCGGACTCATGTAGACAACATTTTGAAACAAAACAATTCCGTCACCGAGAGTACGGGGAACAATTATTCCAAGAATAATAATGTGGTAGCCAATGCCTTCTTGGAATGGAAAATCGATTCTTTGACAACCTTGATTTTTCGTCCTCAATATCGTTATACTTCCGGCGACCGTTCCGGGAGCGGCTATCAACGAGGTCTGGAGAATGATGCCTTATTGAATGAGCGAAAATCTTCCAATGAAAGTCATAATCCACGGCACAATCTGACAATGATGTTGCAACTGAGCCGCAAACTCAGTCGCAAAGGGCGCAACATAGCCTTGAAATTCGACTATGGACTGAACACTTCGGATGCGGAGCGTAAAAGCTTTTCTACTACCCACTATTTTAAGAATGAAAGGGAGAAGGTGGTGAACCAAAAGATTCATACTGGGGAAGACGGCTCTAATTACCGCTTGCAGCTGGTGTATTCCGAGCCATTGCCTTGGATGCATTTTCTGCAATTCCGGTATAGCTATCAAAATCGTACTACTAATTCAGACCGTTTTGTCTATAATTGGGATACAGAGACGGAAGACTTTGTAGCCGACTATGATAGTTTGTCAAGCAACTGTTTTGAAAATCAATATAGTACCCATCTTTTCAATCTTGGTGTCCGCACTAATCGTAAAAAGTACAATTATAATGTCGGTATCGACCTTGAACCGCAAAAGTCCGCCAGCCAGTCATTTCTGAAAGACAAAGTGCGGTATGAAATAGATAAAAATGTTTTTAACTTTTCTCCAACGGTCAACTTCCGTTATAAATACTCTAAACGGACCCAGTTGCAGATTATTTATCGGGGTAGGAGCCGCCAACCCAGAATTACCGACCTGCAACCTGTGGCCGATGCATCAAATCCCCTGAACATCCGTATGGGAAATCCGGATTTGAAACCGTCCTATACCAATACATTCTCTTTGAATTATCGCACTTATAATATGAAGCATCAGCGTAATATGGTGCTTGCCCTTCAGGCAGAGAATGTATTGAATAATGTTACAAATATGGTGACCTATGATGACGAGACGGGTGGGCGCATCACAAAACCTGTCAATCAGAATGGTAACTGGAATGCCTCCGGTTCTTTTTCTCTGAACACGCCTTTCATCAGTAAGAAATTATTGCTCCGTAATTATTCCTTTATACGTTTCCGTAACCAGAACGGTTTTACCAATCTTTCCAAAGAAGCCCCTATTAAAAGTACCGTCAAGCATCTCACTATGCGCGAACGGCTACAATTGACCTGTCGTACCACAATGTGTGAAGTGACCGCACGTGGAGAATTGGTTTATAATAATTCTCATAATAATGTACGCGATACGCGTACAGAGACATACGACTACCGGATAGGGGGCAATATGCAATTTTATTTGCCTTGGGGATTTGAATTATTCACCGAAGCGACTTATTTCATCCGTTCGGGCTATGGCTATGAAGGCAATAGCCGTGAGAATGTTATTTGGAACTGCCAGTTGTCCAAGTCATTCTTGAAGCGTAAGCAACTTTTGCTTCGCCTGAAAGTTTATGACGTCCTGCGACAGGAAAATTCTTTGGTTCGCACCGTCACCGCAACGGCTATTCGTGATGCTGATTACAATTCACTCGGTTCCTATGCAATGCTGCACGTTATATGGCGGTTAAATAGAATGGGAAAAAGAAAATAAATCTTTTGCCTTAAAACTTCAACGGAACAAAATTGTTGTAAGCACTATGCAGTAAACAAAGAGGTTTCATGAAGTTATTTCAAAAAATAAAAGGCTGGAAAACGGTTCGTGGCTGGCATATCTGGAAACTGAAATTGGTGGATGCCCGTTTGTACTTTGTCAGCATGATTGTGGGATTGCTGACGGGACTCATTGCCGTGCCCTATCATTACCTCTTGTTTTATTTGCTGCATATCCGCAGTGATTTTTTTGCTTCCCGCCCCGCTTGGTATTGGCATATACCCTTGTTCCTGTTTTTCTGGGGAGTTCTGATATTTGTTTCCTGGATGGTTAAGAAGATGCCACTTATCAGTGGTGGAGGCATCCCGCAAACGCGTGGCGCCATCAACGGGCGTATCACTTATAAACATCCGTTCATAGAAATGATATCAAAGTTTGTCGGTGGTATTCTCGCTGTTTCCACCGGACTTTCATTGGGTCGCGAGGGGCCTTCCGTGCAGATTGGTTCGTATGTAGGTAGCCTTGTTTCCCGATGGACCCGTATCTTGAAAGGCGAACGGAAGCAGCTTCTTGCCGCCGGAGCAGGAGCAGGACTTGCCGCTGCTTTTTCGGCGCCACTGGCTTCGTCCCTAATCGTCATAGAATCCATCGAGCGCTTTGATGCTCCTAAAACCGCTATTACCACCTTACTTGCAGGTGTGGTGGCAGGTGCTGTGGCGAGTCTGGTCTTTCCCGTAAATCCCTATCATCTGATAGAAGTCACCGAGCCTGTGATAACCTTTTTCGTGCAGATGAAATATTTCCTGATATTAGCAGTCATTATTTCCATTTCAGGGAAAATCTATTCATCGATTATGATTGCTTTTAAGCGTGCATACGGCAAAGCGAATACTCCTGGATACATTCGGTTGCTTTATCTGATATTGGTCGCTTATATCATTTCATTGATGCAGGTAAACCTGACGGGTGGCGGTGAACAGTTCCTTTTGGAGCAGGCTCGGAATGGTAGTACCGATATTATGTGGGTAATAGCTATTATGTTGCTACACTTTGGTTTTTCCGTCTTTTCCGAATCCTCAGGCCTTCCTGGCGGCAACTTTATTCCAACCTTGGTGACGGGTGGCTTAATGGGGCAGGTGATTGGATTGATAGGCGTAAAATATGGCATTATCCAGTATGAGAATGTGAGTTATGTCATGTTGATAAGCATGTCCGCCTTTCTGGTGGCGATTGAACGTACACCTTTAACAGCCATCGTATTGATAACCGAAATAACCGGACATTTTGAGGTGTTCTATCCTTCGGTGGTAGTGGGCGGATTGACCTACTATTTTACAGAACTACTTCAAATGCGTCCCTATAACGTTGCATTGTACGAAGATATGATTCATGCTCCCGATTTTAAGGAAGAAGCGAGATATACCCTTTCTGTGGAAATAATGACGGATTCTTATCTGGATGGCAAACTGGTGGATGAACTTTCCTTGCCCGAACGTTGCGTCATCACCAACGTGCACCGGGATGGAAAAAATCTGGTCCCCGCAGGAACACGATTGATTCCGGGGGACCAGGTACAGATTGAAATGGATTCGCAGGACATAGAGAAACTCTATGAGCCGCTTGTCAGTATGGCTAATATCTATTAGGCAAGGCTGCCTATTTCATCCAGATTTTTTTGAATATCATCATCAGTTAGCGAATAGTTCACCAAATCACCGGAAAGATATTTATCATACGATGCCATGTCGATGAGTCCGTGTCCGGAGAGATTGAACAGGATTACTTTTTCTTCGCCTGTTTCTTTGCATTGGTTGGCTTCGCGGATGGCTGCCGCAATGGCATGGCAAGACTCAGGAGCCGGAATAATACCTTCTACCTGTGCAAATAGCACCCCTGCATCAAATGATTCCAGCTGTTTGATGTCCATAGCTTCCATTAGTCCATCTTTGAGCAGCTGCGATACAATGACGCCGGCACCGTGATAGCGCAAACCACCCGCATGGATGTTGGCGGGAGCAAAGTTATGTCCCAGCGTAAACATCGGTAACAACGGCGTATAACCTGCTTCGTCTCCGAAGTCATATTGGAATTTACCGCGCGTCAACTTCGGGCAAGAAGCCGGTTCGGCAGCCACGAAACGTGTTTTCTTTCCTTCAAGAATATTGTGGCGCATAAACGGGAAAGCAATACCGCCAAAATTGGAACCGCCGCCGAAACAAGCGATAATCGTATCGGGATATTCACCTGCCATAGCCATTTGTTTCTCTGCTTCCAGCCCGATAACCGTTTGGTGCAGAGTGACATGACTCAGCACTGACCCCAGTGTGTATTTACAATTCGGAGTATTTTGAGCCAGTTCGATAGCTTCTGAAATGGCTGTACCCAAAGACCCTTGATGATTGGGATGGGCTGTCAGTATATCTTTTCCTGCCCGGGTAGACATGGAAGGCGAAGGCGTAACTTGTGCACCGAATGTCTGCATGATGCTGCGGCGGTAAGGTTTCTGCTCATAACTGATTTTTACCTGATAAACGGCAGCTTCCAGTCCGAAGAGACGGGCTGCGTATGCCAATGAAGCGCCCCATTGCCCGGCTCCGGTTTCGGTAGTGACGTTCGTCACTCCCTCTTGCTTGCAGTAGTAAGCTTGCGGGATGGCCGAATTTAACTTATGCGACCCCATCGGGCTGACACTTTCATTTTTGAAATAAATATGTGCCGGTGTGCCGAGTGCTTTTTCCAGTCCATAGGCACGTACTAGCGGTGTACTGCGGTAGTATTTATACATTTCACGTACCGCTTCCGGTATCTCAATCCACGCATCCGTTTGGTTCAATTCCTGTCTGCAAAGTTCTTCGGCAAAGATAGGATACATGTCTTCAGGTTTCAACGGCTGTTTAGTGGCGGGATTCAATGGCGGCATAGGTTTGTTCACCATATCGGCCTGTATATTATACCAGTAACGTGGAATTTCGTCTTCCGGAAGAATAAATCTTTTTGTCTGATTACTCATAGTGATTAAAACATTTAAAATAATTATCGAGCCCAAATGTAGCCATTATTTTTAAACCAATTTCTTTTTTCTTTTGTTTTTTGTTTATGATGATAGATTTGTTTAAGTTTGTTGCGTCTCATTAATCTAAGTATCCAATGAAAATTTATCATAAATTTCTTTTGTATAAGAATAAGTGGATATATCCGTACATTCGTTTAACAATGGGTGTCATTACCGCTTTGACTTACTTAGCTTCTATCCTGCTGATTGTCGGCCTGGTTTATGAACATGGCTTTATGATTTCCACTGATGAGGCCTACCAACTGCAACATCTCTATCATGCGGTTTGGGTTGTGTTCCTGCTGGATATATCTTTACACCTTTTGCTGGAGTATAAAGATACTCGTCAGACATTCAGTAAATTAACCTGGATACTGACTGTCATGCTCTACCTGACGCTGATTCCTGTGATTTTTCATCGTCCCGAAGTGGAGGGCGCGATACAGTTTGTTTGGGATTTCCTGAACGGCAAGCCCTATCACCTTGTATTATTATTGTTACTTTCTCTCCTGAACCTGTCTTACGGCTTAGTCAGATTATTGGGACGACGCACAAACCCTTCGCTTATTCTGGCGGTCAGCTTTTTGATAATCATATTCGTAGGTACGGTACTGCTAATGTTGCCCCGCTCTACTTTCAACGGTATTTCTTGGGTCGATTCTCTGTTTGTTTCGACTAGTGCGGTATGCGTCACGGGGTTGGTGTCAGTAGATGTCGCTTCTACATTTACTCCTACGGGTTTTGTCATCATTATTCTGCTCATTCAGATTGGTGGTTTGGGGGTGATGACGCTGACGAGCTTTTTTGCCATGTTCTTCATGGGGAATACTTCGTTGTACAATCAGTTGGTGGTACGCGATATGGTTAGTTCCAACTCTCTAAACTCCCTACTTTCCACTTTAGTGTATATCCTTGGTTTTACAATGGTTATCGAGGGAATCGGCATGCTTGCCATCTGGGGAGATATTCATGGCACCATGGGCATGGATGTACAGGAAGAATTGGCGTTCTCCGCCTTCCATTCCATATCGGCATTCTGTAATGCCGGATTTTCCACATTGCCGGGCAATCTGGGTAATCCGTTGGTGATGAACGGGCATAACCCGTTCTATATCTATATATCTCTCCTTATTATATTGGGTGGCATCGGTTTCCCTATATTGGTAAACTTTAAAGATATCATTCTTTATCATCTGCGCCGTTTCTGGGGGGTCCTGCGAACTTGGCATTGGGACGGACGTCGTTTTTATCATTTATACAATCTGAATACACGTATTGTATTGATTGTAACTTTCCTGCTGTTGTTACTCGGTACGGTCAGTATTGCTCTTTTTGAGTGGAATGCTTCTTTTGCCGGAATGTCCGTGGCCGACAAATGGACACAAGCCTTTTTCAATGCAGCTTGTCCTCGTACCGCCGGTTTCTCCAGTGTCGATTTGGCCGGTCTCAGCATACAAACACTGATGATTTATCTGTTTCTGATGTGGGTTGGCGGTGGCTCACAGTCTACCGCCGGTGGAATCAAAGTGAATGCTTTTGCCGTTGTGGTCTTAAATCTAATAGCGGTGCTGCGTGGTACGGAGAGGGTAGAGGTATTCGGCCGCGAACTTTCATACGATTCCATCCGCCGTTCCAATGCCACGGTAGTGATGTCGTTCGGTGTTCTCTTTATCTTTATATTAACCATCAGCATGTTGGAGCCGAAACTCTCTTTGCTGACTATCACCTTTGAGTGTGTGTCTGCCATCAGTACCGTAGGTTCCAGCCTGAATGCCACCCCTTACTTATGCGATTCCAGTAAGTTGCTCGTCGCCCTGCTGATGTTTATCGGCCGTGTGGGGTTATTGACTTTGATGTTGGGTATCATCAAGCAGAAGAAACTTACGAAGTATCGCTATCCGAGTGGACAAATCATTATTAACTAATTGATAATTGATAATGAACGGTAAATTCGCTATCTACTGTTTATCATCAATTATCCATTATTCATTTTCAATTATATGAAGTATATCATTATCGGTTTAGGAAATTATGGTCATGTGCTTGCCGAAGAACTTTCGGCTTTGGGACATGAAGTGATAGGTGCGGATAATAGCCCCAGTCGAGTAGACAGTGTAAAGGAAAAGATAGCCACCGCCTTTGTTATTGACGCTACGGATGAACAAGCTCTTTCTGTGCTACCGTTGAACAGTGTCGATATCGTGATTGTCGCCATCGGTGAAAACTTCGGTGCCTCCATACGTGTGGTTGCCTTGTTGAAGCAGAAGAATGTGAAACGTATTTATGCCCGCTCAATTGATGCTGTACATCGTTCGGTGCTCGAAGCCTTCGACTTGGAACGTATTCTCACCCCTGAGGAAGATGCTGCCCGTGGTCTGGTGCGTAAATTAGAGTTTGGCGCTGATATTGAAACCTTCCGTGTATCTCCCACCTATTACGTCTTGAAATTCAATGTTCCCGAGAAATTTGTAGGCTACACAGTGAATGAACTGAATCTGGATCAAGATTTTCACCTGAAACTATTAGCCTTGAAACGAGCTGAAACATTAAAAAACTGCCTTGGTATCTCCTTTACCGAGCATGATGTGGTAAATGTGTTGCCGGAAGACGACCAGATTCAGGCAGGTGACCAACTGGTTTGCTATGGACGTTACAGGGATTTTCAGAAGTTCTGGAAAGCGTTGTAAATGATAATTTAATGAAGAATTAAGAATGAAGAATGAAGAATTTGGCTGCGCTATGCAAGTACGCCGCAAGGTAATTCTTCATTCTTCATTCTTAGTTCTTCATTTCCCCAAATTCCCATTTATTTCTCTCCCCTTATAGCCATAATCGCATCAAAGTCCTTCTCACGGCATTGGTGGTGGAAGTAATCGGTCAGGAACTGTGCATTCTTGTGAATAAACTCCTTAGCATGTTTTTTACCTTTCAGACTTTTTAATGAAGCGTCCGGCAGCATTTCCTTATCTTGCAAGATGCAACTCAACTCGTAAGGGATAACATTGGGATTGGCGATGAATGATATAGCTTCTTCTTCCGCTTTTTCTTGATTGTAGAAAGGATTGTCGGACGATTTGATACATTCGCATAGTTTGTATTGTATATGCAATCCACTTTGTGGACCTGCCATCAAGATGGCTCCCGATGAGACGTTTATAGGAGGTAATTCCACCCCTTCCATGGTCTGATAACCCATTTTGTTTGTGAAGAAATCAATTATTTCGTCTTTGTTCCGGCAGAAAATGAAGAACCGTCCGCCGGATGCCTTCATAAAATCCTTGAATGCGGCTCGTTCATTTGGCTTTCCATCCTTTTTTGTCTGTTCATCTATATAGGATTGCAGTTTTTCATCCATTTTGTTTTCAAGCAACAGTCCGCACTGCCACCAACAGTCTCCATAATGCACCAATTCACAGATAAGGATACTTTCTCCTATTTCCCTGTTTCGGACGGCAGCCATGTTCAGTGATCTTTTGAGGACATTCAGCGTTTTGTCATCCTCTTTGCATAAGTCTTTCAGATACAGAAAATCATCGTCTTCCCCCGTCAGCAGAAAACAGGAACTTTTTCGTACCTCTACGTCTGTCCATAGTCGGCGTTCGGGGATTTTTTGAGTGATTCGTGCCAGCCATTCAGGAGAAGTCAGCGAGAGAGGGCCCCAGCGGCCTTGTAACATCAATGTGGTTTGTATGCCATAGGTCATTATGTCCGTTTTTTCTTCCGTAATCTCTTCCGCGTCCAGCATGTTGTCGGTTTCGTCCATGAACTGGTCCATATTTTCTATATTGAAGTAGCAGCTGTAGTGAAACCATTCCAATACTATTCTGTATAAAGGGAAGTCTTCTTTGCCGATATCGGAGTAGAGCAGGAAGTGCTGCATACGTTCGTTTTCGGGAGCCGTTTCATATTCATCGGCCAGAATGTTATAGATATTGTATGCGGCTAGTTCGATACCGGGATTTTCGGGATTTACGATTATATCCCTGTTTCTGAAATATTGCGTATGGTGCCATAGCAAGAAGCGTACGTCTTCCTGATTGATTTCGTCCGGGTAATAGTCGCCGTTTAGAGGATAGAAAGGGAGATAGCTGCCATAACGTTTTAGGCATTCAGCCGTAAAAGCTTGCCAGATGCCGGTTTGCGAAATGACATCCTCGAACCATGAGGCAAGGCAAAGGCTGGTGTAGCGCAGATTCTTATCATCGTCATAAGATTCGGAAATTGCGGAAGTACTGAGATAAGCGTAAATCTTGTTGGCAATGCCGGTATAATACAGGTCTACGCTGTCCGTCTGCTTGTAAGGATGTAATTCCAGCCACTCTTTAGGATATATCTTCTTCATGATTATGATGTGTGTTTAGTATGTTGATTTATATGCTGTTTTATTTTTGCGTAAAGGTATGTTTTTAGTGCCGATCTTCATAGTTTTTTGGAGAAAAGATTAGTACCTTTGTTGGCTAACATTAAATCGTTCCGCCATGGGGTAAGTTTCGTTCCACCATGGAGGAACAAAATTTACCCCGTTATGGAACAAAACTTTCTCCATGGTGGAACGATTCAATGTTAGGTATCTTTTCCCTTAGCCATCGGAGAACAGGATACTGAAAATAGTGATGGCGGAATTAAACTTCAGAATCAATGAGCGCTTATTACGACCTTTTCGAGAAACCCGATATTCGCCAGACCGGTGAGCAACAACCCCTTTACGCCCGTTTTGTGCCGAAAGGAACCATCGGCAAGAATGAATTTATAGATCGTGTTCATCTATTTAACGGCATCAGTCGCAGCATGCTCGAAGGAGCGATGGCTGCCTTTATGGATGAACTGCGGGACTGCCTTGCCAATGGATGGACAGTGGAACTGGGCGAACTCGGTTATTTTACCCCTTCCTTGAGTTGTCAACGCCATGCCATGGAAAAAGATGAAGTGCGTGCCGCTTCAGTGACCCTCCGTGGTCTGAATTTCCGTTTAAGCAAGCGGTTTTATGAAGAGCTGAGAGGAAAAATGAAATTGGAGCGTAATCCGCAATCCGCTTCTACCGCTACCTCTGCCGCTTCTTTGCCTGTAGAGCGCCGACTGCGCATGCTTGATGAATATTTGCAGGAATATCCCTGCATCAACCGCGCCCAGTATTCTAGGCTTACGGGACGTAGCTATAAGCAGGCGATTATTGACCTGAACCTGTTTATAGAGGATGGAGTGCTGATGAAACATGGTGCGGGAAGAAATGTGGTATATGCAAAGAAAAAGTAGATGTTTACTATCTTGATGTTGTCGGGAAATGCTTACCTTTGTAATAGGATATCAAAAAGATAAGTACTAATGGAACAGAGAATTTACCCAATCGGCATACAGAATTTTGAAAGTTTGCGAAAAGACGGTTATGTTTATGTGGACAAAACGGCGGTGGTTTATCGACTGGTGACTACCGGGCGTTATTATTTCCTCAGCCGTCCCCGCCGCTTTGGTAAGAGCTTACTGATTTCCACGCTGGAAGCTTATTTTCAGGGAAAGCGTGAACTGTTCAAGGGACTGGCGATAGAGCAGTTGGAAAAAGACTGGACGGTACGTCCTGTGTTTCATCTTGATTTGAACATCGGGAAATATGATACGCCTGAAGGTTTGGATAATATGCTTGAAAAGAGTCTCTCCGAATGGGAATCCCTTTATGGAGCCAAAGAATCTGAGCGTACTTTTGCTTTGCGTTTTGCAGGTGTCATAAAGCGCGCCGCCGAGCAGACCGGTCACCGTGTAGCCATTTTGGTGGATGAATATGACAAACCCATGTTGCAAGCCATCGGCAATGCCGAACTGCAACGGGAGTTCCGCAATACCTTGAAGCCTTTCTACGGTGTACTTAAAACCATGGATGGCTACATCAAACTGGGCTTTTTGACGGGAGTCACGAAATTTGGCAAGGTGAGCGTGTTCAGCGACCTGAACAATTTGAAGGATATCTCCATGCGCCGTGATTATATCGATATCTGCGGCATTACGGACGAGGAACTGCACCGCTATTTTGATGAAGACCTGCATACCCTTGCCGATACTCAAGGCGTGGACTACGAAACCGCTTGCCGTGAAATGCAGAAACGCTATGACGGATATCACTTCAATTTCAACACTGTCGGTATCTACAATCCTTTCAGTCTGCTCAATACTTTTGACGCCATGTCTTTCGGTAGCTATTGGTTTGCCACGGGTACACCTTCTTATCTGGTCTATCTGCTGAAGAAACACAATTACAGACTGGAGGATATTGAAGGTGTGGAGGTCACGGAGGATGTACTTGACAGTATCGATTCCGAGGGAACGAACCCTATTCCGGTGATTTATCAAAGCGGGTATCTGACGATAAAGGACTACAATTCAGAATTCAAGTTATATACTTTAGCCTATCCCAATCAGGAAGTTGAGGAAGGCTTCTTGAAATATCTGCTTCCTTTTTATACGGATATGAGTGAGGCGGAAGGGCCGTTTGAAATCCGTAAGTTTGTAGAGGAAGTACGTAAGGGTGATGTCGACGGTTTCTTCCATCGTTTGCAGAGTTTCTTTGCTGATGCGCCCTACGAGGTGATAGTAGGTCAGGCTCCCCAAAGAAATGTTGAACTGTTTTTTCAGAACGTGCTCTTTATCGTATTCAAGATGATGGGTTTCTATACTCAAGTAGAGTATCACACAAACCGTGGTCGTGTGGATTTGGTATTGAAGACCGATAAGTATATTTATGTGATGGAATTCAAGCAGGATGCCAGTGCTGAGGAAGCGTTGGCTCAAATCAACGATAAAGATTACGCCGTATCGTTTACCTCTGATGGAAGGGAACTGATTAAGATAGGCGTAAATTTCTCTTCAGAAATGCGAAATATAGAAAAGTGGATAATGGAATGAATTTTTTTTTCATTCTTTTATCCATCAGACACTTGTCTATCTTCTTTTATCCTCTTTTATCCTCTTTTATCCTCTTTTATCCTCCGATAACCTCCGGTAACCTCCATTTAAAGCACCATGCCGTTTTTGCCTGTTGTATCTTTGCATCGTGATCACAAAGAAACAGGTTTTGCTAACTGACGGGCGAACGAAACCGAAAAACAAATTTATTAATCATTTAAAATTAAAAAGATTATGGCTTTGAATTATGAAGTAAAAAAGAGAGTATTCGGTTTTGATAAAACAAAAACAGAAAAGTATGTGGCACAGATGAAAACGCTGGGAATGTTGGAGTTTGAGGATTTGTGCGATGAGGTCACTAAAATAGGTATGGCACCGCGCGGGGTGGTGAAGATGGTGTTGGATGGTGTGATAGATACTTTGAATATCAATATCAATAAAGGATTCTCGGTGCAGTTGGGTGATTTCGGATGTTTCCGTCCGGGCATTAATGCTAAAAGTCAGGATAAAGAGGAAGATGTGAAAGCGAGTACCATTTACCATCGGAAAATCATTTTCACTCCCGGTTTTTATTTCAGAGATATGCTGACTCGTGCCAGTGTGACAAGGGCAAGTTGGGACAATGAGGGTACGGTATCAGGAGGTGAATCGTCTAATCCTGACGGAAATGGTTCGGGCGAAGACCAGAATGAGAACCCGTTAGGCTAAAATACCAGATAATGAGCGGAATATGATTTTTCTTTGAGATAAGTTCATATTCCGCCCTTAAAAATTTGACTTCGCCTTGTGGATGTTGTATCTTTACACTATCAAATTTGAATTTAAGAAACAGTATTTTATATCAAACCAACTATGGAAACAAAAAATGGCTTTCGAATCACTACTTACAAGAAAAGGGACTTGGCATGTCTCTATTGCCCCAATGCAACAGCACGTTGTGCCATACGTACTTTTACCCGTTGGATAAAACGTAATAAAGAATTGTATAAGGCTTTGATAGATACAGGATATAACGTCAGGGTACGGACTTTTATGCCGAAACAGGTGGGAATTATCGTGCATTATTTGGATGAACCTTAATAAATGAATTTACTCTGTTGTTTTATGTTAAAGCGGGAAGTGTGATTAAACTTCTCGCTTTTCTTTTTGTCATAAATACGTTGCAACATAATAGGTATAATTGATATAATGTATTAATTTAAAAAGGAATAGAATGATGAAAAAGATAATTTTTTTATTGGTAACCGCTTTCTTGATGGGGGGTATGGCAATGGCTCAGCAGGCACGCCGTGGTGACAGAATGCCTGATTCCAAAACTCGTGCCGAACGTATGACGGAACGTATGGCAAAAGAGTATGGTTTGAATGATGCGCAGAAGAAGCAGTTGCAGGAAGCTAATCTTGCGCTGATGGAGAAAATGGGAGATATGCCGATGCATCGCAGGCCGGATATGAGACAGGACGGTAATGATAAGTCTGGCAAGAAAGAGGGTAGAAGACCGCAGATGACCGATGAAGAACGTGCGAAAATGAAAGCGGAAATGGAGAAAAAACGTGAAGAAATGGGCGCTGCACGTACTGCTTACGATGCAGAGTTGCAAAAGATAATGACTCCTGACCAGTATGCTGCTTATACTAAAAATATGAAGGATAGACAGGCCAAGATGGAAGCTGGAAAAAAGAATTCCAGAAGAAAGTGAGTTTTTAGGATAACCGAATGAAGTAAAGGGTGTGACAAATGTAAGTATTATATGCTTTTGTCATGCCCTTTTGTCGTTTTTACCTGGTTTTCCCTTGTATTTTTCGCGCTCTTTTCGTTCCTTTGTCCCTGTCAATCTCTAAAAATGAACGAATGAGAACAATGGTTTATGTGTTGGCTTGTGTGATGGCTGTGTTGCTTGCGGCTTGTTCTTCTCAAAAGAAGAATGAGAAAGACGATATGAAAGTATTGATGCAAGACAGTACGGAAATTAATGGTCCGGAACGTATGCAGGTATCTGATGCAACGGCGACGATTACCTATAAAGGGAAAGAATATCACTCATCCGTGGTGCGCCGTCCGGATGAGGGGCTGCCTATCGTAAAAAATGAGCAGGGTGATAAATTCGTAGACAACCGGATTACATTACGTATCACCTGCGCTGGTAAGCAAATAGTGGATAAGGTATTTACCAAAGAGAGTTTTGCTTCGTTGGTAGATGCCAAATTTATGAAATATGCCATTCTGGAAGGGCTGGTTTATGATAAGACTACTCCGCAAGGCATCGTATATGCGGCCAGTATTTGCTATCCGCAGACTGATTTATATGTCCCCCTTAGGCTGACCGTTACCGCTGATGGTAAAATATCTATGACAAAAGAGGAATTGATGCAGGATTTATACGAAACTGACAGTATTAATTAGATTATAAATTGGTACTGTCTTTTCTGTAGTTTTCCAGACTGTTTCCAGTTTTGTAACCTATCTTTGCCAGTATGAAAATCTTGATTGTAGAAGATGAACAAGAATTGCGGGAAACAATCCGTACCTCGCTCCTGAAAGAAATGTTTGTCGTAGAAACTGCTGCCGATTATTTTTCGGCATTGGATAAGATAAACGACTACGATTACGACTGTATTCTGCTGGATATTATGTTGCCCGGTGGTAGTGGTCTTGACTTGCTGCGTGAACTGAAACGTCTCCATCGCAGTGACAGTGTGCTTATCATTTCTGCTAAGGACTCTTTGGATGACAAGGTGGAAGGACTGGAATTGGGAGCTGATGATTATCTTACTAAACCTTTTCATCTGGCGGAGTTGAATGCCCGTGTAAAATCACTGATACGGCGTAGGCAAGTGCAGGGTGATGTGACGGTGACTGTTGGAAATTTATTGCTTTACCCTGATAAACGGCAAGCGGAAATAGAGGGAGTTCTTTTACAATTGAATCGTAAAGAGTTTGATTTGCTATATTATTTCGTTGTTAATCCTAACCGTGTAATAAATAAAATGAGCCTTGCCGAGTCAGTGTGGGGCGATAATATCGATCAGGCGGATTCCTTGGATTTTATCTATTCGCAAGTAAAAAATCTACGTAAGAAGTTGAAGCAAGCCGATGCCACTGTGGAACTGAAAGCTGTTTATGGCTTCGGTTATAAACTGTCAGTGGTATGAAACTGATACATTACACTTATCGCAAACTTTCGTTGCTGTTACTTTTGTTGATGGCGGTATGGGGTATATTGTTTTACTATGCCATAATAGACGAAGTGGTTGATGAAACCGATGATACTTTGGAGAATTATGCCAAAGTACTGATAAATAATGCGCTCAACGATCCTTCAATCCTTGAAACACGGGGACCGTTGATGCCTTTTTATAAATTCCGTTCTATATCCGAAGAAGAAGGTATTCATTATAGAGAAGTATTTTACGATTCCACGGTTTATATTGAACTTGAAGACGAGGATGAGCCTGTAAGGGTGATGAGAACAGCTTTCCGTATGCCCGACGGTCAGTTCTATGAGTTGGAGCTGATGATTTCTATCTTGGAACGGGATGATATGGTTGAGGCCATGTTATGGTATCTCGGCGTTCTGTTCCTGTTATTTTTGCTTTGTACATCTATAAGCATAAAATTAGTATTGAAAAGTGTATTCCGCCCGTTGTCCAGATTATTGGATTGGTTACATGGTATCCAGCCTGGCAAAGAATTAACGCCGTTGGATAATCCGACGAAGATACGGGAGTTTCGCGAATTGACTGCTGCTGCCGTGGATATGGGGAATCGCAGTTATAAAGCGTATGAAGAACAAAAGCAATTTATTGAAAATGCTTCGCATGAGTTGCAGACTCCGCTTGCTATAGCCCGTGGAAAAGTTGAATTATTGGCAGAGAATGAAGAACTTTCGGAGCAACAGATGAAGGAGTTAAATGATATTTATACTACATTGGGCAGGGCGGTGAAACTAAATAAATCTCTGCTATTGCTCTCCCGCATTGAAAACGGACAATATACCGAAATAGAGGATATTTCCATTGATGAGGTGCTAGATAATCTGTTGCCAGACTTGATGAATATATATGAACATAAGCAAGTTCATCTTGTACGCGAGCAGGAGGGGCAACCTTTTACGATTCGTTGCAATCATTCCTTGGCTCAGATTTTGATATCCAATTTGGTGAAAAATTCGTTACTTCACAATCACGAGGGGGGAGAGCTAAGAATTTTGACGACTCCCGATTCATTTACGATAAGAAATACGGGAGATACGCCTTTGGATGCTGAAAAACTGTTCCGGCGCTTTTATCGTGTCGCCGAAGGAAAGAAGGATTCTACCGGTCTTGGACTTGCCATCGCGCGTTCTATCGCCCATTCCGCTTGTTTGAAGCTCACTTATGAATGGAGCGAGGGGATGCATTGTTTTTATCTTGTTAAAGATACCAAAAATAATCGTAAACTCTGATTATTCCCAAATCTTTCCTAATTCTTCGCCGTTATTTGCAGTGTGAATGATACGCATATTATTTAGTAACACTTAAAAAAATAACGATTATGAAGAAATTTTTATCTGTTCTTGTATTGGCTATTATAGCCGTTCAGTTTGCTTTTGCAGGAGATGTTATCACTCAAGATGTCAAACAATTACCGTTGACTGCGCGTAACTTTATCAACCAGTACTTCTCTAAGCCGCAGGTCTCTCATATCAAGATTGAGACGAATATTCTGCAATCCAAAAAGTATGAAGTTTTGCTGACAGACCGTACGGAGATTGATTTTGACAGTAATGGCAATTGGACTGAAGTTGATTGTAAAAAGGCTGCTGTGCCCGGAGCATTGATTCCCGTTTCTGTAAAAGAATACGTAAAGACAAATTTCCCACGGGAAATTATTACGAAGATAGAACGAGGACGCAGTGGTGTGGAAGTTGAGTTGAGTAACGACTATTCTTTGAAGTTTAACAATAAAGGAAAGTTTGTCAGTATGGACGACTAATCCTTATACTCTTGATGTTTAACTCCAATTATGTAAGAAGATGAAAACAAAGATTCAATTGTTAGCTATGATGTTCATTGCTGTATTAGCATTCAGTGCGTGCAGCGATGATGATAAAAACGATGGTATCACAGTTCCCGAGTCCATTTCGAATGCTCTTAAAGCGAAATACCCAAGTGCTACTGATGTAGATTGGGAAAAAAAAGGAGTTTATTTTGTAGCCGATTGTTGGGTGGATGGCAAAGAACTTGATGTATGGTTTGATGCTAATGCCACCTGGCAGTTGACTGAGATATCTATCGCATGGAATGACCTTCCCGCAACTGTTCAGACCGGTTTCAATGGCAGTGAATTTGCTACTTGGCAGCGGGAAGATATTGATATGCTTGAATATCCGTTACAACCTATTCAATACGTTATCGAAGTTAAGAATGGTAATACTGAATATCAGTTGTTTTTCTCGGAAGACGGGAATTTAATGAATTCTCGTGATGTGACGGGGAAAGATGATACGCACTGGCCGGTAACAGAATAGTTGTTTAATTGATAAGGGGTGTGTCAAAATAAAAACTCGCTTATTGTTTGTTTTGACACACCTCCATTATCAATTAAGCAACTACATAGGCTTATAGTCCTTCGCCAATCCTCCCTCACTCGTCTCTTTATATAACGACGGCAAGTCGTTTCCTGTCTCTTTCATTACTTCGACTACTTTATCAAATGATACGCGGTGCATACCATCTGTGAAAGAAGAATATAAGTTAGCATCCAGGGCACGTGCGGCGGCGTAAGCATTTCGTTCAATACACGGTATTTGTACCAATCCACAGACAGGGTCACAAGTCATACCTAAATGATGTTCCAGTCCCATCTCAGCGGCATATTCTATTTGTGCCGGACTACCACCGAACAATTGGTTGGCGGCAGCTGAAGCCATGGCGCATGCTACACCCACTTCTCCCTGACAACCCACTTCCGCTCCTGATATGGAAGCATTTGTTTTTACTATGTTTCCTACCAATCCGGCGGTTGCCAGTGCACGGAGAATACGCATGTCACTAAACTCACGACTCTTTGCCAGATGGTACAGCACGGCAGGCATTACTCCACACGAACCACAAGTGGGGGCTGTGACAATGACACCTCCCGAAGCATTTTCTTCACTTACAGCAAGTGCATAAGAAAAAACGAGTCCGCGCGACTGAAGAGAAGATTTGTATCCGCTGGCACGTATATAATAGGTAGAAGCTTTACGTCGTAGGTTCAACGGGCCGGGCAATACACCTTCTTGTTCCAATCCGCGTTTCACGGCAGATTGCATGGTTTTCCATACCTCTTGGAGATAATCCCATATATCGCTATTTTCACATTCCTTGACGTATTCCCAGTAACTTTTACCGGTACGTTCACACCATTGCAGAATTTCAGTCATGTGGTTCATATCATAAACATCGGGAGTATTGACGGAGGAAGCTCCGTCATTTTCCTCAGCTAATGCACCACCGCCAACGCTGAATACTGTCCATTGGTCGGTTTCTTTCCCCTCAGAATTTACCGAAACGAATTTCATGCCGTTGGGGTGGAAGGGGAGGAAAATTTTGGGTTCCCATATAATCTCTACCGGTGCTGCCGGTTGCAAGGTTTCAGTGATGGCGATATTCGTCATGTGACCTTTTCCGGTAGCGGCAAGACTGCCGTATAATGTCACTTTGAATGCTGCGGCTTCTGGATGTCTTTCCAAAAATATTTCAGCAGCCTTGCGTGGTCCCATCGTGTGACTACTTGATGGACCTGTACCGATACGATAAAGTTCTTTGATTGATTTCATAATATATATTTACGATTTAAAGATTTACAATTTACGATTAAAATTAGTTTTATTATTTAACTTCAGACTTTTTACTTCTAATACTAAATTCTTTTCTCCTTAATTAAAGTCTACCACCGTGATACCTGCACCTCCGAATTGTATATGTTCATCGGCAAAGTGACGCACTCCTGGAACTGTCTGCAAGTATTGACGGATGAGGGTGCGCAGAATTCCCGTACCCGTTCCATGCAGAATGCGGACGCGGGACATTCCGACAAGAATGGCATCATCTATGAAGTAGGTGATTGCCTGTAATGCTTCATCCCCACGCATGCCACGCACGTCGATATCTTGCTTAAAATGCAGTTTCTTTTCATACATGCTATCCTGGGTCTGGCTACTGATAAAGGTACTTTTAGTAGAGGTATCTGTCTGTTTAGGTTGTGCATTGGTGCGTTCCAATCTATCCAGTTTGACGTTAGTCTTGATACTACCGAAAGCCACAATGGCATTCTTACCATTAATCTCCATTACCTCACCGACAGAAGTTTGCCCTTTTATCTTGACACTGCATCCGGGGACAATCGCAGCCAAGCGTTCGGCTTCCTTGCGTGCCTGCTTTTCTGCCAATGCTTCTGCTGATAATTCGTTTTCTTGTCCTTTACTTGTTTTCTTTTCTTTCTTCCGGTTTTGTTTTTCTTTCAGCTTCTCCATTTTTCGGGCTAGCTTCTCTTCTTGCTCTTTGCTGGCAAGGGCTTCCATAGACTTGCGGAAATCAGTAAGTTCCTGCCGTGCCTGGCGGGTCTTTTCTTTTTCAGCCTGTGCTTCTTTAATGGTACGGATGGTGTTCTCAATGCGGGCATTTGCATCCTGCATCAATTGTTCCGCCTCTTCTTTGGCTTTTCTTAGAATTTCCTTACGCGATTTCTGCAACTCCTCCATTTCTTCCTGATAACGGGCAATGGTTTCTTCCATGTGTTTCTCGCGTTGGCGGATGGTTTGGCGTTTCCCTTCCCAGTACCGTTTGTCGCGTACGATATCTTGCAGATACTTGTCTGCATTGATGTATTCACTACCCACAATTTCAGAAGCATCTGCAATGACATCTTCCGGCAAACCGATTTTGCGGGCAATCTCCACGGCAAACGAACTACCCGGATTACCTATCTGGAGTTGGAATAAAGCTTGCATTAAATGGCGGTCGTATAGCATGGCGCCGTTCACTACTCCTTCATGGTCTTCGGCAAAATGCTTCAGATTTTGGTAGTGAGTAGTGATGACACCGAAAGTCAGCTTTTCGTTGAAACGTTTCAATACCGCTTCTGCAATGGCACCACCGATTTGCGGCTCCGTTCCACCCCCAAATTCATCAATCAGGATGAGACTGCGCTCATTGCAGTTCTTCATCATAATTTTCATATTGGTAAGATGTGAGGAATAAGTACTGAGGTCATCCTCAATGGATTGTTCGTCACCTATATCTATAAAGATACTGCTGAATATGCCGGTATGACTACGCTCGTGCATAGGAATGAGCAGCCCGCACTGCAACATATATTGCAGCAAGCCTACCGTCTTTAGGCAGACGGATTTACCACCGGCGTTGGGACCGGAGATGATAAGGATACGCTGTTTTTCGTGTAATTCTATGTCCAGTGGCACTACTTTTTTGCCATGTTTAACTAAAGAAAGTTGAAGTAGGGGATGCACGGCCATAGTCCAGTCCAGCACCTGCCTGTTTTCAAAAGCTGGCTTTATTCCTGCAATTTGCTCGGCAAATAGTGCTTTGGCGCGTATAAAATCTATCTCGGCAAGAAACTCGTAAGATAATAATACATCGGGTATGGATGGGCGTAATTGATTAGAAAATTCCGTCAAGATGCGGATTATTTCCCTCCGTTCATCTCCTTCCAGTTCGCGGATACGGTTGTTGGCCTCTACCACTTCGGCAGGCTCTATAAATACGGTTTTTCCGCTGGCCGATTCATCGTGTACTATCCCTTTTATCTTTCTTTTCAAGGCCGGGGCTACGGGAATAACCAGACGCCCATCGCGCATGGTGGGAGTAACGTCTTTGTCTACAACACCTTCTGACTGGGCATTACGTAATATGCTGTTCAAAGAATGGGATATACTTCCCATTGTACTTGCCAATTCTCTGCGGATGCGTGCCAGCTCGGTAGAAGCATTATCTTTAATCTTACCGTATGGAGAGAGGATGCCGTTAACTTTTCCAATGAGTTGCGGGAATACGGTAATATCTCCTGCCAGACGTTTCAGGCTAGGGTAGGGAGAAGTGCTTTTTTCCTCTGCATCGTCATTTTTTTGTAGAAAACGTACAATATCGCGTATTGTTTCCAATGAACGTCGCAGGTCGAAAAGTTCCTGTTCGTCCAGATACATTCCTTCCACTCGTATCCGCTTCAACGATGGGCGGACATCAAAAAAATATTGTGCGGGGAAGTTGTCTTCCTCTCTGAGTATGCGAACGAACTCCGTGACTTGTTCCAAAAGTTCCTCTACCTCGCCAAAGCGGTCGGAGAATGTCATGTTAGTCACACGTTCTTCGCCAAGTGTGCTGAGGCATTTCTCTTTCAGCAATTGGCGTATCTGGTCAAAACCTATCTTTTGTTCAAAATTTTGCGGGTATATCATGGGCATAGCCTATTATTATGTGGCAAAAGTACAATTAATTCGCGAAAAAAGAGAAAGTATGTTTGCAGAATTAAAAATGATTTGTACCTTTGCACCGCTTTCAATGGAAAGCCTTCTTGAAAAGGAAGTTTTGGAGAGGTGGCAGAGTGGTCGATTGCGGCGGTCTTGAAAACCGTTGTGCTGCGAGGCACCCGGGGTTCGAATCCCTGTCTCTCCGCGAAACGTCAAAGACAAATGACGGAAAAGTAAAGACAAGTCCCGTAAAATCAAGGTTTTACGGGACTTTTTTATGTTTGTGCTTGGACAAGTGAAAGACATGAAAATGCCCTGTTTGGACAAAGTAGTGTTACTAAATCGTTACTGAAAATCAGCCAATAAAAATAGTAACGATTTTAACTGTAAGTCGCTGATTTGTCGCTCGTTGTCTCTTAGATGTCTGTTCATACACGAATTGTTAATCGTTCCTTTGCAACGGGAAGTAAGATTCCTATTGTAACGGACATAAAAAGAACAACGTATATGAGCAAAAGTACTTTTAAGATTCTTTTCTACATTAGAAAAAATCAAGTGAACAAAGATGGTACAGTCTGCATAATGGTCAGACTGACAGTAGGTGGTGAGGTATCTCAATTTAGCTCTAAATTGAATATTGATCCTAAGGCATGGGACATTAAGCAAGGTAAGGCGGCAGGTAACCCCGTAAAGGCACGTCAGTTGAATGATTTGTTGGAAGATATACGTACTTCCCTGAAAAACCACTATCGTGATATTGAAATGCATGAATCATTTGTTACTGCGGAGAAAGTAAGAAATGCTTTCTTAGGATATACTATTAAACAACAAACACTATTGGAATTATTCAGAAAGCATAATGATGATGCACAAAAGTTAGTAGGTATTAGTAAGACTGCAGCTACATTAGCTAAGTATGATAGATGTTATCGTAGGATGGAGGAATTTATGAAGGATAAGTATAATATTACGGACATCGCTCTGAAAGAGATTAATCATATGTTCATCACGGACTTTGAGACGTATTTACGTACCGTTAGTCTATGTAATGAAAATACAACTGCTAAATTTATGCAGACTTTCCGGATGATTGTGATTATGGCGAAAAATAATGGCTGGATTTTCACTGATCCATTCGTGAATTATAAAATTCGTTTGAAGCGTGTGGATAGAGGGTATTTGACGGATGTGGAACTGCAAAAAATAATGAAGAAGAAGTTTCCCACGAAACGATTGGAACAGGTGCGGGATGTTTTCATTTTTTCCTGTTTTACGGGCTTGGCGTATATTGATCTGAAAACGTTAAAAGCGAGTGAAATTAGTATTTCTTTTGATGGTAAGCCGTGGATTATGAAACATCGTCAAAAAACAGATACTCCGGTGAATGTTCCACTTCTGAAAGTGCCATTAGCTATATTGAAAAAGTATGAGGGACAATTGCCCAAAGGAGAATTGTTACCCGTATTGAGTAATCAAAAATTAAATTCGTATTTGAAAGAAATAGGTGATTTGTGCGGAATAAATAAGAATATCACCTTCCATACAAGAAGGCATAACAAATATTCTTTCCTGTTGAAAATAAAGAAGTTACAATAGTCAATCAACCTATAGGTAACGATTTAGAAACGAGCGGACTACATATATTTGCACCGTTTTGCACAATATATAAAGAGCGACTTATCTATGTGCAAAGGTATGAAATTTGCCCTATATATCAATGAAAGCAGGAGAATTTTTACGAAATTCTCCCATTAATAATTTTATTTCCGTTTCCGCTCCCTCTCGTCATCCTGCTGCATCCGTTTGTTCAACCGTTCCCGCATCTTGTCCAGAAAGTACGTGCGGCTCTCGTTCTTGCGTCGCTTCATATCCGTATAGGCACTGTAACAATCCCGAACGTCTATGCCGAACAGTGCGCCCATGAAAGCCGCCAACTCGTGAATGGGTGCTTCCCCCTCATTCAGACAGCCCATTTCGTTCAGCCCGTACACCATCTCCACCAGTTCAATGGCATTACCCGTCCATTTGTAGGCACCTTTGATTTTTAGTAAGTCCGTAGGTTCCTCTTCGTCTTTTTGCAGGCAGATACGCCGTTTCTCCGTCAAGTGGGCATACAACATTTCCATTGCCATAATACGGGCGACAAGGTGGTCATATCCGGTGGAGAACCCCGAACCGTCATCAAAATGACATACATCCACATCAAAACCCTCTTCCTGCTGCCCACGCATGAAATAGTAATGGTCCAGATTATTCACACCGCTCCGGTAATATTGGTAAAACGACACATGACGGTCAAAAAACAATTTTTGTTCTTCTTGGCAGCGCATGTAATACTCGTCAAGCATCTTGTCATCGAACGGTCGCCGCATTTCAATGCAGAGTACCTCATGGAAATAAAGCAACCGCCCGAGCAGGGCAGGTTTATGGTGTTTAAAGAAAGCAATTTCTGCGGATTCGTTGGGAAAGGTGTGGTTTTCTACAAAAATCCTCAGTTCCGCAAGTTTCTCTTTCAGACAAACAATGATGAGTTTGCAATCTTCAATGATATGTTCCCCGTGCAGGTCAACAGTGGAGATATGTCCCTCCACTTCCCGCATCATGGTTTCGTAATAATTTTGCATCCGATATTCTTATTGGTTTCGGGCGCAAAGTTACGAATATCAGGACAATGACATTTTAGCGAAGTTTGTCATAAAGTTATCATAAATGAGCATCCCTGTCTTTTTTTCCTATTTGAATATAAGTCCGGCGCAGATTAACCGGGGTATCTCCTAAATTATCCTTGCAAAAACGGGTGAATTGCTGGGGTGAAGAAAAGTGGAATTCTTCGATAATATCGGCAAAAGGCATATATGGTAGCGAAAGCCGGTGGCGAATATGCTCTGCACGTTTCATCATAAGCCATTTATAAGGCGATATGCCGAACTCTTTTTTGAATAGTCGCCGGAATGTATGTAGCCCATATCCACACATCTCCGCCAGCACGTCGGTATATTCCGCTCGGCTGTAATGGGCGAGTACCAAACTTTTGAATGGTACATCTTCATCAATCATCGGATGAAAGAACAGGCGCAACTCTTCGGGCGTGTAGTATTTAGTAAAAAGCCAGATCAATTCTTTATGCTTCAATCCCCATAGGGCAGGTTCGTGCTTTTTGTCATTGAGATAACCGCCTACGCCGTCCATGATATGTGCCAGTTGCCCACAAGCGGACAGCTTACTGTAAGAGTATGCTTTCCCCGCTTGGGGTTCTATGTGTTTATGCGTATAGAGAAACGAGAGAATGCAGTTTTCAACGTGGCATACGGTATTGCTGAAATAATGAACGAGCAGCACGGCAGCACTCAGTGCCACACCTTGATAATCACTGCCACGGGGAATGAACAGAATTTCCCCAGCGCAGAGATATTCTTCTTGGAACAGATTGCTCGACAGACGGATATGCCCACTTTGGCAGAACAGCAGGGCATGTTGCTCCAGTCCTATGTAGGAATATTCCATTCCTTTCTGATAATTTATCTTCAAGAAAGAACATCCTACCGGATTTTCATTACAAATAGCAAAATAGTTTTTATGGGATTCTTTTATCATGGTCTTGTCTATTTGATATTAAGAATGGGAAGTACCCCGAAGAGTGCTAATGGCGACCATGCTCCCGATAATCGCCAATAAATCGGAATTCATTATACACATATTCTCCGTAACCTAAATAGCAGTAATGGTCCTATAATGGATTTTCAATTTAATATTCCTACCGCTCTTTGATATTCCGTTTCGTAGATTTTATATTGGGTTTGTGCTTCGATTAAATTGCTTTCGGCCTGCTGCCACTGCGATTGGGCATCGAGCAGGTCGGTCAGCGAAACCATCGATGCCGCATAGCGGTTTCGCATCACACGCAGATTTTCATCAGCTTGCTGCAATCCTTTTTTCGCCGTATTGATAAGTCCGTAACTATCCTGTAAATTGCGGATTGCCTGTTGCACTTCGATATGGAACAGTCGAGTATTCTTATGCAGGTCGAGTTCGGCATTGCGTAGCCCGTACTGTGCCTTGCGGACTTTCTTGCGGCTTTCACCCCAATGGAAAATCGGAATTTTCACAGACAGCATGGCCATGCCCATTCCGTCGCGGAATTCCTGCGAATAGGGAACCATCGTGCCATCACCAGTATCGGTCATGCCTTTGAGCTTGATATTGCCGTAATAGGAATAACCGACCGATAACCCGATAGTGGGTAACATTTCGGCACGTGTCATGCGAATTTGCTCCTTTTCGGCTACGACCTGTTTTTCGAGCAGGTGCAGTTCGGGTCGGGAATTTATATCCGATGTAATTCCGTCGGGTTCTGAAATGACAAAAGTCGTATCGACGGCTTCTATCTCCGTATCGAAATCGACACCCACGATCCGACAGAGCGACATACGGCACATGTCTGCTCCATTCTGTACCTTTTGCAACTGATAGCGGATGTCGCTACGTTTGGCTTCTATACGCAGCAGGTCGTTTCCGGTCACCATACCCGCCGCAAACGCCGCTTCCGTTTGGCGGCGCAAGGTATCCATCTGCGCAAGGTAACTTTCCAGCATCCGTACCTTGCACCCTATGGCGATATAAGTCCAATAGCCATTATCGGCTTCGCCGAGTACCTCCATGCGAGTCATGCGATACCGTTCGGCTGCGGCCTCCTCACCGATTCGGGCCAACCGATGTCCGGTCGTGATTTTACCTCCCGTATAAATAGGTTGTGTCAGATTGATGCCAGCCATATAAGTACCGCGCATACGCAGTTCCATACCCATCATGTCCATGTCGGGAAGCACATAAGCACCTGTTGCCGAAGCGTCGATCTTTGGCAGAAAAGCCGTTTTCGCGATTTTTCGGTCGAGTTCCGCTTGTCGGAGCGCATTGTCCGCCTGTTGCAGTTCTTCGCTGTGCGACAGCGCCATCTTTCGGCATTCAACCTGCGAGAGCCGGAGCGATTGTTGTGCCGAAACGCTTGCGATTGAAAACAGGACGGCACAACACGAGATAACTATATTTCTCTTATTCATTTGATTATCATTTTTATTTTATATGTTAGCGGGTTTACGGATGCGGAACAACGTTGCATAGAAAAGCGGCAGCAGAACGAGCGTAATGATCGTGCCGACCGTGAGGCCGCCCATGATCGTAATGGCCATCGAGCTGTACATCGGATCGCCGACGAGCGGAATCATGCCGACGATCGTTGTCAGCGAGGCCATCAACACGGGGCGTACACGGGAAACGGTCGCTTCCACCACGGCGGTGTAAGGCGCGACTTTTTCTTCGGTCTGGAGCCGATTGATCTCGTCTACGAGCACGATGGCGTTCTTGACCATCATGCCGATAAGTCCCAACATGCCGATAATGGCCATGAAAGTCATAGGTTGCCCGCTCAATAGTAGCGAAGGGGTAATACCGCAGAACACGAACGGGAAACAAAGCAGGATCAGGATGACTTTACGCCAACTGTTGAACAGGAACAACAGAATGGCAAGAATCAGGAAAATGGTTATCGGTACGAATTTCATCAGGTTGCCAATGGCCTCTCCTTGTACCTCGCCTTCGCCTACCCAGCGCATCGTATAGCCGTCGGGCAACGGGATGGCTTCGATTTCATCCTGAATCGAAGCGACGACTTTGGCGGGTGTGGCTTCGTCGCAGTCGGGATTCGGATCGCACTCCGCTTCGATCACACGCCGTCCGTTCAGGCGCAGTACGAGGTCTTCGTCCCAATCGAGCCGCAAGTCATCGACGACGTTACCGAGCGGCACGGCACGAAAAACCTTGTCTTGTAATTCGCTCATCGCCTTGCCTCCGGCAAGTGCTCCTTGTAATTCTTCGTTCGACAGGTGTACATTCATCATGCTCCATACGGGAATGTCTTTAAGTTTTTGAATGCGGCTTCCGTCGTCATTGCGCACTTGCAAGTTGAGCGGAATCATCCGTTCCTGATCGTTCAGCACGCCGACCGTCATTCCATTCGTTGCGGCCAGCAACGCATTGGCCACGTCTTCGCGCTCGATTCCCGAACGCAGGGCGTCTTCCTGTATGTATTTCGCCACGAATGCTTTACCTTTCGGCTTCCAATTATTTTGTACCGAATAGGCGTCCACGTAGGGCGAACGACGCATGATGGCTTCGGCATGTGCGCTCAAATCGCGCAGCACGGCCGGATCGGGGCCTGCAAACTCTACTTCAACGGTATGCGAAGTCGTTGTCGAAAAGTTGTATTTCCGAATACGAATATAGGCATCGGGAAATTCTTCGCGCAGTTGTTGCCGAATGGTGGGAATCTGCTTCAAAACGGCATTGTAGTCCTTACAATCGGCAATCAGTTCGCCGTAACAATCGCCGCCCGAAGTCATCGGACGTACCAGACAGTAGAGAGCCGGGGCACTGCCTTGACTGATCGCGACACGTTCGATGTCTGGATTGTCCGAAAGTCGGTCGCTCATTTCCAGCAATCGATCACGTACTACATCGGCGTCGGTGGCCGAAGGAAAGAAACATTCGACAACGAACTGCTTATAGTCGAAATCGGGAAAGAAGAGATTTTTGACACGTGTCATTCCGAAAATGCAGAGAGCCAGCAGACTAAATGCTACAATAATAGTCGAGCGTTTGTAACCGATCAAAAATGCGATTGTACGGCGCACAAAACGGTGTACAGGCGAGTTCATTACCACACCGGAATTGTTTCCGGTCGGTTTCTCCCGCTTCGGCAACCATGATTTTGCGCAGATAGGAACCTGCACCAAAGCCAACATCCAACTTGCCAACAAACTTGTAGCTAACACTTGAAAAGGGACCCGGGTAGCATTTGAAAAGTGTACCACCCGA
>NZ_CAUFUE010000037.1 GCF_959029255.1 uncultured Bacteroides sp. | reverse complement strand
TATGCATAAAAGGGGAATTAGCAAAGGTTAATCCCCCAAGAATTTAAACTGAGCCATTAAATAGCAAGACTGTACAAGCCAACTATCTTATTCAATATTCACTTCTTTTATCTGTAGCATTTCAAAATCCTCTTCTTTCATCCCAATATCATTCAATGAACGAGCCTCATTATGGTCGTTTAGATAAACTCTCGGCTTTTCTGTAAATAAAGTATTTGTGACAGAAAGAGAGTCATTTCGATAAGGTGTTACTATACCACCCAATTCCAACATAGTCTGGAAAAAAGAGCGGCTTGAAGAGATATTCTTCTGCATATTTACTTGGGCAGCCTCCTGGAGTTCAGGATAAGATTTCCGGTAACTATCGGACATCCATACCAGAAAAGGAACATGTATCTGATAATAAGACGGTACAGGCGATGCATGCAAAAAAAGATGGCGGCTGTCATCAAATATATCCTCTCCGTGATCGGAAGTGTAAAGCATAGCAGCATCTACATCTTGCTCCTGTAATAGATGAATGAGACGAGCAAGAAAGTTATCCGTATAGCGGATGGAATTATCGTATGCATTTACCAGATTATCTTTGAATTTCACCTCTGCATCTACGGGAAAATCAGGTAAAAAGAATGCATTATCCGCCGGATAACGTTCACGATAATTGAAATGGGAACCGTATGTATGCAATACGATGAATTGCTTGGAAGCACCTTTCGCCAGTTCTGCTGATACAAGTTCCAACAATTTATCATCGGAAGGATTGTAACCGGAATCTAAAGAATCCTCCTTAATAAAATCAAAGTTATCAGCCTCCTTACCGAAGAAATCGATGAAAGAATGGTTGTAACGCTGATTGGAGAAAAAAGCAGTCTGAAAACCAGCCTCCTTGAATGCGGTTATTATACCTTTTTGATGATAGATTGAGTCATAAGTACAAGCGCTTACCGGAGAAAGCAACATAGGAACACTTTTATGTGTAGTATTGGACTCAGTCAGTACATGATTGAATGCTGTCAGTCCGAAGACTTTAGAAAGTTCCGGGTTGGTATCGCGATTATAGCCGTATATCGACCAGTTATTTGCACGGGAAGTTTCTCCCACCACCATTACATAAACTTCCTTTTCTTCTGCCGAATGAGCAGACTTTGCATGGAAAGTGAAATCTTTTGATGACTCCTGGTAATTCTGTGTTAAAGCAGTCCGTTGAAAAGCCAGTCCTATGTTGTAGCATACATTGGCAGGATACAATTCCGATTTTAATTCATAACGGCTATCCATCAAATAAGCGGCACAGAGTGACAGTAAACCTATTCCTAACGCCACCCAAGCGCGTTTCCGTTCTCTACGTAAGAAGGTTTCAGATAATTTCCGCTTCTTTACGATGGATATCATTGCCAGAACTAAGGCGGGAATATAGAGAACAACGACGATTATGATAGCCGGAATCAGGTTATCCAATAATTCCAATGCCTCACTTGAATTTGTTGTCACCAAATTAAGAAACATATCGACTGCAATAATGGATTGCCCGAAGAGGTATAACAACACAATCTGGAAAGCTCCCAAAAAGATGAACGGAAACAATATCCAGAATGTCCTGCCACAATTTCTCGACCAGGTCATTACGAGGTAATAAACCGATAATGGTAGCAACACATTACACACCTTCGCGACTGATGACATCGGTTCCGTAAAACAAAGTACTATATTAGGCACTATCAAAATTCCCAGGAATAGATAAAACAGATGTTCCTGATCGAACCATTTCTTTATTTCTTTAAAAAGCTTCATTGATATTAAATATAAAACCGGTCTGGTGTTTTCCAAACCCTAAATCTAAACGTACATTCACTCTTTTCTTAAATTCCCAACGATAGCCGAAGCCATAGTTCGGGAGAATATGTTTTGTCTTGAATTCCGAAAATTTCGGGAATATGGTTCCAACTCCTGCCCATACCGCTACCCCGTTTCGTTTCCACACATGCTGGCGCAGTTCCACCTGGGCATCCATAGCGCATTTATCACGATAGCGTCCTTCATAGTAGCCACGCATGGAGTAAGAACTGCCCAATGTAGCCATCAAGCCCCAGGGAGGATTACCATAATTTAATAAGGTATGAAACTGACCCGCCAATACTCCACCCGTCCAAACAGTGTGATAATAATTCGTTGTCAACTCCGTACTACTGAAAGCATACTTATTACCCAAAAAGCCCGGACTGAAACGCTGGTCTATTCTCAAATAATAACCGTTATAGGCATTTGTCAGGAAGTCACGCGAATCGTAAAGCAATGAAAAGCCCAGACTCATATTGGTTGTTCGTGGACTCATTCCTTCCCAAAGCCCCGGTTTCTCAAAATCATGTCCTTTCACATAATCGAACTCCGCCATAGGACCAATATAGAAATTCTTTGCAATTCTGAACATGAAATCCGCTTTGAGCTGAGCCTGAAAACGATCGTATTTACTTTCATTGGCATCGTCAGCGCCATTATCATATCCTTCTCCCCAGTATAGACTTGGGAAAGAATAAAAATACAAGTTGTAGTTCAAGCGATATTTATCTTTTGGGAAAAGGTGATTACCCCGAACCCCCAACAGATAAAAACCTACAGTCGAAATATCGCCATACAGTGATACATTGGAAGGCGGAAGAATCGTATCTTTCCGGTCAGCCCGATAAAGTCCGGCTGCCACAAGTCCAAGCCCCAACTTCGTATCACTGGAATAATGAGGTCCGCCAATAATGCTGAAATCAAACTTCTTGTTCTTATCTTCTTTATTGGCATCGTTAAAGTAATCAAAGACTTTCTTGAAGAAATTTTTCTTTATGGGAAGTGAGTCATGAACAGAAACAAAAAGACTATCCGCCGAAGCATACGCTTCTGCTGAAAGTGTCTGTGCATTAACAGCAGGTCCTGTCATCACCAACAATACCGGGAATATTAATCTCGTTAGTTTTGTGTTCATTCGATAAAAAACTTCGGGGACAAAGTTAGTTTTAATTATTCTTATTACAACAATGTTACAACTCTTTTTGTTTCCGTTTCTTCTGTTTTAATGTTTTAAAATTCCCATTATAAATGATAATTTAATATGCTAATGTGGATAATGTGCACATTATAGAAGTCTTGCTATAAAACATTCCTTCGTTTTCAGTGTTTCTTTAATATGAACAAAGAACAACTTGAATATGAAAACAGCAATGGATATCCCTGATAAAGAGGGACGGAAACGATTAGTAATCGTCGGCGGCGGTTTTGGAGGACTGAAACTTGCCAGAAAATTAAAAAGCGATAAGTTTCAGGTAGTTTTGCTGGATAAGAACAATCATCACATCTTCCAGCCGTTACTCTACCAAGTAGCCACGGCAGGTATCGAACCGAGTGCTATCTCTTTCCCTTTCCGAAAGATTTTTAAAAGACGGGAACATTTCCATCTAAGGGTTTGTGAAGCGGAGCGTGTCATTCCTGAAAATTTCCTGTTGGAAACATCTATCGGCACATTGGCCTACGACTATTTGGTGATTGCTACCGGATGTGACACTAATTATTTTGGCAACAACGATATGGCTAAACAAACCATGGCTTTAAAAAACACTTCTGAAGCATTGTTTAATCGCAACCAGATATTAGAGAGCTTTGAGCAAGCCCAAAATACCAGTGATGAAAAAGAACGTAAACGGCTTATGACATTTGCGATTGTGGGTGGCGGAGCCACAGGCATCGAACTAGCGGGCGCTTTAGCAGAAATGAAAAAATTTGTGTTACCCCAAGACTATCCCGACTTAAATATCAACGAAATGCGCATCATCCTTATAGACGGAGCCTCCCGCCTTCTATCAGCTTTTTCAGAAAGTTCCTCACAAGATGTAGCTGATTATTTGAAGAAACGAGAAGTTGAAATCAAACTCGATGCACGCGTCAACGGTTATGAAAATAACTTATTGATGTTGGGCGACAACACCTCCATAGAAACCAAAAATGTCTTTTGGGTTGCCGGTGTGAAAGCTAACAGCCTGCAAGGGCTACCTCCTGAAGCCTACGGTCCCGGAAACAGATTAAAGGTTGACAACTTCAACCGGTTAAATGATTATCCTAACATCTTCGCAATCGGAGATACGGCACTTATGATTTCCGCTGAATATCCCAAAGGACATCCACAAGTAGTACAGCCCGCCATTCAGCAGGCCAAAAATCTGATATATAATCTCCATCGCATGGTGGATGGACTTCCTTTGCGACCATTTGAGTACCACAATAAGGGTTCCATGGCAACTATCGGACGCAATCATGCCGTAGTCGAACTTAAAAAACTTCGTTTCGGTGGTTTTATAGCATGGGCAGTATGGCTTTTTATTCACCTGATGAGTATTGTAGGAGTAAAAAATCGTTTATTCATTTTTACGGACTGGATGTGGAGTTACTTCACATACGACCCTTCCCTGCGCATCATTATCAAGCCGTTGAAGCGAGAATAAACTTTCGCTCACAAATATTTGTTATAAAACTATATAAACTTAAAAACAAATGAATATGCTTTACCGATTTTTATTTCCCATCAAACCGAATGGCACCTATATATCTTTTATTTTATTGATAGTCAGAATTGTGTTCGGCGTATTGCTGATGAACCATGGTATTGAAAAATGGTCGAACTACCAAGAACTGTCCGCTGTATTTCCTGACCCATTGGGTATAGGCAGTCCTCTATCTCTTGGATTGGCAATCTTTGGAGAAATGGTTTGTTCCATGGCATTTATAGTCGGATTCCTATATAGATTGGCTATGATACCTATGATATTTACAATGTGTATAGCCTTTTTCATTGTTCATGGCCACGATCCGTTTGCCGTGAAAGAGCTTGCTTTCGTATATCTGGTAGTATTTGTGCTGATGTACATAATAGGCCCCGGTAAATTTGCCATAGACCATTGGATTGCCAAATCCGTATTAGCAAAAAGAGATAAATAAGCTACTTTTATTTTACAAATAGTACATTTTGTACCTTTTTTATGTGTCGTTTTAAGGAATATGTATATATTTGCAAATACTTAAAACTACTAAGAGATATTAATCTCAATAAACACAGTAAAATAAAGAAAGTAATTATGAAAAAGTT
The DNA here is from genome assembly GCF_959029255.1 of uncultured Bacteroides sp. Lineage (GTDB taxonomy): Bacteria > Bacteroidota > Bacteroidia > Bacteroidales > Bacteroidaceae > Bacteroides. The sequence goes on along the minus strand of NZ_CAUFUE010000037.1, from coordinate 34,901 downwards.
CAATTTGAAAATGGCTGCAACCGTAATGGTTTGTGGAGTTTTTCTTTTCAGTTCTTGTATCGGTTCTTTCGGATTGCATAGCAAGCTGGTAAATTGGAACCAAGGTATTGGTAATAAGTTCGTTAACGAACTTGTATATCTTGCTTTCAACATCATTCCGGTATATGGCGTATGCTACTTGGCTGATGCTTTGGTTATCAACTCAATTGAATTCTGGAGCGGAAGTAACCCTATGGCAAGTGTAGGTGATGTGAAAAAAGTAAAAGGAGAAAACGGTAATTACCTGGTAGAAACTCTTGAAAATGGTTATTCCATTACTAAAGAAGGCGAAACTGCTTCTATGGAATTAATCTATGACAAAGACTTGAACACTTGGAATGTTGTTGCTGACGGTGTAAGCACTGAGCTGCTGCAAATGAACAACGACGGTACCGCACAGATGACTTTACCTAACGGTGAAGGTTTAACTGTCACTTTGGATGCACAAGGCGTAGCCGCTGCACGCCAGGCAACAATGATTAATACTTATTATGCCGCAAGATAAATAAGAATTAAGAATTAGAAATTAAAGGCTGCGCAGTTCATAGCGAATATTGCGCAGCCTTTAATTCTTAATTTCTAATTCTTGTTTATTCCTTCGCTTCTCTTTAGAAGGGATACCCCACTGCGAAGTGAAAGGCAAAATCTCTGCTGAATTTCGGATGGATAATAGGATACCGGTTTTTCCCACTCTCATAAACCGGATTGATGGCTTTCATACCACCGTCAAAGCGTAATACAAAGAAATCAAGATCCAAGCGCAATCCTAAACCGTATGCAACCGCAATTTGCTTATAGAATTTATTAAATTCGAACTTACCACCCGGCTGGTCTTTATAGTCACGCAACGTCCAAATGTTACCCGCGTCTACAAAGACGGCACCTCTGAATTTCCAGAACAGACGCGTACGATACTCCACATTTGCATCCAATTTCACGTCTCCCGATTGATTCATGAAGTTTCCATCACCGGGAAAAGCACCGGGTCCCAAATCACGAACAGACCAACCACGCACACTGTTGGCACCACCGGAGAAATAGCGCTTCTCAAACGGAACAATCGTTGCATTACCGTATGGTATGGCAATACCTGCACCCACATGGAAAGCTATTGAATTACGATTATCGATAACCACATTCTTTGCAAAATCAAAATCGCCCCTGAGATATTGCGCGAATGGGATACTCAAAAGAGAATACTCTCCTTCGTCGTTCTTCTTCATGTTCGCCATCTTAGCAACCACATAAAGCAGATTACCGGCAGATTCAAAATTGAAACGGATAGAATATGAATTACCGATAAGCGTATTGTTCATCAATGCCTGTCCGGCACTATTATACGTAAAACTGTAACCCGTACGTACAATCAACCGGTCATCATAATTATATTTCAGAATATAGTTATGTTCATTTTCCAAATACTTCTCACGAAACTCGTTTGAAATAGAAGGCATATACAAATAGTTTATATCCAGAATATCAATACGATGTTGTGCACGTTGCCGTTGCACCCCCCATTTATAACTCCAGTTTGCCGACGCCACTATACGCGAGAACTCCGGCCGTATCTGATAGTTGTATTGCACACCGAACTCAGTAGTGGCACGGATTTTACGTCTGAAGTCATTGGATAGAAAAGGGAACAGAAAACGAGGAAAATTAATAGTGGCTTCCGCCCCCAGTTCAGTATAATCTTCATGATTATACCCTCCTTGCAAACCGGATACAGCCTCATAAGCTCCACGTAGTTTCACCATAAAAGTTTCCGACCCTTTGAACATATTCCGGTTTTGGAATGAAACAGACGCAGCAGCCCCCAAGTCACCGGCAGAGTTAGTGCCTTCCAACTCGAACGACACTGATTTGTGCTTGCTCTTCGTCAGCATCACATACGCGTTCAGTTTAGAAGTATCTCCTATCTGGGTTTCAAAAAAACGAATATTGGTATACTTCAAAGCCTGCAAACGTCCAAAATTGGAATAAGTGCGCTGCACATCTTGCTCGTTGTACAGACTTCCCGGTACAAGGCGCAGATTATTGGTCAAGACTTTGGGACGCAGATACAATTTATCTTTATAATAAATGGGAAATCCTTTATAATGTACAGAATCATTAACCTCTATGCTGCTCAAGGCAGAAGACTCCAGCACATTGTAGTCCGTTATGAAATTCACCTTATTAATATAGTACTGGCGATGATTTCGGGGTACATCGTTATTGTGTTGCTTGTAAGGAGATAAATGCATCGTCAAATCTACCAAATAACTATTCCTGACTGTATCTGCCGTATAAGAAATATATTCTTTATTGAATTTATAGTAACCGTTGTGCAAAAGATTATCCGTGATGCGTTGTCGCTCTGCATCCAGCAGATTTACATCGAAAAACATTCCTTCTGATAAACGCGTCGAAGCAGAATCAAGACGCATATATTCCCTGATTTTATTGTCTTGAATATCATATCTGATTGAGCGTATCTTATACGGTTTTCCACTCGTCACTTTATAAGTCAGCTTCAACTTTTTTTTCTTGATATGCCGGATAGGTTCAACCGTAGCTCCCATATACCCCATATTCTGCACAGCTTTTGTAATTTCTTCTCCGGAGCGGTTGGTTTCTTCTCTACTATAGATTACCGGAGCATCCCCCAACTTGCGCAAAGTTCGGTTTATCCAACGTGTAGAGTCGCGCCCCGACCAATTGTAAACATACAACTGGGTCTTCATCAAACTGAACCATTTGGAATTAGGATTCTGGCGAACATACATGGAAAGGCTGGAAGGTTTTATATCCTTATTGTCCGTTTGTATACGCACCTCATCCAGCAAATACGATCCTTCCGGCACGTATTTCGTGGCAGAACAAGATGCTAATAAAAGTACGACAGTTGCAAGTAGTGCGTAGCGGAAGCCTTTCTTCATACTCTGTGATTGATTGCGCATAAACTGCTACAAATATAGTCCTATTTTTTCTGTTCCCGAAATAAAAACGCCGGAAGAGTGCAGAGTTTTTGATTATATAGAAATAATCATGTACTTTTGTCAAACTATAACATTTTACTTTTATGGCACTAAGCAAGAACCGCATCAAATATATCCGTTCGCTGGAGTTGAAGAAAAATCGCAAAGCAGAAAAAGTTTTTCTGGCAGAAGGTCCTAAATTAGTAGGTGATTTACTGGGACATTTCGATTGCTGTTTTCTGATAGCCACAGCCGAATGGCTCTCAGCCCACAGACAGTTGCCGGTAGAAGACGTGAATGAAGTTTCGGAGGAAGAGCTTTCCCGTGCCAGCCTTTTAAAAACTCCCCAACAGGTATTGGCCGTGTTCCGGCAACCGGACGAAGTACTTGATGTATCGGTTATCAATCGTTCTCTCTGCCTGGCGCTTGACGATGTGCAAGATCCCGGAAATCTAGGAACGATTATCCGTCTAGCAGATTGGTTCGGCATCGAACACATCTTCTGTTCACCCAATACGGTAGATGTTTACAATCCCAAGGCTATTCAGGCCACAATGGGCGGCATTGCACGAGTGAAACTGCATTATACTCCCCTGCCGGAACTGATTGGCTCATTGAAAGATATTCCTGTATATGGCACATTTCTGGATGGAGAAAACATGTACTCCCAACCCCTCTCCGCATACGGATTGATTGTTATGGGGAATGAAGGAAACGGTATTGGCGAAGAAGTAAAACGACTCATTAACCGGAAATTGTATATCCCCAACTACCCCTCAGACCGGGAAACTTCCGAATCATTAAATGTGGCGATTGCTACAGCAATTGTTTGCGCCGAGTTCCGGCGACAGGCTGCATCGTTGTAATATCAAAATCGGGGACATAGGTGGCAGTTAGTCCGCCCTCTGCTTTTGTAAGGTAAATAGCGCCGGGCAACCACTCTATATCTTCTAATTCTTCTGTCAGCGGAAAGACATTTACTACATACCCGTTTTCCAATTCCACCACATGTTGTTTTAGATAATCTTGTCCGGAGAGAATCACAAAATGAGAAGCATATCTTTTCATTACCTACCCGTATTTTTATGGAGTTGCGGACGCGGACGCATTTCATTCCGGCGGGTATTTTTTTCCTCCACTTTCTTCACTTCCAACGGCTTCACGGGCTTTTCAGCAAGCGTATCTTTCTTGGCGCTCTCTGCCGCTATACTGTCCTTTTGAGCATTGAACAATGTATCTGTCGCATGATAACGCATCAGCGAGATTTGGTCTGCCAATAAAGATTGAGCCGTTTTCTGCATGGGATAGTAAATAAAACCCCGTACCTCTTTTATCTTCCCGAGTGTATCAGCGGAAAGGGTAAGAGTTTCCGTGCCCGCTTCTTTTATTTTCAGTAAACCGTTGACAGTATCTTTTTCATAGAAAATTTGCATCGCCATCAATGGAGTAAGCACACTGTCAGGCTTGCCGTTATTAAAATGGAAACGAACCGTCCACTTCAAAGTATCTCTATCCTTAAAATTCGTATCGGCAGGAAGGGTAAAAGCTATTTTATTATCCAAAGGCATTCCTGTCAACTCATAGATATGCTGCCATATCCATACGTCTATACTATCACCGGGAAGTGATTCTTTGGGTTTATTATCACGCAAAGCGATTAGATGATTGATACCGTCCCTCTGGCTTTTCAAACGCTGGTTCACCTTTTCATAAACCTTGGTAAGCATCTCCGGATGACGGGCATACCAAACCATTGATGTGTCAAAATCAGCCTGAGTAATACCATGTTTTTTATAAACCGACTCAATGTACAACACCCGCTTATAACTTTCATTATAAGGAATATCCTCCCCCAATGCCTTGGCTATGTGGAAGTCATAAAGCACGTTTTCCATCTTGGCGTCCGACAAAACGGTCTTAGGCCTTTTCACCTGACAAGCCGTCAAACAGAACGCCAAAAGGATTACGCTATACCATTGAAATCGTTTTTTTCCTTTCATGATTTTCTTACAGCATGATAGGCTTCATTTAAATATTTACTGTAGAACAGCAGCAAAGCTATGATGCCACAACTTATGGCTGCATCGGCAAAGTTGAAAATCGGGCTGAAGAAGATGAAATGATTTCCACCTACAAACGGCATCCATTGGGGCCATGTCGTATCAATGATGGGAAAATAGAACATATCCACCACTTTTCCGTAAAACAACGGGGCATATCCACCACCTTCGGGCATAAATGTAGCCAACTGTGAGTAAGTGCTCTCATTGAACAATACGCCATAGAATACACTGTCGATAATATTACCCAATGCACCCGTCAGGATGAGGGCTATACAGACAATAAATCCCGTTTTCATGCCTTTCTTTACAAACTTATATAGAAACCAGCCGATTATTGCCACCGCAACGATACGGAATAAGGTCAGGAATAATTTTCCGAATATCTCCATGCCGAAAGCCATACCGTTATTTTCAGTAAAGTAAATATAAAACCAAGTAGGAGGTTCTGCATCAACAATACCAAGTTTCCCATAAATCCACTTGATAACATTTTCACTCTGATGCCAATACATCTGTGTCTTGACAACCACCTTGATTACCTGGTCGATAATCAGTACCGAAAATATAACGAGTAAAGCTATCCGCCCTTTCGTGAAAAATTTCTCCATCCTTATTTCTTGCCGTTGTTTTTAGCTTCTATGCTCAAGGTAGCATGAGGCACCGCACGCAAACGTTCGGCAGGAATCAGCTTACCGGTTTCACGGCAAATACCGTACGTCTTATTCTCAATACGTACCAATGCAGCCTGAAGTCCTTGGATAAACTTGAGCTGACGTTGCGCCAGACGTGTAGTTTCTTCCTTGGACAAGGTATTGGCACCTTCTTCCAAAACTTTATACGTTGGTGATGTATCATCGGTATCATTACCGTCTGCACCTGTCAGGCTGGCTTTCAGCAATTCGTAATCACGTTGGGCCAACTCTAACTTTTCATTTATAATGGCGCGGAATTCTTCTAATTCAGCATCCGAATATCTTGTTTTTTCTGCCATAACTTTTTGATTTATGATTTTAGATTTATGATTTATGTTTCTTCAGGTATTTTAATGTTGTCATTCTTTTACAACACTCACATATAACTTGAAATCGTCGAATTCCAGCTCCATACCGTTTTCCACGTCATCTGCCAGTGTCAATGAAGTTCCTAATACTTGGTTACAAATATAGTCTTTATATTCGTTTACCGCATCATCTGTTTGCGGATTTTTCGATAAAGTAATCTTTATTTTGTCCGTAATCTCGAAACCGCTTGACTTGCGAATATTCTGAATACGGTTTACCAATTCGCGTGCGATACCCTCACGACGGAGTTCTTCGGTCACGGTAACTTCCAAGGCAACAGTCAGTTTACCTTCATTGGCAACCAACCATCCCGGGATATCCTCGCTGAAGATTTCCACATCCGAAGTTTCTATAATAGCTTCCACGCCGTCAAGATTCAATGTATAAGAACCATTCTTTTCCAGTTCGGCGATGGCTTCCTGCGACATTTCCGCAACGGCAGCCGCCACAGCTTTCATCTGTTTTCCGAATTTCGGGCCAAGTTTCTTGAAGTCACATTTCACTTTCTTCACCAATACACCTGCGGCACCGTCCACAAAATTAATGTCCTTTACGTTCACCTCATTCATGATAAGCGCTTTCACAGCCTCGATGTGAGCACGTTGCTCTTCATCCACCACCGGAATCATGATACATTGCAGCGGTTGGCGTACTTTGATATTTACTTTGCGACGCAATGCCAATACCATAGACGTAACATCCTGTGCCATCTGCATGCGGGCTTCCAGCTCCTTGTCTATCATTTCCTCCTTGCATTCGGGGAATTTGGCCAAATGGATTGAAACAACGCTGTCGCGTCCGGTCACCTTTATCAAATCCGTATACAGCATATCTGCATAGAACGGAGCGATAGGCGCCATCAGTTTGGCAACTGTCTCAAGGCAGGTATAAAGTGTCTGGTAAGCAGACAACTTGTCTTGAGTAAATTCACCGCCCCAGAAACGTTTACGGTTCAGGCGAACGTACCAGTTGGACAGGTTGTCGTTCACAAAATCCGAAATCAAACGTCCGGCTTTCGTCGGTTCGTATTCATTGTAACAATTATCTACTTCCTTCACCAACGTATTCAGTACAGATAATATCCAGCGGTCTATTTCCGGACGTTCCGCCATCGGCACATCGGCTTCCTTATACTCAAATCCGTCCACATTAGCATACAAAGCGAAGAATGAGTACGTATTATATAAAGTGCCAAAGAATTTGCGACGTACTTCTTCCACGCCGTCCACGTCGAATTTCAGGTTATCCCATGGAGAAGAATTGGTTATCATATACCAGCGCAATGGGTCGGAACCGTATTTCTCAATCGTTGAGAATGGGTCTACCGCATTGCCAAGGCGCTTGGACATCTTGTTTCCATTCTTGTCCAGTACCAGCCCGTTGGAGATTACAGCCTTGTAAGATACACTGTCGAACACCATCGTAGCGATAGCATGCAACGTAAAGAACCAACCACGTGTCTGGTCTACCCCTTCCGCAATGAAATCGGCAGGATATACCTGATGGCTATCCAGCAATTCCTTGTTCTCAAACGGATAATGGATTTGTGCGTACGGCATGGAACCGGAGTCAAACCATACATCAATCAAGTCCGTTTCGCGTTTCATCGGCTTACCGTCTTTGGATACAAGGACGATGTCATCCACATAGGGACGGTGCAAGTCTATCTTATCGTAGTTTTCCTGCGTATAAACGCCCGGTTGGAAACCTCTTTCTTTGTAAGGATTGGATTGCATCAATCCGGCAGCTACCGATTTTTCAACTTCATTGTAAAGTTCTTCTACAGACTCAATACACTTCTCCTCGCTGTTGTCCTCCGTACGCCAGATAGGCAATGGAGTACCCCAATAGCGGGAACGGCTTAGATTCCAGTCATTCAGATTTTCAAGCCACTTGCCGAAACGTCCCGTACCGGTACTTTCCGGTTTCCAGTTAATGGTCTTGTTCAGTTCCATCATTCGTTCCTTGCAAGCCGTACTGCGGATAAACCAACTATCCAGCGGATAGTACAATACCGGTTTGTCCGTACGCCAGCAGTGCGGATAGTTGTGCACATGCTTCTCTATCTTGAATGCTTGATTGGCCGCCTTCATCATCATACAGATGTAAATATCGAGCGTTTCAGCGGCTGCGGCAGCTTTTTCATCAAATTTGCCGTCAACGGTAAATTGCGGATCATACGCATTCTTCACCCAACGTCCCTGATACTCTTTATAGGTATCTACATCCACACACTCCTTTACAAATCTCTCATCCAACTCATCCAACAAGTAGAATTTACCGGTAAGGTCCACCATCGGACGGGTTTCACCTTTCTTGTTAATCATAAACAAAGAAGGAATGCCGGCGGCACGAGCCACAAAAGCGTCGTCCGCGCCAAATGTAGGAGCAATGTGCACGATACCCGTACCGTCTTCAGTCGTAACATAATCACCCAGAATAACTCGGAAACCTTTCGTGCTGACGCTCCAGTTGCCTTCATTATCAACGTCCACCGGTTTCACCCACGGGATGAGTTGCTCATACTCCATACCTACCAAATCGGGGCCTTTGTATTCGCCCACAATCTTGAAAGGTATGAGTTTATCTCCCGGCTTATAATCCTCTAATGCAATATCTTCCGCCTTTTTATTGAAGTGTGTATATAGCAATGCTTTTGCCAATACTACGGTCATTTTCTCTCCTGTGTAACCGTTGTAAGTCTGCACAGCTACATAGTCAATTTTCGGCCCCACGCAGAGTGCCGTGTTTGAAGGCAAAGTCCACGGAGTAGTAGTCCATGCCAGGAAGTAAGGAGTTCCCCACTCTGCCATTTCGGGCTTCGGGTTCTTCATCTTGAACTGCCCCACCACGGTGGTATCTTTTACGTCACGATAGCATCCCGGCTGGTTCAATTCGTGCGAACTAAGACCCGTACCAGCCGCCGGAGAATACGGCTGTATGGTATATCCTTTGTAAAGAAGTCCTTTCTTATGGAGCTGCTTCAACAGCCACCACAATGTTTCAATGTAGCGGTTATCGTAAGTGATGTACGGGTTCTTCATATCCACCCAGTAGCCCATCTTGTGCGTCAAGTCTTCCCATTCCTTGGTAAACTTCATGACATCCTTGCGGCAGGCGGCGTTATATTCGGCAACAGAAATTGTCTTACCGATATCTTCTTTCGTGATACCCAGTGCCTTTTCCACACCCAGTTCCACAGGAAGTCCGTGCGTATCCCATCCAGCTTTGCGTTTCACCAGAAAGCCTTTCATGGTTTTATAACGGCAAAAAATGTCTTTAATGGAACGAGCCATTACGTGGTGAATGCCCGGCATACCATTAGCCGAGGGAGGTCCTTCGAAAAACACGAAAGAAGGACAACCTTCACGTTCTGTCATACTCTTGGCGAAAACCTGGTTTTCGTCCCATTTCTTCAACACTTCCTTATTTACTTCCGAAAGGTCAAGCTTTGAATATTCGGCAAACTTCTTACCCATCTTTTTATTTACGATTTAACTATTTACGATTGAAGATAGTCCTTATGTTGCTTTTCAACACATAAAAGGCTATCCTTCTTATTTTAAGGGTGCAAATTTACAAAAAAGTTAGAGAAAAGAGATTTTTGGATAGATATTTTTATGATACTCAATCCGCCATCGCTGTTTTCAGCATTCCGTCCGCCGATGGCTAAGGGAAAAGATGCCTAATATTAAATCGTTCCACCATGGGGAAAGTTTTATTCCACCATGGAGAAAGTTTCGTTCCTCCATGGTGGAACGAAAAGTACCCCATGGAGGAACGATTTAATGTTAGGCAAAAAAGGGACTAATCCTTTCAGAGAAAAAATAACGTATTTACCAAAGATTTTATTCGATAACCATAATACGGTCGTTCAGCCCGACCTTCATATTATCTTCCACAAAGACTTCTTTGACTACTCCGTCTGCTATCGAGCGGATTTCATTTTCCATCTTCATAGCCACAAGAACGCAAAGCGGGTCTCCCTTCTTGACGTTCTCCCCTTTCTTGACGTAAATCTTCAAGATGACTCCCGGCATTGGAGCTTGTACCACCTGACGTCCCACGACATCAGCGCCGGAATGGGCATTATGTATCTTTTCCATTTCCCCCTTCAACTCTATCTGATAGAGCTCACCCTTATTCATAATGGTATATGAATTATTGGAAGAAGCTGAAATCTGCACCCCGTGAGAGTGATGATCGATAATAATGGAATGGATGGAGTCACCTCCCATGTTATAATCCACCTCGTATATTTTGCCATTGACCGCAATCTTCTTGACCGGTCCGTCTTCCAGAATTTCCACCTTATATTCACTGTCCGGCATATCCAGAAGTTTGGCGTAGTAAGTAGCTAATGTTGCCATAATCTAATCGCTTTAATTGTTCGTTTCCATTCTTTCCTAATAATTATTGGCAGTCATCTGCAACTTGCCGTAATATTTCCATAGAGATTCACCCACTACCGGGAGTGTGGTGGCACGTGATGCCGCTTCTTTCTCCCGTTCATAATGCCTGAGGGCGGCAGCTATGACGGCTACTGTGGGGTCGGTATTCTGGCGACGTTTCAAATCTTCTATGTCGAAACGGGTATCGATAAAGGTAGTATCGTACTTGCCTTCGATGAAAGCTGCGTTTTTCAATACGCGCTGATGGAAAGGAATGGTAGTCTTTATCCCCAATATCTTATACTCGCGCAAGGCACGCGCCATATTTGAGATGGCCGATGCACGGTTTCGTCCCCAACAACAAAGTTTGGCAATCATGGGGTCGTAATGAAGAGATACTTCAAAGCCGGCATAGGCAGCGCTATCCAAGCGGAGGTTACGACCTTCGGGAGCTTCGCGCACGGTTATCACACCGGGTGAAGGCATAAAGTGGTTCTCCGGGTCTTCCGCATAGATACGACATTCGATGGCCGCTCCGCTGAACTCGATATCTTCTTGTTTGTAAGGCAGCGGATTGCCTGCGGCAACCGTTATCATATCACGAACCAAGTCTACTCCAGTACACTCTTCCGTAACAGGGTGTTCAACTTGCAGGCGGGTATTCATTTCGAGGAAGTAGAAGTTCTGGTCTTTATCCATCATAAACTCCAGTGTCCCCGCGCTGTAATAACCGATTCTCTTGCAGGCTTCAACAGCTACTTTCAGCATCTTCTTCCGCGTTTCTTCTTTCACAAAGGGAGAAGGAGATTCTTCTATCACTTTCTGGTTACGGCGCTGAATGGAACATTCACGCTCATAAAGGTGAACTACATTACCATATTTGTCGCCCATAATCTGCACCTCAATGTGGTGTGGATTTTCAATATACTTTTCAATGTAGACCGCATCATTGCCGAATGAAGTACCCGCCTCCGACTGGGACAGACGAAGTGCCGTCTCCACCTCTTCCTCGGAACGAACCAGGCGCATTCCCTTTCCTCCACCTCCGGCAAGCGCTTTCAGCATGATGGGATAACCTACTTCCTTCGCCACTTTTTTAACTTCTTCTATCCCCTGTACGGGAGCTTCTGTTCCGGGGACGATGGGAAGCCCGGCTTCACGCATAATCTTGCGGGCTTCTGTTTTGATACCCATTTTAGAAATGATATCGGCACTGGGGCCGATGAAGATGACACCCTCCTCTTCACAGCGACGGGCAAAGTCGGCATTCTCCGACAAAAAGCCGTAGCCCGGATGGATGGCCGCCCCGGTCTTCTTTGCTATCGACAAAATCAATTCGGGTTTCAGATAGGATGTATCATCCGCCGAATCGGAAATACAATAGGCCTCTTCGGCATAGCGCACGTGCAAAGCCCCACGGTCTACATGCGTATAAACTGCTACTGTGGCAATATCCATTACCCGGCACGTACGGAAGATACGCATCGCGATTTCACCGCGATTGGCTACTAATATTTTCTTTATCATAATTGTATCCTCCTACGGTTTAAAGTGGAATATTGGAATGTTTCTTAGGCGGATTGGATTGGCGCTTGTTAGCAAGCATCTCGAAACTGCGAATCAAGCGCAAGCGCGTGATGGCAGGATCGATAACTTCGTCCACATAGCCCAGCTCGGCTGCACGATAAGGATTGGCAAACTTCTCGCGATAGCTTTCTTGAAGTTCCTTGCGTTTCTCTTCGGGAGCTTGCGCCTTATCTATTTCTTTACGGAAAAGGATATTCACGGCTCCATCCGGTCCCATTACCGCAATCTCGGCCGTGGGGAAAGCAAGATTCACGTCGCCACGGATGTGTTTGGAGCTCATCACATCGTATGCTCCCCCGTATGCTTTGCGGGTGATAACCGTCACTTTAGGAACAGTGGCTTCGCAGTATGCATACAGTAATTTGGCTCCGTTACGGATGATACCGCCATACTCCTGATCTATTCCCGGAAGGAAACCCGGCACATCGACAAGCGTCAGCAACGGAATATTGAAGGCGTCACAGAAACGTACGAAACGGGCGGCTTTAACGGAAGCGTTGATATCCAGCGTACCTGCCAACACCAATGGCTGGTTTGCCACAACACCCACAGTCTTTCCGTTCAAACGGATGTAACCGGTTACGATATTGGCAGCATATTCGGCCTGGAGTTCAAAGAAACGGTTGTCGTCGGCAACGGCTTCAATCATTTCCTTTATATTATAAGGTTGGTTAGGATTGGTAGGAATAAGGTTAGAAAGTTCCGGCGTTAAACGTGTAGGCGAATCACTGGTAGCTACAAACGGCGGTTCTTCCATATTGTTTCCGGGCAGATAGGAAATCAGCTCACGGATGTAGTTGATACATTCAATATCGTTTTCAGCGGAAAGATGTGCTACGCCGGATTTTGTAGTATGGACACCGACACCACCCAAATCGTCCTTGCTGACTTCTTCCTGAGTCACGCTTTTTACAACATCCGGCCCGGTGATGAACATATAACCGGAGTTTTTTACCATTAGAATAAAGTCCGTCAATGCGGGAGAATAAACAGCTCCTCCGGCACAGGGACCCATGATGGCGCTAATCTGGGGAATAACCCCCGACGCCATGGAATTGCGTAGAAAGATTTCGGCATATCCTGCCAAAGAACGAACTCCCTCCTGGATACGCGCTCCTCCGGAGTCGTTGAGTCCGATGATAGGGGCACCCATTTGCATTGCCATATCCATCACTTTACAGATTTTCTTTGCATGTGTCTCGGAAAGCGCTCCGCCAAACACAGTAAAATCTTGCGCAAAGACATAGACCAATCGTTTACCAATCATACCGTAACCGGTCACTACACCATCTCCGGCAAATTTCTGTTTTTCCATACCGAAATCGGTACAGCGATGAGTCACTAGTTTGTCCAATTCGATAAATGAACCTTTTTCCAGAAGAAGATCAATACGTTCGCGGGCTGTCAATTTACCAGCTGAGTGTTGTTTCTCAATACGGGCATCTCCGCCCCCTTTTTCTGCATTCCGGAACCGTTCTTCCAGATTTTTGATAAGTTCTTTCATAGGCTATTATTTTTAAAGTAATGTCTAAAAATAGGCAGTAATAAATAGAGTGCCTGTAATATTAATTACATCAGAGCCTTTTTTGTTCAATAAAAGGCTCTGATTTCTTTTTATAGTCAGCGGCGTTTATACCATAAAGCCTCTTTTTCTGCTATCAGACAAGGTTCTTATTGGTCAACGGTTTGCCTTTATACTCCCCTGTCAATGTACGGAGGAAAGCAACGATTTTATCTACTTCTGCCTGTGGCAGGTCGATGCCCAACTGATACTTAGCCATTGCACGAACGGCATCGTCCATCGTAGCCAGGCTACCGTCATGGAAATAAGGAGCTGTCAGTTCAATGTTTCTCAAACCCGGAACTTTGAAACGATGACGGTCACGTTCCGCCTTTGTCTGTTTAAAACGTCCGTTATCCTCTTCGGTCATATCTGCTTGACGTTCGGCAAAATAATCATTCTTCACGCCAATCAGTTCGTATGATTGTCCACCCAGGATTTCGCCTACATGGCAAGTTGCGCAGTCATATTTCTTAAAGAGTTCATATCCGGCAAGCTCGTCTGCGGTGATGGCGTCTTTTTGCCCTTTCAGGTAACGGTCAAAACGGGAATTGGGAGTCAGCAGGGTCTTTTCAAATTCCTGTATGGCATCTGTGATATTCTTTTCACTCAGTCCGTCAGGATATACTTCAGCAAATGCTGAAACAAAATTCTTGTCTTCCGCCAACTTGGTAATAATCTGGTCGAATGATTCGCAAGCCATTTCTACAGGATTCAAGGGAGGACCGGCGGCTTGTTCGGCAAGTGTTCCGGCACGACCGTCCCAGAATTGCACGAAATTATAAGCGGCGTTGTAAACTGTCGGAGCATTGACCCCACCAAACTGTCCGCCAACACCTTCGGAATATTGCTTATTGTCTACACCGCCGGTATCCAGCCCATGGCAACTGGCGCAAGATACGGTATTGTCAGCAGACAAACGGGTATCGTGATATAGCAGGTTACCTAAAACAACTTTACGCACATCCACTGCGATAGAGTCTGCAATAGGCCGGATGGGTTCGTTGGCAAATTCAGGAGCAATCGACAAGTCTGCATACAAACCCATGCGGTGGTTCTTCACCCAATTGAGCGCGATTTCTTTCTTGGCATTGTTGAAAGAAGCTCCCCAATGTACCAGATAATATTTGGCCTGAGGCATCTTTCCGTCAAGAATTACTTTCTCTATCTTTGCCAAATCTACGGGATTCAAAGGACGCCCTTCTTTCATATCTTTCTCCACCCGGGTCATGTCGAAAGCACGATAAGCATTGCTCACATCTTCCATCACGATTTTACCTGCAACAGGCACACTTGCATAAAACGGCAAATCAGGAGTCGAGGTGTGGCATCTTAAACATCCCGCATCCGTAATGATTTGCTGCATCTGGACATCCGCTTCCAAATCGGCGGAAGGTACCCGGTGCATCATTCGATAAGTAACCGCCAGTGCCGCTATCACCACCAACAGTGCTACGATTAGTTTTGTACTTTTTTTCATTTCACATTCGTTTTAGTTAGTTATTACGATTATATAAGTGTATACTTTGCTGAGCAGCCGGGAGGTAATTGACCCCATACCAGCACATTTGCAGAGACAAGAAAGAAATAATGAGCAATACATAAAGACTTCTATGCCCGGCTTTCCCGAAAATACGAAGATGCACATAGAGAAGATATCCCAGCCAGGTGATTACCGCCCAGGTTTCTTTAGGGTCCCAACTCCAATAGTTACCCCAAGCCTCCTTAGCCCAAAGAGACCCCAGAAGCATACCAATGGTGAGAAAAGCCACCCCTGCATAGACAAGATTGTCCGCTGTGTGCAGATATTCTTCTTTATGACGGAACAATCCGGTCAAAGCTATGATAAATGCACATCCCAGCACTGAATAAGAAAACATATAAATGGTGACATGAGGGATGAACCATATACTCTGCAATGCCGGCATCAGTGACTGGTCATGTATTTCGGGTTTCATTAAATTAATGATGACGAAGATGGTGGAAAGCAATGTCGAAAAAGATAATATCCAGCGATATTTCCACCTTATATAGGTTAGTAGCCCGGCAATTCCCATGAAGAAAGAATACCATAACCGTGTTTCTCCCATGGTGCGCAGCGGCGGGCGCTGAAGTGAAACCCACAATCCGGCAATAAAGACAGCCAATACAAAAATTCCGGCTGAGGTAAGGCCGACAGCAAGCTTACTCTTCACGGATGCACGAAGGGCAAATATTGCTCCTACCAGCCACAGGCAGACGGAAACCGCCGCAAATACATAAAAATTATCCCAGTTTATCATACTCTTTCAGGTCCCTTAATAAATAAAAGAATAGCTCCTGCCAGCATCATCAGGATGCCGGCTACCACAACATATTTCCAAGGTTGTTCAACGATTTGCAAAATGCAATACTCGCTATTATTACCTTTGGCAACATCATATCCGGTGAGATATACATCCTCTCCCAATCTGTAGGCATACGGATGGTTAACTTCCAGCAAAGCATCTTCGCTCCCTACACGTACGTTTGCAGCAAATCGGGAGGGGCTTCCATTAGGATAATATTCTACGGAAAACGAACGAAGTTCTAGTTCATAATCTAAATAATAGGATGCGCCACTCATATCAAAAGCTTCCCGGGCGGGTTCACCTTTATACAAAGGTATACGTAAGTTTTGAGTGTCGCTGCTACCAAAAAATCCGGCAAACAGAGCCAGCCATAAACCGGCATGATTTAATAGAAAACGCCAACGGGCACGTTTACGGTGTTGATATGCATGGAAAGTAATCATGGCCAAATTGCTCAATACTAAGAAAAGTATGGCTATGAATATCCAGGATGTCATAAAATTATAGCATCCTAATGAGGCCGACACGGTTTCGCGCGCTTTAGCTTCCGTATCCGAGAGTTGAGGGAAAAGACCGATTACCAAGCATCCGCAAAGAAATAGGACAATGGATAATATACTGGTGGTAGGAGCGCTAAGAAACTTGGATAATTTGTAATTCTTATATTCTTTATATAATATCCACAGCAGGAAAAGCCATATTGCCGCCAATATGATATTTAACGGGAAAGCAAGAAAAGAAACAGGGAAGTTTCCTGCAAGTAGCTGGATGATTGCAGCTAATACCAGATAGCTTGTCACATATACGTAACGCATATTCATTTTTATTTTGTTTCCTTATGCAAAGAAACAAAATAAAAATGAATTTACATATAAATTACTTCTAAATTTGTAACGATTACAAAGCTTTCTTTGTTTTTGATTTGAATTTCCCTATTTTTTCATTCGGACTTCATATAAATCCCCTCTCCTGTCCTTCAAATTACGAACACTTCCGTAAGTGTGGAGTTCATTCAACAAATCTAAATCAACATCAGATACAAGAATCATTTCGGTATTCGGAGTTGCCTCGGCACGCTTTCCATCCGTAGGAAATGCAAAGTCACAGGGAGTAAACACACCTGACTGGGCATACTGGATATCCATATTGTGAACGCGCGGCAAGTTGCCCACACTACCGGCTATTACCACGAAACATTCGTTCTCGATGGCACGGGCATGGGCGCAGACTTTCACGCGAGAGTAGGCGTTCTGGGTATCAGTAAGGAAAGGTACGAACAGTATTTGCATCCCTTGATCTGCCATGATACGAGAAAGTTCGGGAAATTCCACATCGTAACAAATCAGCACACCGATTTTAGCGCAATCGGTATCGAATGTCTGTAAAGCCTTGCCACCACTCAATCCCCAGCTTTTTATTTCATCGGGAGTGACGTGCAGCTTCTCGTACATTTCGTAACTTCCGTCACGGCGACAAAGGAAGCCTACATTATAAAGCAACCCGTCTTCCTTGATAAGCGGCATGCTGCCTGTGATGATGTTGATATTATAGCTGATAGCCAATTTCACAAAGCGCTCTCTAATCTCTTCGGTATAAGCCGCCAGTCCACGGATGGCCTGCGATTCACCTTCATCGTTAAACTTAGCCATCAACGGGGCATTGAAATATTCGGGAAAAAGTACGAAGTCACTCTTATAATCCGATACGGCGTCCACAAAGAATTCTACCTGCTCAAATAAGTCATCGAGCGTTTTATAGGTACGCATTTGCCACTGTACCAATCCCACACGGACAGTAGTCTTAGGACTGACATATTCTTGCGTAGGTGCTTGGTAATAGATATTGTCCCACTGCAACAGGCAGGCATAGTGCTTGGACTCTTCGTCATTGGGAAGATAATTACGCATCACCTTGCGCACATGAAAGTCGTTACTTAACTGGAACGTCAGCACAGGATCGAATATCTCTTTCTGTTTTACCTTATCTATATATTCCTTGGGGCGCATTTGGTCGGCGTATTTATAGTAATCAGGGATACGCCCTCCAAACATGATGGCTTTCAAGTTGAGCGTTTCACAAAGTTCCTTACGGTATTCGTACATGCGGCGCGCCAAACGCAAACCACGGTATTGAGGATGAATAAACACCTCGATGCCATACAATATATTACCTTTCGGATTATGTGTATTAAAGGTTTCCTTACCGGTTACCTGCGCGTATGTATGGTCGTTCTTCACATCATCATAATTCACTATGATGGAGAGCGCACAACCTACAATCTTCTCGTCTACCACTGTCACAATCTGCCCTTCGGGGAAGATACGAATCAGTTTTTCTATCTGTTTATGCGTCCAAAACACGTCGCTACCATCCGAATAAACACGCGTAAATGATTGTGCCAACTGGTCGTAATCTTCTATTTGCAGATTACGTATCTGTACCTTATTAATTTTCATTTCGTCCATTGCTTTCTTGTTTCCTGATTTTAAAACGCTGCAAAGTTACGGTTTATACTCACATGTTGTCTTTCGGGACTGAAATATTCTTATTTCAAGGGAAAAAGGATAACTTTGCACTCCAAATAATATTTACTTCAAGAAACTTTAAATACACAGTTATGTATAAAGTCATAATGACCGTATTCAGCATCCTGCTTTTCCTAGCACCGCTGAATGCGCAAAATTCCAAACCGCATTATACTATCATTGTCTCACTTGACGGTTTTCGCTGGGATTATACCAGCCTGTATAGAACTCCCAATCTGGATAGAATGGGAAAAGAGGGTGTCAAGGCGGTGATGTCGCCTTCTTATCCGGCATCAACTTTCCCCAATCATTACACCCTGGCTACGGGTTTGGTACCCGACCATCATGGCATCATTAATAACACATTCTGGGATGCTGAGAATAAACGTCATTATTCCATGGGAGATTCCGCCAGCCGGAACAATCCGGAATATTATTTAGGAGAACCAATCTGGACAACAGCTCAGAAACAAGGCATTAAAACCGGAAACATGTATTGGGTAGGTGCAGATATCGCTATTAAAAACTCCCATCCCACTTACTACAGGCCTTGGGGCGCCAAGCCATTTCTTACTTTTGAACAAAGGATAGACACGGTACTTACATGGTTACAAAAACCCGAAGAGGAACGTCCGCGTCTGGTTATGCTATATTTTGAAGAGCCCGATGGAAGTGGACATCGCAACGGTCCGCACAGTGCACAAACAGGTGAAGTAGTACATCGCATGGATAGCCTGATGGGAGTTCTTCAACACAAAATAGCAGCCCTTCCTATTGCCGAAAACATTAATCTTATCGTGACTTCAGACCACGGCATGACAAATATCAGCCCGGAACGTGTAGTCTATATGCAGAAATATTTAAAACCGGAATGGTGTGAAATCGTAGATGGGCGTACACCTACCTCTATATTTTCCAAAGCAGGGTATCGGGATTCCATTTACAATACATTGAAGAAAGTAGCCCATATCCATGTCTGGAAAAAGGAAGAGATACCTGCTGAACTGAATTATGGAAGCAGCGACCGTATAGGCGATATTGTAGTTGCCCCTGAATTGGGATGGCAGTTTACAGATGTGGCTCGCAACACAAAAGGCGCCCATGGTTACTTTCCTCAAAGTTCCGATATGCAGGTCATGTTCCGGGCAATCGGTCCTGATTTCAAAAAAGGATATACGGCCAAGGGGTTTGTCAATGTAGATATTTACCCTCTACTTTCCTATCTACTACAAATTGTACCGGAAAAGACAGATGGGCAATTTGAACGAATCAAGGACATCCTGAAATGAGATATCCCCCCAACACAAAAGGTGCAACCGACACGTTTCGGCTGCACCTTTTATAATATACTCAAGTTTCGCAAGCTCAACTAATAAGTTGACAAGGGGGCAAGGAACAAGTTGACAAGGAAAAGATGTCAGCTGAACAATGGGAATAGGATTTGTGAGGATCGTTTTCGATACTTTTCCCCTTGTCAACTCGTCTACTGATACCTTGTTAACTAATAAGTTTCGCTTGCGAAACTTAAATAATATATAAAAACATCTGTCTCCTATTTTCTGTTCTTCCACAATTTAGTCATGTCTTCCAATGTCTTGCCTTTCGTTTCAGGAACAAGTTTCCAAACGAAAATGGCGGCTATCACACAGATAATGCCATACAGGGCATAAGCAAACATGTGCCCGAACTTGTCACCCATTTCGCCAAGACGCATATTGTACATGGGCAGGAATGTAGATGAAACAATGAAATTGAAAATCCATTGGAAAGCAACAGCTATCGCTACTGCCGCGCCACGAATCGTATTCGGAAATATCTCCGCAATCAGCACCCAGCAAATAGGTCCCCAACTAAACATGAAACATGCGCTGTAAACCATAATACTGATGACTGAAACAATAGCAGGAAGTCCTACCACGACGTTACAAAGAGCCACACCGAACGCACCGATTGCCATACCGATAGAACCGGAAATAAGCAGCGGCTTACGTCCCCATTTCTCTACCGTGAAAACAGCCAACAGCGTGAAGAGAATATTCACAATACCCATCAGCACTGTCTGCACCATTGGGTTTGCCATTCCCATCGTATCGAAAATACGTGGAGCGAAGTAAAGCACGGCATTAATTCCGACGGCCTGCTGGAATACACTCAACATAATACCGATAAAGATAACCATCCATCCGTAAGTGAAGAGTTTTTCCGTCTTTTCTTCAGTAGTTGCTTTGATTTGGGCCAAGATAACTTTTCCTTGTGCAAGACCATTGATACGGTTCAATACGTTCAATGCCTTTTCATCCTTACCGCACATAGCCAGATAACGCGGCGTTTCGGGAACAAACAATACCAATAATGCAAATAAGCCGGCTGGAACAGCTTCACTGACAAACATCAGGCGCCAGCCTGTTTCAGTAGTCCATGCAGCGGCTTCGGGGTTCATAATCTGATTTACACCATTCACCAAGTCGATGACAGGATTGGCATGACTGCCCAAAATCAGGAAATTAACAAAATAAACCACCAACTGACCGAAGATGATAGCGAACTGATTCCAGGAAACCAATGTTCCGCGAATATTACTTGGCGCAATCTCGGCGATGTACATCGGGCAGATGGCCGATGCCAAACCAACACCTATTCCGCCCAATACACGATAGAAATTGAAAGCTATTAAAAGAGAATAAGATGGAACACCGTAATCGAAAAATAAGAATTCGGGACAATAAGACCCCAACGCCGACAGGAAAAACAGGATACCTGCCATAAAAAGGGATTTCTTGCGACCAAGCCTGGAAGCAAAGAAACCCGAAATGGCGCTACCGATGATACATCCAATCAATGCACTGGAAGAGGTGATGCCATGTATTGCGTCTGTGTATTCAAAATCCGCTCCGATGAAGAAGGCTTGAAGTCCCTTTTCAGCACCGGAGATAACAGCTGTATCGTAACCGAAAAGTAGACCGCCGATTACAGCCACAAGCACGATAGAGAAGAGGTATATCTTACTACCTTTTTCTGTATAATTCATGATATTGATTTAATTGATAATTAATAATTGATAGTTGATAATGGAATAATAAACAATTAAACCGCGCATAACCGCAAGGCAATTATCTATTATCCATTATCAACTATCCACTAGTTTTAGCAATACATATTTACGATTGCCTCATACAATTCTTGCTTACCGCTGGTTTGTTTCGGTTCGCCATTGGCTTTTGCATAAGCTACAAGGTCCTCCAAAGTCATCTTGCCATCTTCAAATTCTTTACCTTTACCACCATCGAAAGAAGCATAGCGTTCTGCCAACATCTTCTTATAGGGGGATTCTTCCAGCAACTTAGCCGCGCTTTCCAATGCACGCGCCATGGCATCCATACCTGCGATGTGAGCAATGAAGATATCTTCAAGGTCAGTAGAATTACGACGGGTCTTAGCGTCAAAGTTAGTGCCACCGTTACCCAAACCACCGTTACGTATAATCTGCATCATGGCTTGAGTCAATTCATAATTATCGATGGGGAACTGGTCTGTATCCCATCCGTTCTGGTAATCACCACGGTTAGCGTCGATGGAGCCCAACATACCGTTGTCAACAGCCACTGCCAGCTCGTGCTCAAATGTATGACCGGCCAATGTGGCATGATTCACTTCAATATTCACTTTAAAGTCTTTGTGCAAGCCATGAGCTTTCAAGAAGCCGATAACAGTTTCCGTATCTACATCATATTGATGCTTAGTCGGTTCCATCGGTTTCGGTTCAATCAGGAATGTACCTTTGAAACCACGGGCACGGGCATAGTCACGGGCAATAGTCAGCATTTGCGCAAGATGTTCTTTCTCACGTTTCTGGTCAGTGTTCAGCAAAGACATATAACCTTCGCGTCCACCCCAGAACACATAATTTGTACCACCCAGTTCAACGGTAGCGTCAATTGCATTCTTAATCTGAACGGCGGCGCGGGCTACAACATCGAAATCAGGATTGGTAGCTGCTCCGTTCATATAACGCTCATGACCGAATACGTTGGCAGTACCCCACAACAATTTGATACCCGTTTCTGCCTGTTTTTGTTTTGCGTAAGCTACGATTTCTTTCAAATTAGCTTCGTATTCTTCGATGGTATCAGCCTCTGCGCAGAGGTCTACATCGTGGAAACAATAGTATTCGATGCCCATCTTTTGCATAAACTCAAAGCCGGCATCCATCTTGTTCTTGGCAGCCTGAACTTTGTCGGCATCACCGTTCCAAGGGAAACTCTTCGTACCGCCACCGAATTGGTCACCGCCTTCCGCACAGAGTGTATGCCACCATGCCATCGCAAACTTCAACCAATCTTTCATCTTCTTACCCATGATAACTTTTTCTGCATCATAGTAGCGGAATGCCATCGGGTTCTTACTCTCTTTTCCTTCAAATTTAATCTTTCCTATTCCGGGAAAATACTCTTTTGTTGCCATAATCTTAAATATTATTTAAAAGTTAATTATATAATTGATAATTCCAAATAAGTCTTCCATCTTGCATAAGCATCCGCATAAGCCCCGCGATCAGCCAATTTCGGTTCTATTACCTCCAACTTTTCGAGCGTGGCGAAAGCTTCATTATTATCTTTATAGATACCGGCGCCAATACCGGCACCTTTGGCTGCTCCCACTGAACCGTCGGTATCATAAAGCTCAATCACAGCCCCCGTAACCCCGGCCAAGGTTTCACGGAACAACGGACTCAGAAACATATTAGCTTTTCCCGCATGAATCTTCTGCACGGGAATACCCATCTGCTCCATAATATCGATGCCATACTTAAAGGAGAATACAATGCCTTCCTGCGCCGCACGAATAATGTGTTGCTTTCCATGCTGGTTAAAGTTGACGCCATGAATGGAACAACCTATCTCCTTGTTTTCCAACATACGTTCAGCACCATTGCCGAAAGGTAAAATGCTGATGCCCGCACTGCCGATGGGAGCTTGCGCCGCCAATGTATTCATATCGTTATATGATATTCCTTCGGGGGCAATAGTACGCTTCACCCAAGAATTCAGAATACCTGTACCGTTTATGCAAAGCAGAACTCCCAAACGAGTTTGTTCAGCCGTATGGTTGACGTGTGCAAACGTGTTGACACGCGATTTCG
The DNA here is from genome assembly GCF_959029255.1 of uncultured Bacteroides sp. Classification (GTDB taxonomy): domain Bacteria; phylum Bacteroidota; class Bacteroidia; order Bacteroidales; family Bacteroidaceae; genus Bacteroides. The sequence goes on along the minus strand of NZ_CAUFUE010000037.1, from coordinate 11,244 downwards.
GGTCATAGTTTATTTCACCATTTACCCCATAGACAACCCCTGATGTTCCTGCGGTCGACGCTATCTCCCCGGGATTGAACACATTTAAAGAAAGCGCATTATTGGGCTGGTCTCCGGCACGATAAGTAATCAGGGTACCTTCTTTCAATCCCAGCTCTTGAGCCGCAACGGCATTCACGCGTCCCTGTTCGGAAAAAGTAGGCTTGATATCCGCTATCAGCGATTTGTCGAAACCATAATAGTCCATCAGGAAACCGGCCAATTGGGCGTCCTTGAAATCCCAAAACATCCCTTCTGACAATCCGGAAACTGTGGTACAGATAGTACCGCTCAGTTTCATGGCGATATAATCGCCCGGTAACATGATTTTGTATATCTTTTCGTAGATAGCAGGTTCGTTTTCCTTTATCCACGCCAACTTAGAAGCCGTAAAGTTGCCCGGAGAGTTCAGCAAATGAGAAAGGCAAGTCTCCTCTCCTAACGTTTCAAAAGCTTTTTGTCCGTAGGGAACAGCTCTCGAATCGCACCAGATAATGGCAGGACGCAACACCTGTTGATTCTTATCCACACATACCAACCCATGCATTTGGTAAGAGATGCCGATTGCCTTTATATCTGCCGCATTTACGCCGGATTCATTCAATACTGCGTGTGTGGCCAGTTTAAGGTTCTCCCACCAATTTTCAGGATTTTGTTCCGCCCAACCCGGTTTCACAGCTATAATCTCCGCCTCTGTTTTAGGAAAGAAAGCAGAAGAAACACATTTACCGCTGTCGGCTTTTACCAAACTCGCTTTGACAGACGAACTGCCGATGTCATAACCTAATAGATACATGATGAAGATTTATGATTTATGATTTATGATTTTTAATTTATGATTTCTTTTTCATCGTCTCACCTTATTATATATCTTCTTATCGAAACGATAATAGCGCGCAGCCCGGTGAGCCACTCCCTGCTGACGTTCTTCCAATGGAACGACATATTCCATCAGAGCTATTTTCTTGTGGAAGTTGCGCACATCTATCTGTTTTCCGTATACCAGTTCGTACAAAGTACGCAATTGGGCTGCTGTAAACTTGCGAGGTAATAAATCGAATAAACAAGATGGATTGATTTCTACATACTGGCGTATATATGTCATTGCCTCCCTGATAATCAGATTATGGTCGAATGCCAAAGTTTTGATATCCTGCATAGCTACCCAGCAAGCCTGATAATCATCCAACTCCCGACTCAATGTGCGGTCTATTTTTACAAGGGACAAATAAGCTATGGTGACAATGCGCTCTACTTTGGATTGCATGGCACGTTCCAGCCAATGTACATCTTTGGGATCTTTAGTGCGATCTTTAGAACCGAAAGCCTTAAACTGCATAAGGTTTACATTCTTCAGTCCGGTCAACTCGTTCAACACTCTTTTGGCTGCTTCATCCAGATCTTCATCCATGTAGATTAAACTTCCGGGCAACTTCATATCATGGAAAATTTCTCCTTCCTCTTCTCCCGCACGTTTAATCAGCAGAACTTTGAGTTGTTCTCCATCAAAGCCAATCACTACGCAATCTACTGAGATATGATTGTTTGCCAATGGTGCTATATGTTCCATGTTTTGCATAATATCTATGTTTAAACGCTGCAAATATAAACAGGTTTTTTTAATCTGCAATAGATAAAAAGAATATTTTAATTGTGTTATAAAGCATTATTTATCAAACAAGTACATATCATACCAAATACAATATGGCATTCACCTGTTATCATATCAAATACAATATGTAATTTAGATGCCGGCAATAAAGAAGTAATTGTATCGCATACAATAAGTATAAAGTGCCTTATTTATAAGGTTTTTAGTATCCGGCCTTTGTATCTGAAAAGCATAGGGATATTGTATTATTAAATTAAGTTTCGTATACTCTGTATGAGGTTTATAACTGGAAATTTACCGGCGTAGCGCCGGAGCAAGGTTTCCTTTCGGATGACAGCGCAACTGATATAAATGCGGCCAGGCTTTAAATGATGATTCTTCTTTCACCACAGAGGACACAGAGGTCACAGAGGTTTTTAATTTTTCAGACGCAGATGACACAGAATTCTAAGACCTGCGTCTGAAAAATTAAAATCCGCTCAATCTGCGTCTGAAAAATCAGAGACACGGCGTAGCCTTAAATCCGCGTCTTCCGCGTAATTCGCGCCTAAAAGATTTAAACCTCTGTGACCTCTGTGTCCTCTGTGGTGAAAGAAAAATTTTTCATTAAATTATCATTTACTTTCCCCCATTTCTCTCCTCAAAAGAACTTTTGACCATTTTTATACCTTCTACCTGCCTGCACCCTACCTGAACCGTACCCGGTCCGTACCAAGTCCAATTCTATAGATACGGAGCAAACACGGTTTTGGTATACCTCGGATAGAGACAAAGAAGAAAAACAGAACAATAAATAGAAAACTTCCAAATGGGATTTTATAGGCACCTCCAAACCCCGTATTGCACAAAAAAACTATATTTGTGCGGTGGTTATCAGAAAAACCTTTACCTTTGCAGCACTTTTTAATTAAACACTAAAAAATAAGTAAAAATGAAAGCATTTGTATTTCCGGGTCAAGGTGCCCAATTCGTAGGCATGGGAAAAGACTTGTACGAAAACTCGGCTTTAGCCAAAGAACTTTTTGAAAAGGCAAATGATATCCTGGGATATCGTATTACAGATATTATGTTCAACGGCACAGACGAAGACCTGCGCCAGACAAAGGTTACTCAACCTGCCGTATTCCTTCATTCCGTAATCTCCGCACTTTGCATGGGTGATGATTTTAAACCGGAAATGACCGCCGGTCATTCATTGGGTGAGTTTTCCGCATTGGTTGCAGCCGGTGCTTTGAGTTTTGAAGACGGCTTGAAGTTGGTTTATGCCCGTGCCATGGCAATGCAGAAAGCTTGCGAAGCACAACCTTCTACCATGGCAGCCATCATTGCCCTTCCGGATGAAAAAGTGGAAGAAATCTGTGCTCAGGTAAGTGCCGAAGGTGAAGTTTGCGTAGCAGCCAACTACAACTGTCCGGGACAAATAGTTATCTCCGGTTCAATAGAAGGCATCAACAAGGCTTGCGAATTGATGAAAGCAGCTGGTGCAAAACGTGCTTTACCTTTGAAGGTTGGCGGCGCTTTCCACTCTCCGTTGATGAATCCGGCCAAGGTTGAACTGGAAGCAGCCATCAATGCAACTGAAATCCACGCTCCCAAATGCCCAGTATATCAGAACGTGGATGCCCTGCCCCACACCGATCCGGAAGAAATCAAGAAAAACCTCGTTGCCCAGCTGACAGCTTCCGTACGCTGGACTCAGACAGTGAAGAACATGGTGGCTGACGGCGCTACAGAATTCACAGAATGTGGTCCCGGTGCAGTGCTTCAAGGTCTTATCAAAAAAATTGCTCCCGAAGCAAATGCTCATGGCATCGCATAACTTTTAAGCATAACATTATAATGAAGGCTGCTTTCCTTTTGGAAAGTGGCCTTTTTTATACCTATCTTTGCCGAAGGATTGAGAACCATGAAAAAGATAGATGAATTCAGAAATACATTGGATGTACCCATCAGTAAGTTATCCATCGATGCATTCGTACAAGAAATCTGTAATCAACCGGAATACTTGAAGGACATGTATCAACTGATATCCGATGAGAAGCAAGCCGTTTCGTGGCGAGCCATTTGGGCATGTGAGAAAGTGAGCGAATCGCACCCCGGCTGGTTTGTTCCATTATACAATGACATCATTCAAAGATTATTAGTTTGTCGGCACGAGGGTTCCAAACGCTTATTATTATCTATACTTTATAATATACCTGTCCCTACCCCTATCCCTGTCGATTTACTAAATTATTGTTTGGCCCACATGCTGTCGCCTCAAGAAAGTATAGGCGTACAAGCATTATCTATCCGAATGGCTTACAAGCTTTGCAAGCAAGAGCCGGAACTTCTGAAAGAGTTGCAACTTATACTTGAAAATACCGATACGGAGTATTATTCTACAGGCGTCAGGACAACCATACGAAACATTTTGAAGAAAATAAGGAAACAATAGCTCCGGGAAACAAATTGTAATTCGATAAATAAAAAAAACGGTTCTTTTATTTTTTATATCCTTATTTCCCTTACCTTTGTCACCGTAAAGACAAAGGGGTGCCCGGTCCGGGCTGAGATTATACCCTCGAACCTGATGCAGTTAGTACTGCCGTAGGAATTGAACATTATATTCTTCATATTTTCGCCTCAGCGGCGCTTCTTTGTATTTACTTCCATTATTTTATTATCTATAATAAACAGAAAATGAAAGTATTAGTAAACAACAAGGAAGTGGAAACAACCGCTACTACCCTTTTGCAACTCACAGAAGAACTTTCCTTACCGGCACAAGGTATTGCAGTGGCCGTGAACAACCGCATGATACCACGCACAGAATGGAAAAACCATGCATTGTCCGCAGGTATTTCCATCGTCATCATAAAAGCCGCTTGTGGAGGATGAGGAAAATGAAAAGTAAAAACCTTAAAATTAGAAACGGAGCCCTACAGTTCATTACTCATTATACAGAACAGTATACCTATCTCGACTCCGTACGTATGGCTTTGGAGGGTGGATGCCGATGGATTCAACTGCGCATGAAAGACACTCCTGTTGAAGAAATTCTCGCCATAGCCATTGAAACGAAAAAGCTATGTGAAAGCTATGACGCCACATTCATTATCGACGATCATGTAGAATTAGCAAAAGATGTTCAAGCCGATGGCGTACATCTTGGTAAAAAAGATATGCCTATAATCGAAGCGCGCCGCATTCTCGGCAGTAAATATATAATAGGTGGTACGGCAAATACATACGAAGACATCAAAAGCCACTATTCTGCCGGAGCCGATTATATAGGTTGCGGCCCTTTCAGATATACCACCACTAAAAAGAACCTTAGTCCGATACTGGGACTGGAAGGATACAGATGCATCATTCAACAAGCGGAAAACAGTTCCATCCACCTGCCCATCGTTGCCATCGGTGGAATAACCGTCGAAGACATTCCTGCCTTAATGAGCACGGGAGTCAACGGAATTGCCCTGTCAGACAGCATCTTGCGGGCAAGCAACCCGGTAGAAGAAATGAAAAAAATTATTTCAATCGTCGAAAAGGAACAAAGACAATAAACGAATTATACAGACATGGAAAAATTAATCATTGCGGGACGTGAATTCAACTCTCGCCTGTTCTTAGGAACCGGAAAATTCAATTCAAACGAAGTGATGGAGCAATCGATACTGGCATCCGGCACAGAAATGGTGACGGTAGCCATGAAACGTATCGAACTGGACAACCGGGAAGATGACATGTTGATGCACATCCGGCATCCTCATATCCAACTTCTACCCAACACTTCGGGAGTACGTAATGCCGAAGAAGCCGTATTTGCCGCCCAAATGGCGCGTGAAGCGTTTGACACCAACTGGTTGAAACTGGAGATACATCCCGACCCGCGTTATCTGCTTCCCGATTCCGTAGAAACCCTGAAAGCCACTGAAGAGTTGGTTAAACTTGGATTTGTTGTGCTTCCTTATTGCCAGGCAGACCCTACCTTGTGTAAACGTCTGGAAGAAGCCGGTGCGGCTACCGTCATGCCGTTGGGGGCTCCCATCGGCACCAACAAAGGGTTGCAGACCCGTGAATTCCTGCGTATCATCATAGAACAGGCCAATATTCCTGTTGTAGTGGATGCCGGTATCGGCGCACCGAGCCATGCTGCCGAAGCTATGGAAATGGGAGCTTCCGCCTGTCTGGTAAATACCGCCATAGCAGTGGCGGGGGAACCGGTAAACATGGCGCAAGCTTTCAAGCAAACCGTAGAAGCAGGACGCATGGCATACGAAGCGGGACTGGGATTGCAAGTTGCTGATTTTGTGGCGGAAGCCAGTTCACCGCTGACTTCTTTTCTGAACGAATAGAAGACGATTATTTGACAAATAGGACTCTTGATTAAATTGCATCTGACATGAAACAAAAAATAAAATTCCCCCGTTCAGAAAAAGTATATCTGCCGGGAAGTATTTATCCGGAACTTCGCGTGGCAATGCGGAAGGTGGAACAAGTACCGAGTACGACATTCGTCAACGGAGAAAAAGTAATTACCCCCAATCCGGATATTTATATCTACGATACCAGCGGTCCATTCAGTGATTCGGCAATGGATATCGACCTAAAAAAGGGGTTGCCACGCCTGCGCGAACCGTGGATACTCAGTCGCGGCGATGTAGAGCAACTTCCTGAAATCACTTCCGAATACGGGCGTATGCGCCGTGATGACAAGGGCCTCGACTCCCTCCGTTTCGAGCATATCACCCTGCCTTATAGAGCCAAAGAAGGAAAATGTTGCACGCAAATGTACTACGCCAAGCAGGGCATCATCACTCCCGAAATGGAATACGTAGCCATCCGCGAAAATATGAACTGTACCGAACTGGGTATAGAGACGCATATCACACCCGAATTTGTTCGCCGGGAAATAGCGGAAGGACGCGCCTTACTTCCTGCCAATATCAATCACCCGGAAGCCGAGCCGATGATTATAGGACGCAATTTTCTTGTGAAAATCAATACGAATATAGGCAACTCCGCCACCACATCGGGCATTGAAGAGGAAGTGGAAAAAGCGCTATGGAGCTGTAAATGGGGCGGTGACACACTGATGGACCTCTCTACCGGCGAAAATATCCATGAAACCCGGGAATGGATTATCCGTAATTGCCCGGTTCCCGTAGGTACCGTACCTATCTATCAAGCATTGGAGAAAGTGGGCGGAAAGGTAGAAGACCTCACTTGGGAAATTTACCGGGATACTCTCATCGAACAGTGCGAGCAAGGAGTAGATTACTTCACCATCCATGCCGGCATTCGTCGTCACAATGTACATCTGGCGGATAAACGTTTGTGCGGAATTGTCAGCCGTGGTGGAAGCATCATGAGCAAGTGGTGCCTGATGCACAACCGGGAAAGTTTCCTTTACGAACATTTTGATGATATATGTGATATACTGGCACAATATGATGTGGCAGTATCTTTGGGTGACGGATTGCGTCCAGGCTCTATATACGATGCCAATGATGAAGCGCAGTTTGCGGAACTCGATACGATGGGCGAACTCGTGTTGCGTGCCTGGGCAAAGAACGTGCAGGCTTTTATCGAAGGTCCGGGACATGTCCCCATGCATAAGATTAAGGAGAATATGGAACGCCAGATAGAGAAATGCCACAATGCCCCTTTCTATACCCTTGGTCCGCTGGTTACGGATATTGCTCCCGGTTATGACCATATCACTTCAGCCATCGGCGCAGCGCAAATCGGTTGGCTGGGCACGGCAATGCTATGTTACGTCACTCCCAAAGAGCACCTTGCACTGCCCGATAAGGAAGATGTACGTGTAGGAGTTATTACTTATAAGATAGCTGCACATGCCGCCGACTTGGCCAAAGGGCATCCGGGCGCGCAGGTGCGGGACAATGCGTTGAGCAAGGCCCGCTATGAATTCCGTTGGAAAGACCAGTTTGACCTTTCCCTGGATTCGGAACGTGCTCAAACGTATTTCCGTGCGGGACATCATACCGATGGGGAGTATTGTACCATGTGCGGACCCAACTTCTGCGCAATGCGATTGAGTAGGGATTTAAAGAAAAACAAAGAATGAAGAACTAAGAATGAAGAATGAAGGATTACCTTGCGGCATGCCTGCATAGCGCAGCCAAATTCTTCATTCTTAATTCTTAATTCTTCATTAAATAAAACAGTAATACAATATGTTTTCAGACGAATTAGAAAAAATATCCTGGGAAGCGACAACGGAACGTATTCATGCAAAGACAGATGCAGATGTACGCCGTGCTCTTTCCAAAGAGCATTGTGATGTAGAGGATTTTATGGCGCTTATTTCACCTGCCGCCATCCCCTATTTGGAAACAATGGCACGCTTAAGCAAAAAATATACGGAAGAACGCTTCGGTAAAACGATTTCCATGTTTGTACCTCTATATATAACAAACTCCTGTACCAATTCTTGCGTATATTGTGGTTTCCACATCAGCAACCCTATGCCGCGTACCATATTGACGGAAGAAGAGATTGTAAACGAGTATAAAGCCATCAAGAAACTGGCCCCTTTCGGGAACCTGCTACTAGTTACCGGAGAAAACCCGGCAAAAGCAGGTGTGCCCTATATTGCCCGCGCTCTTGACCTGGCAAAGCCTTATTTCAGCAATTTGAAAATAGAAGTAATGCCTTTGAAAGCTGAAGAATATGCCGAATTGAAAGAGCATGGCATGAACGGCGTCATCTGCTTTCAGGAAACTTACCATAAAGCCAATTATAATATATATCATCCCCGGGGTATGAAATCTAAATTTGAATGGCGCGTCAACGGTTTTGACCGTATGGGACAAGCCGGGGTTCATTCTATCGGCATGGGAGTACTTATCGGTTTGGAAAAGGAATGGAGAACGGATATCTGCATGATGGCGTACCATCTGCGTTATCTTCAAAAGCATTACTGGAAAACAAAATACAGCGTCAACTTCCCGCGAATGCGCCCTTCCGAAAACGGAGGTTTTCAGCCGAATGTAATCATGAGCGACCGTGAGCTGGCACAGGTGACCTTTGCCATGCGTATATTTGACCATGACGTAGATATCTCCTATTCTACCCGTGAACCGGCCGGGATACGCGACCACATGGCTACCTTGGGGGTAACAACCATGAGTGCGGAAAGTAAAACGGAACCGGGCGGATATTATACATATCCCCAAGCTCTGGAACAATTCCATGTAAGTGATGAGCGTAAAGCTGTAGAGGTAAATGCCGCATTAAAACGTTTAGGGCGCGAACCGGTTTGGAAGGATTGGGATGTAAGTTTTGATTTAAAGCGATATGCAGGGAAATAGTGAGATAACGGACCGGTACAACAGACAAACCGGTCTTCCTGAAATAGGTGAAGAAGGACAACGGAAGATACAAAACGCACGTGTCTTGATAGTAGGCGTAGGAGGGCTTGGCTCTCCTATAGCCCTCTATCTGGCCAGTGCCGGCATAGGAACCATCGGATTGATAGATGACGATACTGTCAGCATCAGTAACCTCCAACGTCAGGTTTTATATATTGAAGACGAGATTGGGAAGTCTAAAGTAGCATGTGCCGCAAGTAGGCTGCGCAGCCTAAACAGTAACATCATGATAGAAACCTATCCTTTCCGGCTGACTGAAGAAAATGTAGATTTACTGATTGCGAACTATGATATCATTGTGGACGGTTGCGATAACTTTACAACACGTTATTTATTGAGCGACTCTTGCGCCAAAACAAGAAAGCCATACGTTTATGGAGCCATCCAAGGTTTCGAAGGCCAGGTTTCCGTGTTTTGTCAGGATAGCGTTTTCAGAACCTATCGCAATCTCTATCCGGATGAAACGGTAACATTGCAGGTAACGCCGCCTGATAAATCTGTTATCGGCATCACTCCGGCTGTCATTGGAAGCATAGAAGCCAACGAAACGCTGAAACTGATTTGCGGATACGGTGATTTATTGGCCGGTAGGCTATGGACTATCGACCTACGAACCATGCAAACGCATATCATTGAATTTTAAGCCTCCATCAATAATAGTACTGTAACTTCGTAAGGAAATATGAAATTAATAGTTATCACCACTCCACATTTTTTTGTAGGAGAAGCTGAAGCCATCACTGCGCTATTCCATTCCGGATTGCAAACGTTACATCTGCGCAAGCCCGGTGCTTCGATAGCAGAGATTGAGAAACTTTTAGCCAAGTTACCCCCTCAAGACATGGGGCATATCGTTACCCATGAACATTTTTGCTTGGTGTCCGATTATCATTTAAAAGGTATACACTTGAACGAGCGCAATCCGGATATTCCCGAGAATTATTCAGGGCATATCAGTTGTTCCTGCCATTCTCTGGACGAGGTTGCGCAACATAAACCGAATTGCAATTATGTTTTTCTCAGTCCCATTTATGATAGCATTTCCAAAGCAGGCTATGCTTCCGCCTATACACACGACAGCCTCCTAAAAGCTTGCCAATCTCAAATTATCGATTCTCAAGTAGTGGCGTTGGGGGGTATCTCTGCAAAACATTTTCCGGAAATTCAATCTTTAGGTTTTGGAGGTGTAGCTATGCTGGGTGATATCTGGAACAGGAGAGGAAATGATTTTATCGAACATTTCCAAAATCTCAGACGTCTCTCCGCATCCTATTAACAATGATAATGCTCAATTCATAACCGATAACAACAATGACTCCTCCCATCATACTTACCATTGCAGGTTCTGACTGCTCAAGCGGCGCAGGTATACAAGCCGACATAAAAACGATTTCTGCACTGAAAGGCTATGCGGCTTCCGTTATCACTGCCATAACTGCACAAAACACATTGGGCGTACAAGCTGTATACCCTCTTCCGGCCGATATAGTTGAAGCACAGATTAAATCTGTAATGGATGACTTACATCCCAATGCCATTAAAATAGGTATGGTACACGATAGTTCAATCGTGCATGCCATCGCCCAATGTTTGCAAAAGTATCAACCTAAAATTGTGATTTATGACCCTGTTATGATTTCTACCAGTGGACGCCGTCTCATGACAGAAGAGACCATTCAAACTATCAAAGACGAACTTTTCCCACTCTGTACTCTGATAACCCCAAATTTGGACGAAGCGTCTTTCCTATTGAATCAAACAATCATGGATATTAAGACAATGGAAAGTGCGGCTCGCCGATTATCAGATAACTATCACACCTCGGTATTAATAAAAGGCGGACATTTAATCGGCAATGAGATGTGTGATATACTATATAGTGAGGGACATATCCACCAGTTTAAACAGCAAAAAATAGAAAGCCGGAATCTTCATGGAACAGGATGTACGCTTTCTTCTGCAATCACTACTTTTCTTGCCAAAGGTAAAAGGCTTGATGAATCCGTCCGCCAAGCCAAAGCTTACATAAATATTGCTATCGGTAATGGCAAAGGGCTACAAATCGGTCAAGGGAATGGTCCATTAGGACATTTTACGTTTGAAGAATAATTTGCTTCACATTATTATCCGTTGCATCATCAGTTTTTTAGTTACATACCTATTATTATTTAATTTTATCTATTATTTTTGCAGAAACTATCACTATAAATA
>NZ_CAUFUE010000036.1 GCF_959029255.1 uncultured Bacteroides sp. | reverse complement strand
TGCATTCCGTTTTCGGCCCCTGTTTTTCCCGTTTCATCAAATATTTACCGCTGACAAAGTGAATATCATTCTGTGGTGAAAAAAGAAAAATAATCTGTGAAAATCTGCGTAATCTGCATTTTTCAATTTATCTTTGTCTCCGAACTAATTATTTATCAACGTTTAAAGCAAATTGAATTATGAAGACTAAAGTTTTATTGGCTGCTGTAGCTGTGGCATTTTCTTTCGCTGTAACATCTTGTGGTAATAAAAAAGCAGTTGATGCTAATGGGGCAACTGCTGACTCTTGTTGTGCTGCAAAGACAGAACAAGTTTGTGATTCTGCAAAAGCTTGTTGTCAGGCTGCTGATTCTGTTGCTTGCCAGGCTACATGTGATAGCACTAAGTGTGACAAGGCTTGTGATCAGGCTGCTTGTGATAAGAAGGCTTGCGACAAACCGTGTGCAAAGAAATAATTCAGAACTTATATTGAACTGAATAATAAGTAAGAGGCGTACCGTTCGGTATGCCTCTTTGTGATATATTTAAGGCATTGAATAATGATAGCTTATAAAATGATATTTATTTAGTGAAAAAAGTAACGAATTTATTTGTGTACTACAAAATAATCTCTACCTTTGCATCATTAAAAACAAAAAGATAAGATGAATCAGAACTTTACATATATTCTACTGTGTGGCATTATTATTCTACTGGCAAAGTTTAGTGGAAGTGAGTCCTGTGCGTGAATATATGTAATATTAAAACGATATACGAAAGCCTTTCTCACTTCCCTGTGTGAAAGGCTTTTTTTAATGGAATATAAATCATAAATATAAGATGCAATGAGTGATAAGTTATTTATTTTCGACACAACGCTCCGTGATGGTGAGCAGGTTCCGGGATGCCAGTTGAATACAGTAGAGAAGATTCAAGTAGCCAAGCAACTGGAAGTTTTGGGGGTGGATGTGATTGAAGCTGGATTTCCTATTTCCAGTCCGGGTGATTTTAATTCGGTAATTGAAATATCAAAGGCGGTGACTTGGCCTACTATTTGTGCCCTGACCCGTGCGGTACAGAAAGATATTGATGTAGCGGCGGATGCTTTGCAATATGCCAAGCATAAACGTATTCATACTGGTATTGGTACGTCCGACTCACACATTAAGTATAAATTCAATTCCAATCGTGAAGAGATTATAGAGCGTGCGGTTGCTGCCGTGAAATATGCCCGTAAGTATGTGGATGATGTAGAGTTTTATGCGGAGGATGCCGGACGTACGGATAATGAATATCTGGCACGGGTTGTGGAAGCTGTTATCAAAGCAGGTGCTACGGTCGTTAATATTCCTGATACGACGGGCTATTGCCTACCGGGTGAATATGGCGCTAAGATTAAGTATCTGATGGAGCATGTGGACGGCGTACATAATGCTATAATTTCTACTCATTGCCATAATGACCTGGGCATGGCTACTGCCAATACGATGGCGGGAATATTGAACGGTGCACGTCAGGTCGAGGTTACTATCAATGGTATCGGTGAACGTGCCGGCAATACTTCGCTCGAAGAGGTGGCTATGATTATCAAATGCCACAAAGATATCAATATTGAAACTAATATTAATACGCAGAAGATTTATCCGACGAGCCGCATGGTGTCCAGTTTGATGAATATGCCCGTACAACCTAACAAGGCTATTGTGGGACGTAATGCTTTTGCCCATTCATCGGGTATTCATCAGGATGGTGTATTGAAGAATGTGCAGACATACGAAATTATTGATCCGCACGATGTGGGTATTGATGACAATTCGATTGTATTGACTGCACGCAGCGGACGTGCTGCCCTGAAGAACCGTTTACAGATACTCGGCGTAAATCTGGAGCAGAATAAGTTGGATAAGGTATATGAGGAGTTTTTGAAACTTGCCGATAAAAAGAAAGACATCAATGATGATGATATTCTGGTCTTGGCTGGTGCCGACCGTACTCAGGATCATCGCATCAAATTGGAATATTTGCAGGTAACCAGTGGGGTAGGCGTACGTTCCGTTGCAAGTATCGGCTTGAATATCTGCGGTGAGAAGTTTGAAGCCGCTGCCAGTGGAAACGGTCCGGTGGATGCCGCTATCAAGGCTCTGAAGAAAATCATCGACCGTCACATGACGCTGAAAGAGTTCACTATACAGGCTATCAGTAAGGGCAGTGATGACATGGGTAAGGTACACATGCAGGTGGAATATGATAATCGTATCTACTATGGTTTCGGCGCCAATACCGATATTATTGCTGCATCAGTAGAAGCATATATCGATTGTATTAACAAGTTCAAAATGTAAATTCAATCGTAAATCGTAAATAGTTAAATCGTACATAAAAGATGAATACATTATTTGATAAAATTTGGGATGCACACTTGGTACAGGAAGTGGAAGAGGGCCCCACACAGCTTTATATCGACCGGCTTTATTGCCATGAAGTAACCAGTCCGCAAGCTTTTTCCGGTCTGCGTGAACGCGGAATCAAGTGTTTCCGTCCAGAGAAAATTTTTTGTATGCCCGACCATAATACGCCGACGCACGATCAGGATAAACCTATTGAAGATCCTGTATCGAAGACACAGGTAGATACTTTGGCAAAGAATGCGGAAGATTTCGGTTTGACGCATTTTGGAATGATGGATAAGAAGAACGGCATTATCCATGTGGTAGGTCCGGAAAGAGGACTGACTTTGCCCGGAATGACGATTGTATGCGGTGACTCGCACACCTCCACCCATGGTGCGATGGGAGCGGTTGCTTTCGGAATCGGTACGAGTGAAGTGGAAATGGTGATGGCTTCACAATGTATTCTTCAGACTCGTCCGAAGACAATGCGTATCACTGTAGATGGAAAATTGGGTAAAGGTGTAACGGCAAAGGATGTGGCATTGTACATGATGTCGAAGATGACGACCAGCGGCGCTACCGGCTATTTTGTGGAATATGCTGGAGAAGCCGTACGCAGCCTGACGATGGAAGGTCGCCTGACTTTGTGCAACCTGAGTATAGAAATGGGGGCGCGTGGTGGTATGGTTGCTCCCGATGAAATCACATTTGCTTACATCAAGGGACGTGAATATGCTCCGAAGGGTGAAGCTTGGGAAAAAGCTTTGGCTTATTGGAAGACTTTGAAGAGTGATGAGGATGCGGTATTTGATAAGGAAGTTCGTTTTGATGCAGCTGATATTGAGCCGATGATTACTTATGGAACCAATCCGGGAATGGGTATGGGCATCACGCAAAATATACCGACTACCGAGGGAATGGGAGAGGCTGCACAGGCTTCTTTCAGAAAATCCCTGGACTATATGGGATTTCAGCCGGGCGAGAAATTGCTGGGTAAGAAGATTGATTATGTGTTTCTTGGTGCTTGTACAAATGGGCGTATTGAAGATTTCCGTGCCTTTGCTTCCATCGTGAAAGGACGTAAGAAAGCAGAGGGGATAATAGCATGGCTGGTACCGGGTTCTTGGATGGTGGATGAGCAAATCCGTGAAGAAGGAATTGACAAGATACTTGAAGAAGCCGGTTTTGCCATCCGCCAACCGGGTTGTTCTGCATGTTTGGCGATGAACGATGATAAAGTTCCTGCCGGAAAGTATACAGTGTCTACTAGCAACCGTAACTTCGAAGGACGTCAGGGACCGGGTGCACGTACTTTGCTTGCCAGTCCTCTGGTAGCTGCTGCTGCTGCGGTGACGGGAGTGATTACGGATCCGAGGGAATTGATTAAATGATAATTTAATGAAGAATTAAAAATGAAGAATGAAGAATTACCTTGCGGCGTGCTTGCATAGCGCAGCCAAATTCTTCATTCTTAGTTCTTAATTTCCCTAACTTCCATTTACAAAACAATTTAATAATAAAAACAATGAAACAGAAATTCAATATCATTACCAGTACTTGTGTACCTCTTCCTTTGGAGAATGTGGATACCGACCAGATAATTCCTGCACGCTTTTTGAAAGCAACCACCCGCGAAGAGAAATTCTTTGGAGACAACCTGTTCCGTGACTGGCGTTATAACCCGGACGGTTCATTAAACAAAGATTTCGTATTGAATAATCCTATTTATAGCGGGCAAATTCTGGTAGCCGGAAAGAACTTCGGTTCGGGTTCCAGCCGAGAACATGCTGCATGGGCGATAGCCGGATATGGTTTCCGCGTAGTAGTATCCAGTTTTTTTGCCGATATTCATAAAAACAATGAATTGAACAATTTCGTTCTTCCCGTTGTAGTCAGTGAACTGTTCTTGAAAGAACTGTTTGACTCTATCGCTGCCAATCCTAAAACGGAGGTGGAAGTGAATTTACCGGAACAAACCATTACTAATAAGGCTACAGGCAAAAGCGAACACTTCGAAATCAATGCCTACAAGAAACATTGCCTGATGAATGGATTGGACGATATTGATTTTCTGGTAGGAAACAAAGATAAGATAGAAACTTGGGAGAAGAAAAATGAAGCATAATCATCCGAAGATAGAAATCATGGATACCACGCTCCGCGATGGTGAACAGACCAGCGGAGTATCTTTTGTACCTCATGAGAAGCTGATGATTGCCCGTTTGTTGCTGGAAGAGTTGAAAGTAGACCGGGTGGAAGTGGCTTCCGCACGGGTATCCGAAGGTGAGTTCGATGCCGTCAGGATGATATGCGACTGGGCTGCACGCCGCAATATGTTGCCAAAAGTGGAAGTGCTTGGTTTTGTGGACGGGCGTACATCGGTAGACTGGATACATGCCACAGGTTGCCGTGTAATCAATTTGTTGTGTAAAGGCTCGTTGAAACACTGCACCTGCCAACTCCAAAAAACGCCCGAAGCGCATATTGAGGATATCCTTGCTGTGCTGGACTATGCCAACGAGCAGGATATGGAGGTGAATATCTACCTTGAGGACTGGAGTAACGGCATGAAAGACTCTCCGGAATATGTCTTCCAGTTGATGGATGCACTGATTCAGACCAATATCAAACGCTATATGCTGCCCGATACGCTGGGTATTCTGAACCCTCTGCAAGTCATCGAGTTCATGCGGAAGATGGTAAAACGTTATCCCCAGGCACATTTCGATTTTCATGCACACAATGATTATGATCTTGCCGTGAGCAATGTGCTTGCTGCTGTGTTGAGCGGTTGTAAAGGTTTGCATACCACTATCAATGGTTTGGGCGAACGTGCCGGAAATGCTCCGCTTGCCAGTGTGCAGGCTATTCTGAAGGACCATTTCAGCGCTATCACCAATATTGATGAAAGCCGCTTGAATGATGTGAGCCGCGTGGTAGAATCTTATTCGGGTATCGTTATTCCTGCGAATAAACCGATTGTAGGTGAGAATGTGTTTACGCAAGTGGCGGGCGTACATGCCGATGGCGATAACAAGAGTAATCTTTATTGTAATGACCTGCTTCCCGAACGTTTCGGACGTAAGAGGGAATATGCCTTGGGTAAGAATAGCGGTAAGGCGAATATCCGTAAAAACCTGGAAGATTTGGGTTTGCAACTCGATGAAGATGCCATGCGCAAGGTTACCGAGCGTATCATCGAATTGGGTGATAAGAAAGAGTTGGTGACGCAAGAGGATTTGCCCTATATCGTTTCCGATGTTTTGAAACATGGCGTGATGGACGAGCGGGTAAAGCTGAAAAGCTATATTGTGAACCTGGCATACGGACTGAAACCTATGGCAACGTTGAAGATTGAAATCAATGGTAAAGAATATGAGGAAAGTTCAAGCGGAGACGGTCAATATGATGCCTTTGTTCGCGCGTTACGTAAAATATATAAAGTAACTTTGGGGCGTAAGTTCCCGATGTTGACAAATTATGCAGTTTCCATTCCTCCCGGTGGACGTACTGATGCTTTTGTGCAAACGGTCATTACCTGGAGTTTCGAAGACAAGGTGTTTCGTACGCGCGGGTTGGATGCCGACCAGACCGAAGCTGCCATCAAGGCGACAGTGAAGATGCTGAATATAATTGAGGGGGAATACGGTAAATAAGATAGTAATTATGACTTATCAAACTGTGAAGATTTTTTTTGAGAGGAAACCTAATGTAAGTTATCTGTTTTTTGCCTGCGTGATATTCTTGTTTTGTGTTTTCTTGCATTGGTATGGTAATGATGTACAACTTGTCAATCTTTTAGATGTGATATGGACGCTTGTGCTTACTGCCGGTTTTGTGGTTGGTGACCATATTCGCCGCAAGAATAAGGCAATGAAAGATAAAATAGAAAATGAATTAAAAAAGAAATAAACCATTATGGATTTTAAAATTGCAGTATTGGCCGGTGATGGTATCGGCCCCGAGATTTCAGCCGTAGGTGTAGATGTGATGACGGCTGTTTGTGAGAAATTCGGATACAAAGTAAACTATGAGTATGCCATCTGTGGTGCAGATGCTATCGACAAAGTGGGTGACCCGTTTCCCGAGGCAACCTATCAGGTTTGTAAGGATGCGGATGCCGTGCTTTTCTCTGCCGTAGGTGATCCGAAATTTGATAATAATCCTACCGCTAAGGTTCGTCCTGAACAGGGGCTGCTGGCTATGCGTAAGAAACTGGGCTTGTTTGCGAATATCCGTCCGGTTCAAACTTTTAAATGTCTGCTCCATAAGTCACCACTTCGTGCGGACTTGGTAGACGGTGCCGATTTTCTCTGCATCCGTGAACTTACCGGCGGTATGTATTTTGGTGAAAAATATCAGGATAATGATAAGGCATACGATACCAATATGTACACTCGTCCAGAGATTGAGCGCATCTTGAAGGTCGGTTTTGAATATGCCATGAAACGCAACAAGCACTTGACTGTGGTGGACAAAGCCAACGTACTTGCCTCTTCTCGCCTTTGGAGACAGATTGCCCAGGAAATGGCTCCCCACTATCCGGAAGTAACTACCGATTATATGTTTGTGGATAATGCCGCCATGAAGATGATTCAGGAACCGAAATTCTTTGACGTAATGGTTACTGAAAATACTTTCGGAGATATCTTGACCGACGAAGGCTCTTGCATCAGCGGCTCTATGGGTTTACTCCCATCGGCTTCCACCGGTGAGAGTACCCCGGTATTTGAACCTATCCACGGTTCATGGCCTCAGGCTAAGGGGCTGAACATTGCAAACCCGTTGGCACAAATCCTTTCCGTAGCTATGCTGTTTGAGTATTTCGACCTGAAAGAAGAAGGTGCACTTATCCGTAGGGCGGTAGACGCTTCACTCGACGCTAATGTGCGCACACCTGAGATTCAGGTAGAAGGTGGTGCTAAGTATGGCACCAAGGAAGTCGGTGCATGGATTGTAGATTATCTCAAACGTTAATCTTCGCCATAAAGGGTATCATAATGCTCGTCGGGAGCTTCAAACTCCAAAGTAGCATGCCCGATTCCAAAATCTTTTAACCGGTGGCGGATTTGTTGTTTCACTTCTTCCATTCGTTCCGGTTGTTTCAATACGATATGGGCTGTCAGCGCATTCTCTGTGGTGCTGATGGCCCATATATGTATGTGGTGGATACTGTTTACCCCATCTACTCCTCTGATGGCTTTCACTACATTTTCTGTATTGATGCCTGCGGGAACGCCGTCAAGGGTCAGTCGCAAACTATCACGCAACAGGTCCCAGGTTGAAACGAGGATGACGATGGCCACTACAATTCCGATAATCGGGTCGACTATGTACCAGCCCGTCCGGCTGATGATGATACCTGCCACTACCACTCCTACGGACACCAGCGTATCTGCCGCCATGTGAAGATAAGCCCCTTTCACATTCAAATCTTTATTCTTGTCTTTCATAAAAAGATATGCGGTGAAAGCGTTGATAACTACTCCCACACCTGCCACCCAAGCAATGGTGTCTCCTGAAACCGCTTCAGGGTGATGTAGTTTGTGAATACTCTCGATGATAATGGCTCCTACCGCCAACAGCAGAATGACGGCGTTGAGCAATGACACAAGGATGGTACTCTTCTTATACCCGTAGGTATAGTTTGCATTCGCCTTTACTTTGGCAAGACGAAAAGCGAGTAATGCAAGTACCAGACTGACTACATCGCCTAAATTATGTCCGGCATCTGAAAGCAGTGCCAGAGAATCGAGCCGGAACCCGGCGATGAACTCCACGATGACAAAGCCGAGGTTCAGTATAATTCCCAGTACGAAAGCCTTGTGCAGTGAGTCGGTATTCACCGGCTGATGAGAATGATGATGTTCGCGTGACATATATAATAAGGTATTACATTATTTTCTTATGTAAATTTACGTGATAGAAATGTAACACTTGAAGAATGGAAAAGTTTTTTATCTATCTTTGTGCGAGCATACCTGCACGTATGTAATCTCTTTGTCTACTAAAAAAATGATTATGGTAAAAATAGCAAAGAACCTGACAGAACTCATCGGCCATACACCGCTGATGGAATTGGCCGGATACAGCCGCAAGTACGGACTGGCAAGAAACCTGATAGCCAAGTTGGAAGCTTTCAATCCGGCCGGCAGTGTGAAAGACCGTGTGGCGCTTGCCATGATTGAAGATGCTGAAGCGCGCGGAGTATTGAATCCCGGAGCTACGATTATAGAGCCGACCAGCGGAAATACCGGTGTGGGGCTTGCAATGGTGGCTACCATCAAAGGGTATCACCTCATATTGACAATGCCCGAAACGATGAGTATCGAACGACGTAATCTGCTGAAAGCTTTGGGGGCGGAGATTGTGTTGACGGATGGTCTTGCCGGCATGTCAGGCTCTATTTCCAAAGCTCAGGAACTGCGGGATGAGATACCCGGTTCCGTCATTCTGCAACAATTTGAAAACCCTTCCAATGCCCAAATCCATGCACTTACCACCGGGGAGGAAATCTGGGAAGATACCGATGGAAAGATAGATGTATTTGTTGCCGGAGTAGGTACGGGCGGTACGGTATGCGGGGTTGCGAAAGCATTGAAGAAACACAATCCCGATATTTATATTGTAGCGGTGGAACCCGCAGCATCGCCGGTCCTTGAGGGAGGGGAGGCGGCACCGCATCGCATTCAGGGTATCGGAGCGAATTTCGTTCCCGCCATTTACGATGCCTCGGTGGTGGACGAGGTTATCTCCGTGCCCGATGATGAAGCTATTCGCGGCGGACGTGAACTCTCGTCTACCGAAGGACTCCTTGCGGGAATATCTTCCGGTGCGGCAGTCTATGCGGCAAGGTTGTTGGCAGAACGTCCCGAGTTTGCGAACAAAATGATTGTTTCCTTGTTGCCCGATACAGGAGAACGGTATCTGTCGACCGAATTATTTGCTTTTGATGCCTATCCTTTAGATTGATAAACAGTACCCTATGAAGAAATTTATTTTTTCTTTCCTGTTAGCAGGAACAGTGGCGGTTTCTGCATATTCGCAGACTTACGAGCAACTTTGTGACCGTGCTTTGGCCAGTGCCGGGCAGGATAGTCTGGTACAAGCGGAAGGCTATATCCGTGAAGCGTTGAAGCTCGACCCCGCTAACCCTCATAACGCTTTGCTCTTTTCTAATCTCGGGACGATACAGCGTCAGCAGCGGAAATATGAACAAGCGCTGGAGTCCTATTCCTATGCCTTGAATATTGCACCACGCACTGTACCCATTCTGCTGAATCGTGCGGCAATCTACTTGGAGTTGGGTAAGAACGATTTGGCACGTGTGGACTATTCATTGGCGTTGGATATAGAAAAGGATAATGAAGAAGCCTTGTTGATGCGTGCTTACATTTATATGCAGCAACGTGATTATAAAATGGCACGTGCAGATTACGTACGTCTTCTGAAGTTGAATCCCGGTAGCTATAGTGGTCGTCTGGGTTTGGCTACTTTGGAACAGAAAGAAGGAAATTATGAGGCCGCACTTACTATTCTGAACGGTATGATTGCCGGGAAATCAGATACTTCACAAGAAACGAATTCTGAGTATGCAGTATTATATGTGGCTCGTGCCGGTGTGGAGAAAGATTTGAAACATACTGATTTGGCATTAATGGACTTGGAAGAAGCCATTCGTCTGGATGCATCTCAAACCGAAGCCTACTTGATACGGGGAGAGATTTACCTTTCCCTGAAGAAAAAAGAACTTGCCAAACGTGACTTTGAAAAGGCTATATCACTGGGTGTGCCTCATGCGGAGTTGCGAGGTTTGCTTATGCAATGTAAATAGGAGTATTCTTTAAATAAAATATAAAGGCAACTACTTCATTGATAATTGAAGTGCACCCCCAAAGTAGGTATAAGACTTTAGGGATGCACTTCAGAATTAGTTGTCCTTTTGTATTTTTCTGTATTCCCCGCGTTTTGAGTTTGATGGCTTAAACAGAAAAAATATCAGTTTAATCTCACAGTTGTGAGGGCCGCCGCTGCACTGGACGGTATATCACCTTATTGGGCAGCTTCCGGTACTTTATTCTCCGGTTTTTCGATACCTTCAGCGGTAGCTCTTTCCTCCATACGTTTGATACGGGCATCAAGGTCGGGATGGGTAGAGAACAACTGATTCAGTTTGCTGTTCTTTTGTGCACCGGCTTCTTCTTGCAACTGTTTCAGTTTTTGAAAGGACAAAGCCATTGCCCATGGATTTTTTCCTGCTTTTTTCAGAAACTCGTAACCGTAATCGTCTGCTTCACGCTCCTGCTTCTGTGAATAAGTAGCATTTATCAACCCTTCGCCCAAATCACCCAACTGGGATTCTGTGAGTGCAGCAGCTTTGCCACCTTGCGAAGAAATACCGTCTTTCAACGCTGAAGTCAACAATGCGGTGCGAAAACTGTTCTTTGAATCCTTGTGTGCTACGTGGCCTACTTCATGGCCGATTACACCCAATAATTCTTCATCGCTCATGATATCCATTAAAGACGAGAAAACACGGACACTACCGTCGGCACAGGCAAATGCATTCACATCAATCACATAATATACTTTGAAATTTAATGGAATACCTTCCACTTCGTTCAAACCTTCGGTCAGTTTCTTCAGACGAACAGTGTATGGGTCTTCATCGGCACACACTTGGTTGTGTTTGTCCATCCAGTCGATGTATTCTTTTACATATTCTCTCATCTGTTCATCAGTCAATGTGACTGCTTTTGCTGCTTTCACAGCGCCACCTACAGCTTTTTTCAAATTGAATTGTGCCATCATAGGTACAGAGTACATCATACACAGCAGTATAACTGCCAGTTTTATAAAAGTCTTTTTCATTTTGGTGTAAGTTGTTAATGGTTTTTAATTCTATTTTCAAATATTGGGCAAAAGAACGAAATTATTGTTTATCCGCCAATCTTTTCGTCAATATTTTAAGTGCCTACTAACTTATAACCAACGACTAGTAACGGTAAAATCTCATTCATTGAACGCCTGTTTATAATTTCCGGTTTCTTGTGAACTTGTTATTTATCAATACGTATGACAAAACCGCCTTTCAATGCATATTAAACGTATTTTTGTATCAAACCGATAAACTCTTTTCCATATTTCTTCTTTTTATATTCTCCAATGCCACTGATGTTTCCAAACTCCTCAATAGTGGTGGGGCGGGAAGTGCTGAGCAGATGTAATACTTTGTCAGACAGTACGATATAGGCAGGCAATGCTTCTTGGTCAGCTAACCGTTTACGGAGTGCGCGCAATGCTTCAAACAAATCTTCGTTTTCGGTATTAGGCAGGTCGAGGGGCAATTCCTTAGAGGGAACCGTTGTTTTCCGTTTACGTCCCCGTGGAGTCTCAACCACTTCTTCCCGGCGAATTACAACGAGCTTTGCACTTGCTCTTCCGAACAGTACATCGCTTCCGCTTGTCGTGATTTTCAGATGGTTGTTTTCGTTATAAGCCACTTCAAAATATCCCAATTGTAGCATTTGTAACAGATAGTCGTGCCAGTCACGGGCCGGAATTTCGCGACCGGCAGCAAAGGTTTTCAGATTGTGATAACCTTTTTCTATGACATCAGGGGTCATATTCCCTCTGAGAATATCCACCAAAACGCCGGTACTGATTTGCTGCTCGGTACGTACAATGGCACTTAGAGCCTTCTGTACGATGATAGTTCCGTCGAAACGTTCAGGAGGATTTTTGCAGACGTCACAGTTGCCGCAATCGTGGTCAACAGTCTCTCCGAAATAACTCAACAGAATCCTGCGGCGGCAGATATCCGATTCGGCATATTGCTGCATACGTTGCAGTTTCTCCAGATTGATACCTTTCTGACCGCTTTCGGTGGCAAACTTAGTCAGTAAAATCAGGTCTGCCAGTGAGTAGAACAGGAGGGTGTCGCTGGGAAGCCCGTCACGTCCTGCACGGCCTATCTCCTGATAGAAGCTTTCAATGCTTTTGGGTAAATTATAATGAATAACCCAGCGAACATTACTTTTATCTATTCCCATGCCGAAAGCGACGGTGGCGCATACCACTTGCACGCGGTCGTTAATGAAATCATTCTGCGCTTCATCCCGCTTAGCAGGTGACAGACCGGCGTGGTAGACGGCGGTGCGGATGCCTTGCTTTTGCAACATTTGTGCGACTGTCTCCGTTTTGCTGCGGCTCATGCAGTAAATTATGCCATTTGCGCCGAGGTGGCGGGAAATAAAGTCAAGAATTATCTTAGTTTTTTCCTTCTGTTGATACCCTCGTTTCACGGTAAGGCTGAGATTTGGACGGTCGAAAGAAGATATAAATATGCGAGGCTGATTTAGGTGAAGTTGTTTAATTATATCTTCGCGGGTTATTTTATCTGCCGTTGCTGTCAGTGCGATAATGGGGATGTGCGGAAACTGCTCATGCAGAATTCCGAGTTGAGCATATTCCGGACGGAAGTCGTGTCCCCATTGCGAAATACAGTGTGCTTCGTCAACAGCAAACAATGATATGTTCATATCCCGTAACAAATAGTTCGCTTCGGCTATCAGTTTTTCGGGAGAAATATATAATAATTTCAGTTTGCCTTCCATGCATGCACGGCGCAAGGCGGCGTTCTCCGTTTCGTCGTTGGTGCTATTCAGTGCACCTGCAGCAATACCGTTGGCACAGAGCGCTTCAACCTGGTCTTTCATTAGGGAAATCAGTGGAGAAACCACAATTGCAGTACCCTCACACAGCATAGCAGGCAGTTGGTAACAGATAGATTTTCCGCCGCCGGTAGGCATTAGTACAAGCGTGTCTTTCCGACTTAAAAGATGACGGATGATATCTTCCTGGAGCGGACGGAAACTGTCGTAACCGAAATATGTTTTGAGAGTTTGCAGCATAATTGATAGTCATGTATTTCTTCCGGCAAAGGTACATTAATTATTGTATATGATACAAGATGTGACGTATGTTGATTTAATACAATAATTTTTGCACAATAAGTTAAATAATCTTATTAATGGGCGTGGCCTACTTCCTTTCAACCTTTTTCATTGTTTATATATAGAAAATATGTATAGGAAAAGTTGCGTATTAAAAAAAAATGTCAGACTTTTGTAAAGTCTAAAGGAAAATCCTTTGGATTTCCATTTTTGAACAAAAACCCTAACCAGTTAATTCGATGAGTGATTTAGAAAACAAAGCACAGGAAGAAGCTCCGAAGAAGCGTCCATATAACCTGCGCGAGAAGAAAGAAAAAAAGGCTGCCTACCGTTCATTGATTCGTCCGGAATTGGCAGACGAACTGTATGACAACATTCTGAAAATTGTTGTAATGCAGAAGAAGTACAGAGATCCCAATTATTCAGCTAAGGATTTAGCCAAAGAGTTGCAGACCAATACCCGTTATTTGTCCGCTGTTGTAAACTCTCGTTTTGGTATGAATTATTCTTGTCTGTTGAATGAGTACAGAGTGAAAGACGCTTTACATTTATTGACAGATAAGAGATATGCTGACAAGAATGTGGAAGAAATCAGCACGATGGTTGGTTTTGCCAACCGTCAATCTTTTTATGCTGCATTTTACAAATATGTAGGAGAAACTCCTAATGGATATCGTAAAAGACATGCTGTGAAGAAATAATGCTGCAAAGCTAAACGTTATGAAAGGAAATATTTCGGAATATATGTTCCGGGGTACTTCCTTTTATCATTTTAATACAAACTACACTCCTCCCGACACATGAAACAACAACTAATTTCTATGGTGGCCGCCTTGTCTTTGCTGACAGCTTGTGGTGGAGCACCGAAAACTTCTGCCGAGGCAGATAAATTTGATTATACAGTGGAACAATTTGCAGACTTACAGATTTTACGTTATCGCGTACCGGGCTTTGAGGACTTATCCCTCAAGCAGAAAGAATTGGTTTATTACCTTACGGAAGCTGCCTTGCAGGGACGTGATATACTGTTCGACCAGAACGGAAAATATAATTTGAGAATTCGCCGGATGCTTGAAGCCGTTTATACCGGATATAAAGGTGACAAGAGTACACCGGATTTTAAAGCGATGGAAGTGTATCTTAAACGGGTATGGTTCTCCAACGGCATTCACCACCACTATGGCAGTGAGAAGTTTGTACCGGGATTTTCTCCCGAATTCTTCAAGCAAGCTTTGCTGGGTGTAGATGCTTCTACATTGCCGCTTGCCGAGGGGCAGACGGTGGAGCAGCTTTGCGATGAAATCTTCCCCGTAATCTTCGACCCCCAAGTGATGTCAAAACGTGTGAATCAGGCAGCCGGTGAAGATTTGGTTTTGACTTCTGCCGGAAACTATTATGACGGTGTAACTCAGAAAGAGGCGGAAGATTTCTATAATGCGATGAAAGACCCGAAAGACGAGATGCCAATCTCCTATGGAATGAACAGCCGTTTGGTGAAAGAAGACGGTAAGATTCAAGAGAAAGTGTGGAAAGTGGGTAGCCTTTACGGTCCGGCTATCGAGAAGATTGTATATTGGTTGAAGAAGGCGGAAGGTGTTGCCGAGACTTCTGAACAGAAAGACGTTATAGCCAAGTTAGTGGAGTTCTATGAAACAGGCGATTTGAAAGCGTTTGATGAATATGCCATTCTATGGGTGAAAGATTTGAACTCCCGCGTGGATTTTGTTAACGGGTTTACGGAAAGCTATGGTGACCCGCTTGGTATGAAAGCCAGTTGGGAGAGTTTGGTAAACTTTAAGGATTTGGATGCTACCCATCGTACGGAGTTGATTAGCGGCAATGCGCAGTGGTTTGAAGATAATTCACCTGTTGAAAAACAATTCAAGAAAGAAAAGGTGAAAGGCGTTTCTGCCAAAGTGATTACGGCTGCTATCTTGGCGGGAGATTTATATCCGTCTACAGCTATCGGCATCAACCTGCCTAATGCGAACTGGATACGTAGTCTGCACGGTTCCAAGTCGGTGACTATCGGAAATATTACGGATGCCTACAATAAAGCTGCCCATGGGAATGGTTTCAACGAAGAATTTGTGTATAGCGATGCCGAGTTGCAGTTGATTGATAAGTATGCCGACCTTACCGGTGAATTGCATACCGACTTGCACGAATGCCTGGGACACGGTTCGGGTAGATTGCTTCCGGGTGTTGACCCTGATGCTTTAAAGGCTTATGGTTCTACTATTGAAGAGGCGCGCGCCGATTTGTTCGGGCTTTACTATGTAGCCGATCCGAAACTGGTGGAACTGGGACTTGTTCCGAATGCGGATGCTTATAAGGCAGAATACTATACGTACCTGATGAACGGTTTGATGACGCAGCTTGTCCGCATTGAACCGGGGAACATTGTGGAGGAAGCTCACATGCGCAACCGTCAACTCATTGCCCGCTGGGTATTTGAAAAAGGTGCTGCCGATAAAGTGGTTGAGTTGGTGAAAAAGGACGGAAAGACGTATGTTGTAGTGAATGATTACGAGAAGCTTCGTGATTTGTTCGGTGAATTACTTGCCGAGATACAGCGCATCAAGTCTACCGGAGATTTTGCGGCTGCCCGTGATTTAGTGGAAACATACGCTGTGAAAGTTGACCCCGTGTTGCATGCGGAAATTCTGGAGCGTTACAAGAAGCTGAACCTGGCTCCTTACAAAGGGTTTATCAATCCTAAATATGAGGCGGTGAAGAATGATAAAGATGAGATTGTCGATGTCAAAGTATCTTATGAAGAAGGCTATCCTGAACAGATGTTACGTTACAGTAAGGACTATTCTGTGTTGCCGTCGATAAATAAATGATAATTTAATTAAGAATTAAGAATGAAGAATTAAGAATTACCTTGCGGCGTGCTTGCATAGCGCAGCCAAATTCTTCATTCTTAGTTCTTCATTTCCCCAAATTCCCATTTATGGAACTAAAAGAACTACTAAAAGAAATAAAGACCCAGCTCCGTCTTTCCATGAATGGAGTTGTTTCCCAAAGTATGCGTGAGAAAGGCTTGGTATACAAGCTGAATTTCGGTGTGGAACTTCCTCGTATCAAAAGTATTGCCGCAGGCTATGAAAAAGACCATGCCTTGGCGCAAGCTCTTTGGAAAGAAGATATCCGCGAATGTAAAATTATGGCAGGATTTCTTCAACCGATAGACAGTTTCTTCCCGGAGATAGCTGATATATGGGTAGAAGATATTCGTAATGTCGAGATTGCCGAACTAACCTGCATGAATCTTTTTCAGAATTTGCCATACGCTCCCGCCAAGTCCCTTCAATGGATTGCAGATGAAAGGGAAAATGTGCAAATCTGTGGTTTTCTCACTATCGCCCGTCTGCTGATGAAGAAAGGTGATATGAACCAACGTGTTGAGAATGAGTTCCTCGACCAGGCGGTTACCGCTTTCCTGTCCGGTTCCTATCATGTGCGCAATGCAGTTATGGTTGCTATCCGCCGCTTCATGCAGCACAGTGAAGAAAATGCTTTCCTGGTTTGCCGGACAGTAGAGGAAATGAAAGATTCTTCTTCAGAAGCCGAACGGCTGCTTTACGATGCGGTGAGGGAGGAAGTCGCTTTGTGAAAATGTGGTAGTATCACATTACCACATTTATTTCCTCTTTTTTTGTTTGCTTTCCGCAAAAAAGGCTTAACTTTGTTGGCTGTAAAAAACTGCGCCGCTAAATGGAAAGTCAGAATGTGAAAGATACAGTTAGGCAGATATTCACTGAATATCTCAATGCGAACGGGCATCGCAAGACTCCCGAACGCTATGCCATACTCGACACTATTTACTCCATAGACGGTCATTTCGATATCGACACGCTCTATTCGTTGATGGCGGATCAAGAAAACTTCCGTGTGAGTCGTGCTACACTTTACAATACTATAATACTTCTTATCAATGCCCGTCTGGTCATCAAGCACCAGTTTGGGAACTCCTCTCAATACGAAAAAAGTTATAATCGTGACACACATCACCACCAGATTTGCACGCAGTGTGGTAAGGTTACCGAGTTTCAGAACGAGGAGTTGCAGCGTGCTATTGGAAATACCAAGCTAAGTCGTTTCAACCTGACACATTATTCATTGTACATGTACGGACTGTGCAGCAAATGCGACCGAGCCAATAAGAGGAAAATGAAGAATAATAACCATAAGAAAGAAAAATGAAAGTAGACATTCTATTAGGATTACAATGGGGCGACGAAGGTAAAGGTAAAGTCGTTGACGTATTAACTCCAAGATACGATGTAGTGGCTCGTTTTCAGGGAGGACCCAATGCAGGTCATACACTGGAATTTGAGGGCCAGAAGTACGTACTTCGTTCTATTCCTTCGGGAATTTTCCAAGGCGACAAGGTAAATATCATCGGTAACGGTGTGGTACTCGATCCGGCTCTCTTCAAAGCGGAAGCTGAAGCGCTCGAAGCATCAGGTCACAGTTTGAAGGAACGTTTGCATATTTCCAAGAAAGCACATCTTATATTGCCCACTCACCGCATTCTGGATGCCGCTTACGAAGCAGCCAAGGGGGATGCCAAGGTAGGAACTACCGGTAAGGGTATCGGCCCGACTTATACTGACAAGGTAAGTCGTAACGGTGTACGTGTGGGAGATATTTTGCATGACTTCGATAAGAAATATGCTGCTGCCAAGGCACGTCACGAGCAGATTTTGAAGAGCCTGAACTACGAATATGATTTGACGGAACTTGAAAAAGCATGGTTTGAAGGTATTGAATACCTGAAGCAATTCCAGTTGGTGGATAGCGAGCACGAAATAAACGGTTTGCTGGCTTCCGGCAAATCTGTATTGTGCGAGGGGGCTCAAGGCACAATGCTTGATGTCGATTTCGGTTCTTATCCGTTCGTAACTTCTTCCAATACCATTTGTGCTGGTGCTTGCACCGGTTTGGGCGTAGCTCCCAACAAGATTGGTGAAGTATATGGTATTTTCAAAGCATATTGTACGCGTGTAGGTGCGGGTCCGTTCCCCACCGAGTTGTTTGACAAGACAGGCGATCAGATTTGTACGTTGGGACATGAATTCGGCTCTGTAACCGGACGTAAGCGTCGTTGTGGCTGGATTGACTTGGTTGCATTGAAGTATGCCATTATGGTAGACGGTGTTACCAAACTGATAATGATGAAGAGCGATGTGCTCGATTCTTTTGAAACTATCAAGGCTTGTGTAGCTTATAAAGTAAATGGCGAAGAGATTGATTACTTTCCGTACGACATAGCTGAAGGTGTTGAACCGGTTTACGTAGAATTGCCGGGTTGGCAGACCGATATGACAAAGATGCAGAGTGAAGATGAGTTCCCTGAAGAATTCAATGCTTATCTGTCTTTCCTGGAAGAACAGCTTGGCGTTCCTGTCAAGATTGTGTCAGTAGGTCCCGACCGTGAGCAGACTATTGAACGTTATACCGGAGAATAAATAAACTACTCATAAATTTTTTAATTCTTCCTAAAAGATGAGGGAAACTGTGGGAATGCTCACAGTTTCCTTTTATTTTTGGCAAACAATTTGTTATACGACTACAAACGACACAATTTATTTAATTATTTAAAAGAAGAAGATTATGACAACAGGAATGATAGGAATACAATGGATTATCTTTATCGGTATTGCCGTTATCAGTTGGCTGGTACAGATGAATCTGCAAAACAAATTCAAGAAATACTCTAAAATCCCTACAGGTAACGGAATGACCGGACGTGATGTGGCTTTGAAGATGCTGCATGACAACGGTATTTATGATGTTACCGTGACTCACACTCCGGGACGTCTTACAGACCATTATAACCCTGCCAATAAAACGGTGAATTTAAGTGAAGGTGTATACGAAAGCAATAGTATCATGGCCGCCGCCGTTGCCGCCCATGAATGTGGACACGCCGTTCAACATGCACGTGCATACGCTCCGCTCACGATGCGTAGTAAGCTGGTGCCGGTGGTGTCTTTTGCCTCTAACATTATGACGTGGATTTTATTGGCCGGTATCTTGATGCTGAATACTTTTCCGCAGTTGCTGCTTGCAGGTATTGTACTGTTTGCAATGACTACCTTGTTCAGTTTCATCACCTTGCCGGTAGAAATCAATGCAAGTAAGCGTGCGTTGGTATGGTTGAACAATTCGGGCATCACCAATTCCTATAACCATGCTCAAGCTGAAGATGCGCTTCGTTCCGCAGCTTATACTTATGTGGTAGCTGCTTTGGGTTCTTTGGCGACTCTGATTTATTACATCATGATTTTTCTGGGACGCAGGGACTAAGTTTTTTTATATAAGGAGAAGAAGAAAACAGGTTGTATCAAAACCCTCTTAATACTTCCTTTTAGACGGGGATTACGCGAATTTCACGGATTTAGTTTGTTAAATCTGCGTTATTTCGCGTAATCCGCGCCTAATATTATAACATTATGAAAGTACTCGCGTACTTTTTCTATTCCTGATATGGCGATTGCCAGAACCATTTATCATCATATACTATTTGGTCAGGTTTAATCATATTTCCGGGATAATCGGGAACAAAGCCTGCCGGGCAGAGGAATGGATACTTAGGATAAGACTTTCTATCCTTATATTCGGTTTCGGTGTTGAACTCACTTCTGTCTGTACATTCAATGCAATACAAGTTCTTCGCCATGTAGTTTTCTAAATACTCTTCTTTGGTCTGTTTACTTTTGTTATTCCAGTTGGCTTCTTCGTTCAGGACTAGTGGACGCCCGTCGCGCAGCCGTTCGCGGACTTCCTGAATACTGAGCAATGTACCGTTTTCATCCATAACCCAAGCATTGTTGGTGGGGTCTATCCAAAGCCATTTATCTAAAGTGTTGGAGTATACCGCATTGATGACGTGGCAGTCTCTGATATATATCTTCGGCATGCAAGTTACGAAACGTGATTTGAAGCCCATCGCCAGATAACATTCGTTCAATACAGTTGCCAGCCCCCGGCAATTCAATCCTCGTGAACCGTCTTTACAGGCTTCTGCCATTTCAATGGCATTCACGTTTGGAGGATTTCCGTGTTGTCCGTCGTGGCGGATTTTATTATGGATAAATGTCAGTATGTTTTTTATTTTCGAGATTTCGTCACCCGCACCGGCTACACTGTCCAGTTTGAAATACTGGCGGACACGTACCAGATTGCTGTCATTCGGATTGGCGTAGGTGAATTTGGGTAAGGTATCGGTACGTAAATTGCGTTCATAACCCGGCGCTTGTTGTAAAATGTAGAGGTAATCACCCACTTCTTTCAACTTGGCAACCACTGCCTTGAAACGTTTATCACTACGGATATTATCCAAATCCGAATCTATCAGTGTATGCCGATAGTCCTGATAACCTTTTTCGTATGCTTGTTCCAGACTTTTGATGGCTGCACTTTTTTTATTCAGTATAGACTGGCAACAAGCCAGGTTATAATAATAATCGGATATCAGCCAATCATAAGACTTCTGTGTTTCCTCGGGTTGTGCGTTGAATAATTCTATCAGTTGCTTACAACTCTGTTCACCCTTTTTGTAATCTTTCTCATCGAAGTTTTTACTCATTTGCTTGCTTAGGGCATCTTCTTTTTTCTCAAACTCACTGTTGCTGACAAATTGTGCCCATCCCATACTGATGCCGCATAGTATCAGTACGCAGAGTAAAACTAATTTCTTTTTCATAAATGTATCGTTTAAAGTTGATTTTTAGTTGCTTTTATGCAATAGGGATTGTACAAAGGTAAACATTCTCTTTTCTTAATCAAGAAAATACTGTAACTTTGTCGTCCGATTTTAAAAGTAATTGAACCGAATATGGCAGCAAAACCTAGTATTCCGAAAGGAACCCGTGACTTTTCGCCTGTTGAAATGGCGAAACGTAACTATATATTTAATACAATTCGTGATGTATATCATCTTTATGGTTTCCAGCAGATAGAGACGCCTGCCATGGAAATGCTCACCACTCTGATGGGAAAATATGGCGATGAAGGTGATAAGTTATTGTTTAAAATACAGAATTCCGGTGACTATTTCTCCGGTCTTACTGATGAAGAATTGTTGAGCCGCAATGCCGCCAAGCTTGCCGGTAAGTTTTGCGAGAAAGGTTTGCGCTATGACCTGACCGTACCTTTTGCCCGTTATGTGGTGATGCATCGTGATGAAATCACTTTTCCTTTCAAACGCTATCAGATACAGCCCGTTTGGCGTGCCGATCGTCCGCAGAAGGGACGTTACCGTGAGTTTTATCAGTGTGATGCCGATGTTGTGGGTAGCGACTCTTTGCTGAACGAAGTAGAGTTGATGCAGATTGTAGATACTGTGTTTACCCGTTTCGGGATCCGTGTCTGTATCAAGATTAATAATCGTAAGATATTGAGTGGCATTGCCGAGATTATCGGTGAAGCAGACAAGATAGTTGATATCACCGTGGCTATTGACAAGCTGGATAAAATAGGTTTGGATAACGTCAATGCCGAATTGAGGGAGAAAGGTATCAGTGATGAGGCTATTGCCAAGTTGCAACCTATCATTCTGTTGAGCGGTAGCAACGAAGAGAAGCTTGTCACTTTGAAGCAGGTGCTTGCTGCCAGTGAAATAGGTTTGAAAGGGGTGGAAGAGAGTGAATTTATCCTTTCTACTTTGAAAAACCTTGGTCTGAAGAATGAAATAGAACTTGATTTGACGCTTGCCCGTGGTCTGAACTACTATACCGGTGCCATCTTTGAAGTGAAGGCGCTCGATGTACAAATCGGAAGTATCACCGGTGGAGGTCGTTACGATAACCTGACCGGCGTATTCGGTATGGCCGGTGTCAGCGGTGTAGGTATTTCCTTCGGCGCCGACCGCATCTTCGATGTGCTGAACCAACTAGACCTGTATCCTAAGGAAGCCGTAAACGGTACACAACTCTTGTTTATCAATTTTGGTGATAAAGAAGCAGCTTTCTCCATGAAGGTGCTTGCGCAGGTACGTGCTGCGGGTATTCGTGCTGAAATCTTTCCTGATTCCAGTAAGATGAAGAAACAGATGGGGTATGCCAACTCTAAAGCCATTCCATTTGTAGCCTTGGTAGGTGAAAATGAGATGAATGAAGGAAAAGTTACGTTGAAGAATATGGAAACCGGAGAGCAGAAACTTGTCTCTCCTGAGGAGTTAATTAGCGAACTGAATTAATAAAAACTGAAATACATTTAAAAAGGAGCACAAAATAGCTCCTTTTTTTGTATATTTATGGCACGAAATAGGACGAACACTATATTTTGTCATCTTTATGTAGGCTAAATGTAATGACTTGCTCCTATTTTTGCAGTGACAATAAAAAAGGAGGTTCTTATGGTTTCCATTGAATATAAACAAGAAAAGCACAATGCCCTCGTCAGTTTTTTGATGATTGTCATAGCGTTGCTATTTCTACTTTACATGGGTAGTTCGCTGGTACATTCTACGAAAACGTTCTGGGAGAGTTATTCCATTGAGGAGTTGCTGGATTAGAAGCAACTGCTATATTTTCACTTACATAGATTAATGCATGATACTCTATTTTACCGGAACTGGTAATTCCCGTTGGATTGCCCAGCAACTTGCAGATGCTACAAACGATACGATGATTAGTATTGCCGACTGTTTGAAACAGAAAGCGGTACCCGAAGAATTGACAAACGCTGAAAAAGTAGGTGTTGTCTTTCCGGTGCATGCGTGGTATGCGCCGCGTGTCATTATTGATTTCTTATCAAAACTTCAGCTTCCTCATTGTCGGTATCGTTATGCAGTGTGTACGTGTGGCGATGATGTGGGGAAGGGGATGAATCGTTTGGCAAAACATTTTCCTTTGGATGCAGCTTGGTCTGTTGCCATGCCCAATACGTATATCCCGATGTTCAATCTCGATGATGAAGCACTTTGCCATAAAAAGATAGAGAATGCACGGCGGATGATTTCTTCTATAGCATCGGATGTACTCAAACAGAAAAATGTGTGGAAAGTGCACGAGGGTGGTGCTGCATGGTTGAAAACGTATATCATAAATCCATTATTTGTCCGTATTACAATCAGTAACAAAGGATTTCATGTTGATGAGGGATGCATATCTTGCGGAATATGCGGCAAAGTATGCCCGGTAGAGAATATCCGGCTGGTGGACGGACAGCCGGTGTGGGAAAATCAATGCATTCATTGCATGGCTTGTGTGCATGCTTGTCCCCAGCAGGTGATTCAGTATAGAAAAACAACACAGAAAAAAGGCCGTTACCGGTTGGCGAATTATCTGTAGTTAACTAAAAAAACTTGACTGAGTTTCTTTTCTATTTTTCCGATTTATATTTTATTCATCTTGGTTGTTGCCATTTTGTCAGTTTATTCCTGTCAAACAAACAGCTTTCCCTTTTGGCACAGTTTTCGTAAGTCCTTTATCGCTTGTTTAAAGCAAAATTACTATAACTATATAATGTATAACATATAAAAAACAAAAAGCTATGAACATTAAACCATTGGCAGACAGAGTGCTGATACTCCCTGCACCTGCAGAAGAAAAGACAATTGGCGGTATCATTATTCCTGATACAGCGAAAGAGAAACCTTTGAAAGGTGAAGTTATTGCAGTAGGCAACGGAACAAAAGACGAAGAAATGGTGTTGAAGGTTGGTGACACGGTATTGTACGGTAAGTATGCCGGAACAGAACTGGAAGTTGAAGGAACCAAATACCTTATTATGCGTCAAAGTGATGTACTCGCTGTATTGGGATAAGTAGTTAAGTTTTTAAGTTCTTTAGTTCTTTAGTTTTTAAGTTGCTTGGTATGGTAATTAAGCGACTTGTTGGTTTAAAAATTCATCTACTCAATAACTTAAAAACTTAATAACATAATAAACTTAAAAACTCAATAACATAATAACTCAAAAACTTAAAAACTCAAATATATGTCAAAAGAAATATTATTCAATATCGATGCCCGCGACCAATTGAAAAAAGGTATCGATACACTGGCAAATGCAGTAAAAGTAACTCTAGGCCCGAAAGGACGTAACGTGATTATCGAAAAGAAATTCGGTGCTCCTCACATCACAAAAGATGGTGTGACAGTTGCTAAAGAAGTTGAATTGGCCGACGCTTACCAAAATACCGGTGCACAGCTCGTTAAGGAAGTCGCTTCCAAGACAGGTGACGATGCAGGTGACGGTACAACAACTGCTACCGTACTGGCTCAGGCTATCGTAGCCGAAGGCTTGAAGAATGTAACTGCCGGTGCAAGCCCGATGGATATCAAACGCGGTATCGACAAGGCTGTTGCCAAAGTGGTAGAATCTATTAAGAGCCAGGCCGAAAAGGTAGGTGATAACTACGATAAGATTGAACAGGTCGCTTCCGTATCTGCCAACAATGATCCGGTTATCGGTAAGTTGATTGCAGATGCAATGCGTAAAGTTTCTAAGGACGGTGTTATCACTATCGAGGAAGCTAAAGGTACTGATACTACAATCGGTGTAGTAGAAGGTATGCAGTTTGACCGTGGCTATCTTTCCGCTTACTTCGTAACCAATACGGAGAAGATGGAGTGCGAAATGGAAAAACCGTACATCCTGATTTATGACAAGAAGATTTCCAACCTGAAAGATTTCTTGCCTATCCTTGAACCCGCTGTACAGACAGGACGTCCTCTGTTGGTAATTGCAGAAGATGTAGATAGCGAAGCACTGACTACACTCGTTGTAAACCGTCTGCGTTCTCAGTTGAAGATATGTGCTGTGAAGGCTCCGGGCTTCGGCGACCGTCGTAAGGAAATGCTGGAAGATATCGCTGTATTGACAGGTGGTGTTGTTATCAGTGAAGAAAAAGGTTTGAAACTGGAACAGGCTACTATCGAAATGCTCGGTACTGCCGACAAAGTAACTGTTTCTAAAGATAACACAACTATCGTAAACGGTGCCGGTGCAAAAGAAAACATCAAGGAACGTTGCGAACAAATCAAAGCTCAGATAGCTGCTACCAAGTCCGACTATGACAAGGAAAAATTGCAAGAACGTTTGGCTAAGTTGTCCGGTGGCGTAGCTGTTCTTTATGTAGGTGCTGCTTCCGAAGTTGAAATGAAAGAAAAGAAAGACCGTGTAGACGACGCTCTCCGTGCAACCCGTGCTGCTATCGAAGAAGGTATTGTTGCCGGTGGTGGCGTGGCTTACATCCGCGCATTGGATGCTCTGGAAGGTTTCAAGGGTGAAAATGCAGATGAAACTACAGGTATCGATATCATCAAACGTGCCATCGAGGAACCGTTGCGCCAGATTGTTGCTAACGCAGGTAAAGAAGGTGCTGTGGTTGTACAGAAAGTACGTGAAGGTAAGGCAGACTTCGGTTACAATGCTCGTACCGATGTTTACGAAAACCTCTACGGTGCCGGTGTGGTTGATCCTGCCAAAGTTACTCGTGTTGCTCTTGAAAATGCCGCCTCTATCGCAGGTATGTTCTTGACTACTGAGTGTGTGATTGTAGAAAAGAAAGAAGATAAGCCTGAAATGCCGATGGGCGCTCCCGGAATGGGAGGCATGGGCGGAATGATGTAATAATCGTTTTTCACCTGAATTCTAAATCAAATAAAATGACCGTGGTGTCTTCCGTTGTGAGATATCACGGTTTTTTTATTCTCTATTCTTTGATATATGTCAATGTAAACCGTATAAAATTACAAAACTGTTGCAAAAGTGATTAAATTCCATATCTTTTGTTCGATTTTAGTGTTATTCAAATTTAAAATGATATCTTTACATCTTGTAGAGATAACCTGATCAACAACTATTAACCTTTTTAATTTGGAAAGTAAAATGAACAAAGACGAAATTGGACTGAATGCCGGCAAAGTTTGGCAATTGCTCAGCGATAATGCCAAATGGAGTTATGGTACTTTGAAAAGAAAGTCCGGATTGAAGGACAAAGAACTGGGAGCAGCCATTGGCTGGCTTGCCCGTGAGGACAAGATTGAACTCTACCAGGAAGATGATGAACTTTATGTTTCACTGGGGGTGAACGTGTATATCGGATAAGGAAAACCGATTGAATTAAGTT
The DNA here is from genome assembly GCF_959029255.1 of uncultured Bacteroides sp. Lineage (GTDB taxonomy): Bacteria > Bacteroidota > Bacteroidia > Bacteroidales > Bacteroidaceae > Bacteroides. The sequence goes on along the minus strand of NZ_CAUFUE010000036.1, from coordinate 14,718 downwards.
TTAGCGGAGACGCAGATTTTGCAATACGGAATGAATTTCCGGTGAGTTGCGAAATTTGCGTCTCTTTGTGTGAAATCTGTGTCTCTTTGCTTTCTCATGTTGTGGAATATTGTTTCCTTTGCACATTCTTTTTCAATAAAATAGCAATAACAATTTCAATAAAATAACAGCAGCTATGAGAAGTTTTGCATCTGACAATAATTCCGGTGTACATCCTCTGGTGATGGAGGCTTTGAACCGGGCAAACCAAGACCATGCCTTAGGTTATGGTGATGATCCATGGACGGAAGAAGCCATCCGTAAAATCAGGGAAGCATTTACTCCCGACTGCGAACCGTTGTTCGTGTTCAACGGAACAGGGAGCAATGCAGTGGCACTGCAACTTTGTACCCGTCCTTTCAATTCCATTATATGTGCCGAGACCGCACATATCTATGTAGACGAGTGTGGCTCGCCTGCCCGCATGACAGGTTGTCAGATACGTCCCGTGGCTACTCCTGATGGTAAGCTTACCCCTGAATTAATCCGTCCTTATCTGTGCCATTTCGGAGAACAGCATCATTCACAGCCGGGGGCTATTTATATTTCCCAATGTACCGAATTGGGTACTGTCTACAAACCTGAAGAACTTCGTGCTATTACGGAATTGGCACATTTGCACGGCATGTATGTACACATGGATGGCGCCCGTCTCGCAAATGCTTGTGCGGCACTAAATCTTAGTTTTAAGGAACTGACTGTGGATTGTGGAATTGATATCCTTAGTTTCGGCGGAACGAAGAACGGATTGATGATAGGTGAGAGTGTCATCGTGTTCAATCCGGCTTTAAAGAAAGAAGCTTGTTTTGTACGTAAGCAGTCGGCGCAACTTGCGTCTAAATTACGTTACTTGTCTTGCCAGTTCACAGCCTATCTGACGGATGAACTTTGGTTAAAGAACGCATCACATGCCAATCGCATGGCGCAAATTCTTTATGACGGATTGAAAGATTTGCCCGGCGTGCAATTTACGCAACCGGTGGAAAGTAACCAGTTATTCCTGACGATGCCCCGTCCGGTGATTGATGAGCTCTTGAAATCTTACTTTTTCTATTTTTGGAATGAGGAGATAAACGAGGTGCGTTTTGTGACATCTTTTGATACAACCGAAGAGGATATTGAAGACTTTCTAAAAGCACTGCGAAAAAGCCTTTAATCTACATTATTCATACCCGGTAGTTAAGGGGGGTAAAGGGAGTTTTCTTGACTTCCGAGTATGAATTATACAGGCTAAAATGATGAATAACCAAACTGAAGTTGATGTAATTTCTACCCTCATACTCTCATAATCTTCTGTATTCCTTTGTTTATCGGCAATGCAGGTATGAGGGTAATTATGAGAGTAGGTATGAGGGTAGAAGTCTACTCTCATGCTTGTTTTGCTCAATTGTCTGCTAATCTGTTTGTTGGTCTATCCCTTGTGCGCACCCTTATTGCCCCATTTGCGCTATGAATGAAGTGCTTTTAAGCCATATCCTTTCTGTCATCTCCTCATGTTGCTTTTACTTAACTCTCATCTTTCTTATACTTGACCCTTACATCTATTATAGGCTAACTTGTGTTGACAAATTAGCTAACAAGTATGAACTAATTTATCAATATTAGCTAGCCTATAGGCTAACACTTGTTAGCCCTTTTCCAATGTCGAGCTATAACAAGACAAATCAGGGACTATAACAGTACAAAACAATTGTTGTAGCAGAAGTAACATTAGGGTAAAACGGAAGTAATATTAGGACATGACTATGAGAGTAAACTTCTACCCTCATACCTACTCTCATAGTTACCCTCATGCCCGCATTGCCGATAAACAAAGGGATACAGAAATTTATGAGGGTATGAGGGTAGAATTTGCATCAACTTTATTTTGTTTCTATAATTCATTCGTGAACTTACGAAACTTGCATCAATTTCTGTTATAGTTTTATTTATATGCCAAGCGCTTCGCGAAGGGGGATAAAGCTGTATCCTTTCCGTTTCAACGTTTTTATCATCTTGCTCAGATAGCCGTTGTAGAACTTATCCGTGCGATGCTTGTCCGTGCCGAAATGTATCAGCATCAGATGTCCGTTCAAGCCCTCTTTCTTTTCTATTTCCATGATTTTGTCATAGATAAACTTGCTGCTCCGGTAATTCTTCATGTCCGGAGTAGTATAGTCTGCATTGGTCATGGTGCCGGGAGTATAGTTGATGACTTGAAGCCCCATGCCCTTTGCCCATGCGGCTATTTCCTTGTTATAATATTCGTATGGAGGGATGAAAACAGGCGCGTCTTTATATTCAATACCGGCTTTGCGTAATGTTTCGTAGCTTTTCAACATATCTTGTTCAAATTCACGGCGGGTGACAAGCAAGGAGTCGCGATTGCTCCAAGGCATATAGAGCAGATGCCCATAGCTATGGCTGCCTACATAATGTCCTTCGTCAAGCAAGCGTTTCACTACATCGGGATATCGTTCGTAAAACTCACCGGTGAAGAAGAAACCACTTTGAATGCCATGTTTCTTTAAAGTACCAATAATGGCATCGGTACCGTCCGCTTTGTCGGCGGCAGTGAATACAAGCGTTATTTGTTTCTTTGAAGGGTCGGTACGTATGATGCCGCCATTGACGTATACGTTCTTATCTCCCTTGATGCCCGCTTGCTTCATCCCTTCTTTCTGCATGGCAGATAAATAATAGGTGAGGCAGGCCGTGCCATCCATGGTAGGTTCATTGGTGGAGTAGTCGTGAATGGCATCATGGTAGACCATCATATCCGGTTGGAAACGTTCATAATCTTGACCGGGCATGTTGGGAATACCCGTCATGTTGACACCGCGAAGACTCTCAAAGATGCTGCGATAAACGGGACCATCCACGAGACCGCCGCTAGTATTACCCACACCTGCATTCAGCAGTGAAGAGTGGGGTTGTGAAGGATAATCACCATAGAGGGGCAGTTCCACAATCATACTTGTTCCCCACGGGTTGCAACCGAACATCCAGTCGAGTAGGGCGGCTTCCATTTCCGCATACCGATTGTCGCCTGTCGTTTCTCGATACAAACGGCATTGGGTCAGCATCGCGGTTGTCAGATTGTTGGAACACCAAATGTAAGGAATGCCATGCAAGAATGGACTTTCTACTGCTTTCTCGCATGTCCGCTCGATACCGGTGCGCATATTACGGATAAATTCCTTACTGATTCGTTGGTTATCAACGTTGGCAAGATGGTAATGCTCCATATTCATAAAGGGATACCATTGGTAGTGGCGTGCACTGTCGGCACCCATCCAAGGGGTAACCGGTTCACACCGCCCGTATTCAAGAGCCTGGCTGAGGTACTTTGGGTTGCTTGTTGTTTTGTACAGTTCCATGGCTCCCAATTCCATGTCATCCACCCAGTTGTCTTCCTCATAGATGTAGGGTGATTTTACGGAAGCCGTCTGGCAAGTTCCCGGCTTCTTGATACCTTCCTGATAGGCGGCATCAGCTTTTGCTCCAATTTCAGCAGCGAAATCGGGATAGAAATCTTTAAGAATCCTTGCACCCAATGCAAAGCATGACGCAAATTTGCCTGCGGTACTTGCTACTCCGGTGGTTGCATTCATAAACTGTCCCCTTACTTGTGGTTCGCCACTGCAAAAGTAAACGGGTCGTCCTTTGCCGGGACCGTAACCGTAATCTACTTCGTCTTTGCTGGGCAGTCGCATACCGGCATGGTCCCGGTCATCCGCTATTTGGTTATATAATTCACCCGGTGCAGGATTCATCCGGTTGAGCCAGTCCAACCCCCATTTTATTTCATCCACTATATCGGGAATGCCGTTAGCGCCGGGACGTCCGTTTGCATCATAGTTATCACCGAACGCTTCGGGATTTTCCTGATAGGCAAACATCATCTGATAAATGGCATTGGCGGAAGTAGTGGTATATTGCAAATAATCAGTAGCATCGTGCCAGCCTCCACGGACATCAATCGGTTGTCCGGTCTTGGTGGGATGGTAAACTATGTAACCGTCGTGCACATGGCAACTGTCTTTCAGGAAAGGATTATAGCCGCAACGCTGCTGGCGCATGTAATTCAGAAGAAAATCGGCTGTGCCATTGTAGACTTGTGCATTGATGGGGAAATAGGGAGAGGCAGTCTTTCCGGCCTTCAGATAGTAAGTGCCCGGTTCGGTGTAATCGCTGAAGTCCAGCCTATATGTACTTTTCATACCTCCCATCTTTCCGGTAGTTTTGGCATTGGTATAGGTACGTACGGTTCCTCCGGTAAAAGCATTTACAAGCATATACTCCTTTACGTCAGTAGAATCTTCGCTCATAAATACGGCTACTTTGATGGATAACGGCAAGTAGCCGAGTTGATTAATTCTAATCCACTCGCCTGCTTTGCCCGGCATTGCAGTAAAGAGTAAAATTACTGTCAAAAGCCAATAGTTACTTTTCATAAGGAGTTATTCTTAATTTAAGGTTGGCACAGTTATATAAATACTGGTTTTATTAGTTACAAATAAAGTAGTTTCTATTTATTTTAGGAAGTTTTAGCTCGAATAATTAGAAGATGTTGTATGTTGTTTACATAAATTTAAAATTATAGCAATGTAAAAACAAAAGAGAGGAGATAATAATTTGTTGTATGTCACTTGTTTATATAATGGTGAAATTCTTTTTAGCCTTCATTTACTTATTTTAGTGTTCGGGAAACAATGTTGGTGCATTATTTGTTTTATGGTTTTTAGAATACAAAACTTATAAACTATGGCTTATATTGATTATTATCAGGTTCTTGGAGTGGACAAAACGGCATCTCAGGATGACATCAAGAAGGCGTACCGCAAATTGGCGCGTAAGCATCATCCTGACTTGAACCCTAATGACCCTACGGCTAAGGATAAATTTCAGGCTATCAACGAGGCAAATGAGGTGCTGAGTGATCCTGAAAAGCGGAAGAAATATGATGAATATGGTGAACATTGGAAACACGCCGATGAGTTTGAAGCGCAAAAGAAAGCACGGCAACAAGCCGGTGCGGGAGGCTTCGGAGGCTTTGGCGGAGGCGGTTTCGATGGAGCGGGTTTCGGTACTGATGGAGGTGGCACATATTGGTATTCATCGGACGGTCAGGAATTCTCGGGTAGCAATGCCGGAGGTTTCTCCGATTTCTTTGAGCAGATGTTCGGACACCGGACGCGTGGTGGAGGTGGTGCAAATGCCGGTTTCCGGGGGCAGGACTTCAATGCAGAACTGAGTCTCTCGCTTCGGGATGCAGCTCAAACCCATAAACAGATACTGACGGTGAACGGAAAAAACGTACGTATTACCATACCGGCAGGTGTGGCCAACGGGCAGGTCATCAAACTGAAAGGTTATGGTGGCGAGGGTATCAACGGAGGTCCTGCGGGCGACCTGTACATCACGTTTGTGATTACGGATGATCCTGTATTCAAACGTTTGGGCGATGACTTGTATATAGATGTGGATATCGACCTTTATACGGCGCTTCTGGGTGGCGAAAAGTTAGTGAACACGTTGGAAGGCCAAGTGAAGTTGAAGGTGAAACCTGAAACGCAGAGCGGAACAAAAGTGCGCCTGAAAGGGAAAGGGTTTCCCGTATACAAAAAAGAAGGGCAGTTTGGTGACTTAATTGTGACCTATTCCGTGAAGTTGCCGACGAACCTGACGGAACAACAGAAAGAGATGTTCCGCAAAATTCAAAGTATGAACTAATGAAAGGAGAACGAGTTATGCAGAACGAATTAATTATAATCAGTGAGTATTGTGACAAGTGCCACATAGAGCCCTCGTTCATTGAAATGCTACAAGAATGCGGTCTGATAGATATTCAGGCAGAGAATGGGGAACGCTATTTGCTGTTTTCCCAATTGCCGGATGTGGAAAGATATAGTCGCATGTATTATGACTTATCCATTAATATGGAAGGTATCGATGCCATCCATCATTTGCTGGAACGTATGGAGGAGATGCGGCGTGAGATACACTCCTTGCATAGCAGGTTGAGGTTGTTTGGAGATTTTTGATTGAGGACAAATAGAAAAAGAAGAGGTTGTGTCAAAAGCAAAATTCACTATCATTATGCTTTTGGCACAACCTCTTTTTCTATAAATATACTTATTGCTTACTTGCGATAGCTTTCCAGTTCTTCTGCCTTGAACTTACGGATAAAGTTGAAGTGTTTTTCTATTTCTGCCTCTGCATAATTTACATAAACCAAGGCAGACTTAGAGAACAGCTCAGGAGCTTTCGTTGCATCTTGAATCAGTAAATGAGACATCACGCATACGGCAGCCATTTCGTAAAGACGACGTGAAACGAAGTCAAGCAATTCCTGATTACCACTTTCTTTTACGGCATTGGTGCAGGCATCAAACTTGTTGGTCATTTCTTTCACGCGCTCCATCAGCGGTTGCATTTCTTCACTGCAAGGTATTTGCTCATAATCGCGTAGGGTAGCGGTATATGAACCGTTCGTTACATAACGGATAGCGGCTACTGTCTGCAACTGGGTAGTACCTTCGTAAATGCTTGTGATACGTGCGTCACGGTAGATGCGTTGGCATGCATATTCAAGCATGAAACCGGAACCGCCATGTATCTGGATACTGTCGTATGCATTCTGATTGGCGTATTCGGAGTTCATACCTTTAGCCAGCGGAGTGAAAGAATCAGCCAGCTTGGCATATTTCTTTTGTTCTTGGCGTTCTTCCGGAGTCAATTTACGTTCGCGGGCGATGTCATCCAGAGCTTTGTAAATGTCTACATAACGTGAAGTCTGATATAACAATGCACGACCTGCATCCAACTTAGCTTTCATGATAGCCAGCATGTCGTATACAGCCGGGAACTCAATGATAGCCTTGCCGAATTGCTTACGGTCTTTGGCGTATGCCAAACCTTCATTGTAGGCAGCTTGGCTCAAACCGACCGATTGTGCGGCGATACCCAGACGGGCACCGTTCATCAGCGCCATTACGTATTTTATCAAACCAAGCTTGCGGTCACCACAGAGTTCGGCTTTAGCATTCTTGTAAACCAATTCGCAAGTAGGAGAACCGTGGATACCCAACTTGTTTTCGATACGGCGAACGTTTACGCCTCCTTCGCGCTTGTCATAGATGAACATGGAAAGGCCACGGCCATCTTTAGTCCCTTCTTCAGAACGTGCCAATACGAGGTGCAGGTCAGCATCACCGTTAGTGATGAAACGCTTCACGCCGTTCAGGCGCCAACAATTGTTTTCTTCGTCGAAGGTAGCTTTCAGCATCACGCTTTGGAGGTCGGAACCTGCATCCGGTTCCGTCAAGTCCATAGACATGGTTTCGCCGGCGCAAATACGCGGGATGAAACGGCTGTGCTGGTCTTCGTTACCGAATTCGTAAAGTGTTTCGATACAGTCTTGCAATGACCAGATGTTACCGAAACCGGCATCAGCGGCAGCGACGATTTCCGCGCACATGGTGTACGGAGTAATCGGGAAGTTCAGACCACCGAAGCGGCGCGGCATAGTCATACCGTTCAAACCGGCTTTTACCATGGCATCAAGGTTCTGTTTGGTACCGCTGGCATATTCAACGCGACCATTGGCACAGTGAGGACCTTCTTCGTCTACACCCTCTGCGTTGGGAGCGATGATTTCACCTGTAATCTCACCGGTGATTTCGAGCACCTTGTCAAAAGAGTCCATTGCATCCGCATAGTCCTGCGGAGCGTAGTCAAACTTGTCTTTATCTTCGTATCCGCGTTCTTTCAATTCGCAGATGCGCTCCATCATCGGATTGTTTAAGTGGAACTTGAGTTCCGGAATTTCTGTATAAAAATTAGCCATATTGTTGTTTCTTTTAGGAGTTTTCGGGAGTTATTTGGGAGTTATACGGGAGTTAGAGGCCAATAGCTTTGCCTCATACTTTCCGTTAGTCGCCAAATTGTTTGTTTGTTATTCCTTTGCAATAAGCGTTAAGTAAATAACTTGTATCCTCGATACTCGTTGTTAATTCATTATATACTTCTTCAGTAATGTAGCTGAGGTCTTTAGAAAGAATGATGTAGTATCTGCACTCTTCTAAACTTCCTTGTGCAATATTCAGGAAACGTAGCTTGTCTGCTTTGCCCAGTTTTCTATATCCTTCTGCTATGTTGGCCGGGATGGAAACAGCCGCACGTTGAAATTGTGAGCATAGCCCGAAGCGTTCGTGTGTTGGATAGCTATTCGATACCTTATATACTTTAAGTACAAACAGGTGCGCTTTCTTCCATACTAACAGGTCTTTGAAACTTCGTGTTGCAATCATTGGCAGAACTATTGGCTTTTAACTCCCGTATAACTCCCGAATAACTTCTTCTAACTCCCTCAAAAAATTACTTACTGTTCTGTTTGTAATACTTAATCATCTTCGGAATTACTTCCTCAACCGTACCGTTGATTACATAATCGGCAATGGTATTGATAGGAGCATTCTCGTCATTATTGATAGAGATGATGATACCACTCTCTTGCATACCGGCAATGTGCTGGATTTGTCCGCTGATACCGCAAGCGATATACAGTTTGGGACGAACCGTAACACCTGTCTGGCCAATCTGACGGTCGTGGTCGGCAAAGCCTGCATCAACGGCGGCACGGCTGGCGCCTACTTCGGCATGAAGTTCTTTAGCCAGTTCGAACAGCATGTTGAAACCTTCCTTGCTACCCATGCCATAACCACCGGCAATGACGATAGGGGCACCTTTCAGGTTGTGTTTGGCCTTCTCTACATGGCGATCGATGACTTTCACTACATAGTCTGTTTCGGGAACATACTTGGCGACATCGTGATTGATGACTTCACCTTTATAATTGGCATCGAGAATCTCTTTCTTCATCACACCTTCGCGTACAGTCGCCATTTGCGGGCGATGTTCGGGATTTACAATCGTAGCAACGATGTTGCCACCAAATGCGGGGCGGATTTGATACAACAGGTTTTCGTACACCTTGCCTTCTTTCTTGTCTTCGTGTTCACCGATTTCAAGGGCTGTACAGTCGGCGGTAAGACCACTGGTCAGCGCAGAAGATACACGCGGGCCGAGGTCACGGCCGATAACTGTTGCGCCCATCAGGCAGATTTGCGGTTTTTCTTCCTTGAACAGATTGATGAGTACGGATGAGTGGGGAAGGGAAGTATAGGGGAATAAACCCGGAGCGTCGAAAACGTGGAGTTTGTCAACGCCGAAAGGTATTACTTGTTTTTCAATACCTGCCAGATTGCTTCCGGCAGCAACAGCTTCCAGCTGGCAACCCAACTGATTGGCTAATTTACGACCTTTGGTCAGGAGTTCGAGACTGACATCGGCAACCGTGGTGCCTTCTATCTCTAAATATACAAATACATTATTCATATTTCTTTCTTTTTGAGGAGACGAGTGAACAAGTTGACAAGGAGAAAAGCATTTTCCTTGTATCTTGTGTCTTGTATCCTTGTCAACTTATCCAATCGTATGATTGGATAATAATTCAACAATCAAATCTTCTACATCCCGGTCACTGCCTGTCAGCGTCTTGCTTTCTTTGGCTTGGAATGAAATATTCTGAATGGTTTTCACTTTTGTAGGTGAACCGCTCAGACCACATTGGGGGAGGTCACCGTTTACGTCGGCTACACTCCATTCCGTGATGTTCAGATAAGGATATTTCTCATAAAGTTCCGCGTAAGCCAATTCAGCACCTTCTTTGGTGATGGCAGCTTTTTCCTGTGCACCGAGGGCGCGTTTGTATTTCTGTACCAACTTGGCATTGCGCGGGCGGCAAGGAGCGGCACTTCCGTTAACGGTGATAACGATAGGCAGAGGGGCTTCTACTGTTTCTACGCCACCGTCTATATGACGTTTCACGGTTATCTTTTTAGCGGCTTCGTCTACATTCAGAATTTCTTCTGCGTATGTAACCTGTGTCAAACCCAATTTCTCGGCAACCTGCGGACCTACTTGTGCCGTGTCACCGTCGATGGCCTGGCGGCCACCGATGATAACGTCATAATCACCGATTTTCTTGATGGCAGTGGCGAGGGCATACGATGTAGCCAGCGTATCTGCACCGGCAAAGGCGCGGTCAGTCAGCAGATAGCCGTTATCGGCGCCACGGTAAAGTCCTTCACGAATAATTTCGGCTGCGCGTCCCGGTCCCATAGTCAGGATGGTTACGGTGGAACCCGGATGTTCATCTTTCAGTCGGAGAGCTTGCTCAAGGGCATTCAGGTCTTCGGGGTTGAAGATGGCAGGGAGTGCCGCACGGTTAATGGTTCCGTCGGCTTTCATGGCATCTTTCCCGACATTACGTGTGTCGGGAACTTGTTTTGCCAATACAACAATTTTCAAACTCATGCTATATAATTATTAGTATTAGTATTTCGTCATGTCAGTGCCGGGAATAGGAGTAGTAGAATCCTGCTACTGAAATTATCCGGTTAACTATCAGCGTGCAAATTTACGCAAAGAGTTGGGTTTGACAAGAAAAAGGGATGAAAAATGCACAAATGGACAGACTTTGAGCAAAGGAAGTGAAATCTGCCATTTTTTTAATCCATGTTTGGCTATCAGTAATATTGGTAATATGTACAGTAATTTATCTACCTTTCAATTCCTGCTTCCGCTGTAATTTTGCAGTGTCGAAGAACAAAATGATGAAAGAAAATATTTATAACTAAAACCTATATAATATGTATATTGAAAAAGTGAATTCTCCTGCTGACTTGAAGAAACTTACAGTCTGCGAAATGGAAGTGTTGAGCGGGGAAATCCGCCGGATATTGCTGAATAAATTAAGTGCGCATGGCGGACATGTTGGTCCTAACTTGGGAATGGTAGAAGCTACGGTAGCTTTGCATTATGTGTTCACCTCGCCTATCGATAAGATTGTTTATGATGTGTCGCACCAGAGTTATACACATAAGATGTTGACCGGACGTAAAGAAGCATTTATCAATGCTGCCGAGTATGATGACGTGTCCGGCTACACCGAACCGTCGGAAAGCGAACATGATTTCTTTGTCATCGGCCATACATCAACCTCTGTCAGCCTTGCCACGGGACTTGCCAAGGCGCGTGACCTGAAAGGTGATACCGGTAATATAATCGCGGTCATCGGTGATGGCTCTCTCAGTGGGGGTGAAGCTTTTGAAGGATTGAACAATGCCACCGAACTGGGCACGAACTTCATCGTAATTGTTAATGATAACCAGATGTCCATTGCTGAAAACCATGGTGGGCTTTATCGTAACCTGCAATTGCTGCGTGAAACCGAAGGCAAAGCTCCCTGCAACTATTTCACTGCCATGGGGCTGGATTATCTTTATGTGAGAGATGGCAACGACGTGCAGGCCTTGGTGGATACTTTCCGCAGAGTAAAAGATATCGACCATCCTGTTGTGGTACATATCAATACCCTTAAAGGTAAAGGCTATCATCTTGCCGAAGAACAGCAAGAGCGTTTCCATTATAGTATCCCGTTCAATCTGGAAACTGGGAGCCCGATTGCGGACTTCGGTGATGAAGAGGATTATGGTGACCTCACGGCAAAATACTTGTTTCAAGAGATGAAGAAAGACCGGACGATTGTCGGCATCACAGCAGGTACCCCCACCGTATTCGGTTTCACGGCGGAACGCCGTAAAGAAGCGGGACGTCAGTTCGTTGATGTCGGCATTGCCGAAGAACATGCCGTTGCCATGGCTTCTGCCATTGCCGCCGGTGGCGGGAAACCTGTATTCGGAGTATATAGCACCTTCATTCAGCGCGCCTACGACCAGTTGTCCCAAGACCTGTGTATCAACAACAATCCGGCATTGCTCCTTGTCTTTTGGGGTAGTGCTTCGAGCATGAACGATGTCACTCATCTTTGTCTTTTCGATATTCCTGTCATCAGTAATATTCCGAATATGGTTTATTTGGCTCCCACTTGCCGTGAAGAGTATTTTGCTATGATGGAGTGGGGTATCCGCCAGACGGAACATCCGGTAGCCATTCGTGTTCCTGCCAATGGTGTCATTTCCCGTGGCATCGAACCGGAGAAAGATTATGGTAAGTCATTGAATAAATATGATGTATCACATCGTGGTGAGAAAGTTGCCGTACTTGGCCTTGGTTCTTTCTATCAATTAGGTGAAGAAGTAGTTAAGAAATTGAAGGAGGAAACCGGTATTGATGCAACACTTATCAATCCTCGTTTCATCACTGGGGTAGATGGGGCTTTACTTGAAACTCTGAAACGTAATCATTCTCTGGTCATCACTCTCGAAGATGGTGTATTGGATGGTGGCTTTGGTGAAAAAATAGCCCGATATTATGGACCTTCGGATATGAAAGTTTTGAATTACGGTATCAAGAAAGAATTTGTAGACCGTTATGATACTAATGAATTGTTGAAAGAAAACAGACTGACAGCAGCCCAAATTGTAGAAGATATCTGCAAAATCAGGTAATAGGTGTAAAGTATAAAATAAACACATAGCGGATTTGCAAATTTGAGCAAAGCGTAGCGAATTGGCTGAAAGAGCGCTCGTTACGCTTTGTTTTTCTATTGGGCAGAGCCAACAAAATGCCACCTCGAAGCCAAACGGTGCAGAAGTTCAGTTACCACCTCATTACCCCCGTAACGGGTGCAGATTTCTTGCTAAAAGGTTCTTTTACTGCGATTTGCGTAATTCTGCGTAGCTGTCGGTAACTCACTATAAACTAATTTTGTAACCAAAAAAAGGAGTGAGTTATGCGAAGTACATTCAAGGTCTTATTTTACGTGAAGAAAGGCAGCGAGAAGCCTAACGGCAACCTGCCTTTGATGTGCCGCCTTACGGTGGACGGAGAGATTAAACAGTTCAGTTGCAAGATGGACGTTCCCCTGCGGTTGTGGGATGTGAAAAACAACCGTGCTTCGGGCAAGAGCGTCGAAGCGCAGAGAATCAACCTTGCGGTGGATAAAATCCGTGTGGAGGTAAACCGCCGCTACCAAGAACTGATGCAGACGGACGGTTATGTTACCGCCGCCAAACTCAAAGACGCCTATCTCGGTATCGGCGTCAAGCAGGAAACCTTGTTGAAGCTGTTCGAGCAGCACAACGCCGAGTTTGAGAAGAAAGTCGGACACAGCAGGGCGCAGGGGACATTCACCCGTTATCGGACGGTCTGCAACCATATTCGGGAGTTCCTGCCCCATGCCTACAAGCGTGAGGACATCCCGTTAAAGGAACTCAACCTCACATTCATCAACGACTTCGAGTATTTCCTGCGCACGGAGAAGAAATGCCGCACCAATACCGTGTGGGGTTACATGATTGTGCTGAAACACATCATTTCCATAGCGAGGAACGACGGGGGACTGCCGTTCAACCCCTTTGCAGGGTACATCAACTCGCCCGAAAGCGTCGATAGGGGCTACCTTACCCAAAAGGAGATACAGACGCTCATGGACGCACCGATGAAGAACACCTACCATGAACTCGTACGGGACTTGTTCGTCTTTTCCGTGTTCACGGGTTTGGCGTATTCGGACGTGAAGAACCTCACCGCCGACCGCCTGCAAACATTCTTCGACGGCAACCTGTGGATAATCACCCGACGGAAGAAAACCAACACCGAATCGAATATCCGTCTGTTGGACGTTCCCAAGCGTATCATCGAGAAATACAAGGGACTTGCAAAGGACGGTCATGTGTTCCCCGTTCCGAGCAACGGCAGTTGCAACAAGATACTCAAAGAGATAGGCAGACAATGCGGCTCCAAGGTGCGGCTGACCTACCATGTAGCCCGCCACACGAACGCCACGACCGTACTTCTGTCGCACGGCGTACCCATCGAAACCGTGAGCCGCCTATTGGGGCACACGAACATCAAGACCACGCAGATATACGCCAAAATCACCGCCCAGAAGATAAGTCAAGACATGGAAACCTTGTCGCACAAGCTGGAGGAGATGGAGAAGAATATCTGCCGAGCCATTTAGTCACCTTAAAACAGCATACCGATGAAAGAAGAAAGGAACATCATCACGATAGATGAATACGGCAATATCTCCCTGCCGACCGACATAGGCGCAACCGCCATGACCGAGTGGGAAATCTGCGAATTGTTCGGGGTTATCGCCCCGACGGTTCGGGCAGGGATAAAGGCACTCTGTAAAAGCGGAGTATTGAAAGAGTACGGCATCGAACGCCTTGTCCGCTTATCGGACAGAAGCAGCATAGAGGTTTACGACCTCGAAACGATAGCCGCCCTCGCTTTCCGCATCGAATCGTTCGGGGCGGCGAAAGTCCGCAAAGTGTTGTTGGAGCGGATAACGTACCGACGAAAAGAGAAAACGACGGTATTCGTGTCGGTTGTTTCGGACGGCAAGCCCAACAGCCGTTGGAAAGCATGATGATATACCAACATGCAAACATACCAGCATACCAGCATGCAAAGCTATCACTATGGTGATATATATTGCAGATTCTATTCCTCTTTTCAGAGGAAAGCGGAGCAGTCATTCCCGTTTACAAAGGCGAAGCAATCACGGGGCTTTCCGTCGGCTGCAAGGTCGGGCGGCTACGCCGTTAGGGGAACAATCTCCACCCTCATGCTTCGGGTAGTATTCTTCCCCTAAACCTTGCATCCGACCGCCCCGCCGCCCACCACCGACCGAAAGGGAAAAATAATAAGGTGGGGTTA
>NZ_CAUFUE010000035.1 GCF_959029255.1 uncultured Bacteroides sp. | reverse complement strand
TAAAATAATAGTTTGATAATTTGTAACGATGAAATATCTGATAGTAGTGGCTCATCCTGATGATGAGGTTCTTGGTGCAGGCGCATCAATTCGTAAATGGACACAGAATGGTGATATAGTCGATATATGTATTATGTGTACTGAGGCTAAAGCTCGAGCTTTTCGTCCTGAAGATAATGAGTTGGATGAAGATTTGAACTCATCGTCTGATTTTTTGGGTATCCATAGGAAGTATGAGGGGATTTTTCCAAATATTGAAATGAACACAGTACCCCATATTAAATTAGTACAGTTCATAGAGAATGCTATTATAAAATCAGAACCAGATGTCATTATTACGCATCATGCTTCGGATACTAATAACGATCATTTGCAGACGTCGATGGCTTGTCAGGAAGCTATACGCTTATTCCAAAGACGCCCGGAAGTGAAATCAATATTGGAGTTTTGGTTTATGGAGGTTGGTTCTGCTACTGATTGGAACCTGAATACAACTTTCAATGCTTTCCGCCCTAATATCTATGTTGAAGTTGGAGAGGATGGTGTTGATGCAAAAATTAAGGCTTTAAGTATGTATAGAGGGGTGATGCGACCATATCCACATCCTCGTAGTAATGAGGCAATGAAAGGGTTGGCTGCTTGGAGAGGTAGTCAGGCTGGGTGTATGTATGCAGAAGCATTTGAAACTGGAATTCGTAGAATTTGAATAATTATGTCCAAATTTATTAAAAGACTCTTTGATATTTTATTTTCATTGATAATATTTATTCCAAGTACTCTCATGTTACTTGGTGGGATTATCTTTGTAAAGATTGTATCTCCTGAAGCTTCTCCTATTTTCAAACAGGAACGGGTAGGCTATCAAGGCAAACATTTTACTCTTTTCAAACTTCGTTCAATGACAAATGAACGTGATGAAAAAGGAAATTTGCTACCTGATGAGATTAGGCTTAAAAAATGGGGAAAGATTGTTCGCGCCACTAATATGGATGAGCTTTTTCAGATATGGAATATCCTGAAAGGAGAAATGTCTTTTATTGGTCCTCGTCCTATATTACCTAAGGAAATGTTGGTAATGACTGAAAAAGAACAGAGAGAAAGACAGTCCATGCGTCCAGGTATTACAGGATGGGAAGCTGTCCATGAGGGGGAATCTTCCACCCGTAGAGATATGGCAGAATTCGATTTGTATTATGTACGTAATTGGTCTCTGAAACTAGATTGGCAGGTACTGTATAAGACTTTTGAAATTATTTTTGGTTTCCAGCGCCCAGATGATTCGATAAGGGCTCCTAAAGTATTAGACTCTGAAATTAGAACGACGAAAGATATTGGAGAAGTATAATGGAAATTGGTAGTTTTATAGAACTTCAACTTCCTCAAGGAAAAGAGTTCTATTTTCAGCAGAAAGATTTAATCCGTTTGAATACGGGTAGAGCAGCTATTTGGCATGCATTTAGAGTAACAGAAGCCAGAACTATTTGGTTGCCATATTATCAGTGTGACACGGTACGTGACTTTCTGAAGCGGAAAGGGGTGGATATTAAATATTATCATATAGATGAGAATTTTAATCCTATAGATCTTCATGCTAAAGAAGAAGATGTTGTGATGTTTGTCAATTATTATGGTATCATGTCACAAGAGAGGATGAGAACTCTGTCTATTTCCTATCCATATACTATAATAGATAATTGTCAGGCATTTTATTGTAAACCTCTTCCAAATGCAATGAATGTATATTCCTGTCGTAAATTTATAGGTGTACCTGATGGGGCATATGTGATAGGAAAAAATGCTCATAAATATACAGAAGAATATCCACAGGGATTTTCATCGGATACAGCTGCTTTTCTCTTGAAACGTATTGAGTATGGATGTGAGGGGAAAGGATATGAGGCTCGTTGTATCAATGAACATAGAATTGATGTAGAAGATATCATGAAAATGTCAAAGTTGACCCATACTATATTAGATGGGACAGACTATAATTTTATCAAAAATAAGCGTAGGGAGAATTTTCAGATAGCAAATGATTTGTTTAAGGATATCAATTTGATTGATGCTACACGTTTTTATGATAATGATACCATTCCGATGGTTTATCCATTAGTTGTAAAAGATGATGATCTATTACCCCGATTACAGCGATTTAAACATTTTCAAGGACATTGGTGGAATTATATCTGTGAAGAATTACCTATTGATACCTTTGAATATTGGATGTCACGTTATATGATACCAATAACTATCGATCAACGATATGGTCGTGACGAATTAATGTATTTGGCAAATATTATTAAAAAATAAGATGAATAATACAATTAATGGACACTTGTGCATAGTGTTTGCTTTGGAACATTACAATCCTTTGGGACAGATACGTAGTTTTGGTTCAATGGGCGTCAATCCAATTTATATTTCTGTAAAACGTAGATATGAGGTAGCAACTTATAGTAAATACATATCTAAACTACATCGTGTAGACAGTGTTGAAGAAGGTTATGAGCTACTAATGAAAGAATACGGTCATTTTGATGAATTTCATAAACCGTACATTGTATTCTCAGATGATAAATCGGTAGGCTTTTTTGACTTACATTATGAAGAGTGGAAAGATAAGTTCATTGGTTTCAATGCTGGTAAAGCAGGGCGTATTAATGAATTTATGGATAAATATAGAATCCAACAGCTTGCAAAGAAATATGGTTTTAGTGTACTTGATTCCTATGTTATTAGTAAAGAAGATAGTATTCCAAAAGATTTATGGTATCCTATTATAACAAAGGATATTTCTCCTAATTCTGGTAACTGGAAAAGTGATGTGTTTATTTGCCAAAATGAAGATGAATTGAGAGAGGCTATCACTAAGATTGCAAGTCCAATAATTATGATACAACATTTTGTAGACAAAGAGAACGAAATGGCATTGGAAGGTTATACAATTAATCATGGTAAGGAGATGCAGATTGTGACTCAGTTGAAATGGAAATACCTGATACAAGGATATTATAGTCCTTATCACGATGTCTGTATGTTTTCAGATAAAGAAATCGAACTAAAGTTGGCTTCCATGTTCAAAGAAATAGGATTTGAAGGAATCTTTGAAGTAGAATTCTTGATTGATAAAGATGGTACATTTTACTATATGGAAACTAATTTTCGTGCATCGGCTTGGAATCCGACAGGAATGTATGCAGGAATGCCACTTGCCTATCTTTGGGTAAAAGGGATGGAGAATGGAACTATTGATCCGGCTGATCGTAGAAAATTTGAAACTTTCACTTCTATGTCAGAAATAATCGATTTCGGTAAACGGGTTGATACAGGTAAAGTCTCATTACAGGAATGGTTAAAGGATTTCAAAGAGGCTAAATGTACTTATATTTATAATAAAGAAGATATTGGACCTTGGGAGTCTGTATATAAAGATTGGGAAAATTTTAAATAGGTTATATGAAACGAGTTTTGATAACCGGTACTGGTAGTTATGTTGGTCATCATATAGAGAATTGGTTAAAGCAGTTTCCTTCTCTATATTATGTAGAGTCCGTAAGCACTATAAATAATTTGTGGAAAGAAATAGATTTTTCTTCTTTTGATATTGTCATAGACGTGGCTGGTATAGCTCATGTCAAAATAAAAGAAAAGATGAGAGATTTATTTTATTCAGTGAATAGAGATATGACTATTGATATCTGTAAAAAAGCAAAAGCAGCAGGGGTGAAGCAGTTTATTTTTCTTTCATCTATGAATGTTTACGGTGATGATTGTGGTATTGTAACTGATATAAATAAAGTAAGTCCATCTAGTTTTTATGGTGATAGTAAGTTACAAGCTGATAATGTGATTCAGGAAATGAATGATCTTACATTTTCAGTAGTAAGCGTAAGACCACCTGCTATTTATGGGAAGGATTGTAAAGGAAATTATCCATTACTTATTAAATATGGTATAAAAATGCCTGTATTTCCCGATTATAAGCAGCGTAAGAGTTTGATTTACATAGATAATCTATGTGAATTTATTAAGTTGCTAATTGATAATAATTCAAGAGGGATTTTTTGTCCTCAGAATGCAAAATACACTTCTACATCTGAAGTAGTAAGGACTATAGCTAAATATAGTAAGCATAAAATATGGTTTACTCATTTGTTCAACCCATTTGTTTGGTTAGCTATCAAAACTTCAAGAATTGTGCAAAGAGCTTTTGATGAAGATGCGTATGAACTTTCTATTAGTAATTATTTTGATGGTAAGTATAACATTGTTCCGTTTGATGAATCTATAAGAAGAACTTTGTGATTACTTCTTTATTTGAAACTTAACAAAATAACTAAGAAATTAATCAAGAAAGTGATGCATTTCAAAGTCATTAGATTCCAATAAATAGTGTTTATTCTTATTTGGGCAGTACAGCCGAAATTATTCTTTAAAGAATGATTTCGGCTGTTTTTGTTTGTAGTCGAAAAATTGGTTTAAGCACCGATTTGTGTCGTTCATACCATGAAATATGTCGTCTGTAAGAAATTGTTTGATTTGATATTCTTTATTCCTATATTTGAGCAAAGTAATCGGCATGTGGTGAGTATAAATTTGAGGAAAAAATGCCGGATTTTATATTTAAATTTAATGGACTATGATAAACCAAATATTGTCGACGTATGCCAGACAAATGGAACAATATATGACTTCTTTTTTCCACCAACCGGAAGGATTGGTTGAGGTAGGGGCTATCGGTGTTCAGGAGGAGGAACCTTGTAAGATTCTAATATCTTTGTTGGGCTTGGAACGCGAGACCACTCAGGGGATGGCTGCTTCTACGGTTGTCTCTTCCGGACATTATTCAGGACTTTCATCACCGCTAATTTATGCAAATCTGAATATAGTGATAGCAGCAGTATTTAGCGATAAAAGATATAAGGAAGGACTTTCTTTTCTGTCACAAGCTATTACTTATTTACAGGTAGCTTCGTCGTTCATGGTGAATGGCACCAAATATACGATTGAATTATTATCTCCTACCTTACAAGATCAAAGCAACATCTGGACACAATTGGGAGGTAAGTATTATCCCTCTGTAGTTTGTAAAATAAGGAGGCTGACGTTTGATGCCGAAGAAGTGAAACGCGGTGTAATTGAAGTTACCGGAAATCAAAATAATTTAGAACGATTATGACACATATAAAGCAACTTTGGAAATTGAGAATTTTGCATGATTATTTCTTAGATAGAAATTGTAGCTGGGGTACAGCTCGAGTCTCTGCAGATAGTGCGAATTTGCTGCGTAGACGTGGTGTGTTATTGGTATCCACCGCGAAGAACGAGTGGACGTTAATAAACCCTACGAATGTAGAATTTGATGAATCAGATGTGTTGGAAATTGATTTTATCAATAGGGATGAGGAAATGGTTTACTATACAGAGTGGGATTTTATGGCTAATGGATTTTGTCGTCAGATAGAGATTAATGTTGATTCAAATAAGACTGTTGATATGAGAGACGTACGGGGTGATATAGTCAGAACCAAAGATATGGCATTTTGCAAATTACGTATCCCTTTACACAGATTATCCAACAATCGTACGATTACAACTGAGGTACTTTTTACTGCAAAAAGTTATTACTGGGAGTATTGGCTGATACCCCGGAATGGTGAGGTGGAACGTAAAATAGAACTCAAAACAGATGTTGCGGGATTTGAATTAGTGCAATTAGAGGATTCTGAGTATATTCTTCCGATGAAAAGTATAAAATTTAGATCATCTGCTCCCGTAAAAATGCAAGAACGGACTGATATTAAAGTTTCTTTGTTCGAGATACTCCCTTCCGAAATAAGAAGATTGATTGTACGTGACTTACCTGTACCTGTTCCCGGTAGGATACCGAGTAGAAAGAAAGATACGGCAGTTACTGTATTTTATTTTTAATTTGATGATTATGGTTCTTTTATTTAATAATTTAAACTGATTTGCTTATGGGATCAATGAAAACACCGGGCGTTTATATCGTAGAGAAAAACGCTTTCCCGAATTCGGCAGTAGAAGTTGCTACCGCAGTGCCTGCCTTTATTGGCTATACAGAGATGGCCGTCAATGGTAATGTCTCTTTGCTTAACAAGCCATTCCGTATTACATCGATGGCGGAATATCATGCTTATTTCGGAGGAGCTCCGACTCCTATGTTCGATTTACCTGATGCTGCGGAAGGGGAGACTCCTACTTTGGTATGCGGTGAGAAAAAGGTGATGGTGAAACAATCCAGCTTGCCTTTCACGCTTTACTATCAGATGTTGATGTTTTTTGGTAACGGTGGAGGTCCTTGCTATATTGTTTCCATAGGTGACTATAAAGCTGACGAATTGAGTGCCGATGCATTTAAAGCCGGTATTGAAACACTGCTGAAAGAACAGGAACCTACGATATTGCTTTGTCCGGAAGCTGTAGGTATCAAGGATAAGGAATTATGTTATAGTGTGGAGACGGCTATGTTGAGTCATTGCGGATATAAGATGCGCAACCGTATTGCCATTCTTGATGTATATGATGGATACAAGGACAGACGTGATCCGGCAGGTGACGTAATTAATGAATTCCGTGAAAAAATAGGCAGCTCATTTTTGGATTTTGGTACGGCTTATTATCCTTGGGTCAACACGTCTATTGTGCAAGACCGTGATTTGTCTTTCCTCAATTTTAATCCTGATTCATTGAAGGCTTTGCTGGATGAAGAATTGAAAAAGAGGCCGGAAGATAAACAAGAGCTTATCAAAGAGCAGATTGACTTGATAGGTACTGAATTGGATGCTGTTGCTCAGGATACTTTGAACAAGACTTTACAACAGATATCCCCGGTGTATAATGCCGCAATGAAAGAGGCTAAACGGATGTTGAATCTATTGGCTCCATCAGCTGCCATGGCAGGGATTTATACGATGGTGGATAATACGCGAGGTGTATGGAAAGCCCCCGCGAATGTTTCGGTTAACTCTGTAATTGCTCCGGCAGTCAATATCACTCATGAGGAGCAGGAGGATTTGAATGTTCCTTTGAGTGGTAAAGCTGTTAATGCGATACGTACATTTGTTGGTGAAGGTATTAAAGTGTGGGGTGCCCGTACTTTGGACGGAAACTCACTGGATTGGCGTTATATCAACGTTCGCCGTACAATGATTATGCTGGAAGAGTCGGTTAAGAATGCGGCACGTGCATACGTGTTTGATCCGAACGTTGCCGGAACTTGGATTAATATAAAGAGTATGATTCAGAACTTCCTGAATGGTATCTGGAAGCGTGGCGGACTTGCCGGCGCAACTCCGGATGATGCATTCAGCGTACATGTAGGTTTAGGTGATACGATGACTCCGGAAGATATTTTGGAAGGAGTGTTACGTGTTACGGTATTGGTAGCCATTGTGCGTCCGGCTGAATTCATTGAGATTACTTTCCAGCAACAAATGCAGAAGAGTTGAAATAACTAGAAATCGATAATTAAAAACTGAAGATTATGGCAGGAGAAAAACAAGATAACGTATGGCCGTTGCCCGCGTTTTATTTTAAAGTAGAGATTGGTAGTTTAGGTGAAATAGCATTTAAAGAAGTGTCAGGGCTGGATGCCGAAGCGCAAGTAATAGAATATCGCCATGGAAACAGTCCGCAATTTTCCACTATCAAAATGCCGGGTATCAAGAAATATAGTAATATACAATTGAAGAAAGGTGTTTTTGTGAAAGACAACAAGTTGTTTGACTGGTTTGCCACCATTAAGATGAATACTATTCAGCGCGAAGCGGTTACTATCAGTCTGCTTGACGAGGAAGGCAATCCGACGATGGTATGGAAGCTGACCAATGCATGGCCTACAAAGGTTACAGGTGTAAGCTTGAAATCTGATGGAAATGAGGTGGCCATTGAACAATTGGATATGGCGCATGAAGGACTGGTTATTGAAAATGCTTGATAAATAGATTACAATTTAAATTATTTACATTATGGAATTAGATCATATCATTCCGCCTCCAACGGCCTTTTATTTTAATGTACATTTTATGGGGGGAATTCCCATATCGGACATGGCTTTTCTGGAAGTTTCCGGTTTGTCTATGGAAATGGAAACTCAGGAAATAGATGAAGGTGGAGGTCACAAAAGACGTATTCCCGGACCGATGAAGCATGGAAATCTTGTCTGCAAGCGACCGATGAAACCACTTGGAATGAGCGTGTTGTCTATTTGGACAGCGCAAACGATGGAAGGTGGAGCGGAGAAAGACGTTATTACTTGTGATGTTCTGGTCACTCTTCTGTCACCAATAGGGACACCGGAATGTGCTTGGGCTTTAACAAATGCTTATCCGGTGAAATGGGATGTTGCAGGATTTGATTCAAAGAAAAATGATATTGCTATTGAATCGTTAGAGTTTGCTTATGATACGATAAGAAGAGTGATGTAAATATGACAATCGTTGTAAAAGAAGTGATTGTAAAGACCACTGTGGAGCTTAGGGAACCGCAGTGGTCTCAACCATCGGAAGAGATTGTTAAGGTGGTTAAGCAAGAAGTTCTGGCAGAATTGGCAGAATATACAACAAAGGTACAGTCTATAAGAAAAAGACAAAAGGATAGATAAAAGTTTATAAGAATATGCCCGGGTTAAAGAAATTGGAAATAGTAGGTTATAAAGACGGTGACTTTTCACAAAAATCGGGAAATGTTTTTTCGATGATGGTAAATCCGGCTAATTATGATGAGAGTAAAGCCATCAGTTATTCCAGGGGGAAATCTCGTAATCATAAAGGAGCACCGGCTTTCAATAGTTATCAGGAGAGTAATATTAAAATAGAGTTTACACTTGATAATACAGGGGCATTTGTGAATTGGATGGAGTATACCGGAGCTGTAAAAAAAGAACCTTTATCCGATATAATTCAAAAGTTGGAAAAGACTGTATATACTTATATTGGAGATAAGCATGAACCTCCTTACTTGAAAATAATCTGGGGGACTTTGAATTTTAATGGAAGACTAAAGAATTTAACTACTAATTATTTATTGTTTAGTTCCGAGGGTGAACCTTTACGTGCCAAGGTTATTTTGGAAATAATAAAGTATGTGGCACCTAAAAAACAGGAAAAACAAGACAATAGCAGTTCTCCTGATTTATCTCATTTAGTTATGGTGAAAGATGGTGATACGTTGCCGGCTCTGTGCCGACGAATTTATGAAAATGAAGCTTATTGTGTTGAAGTAGCCCGCATAAACGGACTGACTGAATTTCGCCATTTGGAACCGGGAATAAGGTTACTTTTTCCACCATTATCTAACGAATAAAAAAAGAATAAGAATGTCGTCTATTAATATAAATACAGGAAAGTTAGTGACTTTTGCGGTATACAGCAATGGTAGCGAAGTGGGTAGTCCATTTTGTGTAAAATCTATAGAGGTTCATCGTGAAGTGAATCGCATAGGGTGGGCTGTCTTGAAATTTATTGCCGGGGATATGCCTAAAGCTAATATTCCGGAAAGTGAAGCGGATGAATTCAAACCAGGACGGAATATCAAGATTGAGGTAGGTTATGAATCCACTAACAGTCAAATTTTTGAAGGTATAGTTGTTTCACAGAAGATACAGATTACAGGTGATGAGTCGCCATTGTTAGTAGTGGAATGTAGAGATGAGGCTATAAAAGCCACTGTCGCTCGTAAAAATCGAATATTTGAGGATAAAAAAGATCAGGAAGCCGTGGTTGCTGCTTTAGGAGATAACGGATTGTCGGTCAGTATGGAAGATACCAAGATTGTACACACTCATTTGGTTCAATATTATTGTACTGATTGGGATTTTGCTTTATCCAGAGCTGATGTATATGGTATGGTTGTGACTACTGACGGCGCTAAAGTTGAAATTAAGAAACCTGTTGTTTCCGGACCGGTACTTATAGTGACGTATGGCACTGATTTACTCTCTTTTGATGGTGAGGTTTATGCGGAAGACCAATTTACAACCGTGGAAGGAGTAGGTTGGAATCCGGTGGAGCAAAAAAATATTTCTGCAAGTTCTTCTCCGGCTTCGCTCAATAGTCAGGGAAATTTGACTCCCGGGAATTTGTCGTCCGCAGCGGGGACAGATAAAGTGACTTTACAGACGGATGCTTTATCAGATTCCGGGGTACTGAAGGAATGGGTTGATGCCACTCTTCTTAAAACAGGATTATCACGTTTCAGGGGAACTTTTTCGTTCCAAGGTAATGCAGCGGCAGTACCAGGTTGTGTTATTAAGTTGGAGGGCATGGGCGCTCGTTTTAATGGGGATGCGTATGTGGGTGCGGTAACACACAAAGTGGAAGACGGAGCGTGGACTACCGAGGTTGAGATGGGTATTTCTCCCATGAACATTACACAGCAACCCGACGTATTAGCTCCTCCGGCATCCGGTTTATATCCGGGTATTGAAGGTTTGCATATTGGCATTGTAGAGGCTCTGAAGGGAGACCCGGATTCAAACAGCCGTATAAAAGTGCGTATTCCTTTATTGAATGTAAAACCGGATGCTGTCTGGGCGCGTCTGTCTCAGTTTGCCGCATCCAATGGGGTAGGCAGTTTCTTTATTCCTTCTGTTGGTGATGAAGTAATACTCGGATTTATAAATAATGATCCTAATCAAGCGATAATATTGGGGTGTTTATATAGCGCCAAGCACGTTTCCCCTTATGAGATAGACGATGATAATTTTAAGCGCGCTTTCATATCTCCTGAGAAACTTAAAATAGAACTGGATGATGAAAAGAAAATCATTACGATTATTACGCCGGGAAAGAACTCTATCGTGATAGATGATGATACTAAATCCATCACTTTGAAAGACCAGAATAAGAATGAGATTGTGATGGGAGATAGTGGCATTGAAATCACTTCCGGTAAAGATATTACGCTGAAAGCAAAAGGAAATATAGTATTGGACGCTACCGGAAAGATGAGCATCAAAGCAAAGCAGGATACTAACATCGAAGGTATGAATGTGACAGCGAAAGCACAAACCGGATTGAAAGTGACGGGTACGGCTACGGCTGAGATATCTGCTTCGGGACAAACCGTGGTAAAAGGTGCGATGGTGATGATTAATTGATAATGAATGATAGGGTAAATAATAAAATATAATAGATATGCCTCCAGCAGCAAGATTAACAGATATGCATAGTTGTCCTATGCAAACACCGGCTTGGCCGTCTCCTATACCTCATGTAGGTGGCCCGGTCGTAGGACCCGGTGCGCCAACGGTGATGATAGGTGGAATGCCTGCCGCAGTTATGGGAGATTCTTGTGTATGTGTGGGACCACCCGATTCAATTATAAAAGGCTCCGCCACAGTGATGATTTGTGGGAAACCGGCTGCCCGCATGGGTGATACAACAGCTCATGGTGGTTCGATTGTTGTCGGTTGTCCGACAGTTCAGATAGGAGGGTGATACTATGAGTGAAGATAAAGAACATTCTTTTTTAGGCCGTGGGTGGGCATTTCCTGTCCATTTTAGTAGTGGAATCAATCCTACGGTGATGGTGGATGAGGAGGAAGACATTCGGCAAAGTTTGCAGATTATTCTTTCCACTCGTTTAGGAGAACGGATTATGCGGCCGGATTTTGGTACGGATTTGAATAATCTGGTTTTCCACAATATGGATTTGACGGCGCGGACTCAGCTGCGTGCAGCTATTGAGGAGGCTATACTTTATTGGGAGCCTCGTATATCATTGGATAGTGTGTCTTTTGATACCAGTGAAGAGCGGAACGGAATATTGAGCATATTGTTGGAATATACAATAAGACAGACAAATTCCCGTGGGAATTTGGTATATCCTTATTATTATGAAGAACATTTCTGATGCAGATGGCTTGAGCAGGGAAGAAAGGTTGAAAAGAGCGTTAGCTCCGGTTACCTTACCCGTACTGGAAGAACGATTTTCGGTACTGCTTGCTCATGCACTCCGGCGGTCAGGATTTGAATCCATATACCAGTACCAGCCTTTAACGGTTCTACTTGAAATAGAACTGTTTGATACAGATGAGGCTGAAGATACTTTCTTGAATCTTTTTGCAGAAGAAAAACACGTGAATGCTATTCATGCATTGGTATTGCGGATGGATAATTGGTGCCGCCGTTTGGAATACGCTTGTTTGAGTAGCGGCTCCATTCTGTTATTGAAAGATTTATCCGGCCAGATATCCGGTAATATCAGCCCGATGTTTGTTCTTTTTCAAAATAGGTATAGTGGGTATCTATCAGAAAAACCGACCCAAAGATGGTTCTCATCAAAAAGAAAAAATATAGAGGAAGAAGGAACAGAAGATTTTCTCAGCCGTTTCTATTTGCTGTTACTGGCTTCTATCCGTTTGCTCCAATCCAAGCGGGAGGTATATCTTGAAGAGATATGTTCTTCCGGGAATATGGATCCTTCGTTGGCGATTGTGGTTGCTTTTCTTCATAATTATAAAGAGATTGTTTCTTCATTCAATACTCGTTGGCAATCTCTTCCCATGTTTTATCTGAATGAAATACTGAAAATTTCAGGAAGAAAACAGTCGGCAGGTACTACTTGGATTGCGTTTGAGTCTTCTCCGATAGGTGCAGGTACGGTTCTGCACAAAGGGTCATATTGGGCGGCAGCACATGGTGATACCAATGTCGGTTATCAATTACTATCGGATATACAGCTAACCCGAATGGCGCTTGCCGGAATGAAAATGGTACTTGTGGAGGAGAGTAAAGAACGTTTTCCCGAGGCTGCGATGGGATATGCCACGGCTGTATTGCAAGGAATACTGCCGGAAGCAGTCTATAAGCCTGCGGAGATAGGTTTCTGTCTGCATTCTTCCATGCTGTTGCTGAATGAAGGGAAACGGGAAGTCAATGTACTTTTCCGTTTAACTTCAGAAGCCTTAGAATCTTTGGAAAATACCATTGCAAGGGTATCTGATATTCAAGAAATCAGTAGGGATGAAACTTTGTTCAAGATTCTCCATGATGCCTTTTTGCTTTGGATAAGTACGGCAGAAGGTGGACGGATGGTAGAGAATTTTCATATCCGTTTGTGCGAAGGCGAAGGTTTGCAACTCACTTTCAGATTGGGAGAAGAGTTTCCGGCAGTGGTACCCTTGGAGAGGGAAGATTGGCCTTCCTTGCGTTTATTGGTCAATTCTTCAGCCTGGCTCTTTCCCTATTCATGGACACGAGAAATGTATGTGAAATCTATAAAGATAGATGTCTCTGTCCAAGGTATTCGGAATATGCAGATTTATAATGATTTGGGGCAAGTGGATGTACGCCAGGCATTTGCTCCGTTTGGTATCATGGGAGAGAAAGGTGCATGGCTGGCATTTGGGTGTTATGAAATGGCTTGTAAACCTGTAAAGACAGTTAATTTCACTTTCAACTGGCAACATCTTCCGGTTTGTAATGGCGGTTTGAAAGAATATTATCGAACTTATGATAAAGAGATAGATAACCGTTCTTTTAGAGCAAGGATTGACTACTTGCGCAACAGAGGTTGGAAACAGTTGCCGGATTCAGAGCTAATATACCTGTTCCGTACTTCTTCTGAACCGATACCACATAAAGGAGATGTCTTGATAGAACGGACGGAGATTGATTTTCCGGTGTCGGAGAATGCAATTTTACTTTACGACAAATCTGCACAGTATCATTTGGGAGACGTACGTTCAGGCTTTTATCGTTTGGTATTGACAGAGCCGGATATGGGGTTTGGAGAACATGAATATCGCAGGTTGTTTGCTGAGATTACGATGTTGAATAGCCGTTTGCACCATAAAAAGCCCCTTCCTGAACCGCCTTTGTCTTTGTTGATGGATGCGCCACAATTAAGTTATACGGCAGAAGAGGAATATTTTTTCAGTGTGGGAAGCGCATCCGATATCCGTTTCTCTTATATCCGTCCTTTATCTAATGTGATTAATTCTGTGCCGGATATGAACCGCCCCATTCTTTTTATGGATGGTCCTAAAGATGCTGGTAATTTGATGATAGGTATTACGGGAGCGGTAGGTGAGAATCTGATAAGAATGTATATGGAGTTGGATTTATTGCAAAGAGAAATAGATCATGATTTCTTACCTCAACTAGACTGGTATTATAAAGATGCTTTCCACTGGACACAGATAGATTCTGTTAATATCCTCCGGGATGATACGGGAGGATTGATGCACAGTGGAGCTGTTGTATTACAATTTCCGTTTTGTATAACTCAGGAAATGACGGATGAAAATGGAGTGTTTTGGATTTGTGTGGCAGTGCATGCACATTTATACAATACATCTACCGTACGAAATATATTTTTGAATGTTGTTCAGGCGGAAGCTGTGACCACAGAAGGTATCAAGTTATCTATACCGGGGTTGATATCCTACCAGTGCGTAGCTCCTTTAACCGACGAGCGTTCGGAAGAAGATAAAGTTGAAATACGTACCAGGATAGGAGAACGGATTGCAAGTCGGCATCGTTTGCTTTTGCCCGCTGAATACGAATGGCGTGCCTTGCAAGAGTTCCCGGAAATAGTGAAAGCGAAGTGCTTTCCGGGGACGGATGAGAAGCGTCAGAATAGAAATACAGTAGTGACACTTGCTGTTATTCATTCCCGTAGTGGAGATGAGTTTCCTCTATGTACGGATGAACTGTTGTGTAAAATAGAGGATTGCTTCCGGTTGTATACTTCTCCGTTTGTCAAGGTAGATGTGATAAATCCGGTATACGAGGAGGTTACTGTTTTTTGTGGAATAAGCCTGAATAAGGGTGAAACAGCGGGTGCCGCCATTCAGAAAGTTCATGAAGGATTGGAGGCTTGCATTGCGCCATGGAACAAGATAGGGGATGTCCCGGTTTTTGGCTATGCATTTTCTCTGCGTGACATGCAGAGCCGCATCAAGGAGGGAGGAACTGTCAATGCGATACATGGAATGAAACTATTGCAGGTGATAACGGAAAATGAGGGACGATATAGTCTTCGCGAATATATTTCTGCCTATGGGGAGGAACAGATGGTTCGTCCTTCTGTGCCTTGGGCTATATTAGTTCCGGCATTGCGGCATTATGTGAAAGTTGTGGCCGAGGAAGATTGGCGGCATGAAGTGGAACTTGGAGATTTAGAAGTGGAAAATACATTTGTGATAAAATAGCAATATGGCAAAAACAAATCGTAGAACGTTGAAAGAGTATTTCGGTAAAGGGAAAAAGCCCGATAGCGGACAATTTGCCGACTTGATAGATTCGATGCTGAACATCGTAGATGATGGTTTCAGTAAATCGGCCGAGAGAGGAATATTGCTTTCTCCGCTCGATGATGATGGGGCAGTGATGGAAATTCGCCGGAATATTTTGGACGGTGAACCTGCTTGGATTGTTTCGCTCGGTAGAGATGGCGAGCTTCATATTCAACGCGGAACAGAAGAACAACCACTGGTTACTCTTTCTCAAGATGGTAAAATCTCTTTGGGGAATAAAGATAAGATTACTCTGGAAGTGAAGGGCGCTATCCATGCAGATAGTTTTGTGGGAAGTTATTTACAGGGAAAAGTTCTTGCTAACGGGCAATGGCAGAATATAGGAGAGCCGGAATACGGTTGTGTAGGTTATCACATTGAAGCAGCTTGCGGATTGAGGGGACAAGGGCGTTATGCTTTGGCAGATGTTACGGCGATGCATTGTTTTGGTAAACATCCGTGTATCCGTTATGCCCGTTCCTGGTTCGGTAGCCGTTTCAATAAGATACAGTTCCGCTGGTTCCGTGAGGGGCATAACTGCGTATTGCAGGTTCGCACCCGTTCAGACTATGGTAAAGATGTCTGGGTACATTATCGTATAAAGCGATTGTTTGATATGGATTTTGTAACATTATAAAGTTATGGAGGGACACACTACAATTATTCGGAAAGTTGAAGGGCAGGATAAATACAGCCAGCTTCAAGAGAAGGCGCTGAAAGATGTACAGCGTCTTGCGGGCAATGTGTGGACTGACTATAACGTACATGATCCCGGAGTCACCCTGCTTGATGCTTTGAACTATGGTTTGCTGGAAACCGATTACCGGTTGGGATTTTCCATACCTGATTATCTGACACGGGAAGATAGTGACTTCTCTCCCCGAAGACATGCTTTGTTTTCACCTTCAGAAATATTTCCGGTAAATCCGGTGACGGAAACCGATTACCGCAAACTGTTTGTTTCAAATGTAGATGATTTATCTGATGTAAGGGTTATAGTCCATCCCGAATCGGGTACATACGATTTTGTATTGGATGTCTGGGCAGACACTTCCGAAACCCGCCGGAAAAAAATTATAAAAGAAGTATATAGCCTTTATCACTCGCACCGGAATTTATGCGAAAATGTAGATTCTGTCCGTTTCTTGGAGTACGACATTCTCTATTTATGCGCAGGAATAGAGATTGATGATGGAGTAGAGCCTAATCAATTGATGGCACGAATCTTTTTTGAGGTACAGGAATTTTTGAGGGCAGGTGTTCGTTTTCGTCGTGTAGATGAGTTGCTGGCAGAGGGTAAAACTCCCGATGAAATACTGGAAGGTCCTGAACAAGGGAGAATGGTGGTGGATGATATGTCTCTATGTACCGATTGGAGTGAATATGATGTCTCTTGGCTATATCAGAAGCTTCGTTCCCTACCCGGAGTTTACAGAATTTCCTCTCTTTATTTTAAGGAAGGCGTAAACCAGTTGAGGGGAAATTTAAGACGAAAAAGCATTTTTCAAGGATATGCTTTGGCAGATATGGGTAATAAAGGGCATGAGATACAGCTAATCAGGAGAAGCCAACCTGTTCCTATTCTTTGGGATGACGTTCAACGCAGAGTCTACTCAATGCGTACCATTCTCTATGGGGCACAAAATCGTACCACTGATAAAGATGTATTGGATGCTGTGCCGGGTGGAACTTACCGGAATGTATTTAGTCATTATCCTCTACAGAATGATTTGCCCGGATGCTATCGGAGGAATACCGATGGGCAGGCCGATGAATACCTGCGTCTATTTGACCATTTAATAGAAAACCTGCTCGAAGAGCTAAAATCACTTCCTTTCTGGATGGTACCCAATTCTTCTGACTTGTCAGAGAAGAAAGAGCAGTGGATGGATGTACTTGATTGTATATATGGTGAAGATAGCAATCCGCAGTTCCTGCATAAATATGAGAACAAGCACGAACGTCGTGAACGCAGAATTTCCTTCCTCAAGAAAATTCCCTATTGGGGATTGAACCGTGGAAAAGGAATTAACTTGCTGGACTCTACGATAAAAGAGGAATCAGGAATAGAAACGTATTTCAAGAGCCTTCTGAATATTGAAAAGTACGATATGGAGTTGTTCCTGTTGGAACATCGTTTTCTCGGCTACAAAAACGGCAATTTCCTGGTGTTCAAGGAAGATGTATTTCGGGTTACCATCGTATTGTCTGTCATTGAAAAGTGGCTACTGGATGATGACTTCAGACATGGTTGTGAAAAGATACTGACAGAACGTATGCCCGCGCATATCCATACGACAATAATGTGGCAACGGCGTGGACAATCTGATTCATTTCGTTCCAGTTACCTTTTCTGGAGATATTCTTTATCCAGTTACCGTAAATTCGGATTGGAAGAGTTAAGCGATAAATTGAAAAAAGAACTGGCTGATGATAACAATTGGTACCGTAAGGTTTGATTTTCAAGCAAGCAATGAATCCTTTGCCCGTGAATTGAACGGACGTTGGGATACCTTTTACCATACTTCTTTTGAGAGTGTGGTAGACGAGGTTTTGTCTGCATATGACCGGCCTGATTATACGATTACCATTGACAGTCTTCCCCTGGATATGGGTAATATTGATGAAGACCGGTTCGATAAGCAATTTCCTGTTAGATTGCGGCAAGCTCTTGAACAATACTGCAAGGAGAAACTTGGAAACCAACAGGGACGTATTTATACGGAGCAAAAAGACGTACAGGTTACGTCTGTACCGAAGAGTGCTTTTGAGGTATTGGCATTTTTCCTTTTACATGGTTATTTCCCTTTCGCGGTTTCTCAGGAATACACCAATTTGAGTTGGTTATTGAAGACGGTGCTTGGCGGTGAAGCCTATCATTTCAGGGAGTTTCTCAATTCTTACGGTCATTATGATTTCTTGTGCCGCAGACTTGTTTTTCAATTTACGGATGAAGAATTGGAAAGTATTGTAAATGTAGTCCGGCCCTCCGAAAGTAATTTTATAAATCTTTATATACGTGTACAAATACGTTCTTATCATGCCTATAAACGTTCGGATATAACTCATGAAAATTATAGGGATGCCGTCTGGACATTGGTCTTTGCCTATCTGTTTGCCGAAAGCGGGGGATACTTCAGTCGTAAGCAAATGGTGTTGCATACCATTCGTGGATTGGCGGCTCATTTCAATCTTTCCTTGGCTGAACTGGTGCGGATGCTCACAGAAAGTATTCGGGAGTTGGAACAGACTGTTGAACAGTTACCTGAACTATGGAACATTCTGAAAGAAATCCGCAGTAATATGAAAGAGGAAATCTGGGCGCTCGACGGCAATTATCATACATATTTGATGAGAGAGGTTCTTGCCGCCCTGCGTTTAGGGGCCAAGGGTGAGGGAGAATATATACTTTCCCGTCAGCACTTGGCAGAGATACTTTTGAATGCGGATACTTGCCGAAAATTATTGCGGCAATTACAAGAGCGGGAGATTTATTTGATAGTAGCCATCTTGCTTCCTTTCGAAAAGGACTACGTTGTTTCATACGCATCCATGCTCGACAAGCATAAAGATGCCGGTACTTTTGCCGGTAGGGCGGGTCGTGAATTTCGTCTGCTGAAGTGGGAGTTCATATTGGCTACCCTTGTAGCTTTTCCGGCTTCTGCATTCAGCCGTAAACAGTTCGTTCTTTCGGTACTTCAGCGGCTGGCTGCCCATTATAATTTTTCCGTAGCGGAATTGGTACATTTACTATATACAGATGTAAACATAATAAATGGCGCTTTGCCGCCGAAGTTGCTATCTGTCTTGCAGGAACTGGAACGTCTAATGTCTCCTGTTGCTGATGAAAGAGCATCTGAAAACCGTTCGACAGAAGAATGGCTCATCATTCTGCAAACCCCATTGTTGGCTCGTAAATATATTGAGACACACACTGAAAATCAGGTTAAGATATTGGTGGATAGACTTTTTCCTGTATATAGCGAGTTTATTGTCAATTATGCTGCTTTACTTGACAAGGGATATACACTTGGCCTCCTACAAGGAAAAGCCGGGGGAGAGTTTAGTACGTTGAAGTGGGAATTTATTTTCTTATGTTTTCTTTCAGAGCATCGTCTAGCTTTTCACCGGAAAATATTTGTATATTCGGTTCTGCAACAATTGGCTGCACATTATAATATCGGGGTTATTACATTACTCGATTATTTCATGCATAATCTTACTGACGTGTTGGCCCGGCATCCGTTTAATGAAATGCAAATCATATTGCGGGAATTATATGATGAAAATGTGCTTCCATTGGTGGATATAAGTATAATGAGTTCAAAATCGGATACGGAATTGGAATATTGGTTGCTGGAACTGTTTGGTGAAAACTCCACTCTGTATATGCAGGGCAAAGAAGACTATTTGAAAAAGTGGCTCGTTTATTTTCTGAATGAGAAGAATGAATATTTCCGTGGCTTGTGGAAGACAGGGAAATTGAATTCTTCATTAATTTTAGGGATACTGAACCGGTCTTCTTCGCTTCGAAATATTTGGCTCCATAAAATAGGCGACGAACGCCTGATTACGATTTATCATAATTGGACGGCTGCCTATGCAATGCTTCAGTCTCGTTTTGCGGAACTGGGATTTTTACAAAAACTGGCTGAGTACCTTTCTATCTGGATGGTGGAACTCACCGAGAAAAAGTTTCTGGCATGGTCGGAAGCAGAGATTATCCGCTTTTTGACGATACGCATCAAGCGAAGCGCTCCCCCCGGATTTACGGCAATGCTGGACGATATACATTGGAAGAAAAATAGCAATATAAATATAGCGGAGATTATCAATCGGATAAATGAATTAAAAAAAGAAAGGAACCATTGTATGGAGAATAATCAAGTATCTGTAGAGAATGCGGGAATGGTGTTGTTTGGTCCTCTTTATAGCCGTCTGTTTTCTATAGTGGGTTATTTGGATGAAAATAGAAAATTTAAGGACGAAGCGAGTAAGGTACGTGCCATCTTTTTACTTCAGTATTTAGTATATGGGGAACAAAAGGAATATAATGAGTCGGAGTTATATTTGAATAAAATATTGGTTGGTAAATCCGACGATATGCCCCTGCCGTCTAAGTGTGAATTAACGCCGGATGAAATGCACCGAGTTGACGATATGGTTAAGCTTTTAATGTCAAATTGGAAGCACATGGAGCATACCAGCGTTCTCAGTATGCGTAGGGTATTTCTGCAAAGAAAAGGAGTCGTATATAGTACGGATGAGCTAAATTGGTCCGTTGAGGTGGAAAAGAAAGATATTGATGTATTGCTGGATGCCACACCGTGGACATTCCGGCTGTTTAGAGCTCCGGGAGGGTTTTTAATAACAGTAAATTGGAGGTGAAAAATTATGAATATGGAAAAAATCAGTATGGAAGCAGTGCCTTCAAGAGTGCAGCAGGCGAAGCGTAGTGATATGACTGCGCAGATGGTAGATAACCGTGAATTATCTGCAATTCAGGCTAAAATGGCAAATATCGTTCAGCGGATGGGTGATGATGAAGATGAGCTTATGCAGGGTAAGTTTGCCATTCAGCGTGATGAAGATGAGGACGACTTGCTACAGGGCAAATTTGTAGCTCAACGTGAGGAGGATGAAGACGACCTGATACAAGGTAAATTCGAGAATAATACAGGAATTCCCGATAATGTAAAACAAAGGATGGAAGAATCCTTTAATACGGACTTTTCCGGTGTCCGTGTTCATCCCGAATCGTCTAAAGCGCCTGAAGTAGGGGCGTTGGCTTATACGCAAGGCACTGATATCCACTTTGCTCCGGGACAATTCAAACCGGATACTTCTGCCGGACAGCAGTTGCTGGGACATGAATTGGCACACGTCGTTCAGCAGGCGGAGGGACGCGTACAACCCACTACCGAAATAGGAGGGATGCCGGTTAATGATAACGAGGGCCTGGAACATGAAGCAGATGTATTAGGAGCCCAAGCAGCCCGGTAAAAGCCTATGAGAGAACTGACCGAATGGTTTCAGCAGGTACTTGATACCGCTATCCGTCTTTACTTCAAGCAAGATTGCGAAGTAGCTTCCTTGCACGAAGTTGTTTCACCGCATAGCCCGTGGTGGGAGCAGATGACGGGTATGGTCGAGGAGCAGATAACCTTTGAAGAAAAAGTAGTTATTATGCTTGCCCTTATGCCCCATCTCTATCCGCAAGCGTTGGATATCTTCTTTGTCAACAACAAGAACTTTGACCGTCCTTATACAGAATTTGGTGGATGGAAAGGTTTGTCGCACGGAGGATTTTTACCAACGGGTGAAACGGTGGCCTTCATGCTTTCGGGCGAAAATACGGATATGCGTCCTTCCGTCGTTCATTTATTTGAAAAGGAACATTGGTTCTATACGCATAACGTTCTTCGTCTGGAAGGTCGAGGAGAGGGGGAACCGTTTCTGAGCGGTCAACTTCGCGTATCGGATGAATTGTTGAGTAAAGTGCTTCACGGCAGAGAATATAAACCTGACTACAGTACAGGCTTTCCCGCCAAACGGATAACTACTCCGCTACAATGGGAAGATATGGTGGTGGATTACCAGGTAGCCGAACAATTGGAGGAGATAAATACCTGGATAACCAACTCTGGTGTCATCATGGAAGCATGGGGACTAAAGCGTATTCTTAAACCCGGCTATCGCACTTTGTTTTATGGCCCTCCGGGAACAGGAAAAACTCTTGCCGCAACTCTGCTGGGAAAGCGGAATGAAATGGATGTTTACCGGGTAGACCTCTCGATGATTGTCTCCAAATATATCGGTGAAACGGAAAAGAACCTTGCCCGTATCTTTGATATGGCGGAGAACCGTCGTTGGATACTCTTCTTTGATGAAGCCGATGCTTTGTTTGGTAAACGTACCTCTACGCAGACTTCCAATGACCGGCACGCCAATCAGGAAGTGGCCTATTTGCTGCAACGTATTGAAGATTTCCCGGGCACGGTGGTTTTGGCTACCAATCTCCGTAGTAATATTGATGAGGCTTTTTCGCGTCGTTTCCAGTCTTTGGTCTATTTTCCCATGCCCGACGAAAGCATCCGCTATGAATTGTGGAAAAAGATGTTACCTAAAGATTGGTTGCCCAATTGTGAAGGAGTCATTCGCCGGATTTCGGAATATGAACTTTCCGGTGGAGCCATGACCAACGTAATCAGGAGTTGTGCGCTTTACTTGTTGGCCATCCGGGCTACTACTTTGAATGAGAATACATTGATAAATTTTATACGGCGTGAACAGTCTAAAGAAGGTATCAGGCAATAAGAAACTACTAATAAGTTATTTGGAATGAGAAGATTGTTGTCATCAGTCATTGTTGTTTTACTTTGCGCCATTGATTTCACACTCTTGGCACAAGGAACATTTACGGAGGCTTACCAGCGTTTCCGTCCTTATCACTATCAGACCCCGCAGGCATGGAATCGCATCCGGCGTGAAGTGGCTACGAATGGAAAAGAAAAGTGGCCTTTCGTAGAAACCGAACGCATGGAAATGACTTTGGCGGGAGGATGGAAAGGATTGATTCCTTCTCCGGTTCCCGGCAATACCCATTTCTTCAAGGAGGTGAACGATATGGGAAAGATATACAGCCTGATGCTCAATCCGGATGCATACGGGTATGTAGTGTATCCTTTCAAATTGGAACAGGAATTTAAACTTTCTGAAAACGAGTTGATTGCTCCCCGTGTGATAGCTAAAGGTTTTATGAATACCCTCATTACAGATGTACCATACGAAACGGAGTTGAAACTGGATGATGTTATCTATTCTCCCGATACTACCGGGACCGAAGAAACCACCCCACCCGAAACCTATAGTGAGAAAGGTTCGATGGGCTGGCTAAAAGATGCCGAATACTATGACCTTTACAATGTGAAGAACTTTTATTGTTATTTTGACAACCGCCCTGACACGGTGCGCAGCCATTATAAATATGTCACCACCAAAACGCGATACCTTTCTGCGGAGGTTGAAACATTGAAAAAACGCATTCTTTCTTCCGATTCGCTTTATGTCATGATTCCCTATTGGATGACGGATGTATATCTCAATCTGCCTGTTTCTGTCAGCTCCCGTATCAAGCGTTACGGTTATCCGGGCTATGTCATCAACCCGGTCAGCGGAACGCCGGAGATAACCAACAACTGGACTTCACGTAATGTGATGGATTTTGTTCCTTATAAAGATAAGCCATACGATTTGGTAGCCTTTAGCGGCGACGCGCAGTCCACCAATCGTTTTCTTACTAATCCGGCGGCTTGTCGTACTTTCATTTACAACGTTATGAATTATCCGGGGGGCCTGATAAACCGTTCGGACTTTGCCAGTAAACCCGAAGGATTGAATCTTTATCTGCCTGCTTTCGATTTCAAGGAGAAAAGAGCCCTGACGCAACTTGTAAAATCACTCAGCCTTGTAATAGACAGTCTTTGCGTGAACGATACTTTACATATCTATCGGGATACCAAACGTGTGATGAATAAAGACCTGGGATTTTTTCTCACTTTCTCTAAGCAAGCGGCGGTAGAGCATTCCGGTTTCATTTCCGGATTACAATGTTTTGTCGATTCTGTCTATTTTGCGGACTTCGATTCCTTAGGTATAAGCTCCCGGGTACTCTGTAACGATGGAACCGTCGATACGAGTTCCGTATTTACACGTATCACCAATCCGTTCTATTTATTCCGCATTCCCTATAAGACCATTGAACCCGGAGAGGACAACGGCGATATTTGGAAGCTGATGGAGTGTGACTACGCCTCGGGACAGTGGGGGCTTTTCTTTTGCATAGCTTTCTGTATTGTAAGCGCCATTGTAGCACTTGTTGTGATGCGCTATATCTCTGTGCCTTTCAATGTGTATATAGAAAAATACTATACGTTGGTGGTACTTCTGATGATAACGCTGGTAATGGAGTTCGGTGTCTTCTTCTTCTTTATGATAGAAGCTCTTTCTCCCCAAGTCATCTTTTTCGATTTGGAAACCGGAAGCATGACCTATCTTGCATTGATAGGATTGCCTGTTATTCCTATTTTGTTATACTTCCTAATCCAAAAGTTGAATAAACGGGAACCACTTCCATAGTTTTGAGCAATCCAACAGGAATATGCGTTGGTGTTTTTATTGGAATAGCCGTTCTTTGGCGGCGTAAAACCAATAAAACAACAAAATTATGGCAGTAGTAGCTTATTTAAGAGTGAGCACGGAAAAACAGTTTTTAGAAAACCAGCGTGCAGAGA
Source organism: uncultured Bacteroides sp. (assembly GCF_959029255.1). Classification (GTDB taxonomy): domain Bacteria; phylum Bacteroidota; class Bacteroidia; order Bacteroidales; family Bacteroidaceae; genus Bacteroides. The sequence goes on along the minus strand of NZ_CAUFUE010000035.1, from coordinate 20,284 downwards.
TTTTACGTTTCGCAGACAGAAACGGTTTGATTATCGACAGATGGTATACTGAGACAGTCAGTGGAAGTGTAAGTAGTAAGAACCGGAAATTATCGGGAGTGCTGGACCGCATGAAACCCGGTGATTCATTGATTGTAACCGAAATTTCACGCCTGAGCCGGACGTTGCTTGAAATCATGACTATCCTTAATTCCTGTATCAAGAAGAGTGTGGTGCTGTATAGTACCAAAGAGGGATACATCTTTCAGAACGATATCAACAGCAAAGTGCTTGGATTTGCCTTCGGATTGATGGCGGAAATTGAGCGTAATTTGATTTCCATGCGGACCAAAGAAGCCTTGGCGCGCAGGAAGAAAGAGGGGGTACACCTGGGACGTAAAAAAGGCGACGCGCCGAAGATGAATATGCTCATCGACAATCGGTGCCGGGTGATGAAAGAACGGAGAAGAGGAACATCCTGTTCTGCTCTCGCCAAACAAATGGGAGTATCCAGGACAACGATGTTCCGCTTTTTGCACAAAAGGTAAAACATGATTGTTATTCGGGCGAATTAGTATTCGCCTGAATTTTATACAATCGGTATTTCTTTATCATCCTTTTCCGATTCGTTCCTCTCTTTTACCCGCTTATGCAAGTTTTTCAGTTCAAAGGAGAGCATGATGCGGAAGAAACCGATAATCAGGAAAGCGAATGAAATCATATAGACTGCATAAATAGCGCCTACTGCCGGTTGCCACAGAATGATGAGCGAACAGATGATGGCAAGAATACCGAATGCTATATACCATCCCCAATCCCTGGTGCCATATCTTTTCAAATCCATGGCATAGCCCACGGAAGAGAAACCACGGAACATCAGCCAGAAGGCGATGATAAACGGAATGACTTCCATACTTAGCAGAGGATAGGCTATCAGATAGAATCCTAAAATCATATCTATGATACCTCCCGCCAGATACCATCCCCAACTCGATACCCGTTGCCGGTTGCTTACTGCAAAGGAAATCTCCAGCAAACCGCTGAACAACATGGAGATGCTGAACAGGATGCTCAGAATTGCATACCCGCTGAAAGGGGCAAACATCAGGCACAAAGCCACTACGATATACAGAATACCTAGAATGAGTGAAATCCACCAATTCTTCACTTCTTGTTTCATTTCATCAAAAATAGTTTTCATGTGAATTTTTAATTTTAAATGATTGTCATAAATTGATTAGTGGAGTAACAATTCATTGATGGAAAAAGTTTTTATTGAACTTTTCCTACATTCAATTTGTTATATTGCCATATAATTTGATAAAACTATGGCTACAACAAAATTTAAAGGTCAACCGGTAAAGGTTATCGGTGAATTTATAGAAGTGGGTAAAGCAGCACCCGACTTTGAATTGGTAAAGACGGATTTATCTTCGTTTTCACTGAAAGAGCTCAACGGAAAGAATGTAATTCTGAATATCTTCCCGAGTCTGGATACAAGCGTATGCGCTACTTCTGTACGCAAATTCAATAAGCTGGCTGCCGGATTGCCCGATACGGTAGTACTGGCCATCTCCAAAGATTTGCCTTTTGCGCATGCCCGTTTTTGCACCACCGAGGGGATTGAAAATGTGATTCCATTGTCCGATTTCCGTTTCTCCGATTTTGATGAGAACTACGGGGTACTGATGGCTGACGGTCCATTGAAGGGTCTATTGGCTCGTGCGGTAGTGGTAATCGGTAAAGATGGAAAGATTGCCTACACAGAACTTGTTCCTGAAATTACACAGGAACCGGATTATGATAAAGCTATTGAAGCCGTAAAGAAATAACACTAGACTTAAATAGGCAATAATGAAAAAACGGTGAGTAAGGAATAAACCTGCTCACCGTTTTTTTCTGTTTTGATATCACCGTTTTTTTACTTCTTTTTCTTCATCCCCTTATACGCAAGGAAAGCTATCACCAGCACCACAACAGCGATGATGACATAACCGATTTCATGACTGTATTTTGTTGCCATGATGTAAACGTCATTCGTTGTTTTGAGGTCTGTGAAGCGATAAATAAAGTAACCCAGCAACGCAAGCACCGAGTTCCATATTCCTGCGCCAAGCGTTGTGTATAGCAAGAAAGGGCCCAGCTTCATACCCGCCAGTCCTGCCGGAATACTGATGAGTTGGCGCACTGCCGGAATGAGACGGCCGAAGAATGTAGATGCTGCACCGTGCTTTCTGAAGTACTCTTCGGCGTGGTGTACCTTTTCTTCATCAATGAGACATACATGCCCCAAACGGCTGTTGGCAAACTTATAGACAATGGGACGGCCCAGCCAGCGTGCCAGATAATAATTAATCAATGCGCCACAGTCTGCACCGACAGTAGCAAAAACAACGACAAGAAATATGTTCATGCTCTCGTCTGCCATAGACTTCCACGCAGCAGGTGGAACAATGACTTCTGAAGGAAACGGGATGAACGAGCTCTCAATAGCCATAAAAAGCGTGACTACCCAATAGTTCAGGTTTTCTAATACCCATTTGATGAGTTCTGCTGATGATTCCATTTTCTAAATTCGCTTTGTTTATTGTATTGCTTTTATAATATTTCTCATCACTTCTGCCAATTCATCCTTATTTTCCCCTTCCAGAACTAGCTCAATCTTTTTCAGTTCTTCCACGTCGAGCGGGTTTTTACAGAGCCGGTTGTACTTCATAAAGTTCTCCTTATCCCTGAGGAGCACATAGAGCGAAGACAATCTTTCATTGATTTTTTCAAAATCAGGTTCCATCTCTTTGACACGTTCAAATGCCAGTTTGGCGTAGCTCAATTGCCCCATTTCCATGCTGTACATTCCTATTTCGTTCCAAGTATCGGCGTATGGCGCAATCTTCAAGGCTTTCGCCCATTTTTTCACGGCTTTCTCATAATCACCGTTTTCCATGAGGGCGCGACCTTCGAGCAGGTAAGGGTCAACCTCTTCCGGTCCCAACTCATGCGCTTTTTTGAAATATTGGGATGCTTTGCGCTTTTTCCCTAACTTAAAGAGACAGAGGGCCGCGTGTGCATAGAGCGAAGGCATAATCGGAGAATTCTCTTCCTGAGCTTCCAAAGCTTGTTCCAGATGACTGTACGCTTCTCCCCATTGATTGGTAGCCAATTTACTAAGTCCCATGAACATGTGCAGGAAGTCGGAAGAAAGGGCATGATGCTTTTCCGCCTGCACGTAGTTGTCGTACGCGCTTTTTTCATTTCCAAGTTGGTAGAAGGCGTGCCCCCTCATCATGTAGGCATCGGCAAACTCTTCGTCCGCAACAATGGAGTAGTCGCATGCCTCAATAGCCTTGTCGAACATTTGCTGGTCAAAATAGCAACGTGCCAAACCAAACCAATAAGGGGCCGAATAAGGATCCTTGTCAATCAGTTTGTTATAGAAGGAAGCTGCTTCCTCTATCAATCCCTGCGCATAGTAGCAGTCGGCGGTGACGGCGGTAAATGCTTCATTCTCGTCATATTTACCGAATCCCCGATTCAACCACTCCATTGATTTTTCAGGATACCCCATGTCAAGATACATGTAAGCCACCTCAATGATGTTTGCCAAGTTTTCCTTGTCTTCTATCGTGTCGAGAAGTTGTTCGGCATCGTCTATTTTACCTTCGCTCAGCATGAGGCTGGCTTTCAAAACCTTTACCTCGGATGAATAATCATCCGAAATCCGGTCAGCAACTTCCCGGGCTTTATCCTTGTTATGAGAATCCATAAGAAGGTATGCTTGCTGCACCAGCAATGCTGTATTATCGGGATGCATGTTCAAACCGTATTCTACGGCTTCATGGGCTTGTTGTACTTTATTATGGACGGCATACCAGTCTGCCAGGTCCGCTAAATCGTCTGCATCCGCATAGAAAGGCTCATTGTTCTCACGGGCGGTTTCATAGCGTTCCGCCAGTTCTTGCAACTCCTTGTCTCTACCGGATAGCAGGTTTTTATTACTCATTTATTCTTCTTACTCCTTATACTTTATTTGTTGATTTTACCCCATGTGTCTTTCAAGCCGACAGTACGGTTGAATACCATTTTCTCCGGGGTAGACTCGCGGTCTACATTGAAGTAACCGATACGCTGGAATTGCAAGTAGGTGAGAGGCTTCATGCCGGCGGCATATTTCTCGATATAGCAGCAAGGCAATACATGGAGAGAGTCGGGGTTAATCATTTCCTTCATGGCAGTCAGTGCGTCGCAATTCTTTTCTTCACGGATGGCGGCAAGCTCATCGCGTGGATTTTCCACTTTCCACAGGCGGTCGTAAAGACGTACTTCGGCCTGCAGGCAGTGGGCGCAGCTTACCCAGTGGAGCGTACCTTTTACCTTACGGTTAGCTTCGGGCATCCCGCTCTTGGTGTTTGCGTCGTATTCGCAATAAACCTCTTCAATCTCTCCCGCGTCGTTTTTTTTGCAGCCGGTACACTTCACGATATAAGCGTTCTTCAGGCGCACTTCCTGTCCCGGAGTCATGCGGAAATATTTTTTCGGCGCATCTTCCATGAAGTCATCGCGTTCCATCCACAATTCACGGCTGAACTCAATGATATGGCTGCCCTCTTCCGGACGTTCCGGGTTGTTGATGGCTTCCAATTCCTCAACCTGTCCTTCGGGATAGTTGGTAATGATAAGCTTCACCGGATTCAGTACGGCGGATATACGGGTGGCACGGGTATTCAGGTCTTCGCGAACGGCGCTTTCCAGTAAAGCGAATTCGTTGAGCGCGTCGTAGGTAGTGTATCCGATTTTATCGATAAACTTGTGTATTGACTCGGGAGAATAGCCACGGCGGCGGAAACCACAGATAGTCGGCATGCGGGGGTCATCCCAGCCATTTACCAATCCTTCTTTTACCAGCGTCAGCAGATTACGTTTACTCATCAGCGTATAGCTGAGGTTCAACTTATTGAACTCGTACTGGTGGGGGCGGTTGTCATCCAAATCCTTGCCTTCCTTTACCCAATCCACAAAGAGGTCGTATAACGGACGATGAGGAACAAACTCCAGCGTACACAATGAGTGTGTCACACCTTCAAAGAAGTCGCTCTGTCCGTGGGCGAAGTCATACATCGGATAGGCTTTCCAGGTGGTACCTGTGCGGTGGTGCGGGTGGTTTACCACCCGATAGATAATCGGATCACGGAAGTGCATATTGGGGTTTGCCATATCAATCTTGGCACGGAGCACCATGGCGCCTTCTTCAATTTCTCCGCTGTTCATCTTCCTGAACAGCTCAAGGTTTTCCTCGATAGGGCGGTTGCGATAAGGACTTTCCGTGCCCGGTTGGGTAGGAATACCTTTCTGGGCGGCAATCTGTTCGGAGGTCTGCTCGTCAATATAAGCTTTACCTTCTTTGATAAGGCGGATGGCGAAGTCCCACAATTGCTGAAAATAGTCGGAAGCGTAATACTCGTTCCCCCATTGGTAGCCCAGCCATTGGATATCTTCCTTGATGGCTTCTACATATTCCACATCTTCCTTGGTGGGGTTGGTATCATCGAAACGCAGGTTACAGATGCCGCCGTGGGCAGCTGCTATGCCAAAATCAAGACAGATGGCCTTGGCGTGTCCTATGTGAAGGTAGCCATTGGGCTCCGGCGGGAAACGTGTCTGCACTTTACCTCCGTTTTTACCCTCTTTCAAGTCGTTTTCTACTATTTGTTCAATGAAGTTCAGGCTCTTTTTTTCGCCTGTTTCTTCGCTTTTAATTTCTGCCATAATGCTATCAATTATTCGTACGTGGGCGCAAAGATAGCGCAAAATAATGAAGAATGAAGAATGAAGAATGAAGAATTTACCTGCGGTATGATTGCGCTGCCATAATTCTTCATTCTTCATTATTCATTTACTGGGATATATCCGCTCTTTTTGATGATTTCTTGCCCTGCGGGAGACAGTATGAACTGTAAAAGCGGAGTGATGTTTTCGATGTTTTTTTTGTTGTAATAATAGTACAACGGTCGTACGATTGGGTAGGATTTATTGAGGGCGTTTTCAAGGGTGGGAGCGGCATAATGTTCACCGTCGTATGAGATGGCAAGCGGCTTGATTCGGGGAGAAACGTATGCTAGTCCCACATATCCGATGGCGCCCGGCGTCTGGCTGACTGACTGTATGATGGCGCCCGTGGCAGGCATGGAAAGGCTGTTACTCATATAATTCTTGTTTTTCAGTACACTTTCTTTGAAAAATTCGTAGGTGCCCGAAGATGTTTCACGCGAATAGACCACAATTTTCCGGTCATCGCCACCCACTTGTTTCCAGTTCGTGATTTTTCCCCGGAATATATCTTCCAACTGTTGCCGCGTGAGCTGTTTCACCGGATTGGAAGGATGAACCACTACGGCAAGGGCATCGTAGGCTATGGGTACTTCTTCCAATTCCTCACCGGCAGCTTTGGCTTTCATCTTTTCACCGAACTTGATGCCGCGCGAAGCCATGGCAATGTCAGTGGTTCCGTCCAGCAGGGCGGAAAGCCCTACTCCTGTACCGCCACCTGTGACGGTGACGCGTGCGTCGGGATTTAATCCCATAAACCATTCGGCTGTCTGCTGGGCGATGGGGAGCACTGTATCGCTGCCTTTGATGCGTTGCGCTTGCATGCCGATGGAAACTGTTCCTAACAAGAAAGTGAGGATGATAATTTGGGTTTTCATTATATTCAACATTTATGTGTGGCTATTCTGTTTTTTTTCATATCTTTGTGAACTAGTCATTGATATTTTATCCCTCTTCATACCCCATCCACACCCTACCTGAGCCATACCTGCTCCGTAGTTGCTCCGTACATTCCCCGTATTTACGGTACTTTGCTTGGGAAAGCTACGGAGCAAGTGCGGCTTAGGTATATCTCGGGTAGGTATCGGGGCCGGTTTGCAAAGAAAACAATTTGATGTTACATTTGTTTTACAAAGTATGATAATGTGGCGTTGTAACAAGAATGTAACACGTTTGAAATATTTCTTTCAAACGATAGTCACACCGCCTTAACATCAAGCAGTTTTCTTTGCACCAGAAAATCAACAGGTAATTATGAAAAAGCTTTTCGAGAAGATAGTAGAAGGTATTTTGGCTTGTAGCGGCTTTGTAACAAGCCTCACCATCGTACTAATCGTCTTATTCCTTTTTTCGGAGGCGCTGGGCTTGTTTAGTAGCCGCATCATTGAAGAAGGTTATGTGTTGGCTTTAAATAAAGACAATAAGGTTTCCGAACTTACTCCTGTTCAGATAAAAGATGTTTTCGACGAAGAGATGACAAACTGGAAAGAAGTCGGTGGGGAAGACCTTCCTATCCGGCTCTTTCGTTTGGAAGACATCACACAATATTATACTGAAGAACAATTGGGCGCATCCTACGAGCATGCAGGTGCCTGCATCACGGAACTCGTAGAAAAGACTCCGGGCATCATAGCCTTTGTTCCCCGGCAATTCATAGTTCGTCCGGACTCTGTCCATCTGTTGAAAGATAATACCATTTCGGTGAAAGAAGTTTTTGCCGGCGCCGAATGGTTTCCTACGGCAACCCCCGCACCTTTGTTCGGCTTTCTGCCGTTGATTACGGGTACGTTGTGGGTTAGTTTTTTCGCTATCCTTTTCGCGTTGCCCTTCGGGTTGTCGGTGTCCATCTATATGTCCGAAGTGGCAAATCCGAAGATACGTAATATGATGAAGCCTGTCATTGAGTTATTGAGCGGCATACCTTCCGTAGTCTATGGCTTCTTCGGGTTGATTGTCATTGTTCCCATATTGCAGAAAGTATTCAACCTACCGGTAGGTGAGAGCGGTTTGGCGGGGAGCATCGTATTGGCGATAATGGCGTTGCCTACTATCATCACGGTGACGGAAGATGCCATGCGCAATTGTCCCCGTGCCATGCGCGAAGCCAGTTTGGCCCTCGGAGCTTCGCAGTGGCAGACTATATATAAGGTGGTGATACCCTATTCCATATCGGGCATCACATCGGGCGTTGTACTCGGAATAGGGCGTGCCGTGGGCGAAACGATGGCGGTGCTCATGGTTACGGGAAATGCGGCAGTCATTCCTCATACCATTTTGGAACCGTTGCGAACTATCCCTGCAACGATTGCCGCCGAACTGGGTGAAGCTCCTGCAGGGGGAGCACACTACGAAGCATTGTTCCTTTTGGGCGTTGTATTATTTTTTATCAGCCTGTTGATAAACTTCACGGTAGAAGCCGTATCTTCGGGCAAGAGAAAGTAAGCGTATGATAAATAGAAAACATCTTTCGCAAAACATAGCATTCGGCTTGTTTCGTTTGCTGAGTCTGAGTGTAGTGCTGATACTCTTTGCTATTCTCGGTTTTATTGTATATAAGGGTATCGGGGTTATCAGTTGGGACTTCCTCACTACCGCTCCTACAGACGGGATGACCGGAGGAGGTATTCTGCCTGCCATTGTAGGAACTTTTTGCCTGATGATAGGGAGTGCGCTGTTTGCTTTTCCGGTGGGGGTGATGAGTGGCATTTATATGAACGAATATGCTCCCAAAGGCTGGATAGTACGATTTATCCGTATGATGACGAATAATCTGAGCGGCATTCCCTCCATCGTTTTCGGTTTGTTCGGCATGGCGCTGTTTGTCAATTATATGGATTTTGGAGATAGCATCCTGGCGGGTTCGCTCACTTTGGGCTTGTTGAGTTTGCCATTGGTCATCCGTACTACGGAAGAAGCTTTGAAAGCGATTCCCGATAGTTTGCGTGAAGGTAGCCGAGCTTTGGGCGCTACCAAGTTGCAAACCATCTGGCACGTCGTTCTTCCGATGGGTATGCCCAATATTATCACCGGATTGATTTTGGCTTTGGGACGCGTGTCGGGCGAAACGGCGCCGATTCTCTTTACCTGCGCCGCCTATTTCTTGCCGCAACTTCCCACCAGCATTTTTGACCAGTGTATGGCGTTGCCCTATCATTTGTACGTCATCTCCACAAGTGGCACGGATATGGAAGCCCAGCTCCCGATAGCCTACGGCACAGCTCTGGTATTGATAGTTATCATTCTATTGGTGAATCTCCTGGCAAATGCCTTGCGGAAATACTTTGAGAAGAAAATAAAAACAAACTGAATGGATTTACGATTGGACGATTTACGATTGGCGATTTACGATTTAACGATTTACGATTTACGATTGAAAATACTTCAAGTAAATTATAAACGTCGTTCGTAAATTAAAGTAATATCAATCGTAAATCGTACATCGTTAAATCGTAAATTAAAGTGCATCGTTAAATCGTAAATGATATGGTAAATAAAATAGAAACGCGTGATGTAAACTTCTGGTATGGCGATTTCCATGCGTTGAAAGGAATCAGTATGAATATTGAAGAGAAGTCTGTGGTGGCTTTTATCGGCCCTTCGGGATGTGGCAAGTCTACCTTTCTGCGTTTGCTCAACCGGATGAACGACCTGATACCCAACACCCGCTTGACCGGTGAAATCCGTATTGACGGACAAGATATTTACGGGAAAGGAATACAAGTCGACGAGCTGCGCAGGAAAGTAGGTATGGTGTTTCAGCGCCCGAATCCTTTTCCTAAAAGCATTTTTGAGAACGTGGCATACGGGCTTCGCGTAAACGGCGTTACTGATAATGCTTTTATCCGTCAGCGGGTAGAAGAAGCACTGAGAGGTGCCGCCTTGTGGGATGAGGTAAAAGATAAATTGAAAGTTTCTGCATACGCTCTGTCCGGCGGGCAACAGCAACGCCTTTGCATTGCCCGTGCCATGGCAGTGGCTCCTTCCGTCCTGTTGATGGATGAACCGGCTTCTGCGCTCGATCCTATCTCTACGGCGAAAGTGGAGGAGCTTATTCATGAGCTTAAAAAGGAATATACCATTGTCATTGTCACCCATAACATGCAGCAAGCGGCACGTGTCAGTGACAGCACCGCTTTCTTCTATATGGGAGAAATGGTGGAATTTGGTGAAACGAAGAAGATATTTACAAATCCCGAAAAGGTGGAGACGCAGAATTATATTACGGGACGTTTTGGATAAGTTCACCACAGAAAATAATAGAGTAATCATTCAAACTTAAAATACAAAATTATGGTAAAGTTTATCGAATCGGAACTCGTCTTGCTGAAAAAAGAAATAGACGAAATGTGGACCTTGGTTTATAATCAGCTTGATCGTGCCGGAGAAGCCGTACTCACTCTTGACCGCGAACTGGCGCAACAAGTATTGGTACGCGAACGTCGTGTCAACGCTTTTGAGCTGAAGATAGACAGTGATGTGGAAGACATCATAGCGCTCTATAACCCCGTAGCCATCGACCTGCGTTTTGTGCTTGCCATGTTGAAGATTAACACGAACCTGGAACGCTTGGGCGACTTTGCCGAAGGCATTGCCCGATTTGCCCTCAACAGCAAGGAACCGGTGCTGGATGGCGAGTTGGTTCTGAAACTCCGTTTGGCGGAGATGATAGCCGAAGTCCTTTCTATGCTCGAATTGGCAAAGAAAGCGCTTCAGGACGAGAGTCAGGAACTAGCGACATCCGTATTTGCCAAAGACAACCTGGTGGATGAAATTAATGCCAATGCCACTGCAATCCTTGCCGATTACATCAACATGCATCCCGAAAGCGCCCTCTCTTGCTTGAATCTGGTGAGCGTCTTCCGCAAGCTGGAGCGTTCCGGTGACCACATCACCAATATAGCAGAGGAAATAGTCTTCTTTATCGATGCAAAAGTGTTAAAACATAGCGGACGTACAGACGAACGTTATCCGAATGAGAAGAAATAAGCAAATTTTTAGGATAATTTTAGTGTTTCATGGAAAATAACTCTATATTTGTCCACTGAAAACGATTGCGGATGTAGAAAAGTGCTTTGAAATGATAATAAAATCAAAAGAATTTTCAAAAAGATGTTATATGACATGTTTTTAAATTTGGTTAGTATCACGAAAAGCGTCTATCTTTGCAACGTTATCCTGAAAACAATCTTTTTACCTTAAAAAAAAACTAATACCTATTGAAAACTGAAAAAGGGGGCTTTGTGAAAAGCTTCCTTTTTTTCTTTTATATAATTCCCTTTTTCGTATCTTTGCCAAGAGATTTTTTTCAATTGTAATATAGTTCAATTATAGATAAAACAATGTTTTCCGGAATAGTAGAAGAATGTGCCACGCTGGTGGCGATGGTTAAAGACCAGGAAAATGTGCACTTCACTTTCAAGTGTACTTTCGTGAATGAATTAAAAATAGACCAGAGTGTGTCTCATAATGGGGTGTGCCTGACCGTTGTCAGCATGACGGAGGATACTTACACGGTGACGGCCATGAAAGAAACTTTAGACCGTTCCAACCTCGGCCTGTTGAAAGTGGGGGATGAGGTGAATGTAGAGCGTAGTATGATGATGAACGGCCGTCTGGACGGGCATATCGTACAGGGGCACGTGGACCAGACCGCAACTTGTATCGATATTAAGGATGCGGAAGGCAGCTATTACTTCACTTTCCGTTACGCCTTTGATAAGGAGATGGCAACGCGGGGTTATATCACTGTAGATAAAGGTTCTGTTACGGTAAACGGTGTCAGTCTGACGCTATGCAATCCCACGGACGATACTTTCCAGGTAGCCATTATTCCCTATACTTTTGAACATACCAACTTCCACACCTTTAAGGTGGGTAGTGTGGTGAACCTTGAATTCGATATTATTGGGAAGTATATCAGCCGGATGATTCAGTACAAATGAGATTATAAATCTTTTAGTAATACTTGTCTGGCGCTTCTGTAGTATTCTTCCCGGGCTTTCATTAAAGAATTCCACTGCCCGTGGAATTCTTTATCTATATCGATTTTGAAATCTTCCGAACCGTGCGTATCCAATCTGTCGATAAGGAGCGCCACGTTCAGTTTATTGATGTCCATAGATGGCTGATAGGCGATATCTTCGCTCTTTTCATCAGTCACCACTTCATGTATCAGTTTGATTTCCTGCAATTCATAAAGAGTCTGGTTAGTCAGGCGTATAGGTATTTGGCATGCTTCGGATATTTCCTCGGCAGTATAGGGAGGTTCGTCTTTTTCAAAGCGTTTGCTAATGAGCGACATGATAAGTACGGAAATAAAATCACGGTAACGGCGGCTGATGTTACGTGTGTCTTTATCAAAACTGAAGTTCCTGATATTCTGCCCTGCATACGTCAGTTCCGCCCCGAAAAGGCAGATTGTCCAGGAGATTTGCATCCACAACAAAAACATGGGGAGGGCGGCAAAACTACCATAAATGGCATTATAACGCGATACCCACAACTGACTGCTGATATAAAGAAACTGGAAAGCCTGATGTGCCGTACCGGCGAGAATACCCGATATCAGTGCATGTTTCAGTTTTACTTTTGTATTGGGCATAAAGACGTACAAACCCGTAAACATTAACCAGGTCAACGCAAAGGGAATGAGCCGGATTAAGAATTTCCCGATAGGGGCGAGTAGGGTGAAGTCTTCTACATTTTTTAGCATCGTACTCATGAAGATGGAAAGACCTCCGGACACTACCAGTAGCACAGGTATCAGCAGTAGCATGGAAGAGTAATCGGTAATTTTGCGATACATGCTGCGTGCTTTCTTCACCTGCCAAATGCGGTTGAAAGTAATTTCCATATTGTTAATCAGATTGAGTACTGTCCAGAACAACATGATTAAGCCTACTCCGATAAATACCCCGCTCTTTGTTTGCGATAGATAGGAGTTGACGAACTGGAAGATTATCTCCGTTGTTTCCGACGGACCGCCAAAGCCGATGATGATTTGATTTTCCATCAAATTATCGAAACCGAACCCACGTGCAATGGCAAACAAAATGGCCAGAATAGGTACAATGGCAAGTAGCGTGCTGTAAGTCAAAGCGGAAGCCTTGTTCACAATCCGGTCTTTCGTGAAGCGGTTGATACAGAGATAAACGGTTTTGATAATATTGTATAGAGAGAAAGTCGTTTTGGTGACTTCATCTTCCGTGATACGCCAAATGTCGTAAGTCAGGAATTTCCAAAGAGTTGCAATACGCTTATTCATACAAGGCAAATTCAAATTACTAATTAAAAATTACGAAGTTACGAAATACAAAACACTTGACGTTCTGTTTTTGATAGGTACGGTTTGTAATTTGTAGTTAGTAATTCGTAATTAAAAGAAAAAGCAGTCGGTCTGTAAGCCGGGTTCTGTTCTTCTGTTCATAAAGATGTCTTTCTTCTGAATTATTCATTCTTCATTATTCATTCTTTATTAAAGAAGTGTCTGTCATTTATCTGAGCCGCATGTCACCATACCGGCTTTAGCGGTCTACCCTCCGACATGGAGCGAGCAGCTCTCATAACGTCGGTTTACATGACCTTACAACTCCCAAGACACACAGCTCTTGTGTCGCCACAAGACTGGTAGGCTCTTACCCCACCTTCTCACCCTTACCACAGCCCGAAAGCTCTGGCGGTTATTTTCTTCTGCGTTACTCTACCCTCGCGGACAGCTTTCTGTTAGGAAGTGGGATGCTCTGTGTTGCCCGGACTTTCCTCATACGCACAAGGCGCAAGCGACAGACCGACCAACTGCTTTATTGGGGGACAAAGATATGAATTTTAGATTAGAGGACGAAAAACTTTCGGATAATTCCTTGGTTGCTTAGGGGAAATGATAAATTAATGAAGAATTAAGAATGAAGAATGAAGAATTACCTTGCGGCGTGCTTGTATAGCGCAGCCAAATTCTTCATTCTTCATTCTTAGTTCTTCATTTCCCCGAATTCCCTTTTGCCTTTATCTCATGTTAGTTATTTAAAATGCTTGAAAATATGTATCTCTTTTGGAATAAATTTGTAGCTTTGCTAGAACTAATAATTCCCAAATCAATTTAGCCAATGAAAAAGCTTGTCTCCCTTTTCGTTTTATCACTGTTTATTTCCCTTTTTGCTGCTGCATCGGAAGTTGGTGACCGTATAATTCCTGCAGAAGTAGCACAGCTTTCTGACAGTTTGAAATGTATCTTCGCACCGGACAAGCGTGTAGCTTTGTTTGAGGTAGATTACTCTTTTTCTGGAAAGAATGTGATGCTGCGTGGCGTCACTACTTCTCCCGAAGCGAAAGCTGCTTTGCTCAATGGATTAGCGAAAGCGGATTACAAAGTGATGGACTGCCTGCAAGTGCTTCCCGATGAAAAAGAATTGGAAGGCAAAACCTATGGTATTCTCAATATATCGGTCTCTAATCTTCGTGTTGAGCCTGACTTCTCTTCGGAAATGATGACTCAGGGATTGATGGGTATGCCGGTTCGTATCTTGCAACATGATGGTTGGTATCGCATTCAAACACCCGATAATTATATCGCATGGATTCATCGCGTCGGTGTTCATCCTGTAACCAAAGCGGAACTGGCTGCCTGGAATCATTCGGAAAAAATAGTAGTAACTTCGCACTACGGCTTTGTATATTCCCAACCCAATCAAGATTCCCAAACCGTCTCCGATGTAGTAGCCGGTAACCGCCTGAAGTGGGAAGGAACGAAAGGTGCTTTCTATAAAGTGGTTTATCCTGACGGTAGAGAAGGGTATATCTCCAAATCCATATCCATGCCCGAAAGTAAATGGCGTGCTAATTTGAAGCAAGATGCCGCCAGCATCATCCGTACGGCTCATACCCTGATGGGAGTGCCCTATCTTTGGGCAGGTACTTCTTCCAAGGGCGTGGATTGTAGCGGTTTCATGCGTACCATTCTTTTCATGCACGATATAATTATTCCCCGTGATGTCTCTCAGCAAGCATACGTGGGCGAACATATAGATATTGCCCCCGATTTCGGCAATCTCCAACCGGGAGATTTGATTTTCTTCGGACGTAAGGCAACCCCTGAACGTAAAGAACGTGTTGTCCATGTCGGAATGTATATCGGCAATAAACGTTTCATTCATTCTCAAGGCGATGTTCATGTCAGTAGTTTTGACCCGGCTGATGAGTTGTTTGATGAATACAACCTCGGCAGGCTCTTGTTTGCAACACGTATATTACCTTATATAAATAAGGAGGTGGAACTTGATACGACAGCTACTAATAAGTATTATAAATGATAATTTAATGAAGAATTAAGAATGAAGAATGAAGAATTTGGCTGCGCAATGCAAACACGCGGCAAGGTAATTCTTCATTCTTCATTCTTAGTTCTTCATTTCCCTAACTTCCCATTTATAATTCAATCAAAAACACATACTATTATGCAAAACAGAAGAGACTTTCTGAAGACCGCCGCTTATGCCGCACTTGGTTCCGGCATGGTCATTAATAATGTATTTGCCGGAGAAAATAAAAATTCCGCCTTGTTCAATGTCAATAGTAAATCAGGCGTGACACCCAAGATGAAATTGCGTTTTTTCCCTTATGAATTGAAGTTGCGCCATGTATTCACGGTTGCCACTTACTCGCGAACTACCACCCCTGATGTGCAGGTAGAAATAGAATACGACGGTATTATAGGATATGGTGAAGCCTCCATGCCTCCCTATCTGCAACAAGAGTTGGGTACGATGGATAGCGTGATGGCTTTCCTGAAAAAAGTGCAGGGACTCATCGGACAATTCCCGGATCCTTTTCAACTGGAAGATATTCTCGCCTATATAGACAGCCTTTCGCCCGGCGATGCTGCCGCAAAGACAGCGGTAGATATTGCCCTGCACGACCTTGTAGGTAAACTATTGCAAGCGCCCTGGTACAAAATCTGGGGTTTGGATAAAGATAAAACCCCTTCCACCACCTTTACTATCGGCATAGATACAGCCGACGTGGTGCGTGAAAAAACAAAAGAATGCGCCAAGCAATTCAATATCCTCAAAGTGAAGCTGGGACGGGAGAACGATAAGGAAATGATTGAGACCATTCGTTCCGTCACCAATCTGCCCATCGCCATTGATGCCAACCAGGGCTGGAAAGATAAACATTACGCCCTCGATATGATACACTGGTTGAAAGAAAAAGGCATTGTCATGATAGAACAGCCCATGCCGAAAAAACAACTGGATGATATAGCCTGGGTGACGCAGCAAAGCCCGTTGCCGGTATTTGCCGATGAGTCCATCCAGCGGCTGAAAGATGTTGCCGGTCTGAAAGGAGCTTTTACAGGTATCAATATCAAACTGATGAAATGTACCGGCATGCGTGAAGCGTGGAAGATGGTGACTCTGGCGCGTGCGCTGGATATGAAGGTGATGGTGGGTTGTATGACGGAAACATCCTGCGCTATTTCCGCAGCTTCACAATTCTCCCCGGCTGTTGACTTTGCCGATTTGGACGGTAGCTTGCTGATTGCCAACGACCGCTTCAAAGGTATGGAAGTGATAAAAGGTAAAATCACATTACCTGATTTGCCGGGTATAGGGGTTGTGCTTCAATAACACTAAACACTAATCATGTATCGCTTATGAAAAAGTTACTGTATATCGTAGCCTTATTCCTCCTTGCTTCCGCTTGTAATACAAAGCCGATGAACAAGGCTTACAGCTGGGATGAAGACCTGCAACAACGTTTGCTCACGGACTTTTGCCTGACGGAATCTCAGGTAAAAGACTATATCCGCAAATATATACCGGATGTCACCGAAGAACAAATGCGCCGGTGGGAAGCTTCCGGTGCTCTGGAATGTATGAGCTTTGACGGCGAGAAACGTTATTTCCGCAATGCCGGACCTAATCTGTTCCGCATAGATTCATCCTGCTGTGACATCAAGGCTGCCAAGGAAGGAATTTTTTTGAGTGGCAGTGATAAGGTAGATATGGAAAATCTTCCCGAAATCATATCCGCAGTTCAGGAAGAAGGAAAGCCGATAGTTGCGCCCAAGCGGATGCGTGTCACCTACACATTAGCGGTAGATACCAATGTGGTACCTGCCGGAAAGATGATACGGTGTTGGTTGCCTTATCCGCGCATCGACCAGCCCCGCCAGCAAGATGTGAAATTCATTGCTGCCAGTGAACCGGAATATACGTTCTCACCCCAAGATTGTACTCATAGTACCCTCTACATGGAAAAACGAGCCGTTCAGGGTGAACCTACCGTCTTTTCCGAAACCTTTGAATACACTTCCAATGGTGAATGGCATAACCTTAAACCGGAAGACGTGCAACCCTATGATACAACTACCACCCTTTATAAGGAATATACTTCCGAACGCGAAAAGCATATCATCTTTTCGCCACGTCTGCGTGCGCTTGCTGACAAATTGACAGCCGGTGAAACCAATCCTTATTTAAAGGCAAAGCGTATCTTCCGTTGGGTGAACGATAACTTCCCCTGGGCATCAGCCCGTGAGTATTCCACGATTGAGAATATCCCGGAATATGTCCTGGACAACCGTCATGGCGATTGTGGTCAGGTCAGCCTGTTGTTCATTACCCTTTGCCGCATCAGCGGTATCCCTGCTCATTTTCAAAGCGGATTTATGATGCATCCGCATGCATGGAACCTGCACGATTGGGCGGAAGTTTATTTTGAAGGCGTGGGGTGGGTACCTGTCGACCAATCGTTCGGCATTCCCGCCTATGCCCGCAATGCCGATGAAGAGTATTTTTTCCTGGGTGGTATCGATTCCTGGCGTATGATTGTGAATACCGATTACGGCATGCCGCTGGTTCCTGCCAAGAAGTATCCGCGTAGCGAGACAGTCGACTTTCAGCGTGGCGAGGTGGAATGGGAGGGAGGTAACCTCTATTTCCCCCAATGGAGTTACCACATCGACATTAATTACCTGAATTATTAAGGTATCATATACTTCTTGAAAACAGATGATGTGTTTGGTGTAAACGCATCATCTGTTTCACCCTGACGCATCATCTGTTTGCATTCAACCGATGATGTGTTTTTTATGTCTTCAATGTCAGTCTTTTAACACGTCAGTAATCGTGCACAAATGCTAATTTGTCAGTCCTTGCCGTTAATCGCTGTTAAGCTCTAAATATTCACTGTTAAAAGAGAACAAAAAAGAGTGACAAGCGGAATAACTGAATGATTTTTGTCGTTATTTTAACGTCGAAATGTTAAATAAAACTCGAATATTAACAGTTAAAAAAGAATAGAAGTAGTATGAAACAGACAACAAAAAACATCCTTGGAGTTGCAGCAATCGTAATCCTCAGTTCGGGGATAGCAGGTGTCACCACCTATAAGATGTTGCAAAAGGAAAGACCCGCTGCTTTCAGCGAGATGTTTGAGCAAAACCCCAACGTACGTTTGGCTTCTTATGGTGCAGCCGACGCCCAACCGGTGGATTTGACACAAGCGGCAGAAAATTCAGTTCATGCTGTTGTACATATACGTTCCACTCAAGCTTCCAAAGTACAGGAAGTAGAGGTAAGAGACCCGTTTGCAGATATCTTCGGTGATTTCTTCGGTGGCCGGGGCGGTACACAGAAGCGTCAGATTCAGACTCCGGAACGTACCGGTTTCGGTTCAGGTGTCATTATCTCTAAAGACGGATACATAGTGACGAACAACCATGTGATTGCCGGTGCCGATGAAATCAGCGTAACGTTGAATGACAATCGTCAGTTCAAAGGCCGTATCATCGGTACGGACGAAGAAACCGACTTGGCTTTGATTAAGATTGAAGGCGATGATTTCCCGACAATTCCTGTAGGCGACTCTGATGCCCTGAAAGTAGGCGAATGGGTGCTTGCGGTAGGTAATCCTTTTAATTTGACTTCCACCGTAACTGCCGGTATCGTCAGTGCAAAGGCGCGTGCTTTGGGTATGGGTGATAAGAGTATTGAGTCTTATATTCAGACCGATGCAGCTATCAATCAAGGTAACAGTGGTGGCGCTTTGGTGAATGCTGCCGGTGAATTGATAGGTATCAACGCGGCTTTGTTCTCTCCGACAGGTTCTAATACCGGTTACGGATTTGCCATCCCTACCAGCATCATGAAGAAGGTAGTCGCTGATATCAAGCAGTTCGGTACTGTTCAACGCGTTAAGTTAGGTGTAAGCGTCACTTCTCTTGCCGAAGAACCGGGTGATACTCAGGTTGCCGACAAAGACGGTAAGAAGTTGAGTGAGATAAAGAGCGATGCCCGCAAGAAATTCGGTGTGGTAGACGGTCTTTGGGTACGTGAAATTGTTGACGGTGGTTCCGCTGCCGGTTCAGATATCAAGGTAGACGATGTTATTGTCGGTATAGATAATAAAGCTATCCATAAGTTCGCCGACCTGCAGGAAGCTTTGGCTAAACATCGTCCGGGTGACAAGGTGAAAGTGAAACTGATGCGTGACAAGAAAGAAAAATCTGTCGAAGTGACGCTGAAGAACGAACAAGGTACGACGAAAGTTGTGAAAGATGCCGGTATGGATATTCTTGGCGCAGCATTCAAACCCGTATCCGACGATTTGAAGAAACAGCTCAACTTGGGCTATGGTTTGCAAGTTACCGGTGTTTCCAACGGTAAAATGGCAGATGCCGGTATCCGTAAGGGTTTCATTATCCTGAAAGCTAACGGCCAGCAGATGCGTACTGTAGAAGATTTGGAAAATGTGATGAAGGCAGCTGTGAAATCCCCTGACCAGGTACTCTTCCTCACAGGTATATTCCCCTCCGGTAAGCGTGGTAACTTTGCGGTTGATTTGACTCAGGAATAATGGATTTTATGAATTTACGATTTGACGATTTACGATGTACGATTGAGATTAGTTTTGATTGATAAGGTGTTAGGTACAAAGTAAAGATATAAAGTGAAGATGTAAAATAAAGATTTAGAGTATTAGGTATTAGTCTAAAATATAGTGTGGTAACTTCAATCGTAAATCGTACATCGTTCAATCGTAAATCCAAAGGGTTGTAATAATCGCAAACAAAAACGAAAAGGGGGTGTCGGCAAAACATTTGTCGACATCCTTTTTGTTATATGTGATAAGGTATAAATTAGGTGAAAAAGTTAGGGTAAGATTGTTTGTATCAAAATAAATTGTCGTAACTTTGCAACCCAAATCTGTTTTAGAAGAATGAGACAACTAAAAATTACAAAAAGTATCACTAACAGAGAGAGCGCTTCTCTTGACAAGTATTTGCAGGAAATCGGACGTGAAGACCTCATTACTGTTGAAGAAGAGGTGGAGCTCGCTCAGCGCATCCGTAAAGGTGACCGTGTTGCACTGGAGAAATTGACACGTGCCAATCTACGTTTCGTTGTATCTGTAGCCAAACAGTACCAGAACCAAGGTTTGAGTTTGCCCGACTTGATTAACGAGGGTAATTTAGGACTGATCA
>NZ_CAUFUE010000034.1 GCF_959029255.1 uncultured Bacteroides sp. | reverse complement strand
AAATCCGCTTAATCCGCCCAATCCGCGTCGAAAAAATTAAAACCTCTGTGACCTCCGTGTCCTCTGTGGTGAAAGAAGAATTCTTCATTAAATTATCCTTTATCTTTTAGTGACTAACACAGAGACGCAGAGTTTAATCTTTTAGAGAAATATTTGGAGATGAAAGAGATTAATGCGAATAAATTCGCGAGAGATAAAAGAGAGTCGTGGGAAACAGAGTATTCCCGCGACGTAGTCGCCAACTCCCAGTCTCTTTTCTTTTCCTCCTTTATCTTTTTATCTCTGTGTCTCCGTGTCTCCGTGTTCGTCCCTTTCTATGAATACACGCTCCTAAATTCCGATTTATCAAAAGTATAAACCTGTATTTTTCGTGAATGAAAAGCATAACAATAACATACTATAATGAAACAAATCTTATTATCTATTACCTTCCTGGCTTCTCTGATACTTTCAGTATACGCCGAAAATTATCCTTACCGTAGTGATGTACTTTGGGTGACCGTACCCAACCATGCCGACTGGCTCTACAAAACCGGAGAGAAAGCAACCGTAGAAATACAATTCTATAAATATGGCATCCCTCAGGATGGGGTCACGGTGACCTATGAACTTGGTGACGACATGATGCCCGCCGATACCAAAGGCGCTGTTGTCTTGAAAGACGGGAAAGCCGTAATCACCATCGGCACTATGAAGCAACCCGGATTTCGCGATTGCCGTTTGCAGGCAACCGTCGGAGATAAGACCTATAAGCACCATGTGAAAGTAGGTTTCTCGCCCGAAAAACTGCAACCCTACACACAACTGCCTGCCGATTTCAAAGAGTTCTGGCAGAAAAACAAAGCCGAAGCAGCCAAATATCCCCTGAACTTTACAAAGAAATGGGTAGAAAAGTATTCTACCGACAAGATAGATTGCTATCTCATTAAACTGCAACTCAATAATCGCGGTCAGAGCATCTACGGATACCTTACTTGCCCCAAGAACAGGACAAAAGCCTCTTGTCCCGTAGTTCTCTGCCCTCCGGGCGCAGGCATCAAGACTATCAAGGAGCCATTGCGCCATAAGTATTATGCCGAGCAGGGCTGCATCCGTTTTGAAATGGAAATCCATGGTCTGAATCCCGAAATGACGGAAGCCGAATTCAAGGAAATCAGCAGCGCTTTTAGTGGCAGGGAGAACGGATATTTGTCCAACGGACTGGATAATCGTGACAATTATTACATGAAACGTGTGTATCTGGCATGTGTCCGCAGCATTGACTTCCTCACTTCCTTGCCCGAGTGGGATGGTAGAAACATCATTGTGCAAGGCGGCAGCCAGGGCGGCGCATTAGCCTTGATAACCACCGGACTGGATGAACGTGTCACCGCTTGTGTTGCCAATCATCCTGCCCTCAGCGACATGGCGGGATATAAGGCGGGACGTGCCGGAGGTTATCCCCATTTCTTCCGCGTAGACGGTATGGATACTCCCGACAAGCTGAAAACAATGGCTTACTATGATGTAGTGAACTTTGCGCGGCAGATAAAAGTACCCGTTTATCTCACTTGGGGATACAATGATGATACGTGTCCGCCCACCACAAGCTATATTGTTTATAATGTGCTGCATTGCCCGAAGGAAACCCTTATCACCCCAATCAATGAACATTGGACGTCGGAAGATACGGAATACGGGCATTTAGTATGGATAAAAAAGCATCTTATTAAATAAGGGGGTGACAGATATATAGATGCCTCGCGAGGGATATATAGCTCTATCGTGTGGCATCTATATATCCCTCATGATAGGTCTTTATATCCCTCGCGACAGGTCTATATATCCCTCAGAACCGCTCTCTTTCCCCTTCAGAAGGGCGGGTAATGAACCATCTGTTGAAGAATTCCAGCGTTTCCCTTTGCATATCTTTATTAAAGAAATGCTTCTCCTCCCATATCTTGGTCACAAGCCTGTCCTCCGCGCCCTGGCTCTTCCACACGGCACGCATGGTTTGGTACGCATCCTTCACTCCCTCCACCGGAAAGAGCTTGTCCTTGCTTCCATTAAAGAACAGCGTCGGTTTGGGGCAGGCGATACTTGCCGTATGCGGATAATCAAGATAGCGCCTAAGATTCGGAATGAGCATCGAATAGGCCGAGCCGCCTTTGTTTTGATTGTTTGTAAGACTCATCAGATGCTCGGTGGTATTCATCCAGCAGACAGATGCCGAAGCCTTGACACAATCGGTGAGAGCCGAGAGCATCCACGAACGGTAAGCCCCCATGGAAAAGCCCAGGCATCCTACTTTCTCCTTGTCAACCATAGGCAGCGAAGCCAGAAACTCAGCGCTGCGCACATCATCTATATTGATGAATGCCCCCCAGGAAGCCCCCATTTGCAGGAAGTTTGAAGCCAGCGCTTGCTGCCCTTCATAGTTTACACCCTCTTTCCGTCCGCGCTCTCCCCAGAACAAGGCATCTATGGCTAATACCACATAACCGTTTTGCGCGAAGTAGTCACCGACATATTGTCCGTCGTAGCAGCGTGTCGCCCAGTCTTCGGCATTCGCTAGAACCTCAGGAGACACTCCGAACGGACGAACCATCTTCTCTTTTCCAATCGAGAAATGAGCCCCGTGGTCGTGAAGCATGACGATGGCGGGAAAGGGACCCTTACCTGCGGGAACCAGCAGATAGGCCGGTATGCTGTACCAATCGGAGACGTTAAACCGTATTTTACGGGCTTCGTAGCCGTCTCGCTGCTCTGTCGCGACGATTGTCATATTGTATTTCCCGGAGGCTGGCGGCAGGTTCTGCATGCATTCCATCACAATGCTGCGCGCATTCGTCCTCCACTGCCGGAAGTCCTTTGTGGATGAGTTTCCCCATGCTTCGGGGTAGGTGAGTTGTTGCTTGAGTTGCTTGTAGAAAGCGGGCATGTTTTTGAGAACCCCATAGCTTATTGTATCGGACTGAGCCGAAACGGAACTATTTACTGACAGAAATAAGATTAAAAAGAAGATAAACTGTTTCATGGTTGATACTTAAAATAAAAACAAAGATACAGGATTTTTCACTGAAATATGTATCTTTACCGCATAGAATGGACTCATTATGAAAAGAATCTTATATCTGATTGCCGGTTTACTGTGTGCGCTGTCGGTCAAAGCGCAGCCTGATTGTTTTTTTACTCATTATTCATCAGAAGACGGACTCTCCCAAAATACCGTTATGAGTATTTTGCAGGACAGAAAAGGAAATATATGGCTTTCCACCTGGGACGGAGTCAATAAGTTCGACGGATATACTTTCAGAACTTACAAAGCGAAACTCGATAACCAAATCGATTTGACGAACAACCGCATCGACCAGATGTTTGAAGATGAATATGGCTTTCTTTGGTTACAGACCTACGATAACCATGTCTTTCGTTTTGACCCCCGTTCGGAGGTATTCGAACGTGTGCCTGCCACGGACAAGAGCGGCTCAGCAGCTACCGTTGCATCCATCAAAATCTTGCCTAGCGGTTCCGTCTGGCTGCTTACGGAAAAAGAAGGGGCTATCCGGATAAAAACGGCTCCCGATACATACCTTCTCACGTCGGAATGGTACTCTGAAAAAACGGGCATGTTGCAGGCCACTCATATATATAATGTGTACGAAGACACGTCGGGCAATGAATGGTTGTTGACTAACAATGGTTTGGCTATGCTCCCTGCCGGAGGAGAGAAATTCGTTTCTTATTTTGTGGAGACGTCCAAGCAGGAAGATATGGCGGGGCAGCTCTTTTATGCAGCCCAGGAACACGGCGATGAGATATTCTTTGGCTCAGGCAATGGGCGTGTATGGCGCTATCAGAAGAGGGACGGGCAATTCCGGCTACTCCAGTTGCCCGTTTCGTCACGGGTTGTAGCTATCCGGAAACTGAATGAGCGGGAAATGGTGATTGTGACTGCTACCGATGGTTTCTTTATCTATAAATTCCAATCTAAGACGACGGAGCATATCGAAGCGTCCCGTTTGCCGAAAGCGCCGGTTCGTTCCATTTATGTGGACCGAAACTCGGAGATATGGTTTGAACAGGAGATTTCCGGTACGGTGGCTCATTTCAACCCGAAGACGAAAGTACTGAAAATGGAAGTTGTCAAGGTGGAGCCCACCAGCACCGATCGCTCGCGTCCGGCTTTCCATGTGCACGAAGATATTTACGGTACGGTGTGGGTGCATCCCTACGGTGGCGGCTTTTCACGTTTCGACAGGGAGAGCAATAGCTTGTGCCCTTTCTATAACGGGCTGACTGATGCCGATTGGCGTTTCTCCAATAAAATTCACTCCGCTTTCTCCGACAGGCAAGGTAATCTGTGGATGTGTACGCATTCCAAAGGACTGGAAAAGATTACTTTCCGCCCTTCCCAGTTCAGGATGGTGACTCCCGAACCCCATCGGTATGAGTCACTGAGCAATGAGGTGCGTGCGCTTTGCGAGGATAAGGAGCATAACCTCTGGGTAGGTCTGAAGGACAGCAAGTTGCGTGTCTACGATAAAAAACATAAAGAACTCGGTTATCTCACCGAAGCAGGAACGATATCCCGCACGGGCACTCCGCTGATAGGGAATGTGTACTTCATCCGGCAAGATAGCAAGAATAACCTTTGGATTGCCACTAAGGGGGACGGGCTGGTGAAGGCGGAACCACAAGGGGCGATGCATTATAAACTGACCCGTTATCAATATCAGAAGGATGATATTTACAGCTTGAGCGACGACAATGTATATTGCGTTTACGAAGACGCGCGCGGCCGCATCTGGGTAGCGACCTTTGCCGGTGGCGTGAATTACCTGACGCGCAATCAGGGTGGAAGGGAAATCTTTGTCAATCATCGCAATAACCTCAAAGGGTATCCCATTGACGACTGTTATAAAGCCCGTTTCATAACCGGCGACCATCGGGGGAACATCTGGATAGGTACTACCGTAGGCGCCTTGATGGTAAATGCTGACTTTAAATCTCCCGAAGACGCCGTGTTCCACCACTTTGTACGCGTGACGGACGATATTCACAGCCTGAGCAACAATGATGTGCATTGGATAATTTCCACCCGGGAGAAGGAGCTTTATCTGGCTACTTTTGGCGGTGGCTTGAATAAGCTGGTGTCTATCGACGAAAACGGTCACGCCATGTTCAAATCCTATTGCGTGCAGAACGGCCTGCCTTCGGATGTACTGCTCTCCATACGCGAGGACGATAAGGGTAATCTCTGGATGAGTACCGAGAATGGTGTCAGCAAATTCATTCCTGCCGAAGAAAAGTTTGAAAACTATGTAGATAAGCGTATCTCTTTCCAGGTGAGGTTCAGTGAAGCGGCGTCAGCCTATACTTCGTGGGGAAATATCCTGTTCGGAGCAAGCGATGGCATCTTTGTTTTCAATCCCGATTCCATTCGTAAGAGTAGTTATGTCCCGCCGATTGTGTTCTCCAAACTGCTGGTAGCCAATGAAGATGTGGTTCCGGGAGAAGGTTCGGTGTTGCAACAGGGGCTGGATGATACGCGCGAGTTGAAGCTTTCGCATAAAGAGAACATCTTTACGATACAGTTTGCCGCGCTCGACTATACGGCGCCTTCCGAAATACAGTACGCTTATATTCTGGATGGCTTTGAAAAGGCGTGGAACTATGTGGGCAAGCAGCGCGTGGCTACTTATACCAACCTGCCGAAAGGACATTATGTCTTTAAAGTCCGTTCTACCAATGCCGATGGGGTGTGGACGGAAAATACGCGTTTGCTTGATATCGAAGTTCTCCCGTCCTTTTGGGAGACTCCGTTTGCTTACTTCCTGTATGTGCTTTTCATTTTGCTGATTATCGTGACAGCCGTTTACATCCTGTTCACTATCTACCGGTTGAAGCACCGGGTGTTCATGGAACGGCAGATGACGGATATGAAGTTGCGCTTCTTTACGGATATCTCCCACGAACTGCGCACTCCGCTGACGTTGATTTCCGGTCCGGTGGAATATGTGTTGGAGAATGCTTCGCTACCGGCGGATGCCCGCGAACAGTTGCAGGTGGTGGAACGGAATACGAACCGCATGTTGCGCCTGATTAACCAGATACTCGACTTCCGTAAAATTCAGAATAAGAAGATGAAGATGCAGGTGCAGCGCATCGAAGTTGTGGCATTTACCCGTAAGATTATGGAGAATTTCGATTCCGTAGCCGAAGAGCATCAGATTGATTTCTTGTTTGAGACGGAGAAAGGGGAACTCTATTTATGGGTGGATGTCGATAAGTACGAGAAGATTGTATTTAATCTGTTGTCCAACGCCTTTAAATATACACCCAATGGAAAGATGATAAAAGTCTTTATCCATGAGGACGAGAATACCGTTTCGATTGGTGTGCAAGACCAGGGTATCGGCATTGCGGAGAATAAGAAAAAGTCCATCTTTGTGCGTTTTGAAAATCTGGTGGATCGAAATCTGTTCAATCAGTCCAGTACAGGTATTGGCCTGTCATTGGTGAAGGAGTTGGTTGAAATGCACAAAGCCTTGATTTCAGTAGATAGCAAGTTGGGAGAGGGGAGTTGCTTCAAGGTTGATTTCCAGAAGGGTAAAGGGCATTATGATGAGTCCGTTGAATTCATGCAGGATGATGCCACTGCCGGTATGGAGGTGGCCAAGCCTGCCGGTAATCAGGATGAGGCGGCTCATGGACATACGGAGGAAGAAGGCATGGCTGAGGAAGAAGAAACGGGAAACTCTAAAGGCGTCATGCTTTTGGTGGAAGACAATTCGGAGTTACGGCTCTTCCTGCGTAGCATCTTCTCCCCGGAATATCGTGTTGTAGAAGCGGAGAACGGTATGGAGGGTTGGAACAAAGCGTTGAAGTTTCTGCCTGATATCATCATCAGTGATGTGATGATGCCGGAAAAGGATGGCATCGCCATGACCCGTGAACTGCGTGCGGACATGACTACGAGCCATATTCCCATTGTGCTGCTGACTGCCAAGACTTCCATCGAAAGCAAGTTGGAGGGATTGGAATATGGAGCGGATGATTATATAACCAAACCTTTCAGTGCCACTTATCTGAAGGCTCGTGTGAAAAACCTGCTGACGCAACGGCAAAAGTTGCAAGCTTTGTATCGTGAAGACCTGATGCCTGCCGGGGTGGCTTCTTCGTCTTCTTCGTCGTTGGAGGAGGATAAAGAAGAAAAGAAGGCACCGATTATGTCTTCCAACGACCGCAAGTTCATGGATAAGCTTCTGGAATTGATGGAGAAGAATATGGATAACGGTGATTTGGTAGTCGATGATTTGGTACAGGAGTTGGCTGTCAGCCGTTCGGTTTTCTTTAAGAAGCTGAAGACGTTGACCGGTTTGGCACCTATAGAATTTATCAAGGATATGCGCATCAATCGTGCCGTGCAGTTGATAGAGACGGGTGAATATTCCATGACGCAAATTTCATATATGGTGGGTATCAATGACCCACGTTACTTCAGCAAGTGCTTCAAGAACAAGATGGGAATGACGCCGACGGAATACAGGGACAAGGTGTTGAAACAGTAAGCTTGGAATGCGCATCCGCAGCCTTGAAAAGAGAGTTGTAAGGCGAAGAATCGGATATATAGTCCTTGCTACTGTCAGCGACAATCAATACCCAGTCGTTTCCGCCAGTCTGACAGCCTTCGGGTTTCACGGTGATTGTTTTGGAGCGGAACTCTCCGATATACGTCACGTTCCCGTTGCGTGGCGAATACCACCATGCCTTCTTGGCTTTTCCGCTAATCTTGTCTATATTGATTTCCATCGTTCTCCCCGTATAGTTATAAACCAGCAGGTAATCTTCACCACGTGTAGCGATGAGACGTTCGTACTTCTCTCCGTTCTTCCCGGCAATAATGCTTTGGTCAGGGATACGTTCAAAGAAAGGAAAGGCGAGTATCAGCTTTTTTAGGTGTTTCATCTGGTTGTATCCTTCGTCATTCAAGGCGTCATACCATAACTTCGTGGCGCCGTATGCCGCATTGACACCCGGTTTCAGGAATTGCATGATGGAGTTGTGTCCATAGGTATGCCCGAAAGCTCCGGCAAAGACTGACCAGTAGGCATACCTACGCGCATCTTCCGCTTTCCAGAAACCTTCCTTGGGGTTATGAAGCCCTTGGGGAATAGCTTCGTAAGAAGGCTCGCCATCGATGACGGGGCGCATGGGTTTCATCGAATGACTCTGCTCCACATATCTCCAGTTGTCCTCTTCCGTTCCGGGGGGCAGCAGGCTGTTTGTATAATCTTTGCTTTGTCCATATCTGCGATGGCCGCTTTGGAACATGTTGAAGTCCAGCCAGTAGGCGTCATTAAACCAGGTTGTCGATAGCGTCCGCCCGAAAGGATGGAAAGTCATCAAGTGATTTTTGTCTATGGTCTTGATGGTGGAAGCGAGTGTATCCCATACTTCTGTTTTTATATTGCCGTATGTGTCGCCGCCTATTATCCAGATGATGTTGGGGCGGTTTTTGTAACGATTGGCGAGGAATGTTCCGTAGGCTTTCGCTTGTGCCGTGTCCATCAGTCCGGCTTTTACCAATCCGCCCCAGATGCATACCATGCCGATGTAGATACCTTGTCGCTCTGCCGTGTCGATGATATAGTCTATATGGTTCCAGTATCCGTAAATACCCGGTTGGTCTATCCGGCTGAAATCGTATCCGTATGGATGGGAAGACTGTCCGTAGATGTTCATGGCAGGTACTCCGTTGACGGTTTGTACTTGCACGACATTGAAACCTGCTTCTTTGCAATGCTGCAAATAATATGCGGCTTCATCCCTGTTTAATCTCTCAGGGAGTAGCCAACCTGTGTCTCCCAGCCAAAAGAACGGTGTACCGTCTGCGTGTTGCAGGTAGCGGGAGTTAGTGGAAACTTGCAAGGGACCGTGTTGCCAGGGGATGCCTTTGGGTTGCGCGTAGATGGCGGTGGAGAATAGTATCAGGCAGACAGATAAAAGGATATTGTTTTTCATATATTTATTTTTGAGTTGTTTGCAAATATACTCCTAATTTGTTGAAAAAAGAATAGAGGATGTACCGTCGGTTTATAAAAACGTTTTTTCCCTCCGCCAGTGGTCTCTTGTTCTTAGTATGGCGTTTCGCATTGTTGATGTTTGTGTTTATCTGTAATCTTACTTAAGTGCTTATTATCAACGACTAATGACTTTATGGATTCTTTATCCATTGTACAGTAACACTTTATCGTTGGTACAGTAACACTTTACTAGTGGTAAAGCATTACTGTATCATCGGTAAAGTGTTACTGTATCAACAGTAAAGTTTTGATTTATCGTGTATAAAGTGATACTGTATTATTGGTAAGGTGATATTAAAGTGTGAGAATATTGATTACCAGTATGTTCCATGCAGGTAATCATCAAGCTTTGCAGTGATATCGAGCCCTATAGGATGAAATACATAGTTTTAGATATGCCCGCATGGGAATTGGAATATAAGGTAAAAAAGCGCCTGCTTCTAGGAAATGAAGTAGGCGCTTTGATATTTTTATTAATTTATAAAAATGATGCTATTATTATTTTAGCCAACGCGGGTCACCCACCTTATCAATAATAAGGTCTTCATTTGTGATAGTGAAGTCTCCATTGGCTTCATCCTTAAACTTGGGATCTACAAACTTAGCCGCTACACAATTGTCGTCAGTAAATGCAACGATTGTTTCATCACCGCTCTTATATTGAATTATACCTGCATTTTTTGCGTTGTAATAACGGTTATTGCTGGCTGTAATGTTTTTAGCTTCAATATACTTTTGGTCATTTAGATAACCTGAGAAGTTCATAATTAGGTTGCTCTTCATGGTAACTTTTGCGCCTGTATATCTGACGTACATCAGACGTTTGAAAGTCTTACCAGCACCAACTATCGTGTTCTTTTCCAATTTAATGGTATATTCGGTGACAGCAGGATTCCATGGTTTCTTGTCAGCGTCGCCATCAATACGGATAAATTCACGTCCTTTCATTTGGGAACAATTATAGACGGTGTTATTTGTTATAGTCAAAGCTTTGATTGTACCTGAACGGCTGTCAAGGAAATCTCCACCATCACAAGCGATGTCATAGATAAGACAGTTGTTGATAGTAATAGCATCTACCGTGATAGGTTTCGCAGTGTTGTTGATAACGAATACACCTTCCTTGTAACCTCTGATTTCACTGGCTTCAATCTTTACTTCTTTGGCTGTGGTTCCGTCTTCGTATGAAAACATTCTTTTTACTTTGAAATTATTACCGTCCATAATGATGTTTCGCATTATGATTCCCGAACCTTCGAGCATATTGAATTTACCTACCAAGACAGGTTTGTTCTTGAAACGTTCACCGATAATCTGCACTTCTTTATCGATGTCTATTTCATCAATGTTATAAGTGCCCGCCTGAACAAGAATAAGATTTTTACTTGCTGTCGCTTCAGCTACAGCATCTTGTAAAGATTTCCCATCAGGTGATACTACTATTGCGGTAGTTGGGTCAATCAACGTAGTAAAAGTGCGAGAGCCACAGTTTTTTTCACCGTTTAGCAATTTTGCCGTATAGGTGGTATTGCCGGAAAGTCCGTTGACTATGACTTTTCCATTTTGAAGGTCTTCGCTTGAAATGGATTGTTTTATAGATTCTCCTTCTTCCGGAGTTAATACTACCTCGGTATATGTTCTGTTTAATTCAAAGTATAGTGTGGCTGAAGATGCTGTAAGGTCATCTTCGTCTACTTCTTTCAAAAGCTTTTCAGCGTCAGTCTTAAAAAATACACCGTTCCATTTGGAATTGGCTATTTTGCCACCTTTGCACATCAATCTGGCTGAATATTTGGTGTCACCTTCAAGGCCGATTACGTCATAAGGCATTTGCTCAGCCGTAATGTCGGTATAGGTACGTACCGGAGTTCCTTGGAATGTCAAGCTGTCATTGGCAAAGATTTCTATATCGTAAAGCGAAGCTTCGGAGTTAAGAGTCCAACTTAAACGTACATCAATAGTATTGTTAACCTTTGCTTCCAGACCGAAAGGTGCAAATAGGTGATCGTGCTCCAAAGAGGTGATTTCATCACTTTGGTCATCGCATGCTGCTGTCAGGGCGGCGCATGCCAACCCTAACAGATATGTATATTTCTTGAATTTATTCATAATAATCTTTATTGTATATGTTCGACAATGTATTAGTTGTTGGAGAGTGTACCGTTACTGCTGTCGACGAATGTTTGCCAAATAGGCCAGTATTGGTTTTCGTCAGGATTCTTTTGATAAAGAACCTCAATTAATGCATCGGGTAATTTCTCCGTATTAATCCATGTGATACTTTCATAACCGGTAGGAGCGTTGCCTGTTTCACCATGATTTAATCCGTAAAAAAGGAGGGACTCGCCATCTGTGTCGGTTTTGTAGTAAAGTTTTTCAGGAAGATCATCGTATGGACTTTCACGTCGTGCCAATTTCTTCATCTTGTCTTTGGCTTCATCCAGTTTTGTTTTCAATAGATTCCAACGGATAAGGTCTGCCTTTCTCAAAGATTCACCGGCAAACTCAAATGCACGTTGCTCCACAATAGCATTGAAGAATGCGTCATGACTGGCTGTCGCAGCTTTCATGTAGGCTGTAACTTTAGTGGCGGGTAAGGCCCGGTCTAAAATAGGCTTCAAATATTGGGCTGCATTGGTAGGATTACCGTCCAATTCATTGATTGCTTCAGCGGCCATCAGATAAACGTCGGCTAAACGCATATACTGCCAGTTTACGCCGTCATCATTGGTAGACGTTACAATACGGTTCATCCATTCATAGCGTAATTTGCCAAAGCACCAGCTCTTCAGGCTTCGTAATTCTTGTTTTGCTTTTCCATCAACTAAATTCTTACCCCATTCGTAAGGTACACATGTAATGTCACGACGGACATCTTCTACATCATAATCATAGAATAGATAAGGTAACGGGCCGTTAACCCCACCTTGTGCTTGGGATGTATATTGGTCGGCAGCTTGGTGCTTTACACCGAATGTATAAAGGACACGACCACGTCCGCTGGCAAATGGAATTTCCCATATTGATTCACCACCGGCTGTTGTGTTGTCTTGACACAATTTAGTAAAGTTCTCTTTGAATGAGCCTAACTTACAGCCACTATGTTTGATGATATCTTCGCATTCGTCCTTTACGATAGTATACATTTTTTCAACACTAAGTTCGGGGTTAGTACTTCTACGTACGCCGTCAGCACGTTGGCTGTATCCGGCGGCATAAAGAGCGATACGTGCACGGAGTCCTTTTACAAAAGCTTTGTTAACGCGTTCTGTGCTTTTAGTGACATCCGAACCGTTGGGCCAAGGTACCATGTCTGCCGCTTCATCCAAATCATTCAAAAGGCGGAGATAAATTTCATCTCTATCAGTTCTTGGAAGATAAACGGTTTCTGAAGTATTAGGCTCAAAACGTGCAGGTACATCTCCCCAACCTTTAACTAAGTCCAGATAAAGTACAGCTCTTAGTGTCATAGCTTCACCTAGAAGTTGGGCAAAGTCTGGGTCTTCAAGATTGGAATAAGTTTTTAGACCACGGATACATAAGTTGGCACGTTCAATACCTTCATAAAATTTGGCCCATGCATTGTTGGAGGTGTTCATTTGACCATTGGTTGGACGGGCTGCGTATGTGCAGAGTTCGTATTTGTTATCGTCTACAACTTTCGCTGCATCTATGTTGTTAATCCATTCTATATCCGAATTAATTCCGTAGAAGGGAAGAAAACGACCACGATAAGAGTTGGTTTCGCCAAAAGATTGGTGAACACCCATAACGGCAGCTTCTGCCAATTCTTTTACAGCAAACAGGTTCGGTTCTTCCATTGCAGATTGTGCCGGTGCATCCAAATCGCAAGAGGATACTGTACCCATCAGCGACAAAGATAAAAGGGATATATATATAAATCTTTTCATATTTCTTTTTCTTAATTACTTGGTTTAAAAATTCAAGTTAACACCTACTACAAACTGGCGGCTCTTGGGGTATGCTGAATAATCAACGCCCGGAGTTAAGTTTGTTTTGCGGATAGTGGATACTTCAGGATCATATCCTGAGTAGTTTGTAAGACAGAATAAGTTATAACCGGTTACGTAGAAACGGAGATTTTGAATCTTAGCCTTGCTTACTAATGCTTTCGGTAAGGTGTAACCCAGTGTCAGTGTATTCAAACGCAAGAATGAAGCATCTTCTACCGCCCAATCACTAAAGACCATACGGGCAGTATAAGGAGACCACATAGTAGTGTTGGCATTCATGGCTGCCAATTGTTCCGGGTCATTGCAAATAGTTCCATCAGCATTCAGATTTGTCCAACGCTTACCGTCAGCCATATCTGAAATCATGTTACGATATTGGTATTTACCGGTTTGGGTAAATTCAATTTTATTAGCGTTATAAACATCGTTACCAAAGCTCCAGTTAAAGTTTGCACTTAAGTCAAAACCATAAGCACGTGCATTGATTGTGAAACCTCCTGTATGCAGAGGATTGGCATCACCGATAATTTCACGATCAGCGGTTGTAACTTTGTTGTCTTCGCTTCCATCAATGTTTTGTAACTTCATCATACCTGGCCGAAGTGTCCCAACTACGGCAGAAGCATCAACTACACCTTCTTTCAATATCCACTTTTTGCTTGTTGCGTCATAACCCTCGAAGTCACTAACTTCATAACGGCCGGCAGAACGATAGCCATACATTTTACCGACTGAACCACCTTTTGCAATCCAAAAGTCGTATCCTATTTCAGAAGAAGCCCAGTAGGTTTCTGCTCCAAAGTCGTTCATAATGCCAAGGTCTTTAATTTCGTTTTTGTTGAATCCGATGTTGGCGCTGAAACTTAAGCCCCAGTTCTTCTTGTCGACTGCTGTCCAGTTAAGGGATGCTTCAATACCTTTATTTTGAGTTTTCCCCATGTTACGGTATTGGTAATCATATCCTGTACCGGAAACGGGGAATTGAATCAACAAGTCTTTTGTTGTATTTAAATAAGCTTCTACACTACCATTTAATTTACCACCCAAAACAGTGAAATCCAGACCGATATTACGGGTAATAGTTGTTTCCCATTTTAAATCGGAATTAGGCATCGTTTTTGATGCTGCCCAATAGTTGCTGAAACCGTTAATCCATGACGTAGCAGAGGAAATATAGTTTAAGTTCATTTGTCCTGAAGGAATGTTGTTATTACCAGCGGTACCATAACTAAAACGTAGTTTTAAATCGTCTAACCAAGATTTAGTACCTTCCATGAAGCTTTCAGAAGACATGCGCCATGCAACAGCTGCTGAAGGGAAGTATCCCCATTGATTACCAGATGCGAATTTAGATGAACCATCAGCACGGAAAGTGGCACTTACTAAATACTTGCTTTCAAAGTCGTAGTTTACACGACCGAAATAAGACAATAGTTTGTCGTCCGGGTTGATGTAATTATCAATAGAGAAAGGTACACCTTGTGAAGAATATTTCCACGCATCTTGTGAAGTGAAAGATTCAGGAAAACCATGGACAATATCGGTCAATACTTTAGATTTAGTGATAATCCATTCATGTCCTATCATAGCATTTAAGTGATGACTGTCCCCTTTAAAAAGTTTTGAGAAGTCGTAACTGATAGTATTGGTATTACGGAATTTGTGCCGGTTTGTATTGGCAAATTGAGCGGCCGGTTTACCTTGGTTTTCATCAGACGGTACGTTTTTGATATAATAGGTTGTTAAACCCCAGTAGCGTTGATCGCTGTTGCGATAGTCATCATAACCAACTTCTGTCTTAACTTTGAAATTTTTAAATATCTCCCAACCTAAGCTGGCTGCTACATTTAGGGTTTTGCGCTCTTGTTCACGGTCATTATCCGATATAGAGGTTAGCGGATGATAAAGGTTACCCAAATCGTCATCAGCGCTTCCTGCTGAAGTATCAAGATTAGAGAGTGGTATAGGAGTATAGATTACAGCATATTTCAAACGCTTGTCAGAATCGTAGGTACTGCTGACATCATTGGCGCCACCACCTTTAATGTCTGTGTCCGAATAGCGTGCAGAGAAATCTAACGTTACATTCTTTACAGGTTTGGTATTCAGTTTTAAGCTAAAGTTATCACGTTTATAGTTAGAACCTTCCATGATAGCTTTATCGTTCATGTGGCTGTAGCTGAATGCATATCTAATTTTATCACTACCACCATTGATATTTAAATTATGGTTGAAAGTATTACCTGTACGTCCGAATGTCAAGTCTTGCCAATCATTATATGCTATGTTGTCATACATGTCCATGTCGGTGTAAGCGCCAAAGTAGTTTTCATAAGAACTTAAGTCGTCCGACTTGATGAGTGAAGCTAATTCATATTGCCATTTAGCATAGTCTTTCGGTGAAAGTACGTCCAAGGTTTTTGCAATCTTCTTCCAGCTATAATATGCATTATAACTTACGTTTACTTTTCCTTCTTTACCTGATTTCGTCGTTACCAAGATTACGCCATTTGCACCACGAGAACCGTAGATGGCTGTAGAAGATGCATCCTTTAGTACGGTGATGTCTTCAATGTCCGATGCAGGGATATCGGAGATTGATTCAACGGGAAATCCGTCAACAATGAACAGCGGAGTGTTGTCGCCGGTGATTGAACCGCCACCACGTACGCGAATTTTCATTTCGGCATCGGGTGAACCTTCAGTAGTGGTGATTTGTACACCTGCCATTTTACCGGTCAAGGCTTCGGTTGCAGAAGCTACCGGAACGGCAGCCAGTACATCCGAACTAACAGTCGCTACCGAACCGGTCAAGTCTTTACGTTTCACAGTACCGTAACCGATAACCACAACCTCTTCCAAAGCCTGTGCATCGTCGGCCAAAACAACATTGATTGTTCTTTGTCCCTTTACAGCAACTTCCTGTGTGGTCATTCCCACATAAGAAATAATTAAAGTAGCATTAGAGGGAACACTGAGAGAAAAATTACCGTCAATATCGGTAATCGTACCATTACTGGTATTGCCTTTTTGAACTACGGAAGCACCGATAACGGTTTCTCCTGTTTTGTCTGTAACCGTACCTTTCACAGTTACATTCTGCGCTGATACGCTAAGCGATATCACTGCCAGTAATGATAGCAGAAATGTGCGCATGTTTTTCATTTTGTTAGACATCCTTTGCATGTTTATAAATTAAATAAGTGATTTTTTTCTTTAGTGTGTTCGTACACACTGTTAATTGTTTGTTGCAAATGTATCGGAATGTAAAATACCGATTGTGGAATATTTGTTTTTAGGCTTGCATTTTTTGTTTTCTATGTGGTATTATAATGTTAAACCCCGCTCTAAAGATGTTATAAAGCAGAATATTCGGGAAAAGGAGTACTTTCTCTCAAATATTCTGCTTTAAATGGGAATTTATCGGCGTAGCGCCGGAACAAGGTTTCCCTTCGGATGATGGCGCAACTGATATAAATGCAACAGGTGATTTTTCTTTCACCACAGGGGACACAGAGGTTTTAATTTTTTCGACGCGGATTGGGCGGATTAAGCGGATTTAAATTTTTCAGACGCAGATGACACAGATGACGCAGATTCTTTTAGTAGTAGCAACAAAGTAAAAAATCAACTTAATCAGCTTAATCCGCTAAATCCGCGTCGAAAAAATCAAAGACACAGCGCAGCCTTAAAATCTGCGTCATCTGCGTCATCCGCGTCTGAAAATACCCCATCCGAAAGGAAACCCTGCTCCGGCGCTACGCCGGTAAATTATCATTTGTAAGCCTCAAACTCGTATACCCCCCCCGCAACGGTTTCAATATCATATACGTATGTTGCCGGATATTCCGGTATGGAAATCGGAGCGTTGGCCGCAACCAGCGGTTTGCGAATGGATTGTGATTGCAACAACGGGTTCCCGCATACCTCTTGTGGGGTAGATACCAATTTTTCCCCATCCAGATATAACGGCGATGAAGTGCGGATACGTAATATGCCGCCGATGCTTGAACGGATGGTAGCCGTCTGTAACTTCCCTTTTTCCCATTTCATTTCGTCGATGGTGAAACCACCCCGGCAACGGATACCTTTCAATGTTCCCTTTTGCCATACATCGGGCAAAGCAGGAAGAAGATGCACCGCGCCGTCGTGGCTTTGTACCAGCATTTCGGCAATACCGGCGGCACAACCAAAGTTGCCATCAATCTGGAAAGGAGGATGCGCGTCAAACAAGTTCGGATATGTACCTCCATTTTGCCCCTTTTCATCGGAAGTAGGGTGTAGTTGTTCGGTAATCAGCTTGTAAGCATGGTTGCCGTCAAGCAAGCGTGCCCATAGACAAACCTTCCAACCCATAGACCAACCGGTAGAATGGTCACCACGGCCGATGAGTGATTTCTTCGCCGCCTCGAAAAGCACCGGCGAGTGGTAAGCGCTGATTTGGCGTCCCGGATACAGCCCCCAGAGGTGCGACACATGGCGGTGATGATCTTTGGGATTGTCCCAATCCTCCATCCATTCCTGCAACTGTCCCCAGCGCCCCACCTGCATGGGCGCCAAATGGGCGGCAACCATTTGCAGGCTATCGGTGAATGCTGTGTTTTCATTCATCAGCCGGGCAGCCTGGAGGGTGTTATAGAAAAGGTCATAAACCATCTGATTATCCATAGTAGTACCTGCAACCACTACAAAATCCCGCTTGCCATCCACCGCAGGCCTGTTTTCGGGAGAGTAGGAAGGAGCCACTACCAGCCAGTTGTTTTTAGGTTCCTGTACCAGGAAGTCGAGGTAAAACTCACAAGCGCCACGCATCAACGGATACGCTTCAGCAAGATAATTCTTATCGCCGGAGAAGAGATAACGATCCCATAAATGCTGGCAGAACCATGCGTTGCAAGTAGGCCAGATGCCGTATCCGGGTCCGTCTACAGCACCTGTACTGCGCCAGATGTCGGTATTGTGATGCAAGGTCCATCCGCGACAGCCGTACATGGCAGCGCTTTCGCGACCTTGCAGGGCTGCTTCTTTCACCAGTTGCAGGAAAGGTTCGTGCATTTCGGGCAAAGACGTGCTCTCGGCAGGCCAGTAGTTCATTTCCACATTGATATCCGTGGTGTATTTGCCATCCCAGGGTGCACGCAACTGGTAGTTCCAGATTCCTTGCAGATTGGCAGCTTGTCCGCCCGGCTGCGAACTGCATATCAACAGATAGCGTCCGAACTGGAAATACAAGGCCGCCAGTTGCGGGTCGAAGGTTGAACTGAACTCTGCAACACGTTGATTGGTAGGCTTTCCGGTCTGTGCATTGCTGCCTAAATCGAGTGATACGCGGTCGAAGAATTTCCGATAGGCACTGATATGAGCTGCTTTGCTTTTTACATAATTCTTGTTAGCCGGTTTCAGGTAGTTCCGGGCGGTAGTCTGCGCATTACCCGAAATATCCTGATAGTTCACAAAATTAGTCCCTATGGATACGTATAAAGTGACGCTGCTGGCATTCTTGACTTGCAAAGTGCTGTCCGACAATGCTTCCAGGCTGCCGCCATTATGCTCGATGCGCGTCAGTGCCGTAAACCGCACTTTCCCCTCGATGCCTTCGTGGTCGTTGGCTTTGCCGTTTAGTTGCAACTCTTTGAGGGGAGAGATACATCGCTCTACATCCTTTTTATATGGAGTGGAGTAACGGGCAGTGAAGGATATACTTTTCTTTTTAGAAGCGGTCAGCCGGATAATAAGTAGCTGGTCGGGGAAAGAAGTGAACGCTTCGCGTGTATAAGTCACTCCACCGGCTGTGAAACGTGTGGTGGATATTGCTTTCCCGATATCCAGGTCACGGTAATAATTGCTGTACCCATCGACCCCTTCAAAGTCGAGATGTAGAGAACCGACGGTCTGATAAGGCATACCATTGGCGGTTTGCGAACAGATGGAAGGACCGCAAAGCGCTTGTGCCTCTTTGTTTTTGCCTTCAAAGATGAGTTGCCGGATGCGTGGCAACGCTTCTTTGGCATTCGGATTGGTATTATTATAAGGTGAACCGCCCCAAACAGTTTCTTCATTCAGTTGAAACTGCTCGTGTGCCGGGTCGCCAAAGACCATAGCCCCCAGACGTCCATTGCCCAATGGTAGAGCTTCCACCCACTGTGTAGCCGGTTTGTCGTACCATAATTTCAGGTTACTTTCTTCTTGTTGTGCTTTTACATTGCCTTCCACGCAGCAAACGGCGAGGAGTACCAACAGCCATTTCTTTATCATTGTTTTTCTGTTTTGGTATTATGCATGCAATATTAAGTGGTTTTAGCCGCTTCAATGGGGAAATTCCGGTGGAAAAGGTGGGCTTTTATTCGCTACCCTATTAATTTCAGAATATCCGCTGCTTTATCTACAATGTTATCCGGCTGAAAACTTTCTAACTCAGCGCGTGGACGAAAGCCCCATGTTACACCGCAGGAAGTGACACCGGCATTGATTGCCGTCTGCATATCCACACCTGAATCTCCTACGTAAAGCACATCTTCTTTAGCTACTTTGGCTATAGCAAGAATATCTTCCACAATAGCCGGGTCCGGTTTCACGTTCACACCTTCCCGTTGCCCGAATACAGCTGTAAAGCGGATGCCGGGGAAATAATGAGCTATCAGCTTTTGGGTGGCGGCCTGATATTTATTCGATGCGACGGCTATCTGCAATCCCTTTGCCTGTAACTGTTCCAGCAGTTCGGAAATGCCGGGGTAGGGGCGGCTCTTGTCGGCATTGTGCACATCGTAGTAGGGAATAAATTCCTTGCGTACACGCAATACGTTTTCCTCGCTTTTCTCCCCTTCGGGCAGGGCGCGTTCAAACAATTTGTTGATTCCGTTGCCCACCATGAAGTTATAAGCGGATTCTTCGTGTGTGGGATATCCCAATGCATGCAGAGCATGGTTTGTACTTTGCGCCAAGTCGGCAATGGTATTCAGCAATGTGCCGTCCAAATCAAATATTATCAGTCTTTTCATACGTTGTTTCTATTAATCCAGTGCAAATATAAGCATAAAAAGCGAGATAGAAGCATACGCTTATGCAGGTGGTTTGTGGGAACTATATATCCCTCGTGAGGGGCATATAGATGCATCGCGAGGGATATATAGATCTGTCGTGAGGGATATATAGATGCAACACGAGGGATATATAGACCCCTCACGCCGGGTATATATATCCCTCGGAAGGCGGATACGATACTTATTTCTTGGTGATTCTGAACCAGTCTACATCAGCCCAGCCGCCATCATTGGTGACGATAGCGGGACGGGTGCAGAACATGCCTACCTTAGTTCCAATCCATTTGCCTTCTTTTGCCTGGAACGGCTGGCCGAGTGGCTGATACTTCTTTCCGTCAAGGCTGTAGCTGAAGTTGCACATCACCACGAGGTCATGCCCGCCTTCACTGCCTTTGATGTTCTTTCCGTCGGTGCTGAACTTCACTCTCAGATAAACCGTATTATCAGTCAAGTCCACACTTCCGTTAACCTGCTCCGGCTTACCTTTATCGGCTTTCGGGCAAGAAACCTGTGAAAGAACCAGGCCTTTGTCCGTATTCTCCAAAATCAGTCCGGAGTAGTCCATACCCATCACGACCAGTCCGGTACGTTCGCCTTTGTACTTCTTTACGGGCTTGAAGGTCAGCTTCATGGTAGCCGTGAAATTGTTGGAAGGAGTCTTTTGTAAAAGCAGGTTGGCTACATCCCACAGATTCTTGTATTCGTTTACCACCGGGTAGGAGTAAAGACGTATAAAACTACGGTCGCCTGCGCAGTATGCCCACTTCTCGTTGATATTGGCATGCCATTGCCACTGCGGAGACAGCGTGTAACCATCGAACTCGTCACTCTCCTGCGGGGTACAGATGGGATAGGTCTTGCCCACGTTCGGTTTCTTATAAGTCAATACGGGTTCACCACAGCCGTCACCGTCCTTGTCGATGCCGATAACAGGCCAGTCGTTCACCCACTTCATGGGTTGCAGATGCACCAGACGACCGTAAGCGCCTACATCCTGAAAGTGCAGGAACCAATCTTCGCCGGTCGGGGTATCGACCCACGCACCCTGGTGGGGGCCGTTGATAGGACTGTCGCCCTGTGCCATCACGGTTTTCCACTCGTATGGGCCGTATACGTTTTTGGAGCGGAGCACTACCTGCCAACCCGTGGGCACACCGCCTGCCGGATGGAAGATGTAGTAATAATCGCCCCGCTTGTAGAACTTCGGACCTTCGCAGGTTTCGTGTGCTTCGTGACCGTCGAAGACGATGCGCGAGGGAGTGATGGCTCGGGTTGCTTCGGCGTTCAGTTCGCAGATGGAGATGACGCTTTTCAACTGCGCGCGGCTACCGGCATAGGCGTGTACCATGTAGACTTTGCCGTCTTCGTCCCAGAAGGGGCAGGTGTCGATGATGCCTTTCCCCGGTTTCACCAATACAGGTTCTGTCCACGGACCTTTCGGATTTTTGGCTTTCACCATGAAAGCGCCTTGGTCGGGGTCTCCCCAAAATATGTAGAACTCGCCGTTATGGTGGCGGATTGCGGGAGCCCATACGCGATTGCCGTGTTCCGGCCGTTCAGGCGTTTCGATGGGAGCCAATGCGTAGGGCACGGCGGCACCGATGATAGTCCAGTTCACAAGGTCTTTGGAGTGAAGAATTTGAAGACCGGGCAGGCAGTTGAAACTGGAAGAGGTCAGGTAGAAATCATCGCCTACACGGCAAGCGTCGGGGTCGGAGTAATCGGCGTAAAGTACCGGATTTTTATACTTCCTGTTTCCCAGGTCGGGTACCCACACCTCGGATACGTAATTTTTTTCTTGAGCTGCCAGCGGTAGGGCAAGCAGTAGGCTGAGGCCTAAAATGATGTTTTTGGTTTTCATGGTTTATTATTTCGTTTTCTATTTATTTCATCACCTTTACTTTCACCTCCTGTTCCAGTTCTTTTTTCCAGTCCCGCATATAGGCAAACCAGGCTTCCGGTGTGGGATAGCCGAAGGTCTCTTTGCAGGAGGTGAACATGGTATAGTAATGAAAGCGGTCGCTGCCCGGTGCAGAGACGGTATAGAGGAAGTTGTCCTTATCTTTCACTTCCTTGCGAACGTACTTCTGCGGGATATAGGTGGCTATGCCTACGGTTTCTTTGGCATATTTCACGGTGTCGTTTACGGGCCAGTGTCTTCCCCAACTGCCTACCAGTCCCTTGTGGTCGGAGTCGGAGAGGGTTTGGTTACCCATGATATTTTGTACGCCGGTGCAGAAAACTTCGTCTTCCAACGGTTCGTCAAAAAAAGTCTCTACCAGCAGGTCGCGGTGTCCGGCGTAGAGGATATAGCGGTTGGTCATATTCAGCTCTTTGCCTTGATAGTCCCAACCCTTTACTTCTATATCGGTCACGGTGCGGATGGGACCGTATGCGAGGATGCGTTCGGTGCGGAAAGCTACCGGCTCTATATGAGTGGCTTTAGTTCCGTCCCAACCCTTCAAGGCGCCGATGCCGCAACTGTTTCCTACCATCAGGACGTCGTCGCCAAAACCTCGTGCCAATTGTTCGTCAGTGGGATAGAATTGGCTTTCTTTGATTTCCAGTCCCTTATGGAACTTGCCGTATGGGTCAACGGTCTGTTTCTGATTGAAATATACTCGATATGCTACGAGCTCCGACTCGAAAGCAGGGCCGTGATGTTGCAGCATGTTATAGAAATTGGTAGTGCCCGGAACTGTAACCGATTGTACGGGAGCATGTTTCTGTTTTTTAGGTTCACGCACCAGCAGTTCGGCGAAAACTCGTGCGGGATAATTCTTGTTCGTTTTGGCGGAAGAGAGGGTGACGGTGAGTTCCTTTTTGCTCTGTGCGGGCAGGTCGATGACGAAAGCCAGTTCATCGGCTTTCAGGTCACCGTCCAGGTCGTCCAGTTGAGAAGGAATTTCTTCGTTGCCGTTCATCACAACGGCGGAGCGTACCCGGAAACCGGGTTTCAGGTCATTGATTTTCAGTACAACGGGAGCATCTGTTTTGTCTTTGCTCCAGGTGTTGCTGACTTCTACGGTGATTGTTTGGACGCCTGTTTGTGACTGTGCGGTAAGTGTACCTGCGCATAACAGTAGGAAACCGGTTAAAAGGGTCGTTTTCATAAGGTATTGTGTTTAATTAATGAAGACGCAAATTTAAGCTAAAAAGAACAGACAGTTCTCTTC
The DNA here is from genome assembly GCF_959029255.1 of uncultured Bacteroides sp. Lineage (GTDB taxonomy): Bacteria > Bacteroidota > Bacteroidia > Bacteroidales > Bacteroidaceae > Bacteroides. The sequence goes on along the minus strand of NZ_CAUFUE010000034.1, from coordinate 22,666 downwards.
ATTTTGATAAAAAAACTGTCTGCCTTGAGCTTATTGCTAATTGAAAACTATTAGAAATCCAGTGTCTTGCCTTTTGCATCAATCACGGGATATTCCTTACCTTCCACTTTCAGTTCCTTGGCGTTCTTCACCTTCAGAGTGTTCCCTTTGGTTTCAATGCGGATATTTTTCAGCGTTACACCTTGTGCCTGGCTGATAACGATGCCCTCTTTGGCGTCACTGATAATCACATTTTTCACCGTCACGTTCCTGATGGGCATTTCGGGCAGTCCGTTGAAGAACATGGCACGTCCTGAGCCTTTGCAAATGACGTTTGAGATGTGGATATCACGGAATGAAGGTGTTTCAACGGTCACCGGCGGGATGGCGGCTTGCATCCGCCCTTCCAGTTCTTCTTCCGTTTCTTCGCCCGCACCTTTGCCGCCGTAGAAAAGGTCGAACAGTAATGCTTCGTGGGGTATGTCAATCATGTGGATGTTGTGGATGTAGATACCTTCCACCACTCCGCCACGGCCACGGGTACTTTTGAAGCGCAGACCTACGTCGGTACCCAGGAAGGTGCAATCCGTTACGTAGACGTTCTTCACGCCGCCCGACATCTCGCTGCCTACCACAAAACCGCCGTGTCCGTGCAATACGGTGTTGTTCATTACGATTACGTTCTGGCAAGGTTCGCCACGCTTCCGGCCATCTTCGTCTTTACCGGATTTGATGCAGATGGCATCGTCCCCAGCATCGAAAATATTGTTGATAATCAGTGCATTGTTGCATGACTCTAGGTCTAAGGCGTCACCGTTCTGGGAATACCAGGGATTGAATACCTTTACCTGATGGATGGTGATGTGTTCGCAAGATAGCGGGTGCAGGCACCAGCTCGGAGAGTTCTTGAAAGTGACACCTTCGAGCAGCACTTTCTTGCTTTTGACGATATTCAGCAGTACCGGACGAAGCCATGGACGGATTTCATTCCATTCTTCTTCGGTTTCAATGCCTTCGGGGTTATTGAATTCCTTGCATGCCAATGCTCCTTTCAGAGAGCCTGCGGTGGGATACCATACGGAATTATCTACCACACCGCCCGATTTTACCAGCTCGCTCCACTGCCCGGCGGTGAGTTTGCCTTGTTTTACGGGACGCCAGCTGTCGCCCGAACCGTCGAATACGCCATAGCCTGTAATAGCGATGTTTTCGGCATTCAGTGCAGAGATAGGGGACTGGCAACGGCGGGTTTCCAGTCCCTCAAACGAAGTTTTGATGATGGGGTAGGCGTTGAAATCGTCTGTAAACAGTATCAACGCATTTTTTTCGGTATATAAGTTTACATTGCTCAGTAGCTCTATGGGGCCTGTCAGCCACAGTCCTTCGGGAATGACGACTTTACCGCCACCCTTGGCATTTACCGCCTTGATGGCGTTGTTGATTGCTTGGGTGTTCAGTGTGATACCGTCGCTCTTGGCACCGAATTCCAAGATGCTGACCGTATAATCGGGGAATGAAGGTTGTTCCACTTTGGGCATATCGAAAGGAAGGTTCTTGTAGATGCTTTCGTCTATCAAACTTCCGTTTTGCGCAAATGCTGCATGCTGTATGGGTAGCAGTGGCAGGGAAAAAACGGCGAGCGCAATCAGCTTTTTAATAAATGTGTTCATTCGTGATACTATATTTAATTTACAAGTTACTAATTACAAATTACGGAGGTTAATTAAAGAGAGACATTTTCATAGTATTCGGTTATTGATTTTCAACTTATTTACTTTCAGCTTATAACTTTCTTATTATCCTCCCGTAAGCGACTCTCGCGAGCGGCTTACGAAAGAAATAATAAATGATTCATGTTAACCTAATTCTAACCTTAAATAAATATTATGAAAAAACCTCTTAATTACCGATTGCAAATGTATCGGGCTTTGGATGAAACGATGTGTACTTATTGTTGGTTTTGGTGTATTTTTTTGGGTTTCAGCCTTTTCTTTGCACACTTTCCGGTTTTTTATGCAGAAACTTTGTATCTTTGCCACCGAATTTTAGTAAATAATAGGTATGAGTTACAATTTGTTGAAAGGAAAAAGAGGCATTATATTCGGTGCTCTGAATGAGCAGTCCATTGCCTGGAAAGTAGCGGAAAAAGCAGTAGAAGAAGGTGCGACTATCACCTTGTCCAATACACCGGTCGCTGTGCGCATGGGTGAAGTATCGGCTCTTGCCGAGAAACTGAATTGCGAAGTGATTGCGGCTGATGCTACAAGTGTGGAAGATTTGGAGAATGTCTTCAAACGTTCTATGGAAGTGTTGGGTGGTCAGATTGACTTTGTGCTCCACTCCATCGGTATGTCTCCCAATGTACGCAAGAAACGTACTTACGATGATCTTGATTATGATATGTTGGACAAGACGTTGGATATTTCCGCCGTCTCTTTCCACAAGATGATACAGGCTGCCAAGAAGATGAATGCTATTGCAGAATATGGTTCAATTCTGGCTTTGAGTTATGTGGCTGCGCAACGCACGTTCTATGGTTACAATGACATGGCAGATGCCAAGGCTTTGCTGGAATCTATCGCCCGCAGTTTCGGTTACATCTACGGACGCGAACATAATGTACGTGTCAACACCATTTCCCAGTCTCCTACAATGACCACTGCCGGTTCGGGCGTGAAGGGGATGGATAAACTATTCGACTTTGCCAACCGTATGTCTCCGCTGGGTAATGCTTCGGCTGACGAGTGTGCGGACTACTGTATCGTTATGTTCTCTGACCTCACCCGTAAGGTTACCATGCAGAATTTGTTCCACGACGGCGGTTTCTCCAGTGTAGGTATGAGTCTTCGTGCCATGGCTACTTATGAAAAGGGGCTGGATGAGTACAAGGACGAGAATGGAAATATCATTTACGGATAATGGAACCTGCTCTTTATCTTTTACCCGTCACTTTGGGTGATACTCCTGTTGAAGCGGTTTTACCTTCTTATAATAAGGGGATTACTCTGGGTATCCGTCATTTTATAGTGGAGGATGTGCGGTCGGCACGTCGTTTCCTGAAAAAGGTGGATAGGGAGATAGATATTGATGCGCTTACTTTTTATACGCTGAACAAACATACATCGCCCGAGGATATCTCCGGATATCTGAAACCGCTTGAGGCGGGAAACCCGATGGGGGTGATATCGGAAGCCGGTTGTCCGGCAGTGGCCGATCCGGGTGCGGATGTGGTTGCCATTGCTCAACGTAAAAACCTGAAAGTGGTTCCTTTGGTGGGACCTTCTTCCATTATCATGTCTGTCATGGGATCAGGGTTCAACGGGCAGAGTTTCGCCTTCAACGGTTATTTGCCGATTGAACCGGGTGAACGTGCCAAGAAGCTGAAGATGCTGGAACAGCGTGTATATGCCGAGAGCCAGACTCAACTTTTCATTGAAACTCCTTATCGTAATAATAAGATGGTAGAGGATATTCTGCATAATTGCCGCCCGCAAACCAAACTTTGTATTGCGGCAAACATCACTTGCGAAGGGGAGTATATCAAGACCAAGACTGTAAAAGAATGGCAGGGGAAAGTTCCCGACCTTTCTAAAATACCTTGTATTTTTCTACTTTATAAATAGGAGGGAAAGAAGGAATAAAAAAAACACGCTGGTGAGAATTTCTCACCAGCGTGTTTTTTATTTATGTGTAAATGTGTCAAAAGTAAAATTCACTATCATTATGCTTTGTCATCCTGAGCTTGTCGAAGGATCTCCTCCCTTTTCACATAGAAAGGAGATGCTTCGACTACGCTCAGCATGACAGAATGATAATCTTATTAGGGGTTTTGACACACCCTCATAATATTTAGAACTTACATACATTCAGTAGCTTATCTACCAGATATCCGTCTGTTATCTTCAAGTTGAAAGTCACATTCCGCTTAGCTTTAAGTTTGAGGATGAACAAATCAGCATCACCTTCCAGCGCTTTGCGCTCTCCGATATTTACAAACGTGGGATACAACGACTTCGTACCATTGGTGTGGAGTCTGTCATTAGTCAGGTTCTCCATTTCTTTCATTGCTATCGGTTGAACGCTTACAAACTCATAATCGGCAGGGTTGTAAGGCAAAGCAAAGCTAAGAGCATTTACAAAACGCAAGCCGGAACCTTTCACCAACACCTCTACTATTTCGTCTTTGGCGTATGTACGCTTTGGAGTACTGATGCTGAGGCTACCTTCTACTTTCTCACCTTTGACGCCATCGGCACCACCCTCGAGCTGAGTGGCTACGACAGAAATATCGTAGGCGTCTATCAGACCGTTGCGGTTCAAATCGCCATTGCTGATGTATCCCTCAAAGTCTGCGTCGCCGCGTCTCAATCCGGTGTAATTGGTGTATGAGGTCAGGTCGTTTTCATCAATCAACTTGTCGTTGTTGATATCGCCTGGCAAGTAACTTTCCGTTCCAGGAACTTTGAATACGTAAATCTCTTGTCCGGAACCATAGTTACCGACAGCTTCGGTGATACTCATCTTGATGTAACGTGCAGTCGGTGCTTGGGCAAATGTAAATATCTTCACTTCATTGTCGCGCTTCCACTCGAATGCTCCTGCTTCAGTCCAGTTCTCTTTATCCATGCTGTAGTAAACAGTGCCTTTCAGGATTGTTCCGTTTCCTGCATTTTCGCGGGGGAGGTAATGGAACTTCTCGACTTGATTGATTGACTTCAAGTCCATAATCAAATCGAACGGCACAGCCTTTTCATTATACTTGGTATGCCACAACTCACCTTCTTCGAGGTCGAACAGACGACGGAGCGAACGGCCTTGGTTCTCGGCGGTAGTTTCACCCGTAATGCCGTGGATGGCAAATTCTAACGGATCTTTCTTGGTAGTAGCGCTGAATGCCGACCAATCGGAATACCCGTCCTTGTTCACCGCACGTATCTTGAAGTCGTATGCGGTTTCCACTTTCAGTCCTTCAAACAACAATTCGGTATCTTTGATAGTACTGTAGTTCATACCGTCGAACTCTATCTCGTAGTAGTCGGCATTGTCTATCTTGTTCCAAGTAGGTTTCAGAGTATAAGCAGCCGTATTTTCTTCGCTTACCTGAGCCTTGGGAGCAGTCAGAGAACCGGTGCTTACCTTAGTGTTGTCAACCGGGGCGAATACAAATCCGTCAATCTTCAGTGTGGTGCGGTTTGCCGTGATGTCCGTGACTGCCAGCTTGACGAGCAGTTGCGGGTTCTTGGTGATAACTTCTTTCTCAAACTCGCTGCCTTTGGTGGTAAACTTGTTCAGATTGGGTTTGGCATCATAGAAGTAGACGTTTTCTTTTTGAAGGAATTCATCCATGCTTTGGGCTTCGGTAAGCTTCAGTTTGCTTTTGCCGATGGTTGCCGAAACTTTCTTGGGCTTTTCGGTCACGTTGACTTTGAATTCAGTAGCTTTCTCTTTTACAAAGCCGTTGAAATCGCCCTGAGCCGGTTGGATAGTAACTGTAACGTCGCCTTTGGGACCAACGACAGACTCTATTAAAGTGCTTACACCCTTGCCTGCACGATATTCTTCAGTGATACCGTCGTCGTCATATTCGGTAAATGTGCTCTGTCCGTATGGATAGAGTTCGTATATACGCAGGTTCTTGGCTGTTTCATTGACGTTGTTGTTGGGGGACGTCATAGGTATGATTGCTCCGTTCTTCACGAATACGGGAAGTTTCCAAAGCGGTGAAGCGAAGTTGTTGATGATGCGTCCACCCTGATACAAATCGCCGGAGAAGTAATCTACCCATTCACCTTCGGGCAGATAGATGCCGTTGCGGATATCGTTGCCCTGTTCATCGGCTTTGGTAGCCTGATAAATAGGCGCTATCAGGAAATATGGACCATATAGGAACTGATATTGTGTCGCTTTACCCAGTGTATAGGGATTGGGATATTCTAGGAACATAGCTCTAATCATAGGCAGGCCATCAACAGCTTCTTTGGCTATACTGTATGCATACGGCATGATTTCAGATTTCATCTTCAGATACCAACGGTTGATGGAGGTTACAGGTTCACCCAAAGCATGAGGATATTTTTCGTTGGCACCCCAGCCGTCCATGTTCAGTTGCATGGGAGTGAAGGTTTTCCATTGGAAGTCTCTGGCATTTACTGCCGGGTTCTTTCCACCGAAAATACCGTCCATATCGGAACAGATGTTAGGATTACCCGATAGTCCTGAACCGATGTAGGTCGGGATGTGGAAACGGATATATTCCCAAACGCCGCCGGTTTGGTCACCCGACCAAATACCTGCATAGCGTTGTGTACCTGCCCAACCATCAAGGGAAATGATGAAAGGACGGGCATCATTACCATAGTAAGTCATGATTTGTGCCACATCTGTGATGCCGTTCAGTCCGAAGGAATAACCGGAACCTACCCATGCCACGTCTGTTTTCAATACACGTACACCGGCATCACGTACTTCTTTAACGATGTCTCTTTGCAGCAAAGCGCTGATACCTTCTTTAGGATGCAAGTCAGATTGAGTCCACAAACCGATTTCCACACCGTTCTTATGGGCATATCCTGCCAGGTCTTTCAGGTTTTGTATGTTTCCGTCCAGCGTTTCCGTCTGACCGTAACCGGCTCCGTAACCATCGTTAGGCAAGAGCCAACCCAGAGGCATATCATGGTTTTTGTAACGGTCTATCACGGCACGTGCCGAGAATTGATAGTTGTTTTTCTCTCCGTTCAACGATTCTTTGATGCCACCGTTATCCTTCTGGCTTTCTTTATAGCGTTTTCCGTCTTCAAATGGAATGCCGTTTTCATCTTCTTTCCAGTAGTCGCGGTTGTAGGCGTTCAAGTGTCCTTGATAGAAACCGAATTTCGGTATCAATACAGGGTTACCGGTCAGTTGGTAAAAGTCATTCAGCAAAGGTACGGCACCCTCATTCACCATGACGAAAACGTCCAGATAATCTGTTTGGTGAAACAGTTTAACGATGTCTTTTTCTTCTCTTCCGAAGTCATAAACACCTCTTTTGAAGGTATGCCACATCAAACCGTAACCATTCGTTGACCAGTAGAATGGGTTGGGAGAGGCTACGCCACCATCAGTCCAACTGTTTTGGTTTTCAATGGATATGGTTTTTCCTTTATGCGAGAAGCGTCCGTTCTGTACACCGCCACCGTAGAAGTATTCCTGCGGATTTTCTTTCAGTTTCAGGGTAACTCTTTCTTTATCAAAAAGAATAGGTTCTGCCTCTTCCAGTACAGTGGCACCGGTTGCCAGATTGATAACTTTCATCAATGCGGTCTTCTTATCCATTTCTACCTTAACCTTATCAGTAATGATAGAAATAGAGCCTGCATCATCCTTAATGTCCAGTTTTGACACATTTTTACGGGGTTGGCTTACTAGAATTTTTGCTTCCGGTTTTGCCTCAGGGTCACGAAGTATGTCTCCATTGTTGTCTTGAAACATACGGAAAATGTTGTCTCCATAGAAGTCAAGCGTCATACGCTGTTGATTGGAGAACAGTACTTCGACGGTTGTCGGGTTAATTTTTGCAACACTGATGACTGAGGGGACTTGCTGCACAACTGCAACATTGTCTTTTTCTCCACATACAGCCTGTGTTGACAGATAGGGACTCGGAAGAAGCATTGCAAAAGCAAATGACATGGTTTTCCACTTTCCCAGGTTACTAAACAGGTCGTTCATTCTTTTGAATTTAAATTTAGAGGTTAGTTATAAATGCTGATTATGATTTGTAATCAGACTTGTTTTTTCACATTGTTTGGGGACAAAGATAATCAAAAGGTCGATTACATTAACACCATTTTTAGTAATATTTGAGACTAGTTTCTAAATGTATTCATAGAAATACTTTTCCTAATACATTTATTTATTGAAGTTTCAGTTGCAAAGAAGGTCTGTATTTACATTAAAAGTCTGGTTTGATACTAAACCTACAAATTGAATACTTTAATTTTTTATTTAAATAGAAATATAGGTTTCCGGCATTTCCTCTCCCTCCTTACTGGATGTAAAAAGGGAGGGGAAGAAACCGAAATTAGGTATAGGCATTTCATAAAGATTGATGTAAGGTTGAGGAATTAGTGAAATTATTAAGGTTAAAAGAATTATGATTTCAATATAATAAAATTAACGTTATTATAGATAAAAATATTAATAGCTTCCTTGGTCTCTTCCGCAGGATTTACATACTGTATGATTATTTGCATTTCTAGTTCCACAAATATTGCATATCCATTCTACTCCAATATCATGAGGTAATCCTCCATAAAATGCATTGATATTTAAATCTGAATATCCACCGCTAACCGATGGAAGATCTTCACCATTATACTGCCTTTTAGTGATAACAAGTCTTGCCGACACTCTACTATCATCAGGAATAGTGGGTGGAACTTCAAAGTTTAATGTAACAGTAGGCTTTGAGGTGTGCGTTTTGATTACAAAATTTATTTGACTGTTTGTTCCATAAAGATAAGTATCTTCACGTCCATTGTAAACTATGGTACCACCTGTAACTGACACTATACTTTTTACACCTTCATTACCTAGGTTTGAACCTAAAGTACAACTGTATTCTGAACCAATGGCAGGACATACTTCTAAATCTGCAACCATTTTGTCTGAACCATACCTGCTTGTATAAACTTTTATGTTTCTAAACTTGGAACCATAATAACCAAGCTCATTAAGAGTACTTTTGGTTATCGATTGAGTTGTAGATGTTTCTCTATCAAAAATTGTATTTTCACAACTAGTAGTGATAAAACACAAAAATAAGAAATAGATAAAATAATGCTTTTTCATAATTCAAATTAGAGGTTCCTATTTTCTTTTAAAGAATTTAGTGTTCATTAGTATATCATTATAATAATTTGAAATAGAGTAGAGAGACTGAACTAAAACTATTATTCAAATTCAGTCTCTTTCTCTAAATGATATTGGTTGACAAATCACAGACTTATGGCATGAACACTTTAAAATAACCTAAGTGACAGACTCCATTTGAAGCGTTACTTTCTGTCATATTCAGTTTTACATAGCGGGCTTTCACAGTAGCAAATGCACAATCTGTATAGGCCGGGTAATTAGCACTGCTTAACTTTCCATCTACCGGTTCGCGAAGTATTTCACCTCCTGTTTGTGTAAAGTTAGTGCCATCGGTACTATATAATATTTCAACTTTTCTAACATGCATATAAACACTGCTACCGTACATACGCCAGCCTAGTCTTACTTGATTAATATCCATCTCTTCTTTCAAATCAACTACAATCCAATGAGGAAGGGGAGCTGGGTCACTATAATTGCTATGCCAATAATTTGTTTGATCATCATCAAAAATAGCATCTACTCCGCCACCATCACCATCTTGTACGTCGGAACAGGTTGCTGTCCACCTCATAGCATTTCCTTCATCAGGATTAAGAATCTCGACATGATTGGTTCCATTGGTACGCTGAATAACCTGAAGCGTTAATCGATGTAATCCAAGTATTACATTGACAAATCCCACCCGGGTATTTTCTTCTGTATTGGCAGTATAATGTAGAGTCAATACTCCACCATCCACACTTCCTGAACACCATTCCGAACCTTCCTGAGATACAACAGTACCTGATGAACGATCAGTATTCAATTGGACAGTTGATGATCCTTCTGCTTGTTCAATTATTATTCTGCTTTCAGTCTTGTTATTTTCAAAAACGGCATAGCCATAATATGGGGCCTCGTCTTCCTTGCAAGAAATTAAAGTAAGAACAGCAAGTGCTAAAAATATTATTTTTTTCATAACTCATCTATATTAAATTTTGATATTATGGATTTTGTACCAATACTCCTTGATTTGGATAAGCTAACATCTCGCTTTGGGGTATATATTCCACAATTGCGGCTTCATTGTATTTAACAGTTGTTGGACCACCTGATGAGATGTGTCCACCAGGATAATTTCTGTTTAAGTTCAATCGATTACGATAAATATCGAATCTGCGTTGAGCTTCAAATGCAAGTTCCATACGACGTTCTTCCAATGTAACATCAAGTACAGACATACCTTCGGGTAGATTGGTTAATGTCCATTCGGGAATTCCGGCTCTATCTCTAATGATATTTACATCATCCAAAGCACCTTGCAAGTCATTTAAATGGAACTTTGCTTCCGCTCTATTAAGGTACATTTCTGCAAGACGGGAAACTATCGGAGACCACAATTGAGCTTGTCCCTCTTGTAATGAACATTTATATATATAGTATTTCGGATAGTCGTTTCTTGTATCCATTTCTTCTTCGACACGGCCATAATACTTTGTACCATCTACTGCAGTCACCGTATATGCGGTACCTCCATGATAAGATTCTTTGGTTACCATTGCAGACTGATATCCGGTAGGATCGATTATAGTATAACTATCACCCTTTTTTGATACTGGAACCTTTACATAGGTGTTGTTCTTGCTAGTATAAATAAACCAATAATTTCCGTTATCCAATGTTTGTTTATGAATAAATGTTTGACGTAAGTCTTCCGGGTGCAAATCCAGTAACCGCAAATAAGAATCTGATGGATACATCTCTCCCCATCCGTCATTATCTATCTCTGCATACATACTACCAATCATATAAGGACGGTAATCAGGCAGATAATCTACGTCTTTAGTATAACGTACAGCGAAGATTGTTTCTGAATTTTCTTCTGGTACGAACGTTGGATATGACTTATATGCATCTCCTTCCAACAAACTATATCTTCCGGAGTTTATTACGTTATTAGTATATTCCAGTACTTTCTCCCAATTTTCCATATACAGATATACGCGTGATAAAAGAGCTTCTGCCACTTCTTTACTTGCATAACAACTGTTTTTGGGCTGGATAGTTGAACCTTCAGGAATAGTCATCAACTCAATTGCTTTTAATAAGTCTTTCTCGATTTGCTCATATACTTCTTTTACAGTAGCACGTTCGGGAAAATCATCCAATGATGTTGTCAATTTGATGGGGACACCCAAATTAGTTTCAGGATTATTAATGTATGGTTGTCCAAAAACATTTACTAGAGTAAAATAGTGGAAAGCACGTAAATAATAATTTTCACCAATAATCATGTCAAACTCTTTAGACTCTCCTTCTGGGGCTACTTCCAGCGTAGCATTAATGTTGATAATAGTCTTGTAAGAGTAGGACCAGATATCAGCGATACGTGAATTATTAGTTGTACGAAGGTAATTATATATGTTCATCAAAGGGTCTGTAGTAGAACCGCTCAATGCTAGGTTATCACTACCGTACTCACCAAAATAATGGGCAGACCTCATAATCCCGTTATTGGACTTCATGTAAGCATACGTACCTAATGTCAACGTTTCCACATTACCGGGAGTCAGCTGGTCAACATCAATTGACTGATAGGGCTTGGTATCCAAATCACACCCAGCTAAGGAAAGAGATAGGATGGATAAGAATGTTATCTTTTTAATCGTTTTCATTTTCTTTTTGTTTTTCAGTTAGCAAATTACTTGATTAGAAGCTAAGATTGATTCCGAAATAATACTTTCGGGGAATGGCATATCCCGCTCCTACAGCGTCACCATTGGCACCCAATTCCGGATCTACACCCGAAAAGTCTGTGATAGTAAAGAGATTCTCACAGCTCAAAGACAACCGTGCGGATTTAACGCCAAGAGGTTTTAAAACTTTAGCAGGCACATTATAAGACAATGATAATGATTTCATCTTAAAGAAATCACCCCTTTCCAAATAACGGGAAGATACGGCATTTGATTGATTATTACCACCTGATTTGACTTGTGGATGTGTAGCAATATCTCCCGGCTTTTCCCAACGTGACCAACCGTCTTTCAATTTCATACTATTGTACTGGATTTCAATTCCATCATTATCATAGTTCTGACGACCGGAATGGTAAATATAGAAACCACTGGCATACGTGAAAGTAGCTCCCAAAGTAAAATCTTTATAGCTCAAGTTAGTCTGAATACCTCCAGTCAAATCGGGTAACTGTCTTTTGTCCAAGCGTTGTAATGTTGCATCGGCTTCACTACCTACCAAACGTTTGGAACCGTCTTCATCTATCGCAATCCAAAGCGGAGTACCGTCCATTGGATTAACTCCTGCCCATTCTTTCATGTAATAAGTCCCCAAGGCATAACCTACTTCTCTGACGGTATTACCACTAACTTCTTGCTCTTTTCCTCCACCCAATTCGGTAATCTTGTTTTTGTTGTATGCCAAATTGAAATCAACAGACCAATTCCAATCTTTTGTTTTTATTATTTGCGGGCTTAATGTAAATTCTACACCGGTATTTTTCATAGCTCCCTGATTAACCCACTGAGTACTATATCCACTAAGTGCAGATAATGGCATAGCATATAAAAGGCCGGATGTGTTTTTTACATAAAATTCGAGACTCAAACCAATTCTGTTGAAAAATTCAGCATCAATACCCACGTTGGTAGTATATGCCTTTTCCCAAGTCATATTCCGGTTTGCCATTTGGTAAGGGAAAGCAGCGGGAAGTGTATTATAATTCAAATTAATCTGATACAACCCCATGTGAGAGAATGCACTTCCGGGAGTATTTCCTGTAGAACCATAACTGGCTCTCAATTTCAGTTGGCTAATAAAATCCAGATTTTGCATAAATGCTTCATTCTGGAGATTCCATCCACCACCTATAGTGAAGAAATTACCAAAGCGCTTGTTTCGTCCAAATTTAGAGGAACCGTCATGTCTGAATGAGAATTGAAGCATATAAGTATCTCTAAAAGCATAGTTAGCATTGAAATAATAACCTATAGCTTTCCAGGTATATTGATCACCATCCACACGAGCAGGTGTTGTGGCAACTCCCAAAACTTCACCTCCTACTGGGATTCCTTCACCTGTGGCGCTATTGGTTTTTGTATATTGGTCATTATATTCAAATCCAAAAAATGCACTCACATCATGTACTTCATTGAACAACTTATTATATCTCAACAATTGGTTGGCATAACGGTTTTTTACATAACTATTACCATTGTAAATACTACCATTGGAAGAAGAGCCTCCTTGTGAGTTAGGATCTGTGTAGCTATCAGACATTGAATAGTTGAACCCTATACTATTAGTTGATTCAAAGGTTAGTCCATCAATAATTTTATACTCGAGTCCAAAAGTTCCGTCAACTGCAATAGTTTTAGAATCACTCCAATTGGTTTGCAAATCGTATAAATAGTTATTTGCATCACGACCAAACCAGTAATCTTTCATATCCTTGCCTGATGTGACATCCATTCCTTCTTTACCTGTCTTTACTTCACCTAGCGAGTTATATGGGGTATCCCAAGGTAAATAAGTTAAAGCTGCATACAAGCTACGTTCTTGTGAATAGCTTTTTGAATAACTGCCACTTACTTTGGTGCGAATAGTTAAGCGGTCGTTAAATTTATAGCTAATATTACTTCTGGCAGTAAATCGATCATAATCGTATCCCTTTACTGTTCCTTCTTCACTATAATAATCCGCAGAAAGATAAGATTTGATTTTTTCTGTACCTGTGGTGTATGCCACGTTATAATTTTGGGAAAAAGCCGTTTGAGTGGCTATATCCCACCAGTCTGTATCGTTTTCCAACAATTTAGGAGTGAACCAAGAATAAGCTTCACCTGTTGTTGAATTCTTGAACGCAGCTTCAGTATATGCGTAAAGTTCTGATGAGTTCATTACTTTGAAGCCACCTTTGGTAGCTTGTGTAGCTCCTACTTTTACAGAAATATCAATGTTATTCGCACCAAGTTTTGCGTTCTTCGTAGTTACCAGAATTACACCATTGGCACCTCTCGAACCATAAAGAGCCGTTGCTGAACCATCTTTTAAGACACTAATAGTTTCAATGTCATTAGGATTCAATTCCGAAGCTTGACCACCGACAACACCATCAATTACCCACAACGGAGTAGTAGTTGAACTGATAGAACCTCTACCACGAATAGTGATGTTCGTACTTCCTCCCGGTTTGCCATCGGTTTGAGTAACTACGGCTCCTGCAACTTTACCACCCAACATGGAACTAACACTTGGAGTGGTAACAGTTTTGAGAGATTCTGATTTCACTGTGGCAATAGCACCTGTAATAGAACTTCTTCTTTGAGTACCATAAGCTACTACAACGACTTCATCCAATGTTTTAGTATCGGGTTCCAGTTTTACAACGATTTTCTCTGTTCCTTTTACAACATATTCATGCGTTGTATATCCGATGAAAGATACAACTAAAGTAGAACCTTTGGGAACATTCAATGTGAAGTTACCGTCCATGTCGGTCACTACGCCAACTCCGCTGTTGCCTTTTACGGTTACATTAGCTCCCGGGATGGTTTCGCCGAGTTCGTCGAATACCTGTCCGGTTACTTTTACTTCGGGATTGCTTTGTTGGGGCTGTGGTACGGGGGCTTTCTTCACAACCATTATCTGCCGGTCATTAATTTTATATTCTATGCCGGCTGCTGAAGAAAGTTCTTTCAGAATATCCTCAACTCTTTTTCCATTCATGTTTATGGAAACTTTCTTCTCCAGTTCAGGCAGGATGCCTTTTGAATATAATACAACAAAATTACTGTTCTGCTCAATGAAGCTGAACACTTCTTTCACTGTTTGTTGGGTACTTTGCTCTTCATTCGCTCCACGACTGTTAGCGTAAAGTGGAGATAAACTACCCTGCGTTAATAATAAAAAAACGCTAATTAATAGATAAAGAGATATAAAATACCCCTTCTTCTGGTAAGAAGTAATCTTCTTTTTCATACTTTCGTACTGATTTTGGTTATACAAAAAATAGTTTGATTGAAATCACTTTCGGTCGGGCAATATTGGGAGTATTGTCCGACTTTTTTTAGGATGTCTACTGTCTTTTCTCTTTCTTCATAATTTACTTTTAAAGGATTAACAAATATGTTTTTCATTTAGATATTATCTTTATGAATAATACTCTCTTTCATGGTGAGCGTTGCAGGCAACGTTTCCTTGATTGATTCCAGCACTTTATCCAAATCATCATTCAGAAACAATTTACCATAGAAAGGTTCATTTTCTATAGACGGATCGCAATATACCAGTTGTCCATAATATTCGGTTAAGTATCGAAGTACCTCTTTTAATGGTTTACCATCCAATACCCATACACCGTCTACCCAGTGGATATACTCAAGTGCATCTACTTTCTCTTTTTTGGTGATGCCGGTTTCATTTAGAGCCACCCGTTCATTAGGTTGCATCTTTATATGTCGTTCCAGGCAATCCTTTACGTTTACCGCACCCTCAACCAACACTACAGAGGCTTCGCTGTTTTTATAGGCGGCAACGTTGAATGATGTCCCCAATACTTCTACTTCAAAGCTAGATGTACTTACAACGAACGGTTTCTTTTCGTTACGAGCAACCTTCAAGTAAACTTCACCTTCAACGAAGATTTGCCTTTTCCCCTCTTTGAATGCACGGGGATAAATCACTTTACTACCGGAATTAATCCAGATTTTACTGTTATCAGCAAGTACAATCATGGAACGCCGTCCTTTGGGTACTATTATCTGGTTATATTCTTCTTTATCTTCTTCCACTTTCTTCTCCGATGCTGCCGAATCATCCAGTTTGTCCGAATTGACTTGGACCTGTCCTGTTGCTGAATAGGCCACCTGGGAATTATTGGCTATTTCTATTTTCTTCTTTTCCGAAACGACCAGCGTCACCTCTTTTACATCATCCGCAGAAGTATTTGCAAGCATGTATTGTTTCATTTTCAGCCCTTCATCCAGATTTTCTTTTTCTTGGGTGAGGAAGAACGCAACTCCTATCAGAAGTACAATTGATGCTGCTATTCCCACAAACCATGCAGACATTGAAACAGAACGGCGCCGGGGAGACAAGGCAACGGCTGCATCATTCTTTTTAATCTTTTGAAGAGTTTTAGCCCATACTTCCTCAGTTTCCGTTTCTGATTTTGGCGGATGGCATTCGTCCCATAAATAAATCAATTTACGGTATTCCTCTTCCGAAAGTTGTTTCCCGTCAGGAGAAGAAGAACGTTCATCCAAAAAAGACGCTAACGATTCGTATTTATTATTTTCTTCTTTATTTTCTCTCATCAATATAGCTGTATATTGTAAATGACGCAGAGAAATCTAAAATCTCCTATTCGGAAACGAACTTTTTTTGATTTATTTTTTTAGACCTTCAGAAATTAATTCTAAAGCTTTGGCTACGTGGATGTTAATCGTCTTGACGGAAATACCTAAAATTTCTGCGATTTCCTTATAGACTAGTTTTTCTATCTTCGCTAGAATGAAGACTTGTTTGCATCGGGGAGGAAGACTATTAATAATACGGTTGATTCGATTCATCTCTTCCTTACTAATTAATTGCTCATCGGGAGTTTGCAGATTATCGGGTAGGGTATTATCACCTATTTCATCCCATGAAACAGGTGAGTTGAGGTTCTCTTTTTTCCGTAAATAAGAGATGGCTTTATTGTGCGTGATGGTGAGTAACCATGCTTTTATATTTTGTATTTCATTTATTTTTGCTCTGTTCTGCCAAACTTCAAAAAATACATCACTCACAATTTCTTCTGCTTCTTCTTTGGAACGGGAGAGATATCTCGCATAATAAAGCAAATCATTCGAGTATGATTCAACAAAACGTTTAAAATAACGCTCATCCATATCTGCTCTATGATTTTCAAAATACATAAATCAAACCAGTTCTTTGTTCTATTATTAATTGATTTCTTAATAATTAATGGCAATATTAGTGACTGTGTATTGACGGATTATATATCATTACTAATTGTCACCACTATTTTATATTAGAAACAAAGTTATATAAATATATTATTTGAACGAAAGTTTGAAGAATATTTTTTTTAAAGTTGTTAACTTGCAAAGTTATATATAATATGAGTTTAATTCTTAAAACTGAATACTTTATGAGATAGCATCCTTATATTTCTCTCTTGTATTAATAATTGCTTTGAGATGTTCGAATTCATATTCGAAACAACTACTGAAGAAATTACGGTATAAGTTATGTTCTATCTGTTGGAAAGTCCAAAGTTTTCCGCCTTTAAAGGTTTTATTGCATAATATGGAGTCATCATCCAAGTCCAGAGTAAAGAGATAAATCAAACGGTTGGTTACTTCATTTTCGAATGGATACATAAGGTTGAAGTGCAAATTCTGGCGTGGAGCTGTGGGAAGTGTCTGTTGCAGCATTCGTTCAACGCCTTGTTCCAATGTTTCGCCATACAGGAGATAACTCTCCATGAGTAAATCCATTTTCCCCTTTTCAAGAGAGGAACATTGCGGTCGTGGAAGAAGATACAGCATGCCGTGCGAAGCTACAGCAATACGGATTACCGGATTGATGTAATCATTCTTGTGATTTATGGCTTCTGAAGCCATTGCTTTTCCTAAAACATTCCCTTTTTTATCGACTATCGGCACAAAAACCGTATATTTCATCACCTTGTTGAAATAGTAGATACCGAATTGATTGAACAAGATGCTCAATATGAATACACACGGCGGACTGATTCGGAATAATATATAGCAAAGAGTATCGCCTATCGGATAACTAATTAAGGCGGAAATTAAAATGATGAATAGATGCAGGAAGCTGATAATCAGCAAGACACGTGCTGAAACAATAGCTGCTTCGGCTCCTTGGGCAAAGAACTGCTTGCTGCACTTATTTGTTTGTGAGGAATGATAACTTAGGAAACGTTTCCGGTTAAGATAGATTACCAGCGGTGGAATGATGGCACTGATTTCCAAAGTAAACGGAGACATTTCATTAGGGCAATAATTAGAAATAAAGAAAGTGGTTATTGTCAGTAACAATAGCATTCCTGTTGTACAATAGAGGATGATTTTGGGAATGTGTGCGCTTCTGTTTATCCAAGTAATAGAACTGTAGAGTAACCCCACACCCGTACCGATGTAGATTGCTATGTCTTGGTCTATGAATTCGCATAGTGTAATGGATATAATAACAGGAATATATCCTAATGACATATTGAATTGAGATGATAGAACTCTTTGCTGACCCATTATCGTATTATTTTGTCGTTTTCTATTATTAACAATCAGCTATGGCTAAATGTTCTTTATTTCATTCTTTTTTGTATGTAAAGGGCTGATTTTTCGGCATGATAGGAGGAACGGACCAAAGGAGCGCTTTCTACTTGCTTAAATCCTTTTTCCAATCCCATTTGTTTGTAAATGTTGAATTGAGCAGGAGTTACATACTCTGCTACAGGATAGTGCTTATGTGTAGGTTGAAGATATTGTCCGATTGTCAGAATATGACAATCTACTTGACGTAAGTCGTCCATCAGTTCTTCTACTTCTTCCGGAGTTTCCCCCAGTCCCACCATGATACCCGATTTGGTAGTTGTACCACTTTCCGCTATCTGGCGTAGCACTTCAAGACTTGTTTCATAACGGGCGGCACTGCGTACCAGTGGGCTGATACGTTTCACCGTTTCCATGTTATGGGAAATGATTTCAGGCTTGGCCTCGATGACTTGTGCAATAAGCTCCTTTCGTCCCTGAAAATCGGGTATCAATACCTCTACGGTAGTTTCCGGATTAATACGTTTGATTTCACGGATAGTTTGCGCCCAATGTGCAGCTCCAAGGTCAGGCAGATCATCCCGGTCTACGGATGTGATGACTGCATGAGAGAGCTTCATCAAGTCAATAGATTCTGCCACGTGTGTAGGTTCTTGCGAATCAAGCGGCAAGGGCTTTCCGGTTTCTGTATTGCAGAACTTGCAACAACGGGTACAAATGTTACCGCCAATCATAAAAGTGGCGGTACCTCTTCCCCAGCACTCACCCATATTGGGGCAACGCCCACTACTGCAAATAGTATGCAGGCAGTGAGATTCTACTATACGTTTAGTCTCGGTATAACGTTCGTTTGCTCCGATGCTTATTTTAAGCCATTCCGGTTTACGTACTCTGTTTGTCATGGTGATATATAAATGGGAATTTAGGGAAATGAAGAACTAAGAATGAAGAATGAAGAATTTGGCTGCGCTATGCAAGTACGCCGCAAGGTAATTCTTCATTCTTCATTCTTAGTTCTTCATTAAATTATCATTTTAACTCCCTGTTAAAGAAATTCGTTAACTTCGTATAAAGATGCAAGCGCGTATTGCCACCATAAATACCGTGGTTGCGATTCGTATAAACCTGCATCTCGAATTGTTTTCCAAGTTGTACCAGCTGTTCGGCATATTCCGCGCAATTTTGGAAATGTACATTGTCATCAGCCATTCCGTGAACCAACAACAGGTTACCATTCAACTTATTGGCACGGGTGAAAGCCGAAGAAGCCTTGTACCCCTCAGCATTTTCTTTCGGAGTACGCATGAAACGTTCCCCATATACAGTATCATAATAGTTCCAGTCCGTAACGGCGGCAACAGCTGCTCCGGCTTTAAATACCGGCGTACCTTCACTCATACTCATGATGGTCATATATCCGCCGAAACTCCATCCCCAGATGCCGATACGGTTTTTATCTACATACGGCAGGCTTCCCAAGTAAATAGCAGTTTCTACCTGGTCTTTAGCTTCTTTTACCCCAAGGTTCAGATAAGTACATTTGGCGAATTCAGCGCCGCGTCCACCCGTACCTCGTCCGTCCACGCAGACTACGATATATCCTTGCGATGCCATGTACGTTTCCCAACTGACACCGAATTTATCAACTACTTGTTGAGAACCCGGACCGCTATATTGGAACATGATTACCGGATACTTCTTGTTAGCAGAGAAATCAGTCGGTTTCATCATCCAGCCATTCAGCTTAGTGCCTTCTGAAGTCTGGAAACTGAAGAACTCTTTCTTAGGCATGGCATATCCGTTGATTTTCTGTTTCAGAGCGGCATTATCAACCAGTGTAGTCAAAGTCTTACCCGTATTGTCATTCAGTGTGATAACCGTAGGTGTGTCCACACTGGAGTAGCGGTTCATAAAGTACTTCATATTCGTACTGAATTGCGCGCTGTTCGTTCCCGTTTGACCGGACAATTTGGTTTTCTTTCCTTTACGGTCAATCTTGTACACAGCGCTACGTATGGGGCTTTCCTCGTTGCTGGTATAATAAAAACTGCCATCCTCAGGGTCATAACCCAGGAAATCCTGTACCTCGTAAGGACCGGAAGTTACCTGTTTCAACAGATTGCCACCGATACTGTACCAGTATAAATGATTATATCCGCTCTTCTCGCTGACAAAGCTGAAGTTTTCAGGATAGAAGATAACATTATCGAACACATTCTCCCGGATATATGTATCGCTCTCATCCCGCAAAGCCAGTTTGCAAACGGTGCTGCGCGGGTCGGCAAAATACAAGTCCAGCTGGTTTTGATGTCGGTTCAGCGTCATGATAGCCAATTTGTTTTCGTCCTGCGTAAAGCGGATGCGGGGAATATATCCACCTTCATCCAGCGGTACGTTTATCTTGCGGGTTACTTTGGACTTGATGTCGAAAGTATGGACGGATACTTTAGAGTTAGCTTCACCCGTTTTGGGATATTTATAAGTATACTCTCCCGGATATTTCTCGTAAGGAGCAATGTGAGGTTCTTGTCCGGCGAATACAGGGAAAGAGTAGGAGGGCACTTCACGCTCATCGAAGCGGATGAATGCCAGCATCTTGCTGTCGGGACTGAACTCCAAAGCGCGGTTGAAAGAAAATTCCTCCTCATATACCCAGTCAGGGATTCCGTTCAACACTTCGTTGCGTTTTCCGTCTTCCGTAACCTGGCTTTCACTGTTACCATAAAGCAGTTTTACGAGGAAGATGTTGTTGTCGCGTACAAAAGCCACCTGATTGCCGTCCGGTGAAAAGATGGGCACTTGCTGCGGTCCCCCGTCAGAAAGCTTTTCCACAATATTATTGATTTTTCCGTCCAGATTCCGTTTCAGGCTATATATATAATGTACAGCAGTATATGAACGACGGTAAATGGGAGTAGTCTCCGTGGCGATGAGCAATTTGCTGCCGTCGGGAGAGAAACTGTAACTGTCGAATTTTTTGAACGGACACTCACGTGCGGTAGCAGCGTCGAAAAGCACTTCTACCGGTTTGCCGGTCTTGAATGAATACTTGATAATCTGTGTCCGGTCGGCATTCATTTGAGAATAATGCTCACCGTCTCCCGGAATAGGAATTACGCCGGAAATGTTTTCAGGAGCGAACTCCCCGGATACGATTCCTTTCAAGTCGAGTGCTCTGCCGCCTTGTGCAAAACCGGTCAAGGTACAGAAACATAAAAAAAGTACAATACTTATCTTTTTCATATTATATATGTTTATATTATCCAAATGGTTGATAATTCGGAACAAATATACAACAATGAAAAGAAATAGCGAAGTACTGACTTATTTTTATTTGAGCGAACGTCTGAACAAGAGAAGCATGATGATGAGTGAGGCTATCATCAGGTACGGATATAACTTGATGCCGTCAGCATTTCGCGCTATGACTCCCATCAATCCATTCATCGCAGTCTGTCCTACGAGAGCTATGGCGAGCGCCACGCTGAAGGCCGTTCCCGACAGGGAAGGATAGCGGTTACCGATGAGACTCAATATGACAGGATAAGTTGCCGATAACCCTGCACCCACTATCGTCATGCCGATGGCAGCCCGGATAAAGTCCGGTGAAAATATCAGCAGGCCGAAACCGATGGCAGTCAGGACAA
This sequence comes from uncultured Bacteroides sp., assembly GCF_959029255.1. Lineage (GTDB taxonomy): Bacteria > Bacteroidota > Bacteroidia > Bacteroidales > Bacteroidaceae > Bacteroides. Next base: position 882 of record NZ_CAUFUE010000034.1, on the reverse strand, counting down.
GACTATAAGGCAACACCTTTTCCGGTTTTACTTTCTTGAAGATAACGACCTGGAGGATGCGTGCCACCGTCAATCCCACCATCATACAAGTCAGTGCCAACAATGCGCGGTCGGCGGGGATGTCTGTTGCCTTCCCGAAATAACTCGTTGACCAGTTGTTGCAAACACCCTCAATGCCGCTTTGGAAAAACAGAATGAAGCTGAACAGCAACAAACTACTCTCTTTCAGCAACCCCACCCCTTCCTTTATGGGAAAACCTTGTGCCTGTTTCGGCGCCGGGAAGCGTATGGGGATGCAGAACAGGATAGCCGCCAGCATGATGATGCCGATGCCCTGTAAAATTACTTCGTAGGTGAAATGCTCCGACAAGATACCCAGCAACATAGGGATACCCAATGCGCCCAGTCCGTAGAACATACCCAGGAAACTAAGCCGGGAACCCTTTTCCGCCTCTTCCGAGATATCTGCCACCAATGCGTTCGTCTCTCCGTTCAGGATACCCCCGCCCAGGCCGATGCCGATGATGGAAACTTGCAGCATGGAAATATTTTCAAAGAAGGCGAGTCCTTCCATCCCCAGCAATACGATGATGCAACTGGGTACGAGCAATGCCTTGTGTCCGAAGCGGTCTACAATGGGGCCGAAAACCAGTGACCCCACCAGCATGCCGAACGGCAGGAATGTCACAAGTGAAACGGTCTGCAAACTGTTTAAGCCCAGTTTTATAACTAGCGACGGCAATACCGAGCCCAACGTAATCATCGAAACTCCGAAGAAACACATTCCGATACAAGCGGCTATGAAGACCAAATTTTTGTGATAGTTACTCATTATCTTAGTAGATTGGTTAGGGTTACATGCAAAGCTATGAATTTATTTTA
>NZ_CAUFUE010000033.1 GCF_959029255.1 uncultured Bacteroides sp. | reverse complement strand
CGGCGAGCCGGAGCGGCGAGCCGGAGCGGCGAGCCGGAGCGGCGAGCCGGAGCGGGACAATTCAGCATTTGAATCCCCGGCAAAGCCAAGGTTTAACGACACTACCAACAGTTTACCATCCTGTGAGGTAGAAACCATATCATCCATACGTTCCTCACATCCTGTCATACCGAAGAAAAGAGTAATCAATCCCAGAAGTCTCAGTAAATTCGTTTTCAATATTTCTTTCATATATCACCTATTTTTATTCCGTACGAAAATTAATTTCATTATTCATTATCCTGAATACAACGTACTCCCCAACCAAAGCCACGTTGATAATACCCCAACTGTACCAAAGCAGGTTTTACAGCCCAAAGTCCTGACCGATGATTATAAACATCAGCAGTCCAAACATGCCCCATTTGCAGGTTCTTAAGTTCTCCCGTTTCCGGAATACGCTCTGCACACGCCGCCTGCCAAAACGTATTTTGAATGGTCCATTTTGCAGGATCATCGGCAATATTGTCTTCCAAAAAGAAAATACGGCCGCCTCTTGCATTATCAACCGTTTTATAACTTCCATACGCTCCTTCCTCTTTAGGAAAGAAATGATCTTCAAAATAATATCGTGAATATTTAAAATAGTTATTACCCTGGTTTAGTACAATTTCCCACTCATTAGAATAAGTGATACTACCTACATAATCTTGTAAGCCTTTATATGCACCCGCATCGGCCCCTGTTTTAAAATGAGAATCCGAGACTATTCTACCTGCAATCATAGGAACTTTCCAACCTTTGGGAGAAGGGTCATACAGTGACTTTTTACCCGGAGCAGTAATTCCTCCTTCATTCCATAACCAAGCGCCACCGGCTTCCGTCATTCCATTATTGGAAGTATTATCCCACCAGTCACGGTCTCCATCTGATTTAATATAAGACAAAGGATGCTTTATCGTATACTCCAAAGAATTTGCGGAGCCACTTATAGCTGTCCCGATTGATTCTTTATCCAAATCGACAGGTACACCGTTCCCATCAAATATTACATTGATTTCCACCAAACTACCATCTGCCGATCCAAAGAACGGATCCTTTCGTCCCCATTGATAAATAAGACCTCCTCTATGCACTCCATCCATCTTGGTATAGTTTTCATAATCAACCGCCGACCTGCCGATACCGGGAAATCCCCCTTTTTTGGCTCCCAAGTCACGATCCATCATTACCATATTAGCATAGATACCGGTTTTCCAGATGTCCGAACGATATTTATGTACCGTACCATTTTCTGAGCGCTGCTGTGCACTCTCATAATCTGAGGCCCCCTTAGCAACATTGATTCGTGATGGCACGTAATCCGTTATCCATAAATGCCAACTCCATACAATATCTTTACCGTGATAAGCGGCAACAACCGCATTCCCTCCATTGCTGACAGGTACTTTCACATGTACAAGAGCATTATTAAGATCTCCTGCATCAGTGATATTTACCAAGTTTTCCTGGTGGTCCTCACTGACATAATATCCCATTACAAAATCCCCACTCGTGCCATTATCACGGGTTTGCCAAAGTACTTTCACTTTATCTATATTTTTACCACTCAAAATGGTAGCGGAAGCCGTACTTGTATCTACTAATTTATAGTTCCATTTATCACTGCCACATATTCTCCCCGCCTCGTGCTTGTATGGATTGAAGCAGATATTTGTACCGGGTTGCATCATAAAGCAATTGGAAGTTTCTACAAGATTGGAACTCTTCACCGGGGTCTGATCCAACAATTGAATACGGTCATCATTACGATAATTAGTAGAGTTGACATTCAGTGTCCAGTTATAATCCGTATTCTCATAGAGATTGAAATCTGTAGGCGAATCGCCTCCCAGATAAGCGCGATAGTAGAGCCTTTCTTGCCGGACGGAATTATCCACCACAAGTTCCACATAAGAGGCAGCCGTGGGAGCATTCTCTTTCGTGCGGTAATAAGGGGAAGTAGCTTTAGCGGAATTACCGCGTACATTGGCGGGAATCCATACCGTTTTCTTCCCGGCAGACAAGTCCGCCGTCTCAGTCAGGCGGTAAATATCCGTAAACTCCGAAACAGACGAAGGATAAGTCGCACCCCATTCCGTATTCTCCTCTGCGGGAAGGATGCGGAAAGCAGCGGGAACCTGGCACAGTTTTACTTCTTTCAGCACATAGTCCTGTCCCTTAAGCGTATCATGCAACTTCCAGTTCACTGTCAACTTCGTCGCCAGGCGCTTCAACAGCAAACGGGCGTCATGCGCACCGTCTATACTCTGCAACTTACCATCGCTTGTCACCTTTACGTGAGGCAAGTGCAACACATAAGGCATTTTGTTCGCTTCTTCCTGAGTAGCACCACTACTAGGAATATTCGTTTCGGAAAAGATGCTGTTTGCCATTGTCAACTTCCGGAGGTTGGAAAGATTACCGGAGATTGCAGGTAGCGTATTGCCCTTGCCCCGGGCTATGATTACTAATTGGCAATCGTCCGCCGGAGACAGTGTATAAGACAATTTTGTTCCTACAGCGGGCGGAGTGGCCAACGGAGAGTTAAGTTTTAACAATGTACCATCCTCTTTGTATTGCAACACATAAAGTTCATACAATGCATCCGGCTTTAAATCCGGTACGCTTCCTTCCGCTCTCGTTGAGGCTGTAGATATCAATTCTGCACAGAAAGCGCCATTCTGCATGTTCTGCTTACTACGTGTATCTACTTTCCCGGAAACCGTATAGCCATCTTCTTCATCGGCAAAACCCAAAGCCAGTTCCGCCTCTACCTCCTCTTTACCTATGTCTGCCGGAACGGGAGTATCCAGATAGTCCTCGCAAGAAGCTGCACCCATCACTATAAAAACCATCAAAAATACATTTGCCACTATACCCGATATATATTTCATCCTATTCATTTTAAAGTATTCCTTATTTATCTAAAATCAACCTCTTTCGTTATGGTATCCACTTTATCGAATACCACTACCCCACCGTCCGTTATCGTCACCCGGACATCACCACTGTTAGCACCGCTTATTTCCACAGTTATCGTATAGTAGTATCCCCGGCGGATATTGTAGTCGTTCATCAGGTTACCGCCCAGATACAGGCGATATACCACCGAAATAGGGTCAGTGACAGGAGCATCACCGGCACTGTTGGAGTAATAATACGAACCTGCCAGTTCTATGTAAGTGCAATGCTTAAGACTGCCCCCCGGACCATACGAAGCTATATTCTTTTCTTGAAAAGACATGCCACGCCCCACACCTCTAAGATTTTCGGGCATAAAAAAAGAATAAGTACCTCCGGCAGAAAGAGTCTCGTCTTGCTCCACTGTCGCTACATCACAACTACCGGTCGCTGTTGCCGGGTAAACGCCTGAAGCCTTTCCTCCACGGGAATCAATGGCAAGCGCATCAGGCAATCCATAGGCCTTAATAGAACTAAGTAAGCATTTGGCAGGAGCAGCCACTTTGCTTGTCCACTTCACATCTATTCGGGCATAGGCAAAGCTCAAAGGAGCGATAATAACAGCCTTGTCGCCATTGTCGGATTTACTTTTATATTCAATATCATTAGAAACAAGAAGATTACGTTCCGTCTTATAGGCAGGATACTTCACAACTATTTTCTGCAAATCGGCTTTAGGCGCCTTTGCAGTTTTACTGAATGCTATCAAGTCCGCCTGGTCGCTACCGAAGTTTCCCAACACACGGAACGTACTGTTGATATTCGAAAATCCATCGGTAGTCACTACTAAAAGCGCTTTGTTCTCTCCTTGTTTAATCACTCCTTCTCCAAAATTCTTGGCAGCAATCATTTTCCCATCTCCATCAAATTGTATCACCCAAACATCATCGATACTTGTTCCGTTAATACTCCCCGCCTTGGTATCAACCGATAGCGCAGGAGGCAGGGAAAGGCGGAAGATGAAATTTCCTTCAGCCGCAACCTCCGCATCGGAAGCGTCGCATGAAGCAAAAAGCATGGATAAAACAGCACAGGCAGCGAATGCCTTATACATATTCTTTATAACAGTTCGTATCTTTTTCATAAGCAAACAATTTATTAATCTTCACCCAAGCCTTCCCCTCTCAAATCCGTTGTGGTCCATTCCCTTATAGCCAGTGTAAGGTCGGTAGGAATAATAGCGCCATAGAAGGTAAGACTGAAATCAAACTGATAAGTCATACCTTGCAACAATGACTTTTCTATAGAGGCATAGTAGGTATCCGTCATGCTCTTCACTACACTGCCTTCCCTATAACTTACCGTTAGATTCACATCAAATGTCAGTTTCTGAGTACCGTCTACAGGAAGTAGTACACCGGGAGTACTGACACGTGCCTTGTAAACATCTTGTCCCAGAACATTCAGGGAAAAATCGCTGAATGTATAAGAAGCGTCAGCTGTAGAAGAAGCCGTTTCCCATGCCGAACTGTTCAGTTTATAAGCCAATTCTTTCCTGAGTCCGTTCACTTTGATATAGTTTACCACCAAATCAGTGGGTTGCACAGGTTGCATACCATTTCTGGCTACTACCGAAGTGACCACCCTCGCTCCCATACGGGTAAAAGGTTTTGGCAGTGTCACCTTCATCATGTCTTCCCCTGTCTTATCAGGCTGAACGACTATATTTTCCAGTTTGGTATACATAAAATCTTTACCATTGGAAACCCGGATGCTGTTGTCAGTACCCAAAACCGGCACTTCCGTAGAAGAATTATATGAAACCAGATACATGTCGTATGTTCCACGATAGAGCCGTAAGTTACCCGTAGCTGTCAGGTCACTCTGCACCGTATAGTTCTCAATCCCCGAAGAATTTCCAAAGTCCGCACTTCCCGCAGGATAAGCATAAATACGGAACATCTTACCTACTCCCATCGTCTCGTCCGCATTTACAGTATCACCCGTATCATCACGAGTGACCGCATCGGCATGCGCCCCCTCATCCCTGAACAAGTCAAAGCTCAATGTCACCGCATCAGTTTCATCCGGTATGGGAACCGGAAGCACTTCATCACCGGAGTTACAACCTGCCAGTAGCATCCCGACGACGAGCAAGCGTACAAACCGGAAGCTTAAAAACGAATCTTTATATTTTATACTACACATATATTTATAAGTAAATGAGCCTAATTTGTTTATACTTTGAGAGTACCTGTCATGCCGGGCACGTCTAAATACCGATACCCGTCTTCTGATTGGCGTCATTCTTCCAGCCGTCAATTTTGATTCCCGTCAAACTTCCCCCCATCTTATTCACAGTCATTTTATAGACATAATGATAGCCTGCCTGCCACAGCACACCATCCTGCGCAGGAACAGCCGCCGTTTCAAACACACGATTGGCTGTTTCACCTGCCACCCGGACAGACAAGCGGAATGAGAGTTTCGTTTCCGCCGTTGTCATCGGTGCAACCAGACAACTCACATTAGGCTTATCCTGCAAGGCTTTTAACTCTGTAGAACCGGTTAATACCACCGAACCCGTAGCGGCAAGACCATTCAGTTTACCTGTACTCAGATTCATCGTACCGCTATTTCCCAGTTGCAGGCGATTGGTACCGCTAAGGATTTCCACTTTCGTCAAAGTCAGCGCTTCCGTTACCGAAGCGGACTTCAGAATGTTGAAACTCACCTTTGCCAAAGCATGGTTCATTTCAAAGGATACTGTACGGGAACCTGAATAAGCCTGCTGCGGAGAAGCATACAGATAATCGGTCTGCGATGTTGCCGTAAAGTTGTCGGCAACCACCTGTACAGGCACCGTATGGTTACCACTGCTACTATTCGTCACTGTGCCGTCAGACGGAAAAAATGCATAGACACGATTTTGTTCCGTAGCACTCTCAACAGTTATAGCGGGAGGTGTCGTCGAACTCCACGTACCACTTTTAAGTTCATAGACAGATTGGGCATTCGCCGTAAGGGGGACATGCGCATGGCTCGTCACATACACCCCGATTTTAGTTACCGCAGCGTCCGTTCCCAAACTTCCGCCACGTGTATTATCCAAGCCGCCATCGTCCGCCAATTCCACCGAACGCAACCGGAGCGCATTATCCTGTGGTTCGGAAAGAGTATCTTCCCCACATCCGGCAAGCAGAAACGCCATGCTTACCATCATCAATATATATCCTATCTTCATATTCATTTTCTTTCTTTAAGTAGCAGGTCCTACATTCTCCTCGGTTGTCGATTGGAACTCTTTCACAATCACGCTGGAGAGTATCAATTCAGTGGTAGCGGTAAAAGTATATTGATACTCATAGCCCGCCTGTAGAGTGAGACCGCCCCCCTTTTCCACGTACGATTTGGTTTCGGATGTTCCTCCCACAGTTGTGCTCACACTGATTGTATAAGAACTTGCAGCGGTGGAAAGTATCCCCGTATAGGTATGCCGTCTCACTTCATTGGAAGTACAAAGCAACTGAAGCACCCCCGTCTTGCCGGATTCGGTGCAGACATTCTGACCTTCAACCTTAGCTCCCACCGCCGTATTATTTACAGCATATATCACGATAACCGTAATCTTGGCGGCAGCAGGAGAGAATGTGAAACTCACGTGATTGGACGTTGCGGTAGCGGTAGAAGTCAGACGATTGCTCTTCCAGAAATTAGTATAAGTACTTTGGTCGGACAGGATAGAGGTATATTCCGGAGGATAAGAGGTAAAAAACGCCTCATTTCCCGAAGTCAGTATCTGTTGTGAATTATCAACAGGCAACCAACCGTTTGTACCTTTTTTATAAGCGACAGCCGAAGACTCGGCAGCCGTACTCTTACGAATGGTAATTTGGTCTCCCGCCTCAAAATTGTTCTTCTTTTCATAGTTCGTAGCATCCTTATCCCCGGCAGCACGGGTATAGCCACCCGCAATTCCGGCAGACACCTCCAACGGGACGGCAGACAGGGATTCGGCACGGTCGCAGCCCGTAAAGGCAATCAGCAGGACAGCAGTTACCGCCACCAGCCCACCCAACCGGATGTTTCGTTTTCGTTCAGCGTAATTATTCATCTTTTACCTCCTTCGGTTCATATCACTATCCAAATCAATTATCAAATCCTCCCGTATAGCGGTTTTTAACGTTCCAAGCCTTTATTTCATTGCCTACAGGCACCAGTACATTATTCTGTAAAGTCAGCTTATAAATATAGTTCTTGTTTGCCGCCACCGACGCAAGAGACAGTTGCACCTTATAGGTTATACCATATTCATCGGTAATCGTCACATCAATAGCGCTGCCTGCCGTACGAGGATAAATCACTGCGCACCAGCTATATTCCCCCTCGACGGGCCGTAGCAGGTTGATGCGTTCCGAAGCACTGCCACCCGTACGCAGCCCCGTACCTTCTACAATCATCTGGCTGAAAGCAGGCAAGGTATTTTCACCTTCAAAGTTCAGTGTCAACCGTGCGTGCCGGTGTGTCAAGGCGTTGTTACCCGTAAAGTTGATTTCAGCACCCGAAACGTTGACTTCCGCTGTAGCCAGCAGGTTCGACTTCAAAAAAGCGCCGGGGGTGGACTGGTCTGTCATGATACCATCATAATTTACCGGAAATTCCGCCCTGCAAGTGATAGCAGGGAGAAAAACCAGCCCTGTCGCCCCATCGGCAACCGTCCATTTACCGTCACTGCCGATTGCATAACCGGCAGAGGCAATAGTAGCGCCCGCACGCGTACATACAACGTTAATCTTATCTCCGGCAATGAAGCTACTGCGGTCGTATGCATTGGAGGCGGAAACATCCGCACGCGTACCGGGAGATTCCACTTCGTCGTCGCCAATCTCGGCAAGAATAACCAACGGAGTGTTCTCGTCCATAACAAAACCATCTTGCGATTCATCACCGCAAGAAGAGAGCGGAAGCAACCACACAGCCGCCAGCATCACCTGCATAAGGATAAGTGTTCGTTTCGGAGTCATCATCATTTTTTCATTCTTAGGTTATAATTCTTCATTCGGTTTATTCCAGTACGGGAGGCATATCGGTATTTCCTTCGTCCTCATCCGTCCATTCCTTTATTTCCACGTTCTTGAAAGTTAGGTCATTCTTATCCAGCAAGAGGTGATAAGTATACCGGACGCCTTTCTGCCACGCTGCGTCAAACAGAGTAGTGGTAGCAGAAAGGGTACGGTCATTTGCATCATCGGCCTGCTGTCCCAGTAACAGATAAACCGTGACAGTGCCCGTAGTAACGGCTTTGGGGGCAACCAGCCCATAGGCAACAGGCACAGGACTATCAACACTGCCGGGAAGTTTGGGAGAACTTCCGGCTTTGAAAACAAGCGTGGCATCCTGTGACGGAAGACTCAGCGTGCCATCACTGAGTTGCATTGTTCCGGCACCGGCACGAAAAGGTCCCTGAAGACTTATACTCTTCACAAAGTCATATTCGGCATCGGGCAGACGGCTCGCCTTATACTCAATGGCGAAGACCACTTGAGCCAAAGCATGTTGTAAGTTGATAGTCGGATTATTATTATCACGGTTTACCGTTATGGCAGTAGCATCACCGGCTTTCGTTCCGGCAGAACCATACAAATAGTCCGTTTGGGAGCATCCGTAATCATTCGCCCCGTCAAAAGTCTGCGAAGCGGAGACGGTAATGGAAACCGTGCGGGTGCTACCGCCTACTACAGGCTTTCCCTCTTCACCGCTTTTCACCGGATACCATGCATAAAGACGTGCCGTACGCTTTTGCAAGTTCACGCTACGGGAGGCATCCCACGCATTGCTTGTCGCATTCAGCGTAAAGATTGCAGAAGAAACAGAGACATCGGCATAGGGACTATAGCCGTCTTCCGTTGTTAAAAACACCCCGATACTCCCCACTTCCCCGGTACCCGTACCTGTAGTACTGACTACAGAACGGCTCACAGAAGAACCGCTACAGGTATTGACCGACACTGACAAAGGAATGGCAGTGTCCGATACGTCCGGCTCCTCCGGCGCGGCACAACCGTAGGCAAGAAAAGCAGCCGAAACGACAAGAAGGATATGGAAAATGAGTGTACGGTTCATAATTATAATAATTAATCGATTAATTAATAGTCAGGTCGCCGTCAACGGCTTTTTCTTCCCAAGCGGTAACGGTTACGGTAGTGATACTAAGAGCAGTACCACTCAACTTCACAGTATAGAGATAGTTCTTGCCCGCTTCCCATTTACCAACGGTCGGAGCTGTCAGCGCAACCGAATAGGGTGCATCGTCAACGGTAAAAGTTGCCTGGACGGTTTTGGTCGTATAGCTCGCTACAGGCAATACCATAATGCTCAACTTTGGGGAAGCAGCGGCTTCCCCACCCGCAGCAACATTACTTACACCTTGTTTTGCCAATGTATAGCCGGTTATGGTACGTGTATACGTGGCAGTAGTCGAGGCGTCGGAAATCGTTCCATCCGCGATTTTCATTTTAGCGCCGGAATACAACACAGAGGTTGAAACATCTTTCAACTCTATCTTGTCCAAAGCGCCGGTATTATGATAAGTACCGTCATTGTAAATGCGAAAGCTCACCATTGACAAAGCATGGCTCATGGTAAGAGCCGGTTGATTATTCGCTTTATTAGTCACTCCATCTACCTTTGCAGCCCACATATAATCCATCTCTCCCAAAGCGGCAACTATGGAACTTTTCTGATTGTTGTCAGTCCAGGCTGTTCCGCTCCACACTTTATCGGCATTATTTGTGGAAGCGATTGTTCCCGATGCCAAAGTAGATATAGAAATGGTAGAAGCGCTTGTGAAAGAAGATTCATTGATAGCTACAGCGGTAGAACCCGACGTACCATCCGCGTTTACCGTATAAGCCGGATAATAGGCATAAACGGTAGCCGCCTGGTTAGTCAGATAAATCTTACCGTCGGCAGTACTGGTCCATTTACCGCTGCTTTGCGTATAAACCGCATGGTTATTATTCTTATCGGCAGTATAATCGGCGCCCGTGGCATATACCGATATATTCTGCATATAACCGGTGCCCGGCTGTTTCTGTTCTCCGCCCGTTATCGCACTACGCGTCAACGCCACCATCGGCGCAACTTGCAGTTCCACCGGCTCATTGTTTTCCATTTCGGAGGAAACTCCGTTTTCACACCCCACAGCCAGCAACATGCAGGGAAGTGCCAGTGACAAACAACGTAGATAATTCATTCGTTTTCTCATTGTATGATTTCTATTGATTCATTATGATTAATCTCTCTCCCCGATATTCAACTCACCGGAAGGAACCAGTGTCCACAGCTCCACTGTGACGGAGAGCACCGAAAGTTCATGGTCACCAATGCTTAATTTCACCTCATGGGATACGCCGGGGCGCAACAGAGTAGATGCAGCCGCTTCACCATAGGAGATACTTATATTATCATAAGTCCCCACAGAGGTTTCCACCGTCAAAGTATAAGCGTCAGGAGTATCTGCCGGAGGAAGCATCAAGCAACCCACCTCCACAGGAGCAGTATCCGCGATATTCGTACCGCCGTTTGCGGGTATCAACGCTACCCCTTTTTTGCCGGAAGGCGTGCTGAATGCAACATCACCTGTTGCCAACGTCAATACCGCTTGTGTTTCGGCGCCGTTCACCGTAATCTTGCTTATCTTCACTTCCGGTCCGCCGGTTTGCTTTTTACAAGCCACAAACTTCAGACGGGTAAGCAGATGCTCGAACTTCAGCGGTTTATCCCTGGAAGCCAGTTTATTGCCGAAGAAAAGATTGCCATCCCAACGGTTGCCTTGAAGTTCATTGACGTAAAGCAAGTCTTCATTTCCGGTCAGGGTATATGTAACTGTTCCATTTACCGGAGTTTGCACCGGGGTATAGGCAACCAAATACAAATAATCACCATAAAGGGGATAAACGGGGGCAGAAATACCGCCTCCCGTATTCCACGAAACAGTACCATCCGTACCGGAAACCGCCGTGCTGACATCTGCCGTCCAAATACCTTCATATTCGCCGTCCAGTGAAGCATATACTCCCTTTACCGATGAAAAAGCGACAGAAGCCGTAAATGCTTCGCCCGGCTCGGTACGGGTAGCTACATCTTCCAACGCGCCGCCACCGGCACAGAGTTGCACAGGCATCAATTCCTCTTCAGTCAAAGAAGCCGTATCCGTGCAACCCGATAGCAGCCAGCAAAAGCAGCAAACCGGTAAAAGGCCCGATAGTATCCGTTTCATAAACATTACCTGATTTCTGAAAGATTAATTTAAATCAGCCGAACCATTGGCACCCGTTTCCCATGGAGTCACAGAAGCGGTAGCGCTGATGGTCGCCTCGCCACCTGTAGCCTTGGAAGGTTCGTTCACGTTCAGGGTTATCAGATGGGACTTAGCGGTTTCGGTAGTCAATTCTGCACTTGTGGCAGTATTCTTAATGGTAATGTTGGAAATGGTAAGGTCGGCATCACCTACGGTCAGCGTTACATCGACAACTACCTTGCTATCGCCCTTAAGCATTACGGGATTACCGGCTTTGGAAGCAGTACCGTTCAAACTGACATTGGCAATATTGGGCACTACCAGAGACGCAGCACTGCTCCAATCCACCTTACCGTCAGCAGCATCTACAGCTTTGGGAAGTTGGGCACTTTGCACACTGATACCTTTAACGACAACAGTTTTACTGTCCCATTCTCCATCGCTGGTCGCCGGAGTCATCTTAACCTCAAAAGACAATTGGGTGGTGAGATGGTTGAAAGACAAGTTTACAGGTTTTGTCGGAGTACCTTCGTTACCTGCATCTACAACAGAAGCGTACATCACATCCTGCTCGCCGTCCATATTTTTCATGGTTACAACAGTACCCGAAGCAGCAAGAATACCATCGGGAGCCACAGCCACCAGAAATGCGTTATTAGTATTAGCAACATGGTCGTAATACAATGACGGATTCAGAACGACCGCTTGATTGGAACCCGCTTTGAAAGAAGCGGTAGATACATTGGCACGTGTATTCAGCGTTCCGCTGGTAATATCGTTCTTCTTTATGGCAGTAAAACTACTCCAATCTGATGCTGAAGCGTCGCGCATCAACACAGTTGCCGTCACAGCACTACCCTCAGAAATCACTGCACGCGTCACGCCCTGTACATTTTGTCCTATCTGAATGGCCTTCGCATTTACCGGAGACTCAGGTGCACTCATGTTTTCATTCTTACTACAGCCTACCGCTAAAAGGGCTAAAGCTGCCAAAGCAATTCTTGTTTTCATCATTACGTTTGTTTTTTAATTGATATATATGTAATTTAGTTGTTTTCCATGTTTCACGTTTAGTTCTTATGCCCGTCCGGCACCAGTTCTCCACTCCCGCTGCTACCATTTTCCCAGATGGTGACCGTCGCAGTAGCCTTTATCTCTTCGGGCTTAGAAGTAGAAGGGTCGGGGATATCTACGGCAACTGTATAGGCCACTCCTTCTTCACCGGTACCGCTTTCAAAATAAATCGGCAAGTCGGTATAGATTAAATCGTCTTCAGACTCATCGTCAACGGCAAGGCGCATATCGATGGTAAAATCCGCCCCGGGCTGCACCAAAACATAACCCGGCAGTTCGGCTACACCTCCTTCAAAGGATATTCCTCCGCCGGCGTCAGTGGTGGCGTCATACACCGTAACGGAAGAAGTGGCATCAGCACAGCGTAATTCTTCGGTAAGCAGCGAAAGTGTGGCTTGTTGCGTCAATCCATTCAGATGCAAAGCGCGTACTTTGTATTGACCGGAACCGGTAGCATCCAGTTGAAGACGAAAACTCAGCTTTGACAACAGATGGCGGTGCATGAGTGTCTTACTCTCGTCTGCCGTAAAGGGTTCGTCCAGCGAACCGCGCTGTTCGGAAGTAATCATCAGGTCTTCCTCACCCGTAAGGGTATATGTCAATGTGCCGTCTTCATTCAAAGGAGCAGGGGGATAGAAGCTGCGAAGATAAAGTTTGCCACCGTCTTGCGGATAATAACGGACAGGAGTCAATACTATTTCATCGTCCGTAGCAATTCCCTCCCAACATTCCGTATAGCTCCCCGTGGCAGTGCCGCAAGCGATACAAACGGAAGTGGCATCAAAAGCATCCATTGCGGCACGAGTCCGTATCCCTGTATACAGGTGGATAGGGACAGGTTCGGGACACATCTCGAGCGAACGTTCCGTACAGGATGCCATAAAAAGCAAGAACACTGCAAGAATAGTTCTTATACCGGCGTATATATATTTATTTTTTCGTTCCATAGTCTTTTTATTTGGTCAGCCAACGGTAGGTCAGACTGAAATTCAAACCGGTTATTCCCCAATGGGTAGAAGAAAAGTCGTGATGATAATAGTTATGGGCAGGTTCATAATCATAAGCCTTGGCAGATGCCTTACGATAACCGCCACGCAGACCGGCTTCCACTCCCCAATGACGGTTCAACGGAAAGTAGATGCCCAGAGACAGTCCGGTACTCCAATAGGTACCGGTGGAACTGGCTCCCTCAATCATCACATCACCTTCCTGCCGGGAACGATAATCAAAGTCACCCGATTGCCCGTAAGCACCAAGATACAACCAACGATAAGCGCCATCACCCCAGAGCCAGAAACGAGATTCAATACTATATTCCGAGACACCCCGGAAGTTGTTCCCTTTGCCTCCCTTCCAATAGCTGTATGATGCGGAAGCTCCCAAAGACCAGCGCCGTGCAAAGAAGACTTCAGCGGCAAGGTTAGGACGAAAAGCGGATAGCTTACCGTCAGATGTAATCCCCGCCCAAGTCAGTAAATTCGTTTTCAATGCAACAACAGGACGGCGATGTGAAACGGCAGGAATGCTTTCTTTATCATTTACGACAGGAGCAACCTCTTGTATCGTTTGGGCTGAAAGAGAGTCTTCACTCTGCCGCAATAAATCATCGGACTGCACGACAACAGGCGTTTTTCCCGTTTCCACTTCGAGTGTCAGTTCTTTTTTACCCGCACTTCCGGGAAGTGACTCTTGTTTTTTCAACTGCACCGTGCAAACTGCCGCATTACGAAGTTCAGGGAGTAGATGTTTATGGATATATTGATAAGCACTACCATGGTTCAAACGCCGTAACAGAACTTTGCGCTGCTCCCTGTCGGCCACCTTATCAAGAATATCGAGCACCTCTTTGCGACTGGGTATCGCCTCATCTGTCTCAACGAGTTGTCGAAGCCCATTCCAGTCTTCACCCTGCGGATGAATGAGAATACGATATTGGTCCAAAAGAGGATACTTCCAAATGAGATAACCTTTCACAGCCATTGCACGCTGGTATGCCAAACGCCGGTTATAAAAAGAATCACCATCCGGAGAAGAATAGGAAGTAATCACCATCGTGTCGATGCGGGAAACTATAAAACTATCAGAAAACAGCATATAAAATTCTTTTAGCGTGCGGGGGTTATCCATATAGTCATATTCCACCAAAGACCGGTCAAAGCGGAAGTGCAGTAACAATGGTTTATGACATAGGCTGTCACATCCCTGAGAGGAAAGTGGAGCTGACTGTGCCGAAATAAAAGGCAGCAACAGGATGTATACTGTCAGAAAGATTCTTGTCTTCATTCTCTGATTGTTTTCGGTTCTCAAAAATCCGACATCTTAATTTCGGACAGGTAGATACGCGTCATTTGGTTGACAACTCCCAAACGATTGGCAGCCCCACGGTAGCGTACATAAAGTTCTTCTTTGGTGGGCTGATTGCAGTTCAAATGTTCCCCCGTAGCTTCGAGTACATTTAGGAGAGAAATCTTATGGTAGGGTAGCATTAATTTATAAGACAAGGGGAGATGAGGGTCACTTCCGGAAGATTTAAGACAAATCAAACCGCCTGCCTCCAACTTGGAAAGGAGATGGGAAACGTCACCGGGCGATATAGACCAGTGAGACGTACGGTCGAATGAACTACCGTTAGCGATATCACCCAAAAGGGCAATAGCGGCTTGTGTCATTGCTGTGAGCATAAGCTATTAAATTGTTCGTTTGTGGACGTTACTCCGTAAGTAACGGTCTTTGAAGGGCATTACTCCGTAAGTAACGGGACGATACAAATTCAGGGAAATAAGGCGTTATTGGGGCACGACATACGTCAGCATTAAAAAATACGTCAAAATAAAGCGTAGGATATTATGAATCCATGTTGAAGGCAATAACGTGGAGAGGAGAAGTTTTACGTGTTCTCATAGTCGGAAGACTCTTATATGTGTTGGTTTGTCGTTTATTTTATCCGGTTGGAGGATGAATATGGCTAAAACATTATCTAATTTTACAATTTATAATTTGTTTTTACGAAAAAGTTCATATCTTTGCAACGACGTATATCTCCGTTACTTACGGAGTAATAGCACTTCAAGTCATACTCCATACATTTTTCCTTCCGGTTGAAATGTAATTTATTATTATCCGGTTTGCTTTAGCAAGCTCATCCCCTTCGAAACTTTTTGAATAAGTACGGGTAACGTCTAAAGAAGAATGTCCCAAACCTTCGGAAATCACCTCCTCAGGTACCTGGCAATATTTGGCAAGGGTAGCCCAAGTATGGCGCGCGGTATAGGAACTGATGCGCAAACCTTCCAGCCCACAATATTCAGTGAGTGCGGATAGCCGTGCATTCAGATTATGCAACTTCTCACGATACTCATTGAAAGCCTCTTCGCCTTTCTTTCTGCCGCTAAGTATATTCAGCAAGTAAGGTGATGCGGAATCGAGGTTACGGTAACGTTCAATCAGACACATGGCTTCAGGCACGACTTTTACACAAAGCTCCGTACCGGTTTTACGGCGATGGCATACGAGTAAATCCCCTTTCAAATCATTCTTATGAAGGTAAGCAAGGTCTATATAGGGCATCCCTTGCAACAAAAGCATCAAAGCAAGGCTATCCTGAGCCTCACGCATTTCCTTAGAGAGGTGGTTACGGTGGGAAGTATCCAGCAGGCTATTCATCTGCACGGCAGTCACCGCTAATTTATGTTCCGAAGAAACACCAGTTTTCATACCGGCAAACAAACGATATTCGCCATTTATCATTCCACGGTCTACAGCACGATTATAAACGGCACGTAAAACACGCAAGTAGGTAGAGATAGTGTTGTAACTACGTTGCAAATCTTCAAGGTATTCCTGAAAACGCTTCAACCAGCGACGTGTCAAAGCGCCAAAGAAGATTTCACCGCCACCAACAAAATCGGTAAAGGCGCGTAAAGCATACTTGTAAATGTAGGCAGTGGAAAAACGTTCTTCCTGTTTCAACTCGTCTATGACTCCAAACATGAAGCCTGTAAAACTTTTCTGTTCCATAAAACAAATTATTAAGTGTTAAACATTTATTCTCACCAAGTTAGTGAGACAAAGGAGTGTGAAAACACGAAGAAAGGGAAAAGGTTTTAAAAAAGTACCGCCGAAAGGTAGACAAAGACAAAGAAAGGTAGAAAATAAAATGGGGGATATAGTTCGCAAGAACCTATCCCCCACTCTTCTATTAAGTCAGTGTACTCAGTTTGAATAGCTATAATACTTCATAGCTTCAATCCAATTCTCTCCCATTCTGGTGAGAACGTGTTTAAATGAATTCACAATCTTCTTTTTCATAACCTTAAAAAATTAAACTAATACCTGAAAATAAATTTTTCTCACTTGTCGATGGTGTATCCCATCATCAACATCTCATTCCGGCCTACTTCGGCAAGAATGCGTCTAAATGAATTTACAATCTTCTTTTTCATTTTGTTATCCTCCTAAAATCAATCTTGTTACTCTTAAATGTAACCTATTACCTATTGTTTCTATGTTTTACAACACAAAATTAGAGGCTTTGTTCTAAATAGCAAATGCTTTAAGGCAGAAAAACATGTTATACAACACATTTCTTGATATAAGTCAATTTTTCAATGACAGAAAAAAAGGAGCAAGACACTTTGAGGCATCCTGCTCCTTAAATACATTATTATATGTTCCTATATGTTTCTTCCGATTACTTTTCAGGAGTCTGTTCCAATGTTGCCACCAGGAAATCATAGAACTTCGATACTGACGGAATATACGCACGTTCATCGGGTGAATGAGGAGAACGCAGTGTAGGACCGAAAGAAATCATGTCGAGCCCCGGACAGTTGGCACCGATAATGCCGCATTCCAAACCGGCATGGATTACTTTCACAGCAGGTTCCACACCAAACTGCTGCTTGTAGGAAAGCTTCATAGCATGAAGAATAGGAGACTCTACATTAGGCTGCCAGCCGGAGTAAGCACCGCTCAGCTCAACCTTCATGCCCGCCATAGAGAAGCAAGCCGTCAAGCTGTCACTCAAGAAGTCTTTCATCGTATCGCAAGAGCTGCGCGCCAGAATGCGGACATCCGCCTTACCGTCGCCAATAATCACGATAGCCAGGTTGGAGGATGTTTCGACCGTATCGGGTACGGTAGGAATCATACGCATCACGCCATTCTGACAGGCCATCAATGCATTAATCAGGTTGTCCTGAATTTCTTCGGGAACAACGGCAGCGGGCAAATCAACCGATTCCATCGTCAACGTGATGTCGCTTTCAATCGGAGTGTATTCTTCATTGAGCTGTGCTTCATATTCCTTGATATAGTCTTCCAAGCCTTCGATATCTTCCGGATTGAACACCAATACGGCATGTGCCTCGCGAGGAATGGCATTACGCATGTTCCCACCTTCGAAACTTGAAAGTTGGCAGTCAAATTCCACCAGCAAGTCGTGTGCAATACGCGCCAGCAATTTATTGGCATTGCCACGTCCCTGATTGATTTCCAGACCGGAGTGACCGCCGCGCAAGCCTTTCAGGGTGATTTTCCGTGCCACGAAATCGGCAGCAGGAGCCTCTTCCTTATATTCCATCGTGGCAGTGATATCGATTCCACCGGCACAACCGATATAAAGTTCGCCTTCATCTTCCGAATCGAGGTTCAGCAGGATTTCACCTTCAAGCGTTCCCGGCTTCAAACCGAATGCGCCATACATACCCGTTTCTTCGTCTTTGGTAATCAATGCTTCAAGCGGACCATGCTTCAGGTCACCGGCTTCGAGCACCGCCATGATGGCAGCTACGCCCAAACCATCGTCAGCACCCAGCGTGGTGCCTTTGGCTTTCACCCAATCACCGTCAATATAGGTTTCAATGGGGTCTTTAGTAAAATCGTGAACGGTATCGTTGTTCTTCTGTGGCACCATATCCATGTGCGCCTGAAGGATGACGCCTTTGCGGTTTTCCATACCCGGAGTGGCAGGCTTACGAATAATGACATTGCCGACTTCATCGACAAAAGATTCCAAACCTAAACCCTTACCGAAATTAACGAGAAACTCGGTTATCTTTTCCATGTGTCCTGACGGACGGGGAATGCGGGTCAGTGAATAGAAATGCTTCCACACATTCTGTGGAGCTAACTGTAAGATTGTACTCATAATTCTAAAAAGTTAGTTTTCGCAAATATAACGGTTATTTTTCCAATCACGGCACTGCATTCTATATTTTTTGGATGCAGATGACACAGATGACGCAGATTCTTTATCATGCAGTTTATAGTATAACCCGAAAAATCCGCCTTATCCGTTCAACCCGGTTTGCACCCTACTTCCTCCGGAGCAAGTCCAATGCAAGTCCAATACAACTCCAATGCAAGTCCAATCGTATGCATTGGACTTGCATTGGTTGAGTATAGGTTCAACACCCTTTATTTACCAGAGAGAGGTGCACCCAGCCATATATGCCAAGCACAATGACCAACAACGTTTGAATGCCGTGCACAATCAAGGCGAAAACTCCTGCATCGGTGGCGTCTACGCCATAGAGCATCATCATGGTGATGACGGCAAAATGCCAGGGACCGGCACCATTGGGAGTAGGAACAATGACGGCAAACGTGCCGCCTACAAACATTACCAGAGCAGCCATGAAGCTGAGGTGTGCCGTGAACTCAAAACAATAGAAGGTGATGTAGAAATGATAAAAGTAACAAATCCATATTAATAAGGTGTAGAAAATGAAAAGAGGGATGTTCTTTACATTACGGAGTGACATCACGCCTTCCCATACATTCAGCACCACGCCTTTCACCTTGTCAAAGAAAGAAAGCATGCGCAACAGAAAATAAAGAAGTACCAGTACGCCCACAATGGAAAAAAGGACGACATAGAACCAAGGCGAAGTGACTAGGTGCATCAGGGAGGGGATTTTCGTTCCCGTCTCCTCAAAAAAACGGAGAAACACGGGCATCTGTACAAGAAAAGTGACACCTGTTATCAAAAGGATGCACAAGGTATCGACCAGGCGTTCGGTAACTACCGTACCGAGGGATTTGGCAAAAGAGACATTATCATATTTGGCAAGTACGCCGCAACGGGAGACTTCTCCCACACGGGGCAATATCAGATTGGTGGCATACGAAAGAAAAATGGCATCTACGCAATCGCTTGTTTTGGGATAGGCGTTCAGGGGTTCCAAAGTCTGCTTCCAACGCCAGCCTCGAAAGACGTGGCTCATCACTCCAAAAAACAATGAAAACAGCATCCATCCCCAGTTTGTGCCATGCAGAAGCACTTCCTTGGCACGCTCAAAGTCGAAATCACGATACACCCAATAAAGGATAAAGCCGCCCAAAAGAATGGGTAAGACGATTTTCAATGTCTTCTTTAGCAGTTTATTCATGCCACCTTCCTAAATTCTTTATTTTTCATTCTCCATTCTTCATCGAAAAGAACTACCTTTGCCGCAAATAGCGAAGATAGACCGCATCTCAGCATAAAAAATAAGCGGGCTTATTTTCTTCCGCATCCGGTTTGCACTATCTTTGCGCTACAAAAGTAACGATTTACTTGATACATGAGATTAGTAAAGCCTAAAAAGTTTCTCGGCCAGCATTTCCTGAAAGACCTCAAAGTGGCGCAGGACATTGCCGATACGGTGGACGCTTGTCCCGGACTTCCGATACTGGAAGTGGGTCCGGGCATGGGTGTACTGACGCAATTTCTTTTACCCAAAGAGCGAACGGTGAAAGTGGTGGAAGTAGATTATGAGTCGGTGGCCTATCTGCGGGAAGCTTATCCGCAACTGGAGGAGAACATCATCGAAGATGACTTTCTCAAAATGAACCTGCATCGGTTGTTCGACGGACAGCCTTTCGTACTGACGGGGAACTATCCTTATAACATTTCCAGCCAGATATTTTTCAAGATGCTGGATAACAAAGACCTGATACCGTGCTGTACGGGTATGATACAGAAGGAGGTGGCCGAACGGATTGCCGCCGGACCGGGGAGTAAGACTTACGGTATTCTGAGTGTATTGATACAGGCATGGTACGATGTGGAATATTTGTTCACCGTGCACGAACATGTGTTCAACCCGCCCCCTAAGGTGAAAAGCGCCGTTATCCGCATGACGCGCAACGACAAGCAGCAATTGGGATGCGACGAGAAGTTGTTCAAGCAGGTGGTAAAAACAACTTTCAATCAACGGCGCAAGACTTTACGCAATTCGATAAAACCGATACTGGGCAAAGATTGCCCGCTCACGGAAGATGTTATATTCAATAAACGCCCCGAGCAATTATCGGTGCAGGAATTTATAAAGTTGACAAACCGGGTGGGAGAAGCGTTGAAGGAGATGAATGACAATTTAATGAAAAATGATAATTTAATGAAGAACGATAATTAAATGAAGAACTAAGAATGAAGAATGAAGAATTTTGCTGCGCTATGTAAGCATGCCGCAAGGCAATTCTTCATTCTTCATTCTTAATTCTTCATTCCTACCTAGTTCTTCATTTAATTTGCGCAACAACGATATTATGGAAATAGACGAAGAATATATTGACAAGGTCAAAAGTTTTATAGAGCAAAAGGACGTAGAAAACGTTAAGACGCTCTTGACAGACCTTCATCCGGCGGATATTGCCGAGTTGTGCAATGACCTCGCTCCGGAGGAGGCACGCTTCGTTTATCGTCTCTTGGACAACGAAACGGCCGCAGACGTATTGGTAGAAATGGACGAAGATGTCCGGAAAGAATTTCTGGAACTTCTTCCTTCGGAAACGATTGCCAAACGATTCGTGGATTATATGGATACGGACGATGCCGTAGACCTGATGCGTGAGTTGGATGAAGACAAGCAGGAAGAAGTCCTCTCGCACATTGAAGATATAGAACAGGCGGGCGATATCGTAGACTTGTTGAAGTATGATGAAGACACCGCCGGTGGTTTGATGGGTACGGAAATGGTGACCGTCAACGAAAACTGGAGTATGCCGGAGTGCCTGAAAGAAATGAGGCAGCAGGCTGAAAAGCTGGATGAAATCTATTACGTTTACGTCATCGACGACGAAGACCGCCTGCAAGGCGTGTTTCCGCTGAAGAAGATGATAACCTCCCCCTCTGTTTCCAAAGTGAAGCATGTGATGCGGAAAGACCCTATTTCCGTACATGTGGACACCCCCATTGACGAGGTAGCGCAAACCATCGAGAAATATGACTTGGTGGCGGTTCCCGTCGTCGACAGCATCGGCCGCCTGGTAGGTCAAATCACCGTGGACGACGTCATGGACGAAGTTCGCGAGCAGTCGGAACGCGACTACCAGCTGGCATCCGGTTTGTCACAGGACGTAGAGACGGACGATAATGTGATGCGGCAGACATCTGCCCGCCTCCCCTGGCTGCTTATCGGCATGCTGGGCGGTATCGGCAACTCCATGATATTGGGTAATTTTGACGCCACGTTTGCCGCACATCCCGAAATGGCGCTATACATTCCGCTGATTGGCGGTACGGGTGGAAACGTCGGGACACAATCTTCCGCCATCGTGGTACAAGGACTTGCCAACAGTTCGCTCGATGCCAAGGATACTTTCAAGCAAATAGCCAAAGAATCCGTAGTGGCGCTTATCAATGCCACCATCATTTCGCTCTTGGTGTATATATACAATTTTATACGGTTCGGCGCCACGGCTACGGTCACTTACTCTGTGTCAATCAGTTTGTTTGCCGTTGTCATGTTCGCCTCTATTTTCGGTACCCTGGTGCCCATGACACTG
Source organism: uncultured Bacteroides sp. (assembly GCF_959029255.1). GTDB lineage: Bacteria > Bacteroidota > Bacteroidia > Bacteroidales > Bacteroidaceae > Bacteroides. Next base: position 25,388 of record NZ_CAUFUE010000033.1, on the reverse strand, counting down.
GAGAAATTAAAGGTAGACCCCGCCATCGCGACGGGTCCGTTTATCTCCATTACAAACGACATCATAGGCATGATGATGTATATGGGCATCACCGTATTATTGGCATAAAACAGTTTAAACGAAAAAAATCATAGAAAAAAGTATGAAGTAATCATTTTATTTCATTAATTTGTAACCTAATGTAACCCTGACGGGCATATCCCGTCACTAAAAAGTAAATACAAATGACGGACACTCATGACACTAATCTCCCCGAAAAGCCGGTGGAATTAGAAGAAGAAAAGAAAGCAGCAGAGGTTTCTGAACCGGCAACAACAGAAACTCCCGCTGAAGAAGCCTTGACTATTGAAAAGCCGGCCGAATCGCTTCAGAAAACCACCAAAGAAGAAATCCTTGCCAAACTCAAGGAGGTTACCGCAGATGTGGAGAATGCCGCAAAATCGGAAATCGACGGTTTGAAACAGGCTTTCTACAAGCTACATAATGCAGAGCAGGAAGCAGCTAAAAAACAATTCATCGAGAATGGAGGAGTTGCAGAAAACTTTGTTCCGCAGGCAGATGCTTTGGAAGAAGAATTCAAAAACATCATGTCCGTCATTAGAGAAAAAAGAAGCGTACTGACTGCTGAATTGGAAAAGCAGAAAGAACTTAATCTGCAAATCAAACTTTCTATCATCGAGGAGCTGAAAGAGTTGGTGGAATCTCCGGAAGATGCCAACAAGAATTATACGGAATTCAAAAAACTGCAACAGCAATGGAATGAGGTAAAACTTATTCCCCAAGCTAAAATAAATGAGCTTTGGAAGAATTACCAGCTTTATGTTGAGAAATTCTACGACTTGTTGAAGTTAAACAATGAGTTCCGCGAGTATGACTTCAAGAAGAATTTGGAAATCAAGACACATCTTTGTGAGGCTGCCGAGAAACTGGCAGACGAACCGGATGTAGTATCGGCTTTCCATCAATTGCAGAAATTACACCAGGAATTTCGTGATACAGGCCCTGTAGCCAAAGAGTTGCGCGACGAGATATGGGCACGCTTCAAGGCTGCATCTACTACTGTAAACCGCCGCCATCAGCAGCATTTTGAATCGCTGAAAGAAACGGAGCAGAACAATCTTGACCAAAAGACCGTGATTTGCGAAATCATCGAGGCCATCGACTACAACGAGCTGACCAATTTCGCCACATGGGAAAACCAAACCAAGGAAATAATTGCTCTACAGAATAAATGGAAAACCATCGGTTTTGCGCCGCAGAAAATGAACGTGAAGATTTTCGAACGTTTCCGCAAGGCATGCGACGAGTTCTTCCGCAAGAAAGGCGAATTCTTCAAGACCTTGAAAGAGGGTATGAATGAAAACTTGGATAAGAAACGCGCCTTATGTGAAAAAGCAGAAGCTTTGAAAGACAGTACCGACTGGAAAGCCACTGCCGACGAGTTGACCAAACTGCAAAAGGAATGGAAAACTATCGGTCCGGTATCCAAGAAATATTCGGATGCCGTTTGGAAACGTTTTATTTCTGCCTGCGACTATTTCTTTGAGCAGAAGAACAAGGCTACTTCTTCCCAACGTTCCGTTGAACAGGAAAACCTGGACAAGAAGAAAGCCATCATTGAAAAACTGAATGCCATCGATGAAAACATGGACGTGGAAGAAGCCACACAGTTGGTGCGCGACTTGATGAAGGAGTGGAACAGCATAGGCCATGTACCGTTCAAAGAAAAAGATAAGATTTACAAGCAATATCACAACCTGATAGATAAGCAGTTCGACCGCTTTAATATCAATGCTTCCAACAAGAAGTTGAGCAACTTTAAATCGTCTATCAGCAATATTCAGGAAGGCAGCCCGCAAGCCCTCTATCGTGAACGGGAGAAACTGGTTCGCACTTGCGAAAACATGAAGAATGAATTGCAGACTTACGAAAACAACCTCGGCTTCCTGACGGCATCTTCCAAGAAAGGAAACAGCTTGTTGACTGAACTGAACCGCAAGGTGGAGAAGTTGAAAGGTGACATTGAGCTGGTGAAGGAGAAAATCAAAGTGATTGACAATTCAATCAAAGAGGCTGAATAACTTCTAAACAATATCTAAGAGGTTATGCCAAAAGAATAGAACACTTTTGACATAACCTCTTTTTCATCTAACCATATAACACTGAATAATGAAAAGAATTCTAACTTTAGGTTTGTTTTTACTTGCAGTGAACGGACTTACACGAGCACAAGAAATTACCTTCTCCGAAACAAAAGTAGAATGGGGTACTGTACAGGAAAAGAATGGAGACGTGAGCCACGATTTCCAGTTTATGAATACCGGCGACAAACCGTTGCTTATAAAAAACGTCATCACCAGTTGCGGATGTACTTCGGCTGAATGGTCTAAAGAAGCTTATCAACCGGGAGAGAAAGGAAGTATCCGCTTGATCTATCATCCTCAGGGAAGAACGGAAACGGATATCAACCTGGTTGCGGAAGTGTACACCAACCGGGCGTCGAAGGGAACTGTCAATCTGGAAATAGCCGGACATGTGGCACATGAAGCGCCGGTTTACTCTTCTTATTTTAACCCTGCAAACGGTAAAAAGAATGATGTCAAGACATCTGCCCCGCAAGATGAATACGAGCGTATCCTCGAACGTATCCGTACGGAAATGTATGAAAATGAGACTTCCGCAAAAACAGATAGCGCTACTGAAAAGTTGCTACTTTCAATAACAGCGGAAGGTAAATGGAACGATATAGACTATGCTTGCTATTTTCGCACGAACTGGGAACCGGTGGAGCATTTGAAACGCCTGGTTACCATTGCCACATCTTATACAGATAAACGTTCTGCTTACTACGGTAACGAAGTGTTGTTCAATGCCATCAAGACGGCTTTGGAATATTGGATAAAACAAGACCCTATTTGCCATAACTGGTGGTATAACCAAATCTCAGTGCCGCAAACCCAGGCCTCCCTACTCGCCCTGATGGCCGCCGGACAACAGAAACTGGCATCGGAAATTTATGAGCCGATTTATAAGACCATGAGCGAACGGAGTGACCCGCGCAAATGGACGGGAGCCAATAAAATGGATATTGCCATACACCACCTGGTGAGAGGTTGTTTGCTGAAAAACGACAGCATCGTAAGCGTGAATGCCGACGAAATATTCTATCCGGTGCAGATTGTCAAAGCAGAAGGAATACAAAAGGATATGTCTTATCACCAGCATGGCGCACAGCTTTATATCGGAGGTTATGGAACGGTCTTCGTTGACAACATCGTGCGCATGGGCAACATTCTGCTCGGTACGAAATTTGCGATGGATGACAATAAACTCAAATTATTTTCTGACTTTACACGTAACACCTATCTTAATGTGTTCCGTGGGAGACATCTGGATTTCAGTGTAACCGGAAGGGGAGTCAGCCGTAAGGGTATCCTGGATTACGGAGATTGCGCTCCGCTATTCCGAAACCTGCAAACACTCGACCCGAAACATGCTGATGAATATGCCGCCATCGCGCATCGTTTCCTCTCTCAGGATGCATCATACAAGCGTTCGGAACGGAATGTGATGTATTACTGTTCGGACTACATGTTGCATAATCGCAAGAATTATGATATTTCCGTTCGTACCGCTTCTACCCGCACCAACAAGACCGAAAGCGGAAACGGCGAGAACTTGTATGGAACTTATATGAGTGACGGTGCCACCAATATCCGTGTTCATGGAAATGAATATACCGACATATTCCCTGTATGGGAGTGGGACAAAATACCCGGAACTACCGTACCTGCCGGTGAAAAACGTAATCCGGCAGACTGGGGCACCAAGGGTACATGCACTTTTACGGGTGGTGTATCTGACGGAAAACACGGGGTTATGACTTTCGATATGGATGATTATGGAGTAAAAGCACGTAAATCGTGGTTCTTATTCAACAACGAAATAGTGTGTCTGGGAGCGGGAATCGCATCAAATGTATCGGAAGATATTGTGACTACTATCAACCAATGCCATTTGAATGGAGAGGTTTGGATTAATACCGGTAAGACGGGACAGATGATAAAAGAAGGGGAATTTACCTATCAAACGGCCCCTCAATGGATATGGCATGATAGCGTAGCTTATTACTTCCCGCAAGCAGATAATATAAAACTGAAATTAGGGGAGCAGAAAGGCAATTGGGCTAAAATCAACTTTAATTATTCTGCCGCAGAAGTCAGCATGCCGGTATTCAATCTCACTGTCAATCATGGAAAATCTCCACAGAATGCATCATACGCCTATATCATCGTTCCGGGAGTGAACAACACATCGGATTTGAAAACCAAACCGGAAGTGAAAATCGAGCGTAATGACGCAGATATGCAGGCTGTAAGCAATGAGAAATTAGGTTTACTACAGATTGTGTTCTTCAAACCGGGGACTTTCGACAATGGCAAGACTAAAGTAAAAGCTGTGAAACCATGCGTTGTTCAAGTTCAAAAGAAGAATGGCAAAGTAGTGGATATGCAGATTGCAGACCCGAAAAATCAGGAAGACTTGAAAGCGGGAACCGATGTGATAGTTTTATAATGAATTATCCGAAAGATTTACGCAGTCATTAAAAATTTCAGGCATGGATTGCACGGTTAGTACGGAGGTAATCGATAACTTTCGGAAAACCCGTGGAATCCATGCCTGAAAAATATCAGAAATGTCCCATTAATGATGGAATAAGCGGATACCTGTAAACGCCATCGCTATGCCGTACTTATCGCAAGTAGCAATGACATGGTCGTCACGGACCGAGCCCCCGGCTTGGGCGATATATTCCACTCCACTCTTATGGGCGCGTTCTATGTTATCACCAAATGGGAAGAAAGCGTCCGAACCTAAAGAAACTCCTTTCAATGTATCCAGCCATGCACGTTTTTCTTCACGGGTCAGCACTTCCGGCTTTTCGGTAAAGAATTGTTGCCAAACGCCATCAGCCAGTACATCTTCGTGGTCGTCGCTAATGTAAATATCAATGGTATTATCACGATCGGCACGACGTATCTTTTCTACCCAAGGCAAGTTCAGCACTTTAGGGTGTTGGCGCAGGTACCATATATCCGCTTTATTTCCTGCCAAACGAGTACAATGGATACGGCTCTGCTGTCCGGCGCCGATGCCGATAGCCTGCCCATCTTTCACATAGCACACAGAATTGGACTGCGTATACTTCAAAGTAATCAACGCAATCATCAAATCATGTTTTGCCGCATCGGGAAAGTTCTTGTTTTGAGTAGGAATATTTGTGAACAAATCATCACCATTCAGCTTGATTTCATTGCGTCCTTGTTCAAAAGTAATACCAAACACCTCTTTGCATTCTACCGGTGCCGGTTGGTAATCCGGGTTAATCTTGATTACATTATAAGTACCCTTACGCTTGTTTTTCAGTATTTCAAGAGCTTCTTCAGTATATCCCGGAGCGATGACGCCATCCGACACTTCGCGGTTGATGAAACGGGCGGTTGCCTCATCACAGATATCACTCAGGGCGATAAAATCACCATAAGACGACATACGGTCGGCACCACGGGCACGCACGTATGCATTGGCAAGCGGTGAAAGGGGCAAATCATCTACAAAATAAATTTTCTTCATCGTTTCATCCAGTTCCAGACCGATAGCCGCGCCTGCCGGACTGACATGCTTAAACGAAGTCGCCGCAGGCATACCGGTTGCTTCTTTTAATTCTTTCACCAACTGCCATCCGTTCAAAGCATCCAGAAAATTGATATATCCCGGACGTCCATTCAATACTTCGATAGGTAATTCTCCCTCCTGCATAAAGATGCGGGCCGGCTTCTGATTGGGATTACAGCCGTACTTAAGTGATAGTTCTTTCGCCATAATTCTTATAGTTTGAGTTGAATTGCGACAAAATTACAGATTATTTCCGGCTTACAGAAACATCACCCGCAAAAAACAAGAAGCTCTGCAAAGAGGGACTTTTCAAAGGAACTTGATCCCCCAATTTTACAACTGAGCCGAAACCCGACACCAAATACCGGCAACGAGAATTTGGCACATGACCGAAACACAACAAAAAAACCCACTAAATTGCGATTTTAGTGGGTTTTTAGCTTTAAAAAAAGGTTGTTTCGTTGGGCTACCTGGATTCGAACCAGGAATGACAGGACCAGAATCTGTAGTGTTACCATTACACCATAGCCCAATAACAGGTCTTTTCTGTTTTGCGGTTGCAAAGATACAAAGATTTCTATAAACCAAAACAAATTTCACCATTTTTTTATCTAAAACTGATAAGCCACCGTAAGCCAAAGAATTATATACCTAAAAAAAATCAAAAAATAAAAGACTTTTTCCCTTTTGCGTGTTTGGTATAAGAAATCAACGTATATTTGTCAACTGTTTTAATATTAATAAAGTGTAATGAACGAAGCTAAAAAACTTATTCAACAAATAACAGAAGGTATTCAAGATAAAAAAGGTAAAAATATCGTTATAGCAGACCTTACCCATATAGACGATACGATTTGTAACTACTTCGTAATCTGTCAAGGAAATTCTCCCAGCCAAGTGAACGCCATCGTTGAATCTGTAAAAGATTTCGCCCGCAAAGGTGCTGACAGCAAACCTATTGCCATTGATGGATTGCGCAATGCAGAATGGGTAGCCATGGACTACGCCGACGTATTGGTTCATGTATTCTTACCTGAAGCACGGAACTTTTACAATCTGGAACACCTTTGGGCAGACGCCAAATTAACCCAAATCCCCGACCTCGATTAACAAAGACTTATGGAAAATAATAACAATAAGAAACCTACAAAGACCAATATGCCCAAGTTCAATTTGAACTGGTTGTATATGATAATAGCCATGATGCTATTGGGCTTATATTTTGCCAACGAAAACGATACGGCTACCAAAAACATCCCATACGATGAGTTTCAGCAGTATGTTCGTGACGGCTATATCAGTAAAGTGACCGGTTATGACGATAACTCCGTAGAAGCATTCGTCAAACCGCAATTCGTTGCCAATGTTTTTCGTGAAGACTCCAGCCGGGTAGGCAAAAATCCGCTTATCACTACTGAAGCCCCTTCACGTGAAAGTTTGGGCAATTTCTTGCAGAAAGAAAAAGATGAATCCCGTTTCGACGGTTCCATCAGTTATGAAAAGAAGCGTAACTATTTCGGTGCAATCCTTTGGCAGATTTTGCCTTTTGCATTCCTCATCGGTTTCTGGATATTTCTGTCACGTCGCTGGAGTGGCGGCGGAGGCATGGGTGGAGGTGGAGGAATCTTCAGCGTAGGAAAATCCAAAGCCCAGTTATTTGAGAAAGGTTCACCGATAAAAATAACTTTCAAGGACGTAGCCGGACTGGCGGAAGCCAAGCAGGAAGTAGAAGAAATTGTGGAGTTCTTGAAAGAGCCGCAAAAATATACCGACCTGGGAGGTAAAATACCTAAAGGAGCATTATTAGTAGGCCCTCCGGGAACTGGTAAGACCCTGCTTGCAAAGGCGGTAGCGGGAGAAGCAAACGTACCTTTCTTCTCATTGGCAGGTTCCGACTTCGTGGAAATGTTTGTCGGCGTGGGTGCATCGCGCGTACGCGACTTATTCCGTCAAGCCAAAGAAAAGGCACCTTGTATCGTATTTATTGATGAAATTGATGCTGTGGGACGTGCACGTGCCAAGGCAGCCGCCATGGGTGGCAATGATGAACGTGAAAACACATTGAACCAGTTGCTGACGGAAATGGACGGTTTCGGTTCCAACAGTGGTGTCATCATCCTTGCCGCAACCAACCGTGTAGATGTTTTGGACAAGGCTTTGCTGCGTGCCGGACGTTTCGACCGCCAAATTCACGTTGACTTGCCCGACCTGAACGAACGTAAAGAAGTATTCGGCGTACACTTACGCCCCATCAAGATAGACAATACGGTTGACGTAGATTTGCTGGCTCGCCAAACTCCGGGTTTCTCGGGTGCGGATATTGCCAATGTCTGCAATGAAGCCGCGCTGATTGCTGCCCGTCACGGAAAGAAATTTGTAGGTAAGCAAGATTTTCTGGATGCTGTAGACCGTATCGTAGGTGGGCTGGAAAAGAAAACAAAGATTACGACAGAAGCGGAACGTCGTTCCATAGCCATACATGAAGCCGGCCATGCCAGTATCTCCTGGTTGCTGGAATATGCCAATCCGCTAATCAAAGTAACCATTGTGCCGCGTGGTCGTGCACTGGGCGCTGCGTGGTACTTGCCCGAAGAACGCCAAATCACTACCAAAGAGCAAATGCTGGACGAAATGTGTGCTACTTTAGGCGGGCGTGCTGCGGAAGACTTATTCTTAGGCAGAATATCTACCGGTGCCATGAACGACTTGGAACGTGTTACGAAACAAGCATACGGCATGATTGCCTATCTGGGTATGAGCGACAAATTGCCGAACCTTTGTTATTACAATAACGATGAGTACTCGTTCAACCGCCCGTACAGTGAGAAGACCGCCGAACTGATTGACGAAGAAGTGAAGCGCATGGTTAATGAGCAGTATGAACGTGCCAAGAAGATACTCTCCGACAACAAAGACGGTCATAACCAGTTGGCCCAGTTGTTGATAGATAAAGAAGTTATCTTCGCAGAAGACGTAGAGCACATCTTCGGCAAACGCCCGTGGGCTTCGCGTTCGGAAGAAATAATCAGTGCAACCAAGATTTCGGATGAACTGAAGAAAGCGGAAGAACAGGAAGCTTTGATAGCCGCAGAAACTGAAAAAGAGGTAAAAGAAGAAGAGGAAAAGGATGTAAACAACAGCCCCAATGCAGAGAATGGAAAAACGGCTGATGACAACCAACCGGTCTCAAAGCCTTCTAAAGAATCTGAATCTAAAAACTAAAACGGAAACACCGTGAAAAATAATTTCATACAACGTGCCGTCACAGGAGCACTATTTGTAGTCGTATTGGTGGGCTGTATACTTTACAGCCCCCTTTCATTCGGTATTTTATTTACCATTATCAGTGCGCTTAGTGTTCATGAATTTGCCCATTTAGTCAATCAGAATGGCGGAGTGAGTATCAACAAGACAATCACAGCCTTGGGAGGAGCTTATTTATTTCTTGCCTTGATGGCATTCTGTACCTCAGCATCCGATGCACGAGTGTTCCTACCCTATTTGGCTTTATTGCTCTACATAATGATTACGGAGCTTTATCTCAAGAAGAAGAATCCTTTGGGCAACTGGGCTTTTTCTATGATGAGCCAGCTGTACGTAGCATTGCCTTTTGCCCTGTTGAATGTACTTGCCTTTCAAAACACTCCGGAAGCAAGTAGTGTGACTTTCAATCCCATCCTGCCGCTCTCTATCTTTGTCTTCATCTGGTTGAGTGACACAGGCGCCTATTGTGTAGGTTCATTGATTGGCAAGCATCGCCTTTTTGAGCGTATTTCCCCCAAGAAGTCATGGGAAGGCAGTATAGGCGGAGCAGTTTTTTCAATAGCTTCCTCTTTCGCTTTCGCCCATTTCTTTCCTTTCATGCAGATGTGGCAATGGGCGGGATTGGCGGTTATCGTCGTCATATTCGGAACATGGGGCGATTTGACCGAATCACTGATGAAACGTCAGTTGGGAATAAAAGATTCCGGTAACATATTGCCGGGACATGGTGGCATGCTCGACCGGTTTGACAGCGCTTTAATGGCTATTCCGGCCGCAGTGGTTTACCTGTATGTATTGACCATGTTCAAATAAAACATATTACAACAAAACCAAAGAGGTTGTACCAAAGCCCTCTTAACACTTTTTTTAGGCGCGAATTACGCGAATTCCACGGATTTAGTTTATTGAATCCGCATTATTCCGCGTAATCCGCGCCTAATATTATCATATCATGAAAGTGCTCGTGTGCTTTTGACACATTCATCCTCTTCACATAATTAACAGCAAATTCTATTAATTCAGCATCATCTTCGATAAATCCAGATTTTCCACCTTCTCTGCGTTATTGCCTGGTTTTTCAAGATTAAACGTCAACTCTACTTCATCATTCACTTCTGAATTCAGTTTCAGCTTGATGCCTTTAGTTTCTGAGGTAATATCCAGGCTACTCAAATTATACGACACAGCCCCGTATGCCCGTAACCCGGTCAAATCATCATAGTTATTATAACGGAGTTCCAAGTGGATATAACCATCCTCAGCATACAACTCTGCATCATCCTGGGGACGCACCAAACTAATGCGATGCTTCGTATTCGACGGTAAATTCTGAAGGAAGATTATATTCATATAACCACCGCTGATTCCGATATCTCCATGATAAATCCGCACAGGGTCGTTACCGAATTCTTCCTCATTCTCAGGAGTGAGTACCTCCACTTCTTTTGTCAGTACATCCTGCAAGCGCAATAATTTGACTGCATGGTCATACTCCCCATATTTATCAGACAAAGGGTTGAACATAGTCAGAACACGCTGCCCATCCACAGGTTCATACCAGTCCATATCTATGTTCACCGGCCAAAGTTTCCCCCACACATCACAGTCCAGATAAAAAGCATTCCCCGTAACACGTACCGTAGCCCACAAAGGAGGCGTGAAATCACCCAATGAATAACCGTCGTCGTCGTCACACGATTGCAACACAGGCATCACAGCCAGGCATACCGCCATAAAAAGCCAATGTAATTTTCTCATAATTAAAGTCTTTTAGTTTGTTTCTGTATAAAAAATACAAAAACCGGGCATCTACTGCACCGGCTCTGTATATTTTAACAAATTCTTAAAAATCACGCTATCATTTGCTATCTTTCTTTAATAACTCTAACATCCGCTTTGCCGCCCGCTTCGGCGCTCCAGCTTCACCCAAACGCGACGCCATATATTCATACCCATCGAGCATCCGCTTGCGGTATTCCTTATTATAAAGAATGCGTTCCAATTCTTCACGGATATATGCCACGGTCATCCTGTCGGCAACCAGTTCCTTAACAACTTCCCGGTCGGCTATCAGATTGACCAAAGAGATATATTTCACTTTCAAGATATGGCGTTTCAGAAAAGCAATCACCTTTCCTATCGGCGTATGATAGCACACTGCCTGCGGCACACGAAACAAAGCCGTCTCAAGCGTTGCCGTGCCCGAAGTGACTAACGCCGCCTCAGCCTGCCGCAACAAAGGGAATGTTTGATTAAATATAATCTTCACGTCAGCATCGCCTACGTACTTCTTATAATATTCAGGAGAAATACCCGGCGCACCTGCCAGCACCAGCTGATAATCAGGGAAAGCAGATGCCGCCCGAAGCATATCGGGCAGATTATCCTTGATTTCCTGCTTACGGCTACCTGCCAGCAAAGCTATAATCGGCTTGGAAGATAATCCATTAGATTTCACAAACTCCTCCGACGTTTCAGAGTGGGATGAGCGAAAAGCCGTAACCTCATCCACCGTAGGATTTCCTACATAATGTATCGGGTATTGATGTTTCCCCTCAAAAAAATCCACTTCAAACGGAAGGATGGAGAATAATTCATCCACATCTCTCTTGATATTCTTTATCCGGTATTCTTTCCAAGCCCAGATTTTAGGAGAGATATAATAGAAGACCGGGATTTGCGTATGAGCATGGATAAACTTTGCAATGTTCAGATTGAATCCGGGATAATCCACCAATATCAGTACATCCGGTTGCCAGGCTACCACATCTTCTTTGCAACGCTTCATGTTGGCAAAGATAGTGCGGAGGTGGAGCAATACAGGAATAAAGCCCATATAAGCCAACTCCTTATAATGCTTCACCATCGTTCCTCCCACCGCAGCCATCAGGTCACCGCCGAAAAAACGGAATTCCGCCTGCGGATCTTCCTCTTTCAAGGCAGCCATCAGGTGGGAAGCATGCAAGTCTCCGGAAGCTTCACCGACAATCAAATAATACTTCATAATAGTTGATAGTTGATGGTTAAAACCAAGTCTTCAATTCATCAATCAGCTCGTAAGCTGTAGCATCTACCGTCGTCGGAGTGATGGCTACATAACCATTGGCAAGTGCCCAATGATCACTTTTCTCATTCTCGGCATCAGTTTCCTCAAACTCACCGGTCAGCCAATAATAGTGCGTATCGTTTCTATGGGCAAAGTTCTCCCACTCGTTCGTCCACTGTCCTTTAGCTTGTTCGCATACTTTGATGCCTTTCAATTCCTTGGTATCAGGGAAGTTCACGTTCAAACAAGTCAACGGAGGCAATCCCTTTTCCAACACCTGGCGGGCTATTTCACGGATATAAGGTCCGGCAGGCTCAAAGTCCGCATCAGGCTGATGATTGCACAGAGAGAAAGCAATAGAGGGTACCCCCTTCAGGCATCCCTCTACAGCGACTCCCATCGTACCGGAATAATGTACATTCACCGAAGAGTTATCACCGTGGTTGATGCCGCCTACCACCAAATCCGGTTTACGGTCGAGCACCGTATGAAAAGCCAGCTTCACGCAATCTGCCGGCGTACCCGAACATTTATAAACCGTCAACCCCACATCTTTACGGAGTAATTGATAACGGATAGGTTCTGTAACCGTCAATGAGCTGGCAGCTCCGGAACGCGGCGCATCCGGTGCCATAACAACTATCTCGCCCAGGGGACGAAGAAACTTAATCAACTCGCTAATTCCTTTCGCAATGATACCGTCATCATTGGAAATCAATATCAAAGGCCTCTGATTTTCCATATTTTCTTCTTAAATTTGCTACAAATTTAGCAAAAGAGAACCACATATTAATCACCATACTTTAAAAAAGGCTCATTATGGACATCATTCTTATCATATTAGGTATCCTCTGTTTGATAGCAGGACTAGTTGGATGTTTCCTCCCCATACTTCCGGGTCCTCCCGTCGCATATACAGGTTTGCTACTGTTACATTTCACGGATAAGGTGCAATTCACCACCGCCGAGCTATTGATTTGGTTGCTCATCGTCGTCATTGCGCAGATACTCGATTATTTCATTCCCATGCTGGGCAGCAAGTACAGCGGTGGAAGCCGGTGGGGCACGCGCGGTTGCCTTGCCGGAACACTTATCGGCCTGTTCTTCATGCCTTGGGGAATTATCCTCGGTCCATTTCTGGGTGCATTTATCGGAGAGCTGCTCGGTGGCCGAGAAACAGGGCAGGCACTGAAGTCAGGCCTGGGCTCCTTACTCGGCTTTCTATTCGGAACGGTGCTGAAGTGCGCAATCGTCGGTTACTTTATTTGGCAATTCGTAGCATCCTTCCTATAAAAAAGACAGAATAAACTTTATTTTGCTGACACATCATTTTTTCAAAAAGCTCCAAACAGAGTAAGAATGAATAACATAAAGCATAAAAATACACCATTTCCGTATATTATTCATTCCATATACATTTCTCGAATGAGGGATGTTAATATCCCTCGTATGGGATATTAACTTCCCGGACGAAGCATATTAACTTCCGGCATGATGGATATTAACATCCCTCGCAAGCGCCATTAATATCCCTCACAAACCACCTCTTTTTCACTCCTTCCAAAGATATTCAGGCAGGAGCAAGAGGCAGTTTTCCATATTTCAGAGTTGTATATATTTTTATATTTCACTATCCAGAAGCAAGATACGAACTTCCGTTACCGATTTTTTCTTCCAAAGTACAAAAGGACGAAAATACGCGTTTCTCGTTATGCGGAAAATACAAAGTGTCAGTTTCCCTATTCTCAAACATAATCAAAATAATTCAAGTTTCGCAAATTCATGACGGGAGGTGTAAATGATAATTTAATGAAGAACTAAGAATGAAGAATTTTCTTTCACCACAGAGGACACAGAGGTCACAGAGGTTTTAATTTTTCAGACGCGGATGACGCAGATGACGCTGATTTTAAGGCTGCGCTGTGTCTCTGATTTTTTACTCTGTTACTATCTGTCATGCTGAGTGGGAATCACTTTGAAAAAGTAAAACAAATCGATAATGACAAAGGGATTTTGTCATTGGTAGCGAAGTCGAAGCATCTCTTCTCTTGATATCTAAAAAGGATGAGATCCTTCGACAGGTCCAAGATGACAGATAGAGTTGCTGCTAATTAAGAAAAAAATCAGCGTCATCCGCGTATGAAAAATTAAAACCTCTGTGACCTCTGTGTCCTCTGTGGTGAAAGAAAATTCTTCATTCTTAGTTCTTCATTAAATTATCATTTACACCTCCCGTCATGAATTTGCGAGACCTTGCTCCGGCGCTACGCCGGTAAATTCCCATTCAGTTCAATCCTATACAAAATTGTTATCTCTCATACCGAATTCCTTTAAAATAGCAATAAAAAGGAAGCTTTGCAAAAACAAATGTAAGTTTAGGCTTGTTGTTCCATGCATAATTCAATAACCTAAACTCTTTACAGTATGTTCAAAGCTATGATTATCGCCGGTTTGGGAGGATTCTTTGGAACTTGCGGCCGGTATCTGGTGGGAAAATTAGCCCATCACGTGTTCACTTCTCCATTTCCATACGGAACGTTTGCCGTCAATATCATCGGTTGTTTTATTATCGGCATCTTCTTCGGCCTTGCCGAAAAAACCCATGTAATTTCCGCCAATATGAATGTATTCCTCATCACAGGCTTCTGTGGCGGTTTCACCACTTTCTCATCATTTTCAGACGACATGTACCTGCTGATGCAAAACAAACAGTACGGTTACTTTGCAACTTATCTGGCATTAAGTATCATTTTAGGTATCATTTTGGTATGGATAGGCCGCAGTTTAGTGAAACCTGTCTAATAAAAAGCTTTAAATCCATGATGTTTTAACGCACGTATGGAACAACCTTTTCAGCACCCGTATGTTATTGCACAGTCAGACATAGAGGTTCTGAACCATTATCTATTATTAATTAAACTTTTTTAGTTATGCATTTAACACCTAAAGAAATTGACAAGCTGATGTTACTTTCACTGGGAATCATTGCCGAAAGGCGTCTCAAGAAAGGGCTGAAGTTGAACTATCCGGAGGCAGTGGCTTACATTACGTCTACTGCTTTGGAAGGTGCCCGGGAGGGCAAAACGCTGGAAGAAGTGATGACCGGCGCAGCAAGTGTTCTCAAGAAAGAGGATGTGATGGACGGAGTGGCGGATATGATTAAGCTGCTTCAGGTAGAAGCCGTATTTACCGACGGTTCGCGCCTGGTGAGTATCCACAACCCTATTAAGTAAACTAAACGTCAGTAACCTAAATTCATTAATTATGAGTACGAACAATCCTGCTGATTCCAAGATGAATCAGAGTGCTGCGACCACCTATGAAACGCCGCAGGGTATTTTCCAAGGAATGCCTCCCATTGCACATCCCAATACACCGGGCTTTGCTCCTGCACAACCGGTAGCTGTAGGCGGGGAAATTTTAGCCAATACCCCTATCGAGTATAACCTTTACCGCAGAACCGTGAAGTTGGTAGTACGTAATACCGGCGACCGCCCCATCCAAATCGGCTCACACTTCCATTTCTTCGAGGTGAACCGCTACATGGAGTTTGACCGTCCGGCATCCTTCGGATATCACTTGAATATTCCGGCAACTACCGCCATCCGCTTCGAGCCGGGTGAGGAGAAAGAAGTCGAGCTTGTCACTTATTCCGGCAAGAGACGCGTCATCGGGTTCAACAATCTGGCGATGGGCTACACTGGTGGAGAGGACTTCCCCACATTCTATCCTACTCGTATCAAAGCCATCAAGAAGATGGAAAGATATGGATTCAAGAATGTATCGGAAGCGGAAGCCGAAGCCGAATATGCAACTAAAGGCAATCAAAAATCTAAATAATAATAGATATGGCAACAATTTCAAGACAAGAATATAATAACTTGTTCGGTCCGACCGTAGGTGATAAAATCCGCCTGGGAAATACGGACTTATACGTGGAAATAGAAAAAGACTTACGCGTGTATGGAGATGAAGTGGTGTACGGAGGTGGAAAAACCATCCGCGACGGTATGGGACTTGCCAACACCATGACTTCCAAAGAAGGTTCTCTGGACCTGGTAATAACAAACGTAACCATCATTGATGCCAACATTGGTGTGGTAAAAGCCGATGTAGGCATCAAAGACGGAAAGATTGCCGGTATAGGCAAAGCCGGCAATCCCAATACAATGCAAGGGGTTCATCCCGACTTGGTAACCGGTCCGTCAACCGACGCCATTTCCGGTGAGCACATGATTCTTACGGCTGCCGGTATCGACGGGCACGTCCATTTCATTTCTCCTCAACAGGCATACAGTTGCCTGAGCAACGGTATCACTACCTTGGTAGGTGGCGGTGTAGGCCCCACTGACGGTTCCAACGGAACTACAATCACTTCCGGCAAATGGAACCTGGAACGTATGCTCCAGTCTGCCGAAGGATTGCCCATCAACGTCGGATTCCTGGGTAAAGGAAACTGCTCGGTGGCAGAAGCCATTGATGAACAAATCGTTGCAGGTGCCTGCGGCTTGAAGGTTCACGAAGACTGGGGTTCCACTCCGGGCGCCATCCGTGCCGCCATGGCGGCCGCCGACCGTTACGATGTACAGGTAGCCATCCATACAGATACCTTGAACGAAAGTGGATATGTTGAAGATACCATCGCCGCCATTGACGGACGTACCATCCACACCTACCACACTGAAGGTGCAGGCGGTGGCCATGCGCCCGACTTGTTGAAGGTGGCATCAATGCCCAACATTTTACCTTCGTCCACAAACCCGACTTTACCGTTCGGCATCAATTCCCAGGCAGAATTGTTCGACATGATTATGGTTTGCCATAACCTGAATCCGAAAATTCCTTCCGATGTGGCATTTGCCGAAAGCCGTGTACGCCCCGAGACCCAAGCTGCCGAAAACGTCCTGCACGATTTGGGAGTAATCTCAATGGTATCCAGCGACTCCCAAGCCATGGGACGTGTAGGCGAATCATTCATGCGTACTTTCCAGATGGCTTCGTACATGAAGAATGCACGTGGCAAACTGATGGAAGACTCCGACCAGAACGATAACTTCCGCGTATTACGTTACATCGCCAAGATTACCATCAACCCTGCCATTACATTCGGTATCTCCGATATCCTGGGTTCCGTAGAGAAAGGCAAGATGGCCGACTTGGTTCTTTGGGAACCCGAGTTCTTCGGCGCCAAACCGAAACTGGTCATCAAAGGCGGTATCATCAACTGGGCCGATATGGGTGACCCGAATGCATCACTGCCTACCCCGCAACCCAGCTATTACCGTCCCATGTTCGGAGCTTTCGGACAGACGTTGGCAAAGACCGGCGTATCTTTCGTTTCCCGTGCCGCATACGACCTGGGCATCAAAGAAAGACTGGGTCTGGAACGCATCGTTTATCCGGTACGCCGCACCCGCCAGCTCACTAAGTTCGACATGGTGCGCAACGGCGGCATGCCCAGCATCGAAGTCAATCCCGAAACATTCGACGTGATGGTAGATGGCGTACGCGCCTATATTCCACCTGCAAAAGAATTCTCCCTGGCACAGCTGTATTGGTTCAGCTAAGGCCCTGCAAATCTATCTATCCAGAGTCCCCCGTCAGCGGGGGACTTTCAAAGAAACAATTTAAGTACATCATTATGAAAATATATACAGAAATAATCGGCAATATACACAACTCCCCCGAATGGGCAGACAAGCTGAAAGAAGTAGAAACAGAATCCATCTACCTTGACCAATGGACGGCGCAGAAAAGCCGTTTTCTTGCTAAAGGCGACAAAGGCAATGAATATCCTGTTGCATTGAAACGTCACGCACAAGTCGTCGACGGAGACATCATCTATTATTCACCCGAAGAAAAAAAAGCCACAGTTATCCGTCTCGAATTAAGCCCCGTACTCGTAATCGACCTGGGGGGACTTATCGGGAAAGCACCGGAAACCATTATCCGTATTGCGGTGGAACTGGGGCACGCTATAGGTAACCAGCACTGGCCCGCCGTAGTCAAAGGCACTAAAGTATATGTACCCTTGACGGTAGATAAGAAGGTAATGCTCAGTGTCATGGAAACCCACCACATCGAAGGCATCACATACGAATTCCAGAAAGGCTTGGAAATCATCCCCTACCTCGCCCCTCACGAAATCAGACGCTTATTTGGCGGAGCCGGACAAGAAAGCCACAGCCATGAAGACGGGCACAATACCGCCCATGAAATGCATTTCCACGACCATGTACATGCTCATTCGGAATGTAACTGTTCGCATTCCCATCCCCATCCACACGAATAAGGGCAAACTTATGGCAAAGAATATAACCACCCTCATGCATCTGCTCCAGTTCACAGATTCGGCATTTCCCGTCGGGACGTTTTCGTTTTCCAACGGATTGGAAACCGCCGCATACGAAGGAACAGTGCACGACGCCAAAACGCTGGAGGATTATGCACAATCCATAGCCTTGCAAGCCGCCTACAGTGACGGCATCATTGCCATACAGGCTTTCCGTGCCGCCCAGGCTATGGACTACGAGGCAATAGTCAGCGCCGACCGCAACCTCATCCTTTTCAAGATGAACGAGGAAGCCCGCCAGATGTTGCGCCGTATGGGAAAGAAACTGGCGGAACTCAGCGTACAGATATTCGACGACCCTCTTATTTCCAGATGGCTGGAAGACATCCGCGCAGAACAGTCTCCGGGTACCTATCCCGTGGCGCAAGCTTTGGCATTCGCCACTGCGGGACTGGCGGAAACAGATTTGTTCTGCTCCCATCAATATGGGGTAATCAACATGGTTTTAAGCGCAGCTTTGCGATGTGTGAAAGTATCACACTATGACACGCAACGCATACTGTTCAAATTAAGCCACCAATCGCAGGACCTCTACGAAGAAGTCCGTACTATGACTTTTAATGATATGAACGCATTCGTCCCGGAGATTGACATCCTCGCTTCACTACACGAGAAAGGGAACATGCGAATGTTTATGAATTAATACCAATAACGAAAAAAGAATTATGAGCAATACTTGTAGAATCGGAGTTGGCGGACCTGTAGGTTCAGGTAAGACCGCCCTCATTGAAGCAATCACCCCCCGCCTGTTGGACTTAGGCATGAAAGTACTGATTATCACGAATGACATCGTGACCACAGAAGACGCCAAGCACGTGCGTAAGACCTTGAAAGGCATCCTTGTAGAAGAACGCATCATCGGTGTGGAAACCGGTGCATGTCCTCATACCGCCGTCCGCGAAGACCCGTCCATGAACATCGCAGCCGTCGAAGAGATGGAAGCTAAGTTCCCCGACGGAGATATCGTATTGATAGAATCGGGTGGCGACAATCTTACATTAACATTCAGTCCGGCGCTGGTAGATTTCTTTATCTACGTCATCGACGTGGCTGCGGGCGAAAAAATACCCCGTAAAGATGGTCCCGGCATCTCACAATCGGATATCCTGGTCATCAACAAGACCGACCTCGCCCCCTACGTGCACGCCAGCCTCGAGGTGATGCGTGAAGACTCCGAGCGGATGCGTCCGGGCAAACCTTTCGTCTTCACCAACTGCATGACAGGAGAAGGTATCGACGAACTGGTAGACCTTATTTTCAAAATGGCTTTGTTTGACAAGACCGGAAAGGAGTAGGTCATGGCATTCAATACTCTGACTAAAGAACGAACAGCGCGTCCGCCGGTTGACTTCTCCACCGCCCTCGAAATGGCCGCATATCTGGAAGAGCCCAAGGCCATGTATGTAGGTGCGCCGGGCAAGCACGGATACCTGAAGTTAGGTTTCGAAATCGACCCACGGGGGAAATGCATCCTCCGTGACCTGGACCGCCGCGCCCCTCTCATTGTACAGCAAGAGCTGTACTTTGACGAGGAAATGCCGGAAATGCCTTGTGTTTATATCCTCTCCTCGGGAGGCCCCAATGTGGACGGAGACCGATATCAGCAAGACATCACCGTGCGTCGCAACGCTTTTGCTTTCGTCTCCACCGGAGCGGCTACCAAACTTGCGGAAATGAAATTCAATTACTCCGGCCTGGTGCAGAACATCGTGCTGGAGGAAAATGCCTATCTGGAATTTCTGCCGGAGCAGGTTATTCCATGCCGGCACACCCGTTTCATTTCGGATACGAAGTTGCAAGTGCATCCCACCGCCACCGTTTTCTATTCGGAGATTTTCATGGGCGGCAGGAAGTACTATAAGGACGGAGAACTTTTCAAGTACGATATCCTCTCGGTATGCACTCATGGCGAACGTCCGGACAACCGGCAGTTGTTCCGTGAAAAGTTCGTGATACAGCCTGAGAAGCGTTCCCCGCGTGAGTTGGGGGTAATGGGCAAGTACGATGTATTTGCCAACGTCATTGTGATGACTCCCCCGGAACATGCGGAGAACATCTACAACAATACCACGGCATTCATCGACCGCAGCCGGGGACTTGCCGCAGGTATCACACATCTGCCCAACAATGCCGGATTGCTTTTCAAAGTCCTTGGAATGGAAGCCGGTCCGGTAAAAAAACTTGTCCGTGAGTTTTGCTCCACCGTGAGGATGGAGATTAAAGGGCGCCCTGTGCCAGAAGAATTTCCATGGAGATAAAACATATCTCCTTAACCTAAATTTCAACTATAAAACTAGTGTATTATGACTGATGTTAATGCAATTCAGATGAAGTCCCCCGGTATTGCCGACTATGTGAGAGCGATGCTGCGAGGCACCGGACAAGTGATGTTCCAAGGCAATGCATGGACAGGGCTCCTGTTCTTATGCGGCATTTTCTGGGGAGCCTACCAAGAAGGACAAGGCATTGTGGCATGGGGCGCAATAGTAGGCGTCATCGTGTCCACCCTGACCGGATATGCCCTGCAACTCCCCAAGAATGACGGCGCCCAAGGGCTTTGGGGATTCAATGGGGTATTGGTAGGTTGCGCCCTTCCTACCTTCTTAGGAAATACCGCATGGATGTGGATTGCACTTATCATCTGCTCAATGCTTACCACCTGGGTGCGCACAGGCTTCAACAACGTGATGGCGCCGTGGAAAGTAAATTCATTCACCTTCCCGTTCGTTTTCTGCACCTGGTTGTTCGTACTTGCCGCACGTGTGCTGCACGGCATGCCGCCCGAGTACATGGCCGCTCCTGAACTGTCGGCACATTTCTCCACGGCTATCGACCTCAGTTTCGGTTCGCTCGTCATCTTCTGGCTGAAAGGCATCGCGCAGGTATTCCTTATCAATTCCTGGGTAACCGGCATCTTCTTTTTGGTAGCATTATTCGTCAGCAGCCGCTGGGCGGCGCTGTGGGCAGCCGTCGCTTCCGCCATAGCTCTTTTCGTGGCACTGATATTCGGCGCTCCGGGCAGCGACATTGCAAACGGGCTCTTCGGCTTCAGTCCCGTACTGACGGGTATTGCGCTGGGATGTGTATTCTACAAGCCCAATGGGCGTAGCGCATTATGGGCAATCGTAGGAATCATTGTCACCGTATTTGTGCAAGCAGGCATGGATGCCATGATGATGCCGCTTGGACTGGCAACCTTAACAGGTCCATTCTGCATAACCACCTGGTTATTCCTGCTTCCGCTCTTCAAGTTCGACGACAAGAAACCGGACCATTCGCATTGGCATAAGAAAGAATCCGTCAAAGTAAAAAAGGCTGCTGAAGCCGCAGAAAACGAAGATACCAAATGATGGGAAAGATAGTGAACATGGAAACCATGTCGCTGCGGTGGGGACACTTTCGTGTCCTCGCCGTTGCTTCTTTGGGGCAACTCACGGGTGCCGGACTGGCTACACTGGTAGGAATTATCCTGCCAATGATTCAGTTGACCCTGCATCCTGAACTGACTGCCTTTGAACAAGGTCTTGTAGCATGTACCAGTCTTGTGGGCATCACACTCGGTTCACTGCTTTTCGGCCGTCTGAGCGACCGCTATGGTTATCTTTTTTTCTTTCGCTTCTGCCCCGCACTGATACTCGCCGCCTCCCTACTGGCATATTTCACAGCCGACATACCTTGGCTCATCGTATCACTGTTCATCATGGGACTGGGCATTGGCGGAGGCTACAGCCTTGATTCCGACTATATATCGGAAATCATGCCACACCGCTGGCAACTGTTCATGGTGGGTGTAGCCAAGGCTACCTCGTCGGTCGGCAACATCGCGGTGGCGGCAGTCTGTTTCTTGCTGCTGAAACAATGGCAAGAAGCCGGACTTTGGCCTGCAATGCTACTGGTTATTGCAGCGCTGGCGTTACTGATGTTGCTACTACGCATTCGCTTTGCCCAAAGTCCGGGCTGGCTGATGGCACACGGTAAAACAGCGGAAGCGGAAGCTGCCGTCCGTTATTTTCTGGGAGCGGATGTAGAAGTCATCGTCCCCCACGATTCAACAAAAGAGTCATTGCACCATCATATCGGTGCAGACTTGGAGACCGGTGAAATCCGTAACCGGCCCCGCAACAAGAAGCTACCCGAAGTAAGCTTTGCCGACCTGTTTCACGGACAGAACCTGAAACGCGTCATCTTCAGCGGCATACCTTGGGCATGCGAGGGCTTGGGAGTATATGGCATCGGAGTATTTCTGCCTGTACTCGTCATGGCTCTGGGATTGGAAGGAACAAGCGCTTCACCGCTTCATCGCATTCTCAATTCGGTAGAAGTAACGGTATGGATTAACTTTTTCACCCTGATAGGTTTCGTACTGGGACTGTGGCTGGTAAACCGTGTTTACCACGTCCGCATCCAGACCTGGGGATTCCTGCTTTGCGCCGTCGGTTTGGCAGTGCTTTATGTAGGCTATCGCTGGCATCTGCCTGTATGGATTTCAATCGCAGGTTTCATGACATTTGAATTATTCCTCAATGCCGGCCCCCACTTGATGACCTTCATTCTCCCCTCCCAAATCTACCCCGTCGCCGACCGTGGAGAAGGGGCAGGCGTAGCAGCCGCACTGGGTAAGGTAGGTGCCGTACTGGGCGTATTGTTTATCCCCATGCTGCTGAAATGGGGCGGAGTAGAAACCGTATTAATCGTATCCATCATTGTTCAACTGATAGGTGCTTTGATTACTAAAACTTTCGGTAACGAAGTACTTCCACCTAAAAATAGTAATATGAGAGAAATGAAGAATGAAGAATGAAGAATGAAGAATTACCTTGCGGCGTGCTTGCATTGCGCAGCCAAATTCTTCATTCTTCATTCTTAATTCTTCATTTTATTATTAGTAATAACCTAAACCAACAAAATCATGATTATTGAAACTCTTTCCGCAGGACTTTTGTACACCGCCCTGTGCGCAACAAATGTCCCAGCAGATTCTGTGGATTATCTACACCAAGACACCTTACGTAACATCACCCTGGAAGAAGTTGTCATCTCCCGGCAACTCAATCATTTAAATGAAATCACGAAGGTAGATTTACAAATCAATCCTGTCAACTCTTCCCAAGAGGTACTGCGCATCGTACCCGGCCTTTTCATCGCCCAGCACGCCGGTGGCGGTAAGGCGGAACAGATGTTTCTTCGCGGCTTCGACCTGGACCACGGTACAGATATCAATATCTCGGTTGACGGCATGCCCGTCAACATGCTTTCGCATGCCCACGGACAGGGTTACGCCGACCTGCACTTTCTTCAACCCGAAGTCATAGATGCCGTAGACTTTGACAAAGGCCCGTACGACGCTTCCCGGGGCGACCTCGCCACAGCCGGATACGTTGCCTTTAAAACCAAAGACAGGATGACCAACGAAGCTTCCCTCGAAATAGGCCAGTACAACACCCAGCGCCTGCGTGGCTCCTTCTCACTCATCGACAACCCTCAACAAAGCCTCTACGTCAGTAGCGCCTTCCTCTCGAGCGACGGTTATTTCGTTTCTCCGCAGAACTTCAAACGCTACAACCTGATGAGCAAATATACGCAATGGAACGAATCATCGCGTTTCAACATCATCCTCTCCCACTTCAACAGTACCTGGGATGCCTCCGGGCAAATTCCCCAACGTGCCGTTGACCGTGGACTAATAGGCCGTTTCGGCGCTTTGGACGACACTGAAGGCGGAAACACCAGCCGCAGCAACCTGCAATTCCTCCACCAACTGACGCTGGACAACGGAGCCACTATCAAGAGCGATGCCTGGATATCCTATTACCACTTCAACCTGTTCTCCAACTTCACATTCTTCTTGAACGACCCTGAAAACGGAGACCAGATAAACCAACACGAAAACCGCCTGCTGAGTGGTGCCAGTACACAATATACCCAGCATTACCATCTTGGCGCAAGCGTCTGGCGCGCCACCGGAGGTATAGGTTTCCGTTACGATCAGGTGAACGACCTCGCCCTCTACCACACCGTCAAGCGCCGCCGCATCGGCACTTTCTCTTTGGGAGACGTACAGCAAAGCAACCTCTACGGTTTCATCAACGCCAACATCGAATGGGGCAAATGGATTATCAACCCCGCCTTGCGCCTGGACTATTTCTCATTCGACTATGCCGACCGTACGCCGGATGAAAACGGACAGACGCCCGACTATACCAATCCTAAAGTGAAACGTGCCATCCTCAGCCCGAAACTGAACTTCATCTACAGCGCCAACCGCAACCTGCAATTCTTCCTCAAGATGGGTAAAGGATTTCATAGCAACGACACGCGCGTAATTGTGGCGCAAAACGGAAAGACCGTCCTTCCGGCAGCCTACGGCGCAGACTTCAGCATACAGTGGAAACCGTTGTCCAAGCTCATGCTGAATGCCACCGGATGGTATCTCCA
This sequence comes from uncultured Bacteroides sp., assembly GCF_959029255.1. Lineage (GTDB taxonomy): Bacteria > Bacteroidota > Bacteroidia > Bacteroidales > Bacteroidaceae > Bacteroides. The sequence continues at coordinate 615 of NZ_CAUFUE010000033.1, read as the reverse complement.
GATGGAACAGGAATTTGTCTATGTAGGCGATGAAGCCGTGGTGGAACCCAGCGGACGAAGCCGCCGTATCGGTTTCGACTTTGGCGCGCGTTGGGAAGCTATTCCGAACCTTTACTTCCAAGCCGATTATACCTACAGCCATGCCCGCAGCATGGACGAACCCAAGGGTGAAGATTACATCCCATTGGCACCGGTACACACCTTTGTCACCGGACTGAGCTACAAATGGCGTTCACTCACCGCCAGCCTGCGCTGCCGCTACCTGAACAACCGTCCTGCCAATGAAGACTACAGCATCACCGCCAAAGGTTACTTCGTGGCGGACCTCAATGCTACTTATACCTATAAACGAGTCACAGTGGGCGCCACTATCGAAAACTTATTCGATACCAAATGGAATGAAGCACAATTCTCCACCGAAACCCGCTTGCAGGATGAACCGGAACCTGTGACCGAAATACACTTCACTCCCGGAACCCCATTCAACGCAAGAGGCTTTATCACGGTCAGGTTCTAAAGGAGAATGAACTTATTATTCCAGACTTTGTTTTGGAGAAGAAGATAAATGATAATTTACCGGCGTAGCGCCGGAGCAGGGTTTCCTTTCGGATGGGG
>NZ_CAUFUE010000032.1 GCF_959029255.1 uncultured Bacteroides sp. | reverse complement strand
ACGCCCGTACACTTCCGTTTCAAAAGCGATGCAAAGGTACAGCTTATTTTGACATAACCAAAACTTTCGCATAATATTTTGCAATAAAAATCTCACATCATATTCAGTCCAATTGAAATTCAAGCATTTAGCGCATTCACTTTTTTACTTCATTTTTCCGAATCACTCTCGCGGGATTGCCAACAGCAACACTATCGGATGGTATATCTTTCGTCACTACACTGCCCGCACCGATAATGCAACGGTCACCAATCGTCACCCCGGGACAAAGAATAGCTCCGCCACCAATCCAACAATCCTCTCCCACCGTCACCGGATAGGCATATTCTTTTTCCGTACGCCGCTCCATATAATCCATCGGATGATGCGGAGTATAAATTTGCACACACGGGCCAATCAGAGTATGGGAGCCAATCGTAATATAACCGCCATCCAGAAAGGTGCAATTGGCATTAACAAAAACATATTCACCCAAACGGATACCGTCACCATGGTCGCAATGGAAAGGCGGACAAATAATAGAAGTCGCGGGAATACCAGGTACCAAATCCTCCAACAGGCTCCGGTATCCTTCATCATAGGTACTCATCACCCGCATTTTGGCAAGCAGCCGTTTGGCATGTTCAAATTTCACCTGTATCTCCGGCACCGACATATCCGCTAATTGCGAACTCCGCATTTTCTCCACTTCATTCATATTTCTTTCTTTTTTTTGGTTAATGAGACAAATATAGCGATAAAAGCAAAGGCAACAAAAAGCGGGAAACCGCAATCGGCCTCCCGCTTTCACAATCGTTTTCGATTAGCTAAGACTTATTTATATTCTTGCCAGCTCTTAATCTGAATATCTTCCATCTTCATTTCACAGAATGCCTCGATGAAAGCACTTGCCAGACGTGCGTTCGTAATCAATGGAATGTTATGATCGATAGCACCGCGACGTATCTTGTAACCGTTAGTCAGCTCACGCTTGGAATGGTTCTTCGGTATATTTACAATCAGGTCGAACTTATGCTCTGCAATCATTTTCATTACATTATTCTCTGCATCAGGACGTTCGTCAGGCCAGAAGACCGGCTCCGTAGTCACGCCATGCGCATTGAGGAATGCAGCGGTACCTGCCGTCGCATATATCTTGTACCCTTTAGCAAAAAGCATCCGGCTGGCATCCAGCAAATCCACCTTAGACTTCATGGCACCGGAAGAGAACATAACACCCTTTTCAGGAATCTTAAATCCGGTAGCAATCATAGCACTCATCAACGCTTCAGAGAAGTCATCACCGACACAACCTACCTCACCCGTAGAGGACATATCTACACCCAGTACAGGGTCTGCTTTGTGCAGGCGGGAGAACGAGAACTGAGAAGCTTTTACGCCAATCCAGTCGATATCGAACGCCGACTTATCAGGTTGTGCGTATGGAGCATCCAGCATGATACGGGTAGCCGTTTCAATAAAGTTACGTTTCAGTACTTTAGAAACGAACGGGAAACTACGTGAAGCACGGAGGTTACACTCGATAACCTTCACCTCGTTGTTACGAGCCAGGAACTGAATATTGAAAGGACCGGAGATATTAAGTTCTTTCGCAATCTGACGGCTGATTTTCTTGATGCGACGAGCAGTAGCGAAGTAAATCTTCTGCGCCGGGAATACCAAGGTAGCGTCACCGGAGTGTACACCGGCAAATTCCACATGTTCCGAAATAGCATATTCCACTACTTCACCATTCTGCGCAACCGCATCAAACTCTATCTCTTTCGTATTCTGCAAGAACTGAGATACAACTACCGGATATTCCTTAGAAACCTCAGCAGCCATTTTCAAGAAATTTTCCAGTTCTTCCTCATCATAGCACACATTCATAGCGGCACCGGAGAGTACATACGACGGACGAACCAATACGGGATATCCCACTTTCTCTACAAAGCCCTTCACATCTTCCAAGCTTGTAAGTTCCTGCCAAGCAGGCTGGTCGATGCCCAACTGGTCAAGCATAGCAGAGAATTTATTACGGTTCTCGGCACGGTCGATGGAGATTGGAGAAGTGCCAAGGACAGGAACCGACTGGCGATGAAGCTTCATAGCCAAGTTGTTAGGAATCTGTCCACCTACGGATACGATAACACCGCGAGGTTGTTCCAAGTCGATTACATCGAGCACACGTTCAAAAGAAAGTTCGTCGAAGTACAGGCGGTCGCACATATCATAGTCAGTAGACACCGTTTCGGGGTTATAATTAATCATGATTGATTTGTAACCCAACTTACGTGCAGTCTGGATAGCGTTCACCGAACACCAGTCAAATTCCACGGAAGAACCGATACGATAAGCGCCCGAACCGAGTACGACTACCGATTTCTCATTCTTATAATAATTCACGTCATACCCTTGAACAGCGTATGTCATATACAGGTAGTTCGTCAATTCAGGATGTTCGGAAGCAATGGTGTTGATGCGCTTCACTGCCGGAAGAATGCCCAATTCCTTACGACGTGCACGTACCATCAGGTTTTCTTTCTCCATATTACCTTGAGGGCTCAATACGAAACGGGCAATCTGGAAATCAGAGAAGCCGAACACTTTCGCCTCACGCAATACATCAGCCGGAATATCTTCCACCTTATTATATTGGGAAAGTTTGAACTTATAGTCAACAATATTTTTCAATTTGCCCAAGAACCAAGGGTCAATCTTTGTCAATTCCTGGATGCGGTCGATAGTATAACCCTTTTCCAAGGCCTCAGCGATAGCGAATACACGCAAATCGGTAGGATGAGACAGTTCATAATCAAGGTCGCTGAATTCCAAATCGTCATTACCTACGAAACCATGCATGCCTTGTCCAATCATGCGCAACCCCTTCTGGATGATTTCTTCGAATGTACGACCGATAGACATAATCTCACCGACAGACTTCATGCTGGAACCAATTTCACGGCTCACACCCGCGAACTTCGTCAAGTCCCAGCGAGGTATCTTACAAATCAGATAGTCCAGTTGCGGAGCCACGTATGCAGAATTCGGAGTACCCATTTCACCGATTTGGTCGAGCGTATACCCCAATGCAATCTTAGCGGCAACAAATGCCAACGGATAACCGGTAGCCTTAGAAGCCAGCGCAGAAGAGCGAGACAGGCGGGCGTTCACCTCAATCACACGATAGTCGTTGGTTTCGGCATTGAATGCATACTGAATATTACATTCGCCTACGATGCCGAGGTGACGGATACATTTTGTAGAAAGTTCCTGAAGCATCTTCACCTGCTCTTCAGTCAAAGAACAAGTAGGAGCCACCACAATAGACTCACCGGTATGGATACCCAGCGGGTCGAAGTTCTCCATGCTTGCCACCGTAAAGCAATGGTCGTTAGCATCACGGATAACCTCAAACTCAATTTCTTTCCATCCCTTCAGAGATTCTTCCACCAGGATTTGTTTGGAGAAGGCAAAAGAACTTTCAGCCAGTTTCAAAAACTCAGCTTCATCAGCGCAAATACCGCTACCAAGTCCGCCCAACGCGTAAGCCGAACGCACCATCACCGGATAACCGATTTTACGTGCAGCAGCGATAGCATCTTCCATGCTCTCCACAGCCTGGCTGACGGGAGTCTTCATTTGTATCTCATCGAGTTTCTTCACAAAAAGGTCACGGTCTTCCGTGTACATGATAGCTTCTACCGAAGTACCCAGCACACGTACCCCATATTTCTGAAGAATACCGTTCGTATAAAGTTCAGCACCACAGTTCAGCGCCGTTTGTCCGCCAAAAGCCAACAAAATGCCGTCCGGTTGTTCTTTCTTGATAATTTCCTCTACGAAATAAGGAGTAACCGGCAAGAAGTAAACTTTGTCGGCAATGCCTTCCGATGTCTGAATCGTAGCAATATTCGGATTTACCAACACCGAACTTATACCTTCTTCGCGCAAAGCCTTCAACGCTTGTGACCCGGAATAGTCAAACTCCCCGGCCTGTCCTATCTTGAGCGCACCCGAGCCCAAAACAAGTACTTTCTTTAAATTCTTTTCCATATTCTCTTTTGTTGTCTATTAAGTTCATCCCATACGTTCCGGCACAAAAAAAATGCGTTACCCCAAAAAAGGTTTAACGCATTACCAAAGAACTAAAAATATCATTTTCGGGAAAAGAGAAACCGACGGCTAACGAATGAAATTCATTCGAGCGGAGGTTGTATTTACTTCTCATTTCCTGCGACTGCATAGTTATCTTTAAAATTTGTGCAAAGTAACGACTTATTTACGATTTGAGCAAATTAAAAGAATAATAAATTACTCATTCTGCAATTTTCGGCTTAGCCGTCAGCGGCAAAATAAACCAGAAAGTAGACCCTTTATTCACTTCCGACCTTACGCCTACCGTACCTCCCAAATTTTGAACGATAGCCTGCGCAAGCGTCAGTCCCAAGCCCGTACCTGGCACTTCGCGGTCTAACTTGGAGAAATGCGAGAAAATTTTCTTTTGTTCCTCCTCCGGTATTCCGATTCCGGTATCGGAGACTGAAAAACGAACGTGCTCTTCATCTTCCTGAGAACAGCCAAAACGTATTTCACCTGATTTTGTGAACTTCATAGCATTGTGGAGCAAGCTTGCCAGCACCTGAAGGATACGTTGCCGGTCGGAATGCATACGAAAAGGTTCTACCCGCGCTTCACAAACTAATCGCACATCCGTATTTTCCGTCAACTTCAAACTATAAATGCCCTCTGCCTCACGCAGCAGGTCGTTGGCATCAAAGTCCGAATATTCAAACTTCAAGATTCCCGCTTCTATCTGCGAGAGGTCAAAAATATCATTCACCAGATGAAGTAAACGCTCGTTGTTTTCAACTATGATATCAGCATACAGTTTACGTTCTTCTTCGGTAGCGGCCGTCACTATCAAGCCGGAAAAGCCCACGATGGAATTCAAGGGCGTCCGCACTTCATGGCTCATATTAGCTATGAAAGCAGAACGCAACCTTTCGATTGAAAGAGAGTTTTCCCTTTCAATATCCAGCAGACGCTGCATATTACGCAATTCCGTGACATCATAAACCGTCAACAGCATATAATCATCACCGCGCAAATTCAGATATGTCCCCGACACAGACACGTCACAAGGAATTACTTTCATTTCGTCCCGGCTCAAAAGGTTCATCGAAGCGCTCAACTTCTTAATATCCGATTTATCGCGAAAAGCCTTCCACAAAGACGCGTTGATACAGCAAAGCTTGCAATTTTCGTGCGAGCCACATTCGCCTGCCTCAACGGCATTCCGACAGCGCAACATGTCGCCAACTTTTTTCACCACTCCCTTTTCCGGTTCGGGAAGCCCGTTCAACGAATAATAGTTGGTATCGCAAACCACATTATTTTCATTCACTAACAAGAAATAGGCACCGAGACGATGCAAAACCAAATCTGATTGTAGCAGTTCTCCCCGCTCCACGATTGCCTGATGCAATTCCTCTTTTAATTTCCGGTGTTTCACCAACAGATAGATTAGCAAAATCAGCAAGACAAGTATAATAGCGAAAGTTAATAGTTCCATATATTGAAGTTCTATTTGTTTCCAGCGGGTAAAAATACTAAAAACATAAATATCTACCATCATTCAGAACATACTTTATATATTCCCCATAAAAAAACAAACTACATTACAGGGAAGAAAGACTTGTCTACTCCAAAAGGAAAAGTTACCTTTGTCGGATTGCAAACTTAGAATGAAGGTTTCGTTTAAAAAAACAAAGGCTTCATTTGCTTAAATGAAAACTTCATTTCTTAAAACGAAACCTTCATTCTAAGTTTACATTGCAACAACTATAACTTTACAATACAAAGAAATTATGTCTGCATACTATGTTATGAAAGAAATGCCCGACCTGAATGGAAACGGCAAAAAAGTGACCTATCCGCAAATGGTAATGACCGGGCAAACCAGTACGCATGAACTAGCGGAATACATCGCTCTGAAATGCGCCTTCTCAAGAGGTGTCACCGAAGGGGTGATTTGCGAGCTGGGTGAAGCACTGGCGCACGAAATGGGAATGGGACGTTCGGTGAAAATAGAGGGCTTGGGCGTGTTTACACCAGCGCTAGCCCTACATCCCGACAAAAAACGAGAAGAGGACGAAGAGAGTACAACGAAGCGAAACGCACAAAGTATATATGTGGGTAACGTCAACTTCCGTGTAGAGAGAGCATTGCTCAGGAGTACCAACAGCTGGTGTCGCCTGAGCAGGGCACCCTGGAAACCGGCACGTTCATCGCAAAAACACACCGCTGCTGAGCGGCTTGCCTTGGCGCAAGCTTATCTGGAAAAACATCCCTACCTCAACGTTTATGCCTATCGCCATTTGACGGGTTTACTGCAAACTGCCGCCACCACCGAACTGCGCAAGTGGGCACAAATGCCCGAAAGTAACATAACCACCAGTGGAAGAGGCAGCCACAAGGTATATGTGAAAAAGGAGAATTTAGGCTAAAACCAAACCTATTCTAAAGTATTTCTTATTAATAAACACTATCTTTGCAGCCAACCTACCATTCTGCATCTGTAATGGTTTAGGACAAAGTATATAATAAAAGAATAACAAATATGGCAAAAGAAAAAATCATCCTTACGGGCGACCGGCCCACAGGACGCCTGCACATCGGACATTATGTAGGCTCACTGAGACGCAGAGTTGAATTGCAGAACTCCGGACTGTTTGATAAAACATTTGTATTCATTGCTGATGCGCAGGCGCTGACGGATAATATGGAAAACCCTGAAAAGGTACGCCAAAATGTTATCGAGGTAGCGCTGGACTATCTGGCTTGCGGACTAGACCCGACTAAGAGTACCATTTTTATCCAGTCTCAAATACCGGAACTTTGTGAACTCACATTTTATTATATGGATTTGGTTACCGTCAGCCGTTTGCAACGTAACCCCACTGTGAAAACAGAAATCCAGATGCGTAATTTTGAAACAAGCATTCCGGTGGGATTTTTCACCTATCCCATTAGCCAAGCGGCAGATATCACCGCCTTCAAGGCAACGACCGTTCCCGTTGGCGAAGACCAGGAACCAATGATTGAGCAAGCCCGTGAGATAGTTCGCCGCTTCAACTTCATCTATGGTGACACGTTGGTGGAGCCGGAAATACTTTTGCCGGATAATGCGGCATGCCTGCGTCTGCCGGGAACTGACGGAAAGGCTAAAATGAGTAAATCGCTGGGGAACTGCATCTATCTTTCCGACTCTGCCGACGAAGTGCAGAAAAAGGTGAAGAGCATGTACACCGACCCTGACCACCTGCGCGTACAAGACCCCGGCAAGATTGAAGGCAATACCGTATTTACTTACCTGGACGCCTTCTGCCGCCCCGAGCATTTTGAACGTTACTTGCCCGATTACCCATCGCTGGAAGAACTGAAAGCGCATTATCAACGTGGCGGTTTGGGCGATATGAAGGTAAAAGGATTCCTCAATTCTATCATGCAAGAGACTTTAGAGCCTATCCGCAATCGCCGTAAGGAGTTTGAAAAAGACATCCCGGCTATCTATGATATGCTAAAAAAGGGATGCGAAACTGCGCGCGAGGCAGCAGCAGCCACATTGGACGAAGTACGCCGAGCCATGAAAATAAACTACTTTGACGATGAGGAACTGATTGCGGAACAAGTAAAAAAATTCAGCGGAGAATAAAATTCAGGGCATAGCGGGAGATTACTACTCCTGCTATACTTTTTCAGTATTCGGATGAAATTGATACCCGTCAATATGATTCCGTATTGATATTATTATTTTTTATTCAGTTAAAAACACAATAAAGGAATAATTATATATAAAAGGATAAGGCTTGAATTTTGAATGAAAATACCTGGTGACATGTCTATAGAAGAACATAATGAGGAGGTACTAAAATATCTTTTTAACACCTACTTCACCCGATTGTGCCAATTTATGTATACTTATTGGGACAATAAACAAGAAATTGAAGAAGAGGTGATGGATATCTTTGTTCACTTGTGGCAACATCCCGAAAAAATAAAACCGGACTTATCAATCAAAGCCTATTTATTCCAATCGGCACGTAACAAATGCCTGAAACTGATAAGGGATAAGAAAGAGACGATTCCCTTGGATGAAATAAAGGAGGAAGCGAATCTGGATGAAACGAATTTACTTGAGGCTAAAGAATTGGATGAACTTATCCAAAGGGCTATCTGCGCCATTCCAGCCAATTCGCGTGAAGTATTCCTGAAAAGCAGGAATGACAATCTCAGCAATCAAGAAATAGCCGACGAAATGGGTGTTTCCTTGAAAACAATTGAAAAACATATCACTCGTTCACTGAAGATAATCAAGGAAATTCTAGGCGATCAATACATTTTTCTCATTTTTTTGTAAAAAAGTGCATTTTTACCGTAGGGTTGAAATTGTTTTTGGGGTTATACAGATGAGGTACCCTAAAAAACAATTAAAATGAAAAAGCAAATACCCTGGAATTTAATCATTGCCAAGCTGGAGCATACAATCAGCTCCGATGACGACCTACTGTTGACAGAATGGTTGTCCGACAGCAAGCACCTTCAGGTATACGAAGAAATTTCCACATTATGGAAGAAAGTACAAGAACGGGCAAACGGCTACGCTCCGCAACCTGCCATGTACTGGAATCAAGTTGCCAAACAACTTAACCTGCCTTCGGTTCAAAAAGAACGGAAGCGTAGCTATTCCATCAAAACATACTATAAAGTTGCCGTTTGCGTAGCTTTACTGCTTGCTTCTTCTCTTTCATTTTATTTCGGACTGGAATGGAACACCGGAAACGACGTTCTGGAACAATGTTATACCAATGTCAATGGAAAATCACAGGTGACATTGCCCGATGGAACTATCGTCTGGCTGCACTCTAACACAACGTTGGCCTACAAAAACGACTTCAAAAGGAACAACCGTACAGTCAATTTGCAAGGTGAAGCCTATTTTGAGGTTGCCAAAGACAAGCAGAACCGCTTTATCGTGCATACCGACGGAGTGGATGTTGCCGTATATGGAACAAAGTTCAATGTTTTCTCCAGACCGGATAAAGAGGGAGTGAACGTCAGCTTGCTCGAAGGTTCCGTAGCCTTTACAACAGCGTCCAATCCGCAAGAACGTTTCCTGTCTCCGGGAGAAATGGTCACCTACAATAAGAAAAGCCATGAAACATCCATTACAGATGTTGCAGTGGACATGAATGCCGCATGGGCTACTCCAACCGTAAAGTTCTCCAACCATTCTCTGGAACAGATATGCGAAGTCTTGTCCAAAAGGTTTGACGTGAACATTCAAGTAGACCCTGAACTCGGAAAGAAATACGTCTATACATTTACTCTGCACGATGAAAATGTATACGAAATATTGGAGCTTATCGCAAGCATCCACCCCATAAATTACTCATTAAAAAATGACGGATCGATCTGTATAACTAAATAAAATCATTAACCCCTTAAAGACAAATGCTTATGTAAAAAAAACTGCAAATTACATGAATCTTGAGACACAAAAGCACAAGAGTATTATGAAAAACAAATATATCTAATTTATTTATGGAATACAAAAAAATTTATTTACTAATTATTATATGCCTCTTTTCCGTAGGAGTTTCCGCACAAAGCGGTACGGAAAAGATTAGTTTATCTTTCAAAAATATACCTCTGAAAGAGGCCATGGAAAAAATTGAGAAGGCCTCGGGGTATACTTTCTTTTATGATGCAACTCAAACAAATGTGGAACAAACCGTCAGTCTGACTGCCCAAAATGAAGAAATCCGCTTGGCACTTCGGAAGATGTTTAATCCCACGAATTTGACTTTCAGATTTTCAAAGAAACAAATCGTATTGACTCCCAAAGTAACTGAAACGACAAAGAAGGGAGCTGACAAGACCATTACCGGTCTTGTGACGGATGAAACGGGCGAACCGGTCATCGGAGCCACAATTACGGTAAAAGGTACCATCAATGGCGTGTTGACCGACATAGACGGTAAATACACTATAAAGACCAGAGAAGGAGATGTGTTGGAGTACCGTTACATTGGTTACAATAGTGTGGAGCAAAAAGTGAAAGACAAAACTATCATCAACGTAGCCATGTCTGAATCTAACGTCAGCCTGGATGATGTTGTAATTGTAGGCTACGGTTCTCAGAAAAAAGAGAGTGTTACTTCTTCGGTAAACACCGTGAAGCCTGCCGACATTGCTATCCCTACACGCAGTTTATCCAACATGATTGGCGGTCAGGTTGCCGGTGTCATTTCCATCCAGACATCGGGAGAACCGGGTAACGATGACGCAAGTTTCTGGATTCGCGGTCAAAGTTCGTACGCCGGTGGCACTAGCCCGTTGGTATTGGTAGACGGTGTGCCTCGTAGCATGAATGACCTGGACACGGATGAAATTGAAAGTTTCACCGTACTGAAAGATGCCGCAGCTACTGCCGTTTATGGTTCTGAGGGTGCCAATGGTGTAGTATTAATCACGACCAAACGAGGGAAAGCTCAAAAGACCGTTGTCTCTTTCAATGCGCAGTATAGTATTCTTACTCCCCAACGTATGCCTGAGTTGATGAACTCTTGGGACTACCTGTCCATGTGGAATGAAGCGAACTGGAACGAAGCCGGAAACCCGGACAAGGAAAGTTATATGCTGAATGATGCTCCTTACAGTGCCTCAGAACTGGAAAAATATCGTAGTGGAGAAGACCTGGACTTTTATCCGAACTCCATCTGGACGGATTTGCTGTCAAGTCACACACACAACCAAAGGTATACAATTAATTTCCGAGGTGGTTCTGAAAAAACGAAATTCTTTGTCTCGGGAGCTTTTTATGATGAAAAGGGTATTTTCAAATCCAACCCGCTGGACGATTATGATGCCAATATTGGCGTAAAGCGCTATAACCTGCGCTCCAATGTAGATATGGACATTACTTCCACCACCAAATTGTCCGTTGACATGAGTGGACAGTATAAAACGAAGAATAGTCCCAAAACTTCTTCTGAAGATATCTTTATGAATATGATTCTGTTTCCTACCTATCTGATACCCATGGAATATTCAGACGGTACGGCTTCGGCTGTTGAAGGTGAAGGTGGCGGACGCTTCAATCCTTATAACTTATTGAATCATACGGGTTACTCCAAACAGTGGTCGGCCGCTTTGCAAACCAAACTTACTTTGAAGCAACAACTTGACTTCATAACCAAAGGTTTATCTGTACAAGGCAGTATCAGTTTTGATGCAAGCTTCAGTTCTTCCATGCAACGCAGCAAAGAAACGGAAAAGTTTTATGCTACCGGAAGAGACGAAAACGGTAATCTTACCAAAAAGAATATCGCTACGGGAAGCCCGCTCGGTGAAGCAACTGTAGGCTCAAATAGCGGTACAAAGAAAATCTATGTTGAAGCACAGATTAACTATGCACGCACTTTTGCCAAAAGACATGCGGTGACAGGTACTTTCGTTTATAACCAGAAAGAAACACAATATCAGGGTTCACGCACATCGACAGGTAGCCAAAATGTAGGAGGAATTAAACTACTCCCCTACCGGAAACAAAACATTGTGATGCGCGGCACTTATACTTATGATAGCCGTTACGTATTGGAAGCCAGCTTCGGCGCCACAGGTAGTGAAAACTTTGCACCGGGTAACCGTTGGGGTATCTTTCCGGCAGTAAGTACGGCATGGAATGTACATGCTGAGAAATTCATGCAGAAAGATAATATACTGGATATCATTAACAAGCTTCGCATAAGAGCTTCCTATGGTTTGACAGGTAACGACAACACCGGCCAGGATCGTTTTGTATATAGAGAGTCTTTAAAAGACAACGGCAGTATCAGCCTGGGAATGACAAACGCGGGCGGTTCACTCACCAATTCTTATGGTAAAGTATACGAAAATCTGTTTGCCGCCCCCCAATTGACCTGGGAAGTTGAAAAGAAGTTTAACGCAGGTATCGATTTAGGTTTATTCCGTGGTCGTGTAGACATCACGGCTGATTATTTCAATAACCGTCGTGAGAATATTCTGATTAAACGTGTCACCGTACCTTCAGCAACCGGTTTCCGCAATAACCCGTGGCAGAACTTCGGTATCACCACCAACAAAGGTTTCGATGCCAGCATAGTAGTGAAACACACTATAGGTGACTGGACTTTATCTGCCAGAGGCAACATGACCTATGCGGTAAATAAGATTGTAGAACAAGACGAAATTCCCCAACTCTACCCGTGGCTGTCGAAAACTGGTACTTCCATCGGTACAAACCAGCTTTATATCGCTGAAGGTTTATTTACCAACCAAGATTTTATTATCACGAAAAAGAGTGATGGCAGTTATGACTATAAGTTAAAAGACGGCATCGCCACTTATGACGCCAACGTGAAACCGGGTGACATCAAGTACAAAGATTTGAACGGTGACGGTGAAATCACCGATGTTGATGCAACCTACTATAGCGGTATGCATCCTAACAATCCGCAGATAGTCTACGGTTTCGGCCTCAACGTTCAATGGAAAGGTATTTATGCCGGAGTTTTCTTCCAAGGAGCCGGTAAACGCGACGTCAACATGAAGTATAAAAACGAATATCTCATACCTTTCAATAAGGGAGTTAACCAAACATCGGCACGTACATTTGCATTCGACCATTGGAGTGCAGATAATCCGAATAACATGAATGTCATGTTTCCAAGACTCCATACCCTTAGCTATGCCAACAATGAGCTGAACAGTACCTATTGGTATCGCAGCGGAGATTATCTGCGCCTGAAGAATGTAGAACTCGGCTATCAATTCGACAAAAAGCTCATTCAGAAATGGAGAATGCAAAATCTGCGCGTTTACGTACAAGGTACCAATCTTGCCCTGTTGTTTGACGATGTCAAGTTCTGGGACCCCGAAATCGGGAATAGCGGTTCACGATACCCACTTAGTGCTACATGGACAGTTGGATTGGATGTAACTTTTTAATTAACTCTTAAATGAAAACGATGAAAATGAATATCAAGAAATATATTTGCGCAGTAGCTATCGCTTCCATGACCGGGCTATTCTGCTCTTGCGATGATTATCTGGATGTATCCAAGGAACTCGCACAGAACTTGGATAAAGAGGAGGTATTCTCCAATGTAACTTACCTGAAAAAATGGTATGGGGAATTATACAGTAACTTACCCAACTATTCGGAAACCGGCTTAGACGTGGGTAACACCGCCGGTGGGTTCTTCAATTCATGGGCTATCCTCTCCGGAGAACTGGTTTGCCCGGTTCCTTCCGTATTGAAACATAGCCAGAATCCATATACCCCCAAGAATACGGCTTTCAACCGATGGGCAACTTGCTACAAAGAGATACGCCAAGCGAACATATTTCTGAAAGAAGTTCCTGAGAGCCTCGGAGACCCGGGAGATGATGACAGCAAGTATCTTTCCCCCAATGATATTCGCCGGATGAAAGCGGATGCCACTTATCTGAAAGCTTATTATTACTTCCTGTTATTCGAGTTGTACGGACCGGTGCCCCTTATGTACGATGAAATTGCCGACCCTACAGTACTCAACAAAGATTATCCGCGTGCATCGGTGCTGGAAACCGTAGAACATATCGACGAACTTCTGTATGAAGTCATTGACGGTGAATATAAGGGCGTTCTGCCTGACACATACAAGCAGGAAGACGGCTATAACTACAGTGAAATGCTACGTCCTACCAAAGCTGCGGCATTGGCGCTAAGAGCTCGTTTATGGGTGTACGCCGCTTCTCCATTGTTCAATGGCGGATATAAGGAAGCTTTGGAGATAAAGAACAAGGATGGAAAGCGTTTATTTGAAGACAACGATCCAAGCCGGTGGATTACAGCAAAAGAACATCTAAAGACTCTTCTTGATTTTTGCGAGCAAAACGGTATGAAGTTACATGAGAGTAGCACACTGGCAAACGGTGAACCAGACCCCAATTTATCAATTTATGAAATCTTCCAGGGGCTGAATGATGAAATCATCTGGGCAAACCCGAACAATGACTACAGCTCTACTACTTACCGAATGGAACCGCGTACCGCTCCTTACGGCCTGAACTATTACACTACGATTGGCGGTAACGTAGGTCCTTATCAGGAAATGGTAGATATGTTTTTCACTCAAAACGGTTTAACCATTGATGAAGAAAACCCTGCCATTTATAATGAAACCGGATTTACAGACATTGTGAATCCTTGCAGCGGCACCAAACATAAAGACAAGCAAATTTACAATATGTATGTGAATCGCGAGCCGCGATTCTATGCTGCCGTTACCTACGAAGGAAAGAGCTGGCACATTCAGCCGACAAGCTATCCTGACTTCGGAGCTTATTTCAGCAAAGCCTCCAAATCGTCCTACAAAGGAGAAGATACAAATGCCCGTAGCGGTTACCTGCTCTATAAGTTCAACCATCGTAAGATGATGTCCAATAGTAGTGGCTGCGTAAAAAGTTGGATTCGCCCGTGGGTGTATTTCCGTTTAGCCGATTTCTATCTTTACTATGCTGAAGTGCTGAATGAAATTGACCCAAAAGATAAAGATATCATCCTATATCTGGACAAAGTGCGTAATCGTGCAGGAATTCCGGGTTACCAGAAAATGAATGATGACGGAACCAAGACCGGAGTTATCGGTGACCAGGATGCACAACGTGAAGCTATCTATAGGGAACGTATCGTCGAATTGTTCGGCGAAGGAAACTATTACTTCGATACGCACCGTTGGATGAGGGCAGGATGGACAAAAGCCGAAGATGGAAAGACATGGATAAAGGATAATGAGGACAAGAACCTTATCCGCACAGGCATGGATATTACCAAAATAACGGTAGAAGAATTTACGGATTCCAAACACAAGGCAGCAAAAACATTTGTCGGCAAATATGGACCGGGGACATTCTACAACCGTACTGTAATAGACCGTTACCCATGGAAGAAAGCGATGTTGCTCTATCCTGTTCCTTATGCTGAAATGCAGAAGAGTGAGTTACTTGTCCAGAATCCGCTTTGGATTGATTAATCACAATTTTTCCAACCTTACAGTCTCTGACATAATAATTTTTAATTAATTTAATCTGATAGCAGAATCTGATATATAGTCATGAAAAAGACAAAGACACATACAATAAAAGAAACAGGAGTATCCTATCTGCTTTTATTGCTGCTGATTTTCGCCTTTCTACCTTTAAATGCATGCAGCGACGATACAGCAAAAGAAGTTATCCCTGATAACTGGCTGACCATATCTGCGACATCACCCTTGCGTTTCGGTTATGAAGGTGGAAAAATGGAGATAGGCACACTTGCTTCCGGACTTGATGTAGAAAAGATTGCGCAAACATTCAACAAGGGAGGGGAAGACTATATTACCGCAACCTTTGAGAACGGCAAGCTAATGATTCAGTGTGAACAATCTTATGTGGAAATTACACGTAGCACTCTGTTGACTTTAGCTTATGATGATAACCACAAAATACAAATATCTATTTCTCAAGAGGCCTCTCCCAGTATGGCTGATTCCAAAATAGCAGTAGCTTCGGCTACTGCTACAACGGAACAACCGGACCTGGAAATAGAAAAGTCTTTTGATGGCGACCATAACAGCTATTTCAACAGCAAGTATGGCGGATTTAACAATTGGCCTTTCATCATTGAATACTCTTTCAAAGAGGCTTCAAAGCTGGACTATATTGTTTATGTTCCACGTACGAATGACACCCGCGATGGTGCATTCAATGAATTCACTGTATATGTAACCACCGCCGATAGTCCTGACATCTGGAAAAAGGTTACGGAATGTATTCGTGGAGAACAAAATTACAACACGACGAACATTAAGCTGAATGAAGGTATTGAAAACGTATTAAAAGTGCGTTTTGATATTAATTCATCACATAATAACCGTATCTGTTGCGCCGAAATGGAGTTCTACACAGAAAATAGTCGTAAGTTTGATACCAGCGGGCTTTTCATCGATAATATGGGATTGAAACTTAAAGATGGGTGGACGGAAAAGCAACTCAAGCAAAATCCTGACGAATATCTGAGAGATTTATCCGTAGCTTTGTTTAATGGGAATTACGACACCAGTTGGCGCCTTGCAGATTATCGTCCCTATCAAAAACCGGATATCATGGCTGATAAAAACCGTACAAACAAGTACAGTTTGCGGGACAATCCAACAGGTATCTACGCCAAAGCAGGAGAAACACTGCCAATATGGGTAGGAAAAATCTACGAAGGCGGCAAAATATCCATGTTGATTCAAGACCTCAACGGCGGCTATAATAACTTCAAAACTTATGACCTGAAAGAAGGTTATAACCAAGTGAAAGTAGAAATTGGCGGTCTGATTTATATTCTGAATCATGTGGATGACGACATTCCGTTGCCTGCCAAAGAAGCGACACAGGCACAGAAGCAAATTATCAAGGATAAAACCGTACAAGTACACTTCGGAGCAGGCAAGCAGAACGGTTACTTTGACATCAGCAAGCACAGCGAAGCCGATTGGAGAAAAATACTGGACAATGCTAATTATCAAGATATTGACGCTATAGGTAGGTATTCACATGTGACTTGGAAGGTGAAAGATTTCAAAGCAGCCAATACTCAAATCACCAAAACGCTTGAAAATACCGATCGTTTACTAGAGATGGAATGGGATTTTATGGGTTTATTCAAATACCATAAAGAATTCAACAACCGAATGCATCTTTGCATCGATTACAAGGCAAAAAGTCCCAATGCGACACATTATCGTACCGTCTACAATCCAGGCAGCAGCATGAAATATGATGAAATATTCTGCCAACCGGATAAGTTTGCCGAGCGTTGTTGGGGACCAGCACACGAAGTTGGTCATTGCAACCAGACCCGTCCTGGCTTGAAATGGGCAGGAATGACGGAAGTAACCAATAATCTCATGGCGATGCATGTGCGCTGGGAACTGTTGAAGTATTCCCATCTGTTAGAAGAAAACAAGGAGTATGAAAACGGTTATTACGGTAGTGCTATTGAGCATTTTAAAACAGCCATGCATTGCAAAGGGGATAGTTATGATTACTGCAACGAAAAGCTAGTTCCTTTCTGGCAATTAAAACTTTACATGGTGGATGCATTAGGTCAAAAAGATTTTTATCGTGACTTATACGAATACTATCGTAATTATGACTATGCCTCAATAGACGCTAAAAAAGAGACAGAAGGTGTATGGCAGTTGTTATTCGTTTACAACGTATGTAAACAAGCCCATATTGATTTTACCGACTATTTCAAAAAAATGGGTTTTCTAAGAACAGGAACAACAGACGTCTATGACTACGGGGATAAAACAGTCACGATTACCGATGCTCAAATAACAAAATTGGAAACTGCTATCAAAAAGTTAAATCTAACAAAGAAAGCGCCAAGCAACTTACACCTGATTACAGACAAAAACTGGGAATCTTTTAAAGAATAATAATTCGATTTTAGAAGAAAATTAAGTAATAAACTAATAAGTAAAAGAAATATGAATAAGAACAATGTAATGAACGTAACCAAAGCTCTGCTGATGTTACTTATCATGAGTTTCTCCATTACAGGATGCGATGATGAAGACAAGGATATTATAGTACCCGACAACTGGGTCACACTCTCCGGCGAAGAATTACCAACCCTATCCTGGGAAGGTGGCGAAGTCCGGAAAGACTATATACTGGCTGATGGGCTGGATGCTTCAGTGGTTTATGTGGTCGGTGAGGTTACATGGGCTTCAGCACAAATTCAATATGACAAAGAGTTGGGGCGCAATATTATACTAATCAAAGCCGAAAAATCGGAAAGTGTACAAGAAAGGGAGACTACTTTCACACTATGCTATGATGAGAAACATCAGGTAAAGTTCAGCATCAAGCAAGAGGATGCACCGCCTACGCTGGTAACAAACATATTAACACTGGATATGCCTGCTTCCATCCGCATGAACGAAACACTCAACCTGAATGAAACGACTTCGGTATTGCCTGAAAACGCAAGTTACAAGACTTTGAAATTTACCGTAGCCAAAGGAAGTGAAGACAAAATTCAAATCTCCGATGATGGAATTTTAAGCTGTATAGGCGGTGGTACTGCCACTATCGATATTACTACAACAGATGGCAGTGAAATAACGGCTCAGGCTTCAATCGAAATTATTAATGAAGTTATTTTCAATCCGATAAATGAAAAGTGGACAGTAGACACTTCCGTCACCTATATGAAAGATGGTAAAAAGACAAATTATGTGCCTGATAATACAAGCGGAAAGCCGGAACATTTATTTGACGATAACACAGCAACTTTCCTCTCACTTCCTAAAATAAATGCTGCGAATAAGAAAGTGGCAACCTGGAAGAATGATGAAATCTACTTTATCATTGATATGAAAACGCAACAAGAATTCAATTTCTTTGTCCTGAAACACAGAACTGGTGGTGGCAGTTCTGTACTATATTTGCAGAAAGCCAAAATTTATGGTAGCAATGACAATGTCCAGTTCACTCAAATCGGTAACGAAATCACTATAAAATCCGGAACAAATAATCTCGCGGAAACAGGAAAATACCGATATGTAAAAGTACAATATACAGGTTACACTACAACTAGTGGAAATACCGTTCAAATTGGTGAATTCAATCTAGGACTCAATTATGCAAATAAGAAATAACGCTCTAATACATTAGTTTTGCGTTTTGTAAAGTAAAAGGCTGCATTAAAATTATTATTTTAGCGCAGCTTTTTTATTAAAGAAGCAATGAGATATTAACTATACGAGATTAAACACTAACTTAAAATAAACATATTACCTAAAATGACGAAATTTAAAACCTTACTTTTCATTTGTATTGGTCTGCTAAGCAGCATCACAGGTTTTGCCTCCATTCCCGTCAAATTGGACGTAGACTGGGAACAGTTCATGAGCAAGCAGGATATGGTATGGGAAACTCTTCCCGAATATTGGTACGAATCAGCTTATATGGGAAATGGCATGCTAGGCCTGATGATTTACAAAGAACCGGGACAAAATTACATCCGGCTGGAAACAGGAAATTGCGCCGTACATGACCACCGGACAAATGATACAGGGCTATTCTCTACCGGACGATTATTAACCGGGCATTTCGCCCTGCATCCCAAAGGTAAGATTCTTGATGGAAAGATGCGCTTAAACTTATGGAATGCAGAGACAACAGCCGACATAGTGACGACTTCCGGGAAAATCCATCTGAGCAGTATTGTTCACAGTGACAAAATGGTAATCATCACCAAAGTTACCACCGAGGGAGACGAAGGTGATTTCCAATGGGAATGGGTGCCGGCTCCATCTGAAAGCCCGCGATATTTATTTGCTAAAAGTAAAGGACCTTGGATTACAGTTCCTGAAGATTACCCACTTAACCCTGCACCCGAAATAACCGGTACATCAACAGACGGCATGTCTTATCAAAAGTTGCAAGCCGGTGGTGAAACCGCAGTCGGCTGGAAAGAGACAAAACAAAAAGGAGAACGGGTATTGTGGGTAAACCTGACTCACTCTTATCCAGAAAGCAATGCCCGCACTATCTGTCAGAAGGAATTAAACGAAGCACTTCATATTGGATATAAAAAGTTGGTAAAGACTCACCGCCAATGGTGGAATGCTTATTATCCGGCCAGTTTCATCACACTGCCCGAAGGAGTTAAAGAGAATTTTTACTGGATACAGATGTACAAACTGGCTTCGGCAACCCGGGCAGACAGAGCTTTGATAGATTGTACCGGTCCGTGGTTGACGGAAACGCCCTGGCCTTATGCTTGGTGGAACTTAAATGTACAGCTGACTTATTGGCCGTTGAATGCAGCTAACAGATTGGAATTGGCAAGTTCTTTGGAAAATGCTTTATACAACAATATGGATCAATTGCGCAGAAATATTCCGGAAGCATATCGTAATGACGCTTTAGGGTTAGGGCGTACCTCTAATTTTCAATGTGTTTCCGAGCAAGTAGGCATTCCGGGAGTTACTCACGATCCTGAAATAGGTAATCTGACCTGGGCATGCCACAGCTTATGGCTGATATATCGTCATAAAATGGATGATACACTTTTGCGTGAGAAATTATTCCCGCTACTCAAAGGTGCCGTCAACTACTATTTGCATTTTCTTCGTAAAGAGTCCGATGGAAAGTTACATTTGCCTAAAACTTATTCTCCGGAATATGGCAGTGCCGAAGATTGTAACTTTGACCTTGCATTGCTTCGATGGGGATGTCAAACACTGATACAAGCATCAGAACGATTAAAAATAAATGACCCACTGATGGTTGAATGGAAAAACGTTTTAAAAAATCTGACTCCATACCCCATGGATGGGAACGGACTATTTATCGGGAAAGATACTCCTTACGCATTCTCACACCGTCACTACTCACATTTATTGGCTGTTTATCCTTTGTATCTTATCAATAAAGAGCATTCTGGAGATGTCGAACTTATTGAGAAATCACTCCACTTCTGGCAAAGCAAAACCGGAGCACATCAGGGGTATTCCCTTACCGGAGCTTCCTCTATTTCTTCCGCTTTGGGCAAAGGGAATGATGCTTTAGCCTACTTAAATAAATTGTTTGGACGTTTTCTGAGCGTAAATACCTTGTACAGAGAAGCGGGACCTGTTATTGAAACGCCATTGTCTGCCGTACAATCAATACATGATATGATATTACAAAGCTGGGGTGGTAAAATTCGGATTTTTCCCGCCGTACCGGATACCTGGCAAGATGTTGCCTACAGCAGCCTGCGCACAGAAGGAGCTTTCATGGTTACAGCAAGTAGAAAAGCAGGTAAAACGGCATTTATACAAGTCAAGAGTCTTGCAGGAGAACCTTGTATTATTGTTACAGATATCATGCGACCGGTATTCAAAAGTAAACGTACCCTAAAAGTACAATCTATCGGCCGGCAAACCTATCAGATAGATTTAAGAAAAGGTGAAGAAATGATTATCTATCCGGAAGGTGCTTCTACTGATTTTGTAATCCGTCCACTCAATAACACCTCTAACCAATGTTTCGGAAAGAAATCAAAAAAAGAATGACAAAATCCTTGAAAGTTTAAACAAAAAAATTCCCCAAGAGCTTGGAAAGACCTTACTCTTGGGGAATCCTTTATTATAAACTAACTATATCAATTAGCAGATTTTACCAATACCACACGGTTCAGGATAGGTTGTCCAAACTTGTCGACACCACCACCGGCAGCAATTTTCAGACGGTCAGCAGAGATACCATAGTCCTTCACCAATACATTGACTACAGCCTGTGCACGTTTCAAGCTCAATTCCTGGTTGAATGCAGGAGTACCTGTTGCAGAGTCAGCATAACCGTTTACAGTGTAAGTTGCATTCGGGAATTCCTGCATCTGTTTTGCCAGATAAGAAATGTTCATCAACTCACGCGGAGATATTTCGGCAGAACCGATATTGAAGAATACGGTACGCGGTGCAATATCCGGATCAGTAACGACAACTTCTGTTTCCGATACTTCTACCGGTCTGTTTTGAGCAGTCATCAATGCAGATTGTAACTGTTGGTTTGCAGCAGCCATATCAGCAATTTGCTGTTGCATTGCAGCCAGTTCGACAGCAGAAATCAATTGCGGCATCGGACGGGCAAAGCCACGCTTCGGGAAGTGGTAAGTCAAACCGAGAGTTGCACTGAATACACCGTCATAACCACGCTTTCCGGCAACTGTACCGTCAAACTTATCTTCTGCACCCATCGCACTCAATTCGAGATTAATATCTATCGCATTCGAAATGCGGAAGCGATTGATAATACCGGCGTTTACAGCCAGGGCTTCGCGATGAGGTTTTGTGTAGTTATGAGTGATACCGGCACCCAGGTAAGGGATAATTTCATATACACGATACTGATTGTATCCACCGAAAAGCGCGTTTAAATTGAACATTACATCACCATGGAAGTTCATGTAATCAAAACGTTGTTTGTAGGAACCATTGCTACGTTGAGTTCCTCTTACGTAGTCGGCTGAAGGATCCATTGTGAAACCTTTTGCCTGAAGACCGCTATATTGTAAACGCAGTCCCAAACCGGGAGTAAACCATTTACCAACAGAAATATTCATTGTCGGACTGATACGCTTACCAAAGCTACCCAACTGCTGGTCATTATCTCCATACATAACCGAGGCACCGCCACCGATAGAGAAAAACCAATTACTCCAGAAAGGATTGGTGATTACCTGATATTTATCCTGTAACTGGATAACGTCAATTTGTTCTACAACAACAGGCTTTTGTTGCGCCATTGCAACAGAAGACACGCCGGCTATAGCCAGCAACATTAGAATCTTTTTCATATACCTCAAATAGTTAAGTGGTTAATTAAATTCTTTATCATTCAAACTGATTAATTAACACCATCGAAACTAAAAGGTTTTAGAAAAAGAGTTTTTTTTGCGATTTCTCTTATTTTGAGAATAGTTTTTCGATATCTTCTTCCTTGATTGTAGCGAGAACCGTGCGCCCGTCGGGCGTATAGTTAGGAGTGGCACATGCAAAAAGGCTATCCACCAAATTAGACATTTCATCATTACTCAGCACCTGTCCGTAGACAATAGCCGCCGCACGCGCCAAAGTCAATGCAAGGATTGTTTGCACTTCTTCTTTCACATCATTGCCTTTTTCCATAGCGGTATGTACCATATTACGAACAAGTTCCACAGGGTTCAGGCCTTCAATTCCCGAAGGTATACCGTTGATGGCATAACTTCCTCCGCCCAAGAAGCTAAGTTCGAAACCTACCGCCGCCAAATCATCGGAGAGACTTTCGAGCACAGCCGCTTCCGAAGCAGGCAATTGGACTATTTCAGGGAACAATACACCTTGAGATACTCCTTGCTTTTGGCGTATTTGGCTCATATAGCGGTCGAACAATACCCGAATATGCGCACGGTGCTGGTCTATTAACATCAAACCTGATTTAACAGATGTAAGGATAAAACGACCTTTGAATTGTAAATGTTGTGCTCCTTTTTCCACAGCAGATGCTTCGCCGGTATAAAGCGAAGAGGTGGGTTGAGGGGCTATTTCCACAGGAGCCTCTACCAGAGTCGAAGCGTCTTCCTGAAAGTCAAACGGCTCTTCAACAGGTTCGTTCATTTTACTGGCTTTCTCCAGACCGGAATACAATCCTTCCCACTCCACACTCTGGCGGGAATAATTTCCTCCTCCACCGTATGATGAAGCGGAAGAGGTTTTAAAGGGGTTAAAATCTGTATTATAGTGTACTTTGGGAGGTTCTATCGGGCGATTCTGCTCAAATGCAGGAATATCCGGCATACCTTCCGTATCGAAATCGATGGAAGGCACAGCATTGAACTTTCCTAAGGATTCTTTAACCGCAGCAGAGACTATCTGCCAAATGGCTTGTTCATTTTCAAACTTAATCTCGGTCTTTGTCGGGTGGATATTCACGTCAATATTAGCAGGATCAACCTCAAAATAGATGAAATAGGAAATCTGCTCACCGGCAGGTATCAACTGCTCGTATGCATCCATCACCGCCTTGTGAAAATAGGGATGACGCATATAACGGCCATTGACAAAGAAATATTGATGGGCTCCCTTCTTACGGGCGGTTTCCGGTTTTGCAACAAATCCGGTAAGTTTGACCATAGTCGTATTCACCTCTACCGAGAGCAGTTGTTGGTTCAGCTTCTTACCGAATATGGCGAGGATACGCTGGCGCAAAGGCATAATGGGGAGGTTAAACAGCTCCGTATCATTGCTATACAAATAAAAAGCGACATCAGGATGTACCAAAGCGATACGTTCAAATTCCGTGAGAATATTACTCAATTCCGTAGAGTTGGCTTTCAGAAATTTTCGACGCGCCGGAATATTAAAGAACAGATTTTTGATAGAGAAATTACTGCCTTTCGGACAAGAAACCGCTTCCTGGCTCTCTACTTTTGAACCGGCAATAATCAATCGTGTACCCAGTTCTTCACCGGCCGTACGGGTTTTCAGCTCTACTTCCGCCACGGCAGCTATAGATGCCAGCGCTTCTCCGCGAAACCCCATCGTACGCAAGGCAAACAAATCAGAAGCCTCACGAATCTTGGAAGTGGCATGGCGCTCAAAAGAAAGACGGGCATCGGTTTCAGACATTCCTTTACCGTCATCTATCACCTGAATGCAGGTCTTTCCCGCATCAGTTATCAATACATGTATTTCTTGTGCTTCAGCATCAATTGCATTTTCTACCAATTCTTTAATGACAGATGCCGGACGCTGAATAACCTCTCCGGCAGCAATTTGATTGGCAACCGAATCGGGCAGCAAATGAATGATATCGCTCATAATAACTATAAAATATAAAGTATAAGATATGGGGGCTTAGAGAAGTCCACTTGCGATGGCATACCAAAGATATCCCAATAAGGCTATGATAACCAGCACAATGCCTAAATGCACAGGCTTACGTCCGCTTTCCTTGCGACGTTTCAGATGGGTGGTACCTTCAACGAACTTTCCCCGGATATCTTCCGGGGAAAACTCTTTCTCCGGCAGCATGCCCAATTCACGTTTAGCGTCTTCTTCCATCTTTGCCAACTTCTCTTTCCGTTCATCCACATAGATATATGAATGATTGAAACCACGGGGCTTCCGCATTGTAAACATTCCCATAGCGCTATTTTTTAGTTCGTTTAATATGCATATCTCTTGGCGAAGTTACAGGTTTCCTGTCACTTTTCCGCAAAGTTTCGCCTGCTTTTTTACCTCGCCACTCAAAGATATCATCTTTATTGAGCGGACGAATATAGTCAAACCACACAAAAGAAGGTAGTTTCATTTTATCTGCCGGAATCTGATCCATAGGATATAAGACGCCGTTAGACTTACCTATGAGGGCAGCTTCCTCCATCTTACGGTCTTTGAGATAAATGCGTAAGAAACTACCTTCAGCATAGTTCATGCCAATCATTGTAGAATCTTTTTCTTCCGGATAGAATATGATAAGGACATTACCATTTACATCCACGCGCCGCATCTCGCCCGCTATAAAGTAGGCTTTCATTTCTTTACCGGACACCTGATTATAGTGTATGGAATCTTTTTGCTCTACTGCCAAAGCCTGATTTATAATATGCGCCCAGTCAATGGTACTGTCGTTCATATAAACTTTGATTTCCTCACCAAGCAATTGTTGCGCACCATGCCAGACAATCGGATCGGTATACATGGTCATACAAGAATCTTTGGAGTTATATACCAAAGAATCACAAACAGCCTGCACATCCGTACGATAGGCACGAACCTTGTGATAGACACGCATCTCACGATACATGGAATCCGTATTCAGATGATAAGTGACCAGCCGCAATGTATCTCCATGCATAAAAAGGCTGTCACCCTGAGAATAATCGATGGCAACAGCTCGCTGGGTAGCCAAAGCGTTACCGGTGAGTTCGTTATAAAAGCAATAATTACCGGTAAGCATATTCCTGTTCACCGTATCGTTCATCTGCACGTTGTCAAAAGCTTCGCCATAGCCCAAGTTACGGTCATAGAAAAGACTATCCCCTGTAAGCTTCTTACCTTCGTTGGTCAATATGGAACGATCTAAAAGTTCGGCCTGCTCCGTTAGGGTGTTATATATTCCACGTTCCGAATAAATGTGATTCTTATCACTGACGATATCCGAAGGACCAAGGATGGTTGCTATTTTAGATGCCGTATTGTACTTCAACGTATCCGAGGTCAGAACAAACTTGGGATTTACCAACTTGACATCATGGTTGAACACTGACAACTTGGTTGCCGGACTATATTCACCCCATTCGGAAGTCAGGACATTCTCCTCATCGGTGAGTGTGCCACCGTCAAAATAGTATCCCAGATTATAAAGGCGGTCATAGTTCAAACTGTCGGTAGTCAGTTCGGTGTTGCGGTTAATCATACGTACGTTCTCGCGCAACATGGCAAGTTGAGACATACCGTCATAATAAAGGTAATCACCATATATAAACAAGGTATCCCCCTGCTCCATACGCACATTACCAAATGCCTCGACAGAATTGATTTTCTCATAAATCAACGCACTGTCACAAAACATATACATGCTGTCATGCTTCAGCCTAACCGACCCGATAAGTACTTGCACATCCGGGCGAAGTTGCTTATCAGCCTGCGCTTCGTCGGCATAGAGCAAATCAACACGCGTTTTTTTCTTCTCAGGCTCTTTTTTCTTGTCCTGTGCGCTCATCAAGCAAACACAGAACAAGCATAAAACAGCAAATATCAGTCTTTTATCCATCCTGGATATTTGAATGTACAGTTTCTCCAATTTTCGTTGATGCGGACGTAGGTATGTTTCTGTTTCTCACGTATCCACTTGTCCAGCATTTCATCACGACGTTTTTCCAATACGATATTCTTCAGATTCTGGTAATCCTCGGAAATGGTAGCCTTATGACCATTGGTACGACTTTTCAGTTTTACAATGACACATTCTTCCTTTCCAGTCTTTTGCGGAATCATAGTGAAAGCCTCGGAAATTTCACCCACTTTCATTTTATCTACCACTTTAGCTATTTCAGGCGGAAGCTCCTGCATCTCAAATCTGGAAGTATTGGTATTGGGATTAGGCAGCAAACCGTGATTATTACGGGTATCTTTATCTTGTGAAAGCACGGATGCAGCCTCTTCAAAAGTAAACTTCCCATTACGGATATCATCTGCTATGGAGTCCAGACGAGCCTTACCGGCTTCCAATGCTTCCTCCGGTATATGCGGTTTCAGCAAGATGTGACGGGTCTTGATACGATCTCCGCGCTTCTCTATCAACTGGATAATGTGGAAACCATATTCGGATTCAACAATCTTAGACACTTTATTAGGGTCTTGCAGGTTGAAAGCGACGTTTGCATAAGCCGGGTCGAGCATGCCGCGTCCAGAGAATTCAATTTCGCCACCGTGCATAGCAGAACCCCGGTCTTCCGAATAAAGGCGTGCCAATGTGGAGAAACTGGTTTCTCCCTTGTTGATACGATCAGTATATTCACGCAGGCGTCTCTTCACATCTTCAATTTCTTCCAAAGGAACCTTCGGCTGCTGAGTGATAATCTGAACCTCTACCTGCGTAGGAATGTAAGGAATACTATCCTGTGGCAAATCTTTAAAGTAACGGCGTACTTCGGCGGGAGTCACTTTGATTTCTCCCACAAGCTTCTGCTGCATTTTCTGAACCTTCAAACCTTCACGGGCATTCTCACGCAAGGTTTCGCGTATCTGGCTGGAAGTCTTGTTAAAATATTCTTCCATCTTCTCGCGGGAACCGATGTTGGCGATATACATATTCGTCATGTAGTCCACACGCTGAATTACCTCGCTCTCGGAAACTTCAATACTATCGAGTGCAGCCTGGTGAAGATACAATTTCTGTACGGCTATTTCCTCGGGTATCACACAATAGGGGTCACGGTCAAATTTACGTCCTTCATACAAAGCGCTCATACGGGCCTCTTCTACTTCAGACTTCAAGATAGCCTCATCACCTACTACCCAAACTACCTCGTCAATCACGTTGTCTTGTCCATAAACGGTAGTACCGGCTAACAGTGTCAAGGCAAATAAAACTACAAACTTAAAGTTCATACACTTTCTCATTCTTGGTGTCTTATACTAATAATATTTAATCTCATTTTTCTTCTCCGCCCGTTGATACAAATCGTCTTTCACCTGCTTCATAAATTCCACCTGTTTCATATTCAGCAGCATGTCCTTCACTTGTGCACGTGCAAATTCAAACGGTTCCTGCTCTCCTACCCGACGTAAATCACTCACGTTCAAGAAATAATAGAAAGCTGTATCTTTCAATTCTACATGACGGTTCTTATTCAGATATTCTTCGGTATCGATCGCTTTCAGCGGCATCAAATCAAGCACATCGGCCATCGGTATCCATTTATCATAAAAATATTCATACTTCACGGCATTCTGCAAACTGTATTTCTCCAGATGCTCCACCGCTTCGCGATTTTCGGTTTTATACCAACGCCGTACATTGCCCAACTGGGGAGCGGTCAACGGAACTTTGATGAACAAACCTTTCATCAACGGACGTTCTACCTTGAAAAGTTCCTGATTCTTGGTATAATAATCAGTCAACTCCTGTTCGGATATCTCCTCGGAAAGGGTCTGATGTATCAATTCCTGCTGATAAGTATGCATTATCAAAGCCTTACGGTAGTTTTCCACCAACTTGTCTATCTCACCGTTATTGGGGATATTACTCTGTGCTTTCTCATAGAGCAGGACATCTTCCACCCAGTTGCGGATATAATGTTCGGCAAATAGCAGGCTATCGTCCTTTGTCAATCCTCCGGGAAGTACCGATTGTAAATCTTCACGATAAAGGAAATTACCGTCCAGCTCCACTAAAAGTGTCCGCCCTCCGTGGTCATGCTGTTCCTTGCATGCTCCACAAAAAAGAAGAATTAAAAGCCCAAGACAGGTTGTTCGCATTATCTACTGATATTTACTATATTTTAAGGTACGAAGATAGTGCTTTAATCGGTTGCATCAGTGATTATTAACGGTTTTTAAAACCTCTTGTTTAATTTCAACCTTACTATCAGCACGCAACCGGTTCATCCATTGTTTCTCCAGATAGCTCTGATAATCGGCAATAAGAGCTTCACGCACCTCCTGATAATCTTCCGGCCCCTTTACCTTCTTACCCAGCACAGTGGTAAAAGGAAATGACATTACGGGAGTAGCATGTTTCTTTTTAAACACTAAATCGTCAACATAAACATTATCACCCGGAGCAAACACACCTTGTTCCGATTGAATCTGAGACTGAGAGCCGACATTAAAAGTCAACCGGATAGCATCTTTCCACTCATTTTCAGGCAAATGTTTCAAGAATTTACGGGCTTGCTTGGCGATACGCTTAGTAGCACAATGCAAAACGATGCCTTTATAGCGGGGTTCTTTCCATTGATAGTCCGAACGATGCTCATCAAAATATGCCCGCAAGCCGGACTCATCAGCCAAAGCACGCTGTTCTATCTCTTTTTCAGTAATTCTGTCTACTAAAAGATTCTCCCGATGTTCCAATACCTGATAGCGTAAATCAGGATGCTTTCGCTCCAGACGCGAGTTTTCATAATCTAAAACAGATTTCATAATAAAGCCCTCCAACTGCCTGTGCACCCCTGCAGGATGAGCCATGGCAAAACGGGAAAATTCCTTACCTGCATAGTTTTTTCCATCAAGCGTAAACAAAGTCCTGTCAGTATGTCCCTGGGCTATCAATTCATCCATGCCGAAATTATCAGGAGTATAACGATATTCCTTTTTCAGTTTCTCCACAAAAGACTTCGTACCTTTATCCATCCTGTAGCGACGTGTCTGTGTCCGGATAATTTCATCTTTGACAGTTTCAAACGGAGGTATTTCTTTTCGTTCAAGTACCTTTACGATATGAATTCCCCGAGGAGTATAGAATGGGCGTGATATCTCACCGACTTTCAAATTGAATACGGTATCTTCAAACTCCACCGGCATTTGCAACCAACTCACCCAAAATGCTTGCTTCTCATCAGAGAACTTGTCCACGCATGTTTTAAAAGCAACATCCGTATTATTCCTTTGCAGAAATTCATAAATGGAATCCATCTGTACCTCAGCCTCACGAAGGGAAAGGGCGGTTGCATTTTGAGGAAGATACTTAAAAATATGACTTACACGTACCTGACCGGCACGGTAATCATTCTTCATTTTATCATACAACCGACGGGCTTCTTTCTCCGCAACCTCTCCATCAGTAAGATACGACTTAACCAATCGTTGACGATATTCTTCAAGTTCTTTCCTAAACAACGCTACAGTATCCAAACCCGCATCCTCAGCAGCCCGGACTTTCAACTTGAAGTTCACAAACAAATCGACATATTCATCCGGCATTTTCTTTTCCAAACCGGAGCCTGCCTTATCTTTATTATAAAAATACTCAAACTCCGAACGTAGCACATCTTTCCCATTGATACGCATCAGCACAGGATTTTGCTGCGCAGTTATAGTAACTGCCAGCAGAAGAAGCATTATTGTCAAATTTGCTCTTATCATAATTTCTTTTTATCAGTAAACAAAAGAATGCCCGAAAAGCATAACACACTCCCCGGGCATTTATCTCATGTTTGTAAAATAGACTTATTCAGGACGACTGTAGTTCGGAGCTTCACTCGTGATAGCTACATCGTGCGGATGACTTTCCAATACACCGGCATTGGTGATTCGCGTAAACTTGGCATCATGCAACTGCTCGATATTGGCAGCACCACAATAGCCCATGCCTGCACGCAAGCCACCTACCAACTGATAGATAACTTCATACAAAGTACCTTTATAAGGTACACGTGCAGCGATACCTTCCGGAACCAACTTTTTCACATCGTTTGTCCCACTCTGGAAGTAACGGTCTTTTGAACCATTCTCCATAGCTTCCAAAGAGCCCATACCACGATAGGATTTGAACTTACGCCCATTGAAGATAATAGTGTCACCCGGAGATTCTTCCGTTCCGGCAACCAGCGAACCAATCATTACACTGTAACCACCGGCAGCCAAGGCCTTCACGACATCACCGGAATAACGCAAGCCACCGTCAGCAATCAAAGGGACACCTGTGCCTTTCAATGCTTTGGCTACATCATAAACAGCAGACAACTGGGGTACACCAACACCTGCAACCACACGGGTCGTACAAATGGATCCCGGACCGATACCAACTTTCACACCATCAGCACCGGCTTCTACCAATGCTTTGGCAGCTTCTCCGGTAGCAATATTACCTACTACAATATCAATACCCGGAAAACGCTTCTTAGCTTCCTTCAGTTTTTCAATTACATAGACAGAATGTCCGTGAGCCGTATCGATTACAATCGCATCGGCACCCGCATCAACCAAAGCCTGCATACGGTCAAGTGTATCAGCCGTTACGCCTACACCGGCAGCAACACGAAGACGGCCTTTACTGTCTTTGCATGCCATAGGTTTATCTTTTGCCTTAGTAATGTCTTTATAAGTAATCAATCCTACCAATTTATTATCCTTATCTACAACCGGCAATTTCTCAATCCGATGCTCTTGCAGAATTTGAGAAACAGCTTCCATATCAGTAGTAGGATTGGTAGTGATTATATTTTCCTTAGTCATCACCTCATCGATATGCTTATTCATATCTTTCTCAAAACGCAGGTCACGATTGGTAACAATACCTACCAAATATCTTTCATCATCCACTACCGGAATACCTCCGATTTTGTATTCAGCCATCAAAGCCAAAGCATCTGCTACCGTGGAACCTCTCTTGATGGTCACCGGGTCGTAAATCATACCATTTTCGGCACGTTTCACGATAGCAACCTGGCGGGCTTGCTCCTCAATAGACATATTCTTATGAATAACGCCGATACCACCTTCACGGGCAATGGCAATAGCCATCTTCGCCTCGGTAACCGTATCCATGGCTGCTGTTACAAACGGAACTTTTAACTCAATGTTTCGTGAAAACTTTGTCGTGAGTTCGACAGTTTTGGGAAGTACTTCAGAATAAGCGGGGATTAACAAAACGTCATCGTAAGTCAATCCATCCATTACAATCTTATCAGCAATAAATGACATAGGGCTATGCGTTTAAAAATTATTGCGTGCAAATATACGGTTTTTATTCCATTCCGTATATTTACACGCAATATTTTTTTCTTTTTTTAAATCAGCGGTCGATGATTAATTCGCCATTTCAGAGATGAATTTAATGCGCACTAAACGTACTTCTTCTTCGGCAAAATCATCACCCAATTCATCCAATGCATCATCAATCTTATCCGTGGTAGATTCTTTGAAATAATCATAGATATCCAGCATGTGGTCTTCGTCCATAATTTCATCCAGGAAGTAATCGATATTCAACTTCGTACCGGAAAAAACGATAGCTTCAATTTCGTCAAGCAGTTCGCTGAACTCAATACCCTTAGACATCGCAATATCGTCCAATGCCACCTTACGGTCAATAGCCTGAATAATTGAGACTTTCAGCTTGGACTTATTGGCAACCGTACGGACACGCAAGTCTTCGGGGCGTTCAATCTCATTCTCCTCGCAATGACGTTTAATCAATTTACAGAACTCTTCGCCATAGCGTTTTGCCTTACCGGCACCCACGCCCGGAATGTTTTGCAGTTCATCCAGAGTCACCGGATAGATAGTAGCCATCGCTTCCAAAGAAGGATCCTGGAAAATTACGTACGGCGGCACTTCCAATTTCTTGGACAGTTTCTTACGCAAGTCCTTCAACATAGAGTAGAGTGCCGGGTCTACCGCACAAGCGCCACCGCCACGAGCCGGAGCTTCTTCTTCCACTTCCTCAAAGTCATTGTCTTCCGTTATCTTGAAAGATTTCGGATGTTTAAGGAACTTCTTACCTTCCTCCGTAACCTTGAGCAAACCGTAGTTCTCTACATCTTTACTTAAATAACCTGCAATCAGCGCCTGACGGATAACAGCATTCCAAGTTTTGTCTTCTTCGCCCATACCGGAACCGAATACTTCAAGGTCTTCGTGCAGATGAGCCTGCACCTCTGAAGTTTCTTTTCCTTGTATAATGTCTATAATATAATCTGCTTTAAAATTCTCTTTCACCGCGATAATCGCTTCTATCACGGTACATAATAATTCCTGAGCCTCCACTTGTTTTTTAGGATTTAAACAGTTGTCACAATTACCACAATTATCCTCCATATACTCTTCACCGAAATAGTGCAACAGCGTCTTTCGGCGGCAAACGGATGATTCGGCATACGCAGCGGTTTCCAGCAGAAGCTGCTTGCCAATTTCCTGTTCTGCAACAGGTTTACCTTGCATAAACTTTTCAAGCTTCTGCAAGTCTTTGTTTGTATAGAAAGTAATGCACTGCCCTTCTCCCCCATCTCTTCCGGCACGTCCGGTTTCCTGATAATATCCCTCCAAACTTTTTGGGATATCATAGTGAATTACAAAACGTACATCAGGCTTATCAATCCCCATACCGAAAGCAATGGTAGCCACAATCACATCTATTTTTTCCATCAGGAAGTCATCCTGGTTCTGTGTACGTGTGGCCGAATCCATTCCGGCATGGTATGCGCGGGCATTAATGCCGTTTGCCTGTAAGATTTCAGCAAGTTCCTCCACTTTCTTCCGGCTCAGGCAGTATATAATGCCCGACTTCTCCGGATTATTCTTGATAAACTTGATGATATCCCTATCTACGTTTGCAGTCTTTGGACGCACCTCGTAGTAGAGGTTCGGACGGTTGAACGATGACTTGAACACCTGTGCTTCCACCATACCCAGGTTTTTCTGGATATCATGTTGCACTTTCGGAGTAGCGGTCGCAGTCAACGCTATCAGCGGAGCTTTCCCGATTTCATTGATAATAGGGCGGATACGTCGATATTCGGGGCGGAAATCATGTCCCCATTCAGAAATACAGTGAGCCTCGTCTACGGCATAGAAAGATATCTTTACCGTTTTCAGGAACTCCACGTTTTCGTCTTTCGTCAGTGATTCGGGAGCTACATACAGCAACTTCGTCTTACCGGCGAGAATGTCGGACTTCACCTGGTCTATCGCACCTTTATTAAGGGAAGAGTTTATGAAATGCGCTATTCCATCTTCTTCACTGAAGTTACGCATCGCATCGACCTGGTTCTTCATCAAGGCAATCAACGGAGAAATTACAATGGCCGTACCTTCCATTAATAAAGAAGGCAACTGATAACACAAAGATTTTCCACCACCGGTAGGCATCAACACGAACGTATCATTACCTTCCAACAGATTCTGTATGATTGCTTCCTGATTTCCTTTAAAAGTGTCGAACCCGAAGTATTTCTTCAGCTGGTCTGTCAAATTAAACTTCTTCCCTGCCATGATTCATTAGGTTGTTTTATAGAGTTATCAATTATACTACTTGTATTCTTAGAACTCTAACAAAGTTATAAACAACTTCTTAAATTTCAAGCATAATCTACCGAATATTTTCAATAAAAAGTAAAAAAGTCGGCTTTAGTTTACATTACCTTTTGATTTTAAGCACTTTGGAGCCTTGCCATATTTGCTTTTTCCAATTGACGTTTGGCATAATCCAGCGTCACGACAAAGCTATCCTTCTGTTCGGAAGGGATTTCGAACATCGCATCCATCATGATAGTCTCCACTATGGAACGCAATCCGCGAGCTCCCAACTTATATTCAACAGCTTTATCTACAATATATTCAAACACCGCATCATCAAAAGATAGTTTCACTCCATCCATCTCAAACAACTTGACATATTGTTTGATTATAGAGTTCTTCGGTTCCGTGAGGATAGCGCGTAATGCCGTACGGTCTAGCGGATTCAGATAAGTCAGCACCGGCAGACGACCGATAATCTCGGGTATCAGGCCGAATGACTTCAAATCCTGCGGGGCAATGTATTGCATCAGGTTACTCTTGTCAATGGTAGCCGTATTGCGAACAGCACTGTATCCCACCACATGGGTGTTCAGTCGTTGCGCAATCTTCTTTTCGATGCCATCGAATGCTCCACCGCAAATGAACAGGATATTCTTGGTATTCACCGGAATCATCTTCTGGTCAGGATGTTTACGACCACCCTGTGGCGGAACGTTTACAACCGAGCCTTCCAGCAATTTGAGCAATCCTTGCTGCACACCTTCACCACTTACATCACGGGTAATGGAAGGGTTATCGCCTTTACGGGCAATCTTATCGATTTCATCAATGAACACGATGCCTTGCTCCGCTTCGGGCACATTATAATCGGCCACTTGCAGAAGGCGTGTCAGAATACTTTCTATATCCTCGCCCACGTAACCGGCTTCCGTCAAGACCGTTGCGTCCACAATAGTAAAAGGTACATGGAGCAATTTGGCAATGGTACGCGCCAACAATGTCTTTCCCGTTCCGGTACTGCCTACCATAACGATGTTGGACTTTTCAATCTCTACATCATCGCCTCCGTCTTTCTGCAACAGTCGCTTGTAATGGTTATACACGGATACGGCCAAAAAACGCTTGGCATCATCTTGCCCGATGACGTACTGGTCGAGAAAGTTCTTAATCTCTACGGGTTTGGGAAGTTCTTTCAGATTCAGCTTCGTGGCGCCGCTTTTCTTGGTGCCCAAGGCTTCCTGAGTAATCTCGTATGCCTGGGTAGCACAACTGTCACAAATGTAGCCGTTCATTCCCGTTATCAGGAATCCGACTTCATCTTCCGAACGTCCGCAGAAACTACATCTGTTTTTATTTCGTTTAGAGTCTGCCATATTTATTTTTTAATCAACACTTCGTCTACCATACCATACTCCTTGGCTTCCTGCGCAGTCATCCAATAATCGCGGTCTGAGTCAGCCCATACTTTGTCAAACGGAGTATGCGAGTGGTCGGCAATGATAGTATAAAGTTCTTTCTTCAGTTTTTGGATTTCACGTGCGGTAATCTCGATATCCGAAGCCTGTCCCTGAGCGCCACCCATCGGCTGATGTATCATCACGCGGGAGTGAGTCAGCGCGGAACGCTTACCCTGCGCACCCGCCACGAGAAGCACAGCTGCCATACTGGCCGCCATACCGGTACAAATGGTTGCCACATCGCTACTGATGAACTGCATGGTATCGTAAATACCCAGTCCGGCATATACCGAACCGCCCGGAGAATTGATATAAATAGAAATATCTTTACCGGGGTCGGCAGAATCCAGATACAGCAATTGCGCCTGCAATGTATTGGCGGTATAATCGTCAATCTGAGTACCGAGGAAGATGATGCGGTCCATCATCAGGCGGGAGAACACATCGAGCTGAGTTACGTTGAGCTGACGTTCTTCCAGGATATAGGGATTTAAATACCCGGCTTGTGATTTAATCACATCATCCAGCACCAAGCTGTTCATACCTAAATGCTTGGTAGCGTATTTTCTAAAATCATCCATTTTCTTTCTGTTTTTGGTTATATATATAATAAGGTGCAAAGAAACAAAAAAGAACACAGAGACACAAAAAAACACAGAGTTATAGTTTGTCAAACTCTGTGTTTCTTTATAAAAATCAACCGTTTCCCGGCATAATCTTATTCAAACATCTTGTTGAACTCTTCTGCTGAAACTGTTTTATTATTTAACTTCACCTGAGACTTCAAAGCAGCGGCCAATTTGGTTTCAACCACACGGTTCACCAAACCTTCAACGCTTTCTTTCTTCTTCAACATCTCCTTTGAGTAGTTCTCGAGGATTTCTTCGGGCACACTCAGCATACCGTATTGCGCAAACTGTGCACGGGTAGCTTCCTTAGCCATATTTACAATATCTTCCTGCTCAACCTTGATGTCGTTAGCTTTCACCAGCTGTTCCTTAATCAGGTGCCAAATCAGTTCTTCGATGCTCTTATCATAGTTATCTTCTACAAACTTTTCATCCTTATCAGGGTTGTTAAGACGCATAATACGCTTTAACAATGCATCCGGGAATTCCAGTTTACCGACTTTCTCTTCCAACATCTTGCGGGCATCAATCAAGAATTTATAGTCTGTATCTGCCATAAACTGTCCGGCAACCACTTCTTTTACTTTGGTGCGGAATTCTTCTTCGCTCGTCACTACATCTTTACCGAATACCTGATCGAAGATTTCCTGATTCAGTTCACCTTCTACGAAACGAGTGATTTCCTCAACCTGATAACTGAAGTTAGACTTCATTTCAGCAGCAGCTTCCTTTTCAATCTTCAGCAGAGAAGCGAGTTCGGCAGCATTACCGTCCCAAGCGGTATAAGGGTTGAATACAAGAACATCGTTTACTTTTGCATTGGCAAAAATTGCTTTTTGCTCGTCGTTCTTCATGTAAGACGGCATCATAACGGCAGCTTCCACCTGGATACCGCCTTCTTTTGTATTGCCTTCTTCATCCAACTCGGCCAGCAAACCTTTCATCATATCGTTGCCTTCGAAAGTTTCTACACTTTCGTATTTGCCGTTACGTTGAGTGTAAGCCTTCACCTGGTTGTTCACCATTTCTTCCGTTACATCAATCGTATAATAGTTTACTTCATCCTTTGCATCCACTTCGACTTTGAATTCAGGAGCCAAAGCGATATCAAACAAGAATTCGAACTCTTCCATTGTATCAAAGTCGATTTCCTTTTGCTTGTCTTCGTTAGGCAGAGGTTCGCCAAGGATATTCACCTTGTTGTCTTGAATATACTTGTATACTGCTTCTGAAAGGACTTTGTTCACTTCCTCAGCCAATACTGATTTACCATACATCTTCTTTACCAAACCCATCGGCACCATACCTGGACGGAAACCCGGCACCTGAGCTTTCTGGCGGAAATGCTTCAACGACTTATCTACCTTTTCTTGATAATCTGCTTTCTCAAGCTTTACAGTAAGCAATGCGCTTACTTTGTCAATGTTTTGCAATGAAACGTTCATTCTGACAATTATTTATTTGATTTATACTTTATTCCAATCTCAAACGAGCGTGCAAAATTAGCGTTAATCTTTCAATTATCAAAAAAACACAGACAATTATTTCCTGTCACCGCCAAAACCCCAACCTTAATAATAATGTGGGAGATTAGGCTCTGAAAGTACGATAATACCGCTTCCTACACTACTCTCCGTAGACCGTCCACCTGCTCTCCACCGGCCTTCGATGCACAAGATGGCATCTTGTGTTGTTCAAGATGGCATCTCATACTACACAAGATGGCATCTTGTGCATCGAGGGTCGGTGGGATACAAATGAAAGATACTAATGGAACCTGTAAAATGTCTTATTACAGCACACAACGGAGTATAATTACAAAGCCTTGGAACTTTAATATGGAAAGAAAACTGAAAATAATTGAGGAAAAGTATTGTATATCCGAAATTAATGTGTTCCTTTGTCGCGGAAAGACGACACAATTAGTTTCTCGATTTCTATTACATGGTTTTTACTTCCGTTCAAAAAAACGCTTTTGTAAACTCTCTGTCGATGTTATCTTTTTATTATTAAGCCGTCTTTCCAAAGAGAGTTTTATTTATTTCATTTATTTACATTTTTCATTATGAACATTTATGTTGGAAACCTTAACTACCGTGTTAAGGAAGGTGACCTGCAAAAGGCCATGGAAGATTACGGTACAGTATCTTCTGTAAAATTTATTACTGACCGCGCAACCGGACGTTTCAGAGGCATTGCATTCGTAGAAATGGAAGACAGCGCTGCTGCTGCCAAAGCTATTGCTGAACTGGATGGTGCTGAATTCTTCGGCCGCCAGATGGTAGTAAAAGAAGCTAGACCTCCGAAATATTAATCATATAGATTAAGGAGAAAAAAAGAAGACCGCCTATAGCGGTCTTTTTTTATTTCATAGAGCTTCTGTTTTTATACCATAAAGTCCTTACGGCGAAGCACAAAGCTGTTACTCAAATACTTTTCACGAACTATCTTGTTCTCAGCCAACTCTTCGGGGGTACCCTGGAAAAGAATCTTCCCTTCAAACAAAAGATAAGCACGGTCGGTGATGCTCAACGTTTCCTGTACATTGTGGTCGGTAATGAGAATGCCGATATTACGGTCTTTCAACTTCCATACAATCTGCTGGATGTCTTCCACAGCAATCGGGTCTACACCGGCAAAAGGCTCATCGAGCATAATGAACTTAGGGTCAATGGCTAGGCAACGGGCAATCTCCGTACGACGACGTTCGCCACCGGACAACTGGTTACCTTTATTCTTCCGCACCTTCTGCAAACGAAATTCAGCAATCAGGCTTTCTAACTTCTCTTTCTGATATTCCAAAGGTTTATCGGTCATCTCGAGTACGGAGGCAATATTATCTTCCACACTCATCTGACGGAATACGGATGCTTCCTGTGCCAGATAGCCAATGCCGGTCTGCGCACGTTTATACACGGGATATTTTGTGATATCCAGGTCATCCAGGAAGATGCGCCCTTCATTGGGGGTAATCAACCCAACGGTCATGTAGAACGAAGTAGTCTTTCCGGCACCGTTCGGTCCCAGCAAACCTACAATCTCACCTTGTTTTACATTAATGGAGACATGACTCACTACCGTACGTTTTCCGTACTTCTTAACCAAGTCTTCCGTGCGGAGCACCATTTTGCTTTCTTCTTCCATATCGCTATATCACCACAGATTACACAGATTTATACAGATTAAAACCAATCCGACAGTTAATTGTTTCCCACTATGGATTACAACAACTTCGCACAACTGGCATGAAGCCTTACAAAAAATCTGTGCTAAACTGCGTAATCTGTGGTGAAACTGGCGCAAATGTAGCAAAAATAAGCTGAAATAGTGTACATTTGCAGACAAATACTTAAGAGTCATGATTAAAGCACTTAGAACAGTAGGAAGATACATCATGCTGATGGGACGTGTCTTTGCCCGTCCTGAACGAATGCGTATGTTCTTCCGCCAGTATATCAACGAGATGGAGCAACTCGGAGTGAATTCTATCGGCATCGTACTGCTGATATCCTTTTTTATCGGAGCCGTTATCACCATTCAGATTAAACTAAACATCGAAAGTCCTTTCATGCCACGCTGGACAGTGGGATATGTTACCCGCGAAATCATGTTGTTGGAGTTTTCTTCTTCCATTATGTGCCTGATACTGGCGGGAAAGGTTGGTTCAAATATCGCTTCCGAACTGGGAACCATGCGAGTGACCCAACAGATTGATGCTCTCGAAATTATGGGAGTCAATTCAGCAAACTATCTGATATTGCCCAAGATTGCCGCGATGGTGACAACTATTCCGTTGATGGTGACGTTCAGTATATTTGCCGGAATCATCGGTGCATTTTGTACCTGCTGGTTTGGAGGAATCATGTCGGCTGTCGACCTGGAATACGGTTTACAGTATATGTTTGTAGAATGGTTCATCTGGTGCGGTATCATCAAGTCCTTATTTTTTGCCTTTATCATCGCCAGCGTATCGGCTTTCTTCGGTTATACCGTTGAAGGAGGTTCCATCGAGGTGGGTAAGGCTTCTACGGATTCCGTGGTATCCAGCAGTGTGCTGATTTTATTTGCAGACTTAATATTAACGCAGTTGTTGATGGGGTAAACCAAATAGTAAATCGTAAATAACAAGATGATAGAACTAAAGGGACTTTGTAAGTCATTTGAAGGGAAAGAGGTACTGAAAGATATCAATGCCACATTTGAGAACGGTAAAACCAATCTTATCATTGGCCAGAGCGGTTCGGGAAAGACTGTTTTGATGAAATGTATCGTAGGTTTACTTATACCTGAGAAAGGAGAGTTGTTGTACGACAACCGTAATTTCCTGCTGATGGACAAGAAGGAGAAGAAAGCGTTGCGCCGCGAAATGGGAATGATTTTCCAAAGTGCTGCTCTTTTTGACTCTATGACAGTGCTCGACAATGTTATGTTCCCTCTGAATATGTTCAGTAACGACACGCTACGCGACCGTACGCGGCGTGCCATGTTTTGCCTGGAGCGTGTTAATCTGATTGAGGCCAAGGATAAATTTCCCGGTGAAATCAGTGGTGGCATGCAGAAGCGCGTTGCCATCGCCCGGGCTATTGCCTTGAACCCCCAGTATCTATTCTGCGACGAGCCCAACTCCGGACTGGACCCCAAAACATCACTTGTCATCGACGAACTTATCCAAGACATCACCCGTGAATATAATATGACGACCCTTATCAATACCCACGATATGAATTCTGTAATGGGTATCGGAGAAAAAATTATCTATATTTACGAGGGCCATAAAGAGTGGGAAGGCAGTAAAGATGATATCTTCACCTCTACCAACGAGCGTTTGAATAGTTTTATTTTCGCTTCTGACCTGTTCCGAAAGGTCAAAGAGGTGGAAATACAGAACATCGAAGGTTAACAAGACCGTATTCCGATAATTACACCAATAAAAAAGATGTCCGGAACAACATTCCGGACATCTTATCCTCATAAAACCAGTTAATAGAATTGACTTATATCATCACGATATATTTTACGTTGCCCTCAAATATCCCTATCGACAGGAGAATAAGGCACAACTTCAATCTCGGGACAAAGTTACGCAAAACAGTTCAATAAAAAAATAACGGAAAACCGTGATATAGGTCTCCACAACTCATCCCAGTATGAGCCATCCCTGCTCTACAGCCTTTATCACCATGTCTATGGCATTCTTCGCCCCAAATTTACTTATCAATCTTCTACGAAAAGTTTCCACCGTATTTTCCGAAATCGCAAGCAATGCAGCTATTTCATTGGTACTGAACCCCTTGGCAACAGCCCGCAATACGTCCAGTTCACGTTTTGTAGGGGCATCCTTTGGCTGCAAAGCCACTGAGGAATGGCGTAGTTTTTGATAAATGGATTCAAAACGGGGACAGGCATAAGTTTCTCCCTTCAACACACAACGTATAGCATTCGATAATTCAGAAGAGGCGGACGTTTTCAGAATAACCGCATTCACTCCGCTCCGTGCCAACCGGTTGATAATCCATATTTCCTCGTGCATCGTATTTACAATAATCCGCGCTTGTTCATTCACTTCGCGAATTTGTGTTATAAGGTCGAAACCTGACACATCCGGTATACTCACATCCAGAAGATAGATATCATAGTCGCGCTGTGCTATCAACTCCAACGCCTGTTTACCCGAAGTAACGGCATCGATCACCACTACCTCAGGCATCTTATTGACAATCTTACAAATGCCATCCAAAATCAAGCTGTGGTCATCAACCACCAGCATTTCGGCCTTTACTTTCTTTTCCATAGCTCTTTTTAAATCCTGACAGTTACTTCTATATTCGTACCTTTACCGGGTACAGAGTTCAATTCCGCTTTTGCTCCTATTGTTTCGGCACGCTGCAACATCGTACGCAAACCAATACCCTTTACCTTCTTATGCATCTCAAATCCTTTCCCATCATCGGCAATGAATACCGAAAGCTGATTTCCTTCCAAAGTCAACACCACTTGAATAACTGAAGCATCGGCATACTTCACGGCATTGCTCACAGACTCTTGCACAATACGGTAGAATTCAAATCCAATCTCCCGTGGAACCTGATTCCAATCTACATTTTCTGTAGAACGATATAACGCCCGTGTACGCTCCGGCAGAGCCAGATGTTGCACATAGTCGGCAAGCATTTCATCAATAGTGGCATATTGGAATGCAGGTGGCATCAATTCATGTGAGATATTTCGCAGTCGTTCACGGGTTTCTTCCAGCAAATCAACCTGTTTATCCATCTCTTTATCGCCCTCCGTAAGCGAGCGGATGTTCATTTCGAGTACAAGCAGGTTATTACAAACATCATCATGCAATTCGGTAGCCATCCGTTCACGCTCACTCTCCAAACCATCAATATACTTTCGAGACAAACGTTGCTCCGTTTCTTTCTGTAGCTCAAGGAACTGGCGTTCTTTTTCTCCCGCTGCCTGCGCCAACTTGGCAAGATGCGCTTTCTGCCTTTGCCGGGCATAGAGTAGTATCAACAGAAGTATAAAGAGCGTAGAAATAATGGCTCCGTAGACTATACGGCGCTGCAACTGTTCGGCTTCACGTTCCAATTCTTTCTGCCGTAAACGTATTATCTCCAATTCCTTTTCCTTTGTTTGGTACTTCACTGAGAAATCAGACAAACGCTCTACATATTTTTCCTGATAGTTTGAATCACACAACGCATAGGCTTTTTGAAGGCAGGTATATGCTTTTCGTTCCTCATGAATGGCAGCGTAACATGCTGCAAGACGGACATAATGTTCACTATCTTTCACATCCCTATATCCCCTCTCCAGCATATCCGTTATCCGTAGGTAGTATTTTATAGCTTCGACATATTGCTGTTTATCTTGCAATACGGGTGCTTTCACCCGATAGTAACGATAACGTTCCACATCCGTTTTAAGCTCATCGGATAATTTTTCCAACAAGTTCAAATATTCCACTGCGACATCCAAGTTTCCGCCACGGCGATATGCATCTGCCAGATACACATAGGCTTCACAAAGGCGACGCTTATTGTTCACCTTCACCAAAAGAGGAACAGCTTTCTTCACTGTAGCAATACCTTCTTCACGCAAACTCTCAATATTACATTGAATAGCGCCTAAATTGACATAACAAATACCCTCCAACTGAGGATTTTTCATCTTCAAAGCATACTCCAGCGCTTTCTTTGAAAAAGGGATTGCCTCGGTCGGGCGCTCCCAATCGGAATAGGCAGTGGCTATATTTCCATAAATGAAAGCGGCTGTCTTGAAGTTCTTTTGTGCTTCACACAATCTGATAGCTTCCTCGAAATTTGAAATACAGAGTTCCGGATGCTTTTTACGACGATAAAGTGTACCCAACTGGTTCAGATTTTCAATCAACATTGCCGTATCTTTATCAGCCACAGAACGTTCTTTAGCCTTTTCCGTATAAATCAATGCTGAATCAGTTTCCCCTTCATATAGATAGGAGCTGGCAAAGTTTGTCAACATCGTGCGGTAATGCTCTGCCAGTTCCGGACTCTCTTTGGAAACCGCCATACCTTTTCTTAAATAGTAACGTGCGGAATCATAACGCGCATCAACGTTACAATAATATCCCATATCCGAACATAAATCAGTAATATAGTTTTTATCCTTCACACGTTCCGCCAAAGATAATGCTTTGTTTTTCAACGCATAACCACG
This sequence comes from uncultured Bacteroides sp., assembly GCF_959029255.1. Taxonomy (GTDB): domain Bacteria; phylum Bacteroidota; class Bacteroidia; order Bacteroidales; family Bacteroidaceae; genus Bacteroides. The sequence continues at coordinate 4,847 of NZ_CAUFUE010000032.1, read as the reverse complement.
GGAAAAATTTCCCTTCATAAAGCAGGCTTCGCTATTCCATGAATAATACTCTATAAAGCATTTCACATTTTTTGTTCGGACACCTATTTGCCGGATGGAATCGGCATATAAAGTAAGTAGCTCCGGCTTTTCCTCTGCCAGATAGAGATAACGGCAGACGGCAGAATAACCTTCTAAGTCTTTTTGCAGAGAAGCTTTCCGGCACAACGTTGACAAATCTTCAGCTTCATTCGCCTGCAGATTATTCACCGGCATAAACAACAAAAGCATACACAATGTACCGAATAGTCTCATCTTTTGTAAGTATTAGTGTCAAGACAAAAATACCGATAATATTTATACTAACCTATATTTTTTTAAATATTATCCAATATCCACTAAAAAAAGGACTGATTTATTTTAAAATCAGTCCTTTTTTATCTCATGAAGCCTCAATCTTACTTCTGTCGGATATAAATATTTATTGGCGTTCCTGTCAAATTCCACTTTTCACGCATTTTGTTTTCAAGGAAACGTTTATAAGGTTCTTTGATATATTGCGGAAGATTAGCGAAATACACAAAAGAAGGCACTTGCGTATTAGGCAACTGTGTGATATACTTAATCTTGATATATTTACCTTTAATTGCAGGAGGCGGATATGCTTCAATAAGCGGCAACATTTCTTCATTCAGGCGAGCGGTAGGTATACGGGTCATACGATTTTCATATACGGAACGTGCCGCCTCCAGTACTTTCAATATACGCTGTTTCGTCAAGGCTGAAGCAAATATAACAGGGAAATCCACAAAAGGAGCAAAACGGTTACGAATAGCATCCTCAAAAGTCTTCATCACCTTTGTAGTTTTATCTTCCACAAGGTCCCACTTATTCACCACTACCACCAATCCCTTGGCATTCTTCTGAATGAGAGAAAAGATATTCAAATCCTGGCTTTCAATACCACGTGTAGCGTCCAGCATCAAAATGCAAACATCGGAATTTTCAATGGAACGAATGGAACGGATTACAGAATAGTATTCCAAATCCTCGTTAACCTTGTTTTTCTTACGGATACCCGCCGTATCTACCAGATAAAAGTCAAAACCAAACTTATTATAACGCGTATAAATAGAATCACGGGTTGTTCCGGCAATCTCCGTTACGATATTACGTTCTTCACCGATAAAAGCGTTCACTATTGAAGACTTCCCGGCATTAGGACGCCCCACTACCGCAAAACGGGGAATATCTTCATCCAGTATCTCATCGGACTCTTTTTTAAACTTACTCACAATAAGATCCATCATATCTCCCGTACCACTGCCAGTCATAGCAGAGACGCAATACGGATCACCCAAGCCCAAACTATAGAATTCAGGAGCATTATATTGCAACTCATTATTATCTGTCTTATTGGCAATCAGCAAAACCGGTTTCTTAGTACGGCGTAAGATAGAAGCCACTTGCAAATCAAGGTCTGTCACCCCGTTTATCACATCCACAACAAACAGAATTACATCCGCTTCGTCCACAGCCATCAAAACCTGCTTACGGATTTCCTCTTCAAAAACATCATCGGAGTTTACTACCCAACCACCGGTATCTACCACTGAGAATTCACGTCCCAGCCACTCGGATTTACCATATTGGCGGTCACGCGTAGTTCCCGCCTCTTCATTTACAATTGCCTGTCTTGTTTTGGTCAGGCGATTAAATAATGTAGACTTTCCCACATTGGGGCGTCCTACGATTGCAACTAAATTTCCCATAGTTCACACTCTTTTTTTGCGACTGTCACAGTCGTTTTTAATATTAGTCCAGTTGATAACCAAAGTTCCGCAACTCTTTATCCGAATTACGCCAATCCTTATCAACTTTCACATACGTTTCCAGGAAAACTGTCTTCCCGAAAAACCTCTCCAAATCACGACGCGCCTCAGTAGCCACCTTCTTCAAAGCTTTGCCCTGCTTACCAATGATAATACCTTTTTGCGAATCGCGCTCTACATATATCACAGCGTTGATATGTATCTTTTTTTCTTCTTCTTTAAACTGTTCTACAACAACTTCCACCGAATAGGGTATCTCCTTGTCATAGTACAACAAAATCTTTTCACGAATAATTTCGTTCACAAAGAAACGTGCCGGTTTGTCCGTCCACTGGTCTTTGTCAAAGTAAGGCGGTGAATCAGGCAATAACTCTTTCACCCTTTTCATCACATAGTCCACATTGAATTTGGTTGCAGCAGAAATAGGAATAATCTCCGCTTTCGGCAACAAACCTTTCCATGCCTCTACCAACTCCACCAACTTCTCCTGAGTAGTCAAGTCAATTTTATTGATGAGCAGCAGCACCGGAACATCCATTTGTCCTACCTTCTCTACAAAATCATTATGCTTATCGGGAGTCTCAACCACATCCGTCACATAAAGCAATACATCCGCATCCGTCAACGCCGAAGTAGAAAAGTTCAGCATAGACTCCTGTAACTTATAATTAGGTTTCAGTACACCCGGAGTGTCCGAAAACACAATTTGCATATCATCCGTATTATAGATTCCCACAATGCGATGACGAGTGGTTTGCGCCTTAAAAGTGGCGATAGAAATACGTTCACCTACCAACGCATTCATCAATGTAGATTTACCCACATTCGGATTTCCCACGATGTTGACAAAGCCTGCTTTATGCATAATCATTACGTATTTGAATTGAGACAAAAAAACGCATCGAATCGAAATAGGATGCGTCTTTTTATATTTATATGATTTAATCAAAAAGTAGATTATAATTCACTATCCACCATTAAATCATTAGTGTTTCTTACCGTCGTATCCCCACTTCACGTAAACGGCTCCCCAAGTAAACCCGGCGCCGAATGCCGTAAAGATAAGGTTATCACCCTTTTTCAGTTTTTCTTCAAAATCCCAGATACAAAGCGGAAGAGTACCGGCGCTGGTATTACCATAACGGTCGATATTAATCAGCACTTTTTCATGAGGAACTTCCAAGCGGTGCGCCACAGCATCAATGATACGAAGATTCGCCTGGTGAGGAATCACCCAATCAATAGAATCTTTGGTCAGGTTATTTTTCTCAGCAATAGCCGCACTTACATCAGACATGTTGGATACTGCATATTTAAATACCGTACGTCCTTCCTGATAAAGATAGTGCATGTGATTGTCTATCGTGAAATAAGAAGGAGGACACACCGAACCACCAGCTTTCAAGTGGAGGAAAGGCAAGCCCTTGCCATCAGTTCTCAAGATAGCATCCATAACGCCAACCTCTTCTGTTGTCGGTTCCATCATGAAAGCCGCAGCACCATCACCAAAAATGGGACAAGTAGCACGGTCAGTATAATTCACTATGGACGACATTTTGTCTGCACCTACGATGATAACTTTCTTATATCTCCCCGAACGGATATAGTTTGCAGCTGTTTCCATGAGGAAAAGAAATCCACAGCAGGCAGCGGACAAATCAAAAGCAAAAGCATTTTTCAGTCCGAGTTTATCACACAAGATAGATGCGATAGACGGGAATTGATAATCAGGAGTAGAAGTAGCGACAACCACCAAATCAATATCATCCGGATTGGAACCCGTACGTTGCATTAACTGCTTGGCAGCTTTACGCGCCATATACGAGGTGCCCAGCCCTTCTTCATTCAGGATATGTCTTTCCTTCACTCCGATACGGGTCATAATCCATTCATCGTTAGTATCCACCATCTTTGATATCTCATCATTCGTTAAGATATAATCAGGTACATAACCGCCGACTCCTGTAATTACTGCATTTATTTTTTCCATTAATCTTGTTTGCTTATAAGAACACTTAAACAACGGCAGTCTAAAAAGGTTTGTTCTTTCAATCTACAAATCTTTTCAGACGCCCGATATTCAAGTATAAATTTTAGTCAAACTGCTAATTAAACAGCAGCTTCTTTCTCAACTGCCAACTTACCACGATAGTAGCCACATGCACCACATACAGTGTGATATACATGCCATTCACCGCAATTCGGGCAAATAGCCAATGTAGGAGCTACTGCTTTGTCATGAGTTCTTCTCTTTGCAGTTCTTGTTTTTGACTGTCTTCTCTTAGGATGTGCCATTTTCTTTAATCTTTAATTGTTATCTAATATTTTCTTTAATTCGTCCCAACGCGGGTCTACCTGCGTTTCTTCTTCATTCATCAGCTCCACCTCTTCTTCCGGAGCAAATGTGTCCTCAGCCATATCATCATCCGGAGTAGTGCGCATATGCTTACTCAATTTGCTGGTCATTGCCTTGTTACACTTACCCGGAGCATGCACATGCTTCATGGGGATGGCCAAAGCTACAAACTCGTACATAAACCATGCTACATTAATCTCACCTTCCTCTTCGGGAATTACAATGAGATTGTCACCTTCTTCGGCATATTCATGACCGAACTTAACCAGCAGCTTATCTGTCGAGCTGACAAGCTGTTCCATATCGTCCAAACAACGGTCACATGGCACCCACACCATTCCGTCTGTCTGGAAGTTCAATTCGAAAGCACGAGATGTTTTCTTTACAACTAACACCACATTGACTTTACCCTTCTGCACTTCCGGTCCATCAATATTGGCAAAGAAAAGGTTGTCTAGCACAAACTCATATTTGCATGAATCTGCTTGCATACCTTTCAGGTCTATTTTGTATTTATCAAACTTTCCCAAAGCTTCTTTTGTTTATTCGGGCGACAAAGATACAAATAATTATCCTCATTATGTAGTATTTAGAGTAAAATATTCACTTTTTATATTCATTTCTCAACGGAATGCAACAAAAAAAGCCCCCACGTCTTCCGACATGGGGGCTCCTTCTAA
>NZ_CAUFUE010000031.1 GCF_959029255.1 uncultured Bacteroides sp. | reverse complement strand
AAATAATAATTGTTGATATGGCAAAAAAAACAGTTGCAGCAAAAAAGAGAAATGTAAAGGTAGATGCTAATGGACAGTTACATGTTCATTCATCTTTCAACAACATTATTGTTTCTCTGGCAAATAGTGAAGGTCAGATTATTTCTTGGTCTTCTGCCGGAAAGATGGGATTTAGAGGTTCTAAGAAGAACACTCCTTATGCAGCACAAATGGCTGCACAAGATTGTGCTAAAATAGCATACGATCTTGGTTTGAGAAAGGTAAAAGCATATGTGAAAGGTCCGGGTAACGGACGTGAGTCTGCTATTAGAACTATCCACGGTGCAGGTATCGAAGTTACAGAAATCGTTGATGTAACTCCCCTTCCGCATAATGGTTGTCGTCCTCCTAAAAGACGTAGAGTTTAAGATTTACCTTTAATAAAAATGATACTTGATTTTGTTATTGGATTGTAAATTCTTCTCTGCAATCGCGGCTGCAACAAATTGAGTTCATGAATAAACAATTAAATATTTAAAAGAAATGGCTAGATATACTGGACCAAAATCAAGAATAGCCCGTAAATTCGGTGAAGGAATCTTTGGAGCAGACAAGGTATTGTCAAAGAAGAACTATCCTCCCGGACAACACGGAAATTCTAGAAAGAGAAAGACTTCTGAATATGGTGTTCAACTTCGTGAGAAACAGAAAGCCAAATACACCTATGGAGTTTTGGAAAAACAGTTCCGCAACTTGTTCGAGAAGGCTGAAACAGCTAAAGGTATTACCGGTGAAATTCTTCTTCAATTGTTAGAAGGTCGTCTTGACAATGTCGTATTCCGTTTGGGTATTGCTCCGACTCGTGCAGCTGCTCGTCAGTTGGTTAGTCACAAGCATATTACTGTGGATGGTGAAGTTGTAAATGTACCTTCATACGCAGTGAAACCAGGTCAGGTGATTGGTGTTCGCGAAAGATCAAAATCTTTGGAAGTTGTTGCTAATTCACTGGCTGGATTTAACCACAGCAAGTATCCTTGGTTGGAATGGGATGACAATGCTAAAGTAGGTAAGCTGTTGCATATACCTGAGAGAGCAGACATTCCTGAAAACATTAAAGAGCATTTGATTGTAGAATTGTATTCTAAATAATAATTAATTTCATGGCGATATTAGCATTTCAAAAACCTGATAAAGTATTAATGTTGGAAGCGGACTCTAGATTCGGAAAATTCGAATTTCGTCCGTTGGAGCCCGGTTTCGGTATTACCGTGGGTAATGCACTGCGCCGCATCCTGCTTTCTTCATTGGAAGGTTTTGCTATCACTACTATCAAGATAGACGGTGTTGAGCATGAATTTTCCAGTGTTCCGGGGGCAAAAGAGGATGTTACTAACATTATCTTGAATCTGAAACAAGTGAGATTCAAGCAAGTAGTTGAAGAATTCGAGAGTGAGAAAGTAAGTATTACAGTCGAGAATTCAAGTGAATTTAAAGCAGGTGACATAGGTAAGTATTTGACTGGATTTGAAGTGTTAAATCCTGAATTAGTTATTTGTCATTTAGATTCAAAGTCGACTATGCAGATAGATATTACGATCAACAAAGGTCGTGGTTATGTTCCTGCTGACGAAAACCGCGAATATTGCACCGATGTGAACGTAATTCCTATCGATTCTATTTATACTCCGATACGTAATGTGAAGTATCAGGTAGAGAACTTCCGTGTAGAGCAGAAGACCGACTACGAGAAACTGGTACTTGAGATTACTACCGACGGTTCCATTCATCCGAAAGAAGCCCTGAAAGAAGCTGCAAAGATTCTGATTTATCACTTCATGCTTTTCTCTGACGAGAAGATCACGCTGGAAACAAATGATGTTGACGGCAATGAAGAGTTTGATGAAGAAGTATTGCACATGCGTCAGTTGCTGAAGACCAAGCTCGTTGATATGGATCTCTCTGTACGTGCCCTCAACTGTCTGAAGGCTGCAGATGTAGAGACTCTTGGTGACTTGGTACAATTCAACAAGACGGATTTGCTGAAATTCAGAAACTTCGGAAAGAAATCGCTTACCGAGCTTGATGATTTGCTGGAAAGTCTGAATCTGTCGTTTGGAACCGATATTTCTAAATATAAATTAGATAAAGAATAAAAAATGAGACATAATAAGAAATTTAACCATTTAGGTCGTACTGCCTCTCATAGAAACGCTATGTTGGCTAATATGGCGTGTTCTCTGATTAAGCACAAAAGAATCACTACGACTGTTGCAAAGGCTAAAGCTTTGAAGAAGTTTGTTGAGCCTTTGATTACAAAAGCTAAGGATGATACGACAAATTCTCGTCGTGTTGTATTTAGCAATTTGCAAGACAAGTATGCTGTAACTGAGTTGTTCAAAGAAATCTCTGTGAAGATTGCTGATCGTCCGGGTGGTTACACTCGCATCATCAAGACAGGTAACCGTTTAGGTGATAATGCAGAAATGTGCTTTATTGAACTCGTTGACTATAACGAAAATATGGCTAAGGAAAAAGTGGCTAAGAAAGCTACTCGTACCCGTCGTTCTAAGAAAGCTACTGAAGCTGCACCTGCTGCAGAAACAGTTGCTCCGGTTGCTGAAGCCCCTGCTGCAGAAGAAGCTAAGGCTGAAGAATCCAAAGCAGAATAATTCAACTATTCTTTTTTTATATAGAAAACCGTCCCAGCGATTGGGGCGGTTTTTTTATTCCTCTTATTCTTATTGTTTTTATTCCTCTTAATCTTCTTATTTTTTTATTTCTCTTATCCTTCTTACTTTTTTACTTCTATGCCTAGTAGTTCAGGTTTACCATATTTCATTCAACAAATATTAAAAGATGTATGCGTTAAACAAATCTGTCTATTAAACTGTTATATTTGCATGCAGTTATGGCTAAATATATAAAGTTCATAGTATTATTGGTGCTCACACTTGCTTTGTGGCAGACAGCGGGCAACACATTTATCGGAACTACATCGATAGATGAAAAAAAATCCGTGGATATTCAAGCTGTTACTACTAATCATCATCAGGATGATGCATGTTTCACCACTCCTCAGTTACCCTATTTGCCCGATGCAGAGTTGGCAGGCACTAGTGGTCATACACAGTTATTGTCATTTTCCCGTATCCAGCGTGCCACTACTACAGAGTATATCTTCTCTTTAAAAGACTGGATTGATAAGATAGCTCAGCATCAGGCGGTTCTGTCATTACATCGTGCGAAGCTTTTTGATGCTACCGCTTATTATCGTTGTCACCCAGTGTGTGAATATTACATATTCACATTGAGGCGTATTCTCATTTAGTGATTTAGTTGAACTAAAACTTTATTCCCTTTGTGCGAAACAGAAATTTTGTGCAAACAGGGAAAGATTGTATTTTCTATTTTCAACAAATCATTAAAACAAATTATTATGGCAACTCAAACTATTGACGTAACACTTTTTGCATCTGAACATCCCGATATTGCAAAGCGTACAAGCTTTTCCGGTCTTATCCTTTCTGTAGCAATGCTGCTGATAGGAATTCTAATATTTGCATCCATTTTTGAGATGAGTGATAAATCTTCTACAGTGAGTATGGCATTAATGGTACTGGGCACGGCATTGGTTCTATTAGGTGTCTTCCGTTTATTTTGGAAATCCAAGGAAATGGTTTATTTGCCAACCGGAAGCGTGGCAAAAGAGCGCAGTCTTTTCTTTGACTTGAAGCATATAAACAAGTTGACGGAAATGATTGAACACGGAAAGATAGATGCAGAATCCAGTGTGAAAAACGATGCCAGCGGAAATGTCCGCATGGACGTGATGCTTTCTCAAGATAATAAATTTGCCGCCGTGCAGTTATTTCAGTTTGTACCATATACGTACACACCGGTAACATCCGTACGCTATTTTACTGGAAACGAAGCAGCGGCAGTGTCTGCATTCCTGTCGAAATGTAAAAACGCATAAGCCTGCGAGAGGTGATTAAACTTAACTTTAAGTGAAAATTTGGGGATTAGTCAGTAACAGCAATCCCCATTTTTTTCATCAAGAAACAAGCGTTCATGTTTTGAGCGATACCCGGTCGGAGCTGATAAGAAAACGTCAACTCATTATTCGTTATATCCGCTTCAAAACGGAAGTTACGAATGTCCTTGGGGAATAAGTCGATAAGCGTGCCCAACAACAAGTCATGTGTAGCGATGATGCCATTAGCCTGCAAAGCCATGAACTGTTTGATAAGAGCAAACGACCCTTTCTGTTTATCCATTGAGTTCGTTCCCTTCAGAATTTCATCAAGAATGATGAACAATTCCTCTCCCGCCTGCAACTTATCGATAATAAGTTTCAACCGTTTAAGCTCGGCGAAGAAATACGACTCGTTATCGTTCAACGAGTCACTGGTGCGCAAACTGGTGATGAGACTTGCCGGATAAATCTCCATACTTGAAGCGCAGACAGGTGCACCGATGCAAGCAAGGAGATAATTGATGCCTAAAGTGCGCAGATACGTGCTTTTCCCAGCCATGTTGGCTCCCGTGATGATAATAAAGAAAGGCCGTTTTTCCATGTCGATATCGTTGCGTACGCAGCTGTCACGATGCATCAGCGGATGTCCTAAAGCCTTTGCGCGGAAACGGAAGGGCGATAAACCTTCAGCTTCGTGCACGCTGTCGGGCTTCCGGCAAAGTTCAGTTTGTTTCTGCATATCCCCTTCCTCCGGTAAAATTGTCGGATAAATATAATCAGGATGATTATATGCGAAAGTAGCCAGCGAATTAAGCGCATCCACTTGTCCGATAGCAGTGAGCCACCTAGGCAATTCTCCCGCATACTGTTCCTTCCAGGCTTCGATACGCATAATCTGTCTTAGTTCCCAAAAGAACAAACCATTAAGGATGACATACATAAAGACATTGTTCCGCTGATCCAGTTCATTCATCAACTTACTCAACTGGCTGATAGAGTGCGACGCCTTTTTTGTTTCGCCGCCTATTTCCTCTTTAATTTCCTTCAGTAATGCACATCGCATCGGTCGTTCTTCCATTAATCGCAGCAGTTCCGCATACGTTCCCAAAATTTGCAGTTTTTTGCCGTATACAGCCTGTATTTTGGTAATTCTTCCCGTGAAACCGAAGCCGATAGCCACAAATGCCATCCAGATGACGCCCCATAATGATGCAGGCAAAACACCGGCAACCACTAAACCTATGCACACCACATTTATTCCTGTAACCACCCCGGGCAGCACACGTAAGAAACGATTTTTGCGGAATACGCTCGGACTCGCCGCCCACGCCTTCAACTCCACTTCGTCAGCCGCTTTTCCTTTATGCAGCAAACCGAGAATGCGGAAACGTTGCCGGAACTTCAACTCCGGAGCCAATTCCCGTACAGCCTCCTGCCTCCGTAATATCTCCTCTTTCCTTTCCAGATGCTTCCCCAGCCATTCAGCCAGCAATTTCCTACCAAGCTCAGTACACGTGCGGTTGATAAACTGAAACATCGAGCGCGCGCCAAAAACATCCAAATCGTATGTATATAGATGTGCCGGCTCCACAAACTCCTTGCCATCGTCAAAGGCGGAAGTGTCATAATCCAGTGCAGCCAACTCCTGCAGGTTGATTTCAACCTTCTTCTCCAGATAATCTTTCTTGTAAAACAGGCGGTTGTGATAATTTATCAACATAATAAACGGAAACAGCGTCACGAACGCAATGCCCGCCACTGTCATCCAGCCTTCCGACCAGAAATAGATAATTCCCACTATACCGGCGATGAACAGCAGCAGTCGCAACGTGCCTGTACGATATATCTGTTGCTGCACCTTCTTTAGTTTTTGTTGCCCTTTTTCCGCAATGCTGCGGTATGTATTACTGATTTCCTCGATACTCTCCATTTGCTTTTGTCTTTTTATGCGGAAACAAAGATAAGGTAAATATGTGATATCTCGTTTCTTGTTAGGGATAGAATGGATTGATAATAGGCATCAAACAATATGAAGTACTTGCTAAACAGTATTGACCCTAAGTAAAAACTGTATCTCGCGTGCTGAGATACACATCTTAAGTGCCGAGATATGTATCTTCAATGCTAAGATATGCATCTTGGCACGTGAGATACACCTTTCCCTTAAGGTTAATCTTCCTTCTTCCCAAATGGAATCTACCTTATAGCCTATCTGTAACCTCTTCTTACCCTATACCTATCTCTTTCATTCACAATAATACTTTTTTTCTTCCTCTACAATAGATTTTTCCCTGTATACTTGCTGAATAACAATAAATAATGTACCTTTCGCTCAATAAAGTAAAGTTTCAAAAAGAAAGGATAGCGATATGAAAAGGCGTTGGTTGTTCGTGATTTTTGCATTATTGGCTTTGCCGTGTGCGGCACAGCAGATAATGTATGCCAACTTGAAAGAACTGGTAGAAGACTGTGGTGACACAGTGTCCATTCTGAAGGTAGAGAAACGCGCCAAAAATCAGATTTACTTGATGGGCGGCGCTGATTATCGCATAACGGCAAATGAGAACTCGGGACTCTGCCGGTATCTGAAATCCCGTTGTTATGCCGTGCGGATAGACACGGCACTATATGTCAATTGCCGTAAAATGCGCTATAAACGATTTCGTTTCGGACAGTGGTACGCTCCTGCCATCTGGGTGGGCGATAAGATATACTTTTGTGCGCAACCCATAGGGCAGGTTGCAACAAGTACGGCTACACCGCCCGATGCCACAAAGCTCGGTGGAGAAGTGGGAAATGCCATTAATGCTTCCGGGCTGGTTCATGCCCGCGTTTATTATGAGTTGAATCCCGAAACCGGGCGCTCTGAATTTGTAGGAAAAGACAAAATGATGAAATTGCTGGACGGTACCCCTTCTTTGCAGAAAGCCTTTTCAAAAGAAACGAGTGAATCGGCGGAGGTTATTGGCAAGTACTTGCGGCAATTGAAAACCAAGTCCGCCTGTTTCGGGCAATGAGCGGCATTACTTCAATTTCAATGTATCGATGAATGTTTCTGACTAAATGATAAATAATCCCGGTATTCTGTTGCGAATATCGGGATTTATTTTTATATTGCGGCAAATACAGGCTTCTACCTGTTGACAATTTGTAACCATTTACACCGATATACTATGGAGATTACTTTGAGTAAGACTTTGCCCGCTTATCCAACTTTCGTAGAAGGTATTCGCCGGGCACCCGACCGTGGTTATACCCTGACTCCGGCGCAAACAGCCACGGCGTTGAAGAATGCCCTGCGCTACGTCCCTAAAGAACTGCACGAAACGCTTGCCCCCGAATTTATGGAAGAACTCCGTACGCGTGGACGGATTTATGGCTACCGCTATCGCCCGCAAGGCGACCTCAAAGCGAAGCCGATTGATGAATATAAGGGAAAATGCATCGAAGGAAAAGCCTTTCAGGTGATGATAGACAATAACTTATGTTTCGACGTCGCCCTCTATCCATACGAACTGGTGACTTACGGCGAGACGGGGCAAGTCTGCCAGAACTGGATGCAATACCGTCTTATCAAGCAATATCTTGAAGTCCTGACGCGGGAACAGACACTTGTCATCGAAAGTGGGCATCCGTTGGGATTGTTCAAGTCCAAGCCCGAAGCGCCACGTGTCATTATAACGAATGCGCTGATGGTCGGTCTTTACGACAACCAGCAAGACTGGCATACCGCTATGCAGATGGGCGTTGCCAACTACGGGCAGATGACTGCCGGCGGTTGGATGTATATCGGTCCGCAAGGCATTGTTCACGGTACGTTCAATACCCTCCTCAATGCCGGACGGCTGAAACTCGGCATTCCGCAAGATGGAGATTTACGCGGACGTCTTTTTGTCTCCTCCGGTTTGGGAGGCATGAGTGGTGCACAGCCCAAGGCTGCGGAAATGGCGGGAGCCGCCGCTATCATTGCTGAGGTAGATGCTTCGCGTATTGAAACCCGGCATCGGCAGGGCTGGGTGGGACATGTTGTGGAATCGCTTTCCGAAGCTTTTTCCTTGGCGCAAGATGCCATGGATAGCTGTAAACCGGTTTCTATCGCTTATCATGGCAATGTGGTGGATTTATTGGAATATGCCGTCAGTAAAAATATATCCATCGATTTACTCTCCGACCAAACTTCTTGCCATGCCACATACGATGGAGGTTATTGTCCCATGGGGTTGACTTTTGAACAACGTACGCAAATGTTGCACGAAAATCCGGCGGAGTTTCGTGATAAAGTGAATGCTACGCTGAAGCGCCATTTCCTTGCCATAAAAACATTGGCAGACCGTGGCACTTATTTCTTTGACTACGGAAACTCCTTCATGAAGGCTGTTTACGATGCAGGTGTGCGGGAGATTGCGCGTGACGGTAGCGATAAGAACGGGTTTATTTTCCCCAGTTATGTGGAGGATATCATGGGACCGGAACTTTTTGATTATGGTTACGGGCCTTTCCGTTGGGTATGTCTCAGCGGTAAACACGAGGATTTGGTGAAGACTGACCACGCAGCTATGGAGTGCATCGACCCGACGCGTCGCGGACAAGATTTGGATAATTATAATTGGATTCGGGATGCGGAGAAGAACAACCTTGTAGTAGGCACGCAGGCGCGCATCTTGTATCAGGATGCAGAAGGGCGCATGAGGATAGCGCTGCGTTTCAATGAAATGGTGCGGAACGGAGAAGTTGGCCCGATTATGCTGGGACGAGACCACCATGATGTCAGCGGTACGGATTCTCCGTTCCGGGAGACTTCCAATATCAAAGATGGCAGCAATGTGATGGCTGATATGGCTGTACAGTGCTTTGCCGGCAACTGCGCACGGGGTATGAGCCTGGTGGCACTGCACAACGGTGGAGGGGTAGGTATAGGGAAAGCTGTCAACGGAGGTTTCGGCATGGTGTGCGACGGTTCGGAACGGGTGGATGAGATACTTCGCTCGGCTATGATTTGGGATGTGATGGGCGGTGTGGCGCGTCGTTCGTGGGCACGAAACGTGCATGCCATGGAGACAAGCGAGGAGTTTAACCGTACGCATGCAGATGGGTATCATATTACGATGCCGTATGTGGCGGATGAGGAACTGATAAAGAAATGTATAATTTAATGAAGAATGAAAAATGAAGAATGAAGAATTGCCTTGCGGCATGCTTGCATGGCATAGCCAAATTCATAATGCAGCCAAATTCATAATGCAGCTGAATTCTTCATTTTTCATTCTTCATTTCCAAACATGCAATTATGAATAAAATCGTAGAGTGTGTTCCCAATTTCAGTGAGGGACGCGATTTGCAGAAAATCGACCGGATAGTGGCTCCTTTCAGGGGCAGACAAGGTGTGAAACTATTAGATTATAGTAATGACGAAGACCATAACCGGTTAGTTGTCACTGTGGTAGGAGAACCAGAACCGCTAAGGGATGCAGTGCTCGATGCTATCGGCGTGGCAGTGAGCCTTATCGACTTGAATGTGCATCGGGGGCAACATCCCCGGATGGGTGCGGTAGATGTGGTGCCCTTTATACCCATCAAGAATACAACGATGGAAGAAGCCATTGCACTTTCTAGAGAAGTGGGAGAGGAAGTGGCGAAACGATATAACCTGCCTGTTTTCCTTTATGAGAAATCTGCGTCGGCACCCCATCGGGAGAACCTTGCGGCTGTTCGTAAGGGAGAATTTGAGGGAATGGCGGAAAAGATTAAACTACCCGAATGGCATCCCGACTTCGGACCGGCCGAGCGGCATCCCACTGCCGGAACGGTTGCTATCGGCGCACGTATGCCACTGGTGGCGTATAACATCAACCTCAATACCCCGAGCCTGGATATTGCACACGATATTGCCAAGAAAATCCGGTTTATCGGCGGCGGACTTCGATATTGCAAGGCCATGGGCGTGGAACTCAAAGACAGGGGCATCACCCAAGTGTCTATCAACATGACCGACTATACCCGCACGGCCCTCTACCGTGCTTTCGAACTGGTGCGTATCGAAGCCCGCCGTTACGGTGTCAGCATTGTAGGCAGCGAAATTATCGGACTTGTTCCGATGGAAGCGCTGATTGACGTGGCATCCTACTATCTCGGACTGGAGAACTTCTCCATGCAGCAGGTGCTGGAAGCAAGGATTATGGAAGAATAAACTAACCGCAAAATACATGTAAATGAAAGAAAACCTGATAATATTCAATGCCCGCGTTGTGACGCCTATCGGCTTTTCCGCCCGGCGGGGAACGGAAATGTCGGAGTTGCTGATACAGGATAATGCTACGGTGGAGGTAACCGACGGCATCATTACATACGTCGGTCCCAATAGGGGGGAGAAACGTGATGGCTATTACCGGCACTACTGGCATTACAATGCTCGCGGTAGATGTCTTTTACCGGGTTTTGTCGATTCGCATACACATTTTGTGTTTGGTGGCGAACGTGCCGAGGAGTTTTCGTGGCGGCTGAAGGGTGAAAGTTATATGTCGATTATGGAACGGGGGGGCGGCATTGTGAGCACGGTGAAAGCCACTCGTGACAGTAATTTCATTCAGTTGCGCGGCAAAGCTGATGGTTTCATCAAACAGATGTCCGCAATGGGGGTCACTACCGTGGAAGGTAAAAGCGGCTATGGACTGGATAGGGAGACGGAACTTCTGCAACTCCGTGTGATGCGTAGCTTGAATAATGATGAACATAAGCGGGTAGATGTCGTTTCTACTTTCCTTGGGGCGCATGCTGTTCCCGATGAATACAGGGGGCGGACTGACGAGTATGTCGATTTCATTATTAGTGAAGTAATGCCTGGTGTGGTTCAAAACAACTTGGCGGAGTTCTGTGACGTCTTCTGTGAACAAGGTGTATTTTCTATCGGGCAGTCCCGGCGTCTTTTGCTTGCCGCTCGTGAGATGGGGCTGAAATTGAAACTTCATGCTGACGAAATCGTTCCCTTGGGAGGTGCCGGGTTGGCTGCGGAACTTTCCGCTGTCTCTGCCGACCATCTGTTGCATGCATCCGATGCGGATATTCGTGCGATGGCTGACAGGGGTGTTGTGGCAACTTTGCTCCCTCTGACTGCTTTTGCGCTGAAAGAACCATACGCCCGTGCACGGGAAATGATTGATGTGGGATGTGCGGTGGCGCTTGCCACTGATTTAAATCCGGGCAGTTGTTTCTCAGGGTCTATCCCGTTGACCTTTGCGCTGGCATGCATCTATATGAAGATGAGTCTTGAAGAAGCTATCACAGCTCTTACCCTGAATGGTGCCGCCGCTTTGAATCGTGCTGATAGTATCGGTAGTATCGAAGTGGGGAAGAAAGGTGATTTTGTAGTGCTGAATACCGATAATTATCATTTCCTGCCCTACTATGTTGGTATGAATTGCGTGAATACAACGATAAAGGAAGGGGTGCTTTATACAACTTAATCAAAAACAATAATACTATGTTAGTCGATTTAACAGTAAAAGATTTCTTGAATAAAGTGGCGGGTAGTGACCCCGTCCCCGGTGGTGGAAGTATCGCCGCATTGAATGGTGCCATTGCTTCAGCTTTGGCAGCGATGGTTGCAAATCTTACTATTGGTAAAAAAGGTTATGAAGTTCATGAAGAACTGATGCAGCATATTTTCGATATTGCCGTGCAGTCCGAAGGGGCGTTTGTAGAAGATATCGACCGGGATTCCGAGGCATACGATAGTGTGTTTGCTTGCTTCAAGATGCCTAAAGCTACGGATGAAGAAAAAGCCGCTCGCAGTGCCGCTATCCAGGAAGCTACCAAGTTTGCCGCTCTTGTACCTATGCAGGTGGCCCGGAATGCCTACGAACTGATGAACATCATCATGGATGTAGCCCGTCTGGGTAATCGGAATGCCGTGACAGACGCTTGTGTTGCCATGATGTCTGCCCGTTCTGCCGTGCTGGGTGCGTTGATGAATGTGCGCATCAACCTCGGTTCACTGAAAGATAAGGAGTTTGTAGCCAAATTGCAAGCCGAAGCGGATAGTTTGGAACAACTTGCTTGTGAAAAAGAAAAAGAATTGTTGGACGAAATCAATCAGGAGCTCAAAGTATGAACAATGTCTATTATGTCGGTTCGGGCGAACTTACTTTCGATGTCATCGAACGCATCATCAACGAAAACCTGAAGCTCGAATTGGCTCCCGAAGCCAAACAGCGTATACAAAAATGCCGTGATTATTTGGATAAGAAAATCGCTTCTTCCGAAGAACCGCTTTATGGAATTACTACCGGTTTCGGCTCTTTGTGCAGCAAAAGCATTTCACCGGACGAACTGGGCACCCTGCAGGAAAACCTGATTAAAAGCCATGCTTGCAGCGTGGGTGAAGAAATTCGTCCCGTCATCATTAAATTGATGATGCTGCTCAAGGCGCATGCTCTTTCATTGGGGCATAGCGGTGTGCAAGTCATTACCGTGCAACGCATTCTCGACTTTTTCAACAACGATGTGATGCCTATCGTCTACGACCGTGGTTCGCTGGGCGCTTCGGGCGACCTCGCTCCCCTTGCCAATCTTTTTCTTCCCCTTATCGGTGTGGGCGATGTTTATTATAAAGGAAGGAAACGCGAAGCTATCAGTGTGCTCGATGAGTTTGGTTGGGAACCGGTAAAATTGATGAGTAAAGAAGGGCTTGCTTTGCTGAACGGTACGCAGTTTATGAGTGCCAATGGCGTGTTTGCCATCCTTAAAGCCTTCCGTCTTTCCAAGAAAGCCGACTTGATAGCTGCTCTTTCTTTAGAAGCTTTTGATGGACGCATCGATCCGTTTATGGATTGCATTCAGCAGATACGCCCCCACAAAGGTCAGATTGAAACGGGTGAAAACTTCCGTAAGTTGTTGGAAGGCAGTGAGCTTATTGCCCGTCCCGGCAAACATGTACAAGACCCGTATTCTTTCCGCTGCATCCCTCAGGTGCATGGTGCAACAAAGGATGCTATCCGTTATGTCTCTTCTGTTTTGCTTACGGAAATTAACTCTGTGACGGATAATCCCACCATCTTTCCCGATGAAGACCGTATTATTTCCGGTGGAAACTTTCACGGCCAGCCGCTCGCCATTTCGTATGATTTCTTGGGCATCGCGCTTGCCGAATTGGGTAATATCTCCGAACGCCGTGTTGCACAGCTCATTATGGGCTTGCGCGGGTTGCCCGAATTCCTGGTTGCCAATCCCGGTCTGAATTCCGGTTTCATGATTCCACAGTATGCCGCCGCATCTATGGTGAGCCAGAATAAAATGTACTGCTATGCTGCCAGCAGCGACTCTATCGTTTCCAGCAACGGGCAAGAAGATCACGTCAGTATGGGTGCCAATGCCGCAACGAAGCTTTATCGTATCATGGATAATCTGGAACACATTCTTGCCATTGAGCTGATGAATGCGGCACAGGGCATTGACTTTCGCCGTCCGTCGAAAACTTCTCCGATATTGGAACGTTTCTTACACGAATATCGCAAGGAGGTCCCCTTTGTAAAAGATGATATCGTGATGTACAAAGAAATTCATAAAACTGTAGCTTTCCTCAACCGTACAAAATACGACTTTTGACCTTCACCCCCAATGGGGTAAACGGGCACGGATTCATACCTTCTTTGGGGGGATGAATTCGTGCCTTTTGTTTTCTTGCTTTGTCCATTCATAAACTAAAAACTGTAGCTCTTCCTGAAAAACTTTTAAATTTGATAGATGTAAAGATATGGATGTGTTAATATACTGTTTATTAGTTAAATAAAAATATAAAGAGAAAGTCCTGATGTAGTCTTAAATAGAGATTGAGAAACTTTTGATGTAGTATTATAAAGGTTATTATATTTTAATACGCATATATTTGCATACTCAAATGCATGAAAAATAGTTAAATAAATGCGTTGTGAGAATGATTTATTCTTAAAATATAAATTAACCGATATGAAAAACATCCTTTTCCCGCCCTATCCCTCATAGCGCTTTGCTAAGGGAATGCACATTCGTGTATGATGATTTGCTCTGCTTGTAACTCCTTGAAGAAACAGGAGTGCTGTATTGAGTAAACAAAAACATTCAAAATAAAATGCAACATTTTAATTTAAAAGAAAGATAATGAAAAATGTGAAACAAGAGTTGCGAAAAATTCCTTATCTGTTTCTATTGATGTTATTTTCGTGTCTTAATTTGCAGGCACAAGAATCACAGGTTAGGGGAGTAGTTGTCGATTCAAATGGAGAGAGTATAATTGGTGCTTCCATTGTATTGAAAGGTAACAATTCAGTAGGTACCATTTCTGATATAGATGGTAATTTTATTTTATCAGGCATTAAGGAAAATTCTGTCTTGGTGGTGTCTTTCATCGGCATGAAGTCGAAAGAAATCAAGGCGAATTCCAAAGGTATTATTCGTGTGATGCTGGAAGATGATTCCCAGCAACTGGAAGAAGTGGTGGTAGTGGGTTATGGCCAGCAAAAGAAAGCCAGTGTGGTAGGTGCCATTGCGCAGACCACAGGTAAGGTACTGGAACGTTCGGCGGGTATCACCGACATCGGTTCGGCTTTAACCGGTAACCTGCCGGGTGTCATCACGGCGCAGGACAACGGTATGCCGGGTGATGAAGAACCCAAAATTACTATTCGCGGTGCCAGCTCCTGGAACAGTAGCGACCCTCTGGTGCTGGTGGATGGAGTGGAACGCCCCATGAGTAGTGTGGATATGGCTTCTGTGGAAACGTTATCCGTATTGAAAGATGCTTCCGCCACTGCCGTTTATGGTGTGAAAGGCGCCAATGGCGTTATCTTGATTACCACCAAGCGAGGTGCGGAAGGCAAGGCTAAAATCAATGTATCTGCCAACGCGATACTTAAGACCCCTTCACGCATACCTAATAAATTGGACTCTTACGACGCTTACATGGCTCGTAATATGGCTATTGAACATGAATTGAATTTGAACCCAGATTCATGGAATGATATCCGTTCACAGGATTTTATTGATAATTTCCGCAATCAGACTTCGGTGGAACAGCGCGAACGGTATCCGAATGTTGACTGGAAAAAAGCGTTGTTCAAAGATTTCGCCATGTCTTACAACGCAAATCTGAACATTAGCGGCGGTACTAAATTCGTGAAATATTTTGCTTCGATAGACTATGTGCACGAGGGCGACTTGTTCCGTGAGTTCGAAACGGGGCGTGGTTATGACAATGGATATGGCTACAGCCGTATCAATATGCGTAGTAACCTGGACTTCAACATTACCAAGACCACCCTTTTCAAAGTAAGTGTGGCTGGTTCCAGTGGTCAGAACGAACGTCCTTTCTATTATAGTAGTGTTACTAGTGGAACACCCACTAAACAGGCAGGCGCATGGGCAGGTGTATACCGTACTCCACCTGATATTTTCCTTCCCCGTTACAGCGATGGTTCATTGGGGTTCTATCCTTCTGATATCAATATGTACAATTCCATCGACTTGATAGCGACCGGTGGTGCCGCACAGCATACCACTACCCGCATCACTACTGACTTTGTATTGGAACAGAAACTGGATTTCGTTACCAAGGGACTGAAATTCAGAGGTATGATTGCTTGGGACAACACGTTTGTGGAAAATGACCGTGGTATCGAGGAACCTCAATCCAACAATGGTTCTAACCAACGTCGCAAATATATTGATCCTGACACGGGACTTGTGACTTACCAATTCCCCTTTGATAGTAGCAACCAATTTGACATGTATCCTATTTTGGACTGGGATACCAAAGGCGGTACGGTGAATAATAAATCTACCCGACGCAGTTTGAACTACCAGTTGCAGTTGAACTGGGCGCGTGATTTCAACAAACACAGTGTTACGGCAATGGGATTGTTCAGCCGCCAGGAAACTGCCAAAGGTAGTGAAATTCCTCATTATCGTGAAGATTGGGCTTTTCGTACCACCTACGATTGGGCAGGCCGTTATTTCATAGAATACAATGGCGCTTATAATGGTTCGGAAAAATTTAGCAAAGACAATCGTTTTGCTTTCTTCAATTCGGGAGCCATTGGCTGGATGATTAGTGAAGAACTGTTCATGGCTTTCTTACGCGAGAAGAAAATTCTGGATATGATGAAAATCAGAGCTTCATACGGTGAAATTGGTGACGACAATGTAGACGGTCGTTGGCTTTTCCAGGACCAATGGGCTTATAGCTCAGGCTGGCAGACTTATATGGATCCTTCAAGGCGTGGAGGAAAAAGCCCTTACAGTTGGTACAGGGAGAGTGTAGTAGGAAATGAAGACGTGCATTGGGAAAAAGTGAAGAAATTAAACTTCGGTATCGACTACGCTCTATTCGAGGGGCTGATTGCCGGTAGTGTGGAAGTGTTCCGCGACAAACGCTCGGATATCCTCATCAAAGGCGGCAGCCGCTCTGTTCCTTCTTATTATGGCCAGAACCCTGCCACCGTGAATAAAGGTAAAGTAAATACCCGTGGTTACGAGTTGGAATTGCGTTTCAACAAAAGGTTCAAGAATGAGATGCGCGTGTGGGCTAACATGAGTATGACCCATTCGGAGAATAAAGTGATTTTAAAAGATGATATGCCACTCTTGCCAGGCTATCGTAAGGCAGCAGGCTTTTCCATGGGACAGGGGCGCTATTACCTTGACAAAGGATTTATCGGTTCGTATGATGAATTGTATGGTAGCCCCAAGCATGAGGCTAATAACGACAGCCGCATTCCCGGTGATTATTATATAGTGGACTTTGACGGAAACGGTGTGATTGACCAGGACGACCAGGCTCCTTACGGATATTCCGGTACTCCTCAAAACACTTACAATGCAACGGTGGGCTTTGAGTGGAAAGGCTTTAGTTGTTTTGCCCAGTTCTATGGCGTGACAAATGTGAGTCGTACCGTGAATCTGGACTGTTTTGCAAATCGTTATAATGTGGTATTTGATACCGGTACCTGGTGGTCGGAAGCAGGCGATGCCGCCGACTTTGTCACTCCCCGTTGGTTGTCCTCGAAAGTAGCGGCTTATAATGGCACGCAATATGTATACGATGCTTCCTTTATCCGTTTAAAGAACGTGGAGGTTTCATATACTTTCAAAAACAATTGGACACGCCAATTGGGCGTTTCCGGCCTGCGGATTTTCTTAAGTGGAAACAACCTGTGGATGTGGTCGCGCATGCCGGATGACCGTGAAGGCAATTTCTCGGGTGCAGGTGCCAACTATGGTGCTTATCCTATCATGAAGCGCGTGAATTTGGGTGTAAAATTCTCATTATAAACAATTATTGCTATGAATATTAAAACAATATTAGATAATTCGTTGTGTGGCTTGCTACTTGCCTGCTCATCGCTTTTTTTCGGTGGATGTACCGATTATCTGGACAGGGAAGTGGATTCCGTTGTATCGAGCGATGATGCGTTTAAGAATTTCTTCAACTTCCAGGGATATATAGAAGAGATGTACAACGCCATCCCCGACAAGCAGAAATCCAACTCCGGTACAAGTGATTATAACTTTGGTGATGATGAAATACAGAATGTGAGCTATGGAGACAGCAAAATAACCAACCAGTTCGATTTGGGTAACTTCAAGAATTGGTTAGGCAATGGCCGTTCTTGGCTTTGGAATTCGGATGCCGACCCTAAGGAACTTACTGGTCATAATAAATCTCGTAAACAGGCTTTGTGGCAGAATGCTTGGTACTGTATCCGTAAGGCAAATCTTGCTTTGGAGAATATGGATAAATTGGTCGATGCCACGCAAGAGGAACGTAACTTGATAGAAGGACAACTTTATTTCTTCCGCGCTTGGTGGCACGAGGAAATGATGCAATGGGTAGGTGGGCTGCCATACATAGACAGGACTTTCTCTGCCAACGAAGAGTTAAATATACCTCGTCTTTCTTTTCAGGAGTGTGCCGACCGTTGTGCCGCTGACTTCCGTCGGGCTGCCGATTTGCTGCCTATCGATTGGGATAATACGGAAGTCGGTAAGAATACTTTAGGCAAGAACGGGCTTCGTGTCAACAAGATTGCGGCATTGGGCTATTTAGGTAAAGTATACCTCTGGGCGGCCAGCCCGCTGATGGTGCATGGTGCCCAGTTGGGCGGTGCGATGACTTACGATTACGACAAGGAGTATGCCAAGAAGGCGGCGGAGGCGTTTGGTGAATTGCTTGCGCTTGTGGAAGATGGAAAAACTCAGTATGCACTGGTGGAGTTCAAATTCGACAACATTTATGACCATGCCAAGTCGAAGTCTGCTACCACCTGCTACACCGATCTCTTTTATACCCTTCATCAAGGTTGGAAACAGCCGGGTGCCACGGAGGCTATTTTCAGAGGTGCGATGACTAGTAATAATACCAGTTTGTGGGGATTTGTCACGCAATACGGACCTAAGATGAATGGTTTAGGAGTCAGAGGAAACAATATTAAAATGGCTACTGCCAATTATATGAAATTCTATGGAATGGCCAATGGACTTCCGCTGGATGATGATAATTCCCAGTTTGATCCTGAGCATCCTTTCAAAGGACGCGACCCGCGTTTCTATCACGATGTTTTGTTCGATGGAGTCAAGTATCTGAACAAAGCGCTCGACAAGGGACATGTCGATTATGATTTCAGGTATTGTTCTTTATGTACCGACGGTAAAATGAGAGATTTGGTACAAGGAAGCCGTACCGGTTATTTTATCCATAAGTTGGTGCCGCATACGGCCAACAAACATGACCTCGCTTACAAAGATGACCAGGCATTCCAAAGCTACGTTGCATATATGCGTCTGGCAGACATTTACCTGATGTACGCCGAGGCTGGTGCGGCTATTAGCGGTGCATCCTATAAATCTTCAAATTTCACTAAGACGGCTAAGGAAGCCATCAATGTACTGCGCGCCCGTTGCGGAGTCGATCCCGTGGCTGACGCCTATGCTGGCGACCAACGCAAATTTATGGATGAAGTTCGTCGTGAACGTGCTGTGGAACTGGCTTTTGAAGGTTTCCGTTTCAACGATTTGCAGCGTTGGTTACTTCTTACGGAATATCCATATAATGTGAAGACCTCACAGGAATTCGACCGTATGGAGACTGATACTTATTTCGAGAAAAACGACCCTTGCAATGCACGTGTGTCCAACTGGAGGGAGGAACCTATCCTGAAGCGGATTTATGGAACCAAGCACTATTGGCTCCCATTGCCTGACAAAGATGTGTATCTCTATCCTGAATTTGGGCAAAATCCGGGTTGGTAACGAGAAGATTAACAACTAAAACGATTTAAAATGAAACATATACAGAAAAAACTTCTTTTGTTTGCCTTGGCATCGATGTCAGTCTGGACTTCTGCTGATGCGCAAAACGCAAAAGAATTGATGGATTCATTATCGACATCCGGCGAACAAACACAGGTGGCTTACCGCAAAGTGGCTTCCAAGGATATGTTAGGAGGCGTGTCTACTGTGAATGTCGAGGAACTGATGAAGAAAAATTACAATACCGGCACATTGACCGGCATGCAAGGATATGTGGGCGGTTGGACTGGAAATCTGCTTTGGGGGCTCGATGAATACCTGGCTTTAGTAGATGGTACACCCCGGGCTCTCGATACGGTGAAGCCTGATGAGATAGCAAGTATTACTTTTCTGAAAGGTGCGCAAGCTGTAGTTCTTTATGGCAGTAGGGCTGCCAAAGGTGCTGTGCTGGTAACTACCAAAAGGGGTAAGATATCTCCTCTTACGATAGACGTTAGGGCAAATACAGGTTGGAATGTGGCTAAAGCTTATCCCGAATATCTAGGCTCTGCCGAGTACATGACGCTCTATAATGAAGCGCTCAAAAACGATGGACTGGATCCGAAATACGGTGCTGATGAAATCTATTATTCAAGTACCGGCCGGAACCCATATCGTTATCCGAATGTAGATTTCTATTCGTCCGATTTTATTCAGAAAGCTTATAACCGTTCGGATATAACCGCAGAAATTTCAGCGGGAAGCGACCGCGCCCGCTTTTATGCCAATATCAGCTACTATAATGTAGGTGACCAGATGAATTTTGGGCAGGGTAAATATAACCGTAACGACCGTTTCAGCGTACGTGGTAATGTGGACGTGAATTTAAGTAAAACGGTATCGGCTTATGTAAACTCCAATGTCTCTTTCTACAATTCAAAAGGTACGGTTGGAGGCAATTATTGGAATTTGGCTTCTACATTCCGTCCCAACCGGGTGGATCCACTGATTCCGCTTAGTATGATTGACCCTAATGCTTCTTCTGTTTGGAAACTGTTGGAAACATCAAACAATATTGTTGATGGCAAGTATTTCCTGGCAGGTACGCAAAATGATTTGACCAATGTGTTTGCCGATTATTATGCTGCCGGTAAGAGTACTTCTACCAAACGTAATCTACAGTTTGATGCGGGTATCAACGTCGATTTGGGGAAGGCGGTGAAAGGTCTGTCCTTCCATACGCAGTTCTCCATGGATTATGCCACATCTTATGTTACGAAGTATGATAACAAGTATGCCACTTTTATCCCGGTATGGGGTAATTTTAATGGCAAGGACATGATTGTGGATTTGACTAAGAGCGATACCAATGACGAAAAGACCGGTAATCAGAATATCAGCGGCAGTAATTCCGACCGTACGATATCGCTGAATGCGCATATCGACTACAACCGTGTTTTCGGTAATGCCCATCAGCTGGATGCCATGTTGCTGGTCAGCGGTTTCCAACAGACGTTTTCCGGAGTATATCACCGGACATGCAACGCAAACATAGGTATACAGGCATCATATAACTACAAGCATAAGTATTATGCCGAATTCAGTGGTTCTGTTATCCATTCAGCCAGACTGGCCGAGGGACATCGCAATGCTTTCTCGCCTTCATTCACCCTGGGATGGAACTTGGCCGAAGAGGATTTTCTGAAAGGTTCTGCGTTTGATGAACTGATGGTCAGTGCCAGCGGAAGTATTTTGAATACGGACTTGGGTATTGATTATTATATGTATAAAGGTGGTTACAACATGGAAGGTCCCGGTTGGGGATGGTATGACGGTGGCGGTCTGAAAGCTTCCAGCTCATTACGCGGTGCCAACGAAGAGCTCACGTTCTTGAAGCGTAAAGAACTTTCCGCCAACATTCGGGCTTCTTTGTGGAAAAGAATGATTACCGCCGATGCTTCTTTCTTCGTGAATTCCATGGAAGGTTCGATTATAAGTTCCGGTCATCTCTTTCCGAGTTATTTCGACTATTCGGATACGCAGAGTTTCCTGCCTTACATCAACTACAACAATGACCGCAGAATGGGATTTGACTTCTCGCTGAACTATAATACACGTTTTGGTGAGGTTGATTTTTCGGCAGGTGTCAACGGTACATATTATGCTACCAAAGCTACCAAACGCGATGACAGCAATTACGAGAATGCTTATCAATATCGTCAAGGCAAAGCCATCAGTCCTATTTGGGGATACGAGTGCCTGGGTTTCTTCAACGATGAGGATGAGATAGCCGGGGCTCCTTCACAGACAGCATTGGGTGGCGGTGTTCCTAAACCGGGCGATTTGAGATACAAGGACCAGAATGGTGATAACGTCATTGATTCGAAGGACCAGGTCTCATTGGGGCAGTATAATTCGCCTTTCACAATGGGTATCAACTTGACGGCCAAATATAAAAACTTTACCTTGTTTGTGCTGGGCACAGGCAATATCGGTGGTCAAAACCTCAAGAAAGGTACTTATTACTGGGTTTCAGGAGAGAATAAATATTCTAAGGTAGTGCGCGGACGCTGGACGAAAGAAACGGCGGCGACGGCAACTTATCCACGTCTGACTACCGGTAATGGTAATAATAACTTTACGAATTCGGATTTCTGGATGTATAAGAACAACCGTTTTGAACTTGCCAAAGTACAGCTCACTTACGATTTCCCGACAAAGATGTTACGTGGAAAATTGATTCACTCACTTTCTGCGTATGTAAGCGGTTCCAACCTGTTGACCATTTCAAAGGAGCGTGAGTATTTTGAGACTAACATAGGTTCTGCGCCTCAGACACGTTTTTATAATCTGGGTGTGAAAGCGACTTTCTAAATTTGAAACAAAAGAAATAACGATATGAAAAAAATACTGATAAAGCTTCTGTTTTGCATGCCGTTGCTCACTTCTTGTGAGGACATGTTTAAACCGGAATTGGAAAACATATACGATGAAGGGTATATGCACCGTCAACCCGCTTTTGCGCAAAGTATTTTAGGACACTCCTACGTCTTGCTGCCCTATACTACTGCACCGCAGAGTGACTTGGCCACTGACGATGCTGTGTCCAATGACATTAATAACAGTTATCTGAAAATGGCTACGGGAGGCTGGGCTTCCAACAGTGATCCATTGTCACGATGGAAAAAACATTTCTATGCTATTCAAAACATTAATCTGGTTTTGGAAAACTGCGACCAAGTGACTTGGGCGGAAGATGAGTCTGCCAATACCATGTTCAACATGCACTTTAAGGGTGAATGTTATGCCATGCGTGCATTGCACACTTTCTTCCTGCTTCAAACTCATGCCGGGCGCACCAACGACGGGCAATTGCTGGGAATACCTTTGCATCTGGAATCGGAAAACTCAGAGTCTGATTTCAACCGACCGCGTGACACCTATCAAAAGTGTGTGGAGCAAATTCTCTCTGATATGGATTTGGCGATGGAATTACTTCCTTTAGATTTTGCTGATGTGTCTTCAGCAGAGGAAATTCCCGCAAAATTTGTTCAGGCAGGAGCTACTCCGGAAAGCTATAACCGTGCTTTCGGGCGGCACATGCAGGGCAGAATCAGTAGTAGAATCATTGAAGCTGTACGCGCTCAGTTGATGTTGATGTCTGCCAGTCCTGCCTTCAGTGATGGTTCCGGCGTTACTTGGCAAGAGGCAGCCGACAATGCGGCAATCGTTTTGGATCGTATCGGCGGAGTTACCGGTATGGATCCCAAAGGCTGGACTTGGTATACCAATATCGATGAAATCAGTAATCTTTCCGCCGGTGAAAATCCAAAGGAAATTCTTTGGCGTAGCCGGATAAGTGATAACAACTCGCGTGAGGCAGATAACTATCCACCTTCAATTTATGGTAAAGGGCGTGTAAATCCTACTCAGAATCTGGTTGATGCATTTCCGATGGCAAATGGTTATCCTATCACCGATGTACAAGGAAGATTTGACCCTAATCAACCTTATGAAAATCGTGACCCCAGACTGAAGACATACATCCTGGTGAACGGTGAAACGCAAGGTATAAAAGACGATGTGATTATCACAGGAACTTATGGCGAGAACCTTGACCGCCTGAACGGTGAAAACGGGAAATCCACCCGTACCGGTTACTACCTGAGAAAGCAGTTACGTCCCGATTTGAACCTTACGCCCAATCAGACAAATACCCAGAGGCATTACACGGCTTATATCCGTTATACAGAGATATTCCTAGCCTATGCGGAAGCAGCCAATGAGGCGTGGGGACCTACCGGAAAAGGAACGCATGGATATTCGGCTTATGATGTGATAAAGGCTATCCGTGCACGTGCAGGTGTAGGCGCTAACAATGGCGATTCCTATCTGGAAAATGTGAAAGGCGACAAGGATAAGATGCGCGAATTGATTCGCAACGAGCGCCGACTGGAACTTTGTTTTGAAAATTTCCGCTTCTGGGATTTACGTCGTTGGAAAGTAGACCTTGATGAACTGAACGAAACTGCGGTGGGTATGGAGATAAGAAAAGTCCCCGAAGATGGTTCTTTGCTTTATTTGCCTATTAATGTAGAGATACGTAACTATAAGGATTATATGTATTATGGACCTATTCCTTATAGTGAAACGCAAAAGTTCAATAACCTGCAACAAAATGCCGGTTGGTGATTTTATTCTTGAATTTGTAAAACAACGAATGATATGAAACTATTCAAATTATTATCAATATTATCTATTGGAGGGTTGACGGCAACATTTTCCTCCTGTAAAAACGGGGATATATCTTTCCCTGATTATGAAGGCGGCGTGTCGGTTTACTTCCCTTATCAATATCCGGTACGTACCATTGTACTGGGAGAGGATACTTATGATACCACGCTCGATAATCTGCATAAGTGCAAGATTTTTGCTACTATGGGGGGAGCCTACAATGGACGGGATATAAAATTGGAAATAGCGGTAGACAACACCTTGTGCGATAACCTTCATTTTGAAGATGGTTCCAACGTAACTCCCATGCCGGAAGGACACTACTCGCTGGCTGGTAATACAATTTCTTTTGATGGAGGATTTCAAGGTGGTGTGGAAGTGCAGTTGAACGATGCGTTCTTTGCCGACCCCGCTGCGTTGAAAAATACCTATGTGATACCTCTTGTGATAAAGAGCCAAACCGGTGCCGACCGTATACTTTCAGGTAAACCTATTATTGAAGGTGATACTCCCCAACGTCCCAATTCTGCGTATTGGGACATTAAGCCCATGGACTATGTGCTCTATTGTGTAAAATACATCAACACCTATCATGCTTATTATCTCCGCAGAGGTCTAGATATTGTTACAGAAAATGGAAAAACCACTACGGAAGTACGTCATAAGCAAAGTGTGGAGAAAGATGAAATTTGTTCTACCGTTACTAAGACATTGAACTCTGTTGTTTTACCGTTAAATACCAAGTATACAGATAAGAATGGAGTTACCAAAAAATTATCATGTGACTTGCTCCTTACTTTCGATGAAAAAGAAGAATGTAGTATTACTTCCGCTACCGAAGGTATTACTGCCACAGGAACAGGTAAATATCTGAAAAAATCAGAGAAGAAGGCGTGGGGAAATAAAGACCGTGACGGACTCTATTTAGATTATCAGGTGGATTTCGGTGTGAAGCAAATTCAAACCAAGGATACACTGGTATGGCAAAGACGAGGTGTGAAACCGGAGGAATTTACACCTAAATATGTAGAATGATTCAATTGTGAAAGATATGAAGAACTATAAAACTATTTTGTTTACAGCTTCTGCGCTTGCGATATTAACAGCTTGCGCAGAGAACAACCTGGCTGATTTCAAAGTGGAAAAGCCCGAGGATATAGCGAAATACGAATATCTCAACGAATATTCTACTTTGAATACTTATGTGGAAGGTAATGCAAATCAGATATTTAAGTTGGGGGCTGCCGTCAATGGCACAGATTTCATCGGTGGAGGTAAGGAGTATAGCCTGGTTAGTTCCAACTTTAATGAATTGACTCCCAAAGATGTGATGTGGCATTCGGCTTGTGTGCAAAGCGGCGGTAGTATGGATTTTCAAAGCGTAAAGAAATTGTTGGCAGCGGTACAGAATACTAATACGACAGTTTTTGGCAATGCGCTTTGTAGCCATAAAAATCAGAATAACGCTTATTTGAATGGTTTGCTGGCAGATAAACCACTGCCTGAGAATCAGAATGTAAAGACTCGTGCATCAGGGATGAGAAAGGTGTATCTTGTAAATACCGATTTTGAAAAAGATCTTACCGTGGAAGGAGGTAGCTGGAGCGCTTGGGGAGATGCCATAAAGAATCATGGAAACTATTGGAAAGTTGTAGCCGGTGAAGGATATGGTAATTCAAAAGGTTATAAAATTAAAGTGGGTAGTGGTTATGCTGCTTCTAAGGGACAAACTGTAGTTCAGTTCTCTCCGGAAATACCTGCCGTGGAGAATACTACATATTATCTTACCATGAAAGTGAAAGCCAGTCATGATTGTTCCATTACTTCCGAATTGAGAAAGAATGGAAGTTTGTCACCTATTGGTAAATTTGCTCCTGAGATAAAGGTCACTACGGAATGGAAGGAAATCAAAGTATCTTGCCCGAGTGTATCCGGAAATATCTATCGTTTTTATCTGAATGTAGGAACTGTCGACGGCACCATTTGGTTTGATGACCTTTCTGTTTATTATGAGATTCCTACCGGAATACCTCAAACTCCCGAAGAGAAGGCTGATACATTGACTTGGGCAATGGACAAGTGGGTGAATGGTATGATGGAAGCTTGTGCCGGAGCGGTTACAAACTGGAATGTACTGGATGAACCTTTGGCTGGAACAGATGCGGACGGTGATGGATATTTTGACCTTTGCTCGGCAACTAATGGTGATGCGGATGCCTATTTCTACTGGGGAGATTACCTGGGTGAAAATTATCCGCGTCTGGTAATAGACTTGGCTCGTAAGTATGGTTCAGCCGATTTGAAGCTTTATGTGAACGAAACCAATCTGATATCCGATACCGATAAATTGAAGAGTCTGGTTCATTGGATAGGGCAATGGGAAAACGATGGCAAGACTGTGATTGACGGTATTGCTACGACGATGCATCTGTCGTTTATGACAGATGAGGCTGCGCAAGGCGAGCAGGAAAAAAATATCAAAAAAGCATTTACTCAATTGGCTGCTACCGGAAAACTGATTCGTATCTCTGAACTCGATATGAATATCATAGATGAATCGGGAATGGAAATTTCAACTATTAATTTGACGTTTGAGCAAGAACGAAAGATGGCTGACTTCTATACGTTCATTCTTTCTGCTTATGCGGAATTGATTCCTGCTGCACAGCGGGGAGGTATCACTCAATGGACGATAGCTGACAGTAAGAATGTTCCCAATGGCTTATGGTCGGATGATTACATTCGTAAACCTGTTTACGCAGGATTTGCCGAAGGTTTGAAAGCCATTAGTGGTCTTTAATTCATCTAATTGATAATGGAGGATGTACCTGAATCCTTTTCCGGTTTCGGTGCATCCTCTTTTTTATTTCATTCTTAAATATTCCTGATTATGTATTGTACAATGGATAATGTTATACGAAAAATGCGGTGTATATTTTCTTGTCTTCTTCTGTGTTTGCAGGCATTTTTTGTGTCTATAGTGTTTCCCTCTTGTTCTGACGAGGGTGGGGATAGTATTTCTTTGCAGTTGAGTGAATCGAAATTGTTTTTTACTCCCGCAGTTTCATCACAGGAGGTAGCTGTAACTTCTTCCGGTGGTTGGACTTGTAAGGTTACTAAAGGTTCCGATTGGTGTAGTTGCATCAATGCCGATGCTGTGGTCAAGATAACTGTAAAAGCCAATGATACGGGTAAAAAACGTGGGGCAACGATTTTAATTTCCTGCGGTACTCAGAAAGCAGAGTTGACGGTGGAACAAGAAAGCGTAGTTCCGGAACTTGAGGTATCTGCCAAAACTTTATCATTCAAAGCTGAAACGGGTGTGCAGGAAATAAAAATAACTAGTAATGTGGAGTGGGTGGCTGAAGTTGCTACTTCCATGACTGATTGGGTAAATTGCGAGCCTAAAGAGGGTACGGATAATATACTTTTGGTCACGGTGAAAGCCAACCCTACAACTCACAAACGGGTAGCTATGCTTCGTGTTACGGCTGCCGGACTGGACAAAGAAATTACTGTTTCGCAGGATTTTTCTTCCCCTTCTGTCATCTATCCGCAAGTGGAAACCAGCTTCGATATCGCATTGTTGGAAGACGAATACGGTACTACTTTGCCTGATTTCAGCCATGTAGGTTATATGGGTAGTGAACTTGACATACCCGATGTCCCTGTGAGAAAAACGCTGACTTCTCCGGGAGAAGATGAGGATGCTACTGCCATTATACAGCAGGCTATCGATGAAGTGTCGGCTATGCCATTAAACGGAAAGTTCCGTGGCGCTATCTTGTTGAAGAGTGGAACATACAAGATACAGAGTGAATTGCACATTAATGCCGATGGTGTGATACTCCGTGGTGAGGGACAAAATAATGATGGTACAAAGTTGATTGCAGCCGGTGTGAAAGGTGGGGAATCTACCCATCATAGGCTCATAAAGATTGCCGGTAAAGGTAGTCTTACTCCTTCTAAACCTTCCACATACAATATCAAGGACGATTATGTACCCGTAGGGCGTTTTTGGGTGACTGTTAATAATGCGTCTGATTTCCATGAAGGCGACCATGTCACGGTGTTTCGTCCCGGTACCGACAATTGGATTCACGACTTAAAGATGGATCAGATATACAAGCCAGGAGATACGGCGGGTTCCAACTGGACGGCTTCAGGTTATAACCTTGATTACGAACGTGTAGTTACCCAAGTTATCGGTGATACCCTTCATTTTGATAACCCCATCTTGATGGCAATGGAGACTAAATATGGCGGTGGTGCAATATATAAGTCGAACTTTTCAGGACGAATTAGTCATTGCGGAGTAGAAAATATGCAGATTGTCAGTGAATTCGACGAAAACAAGAAAGACGGTAGTGGTTATCACAACGATGAAAACCATAGCTGGACAGCTATTGATATGTCCAAAACGGAGCATGGTTGGATACGTAATGTCACCTCACGCTATTTTGCATACGGACTGGCAGAAATAAGAGATAGATCCCTTTTTATTACGGTGAAAGATTGTAAGTGCCTTGATGGTGTGGCCAAGCGTACGGGGGGACGGCTTTATTCTTTCTTGATAGCTAATGCTTCTGCTTGCCTGGTGCGTGATTGCGAGACATCTCATGGCCGTCACGATTGTGTGACTGGTTCAAAGGGGGTAGGACCTAATGTGTTTGTGAATGTAAGGATACGTAATTCGCATGCTGATGCCGGACCTCACCAACGTTGGAATGTAGGTACTCTTTACGACAATATTGACAGTGACGGGGATATCTTGGTACAGGACCGTGGAAACTGGGGGACAGGACACGGATGGGCCGGTGCTAACCAGTATCTGTGGAACTGTACTGCGAAGAGAATTTGTGTTCAAAATCCTTGGGTGTCGGCTAAGAATTATAGTATTGGCAGCAAAGGAACTAAGAATAAGGGCACACACAATAATACAGATCGCCCGGATGGTGAATGGATAGAACAGGGGAAGACAGTGTCTCCTGCATCTCTTTTTGAAGCACAGTTGGATTTACGTATAAAGAGTGGACGATTATATCATTTGCAAGGTAAT
Source organism: uncultured Bacteroides sp. (assembly GCF_959029255.1). Classification (GTDB taxonomy): domain Bacteria; phylum Bacteroidota; class Bacteroidia; order Bacteroidales; family Bacteroidaceae; genus Bacteroides. The sequence continues at coordinate 21,489 of NZ_CAUFUE010000031.1, read as the reverse complement.
TGAATTTCTCTTACCGGGCATTTGCATTCAAGTGATACCTTCCCAATAAATCTGCTATAAACATAATATTTATTAATCGTTTCACAAAAGAAAGAAAACTTAATCGGTGGATTGAGTTTTCTTTCTATATTTGTCCCGTTTTATTCCGATAATGGATAAAAAGAGTTTTTGAACTAAGATAAGGAAGAAAATGGGCGAGAACACAAAGCATCCGGCATACCGTCCGGAACTTAGAGAACGGATTATTGAGACTGCCGTTGAAGCATTTACTACACACGGCATCAAAAGTATCACAATGGATGATATCGCAAATTCATTGGGTATCTCTAAGCGTACTCTCTATGAAGTATTCTCAGATAAAGAGTCGCTGTTGGAAGAATGTATCTTGAAAGGACAGAAAGAGGCGGATGAGTTTATTCGGGAAGTGTTGGCTACTGCTGAAAATGTACTGGAAGTTCTATTGAAGTGTTATCTGCGTAGCATCGAGAAGTTCCATGCTACCAACAAGAAGTTCTTTGAAGACATCAAGAAGTACCCTAAAGCTTATGAATTGTTGAGAAATCGCAGTGATCAGGACTCGGCAGAAACGATACATTTCTTTAAAGACGGTGTCAAACAGGGTATCTTTCGTGCTGACGTGAACTTTGCCATTGTCAACCTACTGGTTAGAGAACAGATTGACTTACTGATGAATACTGATATTTGCAAGGAGTATTCTTTTCTGGAAGTTTATGAATCCATTATGTTTACTTATCTGCGGGGAATCTCAACGGAGAAAGGTGCACAAGAGTTGGAAGCCTTTATCCAAGAGTACCGTAAGAAACAGTAATGGGAAAACGAGAGATAGAAAAAACAGAGAAACGGTTAATTATTAAAAGAAGATGCAGAAATTTTTTGTGGGTAAAAGATTGGTACTGATTGCTGCTATATTGTTGGTGGTCGGTCATGCACGGGCACAGGAGGTAAAAGATACTTTAACCCTAAACCTTGACAAAGCCTTGGAAATTGCCTTGAGTGACAATCCTACCATCAAAGTGGCGGAAGAGGAGATTGCCTTGAAAAAGGTAAGTCACAAAGAAACCTGGCAGAATTTATTGCCGGAGGCAAGTATTTCGGGAACAATGAGTCACACCATTACGGCTCCCCAGTTTAGTATAGGTGACGAAACCATCAAAATGGGTAAGGATAAATCGAACACAGCAAGCGGGGCGCTGAATATCAGTTTGCCGATTTTTGCACCGGCTGTATATCGGGCTATGTCGATGACGAAAACCGATATTGAGCTGGCAGTTGAGAAGTCGCGTGCTTCCAAGCAAGATTTGGTGAATCAGGTGACAAAGGCTTATTACCAGTTGATGTTGACTCAAGACTCATACGAAGTTTTGCAGAAAAGTTATAAACTGGCAGAGGAAAACTTTAATATTGTCAATGCCAAGTATCAGCAAGGTGCGGTGAGTGAATTCGATAAAATCAGTGCCGAGGTGCAGATGCGTAGCATAAAGCCGAATGTGATATCTGCTGCCAATGCAGTGACCTTGTCCAAATTGCAGCTGAAGGTTTTAATGGGTATCACGGCTGATGTGGATATCAAAATTGACGATAGTCTGGCAAGTTATGAAACGGTGGTCTTTGCCAATCAACTGGAAAACTCAGGACACGAAGGCTTGGTAAACAATACGACTATGAAGCAATTGGAACTGAGTATGAAGACCCTCCAGCAAAATATCAAGTCTTTGCGTACCAATTTTATGCCGACATTGGCTATGAACTATTCTTATCAATATCAGTCTATGAATAATGATAATTGGAATATTTTCAATTACAATTGGGCTGGTAGTTCTTCACTGGTATTCAGTCTGAGTGTACCTTTATATAAAGCAAGTAACTTCACGAAGTTGAAATCCAACCGCATCCAAATGCGCCAGTTGGATCAGAACCGTATTGATACCGAACGAAAACTGAATATGCAGATTACCAGTTATCAGGATAATATGGCAGCCAGTTCAGAGCAGGTATCCAGTAATAAGGAGAATGTGATGCAGGCTGACAAGGCGGTGCAGATTGCAACAAAGCGTTATGAAGTAGGCAAGGGTACGGTACTCGAACTGAATACGTCTCAGGTACAACTCACCGAAGCCGAGCTGACTTACAACCAATCCATTTACGACTATCTGGTGTCTAAGGCTGACCTTGACCAGGTTTTGGGAAGAGACTACGTAATCAAAAAACAGAAATAAAAAGAACAACGATATGAAGAAAAGTATTCAATTGATTGCCCTGCTTGCTGTTGCACTGTTGGGCGCATGCAGTGGAGGTAAAGATAAAGCTACTGTTGAAAAAGTGGACGAGAAGCCAAGAGTGAAACTGGCTGAAGTACAAGCCCGTCCCGTAGAGCAAATTCAAGAGTACACGGCTACTGTAGAGGCCGAAGTAAAAAATAATATTGCTCCTTCGTCTCCCGTACGCATTGACCGCATCCTGGTGGAAGTGGGTGACCGTGTGTCTAAGGGACAAAAGCTGGTGAGCATGGACGAAGCCAATCTGAAACAAACAAAGTTCCAGTTGGACAATCAAGAGATTGAGTTCAAGCGTATGGATGAATTATATAAGGTGGGCGGTGCTTCCAAATCCGAATGGGATGCAGCCAAGATGGCATTGGATGTAAAGGAAACCGCTTACAAAAACCTGCTTGAGAATACGTCCTTACTCAGTCCGATAAATGGAGTAGTAACGGCACGTAACTATGATAACGGTGATATGTACAGTGGCGGTGAACCCGTTTTGGTTGTGGAACAAATCACTCCGGTAAAGCTCTTAATCAATGTTTCGGAGACTTACTTTACCCGCGTGAAGAAGGGGTCTCCCGTATCCGTGAAACTGGATGTGTATGGTGACGAACCGTTTGAAGGTATTATCAGCCTGATTTATCCTACTATTGACCCCAATACCCGTACTTTCCCAGTGGAAATTAAGTTGCCCAATAAAGACCAGCGTGTACGTCCCGGTATGTTTGCCCGTGCTACGCTCAACTTCGGAACGAAAGACAATGTGGTTGTGCCCGATTTGGCTATTGTGAAGCAGTCCGGTTCCGGCGATCGCTATGTATATGTATACAATGACGGCAAGGTTTCCTATAATAAGGTAGAACTGGGACGCCGTATGGGTGCTGAATACGAGTTGATTTCCGGTGTGCCCGATAATTCACAGGTCGTTATTGCCGGACAGACGAAGCTGGCTAACGGCATGGAGGTAGAAGTAGAAAAATAACTTAATTATCAATTTGAAAAATGAGTTTATACGAAGGTGCGGTTAAGAAACCGATTATGACCTCGCTCTGCTTTCTTGCAGTAGTGATATTTGGTCTGTTCTCTTTGTCCAAATTGCCTATCGACTTGTATCCGGATATCGATACAAATACGATAATGGTGATGACGGCCTATCCGGGAGCAAGTGCTTCGGATATTGAGAACAATGTGACCCGTCCGTTGGAAAACGTTCTGAATGCTGTCAGCAATTTGAAGCACATCACTTCCCGGTCTTCGGAGAATATGTCGTTGATTACGCTGGAATTTGAGTTCGGAAACGACATTGACGTGTTGACAAATGATGTGCGCGACAAGTTGGATATGGTAAGTTCGCAACTTCCCGATGATGTGGAAAATCCCATCATCTTCAAGTTCAGCACGGATATGATTCCTATCGTGTTGTTGTCTGTGCAGGCTAACGAGAGCCAGTCGGCACTTTATAAAATCCTGGATGACCGCGTGGTAAACCCCTTGGCACGTATTCCCGGTGTGGGTACAGTGTCTATCAGTGGTGCGCCGCAACGTGAAATCCAAGTATATTGCGATCCCTATAAGCTGGAAGCATATAATTTGAGCATCGAAACTATCAGTTCCATTATCGGAGCGGAAAACAAGAATATTCCGGGCGGTAATTTTGATATCGGTAATGAAACTTATTCATTGCGTGTGGAAGGTGAGTTTGATGACTCCCGCCAATTGGAAGATGTGGTAGTGGGTACTCATAATGGGGCTACGGTCTATCTGCGTGATGTTGCCAAGGTAGTGGATACGGTGGAGGAACGTGCGCAGGAAACTTATAATAATGGTGTGCAAGGCGCTATGATTGTTGTTCAGAAACAGTCCGGTGCCAATTCCGTGGAAATTTCCAAGAAGGTACAGCAAGCGCTTCCCCGTTTGCAGAAAAATCTGCCGAGTGATGTAAAGTTGGGTGTTATCGTAGATACGTCTGATAACATTCTGAACACTATCGACAGTTTGACGGAGACGGTAATGTATGCTTTGTTGTTCGTGGTTATCGTGGTGTTCCTCTTCCTGGGACGTTGGCGTGCCACATTGATTATTTGTATCACGATTCCGCTTTCCTTGATAGCCTCATTCATTTATTTGGCTATTTCGGGAAATACGATTAATATTATTTCGCTATCGTCACTTTCTATTGCCATCGGTATGGTGGTGGACGATGCTATTGTGGTATTGGAGAACGTCACTACCCATATTGAACGTGGTTCCGACCCCAAGCAGGCAGCTGTTCATGGAACAAATGAGGTGGCTATTTCCGTGGTTGCTTCTACATTGACCATGATTGCCGTGTTCTTTCCGCTGACTATGGTTAGCGGTATGTCCGGTGTGCTCTTCAAACAATTGGGTTGGATGATGTGTGCCATTATGTTTATCTCAACGGTGGCCGCTCTTTCTCTGACACCGATGCTTTGTTCGCAGTTGCTCCGTTTGCAGAAAACACAGTCACGTGCATTCAAGATATTCTTCGGACCGATTGAACGCGCGTTGGACGGACTGGACAACTGGTACGCCCGCATGTTGAACTGGGCGGTTCGTCATCGTATGGTAGTACTCATCGGTTGCGTGCTGTTCTTTATTCTGAGTTTATTCTGCGCCAAGACTATTGGTACGGAGTTCTTCCCGGCACAAGATAATGCCCGTATCGCGGTGCAGTTGGAATTGCCTATCGGTACTCGTAAGGAAGTGGCACAGCAACTCTCCGAAAAATTGACTAACCAATGGTTGAAAGAATATAAGGGAGTTATGAAGATATGTAACTATACCGTAGGGCAAGCCGACTCGGATAATACCTGGGCGTCAATGCAGGACAACGGTTCGCATATCATTTCCTTCAATATCAGTTTGGTAGACCCGGGTGACCGTGATATTACTCTGGAGAAAGTCTGCGACGAGATGCGTGAAGACTTGAAAGCCTATCCGGAATTCAGTAAAGCGCAAGTTATTCTCGGTGGTAGTAATACAGGTATGTCTGCCCAAGCTTCAGCCGACTTTGAAGTCTACGGTTACAGCATGGAAGAAACCGATAGCGTTGCTGCTAAGTTGAAACGTGAGTTGCTCAATGTGAAAGGTGTATCTGAAGTAAACATCAGCCGTAGCGATTATCAGCCGGAGTATCAGGTTGACTTTGACCGTGAGAAATTGGCTTTGCACGGACTGAACTTGTCTACCGCCGCTACTTATCTGCGTAATCGTATCAACGGTGCAACAGCATCGAAATATCGTGAAGATGGTGACGAATATGACATTAAAGTTCGCTATGCTCCCGAGTACCGTACCAGTTTGGAGGCTATTGAAAATATCCTTGTTTATAATAACAAGGGAGAGGGCGTTCGCATCAAAGACCTCGGGACGGTAGTCGAACGTTTTGCTCCTCCTACTATCGAACGTAAGGATCGTGAACGTATCGTTACGGTATCCGCCGTAATTTCAGGTGCTCCGCTGGGTGATGTCGTAAATGCGGGTAATGCCATCATAGATAAGATGGAAATTCCGTCGGATATCACTATCCAGGTAGCCGGTTCGTTCGAGGACCAGCAGGATTCGTTCCGCGATTTGGGAACTTTGGGTATATTGATTATCGTCCTTGTGTTCATCGTAATGGCAGCCCAGTTCGAATCGTTGACCTATCCGTTCATCCTGATTCTTTCCGTGCCGTTTGCTATGAGTGGAGTTTTGATGGCATTGTTCATTACCAATACCACATTGAGTGTAATGAGTTTGCTGGGTAGCATCATGTTGATTGGTATTGTGGTGAAGAACGGTATTGTGCTCATTGACTATACCATCCTCTGCCGTGAACGCGGACAGTCGGTGCTGAACTCCGTTGTTACGGCCGGTAAGAGCCGTCTTCGTCCGGTATTGATGACGACGATGACAACCATTCTCGGTATGATTCCGATGGCTGTCAGTACAGGACAAGGTGCTGAAATGTGGAGCCCGATGGCGATTGCCGTAATCGGTGGTCTGACGGTTTCTACCATCCTTACCTTGATTTACGTCCCGACGATGTATTGTATCTTCGGTGGTGTCGGCATCAAGCGTCAACGTCGCAAAATGCAGAAACAACTGAATGCTTACTTTAAGGAGCAAAAGAATGGATAAAAAAGAGGGTGTGTCAAAAGTAAAATGCACTATCATTATGCTGTGTCATCCTGAGCTTGTCGAAGGATCTCTTCTTCTTTCACATAGAGAGGAGATGCTTCGACTACGCTCAGCATGACAGCATGATAGGCGTATTAGAGTTTTGACACAACCGCATTATCAACTATCAATTAAATAATTATGAAATCCGTATTAATCACATTCGACCAAGCGTACTACGAACGCATCATCGCAACTCTCGACAGACTGAATTGTCGTGGTTTCACTTATTGGGAGCAAGTACGCGGACGCGGTTCCAAGACCGGAGAGCCTCATTATGGAAGTCATGCATGGCCTTCCATGTGCTCTGCCATCCTTACGATGGTAGAAGATGAAAGAGTAGATCCGTTACTGGAAGTTCTACACAACATGGATAAGCAGACTGAGCAGTTAGGGCTTCGGGCGTTCGTTTGGAATATCGAAAAGACTATTTAAGAACTTTATTCATTAAATAGAGGTTATCCCCGGAGGAAATATCTTTCCTTTCCGGGGATTACTTTATTCTCTGTGGTGAAAAAATGATATCTTTGCGCCCTGATTAGTTATGGAAAAGAATGTATTGAAATATACGGGTTTGCTGGTGTGCATCGTGGTGGTCGTACTTTTATTGATGTGCATTTTGCCGGGAATTACGATAGGCGGTCGTGTGTTGAGGCATGTGGATATACTCGCCGACGTGCGCCCTCCATCCCAACCGGTGAGTGAGCCGGACAGTCTGTTGCCACCGCCTCCCAAGGTAAAACCGGCTTTTGTAGATACCTGCCGTACCGGAATGACATGCATTGAAGATTACAGTGATTCCACGATGCGGGGCATGACACCTTTCTACCGGGCGCTGGATGAATTGTCACAGAGACCGCGTTTGGTTCGTATTGCCTATTTCGGCGATTCTTTCATAGAAGCCGACATTCTTACCGCCGATTTGCGTGAAATGTTACAGAAACGCTATGGCGGTTGCGGGGTAGGTTTCGTTACGATTACTTCCATGACCAGCGGTTTCAGACCCACCGTGCGGCACAGCTTTAGCGGTTGGCAGAGTCATTCCATTATGGATTCCGTATTCTTTGACCGTAACAAGCAGGGCATTTCTGGCCATTATTTCATTCCCCATCCGGGTGCATACGTCGAACTTCGGGGACAGAAAAACTATGCTTCCCGTCTGGATACCTGCGACCACGCTTCGATTTTCTTTTATAATAAAGGCGAAGTCACTCTCTCGGCGAGTGTCAACCGGGGAAGTGAGCAGACTGAAACATTCCCGGCTAAGGGAGACTTGCGGCAGATGGACATCGAAGGACATATCGGCTCTGTACGCTGGACGGTGGAGAGTGCCGATTCCACGTTGTTTTATGGTCTTGCCATGGATGGCGCTCAAGGCATCATTGTAGATAACTTCTCGTTGCGGGGCAGTTCCGGTTTGTCCCTGCGCTCTGTTCCTATATGGATGATGCGCGAGTTCAACGAGCAGCGTCCTTACGATTTGATAATTCTCCAGTACGGGCTCAACGTCGCCACCGAACGGGGGCGTAATTACGACCGGTATAGTGATGGTATGGCTACGACTATCACCCATCTGAAAGAAGCTTTTCCTCAAGCCGGAATCTTGGTTGTCAGTGTAGGAGATCGTGATTATAAGACCGAGGAGGGAGACTTGCGGACTATGCCCGGCATCAAGAATTTGGTTCGCTATCAGCAAAATCTGGCTGCCGAAAGTGGTGTCGCTTTCTGGAATATGTTCGAAGCGATGGGAGGCGAGGGTAGTATGGCAAAAATGGTACATGCCAAGCCGTCCATGGCAAATTATGATTATACGCATATCAACTTCCGGGGTGGAAAACATCTCGCAGGCTTGCTTTATGAAGCATTGATATATGGTAAAGAGAAATACGACAGGAGGCGTGCTTATGAAGCGGAACCATAGAGGAAATTTACGATTGGACGATTTACGATTTACGGTTTGCTGCGCGGTGTTTGTGCTGCTTTCGGGCTTGCAGCAACTTCGTGCGCAAGATGCGTTGCCCGATTGTCCTTTGCTGGACAAGATTATGGCAGGCTGCGACACTCTTCCTTGTTATTCGCAACGTACGGATACAATATCACTTCCTTTTATCGCATTGCCCGAGGCTTTTGTGCAACTTGGCGATAATGAGTTGATAGACAGTGTAGGTATCCTCAAACCTTTTTGGGAGAAACTGCGTATGCTTCGTTTAGGGGTATCTGCCGATTCCCTCCGCATCGTCTTTATGGGAGATAGTCATATCCGTGGGCATATCTTTCCTCGAACTGCCGGTGCACGTTTGCAAGAGGCTTTTGGCGAGATTTCGTATACAGATATGGGTATCAACGGTGCCTTTTGTACCACTTTCACCCGTCCCGACCGCATAGCGGAAATTGCCGCCCTGCATCCCGACCTTTTGATTCTTTCATTTGGAACAAACGAAAGCCATAATCGCCGTTATAACTCCCTGTTACACTACCGGCAAATGGATGAGTTGGTACGTATGATTCGAGATAGTCTGCCCGGTGTCCCCATAGTGATGACGACTCCTCCGGGTTCATACGAGAGTTTTCGCCAGCGTCGTCGCCGTACTTATAAGATAAATCCACGTACAGCCGTTGCCGTACAGACTATTCGTCGTTTTGCCGATGCCAACGGGATTGCCGTGTGGGATATGTATGATGTCTTCGGTGGTTCGCGTCGTGCCTGCCTGAACTGGCAGGAAGCCGGATTGATGCGCCCGGACCATGTGCACTATATGCCGGATGGTTATCGTTTGCAGGGTGAGATGTTCTATTGTGCTTTTTTGAAATCATATAACGACTATTGTCAATGAACGGACTAAATATTGACCTTACCCGCTTGCGTGACGTTTTCGTTTACGACCCGCAAGCGCCGATGATATTCAGCAGCGGTATTTTCCTGTGGCTGTTTGCTGCATTCATTCTGTTCTATCTGCTTTTGCAGCGTCGCACCACCGCCCGTTTGATGTTCGTGACGCTGTTCTCCTATTATTTCTATTATAAAAGCAGTGGAACTTATTTCTTCTTGCTTGCCCTTGTCACGGTATCCGACTTCTTTATCGCACGTTTAATGGAGCGTGCCACCGTCCGCTGGCAACGCAAAACATGGGTGTTGGCCAGTTTACTCCTGAACCTGGGCTTGCTGTGCTATTTCAAATATACGAATTTCCTTTTGGACTTTTTCGCTTCCCTGACCGGTGGCACGTTTACCGCCATGGATATCTTCCTTCCCGTAGGTATTTCATTCTTCACCTTCCAGTCGTTGAGTTATACGATTGATGTCTATCGAAAGGAAATTAAGCCGCTTACAAGCCTGTTGGACTATGCTTTCTATGTTTCTTTCTTTCCGCAACTGGTGGCGGGTCCCATTGTCCGTGCACGCGACTTTATCCCGCAAATCCGCCGTCCGTTGTTTGTTTCCAATGAAATGTTCGGGCGGGGTATCTTTCTTATTGTCATCGGACTTTTCAAGAAAGCGATTATATCAGACTATATCAGCATCAACTTTGTAGAGCGCATATTTGACAATCCCACGCTCTATTCGGGTGTGGAAAATCTGATGGGAGTTTATGGTTACGCCCTGCAAATCTATTGCGATTTCTCCGGATATAGCGATATGGCGATAGGTATCGCGCTGTTGCTGGGATTTCATTTCAATATGAACTTCGATTCACCTTATAAGTCGGCATCCATTACGGAATTTTGGCGCCGCTGGCATATCTCCTTATCCAGTTGGCTACGCGATTATCTGTATATCTCTTTGGGTGGTAACCGTAAAGGTAAAATCCGCCAGTATGCCAACCTCATTATTACCATGTTTTTAGGCGGTTTGTGGCATGGCGCTTCCTGGAACTTCGTCCTTTGGGGGATGTTGCATGGAATAGCATTGGCTGTACACAAATTCTGGATGGGACTCATCGGGCGGAAGAAAGGAGAACGCAGTCATGGTATCCGCCGTTTCTTTGGCATACTTATTACTTTCCATTTTGTTTGTTTCTGCTGGATATTCTTCCGCAACGCTCAATTCTCCACCTCGTTGGATATGTTGAAACAGATATTCACAACATTCCGTCCGCAGCTTTTCCCGCAACTGATATCCGGTTATTGGGAAGTGTTCGCATTGATGGGATTGGGATATTTCCTGCATTTTGTACCTGATAGTTGGGAGCATGCCTGTTGCAAAGTAGTCATCCGGATTCCGCTTCTTGGGAAAGCATTGTTGATTATCGGCATGATTTATCTGGTTATTCAGATGAAGAGTTCGGAGATACAGCCGTTCATTTACTTCCAATTCTGACGGAGAGAAGTTCAAGCTTTCTTCGCCCTGAACGCCTTCGGCGACATCCCCGTATGCTTTTTGAAGAACCGTCCGAAAAACGATTGGTCGGGAAAATGGTAACGGTCGGTGATTTCCTTATAATTATTATATAAAAGTTACTCTTTGAGTTTGTCCCAATAAGGCTCTAACCATTTTTGAATCTGTTCCATTACATCTGCAAAAGGAATTTTAGGCTCATAATGGATTTTCTTTAGATATGCATTCCAGCGTTGGTTCAAGTCGGAATTTTGAGAAAACTTCTCAGAAAAGAGGATGTGATTTTCTGAATACCTGGTGTTTCTATTGTTAAAGGTGGCAAAAATAGCTTCTTGAAGCAATGTTTCATCAAGCGGTTGTGTGGTGCGTATTCTATAAATATCAAAGAAATCTTTCATTCTGCTGTTGAATGTAGTTCGCTCAATCATTGTCTGAAATTTTTCTGCCACGACTGTTTCCAATGAATAGGCCATGATGTTGGTAGATGGAAAGTCTGTTAATAATACAGGATAATCCAGTTCTTCCGGTTGTGGAATGACAATATCGCCAAATCCTATATCCATTGACATGGTTTGGCGTATGGAATCAAGGGTGACAGTCATTGAGGCGCGTATACCTGGATATTCTTTCTCCACAGTAATAGGAACCACATGAAGTGTGTTCATAAGAAAGTGCACGCCATCCGTTTCGTATTGGATATTGCATATAAAGCGGAATGCCGCTTTGATGTTTTCCACATCTTTATCTATTCTGTTTCCCATGAAATCAATATCCAATGTTGGGCGAGCGGCAAAGCGGTCGTAGGCATATAGCAGTGCACCGCCTTTGAGAACAAAATGGTCTCGATATTTACTTTGTGAAAGACGGAATAGAAATCTCTCTTGGAAGTAGCGTGTCACCATCTGCTGGTAACGGATATTCTCTTGCTTTGCAAGATTGAGCAATCTGGTCTTTACCGATTGCCCATAATTAGGAGTATTTGTCATAATTGTATTTCAAGATAGCGGCGCAGTGAGGACTGAACACGAAGGTGCTCTGCATAAGTACGTAGCAGTTCAATATTTCTATTGGAAATTTTCAAGTATGATGAAAGTACTTCTGCCATCACGTCTATGCCTATTTTGTTTCTATATTTGATAGCATCACAAACACAGCGTTCGCGATTGTATATGGAAACTTCCCAATTTTGTATTTGAGTTTGAACACAACCTATAGAAAGAATATTGGCATTTTGATAAACAAGTTGAATGTCAGGAAAATCAGGTACCACTACCTTTCTGTCACGATTAATGGCTATATAGAAAGCGGATGGAATTTGTGTAGTCATTTCATAAAAATGCCAAGCGGAATAAAGGCAAAGTATACCACCGGGAACAATTTTCTCAATATCAATCATTGTATTGGCCAACGCATTTTCGGTAGCATATACACCACGTTTTAAGCGGGTCAATTCTCCCTCTTTTGTAGCACGGAGCAACTTCCGGTACGACTTTCTATCCGTATCAGAAGATTTTATAAAACCATCTTCAATCATGTCTTTTTTTTGATTTCATTGCTTATATTTGGTATAAAGATACCGCTATTTATTTAATATGCGGTAGTTTTATCCTAATATTATCACTATCATGTAGAAAAAAGGTAATGAAGAACCAATATGCCATTGTGCTTTGTGTCTTTTCATTCGAATTTGTTGGTTGAAGAAAATAAGAAGTTCAAGCTTTCTTCGCCCTGAACGCCTTCGGCGACATCCCCGTATGCTTTTTGAAGAACCGTCCGAAAAACGATTGGTCGGGAAAATGGTAACGGTCGGCGATTTCTTTAAGCGAGAGGTCTGTAGATTGCAGGGCGACTTTCAATTCCAATATCAAAAACTCGTCAATAATTTCTTTAGCCGAATTATCTCCCATCTGCTGCGTGATGGCAGAGAGGTAGCGGGTAGAAATACAAAGCTGCGCGGCATAAAATGCCACATCTCTTTGGGTGGCGCAGTGATTCTGTACTAAATTTATGAACTTTTTGAACAATTCATCTTTCCGGTTACTTCCCTCAATCTGTTCTTTTGTAAAGAGCCTTTGTACCTTGTCATAAGTATCCAAAAAGAAAATTTGAAGCATGTTTTGGGCAATGGCATCTCGGAAGCGGTTTTCTTTCTCAGCGTATATAGCATTACTGGCTTCTATTAATCCGTGTACCGCTTTTAGCGGTTCTTCCTGCGTATGTGTACAGCAGGCATTTTCCTTTATGAAATGTAGAAATGCCGGTTCAAACCGAAAACAGATGGCTTTGAATATTTCCTCTGAATAAGAGAAATAATGTATTTTGAAGTCCTTGCTGGCGGCTGTTACTGAGAAAATAGACCTTGGCAGCAACACAATGTTCGTATTGGGCACAATGTGGTATTTCTCCAAATCTATTGTAATATCTGCTTCTCCGGTCTGACAAAAGAGTAGTACTCCGTTGTTCATTTTTACAAGGCGGTTCAGAAAGAATTCCAGATTATCCGTTCCTGCTTTGAACTGTTCCTGTTTATAGATGGCTAATGGGTTCATAACTAATATCTATTGGGTTTTAACGACTGCAAAGCTACAAGTTCTTTTTTGATTGTCAAGCACATTGTTCCGAAAATGAACAATCGAGTGCGCCCAATGAAACAAGCTTTTGTTCAAAAACGGCATACCTTTGCCGCCGGCTTTCGGAAGAAGGAATTCACTTTCGTTCAATAAGTATTTATTTTAAGAAAAAAGAGTATGGTAACAAAGAAGAGTATGACAAAGCAGATGATGACGTTCATCTGCGGGGTAACATTGGCGGCTTGCAGCAACGCTCCTGCCGTGCAAAATCAATCGGAGTATCGGGTGATGAACATCACAACTACCGACAAAGAGCTACAAACCGTCTATTCTGCAACAATTCGCGGACGACAAGACATTGATATTTATCCACAAGTGTCCGGTACGCTTACTAAGCTATGTGTGGAAGAAGGACAAGCGGTGCGTAAAGGACAAATCCTGTTTATTATCGACCAAGTGCCCTATCTGGCAGCCCTGCGCACGGCTGAAGCCAACGTGGAGGCGGCGCGTGCCGGGGTGGCGACCTCCCAACTGACATACGACAGCAAGCGGGAACTTTATGCCCAGCAAGTGGTTTCCGAGTTTGACTTGAAGACCTCCTATAATAATTTGCTGAGTGCGAAAGCGCAATTGGCGCAAGCCGAAGCCGGGAGGGTGAATGCAGCCAATAATCTTTCTTATACGGAAGTAAAAAGTCCGGCTGATGGCGTAGTAGGCACATTACCCTATCGTGTGGGTACATTGGTGAGCGCCAGCTTACCGAAACCGCTGACTACCGTTTCGGACAATTCTAATATGTATGTCTATTTCTCGATGACGGAAAATCAGATGCTTGATTTAATCCGCCGCTATGGTTCCAAAGAAAAAGCGTTGGCGGAAATGCCTTCCATCACTTTGCAATTGAACGATCGTTCCGTTTATCCCCAGGAAGGAAAGATAGAAACCATCAGCGGTATCATCGATACATCTACCGGAACAGTCAGTCTGCGTGCTGTTTTTCCCAATAAAGACGGATTATTGACGAGTGGTGGCTCGGGCAATGTGGTGATTCCGGTGAAAAAGGAAAATTGTATAGTTGTTCCGCAAACTGCTACCTACGAAATACAGGATAAGGTATATGTCTATAAAGTAGTGGATGGTAAAGCGCAATCTGCCCCGGTGCAAGTGTCTCGTGTAAATGGCGGGCAAGAATATATTGTGGAAAATGGATTGCAAGTCGGAGATGTGATTGTAGCTGAAGGAGTAGGCTTGTTGCGTGAAGGTACGCCTGTGCAGGCTAAAACAGTATCGGATAATCAATAAACAGAGGAGGATTGAACAATGAATTTACGAACCTTTATTGAACGCCCGGTCTTTTCGGCGGTCATCTCCATTACGATTGTCATCCTGGGCATCATCGGATTGTTCACGCTGCCTGTTGAACAATATCCTGACATTGCGCCGCCTACAATCATGGTAAGTACCACCTATTACGGTGCCAGTGCCGAGACCCTCCAAAAGAGTGTAGTCGCTCCGTTGGAAGAAGCCATCAACGGTGTGGAAAACATGACCTACATGACCTCTACCGCCAGCAATGCCGGTACGGTTTCCATCACCGTCTACTTTAAGCAGGGAACCGACCCCGATATGGCGGCGGTCAATGTACAAAACCGTGTTTCCAAAGCCACGGGGCAACTTCCGGCAGAGGTTACACAGGTGGGGGTAACCACCAGCAAGCGGCAGACCAGTATCTTGCAGATGTTCTCCCTGCATAGTCCCGACGACAGCTATGATGAGAACTTTCTTGCCAACTACATCAGTATCAACCTGAAACCGCAAATCCTCCGTATCTCCGGTGTAGGTGATATGATGATTATGGGAGGCGACTACAGCATGCGTATCTGGATGAAACCCGATGTGATGGCGCAATATAAGCTTATTCCCTCCGACGTGACGGTTGTACTAGCCGAACAGAATATCGAATCGGCTACCGGTTCATTCGGAGAAAACTCGGATGAAACCTATCAATACACCATGAAGTACACCGGACGTCTGATTACTCCCGAAGAATTTGGCGACATCGTGATTCGTTCTACGGAAGACGGAGAAGTCTTGAAACTGAAAGATATTGCCGATGTAGAACTGGGTAGGGACAGTTATGCCTATAAAGGAGGTATGGATGGTCATCCCGGTATCTCTTGTATGGTTTTCCAAACGGCCGGTTCCAATGCGACGGAGGTGAACCAAGAGATTGACAAACTGCTGGATGAAGCGAGGAAAGACCTGCCTAAGGGCGTGGAACTGACGCAGATGATGTCTTCCAATGATTTCCTGTTCGCCTCTATCCACGAGGTGGTAAAAACCTTGATTGAAGCCATTCTGCTGGTAATACTAGTGGTTTATGTTTTCTTGCAGGATATTCGTTCTACGCTGATTCCACTGGTGGGTATCATCGTTTCATTGATTGGTACATTCGCATTCATGTCCATTGCCGGTTTCAGTATCAATCTTATTACGCTTTTTGCCTTGGTATTGGTCATCGGTACGGTGGTGGATGATGCCATTGTCGTGGTGGAGGCGGTACAGGCACGTTTCGATGTCGGTTATAAATCCTCCTATATGGCAAGTATCGATGCAATGAAGGGTATCAGCAATGCGGTCATCACTTCTTCGCTGGTATTTATGGCGGTATTCATTCCGGTGTCGTTCATGGGTGGAACTTCCGGTACGTTCTACACCCAATTCGGTTTGACGATGGCAGTGGCTGTAGGTATCTCTGCTGTAAACGCGTTGACGTTAAGTCCGGCTTTGTGCGCATTGCTGTTGTGCCCTTATATCAATGAAGACGGTACTCAGAAGCTGAATTTTGCCGCTCGTTTCCGTAAGGCGTTCAATACGGCTTTCGATATTTTGGTAGAGAAATATAAGACGATTGTATTGCTGTTCATCAAACGCCGTTGGTTGTCGTGGGCACTATTGGTATGCTCCGTTGTTTTATTGGTATTCCTGATGAATACAACCAAAACAGGGCTTGTACCCGATGAAGACCAGGGCGTTCTGTTTGTCAATGTAAGTACGGCGCCGGGTAGTTCGCTCAAGACTACGAACGACGTGATGGAACGCGTGGAGAAACGCTTGGAAACTATTCCCCAGAAATTGCATTTGCAGAAAGTAGCCGGATACGGTTTGCTTTCCGGACAGGGAAATTCCTTCGGTATGATTATTCTGAAATTGAAACCTTGGGATGAACGTACAGCTAAGGAAGATCAGGTGCAGGCTGTCATCGGGCAAGTGTACGGACGTACGGCCGACATTAAGGACGCAACGATATTCGCCATCGCTCCGGGTATGATTCCGGGTTACGGTATGGGTAATGCCCTCGACCTGAATATACAGGACAAGCAGGGCGGTGATATAAATACTTTCTACCGGACTACCCAGCAATACATGGGTGCGTTGAACCAACGCCCCGAAATTTCAATGGCTTATTCTACCTTTGATGTTCGTTATCCGCAGTGGACGGTAGAGGTGGATGCTTCCAAATGTAAGCGTGCCGGTATCACGCCCGATCAGGTTTTGTCTACGCTTTCCGGTTATTACGGCGGGCAGTATGTATCCAACTTCAACCGTTTTTCCAAAGTATATAAAGTAATGATACAAGCTGATCCTAAGTTCCGTATGGATGAGGCTTCGCTCGATAATGCATTCGTGCGTATGTCTAATGGGGAGATGGCGCCGTTGAGCCAGTTCGTAACGCTCACCCGTTCCTATGGCGCCGAGTCGTTGAGCCGTTTCAATATGTTCAATTCCATTGCCGTGAATGCCATGCCTGCTGATGGCTATAGTACAGGTGATGCCATTCGTGCCGTGCAAGAAACGGCGGCGGTTGCACTTCCCAAAGGATACGGTTATGATTTCGGTGGTATCACTCGTGAGGAAAGCCAACAAAGCGGAACGACGGTTGTCATCTTCGGAATTTGTATCTTGATGATTTATCTTATCCTGAGTGCGCTTTATGAAAGTTTCATTATTCCGTTTGCTGTTATCCTGGCTGTACCGGTAGGGTTGATGGGAAGCTTCCTCTTTGCCAAGATGCTGGGATTGGAGAACAATATCTACTTGCAAACCGGCTTGATTATGTTGATTGGTTTGCTTGCCAAGACTGCCATTCTGCTCACCGAGTATGCCGCCGAACGCCGTAAGGCGGGTATGGGCTTGATAGCTTCTGCCGTAAGTGCCGCTAAGGCCCGTCTGCGTCCTATCCTGATGACTGCCCTTACCATGATTTTCGGCCTTCTCCCCCTCATGGTTGCCACAGGGGTAGGTGCCAATGGTAACCGCTCACTCGGCACGGGTGCCGTAGGAGGTATGGTCATCGGTACGTTGGCGTTACTTTTTATTGTACCGGCTCTGTTTGTTACTTTCCAATGGTTGCAAGAGCGTTGTCGCTCCGCACAACCTGTGCCGACACATGATTGGCAGATTGAGGAAGAAATGGAGATTAGTAAGAAGGAAATAGAAGATGCGCATAAATGATAATTTAATGAAGAATTAAGAATGAAGAATGAAGAATTACATTGCGGCATGCTTCATAGCGCAGCTAAATTCTTCATTCATCATTCATCATTCTTCATTTCTTAAACATTAAACAATGAAGAAACAAATAATAATATCAGCTGTCGCCACCCTTTTGCTCAGCAGTTGCGGCGTTTATACAAAATACCAGCGTCCGGAAGACATCAGCACTGAAGGACTTTATGGGCAAGAGGTCGAGTTACAAGATACCACCTCCATCGCCTCCCTCTCCTGGCGGGAACTATTCACTGATTCGCAATTGCAATCGCTCATCGAGCATGCTTTGCAAAGTAATACCGACTTGCTTTCCGCCCGGCAACGCATCAAGGAAGCGGAAGCCGCATTGCTTTCCGCCAAGCTGTCCTACCTGCCCTCATTCATGCTCACCCCTCAAGGCGGTGTCAGTAGCTTCGATAAGTCTAAAGGTTCATGGACATACACCGCTGTCGCTTCCGCCAGTTGGGAAATCGATATATTCGGAAAGTTGACGAATGCCAAGCGTCGTGCCAAAGCCCTTTATCTGCAAAGCGCGGAATACGAGCAGGCTGTCAGTACTTCACTGATAGCCAATGTTGCCAACCTCTATTATACCTTGTTGATGCTCGACGAACAGTATCGCATATCGGAAGAAACCGCCGTCAATTGGCAGAACAGCGTGCGCACCATGCGTGCCATGATGGCGGCAGGGATGACGAATGAGGCGTCTGTCTCCCAGTCTGAAGCTAACTGCCGCCAGGTAGAAGCTTCTTTGCTCGACCTGAAACAACAAATCAAGGAAGTGGAAAACAGCCTTTCCATCCTCCTCGGAGATGTTCCCGGTACGATAGAACGTGGGCGTCTGGAGGGGCAGGTATTCCCCGAAGAACTGGCCGTAGGCGTTCCTATTCAGTTGCTTGCCCGCCGTCCCGATGTGAAGAGCGCCGAACTTTCGTTGGCATCCGCCTTTTATAGCACCAATGCCGCCCGTTCCGCCTTCTATCCGTCCATCACGCTGGGGGGGACGGCAGGTTGGACTAATTCAGCCGGAAGTATGATTCTCAATCCCGGAAAACTTCTCCTTTCCGCTGTAGGGTCATTGACGCAGCCTTTATTTAATAAAGGCCTGAACGTGGCACAACTTAAGATTGCCAAAGCGCAGCAGGAAGAAGCGAAACTCGCTTTCCGGCAAGCTCTACTCAATGCCGGTAGTGAGGTTAACAACGCTCTTACCCAGGTGCAGACAGCCCGTGGAAAAACAACGCTGCGTACCGGGCAGATTAATTCCTTGGAAAACGCAGTCCGCAGTACACAACTCCTGATGCAACATGGCACGTCCACTTATCTGGAAGTCCTCACTGCACAGCAATCCCTGCTTTCCGCCCAACTGACACAGGTAGCCGACCGCTTTGATGAGATACAAGGTATCATCAACCTCTATCAGGCGCTTGGCGGAGGCAGAGAATAGAACAACATACTCTCTCGTTTTTATTCACTCACCCTTCATTGCTTTGAATTTCTTTAGATTAGATTCGGCAATGAAGGGTTTTTTTGTAACTTTGTTCTAATAAATATATATAATACAATATATAATGAAAACTCGATTCATAATAGCAAGTTTTGTATTACTTGCTTTTTTTTCATTAGGCGGATTTGCGCAAAACAAGGTTTCTATTCTGGGAGATTCTTATTCCACTTTTTATGGTTACGTCACCCCCGAAACCAACCTCTGCTGGTATGGAGTGCCCGGAGAGAAAAAAGAAAATGATGTCAAAAGGGTGGAGGAGACTTGGTGGGCTCTCTTTGTTCGTAGCAACGGTTATCAACTGGAACGTAATAACTCTTATTCGGGTGCTACCATCTGTAATACAGGCTATAAGAAAGCCGATTATTCCGATCGTTCTTTTGTTAGCCGTATGAGCGACCTGGGTAATCCCGATATCATCCTTGTCTTCGGAGGTACCAATGATAGTTGGGCAGGTGCACCGATGGGTGAGTATCGGTATGCCGGTTGGACAAAAGCCGATTTGTGTGACTTCCGTCCCGCTTTTTGCTTTCTGCTAGACTCTCTTATTAAAAAATATCCTGATGCGAAGATTTATAATATCACAAATACTGAGTTGTCCGAAGAGGTAACCGGTTCTATGGTTGAGATTTGCCGCTATTACGGAATTACTAATATTTGTTTGCACGATATTGATAAACAGTGGGGACATCCCTCTATTCAAGGTATGAAGGACATCAGTAACCAGATAAGTACTTATGTCATTGATAAAAAAAATCCGTCCTACTCTCACGAGCAAGACGGAAAAACGACAAAATTTAAATAGACTTTTAGAGTCTTCCAAATATATTATCTGTTAATAATACTCAAAAAAGCACCGAGACGAAGGAAATAAAAGCCCTCGACTTGTTAGTAGGAAACCACTCGCATACTAACATAAAAATGCGATATAGTGCACAGCCGAGGGCTCAATGCCTTCTGTTGCACTATATCGCATTTGTTGTATGTGAGTGGTTGCGCAAAAATAGTAATTTTTATTTGATTGCAGAATAAGTGGCTGTTTATTTCGCTTTCATCCCTTTATTTTTTCCTGAACTTACCGCAACATTGCCAACCGAAATGCCGCTTTCCCTTGTTTATGGAAACTTCCTGCTTATCTCCTGAAAAGTAGTAGTATATCTCCTGAAAACTACTCTCTTTCTTACCGATTATTAATCTTACTATTGCTGTAGTAAGAAAGTTCTATTGCAATAGTAAGAAAGTTACATGGCAATAGTAATTAAGTATCATTGCTGTAGTAAGAATACTTTTTACTAACTTTGCACTTAGTTTTCCTTGATTTATGAGGTAAAACTCTCCGCAATGGCGGTTAGTTTTTCCTGACTTACATTAAACCTTTAAAAAAGAATGCTTTATGAGTGTTTATTATGACCTTTACGAAACGCCTGTTCCCAATGGCGAAGATAAGAAGCCGATGCATGCCCGCATCTGTTCCAAAGGAACTATTCCTGCCAAGATGTTTATTAACCAGGTTGCAAAAGAGCAACACATGCCTCATGCTATGATTGTGGGTATTGTGCAAGCGCTTAGCACTACCCTTGCCGGTTGGCTGGCCGATGGCTATGCTGTGGAGCTGGATGAATTCGGATATTTCAGTACCACGCTGAAGTGTATGCGTCCGGCTATGAATAAAAAAGATATTCGGGCGGAGTCGGTTTGTTTGGGTACGGTGAAGTTTCGTCCCAACAAGCAATTTAAGAAAACGGTGTCTATTGCCATGGAACTGCAACGTTTGGATAAAAAACATGCTCCAGTCAAGGTGTCTGCTGAGGATATGGACACTAGAAAAGAGAAGATGCTGGATTTTTTGGGTGCCAATGTTTGTATCACTCGTGCTGAGTATGCCCGTCTTGTGCATGTCACCAATCGTCGCGCTACATACGATTTACAGGAATTCATGGAAACCGGAGTTATCCGTAAGCGTGGGGGAGGACGTTCAGTGGTTTATATTAAGGCTTGATTTTCTTCTTTTCGTGCGTGCGTGTAGCGCGCGCCACGCGCACGCATATTATATAATGTATA
>NZ_CAUFUE010000030.1 GCF_959029255.1 uncultured Bacteroides sp. | reverse complement strand
CAAGGACCCTCTGATTAACAGTCAGATGCTCTAACCAACTGAGCTAAGGAAGAATATGCATTCAAGTTTCTTTCGCTCTTCCTCTTGGACTTGAACCAAGGACCCTCTGATTAACAGTCAGATGCTCTAACCGACTGAGCTAAGGAAGAATGTTGTTTTTTCTCAAATGCGCTGCAAAAGTAATAGGATATTTTGAAATATGCAATATCTTTGCAAAAAAAATATCAAGAATGGACAAAATAATAGGATTGGGTAACGCCTTAGTTGACGTACTGGCAACCCTTGAAGACGATGAAATATTGGCGGAGATGGAGTTGCCAAAGGGCAGCATGACTCTGATTGATGATGATAAACTGCTGAAAATCAACGAATGTCTCAGCGGAATGAAGACGCATTTGGCAACCGGAGGTTCTGCCGGAAATGCAATTCGCGGGATGGCGCAGCTTGGAGCGGCAACCGGATTCATTGGCAAGGTAGGTGATGATTTTTATGGAAATTTTTATAGGGACAGTCTGTTGAAGCGCGGAACGGAAGCGATTTTACTTATTTCCAATGCTCTTCCTTCCGGTGTGGCCTCCACTTTTATCTCTCCGGATGGAGAACGGACTTTCGGTACTTATCTGGGGGCGGCCTCTACTTTGAAGGCAGAGGAACTGTCGCTGGAAATGTTCAAAGGATACGCTTATCTGTTTATTGAGGGATATCTGGTACAAGACCATGATATGATTCTCCGTGCCATTGAATTGGCTAAGGAAGCCGGATTGCAAGTTTGCCTGGATATGGCAAGTTATAATATTGTTGCCGGGGACTATGACTTTTTCTCCTTATTGATAAATAAATATGTGGATATTGTTTTTGCCAATGAGGAAGAGGCGAAGGCATTTACTGGTAAGGAGCCGGAAGAAGCGCTGGATGTTATAGCCAAGATGTGCAGTATTGCGATTGTGAAGGTAGGCGCTGGTGGCTCTTTAATACGTAAGGGGACTGAAGAAGTGCGCGTAGAGGCTGTTCCGGTGAAAAAGGTAGTAGATACCACGGGAGCCGGTGATTATTTCGCTGCGGGTTTCCTGTACGGTCTGACGTGCGGATACTCTTTGGAGAAGTGCGGAAAGATTGGTTCCATTCTTTCGGGCGAGGTTATCCAGACAATCGGGGCGGAGCTTTCTCCCGCTAAATGGAATAAGATTAAGGAAGAGATAATAATGATAAACTAATATATATGAAACGTTATTTAAAAATACGTTGGATAGCTGCTTTTCTCTTATTGATAGGAGTTACCTTCTTTTTCGGATTCAAGAGTGGTGATAACCGCAGTTTCCAGGTTGCAAAGAATTTGGATATCTTCAACTCTATCGTGAAGGAGTTGGATATGTTCTATGTGGATACGATAGATCCTAATAAGACTATCAGGGGCGGTATCGATGCCATGCTTTATTCGCTCGACCCTTATACCGAATATTATCCGGAGGACGACCAGACCGAGTTGGAACAGATGTTGAAGAACTCGTACGGTGGCATAGGCTCCATCATCCGCTACGATCCTAAGTTGAAACATACAATTATAGCTGAACCGTATGAAGGTATGCCCGCGGCTAAAGCCGGATTGAAAGCCGGTGATGTCCTCTTGGAGATTGACGGGAAAGACCTTGCAGGAAATACCAATGTGGCTGAAATGTTGCGTGGACAGGCCGGTACGGGGTTCAAACTCAAAGTGCAACGTCCCGGAGTGGAAGAACCTTTGACGTTCGACATTGTGCGCCGTTCCGTTCAGCTACCTCTTATTCCTTATTATGATACGTTGGATAATAATATGGGTTACATCAACCTGAGTACGTTTTCCGGCAATCCTTCCAAAGAATTTAAACAGGCTTTTCTCGACTTGAAGAAGCGCGGTATAACTTCACTGGTGATTGACTTGCGTAACAATGGCGGTGGTTTGCTGGATGAGGCTGTAGAAATTGCTAATTTCTTCTTGCCCCGTGGCAAAACGCTGGTGACGACAAAAGGAAAAATCAAACAGGCTAGTAATACTTATAAAACTTTGCGTGAACCGTTGGATCTTGAAATTCCATTGGTCGTATTGGTGAACAGTGGTACGGCTTCTTCATCGGAAATCCTTGCTGGTTCTTTACAGGACCTTGACCGGGCGGTAATAATCGGTAATCGTACATTTGGGAAGGGATTGGTGCAGACTACCCGCCCATTGCCATACGGTGGTACGATGAAGCTTACTACTTCCAAGTATTATATCCCGAGTGGACGTTGTGTGCAGGCCATTGACTATAAGCATCGGAACGAGGATGGCAGCGTAGGGCGTATCCCTGATAGCCTGACGACTGTATTCCACACCGCAGCAGGACGTGAAGTGCGTGATGGTGGCGGGGTCACTCCGGACATCGCAGTGAAGCAGGACAAATTACCGAATATCTTATTTTATCTGGTAAATGATAACTTGATATTCAATTATGCTACCGAGTATTGCCTGAAGCATCCCACCATTCCTGCTCCTCAGGATTTCAAAGTTACGGATGGCGACTATGCCGATTTCAAAGCGATGGTAAAGAAAGCTGATTTCAAATATGACCAACAGACTGAAAAGATGTTGAAGAGCCTGAAGGAAATGGCTGAATTTGAAGGTTATCTGACGGATGCTTCCGATGAATTCAAAGCTTTGGAGAAGAAGCTTTCCCATAATCTGGATCGTGACCTCGACCATTTCTCCAAGGACATTAAAGAAATGATTGCCGTAGAAATCATTAAGCGTTATTATTATCAACGCGGCAGTATCATTCAGCAGTTGAAGGATGATGATGATTTGAAGGAAGCAGTGAAGGTTTTGGGTGACTTGGAGAGGTACAAAAAGATGTTGAGTGCGCCGGAAACCAAATAATATGATTTAGGCACGTATTACGCAGATTTCGCGGATAAAGAGCTGCGCTATACATACGGCAGCAAAGAAAAAATCCGCGAAGCCTGCGTAATACGTGCCTAATTTTATACAGCCTTCTAATTCTCAATTACCTTTTATTCCCTATTTTTCAGTATAGTCCCCGTTCGCTTTTATCAGTTCAATCAGTTTTTCTACAGCTTCATCTTCAGGAATATTCTTCTCGATGCATTCTTTCTTTTTATAAAGGCTGATTTTTCCGCGTCCGGCACCTACATATCCATAGTCTGCATCGGCCATCTCGCCGGGTCCATTGACAATGCAACCCATAATTCCGATTTTCAATCCTTTCAAATGGCTCGTTGCCGCTTTGATGCGGGCAATGGTGCTTTCCAAATCGTAAAGTGTACGTCCGCAACCGGGACAGGAAATGTATTCTGTCTTGCTGGTACGGATACGTCCGGCTTGCAGAATTCCGAAAGCTGTAGCATCTACTACTTTATCACTTATCACCTTATCACCTTCTTTACTTCCTTGATTGAACAAGAAAATGCCATCGCAAAAACCATCGAAGATGAGAGCGCCCATATCGGCGGCAGACTTGATTTGCAGATTTTCCGCTTCATTTTCGGCATAATGCTGAAAGAAGATAACGGGATTTTTTAATCCCTCGTTCATCAACTGATGCACCAAAGCACGCTGTTCGCCCAGTCGGTTGGGATGGTTGCTTTGAGAAATCAGTACTACTTCAGGATGGAATTTCAGGCAGGCGATAGCTTCGTCGTTCAAGCCCATATAAGTAATGAACAGGAATTTCAACGAAGCATTGCAGCCACTGATAAATGGCAGTTGCTCACTGCTGAATGCAGGCCAAGTATTGGCTTTACCTTCCCAGATGTTTGCATCCACGATATATTGCACACCTTCAACGGGCTGCTCCGGTAGTTGATGTCCCACATATACATAGTCCGGCATGAACTGCGGGTCAAATTCCATGGTTCCGTCCAGTCGTGCGGCAATGATTACAGGTAGATGTTCTCCACCGATATTGTGTACAGCCGCCGTCTTCCTGCGGGTGGGTGAGAGGAAATTGAACTCCGGTGCCACTGCTCCCGGAAGATAGGGATGGTCATGGTGTTGAACGATATAATCGACTAATTTACGGGCAACGGGTATTTCAGCCTCCGGTGCCTCGCTCAAAGAAACACGAATCGTGTCACCCAGTCCGTCGGCAAGCAGGGCGCCGATACCCAAAGCTGATTTGATACGTCCGTCTTCACCGTCACCGGCTTCCGTTACACCAAGATGCAGCGGGAAGTGCATACCCTCTTTCTCCATAATATCAGCCAGTAAGCGTACGGTTTTCACCATCACTACCGTATTGGATGCCTTGATGGAGATAACGACATCGGTAAAGTGCTCCGCAACACAGATACGAAGAAACTCCATGCACGATTCTACCATTCCTTCCGGAGTATCACCATAGCGCGACATGATGCGGTCGGATAGCGAACCGTGGTTTACACCGATACGGATGGCGGTATGGTTCTCCTTGCAGATGTTTAGGAACGGAACGAAACGGTCACGAATTTTCTGTAATTCCTGTGCATATTCCTCGTCAGAGTACTCCAGATGTTTGAAAGTACGTGCCGCATCCACGTAATTTCCCGGATTGATGCGTACTTTCTCTGCATAGTGTGCCGCTACATCTGCCACTTTCGGGTTAAAATGTACATCGGCAATCAGGGGTACCATATATCCGTCTTGGCGCAGGGCGGCATTGATATTTTTCAGGTTCTCAGCTTCCTTTATACCTTGGGTGGTGAGGCGCACATATTCTCCTCCCGCATCAACAATGCGTTTGGCCTGTGCCACACAGGCATCTGTATCCTGCGTAAAAGTATTGGTCATACTTTGTATGCGGATAGGATTGGAGCCGCCCATAGGGGTGGCTCCAATATTTACTTCCGATGTTTCACGTCGGGAATAGTTGAATATGTCCATCATCAATTAACTTTATACTCGTACTTTACTTCTTTCAAGTCCTCGTTAGCCTTAACAATCTTCTTTTTCAAGCCTTCTTTATAGGCGGCAAAAGTTTCTGCCAGTTCGGCATTGCTCAAAGCAAGCATTTGTACGGCAAGGATGGCGGCGTTCATCGCGCCGTTGATAGCTACGGTAGCTACAGGAATACCCGGAGGCATCTGGATGATGGAATAAAGTGCATCTACGCCATCGAGCACGGAACCTTTTATGGGCACACCGATAACCGGCAACGTTGTATTGGCGGCAATCACGCCGGGCAGTGCGGCAGCCATCCCGGCAGCGGCGATAATCACTTTGATACCGCGTTGGCGTGCGCCTTTGGCGAATTCTTCCACAGCTTCCGGTGTACGGTGTGCGGAGAGAGCGTTCATTTCGAACGGTACATGTAAGTCATTAAGCAGTTGTGCGGCCTTTTCCATAACAGGAAGGTCTGAAGTGCTGCCCATGATGATACTAACGATTGGAGACATATTGTTTAATGTTTAAAGATGAGGGTGTGCCAAAAGAAAAACTCGCTTACTGTTTGTTTCTTTTTAGGCACGGATTTCACCGATTTCCTTTGTCCTTTTTCCATGAAATCCGTGTAATCCGTGCCTAAAAGAAATCTTCAAGTGTATTTTGATACACCCTCGTTGTTAATAATTAATTATTAATCAATGCTTTGTATGCTTCTGCATCCATCAAGCTGTCAAAGTCTGCATCAGCAGCCGGTTTGATTTTGATAAGCCAGCCTTCACCGTACGGGTCTTTGTTCACCAGCTCGGGTTGGTCGGCAAGAGCTTCATTCTGTTCCAAAACTTCTCCGCTCACCGGCAAAAAGAGGTCGGAAATGGTTTTTACTACTTCGATGGTACCGAATACTTCATCGGCAGCCAACGTTTCACCCTCTGTCTGGATGTCAACGAATACGATATCACCCAGTTGTTCCTGCGCATAGTCGGTGATTCCTACATAAGCTACGTCACCTTCCAAGCGGATCCATTCATGTTCTTTAGTGTACTTTACGTCATTGGGGAAATTCATAATTGTTAGTTTTAAGGGATTAATACTTATTTAATGAAAATTGAATATTAAAAATTAAATGCGTGCCATAACCGACTCAAAAGAGGAAGATACGGAACATTATATTACTCAACGGGTGGAGCACCAAGAGGGAACATATCAATCCTACCGTAAAACCGCCCATAACTTCACCAAGCGTGTGATGCTGCAAAATGATACGTGCCGTGCCCAATATACCTGCAATGAGAATGAACGCACACAACCACCAAATGGGGTTATATCCGAATAAATCACTAAAAGCCACCAGTCCGCCTATAACGGCGCCCGCACCTGCCATGTGTTCACTGAGTTTCCACTTCAGGTTGACGATGACACAAATAATCATCATCACAAGCGATGCGAAGATTATGCCGGTCATGTACCACGGAATATTCAGCCTATGCATCATGAGCAGGCAGAATACGTATGAAGTGATAGTCAGGATAAAAGGCACATATCTCCGTTTCCGTTCCGCCAGGTCATCAGGGGTGAAACCATTGATTTTACGGAAAAGGAAAATGGTCAGAGTAGGCATAAGGATAGTGAAACAATATACTACACCCAATACAATAAGTTTGTATTGTATAGGCATGATGCGCAGGTACGAAAACAAGAATAAGACAAGAAAAGCCAGAAACGGTATGGAAAACGGCGTGAATAAAGCCGAAATCACCTTCGCTGTCCGAATCAGAGTCTTATCAGCTATAATATGTTGTTCTACTGTCATTTTCTTATTTCCTTTATAACTTTGTACCTTATCGTTTTACTAACCTGTCTTTACTTTCTCAGCCTTGCCACCGGGATATTCAACTGCTGGCGGTATTTTGCCACCGTACGACGGGCAATCGGATATCCTTTCTCTTTCAGTATTTCGGTGAGTTCATCATCGGTATAAGGCTTTTTCTTGTCCTCATTGTCGATGCACTCTTTCAAAATTCTACGTATTTCGCGTACAGACATCTCCTCGCCGTCTTCAGTGGTGTATCCGTCGCTGAAGAAATATTTCAGTGGATAGATGCCGTAGTTTGTCTGTACATATTTACTGTTGCTGACGCGGGATATGGTTGAAATATCTAGTCCGGTACGTTCGGCAACATCTTTCAATATCATCGGGCGGAGCAAAGATTCGTCTCCGTCGAGGAAGAACGGACGTTGCAAATCCACGATGGCCTGCATGGTAGTCATCAGCGTATTCTGGCGTTGCTTTACGGCATCTATAAACCCCTGGGCCGCATCCATCTTTTGTTTTAGGAACATCATGGCTTCTTTGGATTCTTTAGACTGATTGGCCCTGTTCTTGGTGTGTTCCTCAACCATTTCGGTAAAATCCCGGCTCATGCGTAGTTCGGGTACGTTACGGTTGTTCAGGCTTATATTTATAGTACCGTCGTCGTAAGTATCCACAATGAAGTCCGGTACAATCTGCTGCATGTTCTTGCCGATAACTTCGCCTAGTGAAGCGCCCGGACGCGGATTCAGTTTGCAGATTTCTTTGATAGCTTGTTGGAAAGCGTCTTCTTCCAAGCCAAGTTTCTGCTGTATCTTATCCCAATGCTTACGGGTAAACTCCTCATAACATTCGGAGATTATGGCTTCTTCTATATAAAGCAGTGGATTGGGCGTGAAATGCTGTTGCTCTATTTTACGGTGTATCTGGATGAGAAGACATTCTTGCAGGTCGCGCGCTCCCAACCCTGCCGGGTCGAAATCTTGAATAATTTTCAAGGCTTCCTCCAATTCCTGTGGAGTAGCTTCAATACCGGCATAGATAGCCAGCTCGTCGCTGATGCTGTCCAGGGATTTACGCAGCAAACCGTCATCGTCCAGTGAGCCAATCAAGTATTCCGCCAGTTCGCGCTGATGTTCGGTAAGATTGCGTTCACCCAATTGCTCTTTCAGAGTTTCGTAGAAAGAAGTGGCATCCGAGAAAGGTATTTCTTCGGCTTGTTCCCCCTTGCTGCGGTTGTTTTCCTGTAACTTATAGTCGGGAATATCATCTTCCGACAGATAATCGCTCAAAGAATCATAATCGGTATCTCCTCCATCCTCAGAACCCGATTCATCGTTAGAAGTATCGGTATAATCATCACCGGTAGCATCGTCTTTACCCTCTTCCAATGCAGGATTTTCCAGCAATTCGGCACGCACACGGTCTTCCAGCTCGATAGCCGGAAGTTCCAGTAGCTTCACTACCAGAATTTGCTGCGGTGACAGCGTTTGTATCTGCTGCTGCGCCTGCGTTTGTATCTGTCGGGAACCTTGTGCCATACTCTATCTGATTACGAATTACGAACGTGGGAAAATTTCAACCCTAATTCTACCGCAAAAATAGTGAATAGTTCGGGAATGCGAAATCTTCTCTTATTATATTTAACAAGAAAGCGGGCACATGGTTGTATTTTAGCCATTATCCATATAAACGATATATAAAGTTTTGAAACCGTTCCAATCCTTCCAATAGTTTCGTACGAGGACAGGCAATGTTCCAGCGCATGAACCCTTCACCTTCCGCTCCATACATCGTTCCGGCGTTTAGATGTAGCCCGGCTTCCTTAATCAATAACTTTTCCAGTTCTTCTGAAGTTCTCTTCAATATATGGCAGTCCATCCATATCAGATATGTTCCTTCCAACTTCGTAATTGTAAAATCCGGTAAATGTTTCCGGCAGAAATCCAGTGTACAAAGATAGTTTTCATGCAGATACGCCAACAGCTGCTTCAACCACTCTTCTCCTTCGTTGTAAGCTGCCATGGTGGCCACAACACCAAAAGGATTCACGTCGCACACCTCATTGATGTTGATAGCCTTGTCTATCTTTTGTCGCATTTCCTCGTCGGGGCAGATGATATTGGCTATCTGCAAACCTGCAATATTGAACGCTTTACTTGGTGAGATGCAAGTTATCGAGTGTTGCCGAAACTCGTCCGACAATGAAGCGAAAGGCGTATAGGTGTGCCCGGGAAATACCAGTTCACAGTGTATTTCGTCCGATATGACCGTTACATCATGGCGCAGGCATATCTCACCGATAAGCGTCAGTTCCTCTTTCGTCCATACGCGTCCTGCCGGATTATGAGGATTGCAAAGCAACATCACCTTCACCCGTTCATCGGCTGCTTTCTGCTCCAAGTCGTCAAAATCTATCCTAAATGTATCATCTGTTTGCAATAAGGGGCTGCTCACTATTTCACATCCGTTATTGCGAATGGACGAAAAGAAACAATTATATACGGGCGTTTGCAACAGCACTCTGTCACCCGGTGCGGTCAGTGCCTTGATGATGGCAGATACGGCAGGTACAACGCCCGAAGTATAAATCATCCATTCCCGCTCTATCTGCCAGCCATGACGGCGACCAAACCAAGCCCTGACTGTGTTATAATATTCGTCCGGCACGCGGGTATAACCGAAAATGCCATGCGCTACACGCCGTTGCAGCGCCTCGATGATACAGGGAGCCGTTTGGAAATCCATATCGGCCACCCACATCGGCAATACATCTTCGCTCTTCTCGCTGTCCCATTTATAGGAATTAGTTCCTCGTCGTGAAATCTGTTTATCAAAGTCGTATTTCATGCCTTTTCGTTTTAATCGCTAAAACAGGTACGCTCATCTCTAAGGCGGATTTCACAATCGGCGGGAGCCTTGATGTTCTCGTCAATCGTCACCGAACCGAACTCGTCCGCCACGATACGTCCCGACATCGGATTTTTGATATTCGTAATCGCCCCGCGAATATCGGCCTGCAATGTGCTGTACTCGAACGCACGGTCACAATCGGGACCGAAAGTGCAGTTCTCCAACACGAGGTCATGGGCATAGCAGAGAGGCTGTTCACCCGTGATGTGGCAGTTCACCAAACGCAGGTTTTTCGAGTGCCATCCAAGGTACTCTCCATTGAGCTCGGAATCGTAGATGGTTACATTCTCCACCTCCCAGAAGGCGTCTTTCGTAGTGATTTTCGCATGATGTACCTCGACGTTCTTCACGTATTGGAAGACATACTTGCTGTCGCTTTCCAGCCCGTCCACGTAGATGTCGTTGCTGAACATGAATGGATAGGTACCACCGTGCAGTTTCAAGTTTCTGATACGGATGCCGTTGCAACGCCAGAATACCTCATCGGCGTCGTTCATCGTTACGTTCTCAATATCGATTTCGTTCATCTCGCGGAACATTTTCGGCGCATCGATAATCGTGTCGGTCATTTTCAGGTGGTCGCAATACCACAGCGCCGAACGGCCTCCGACATCGAAATAGCAACGGTCAATCTTGAAGCCATGTACATGCCAGAAAGGGTAATTACCCTCAAAACGGCACTCGAACGCTTCGATGTTGCTGCACTCTTTGATGGCCGATTCACCGGTGCGGATAATCACATTCTCCAAACGGAGATTGTGGGACTCAAATAAAGGACGTTCGCCCCCAAATTCAGTATCTTTAATCAGTTGCATATTATACTAATCAGTAAATTGTTATAATTTTAATCGGACGAATTATTGTGGTGGAAAAGAAACTTTCATATTTCCACAGCCTTCATCACTTTGCAGATTTATTTCAGATATTCCTTAAAGAACCGCTCTATCTTGTTGAAAGGAATGATGTCCGTGCGGTCATACAAATCTGTATGCACGGCTCCGGGGACAATCATCAGTTCCTTGTTATCACCTTTCAGCTTCTTGAAAGCGTCTTCGCTGAAGTAACGGGAGTGGGCTTTCTCGCCATGAACAAGCAATACGGCGCTGCGAATTTCGTCGCTGTAGGTCAAAAGGGGCGCATTGAGGAAAGCCAGTGACGAGGTCTTGCACCAGCCCAGACCGGAATTGATGGAACGGGGATGATAGCCGCGTTCAGTTTTGTAATAATCGTAATAGTCTTTCAAAAACTGCGGTGCGTCATCGGCAGGCTTCGGGTTCATCACGGTACGAGGATAGGTGCCGGTGCGATAATCTTCCGTGCGTTGTGCGTTGAGTTCCTGACGCACCTTGTAGCGTGCGTCTGCATTATCGGCGGCATCGGAATAACCGTTTGTTGTGACGCGGCTCATGTCATACATGGTGGAAGCCACCGTTGCCTTGATGCGTGTGTCATTGGCCGCAACGTTGATGGCAAATCCTCCCCAGCCGCAGATACCGAGTATGCCGATACGCCGGGCATTCACATCCGGATGCGTCGTGAGATAATCCACGGCCGCCGAGAAGTCTTCCGTATTGATGTCGGGCGAAGCCACACCACGAGGTTGTCCGCTACTCTCACCTGTAAACGAAGGATCGAAAGCGATGGTAAGAAAACCTCGTTCGGCAAGTGTCTGGGCATAAAGTCCCGATGACTGTTCTTTCACCGCACCGAACGGACCGCTGACGGCGATAGCCGGTAATTTCTCGCCGACAGTTGTTTTCGGTACATACAAGTCGGCAGCGAGCGTGATGCCGTAGCGATTGACAAAGGTTACTTTGTTATGACTTACCTTGTCGCTCTTCGGGAACGTTTTGTCCCATTCTTTCGTTAGTTTTAATTCTTCCATATTGCGATTGCTTTGAAGGGTTTGCGCTTGACTTTCCGTCAGACCAAGGAGAATAAGGAAAGAAGCGGTTAAAATGATTTTCCGTTTCATGACTGATGTTATTTTAAGATTATAATTTCCTTGTTTTCTTTTTACACCGCAAAGTTACAGGAGATTATGGAGAGGCTTGGTAGATGAATTACAGATTGTATAACCCTAATTACGGAAGTCATTTCATGCTTTTTTTCATCCACCGTTCCCGTTTCAAACGGACGAGGAAGATTATCCCCCGGAAACACAACTCGACGCACATGGCAATCCATACTCCTTTCAGTCCCAGTGAAGGGGCGAGCAAGGCGGCCAATGACAGGCGCACTGCCCAGATGCTGAAAAAGTTCATCAGACACGGTGCAAGAGTATCGGCTGCCCCTATAAAAACGCCATAAGCGACAATCGAGGCCGCGAACATCGGTTCGGCAAACGCCTCGATGCGCAGGGCCATCACACTTAATTGCCGTATCTCCTCAACGGGAGTCATCAAGCCGATAATCTGAGGTGCGAATAAATACATGAGTACACCCATTAACCCCATGATGCCCATGCCCATAAATACCGTAATGCGGGCGAAACTACGAGTCAATCTACAACGTCCGGCACCGATACTTTGTCCGACCAATGTCGTGGCGGCATCGGCAATCCCGTAACCGGGCATATAGCAAAGGCTTTCAGCCGTGATGGCAAACGAATTGGCCGCGATGGCAAAGACTCCCAGCGGAGCCACGATGATCGTCGTCATAATCTGCGCACCACAAATAACGATATGTTCCATACCCATCGGAAAGCCGATGCGAAAAGCCTTTTTCAAAGTTGTTGCTTGTGGTCGGAAACTACTTTGTTCTCCGGTCAGCTTCAATTCATCGGAACGATTCCAAAGATACCACAGTAATATTCCGGCAATTACCGCTTCGGCGGCGACCGTACCCAATGCCGCGCCGCCCACGCCCAGTCCTGCGCCCGGCACAGTGAAGGAGGCACCCGCTACATTCCATGCACGCGAAGGAAAAATCAGAAAGAAATTGAAGATGACATCCAATACGCACATCACTACACCTGCCACACTCGGTACGTGCATATTGCCGCTACACCGCAACATACCGCCTGCAAGGAAATTCATCTGTAAGGCAGGCAGAAAGAGTGAGAAGATACAAAAATAAAGCGCTGCGTCACGGTGAATGGAAATGTCACCTCCCAGCCAATCGGGCAGCGCACCGCTGATTATCACCCCGAGCGCCGCCAACAAAAGACTGAAAATAAGGGTGCCCGTTAGCGACTGCCGCAACACCGCACGTGCACCTCGCATATCGCCTGCACCGATTTTATGCGCCACTTGTACGGAGAATCCCGTAGCGACAGCCACGCACAGCCCCCAGAAAAGCCATGTGGTTGTTGAAACCAAGCCTATGGAAGCTGACGCTTCGGCACCGAGACTTCCCACCATCGCTGCATCAATATACTGCATCACAATGGAAGAGAGTTGCGCGATGACAGCCGGAACGCTGAGTTGCACTGTCAGACGCAACTGCTGTACCTGCGTCATTGGTTTGCCATTGCGGATCAGCGTAAGCAGACCGTCAGTTCTCCCATTCCGTGCCATCATCCTTTTCGTTGGATAATACAATATGTTCCATTTATTTTTTTATGTTTTGTGAGTTCTCTTCTTGGAATGTTGCAAAATTCGGCATTTCTCTCTTCATTCCGGGTAGATAAATTACGGATGTTATGCCCGGATTATGACCTTAATTACGGTTTTTGTAATGCAGGCAAGGCTTGTAACGCTGTAAACCGTAACCATGGTCATACAATCCGTAATTAAGGTTGTAAAAGTGACGGAATTATCCCGTATCTTTGTATGCAATAGACAACGGACGTATTGTTAAGGGATTAAACGGTGATGATTATGGATAAGATATTTAATTTGAACAGTGTAGACCAATACAACAAATTGTATGGCCTTGAAACTTTGAATCCGCTAATCAGTGTGGTTGATTTGAATGAAGCCACCCGGCAGATGAATTACGCGCATTGGCATTACGGTGTCTATGCGCTTTATCTGAAACTCGAAAAAGCCTGCGATATCAGATACGGGCGACAAAATTATGATTATCAGGAAGGAACCATCGTATGCTTTGCCCCCGGGCAAGATACGGAGACGACACTGATTACGGACCGTGTACAAGTGAATGTGCTCGGTCTGCTTTTTCATCCTGATTTATTGCAGGGGACGGCGCTTGGCAGGACAATCAAGAAATACACATTCTTTTCTTATGAAGTGAACGAAGCTTTGCATATTTCCGAAGAGGAACGGAATGTTGTGATGGATTGTTTGAGAATCCTCCGCCACGAACTGGAACACGGAGTGGATAAGCATAGTAAAACGTTGCTCGTAAACTATATAGAGTTACTTCTCAACTACTGCATGCGTTTCTACGAACGCCAGTTCGCTACCCGCAGTAAGGCGAATCATGATGTACTGACGCGCTTCGAGCAGTTGCTTGACAACTATTTTGAAGAACCGTTTGCAGAAGTTGACGGACTGCCTACGGTGAAATATTTCGCCGATAAGATTTGTCTTTCCCCTAATTATTTCGGAGACTTGGTGAAGAAAGAAACCGGCAAGACACCTCAGGAATACATTCAAGAGAAAGTGATAGAAGTGGCGAAGGAGCGTGTGGCCTATACGGGAGAAACCGTCAGCCAAATCGCTTACTCGTTGGGATTCCAGTATCCTCAGCACTTCTGCCGGCTTTTCAAAAAACGTGTGGGATGTACACCTAATGAATACCGTGTGCAGAATAATCCGTAAGAAAAATATGAAAAAAGGGAATACTTTGTACTTCAGGACCGTATATGAGTGCAACCGTTGCCTGGACTGTAAAACGCTGCACCCGCAGGTGAGTCTTATCAATCTGGAGAACCCGTCGTTGGAACAGGATACTGTCGGATTCGAGTTCTATGCTATCCTGCTGATAGAAAATTGCCCGAACGAATGCTCATGTTGCGGACGTAGATACTATGATTATTCCAACGCGACAATGGTTTTTCTCAAGCCCGGCGAAGTCTTTCGCATGAATGAGGAAAATACATTGCCCGGCAAAGGCTACCTGCTGGTGTTTCATCCCGACCTGCTGTTTCAGACCACACTGAAGAACCACATAAAGAATTATACCTTCTTCCACTACCACAAGGAAGAAGCATTGCATCTGTCGCAGCGTGAAACGGAAAAAATCACCTGTTGTTTGTGGAATATAGAAGAAGAGTTGCATCACCCCATCGACACACATAGCGGTACTATCCTCTCGCGGCACATCGAATTGCTGCTGGACTATTGCACCCGCTATTACGAACGCCAGTTCATCACCCGTGAGAACAAGAATAAGGCCATTTTAGGGAAAATGGAGCAGTTGCTTGACGACTATATAGCTTCCGGCAAACTGCAAAACGGTAAGCTGCCTGCATCTGACCGGTTTGCGGAAACTCTCCATCTTTCCCCATCTTATTTCAACGACCTGCTGAAATTTGAAACGGGTAAAACGTTGCAAGAGTATTTCCAGTTCAAACGGATGGAGGCTGCCAAACGGATGTTGTTGAAGCCGGATGCCGTTCCTGCCATCGTAGCCCGGCAACTGGGCTACCCGAATGTGCAGTGCTTCAGCTTCATATTCAAGAAAATAACAGGTGTTGCACCTAGCGATTACCGGTGCTCGCAAAACTAACCGTTTCTTGCTACGGCGCTTGGCCATCCGGTAAGTCCGGGCTGTATCCCCCTTGTTTGCAACCTTCTTGTGCTCATCCGTTCTTATTTTCGTTTTTTATATATATCTTTGTCCATAAACCAAAAAAACAAAGCGTTATGTTTGCTAAAGAAACGTATGTGCAGCGTCGGGCCCTGCTGAAGAAAAACATTGGCTCGGGAGTATTATTGTTCTTGGGTAATGATGAGCAAGGACTGCATTATGAAGATAATACATTCCGTTATCGCCAGGATTCTACCTTTCTATATTATTTCGGGTTGTCCTTTGCCGGACTGTCAGCCATTATCGATATCGACGAGGATAAGGAGATTATTTTCGGTGATGAGTTGACTATTGACCATATCGTCTGGATGGGTACGCAACCCACTTTGAAGGAAAAGAGCGAACGCGTGGGAATCAAGGAAACCCGTCCTGCCGCCGAAATAATCAGTTACCTGCATAAGGCAGTACAAAAGGGGCAGACAGTACATTATCTTCCTCCCTATCGCGCCGAAC
The DNA here is from genome assembly GCF_959029255.1 of uncultured Bacteroides sp. Lineage (GTDB taxonomy): Bacteria > Bacteroidota > Bacteroidia > Bacteroidales > Bacteroidaceae > Bacteroides. The sequence goes on along the minus strand of NZ_CAUFUE010000030.1, from coordinate 40,987 downwards.
ATAAACTGAAACTGATGGACTGGTTGGGTGTTCCGCCCGCACACCAGGAAGGTTCTGTTCCGTTTATCCGTGCGGTGGTGGCTCAACGTAATTATAAGTCGGCGGAAGAAATTGCCGAAATAGAAAAGGCGTGTAACGTAACTGCCGACATGCATATTGAAGCAATGAAAGTACTTCGCCCGGGAATGTACGAATATGAAGTAGTGGCGGCAATGAACTACGTTGCGGAATCTAATAACTGTGAACTTTCCTTTGCTACAATCGCCACAGTCAATGGTCAGACATTGCATAACCATTACCATGGCAATAAGGTGAAACCGGGAGATTTGTTCCTGATTGATGCCGGTGCGGAAGTTGAATCCGGTTATGCCGGTGATATGTCCTCCACTGTTCCTGCCGATAAAACCTTTACGCCCCGTCAACGTGCCGTTTACGAAATTCAGAATGCGATGCACCTTGAATCTGTGAAGGCGCTTCGTCCCGGCATTCCTTATATGGATGTCTACGATTTGTCTGCCCGTGTCATGGTAGAAGGGTTGAAGGAGTTGGGATTGATGAAAGGCAATGCGGAAGATGCCGTTCGTGAAGGCGCCCACGCTTTGTTCTATCCTCACGGTCTGGGACACATGATGGGACTGGATGTGCATGATATGGAAAATCTTGGAGAACTCTGGGTGGGTTATAATGGTCAGCCCAAGAGTACGCAGTTCGGCCGCAAGAGCCAACGCCTTGCCATTCCTCTGGAACCGGGCTTTGTGCACACCGTTGAACCGGGCATCTATTTCATTCCCGAATTGATTGACCTTTGGAGAGGTGAAAAGAAATTCACCGATTTCATCAATTATGATAAGGTAGAAGACTACCGCAACTTCGGTGGTATCCGTAATGAAGAAGATTATTTGATTACCGAGACCGGAGCGCGCCGCTTAGGAAAGAAAATCCCGTTGACACCGGAAGAGGTGGAGGCGCTGAGATAACTCTACATAGACTTTTTAGGAAAGTATCTGTCATACCCTCACACGTTGTGTGATATCCTGTTGATAATTAGATCGATATATGAGTGATAGATGGGGTATGGCAGATACTTTTCTGTTGTATCTATCTGTCACACTCATATAATGACTAAACTGTCACTTAATTCAGAAATTCATTCTCATTTTGATTAATATTTCCCTTGGACGAAAATAATTTAAAGTTGTACTTTCACTCATGGAGGAATAAGTTGTCTGTTGAAAACTTCGTTTATTTAGTACATTGTTGATACTTAATTCTATTTCTACTTTTTTCCACAAGTATGAAGTGGCGATATCCATAAAAAAAATTGAAGAATATACGGGTTTCCTACTTAACAAATATTGGTTATCCCACTTCAATTTCCAGCTATTTGTGGGAAAAGCATTGAATGTCAGTATACTGTGGTAATATTCAGCATGTACTCCTTGTGTTATTTCGCTGGAGAGAGTAGAACGCAGATACTCTTCGCTTCCCTCAACACTTATGTATTTGCAAGGCTGGACAGAGAATTTGAATGCTAACGAAAGATTCTTTGTAGTATAGGGTACCACCTCCTCCGAGAGCAGGTTCTTAGTTTGGGATTGACTGTAATTTCCGGTAAGCGAGGTAAACAATTTCCACCAGCCAAAGTTCTTCGAAAGCCGTGTGCGGGCATTCCAATATAAGTTTCGATGCTTGATGTCGAGTATTTCGTTCGAACTCAAAATGTCATCCTGCTTCGAACTCAACATTTTGTCCTGCCAATTAGGAATAATGCTGCCTCCCACTGACCAAAAAAGTCCATTCATTGGATTGTTGAATCTGAGTACAAGATTATAGACAAGTGATTTTGAATCGTAGAAGCTGCTACCTCTAAAGGCGTTCCTGTAGTTTGTAAATATATAGTTTGTATAGAAATAATTGATGTCTGGTGTCTGATAACTGAAATTCAGTGCATTGATGACTTTCCAGTAAGCATTCAGTTCATAAGTGGCGTTAAATAAAGGTTCTATATAAATGCGGTGTATGTTTTCTTTTGCATCTTCCTTCTTATAGTCAAGCCGGTACTGATGGTAAGAAACAGGGAAATCCAGCCGCAATTCCCAATGATAGTTTTTATATCGCAGCGAGGGGGTGCTGTATATTATGATATCCTTAAAAGTAAGTTGGTTGACGAAGTCGTTGGCAGTCGTGGGGTACATTATATCATCCTTTTTGCAGTATAGTGTGGAATTCATCTTTTGGTTATTATATTTCACACCTATTCGCATATTGGCATAGAATCCGGCAATTTTAAGCTGTAGTTCTGTTGAAGTATGCGAATAAAAATTGCGTGAGTACACATTCTGCATAAAGGTGTCGTATACTTTTCCGTTGTTTATCATTCCTTCATACAATCCTGGAGATACAATCAGTTTCTGGGGTGATTCATGAAAAGAATTGTTTGACATAATTCTTAGCACATGACCTTTCCCGTAAGTACTAATCAGTTGAAAATAATTGGATAAATCCTTCTTTCTGACTTGCGTTGCAGCATGGATGATGACGTTATTACTATTGACAAAACTACCAACTTTATTATTTTCTATATTTCCAACGGTATAGTTGCGGATATATTTTCGGTTGTCATTTATCTGGTAATCCATTTCGGCGGTGTAACATCCTGAATTAAGTGACAGGTTGTTGTCTTCACAGATGGAAATGTTTCCATCGGGATAAAAGTAAGATGAGTATTTACCATCCTTTTGTCTGTCATGCCTATTTACATAGGTAAATTGCCCGCGCAAATGAGATGTGTTACTTATTTTGTAAAGATGGTTGGTAGCAAATAAATGGCTTCGGTTCATCAGATAGTGTTTTTCATCTATTCCCCGCATGGATATGGATGGTATAGATAATAAAGGCTCCACAGAAAGTTCTTCGATGTCATTGTCTCTGATTTGCGAACTAACTTCATTACTGATATTTTCTCCAATATTGTTAGATTTGTAGATAGACAGCTCCTGTTGCCGTTTTCCGAAGAACAGTCCTACAAGGCGTGCATCCCAAATCTGTTCATTATTTTCGGAGTATCCGGTGCCGACATCAGCACTACCTGAGAATGTATAGCGTACATCGTCTGTAAATACTAGATTTAAAGCTGCCTGTTCGCTGAATGACTTTCCGCGTAGGGCGGATATGGGTTGGTGGTTTCTCAATACTTGGACTTCTTTTATAACTTTGTTTGACAGGTTATTGGTTGCCTGCGAATAACGGTTCCCCATAAGATCCATGCCTTCGATATAGAGTTTGTTGATTGCTTTATCCTCAAACTTAATCTGTCCTGACGGGAGCACCTCTATACCGGGCATTTTCCTCAATACATCAGCAATGCTTCTGTCTTGGGGCATCTGAAATCCGCTAACTGAATATACTAGTGTATCCTTTTTTTCGTGAATACGGTTTGAAGTCACTTTGACTTCCTTAATCTTATACCCTTTATCCTGCAATCTGAAAGTACTGCCGTTATTGAATTCTTTTATTGGGATAATCAGCCTTTCGTACCCTAGACGGGACATCATGATGAAGTAGGGTACAGAGTCGGAAACTATTTGAAAGAATCCTTTCTTGTCGGTATAAGTGAAATCAACGGTGACTTTTTCTTTATTTAGCAACGATATAGCGACATCCTCCAAGCCTTTATCGGTTTTGTCTGTTGTAACTCCATGAAAATTTTGCTGTGAATGTACGTATATATCACTGCAGAAAAAGAGTACGAACAACAGTACGATTCTCATGTTTAATTTTTTTATTACTCTAAGAACACCGGCATCTTGTCACCGTATTTCAGCGGTCGACCGTTGGCATCTACTCCTGCATCTGTCTCGATGCCCAATTGCCTGAAATATCCCACCGGATCTTTTGCTGATTTAATTAAAATTTGTTTTAGGGACTCTCTGCTGCATTTTGTGTATTTCTGTTTAGGCATATTCATCTTGCTTCCATCCATGTTTTTCAATTCTATACACTCAAAAAAGAATTCACTCTTCTTATCTTCCGCTTCCAGAATCAAACCGGGTAATCCACATAGTTTCCACGGACCATCACTGACAGGTATATCGTTAGTGAACCAAGCAATCCATGTTCTTCCACGAAAATTGGTTTGTGCTTTTTGGCACTGATATCCTGCAATGTTTTTTTTATCTGTATAAATTATCCATTTCGGCTTTTCTAATGTTTCTTCATATAGATAATCTACGAAATCGTTGTCTGTATAAGTGAGCTTTCCTTTTTCGGGATAGTTCTTATATACTGCATAATACTGATAGCTGCGAGGATATCCAATTCGTCCCAAAGCATTTTGTACTTCTTGGAAAGTACCACCATGAGCAAGTACGCTATCTCGGATTGCTTTATTTCCGGTTTCCCACAGACTGTAGAACTTGGATACATTTTTCCCGATATCCAGTATATGCTCATCCGAAGACATATTCTTTGAATTTTCCCATCTTTTGAATTTGGAAGCATAGCGGACACGTAGCCACACATTATCTATCTCTTGTGCTGCGATGCTCGAAACGAAAAGAAAAGATATAAGACAAAATACAAGTTTCATAATTATCGGTTTTTAAAAATGCTTGTAAATATCATCTTTTACAAAGCTAAACTTGTCGAATTTTTTTGAATACCAATCCAAAAAGGATTCGACAAGTTTAGAACATGTAAATAATTCCTGTGTACTGTTGAAGAAATAGGAATAAATTTAAATAGTTAGTTTCTAGCCGCAATCATGCTTTGACCACGAATCAAGTAACATACATGCTTGTTCTGTAGTGGCACAATCAGGAATTTGATGTACTGTTCCACAATCTGTGATAATGGCTTGACGCATTTTCACAGCAGCATAAGTGATAGAAGTCAATACGCTGAGTATTAAAAGTATAAAATACTTCTTCATAATGTAATAATTATTTCTTTTTCTACTCTCTTAAAGCTTTTCGATTCCGCTTATATTTGGTGCACAAAATATTATAAATTAAAATAACCATGTAAGCAGATATCATCTGCTTCTATTTCAATGAGGTAACTTCCGGTGGTTTTGTCATTCAAATTGATATTGAGATTGACAGGGTTGTTGCTCATTTCTAAAAAGACAGTTTCACCGGTTGTCTCATTTGTAACAGTGATGTTAGCGACAGTAAAGGTTTCCACAAAATCTATGCTTATAACCTTATTATGCAGATAAGCAAAAATAGGCTGGATTTGAATACTTCGTTTTATAGGAACTTCTTCTTTATTCGTACCTCCTGTACTATCTTTTGTTTTTATAGGATAGCTTTCTAACTTTATTTCTGATTCATTGTTATAACTTTTAGCACACAATGAGAAACAACTGCCAAATTGAAGGCATAGGATAAATATTAAAGTACTTATTTGTGTTTTCATATAACTTATATTTTTTTATGTTACAAACATAAGGAATTTATAGATTGACAGGTGTATGAATAATGCCCGATTTTAACGATGAAAAGCCCAAAAAGTGCCTTATTTGTTATTTTCCAACTTTTCTGCTAATAAAAATAGCATATTTTTTAGTAACATATTTTGTGGTGCTTCTATTTTCTGCAAAATGCCTTTCGATTTTAATTGGATGGTGCTGCGAACTTGCCCTCTCAGAAAATGCCCCATATGCTTAACCGGAACTTGTGCCAAATAGAGACAACAAATCTGTATTTCTTCCCTTGACAAATCGTAGGTTTCGTTCAAATAGGTAATGATTCCGTTCCATCCCGCATTGGTCAAGAGTATAAATTGGCTCCATTCTTCTTCACTCAAATTTTCCTTCGTATCTGTTGTCACAAGTTCTTTTGCAATTTTAATAACTTTGGTATAGATGGCAGAAATCTTATACTCTTCTTTTGCAAATGTTTTTTTCTTTAATTCTAGTTGGTTGACTTCTCTTTCGAGTAATAACCTTTGATGTTGCTGTTCGGATAGTTTTTGGGTGTCTAATTCCATTCGGCTGATTGTGATTTTTAGTCTTTCTTCCCACTCCTTTCTTTCTTTTTTATACCGTTGGTTCTTTTTCCATAAATATAATATGAACCAAATAGCTGTGATGAAAAAGAAACCGAGCACTTTATAAATACTATGTATATAATACTCTGGAAAATCTTTGCTACTGTTTTGCATGTAGGGAATGACTGTGTGATGGGTGGATGTCCTTGGTTGATTGATTCTTGCACTATCTAAATATACTGAACGTTTTTGGGACAAAGAAATGGCTAATTCCATTTTCCCCTCCAGTTGAGCTATTTCGGATAAACGCATACATGCATCCGCTTTGCTGTCGTAATATCTGTCTGCAGCGAGGACTTTCTGTAAGAAAATTCTTGCAGAATCATATTGCCCGTTCAAATAATATGCATTACCTAAATATAGAAGAGTTCTATAGCAATGTATGGTGTCTTTTTTAGTCGTATAGTTTAGACGGGAATATTGCAATGCTTTTATGGTATCCGGTATTGCATTATAAAGAGCGCTCAGGGAGGTGTAGATTGGACCTAAAACAGTACAATCAGAGAATACTTTACCTATGGAGAGTGCTTGTTTCATTTGCTGTTCGGCCTTAGGGTAATATTCTTTTCCGTTTTCTAAATTAATCATTCCTCGCTGGATTAAGGCATAGCATAAACCTATGGTATCAGCTTGTTGTAGGGCAAACTGTTCTGCCTGATAATAGATAGAATCTGCTTCTGCTTTTTCTCCTTGGATATAGTACAGGTAGCCTAAACTGCTATATAGAACGGAACGCAGTTTATAGTTTTCTAGAGAAGTGATACGGGATAATGCTATAAGGTATCTGTTTATGGCTGTGGGATATTCGCCTTTATCTCTATAAATGTTGCCCCAATAATAATAAGCATTGGCTTGTTTGTTTGTATCATCTGTGGTATCAAAATAATGCACGGCTTTTCGTACCAGCGAATCATCTGTCTGTACAATGTAATTTTTGTCTCGTGCTTGCGTCAACAACAAAGCGTAGTATGCGCTGTCCGCCTTGTTCCTTAAGCTATTCGGTGGAATGATTTCCAATAAGAACAAGGCGCTGTCTGGACGTGACTGCATCAGTAAGTCCGCCTGTACTAATACTTTGTTGTAGTCGACTTGGGACGTACATCCAGTCAATAATAGAACGAATACAAATAGTAAGTTTAGCTTCATTATTCTGTTCCTTCATTACACGTTCATTACAAAAATAATGTTTTTTATCTTCTGCTATTTATGCAGTAGAATGAATGGGATAATCGTCTTTACTATGAGAGAGAGAATTTTCACTCGTCATTTTATCGTTCTTATTTATCTCTCTCAAAAGAGATGAGTAGGGCACTTTATAAAGAGAGTGAGGATATATTGAGTACCCCAATACAAACTTATATGTACTATGCGTGCAGTTCCAATATAAACCGTGCCCCCTTTGTATAACTACTATCCAGCGTCAGGCTACCATTCATCTTAGTTGCAATGAGCGAACAGATAGGTAAACCTAAACCGTCACCTTGTGTCAAGTCTTTTACTTCGGTAAAAGGTTTGAATATACTTTCACGCTGTTCTTCGGGAACACCGGAACCGGTGTCGCTGATGATGAATTGATGGGTATGCGCTCCGCGCTTTTTGAAGTCCAACCAGATTTTTCCACCGGCCGGAGTATATTCCGCAGCGTTTTCCAGCAGATGCAACAAAACACGCTCTAAGTGCTCCTGATTGATTTTTACATTCAGCTTGGGAGCGTTGACTGCAAGAGTTACATCCTCCTGTGTCTTATTCCTGATTTTATCCATAACGCTTTCACAAAAAGTCGAAACATTCTTTTCCTGCATTTCGTAGGGTTCGGATAATGTGTTTTCCAATTCAGACAACTCCTGTATATGGTTGGAGAAAGTGCGCAGAGCCTGTACGCCGGGCAGTTTTGAATCAAGAGTATCCAGTGTCGGCTCCATTTGGGCGGAGATATTTTGAATAAACTTGGTTTTTAACTCATTATGTTCATTAGCAATGCTGATGGCTTTCTTTTGCTTGCGTGTCAACAAAATGAAACGCATCAGGATGATGGCGCCCAATACTAAAGCTACGGCAAGGACAATTGCCAGTGCGCACAATCTGAAGATGATGTATTGTTTAGCAGAAAGAGAATCATCTTTCTCCTGGATGGTTACCAGGCTTTCGTCATATTTCCTTTTCAGTAGGTTCAGTTCATCCTGGGCTGTGAGAGCTTTTACAGAATCGGTCCATACAATGTATTTATCGTATGTGCGTGCTACCAATCCCGCATTGCCTGCTTTTCGGGCAATATCAATGAGGGTTTTATAACATTCATCCACTTTCGGATAATTCTTTTGTTGCTTGTACTGTTCTATCAACTTCTTAAAAGTGGCATCTCCTTGCGTATTCATACCGAAAGTATAGAAATAATTAGCTTGGGTATAGAGCAGGTCGTTACTTAAAGAATCATTGTGCGCCGCTTTGGCGGTCTCTTCCAGTTTGTTCAGTTGCTCCTTGGCACGGGCCGGGTTTTTGGTGTTGATGTACATTTGCAGACGCTCCTTGTTGATGCGGAAACGCAGTTCGGGAAGTCCTTTTTTTAACTTTTGCTCGCCTGCCCCTACTAATTGTTCGGTTCCGCGCAGCAGTTCAAAAGCCTCTTTGTAGTAATTTTCCCGGTGATACAGTGCGCTGGCATTAACACCGCACTCCACAGCCTGGCTGTATTTTTCTTGTGCGGCGAATGCGTTGTAAGCTTGCAAAAACAGGTAACGGGCTTTGATATATTCTTTTTTCGCAAGATTCTCTTGTGCTTGTTTCATTAGTTCATCGGCGCGACTTTGCGCATATACTTGGCTGAGAGAGCATAAAATAGCTAAAAGGAGAATAGTAATTATTTTCTTCATCATGTAATTTCTTTTGATTTGCATACAAAGGTAAAAACATTCTTTTATGGTTATACAAGAATGATGGTTATTTTTTTGCTATGGAGGGTAATCTCGCCTGTTGCCGGGGGGCGATTTGTTCCCCGGTGTCGGAGGCTATGTTCCCCGGTGCCGGAGACTACGTTCCTCGGTGTCGGAGGATTTGTTCCTCGGTGCCGGAGATTTCCTACCTTTTCTTTTTTAGTATTTAAAACTACTTCCTCCCAAAAATTCCCTAAGCAATGAGGTAGGAGGAATTTCTTTATCTTGTACAGGTGTAAAGTATTTGATGAATTTCATCAGCCGGTAAGCTTCCGCATATTCAGGGCAGTTGCGTGGTACGCCTGTAAGAATAGGTTCAGCATGGCAACGAAGCACGGCAAATTCAAACAGCAAAGCGGAGTTGAACATGACGTCGGCATTCTCCTGATAGGGGAATATCCATTTATCCTCACCTGCACGCACGCTGGGCCAGCGGGAAATGGTTTCCTGAGCAGAATAACCGCGATAATTGAAGTCGCGAATGATGCGGCGCAACAGGCGGTTGTCTGTAGTCGGTATCCAGTTATGGTCGTCCAGTGAAATTGTAGTCAGGGCGGAAACATATATCTTATATTTATTTTCGGTGGGAATTTGTGGTGTCAGTTCCGGATTCAAGGCATGGATACCCTCTAATATCAGAATGGTGTGCTTGTCGATGCGCAATTTGTCTCCCTTATATTCTTTCTTGCCGATGGTGAAATTGAAACGGGGTAGTTCTACCTCTTCACCGCGAAGCAAAGCTTGCAGTTGGCTGTTGAACAACTCAAGGTCGAGCGCATAAAGTGATTCATAGTCATAATTACCGTTCTCGTCTCGTGGAGTATCTTCGCGGTCTACAAAATAATTATCCAGGGAAATGGGAAATGGGCGTAGCCCGTTAGTCATTAATTGTACGGAAAGCCGTTTGCTGAAAGTTGTTTTCCCTGAGGAGGAGGGGCCTGATATGAGTACAAGCTTTACGCGGTTTCCGTTTTCTCCCCGGTGATAAATCTCGTCGGCTATCTGGGCTATTTTCTTTTCTTGCAGAGCTTCTGCCACATTGATAAGGTCGGTGGCGTGCCCTTCTTCACAAGCCAGATTAAAATCGCCTACGTTGCTCAATCCCATAATGTAATTCCAACGCAGGTGTTCTTTGAAGACATCAAGCATCTTTTCCTGCTTCACTACTTCTTCCAGCGCAGTGGGGTTGTCTTTATTGGGAATACGGAGGAGCAGGCCATCATAATATTTTACGATGTCGAACAGATTGATAAATCCGGTACTGGGCAGCAGATTACCATAATAATAATCTACGGTATCTCCCAGAGTATAATAATAGGTATATAGGGAACCGGAAGTTTCCAGCAATTTCACTTTATCATTCATACCCCGTTCGCTGAAGATGCGTACGGCCTCGGTAGTGTGGCATTCTATCCGGTGAAAAGGTATGTTCTCGGCTATAATTTCTTGCATCCGTTTCTTGATAGCGGTTACATCTTCCAGCTCGATGGGACGCCCGATGCGCAGATTACAGAAATAACCTTTCGATACGGGATGTTCGACGAATAATTTCCCTTCAGGAAACAGTTCGCTCACAGCCTTATATAATACAAAACAAAGAGAACGGACGTATGTACGTATGCCCGAGGAATCGCGTACGTCCAGAAATTCCACATCTTTATTATTATATACCCGGAAATTCAACCCTTCAGAACGATTATTTACCTTGGCGCTGACGACCGGATAGGGGAAATTTAGATTAAAACCGTAATAAATATCCAAAAGTGAGCTCCCGATAGGGAATTCTTTAGAAATATTGTTATTTTTGCAACAAATTTGTAACATGTGTTTCATGATGTCTTTTTTGAGGTGATTAACACGTTAAATATAGACCATAATAACAAATGACACAAAGAAACCCTTTAATTAATTAGAGATGGAATACTCTTTTTATGATTTTTTAAAGCTACTTGGTTCATTGGCCTTGTTCCTTTACGGAATGAAAATCATGAGCGAAGGACTTCAAAAGTTTGCCGGTGACAGATTGAGGACTATCCTGACGGCAATGACTACTAACCGGGTGACCGGAGTTCTGACCGGTATCCTAATCACCGCACTTATCCAATCTTCTTCGGCAACCACAGTGATGGTGGTGAGTTTCGTTAATGCGGGACTGCTTACCTTATCGCAATCTATCGGTGTGATAATGGGTGCCAATGTAGGTACCACCGTGACAGCCTGGATTATTTCGGTTTTTGGATTTCAAGTCGATGTGGCGGCAATGACACTTCCTCTCCTGGCTTTCGGTATTCCTCTTCTTTTTTCTCAAAAAAGTACCCGCAAATCTGTTGGTGAGTTTATTTTCGGTTTTTCTTTCCTTTTTATGGGGCTTGCCTTTTTGCAACAGTATGCGCCGGATTTGAGCAAGAACCCTGAAATGCTTGCTTTTGTACAAGATTATACGGATATGGGCTTCTTATCCATTCTCATTTTTGTGATGGTGGGAGCAATAATTACTATGATTGTGCAGGCTTCCGCTGCCACAATGGCTATTACCTTGATTATGTGCGCAAACGGTTGGATTAGTTTTGAACTGGGCGCTGCTCTAGCCATGGGGCAGAATATCGGTACGACAATTACTGCTAATTTGGCGGCTTTGACAGGAAACACGCAGGCACGACGGGCGGCAATGGCTCACTTGCTGTTCAATGTTTTTGGTGTAGTAGTGGTGCTGATACTCTTCCATCCGTTCATAGCGGGAGTGTCATGGTTTGTAACGAATGTTATGCATCAGACAGATTCCGCCACAAGGGTTGCATTTGAGCTGTCTGCTTTCCATACCGCTTTTAATGTGTTCAACGTGTTGTTGCTCATTTGGTTTGTAAAGGCTATAGAGCGGATTGTTTGCGTCATTCTTCCTTTGAAAGATACGGACGAGGAGTATCGTCTGCGTTTCATATCCAGAGGTTTGCTTTCTACGGCCGAACTCTCCATTTTGGAAGCCCGCAAGGAAATCCATCTGTTTGCGGAACGTACCCACCGGATGTTCGGCATGGTGCAGGATTTGCTGCATACAGAGAAGGATGATGACTTCAACAAGTTGTTCAGTCGCGTGGAGAAGTACGAGAATATCAGTGACAGCATGGAGTTGGAGATTGCCAATTACCTGAACCAAGTATCAGAGGGACGGTTAAGTTCCGAGAGTAAGTTGCAGATACGTGCCATGCTTCGTGAAGTGACTGAAATTGAAAGTATTGGCGATAGCTGTTATAACTTGGCACGTACCATTAACCGTAAACGCCAGACCAATCAGGACTTTACGGAAAAGCAATACGAGCATGTACACTTTATGATGAAGCTGACGAACGATGCGCTTGCCCAAATGATTGTTGTGGTAGAACGTTCTGAACATCAGAGTATTGATGTAAACAAGTCGTTCAACATAGAAAATGAAATCAATAATTACCGTAACCAATTGAAAAATCAGAATATTCTGGATGTGAACAATAAGGAATATGATTATCAGATGGGTGTCTATTATATGGATATTATTGCGGAATGCGAAAAACTGGGTGACTATGTGGTGAATGTAGTAGAGGCCAGCAGTGATATAAAAGAAAAGAAAGCGTCTTGATATTTACGATTTTACGATTTACAATTTACGATTGAGATTGGTTTTGTTTATATATCTTCTCTCGCATTGTGGAAGAGTAACTTTAATCGTAAATTGTAAATCGTAAAATCGTAAATCTTTAGGCTTTCTCAAATTCTTCTTTGCCTACTCCACACAAGGGGCATACCCAATCATCAGGAATATCTTCAAAAGCTGTTCCTGGTTCGATTCCATTTTCCGGGTCGCCCTTTTCCGGGTCATAAACATATTCACAAACTGTGCAAATGTACTTTTCCATAACTTTCTTTTTTGAGTTCTTTAAGTAAGAACAAATAATTTTGCCTTTTTGTTTTCTTGTATGAGTAGAAAAAGATAACTTTGTTGTCATAATACTTAAAATCTTTAGCTTTATGAAGATGACCGACGGGCTATTTCAGGCAATTATGCGGAATATTCATGCTTATGTCTTATTGATAAAACGTGATTTCACCGTGTTTTATACTAACTATTATGACATAACGGGAGCTGCTAGACCTGCGAAGCCGCAACGGGTGGGTGACTTGTTGCAATGTGCCAATGCTCTGTCGGCTGCCGGAGGATGTGGCACTCATAGTTTCTGTAGTCACTGTCCTGTGCGGAATGCAATAGAAAATGCTTTCCGTACCAAGCATAATTTTGTTGATTTGGATGCGATACTGAACGTAGGAAAGAGTGATGGAACTACGGATGAGTGCGAAGCGCATATTTCCGGTGAATATATGTTGATTGAAGGAGAGGAGAGTATGGTTATCACCGTGCATGATATCACTCACCTGAAACATGTGGAAGCGGAATTGAAGCAGGCAAGGGAAAAAGCGGAAAAGGCCGACCAGTCTAAATCTGCTTTCCTGGCAAACATGAGCCATGAAATCCGTACCCCGCTGAATGCTATCGTCGGTTTCTCCGAATTATTGTCTTCCGCAACCACTGATGAGGAAAAGGAACAGTATATGGGAATAGTGCGCACCAACAATGAACTGTTGCAACAATTGATAGCAGATATATTGGATCTCTCGAAAATAGAGGCCGGGACATTGGAATTTGTGTTCTCGGATGTGGATATTAATCAGTTGATGTCTGACTTGGAACAACTGTTCCGCATGAGGTTGTCCGAACAAAGTATTCCAGTGAAAGTAATCCGTGAAGTATCTCAGGAGCAGTATATAATGTATACAGACCGTAACAGGATTGCGCAAGTTCTCTCCAACTTCATGACCAATGCAATGAAATTTACGTCACAAGGAAGCATCACGCTTGGATGTAAACCCACTGAGAATGGTTTGTATTTTTATGTGAAAGATACCGGAAGCGGCATTGCCAAAGAGAAACTCGGGCAAATATTCGACCGTTTTGTGAAGCTGGAACAGGAAAAGAAAGGTACAGGTCTCGGACTTTCCATTTGCCAGACTATTGTCCATAAATTAGGTGGGCAGATAGGAGTGGAGTCCGAAGAGGGTATAGGTTCCACTTTCTGGTTCACATTACCCGTAAGCCGAAAATAGGTTCTTTGCTTGTGTTAGGAAAAGGACTGACATCGCAAACTTATAAAAAGATTTAATAACTCGCCGGATACCGAATTATTATCGTATTTTTGCGATTCAAAATTAAACCTAAAGACTTGCATGACTGCATCAAAGGATGATTATCATGTCGGACTTACCGACGAAGAAGTACGGAAGAGCCGTGCTGAACATGGTGTAAACCTATTGACACCTCCCAAGCGACCGTCTTTGTGGAAACTATATCTGGAGAAGTTTGAAGATCCGGTAGTAAGAGTGCTGCTGGTTGCCGCGTTTTTCTCTTTGATAATTTCCATAGTAGAGAACGAATATGCCGAAACTGTAGGTATTATAGCCGCTATTTTACTTGCCACGGGCATCGGTTTCTTTTTTGAATACGATGCCAATAAAAAATTCGACTTGCTTAATGCCGTGAACGAGGAGACTTTGGTAAAAGTTATCCGTAACGGGCATGTGCAGGAAATTCCACGTAAAGATGTGGTGGTGGGCGATGTCATCGTGCTTGAAACCGGAGAAGAAATTCCTGCCGACGGTGAGTTGCTGGAAGCTATCTCCCTGCAAGTCAATGAATCGAACCTGACAGGAGAACCCGTCGTTACGAAAACCACAGTAGAAACCGATTTCGATGATGAGGCTACGTATGCTTCCAATCGCGTATTGCGTGGAACGACTGTAGTCGACGGTCATGGCACCATGCGTGTGGAGTGTGTGGGCGATGCTACGGAAATCGGAAAAGTGGCGCGGCAGAGTACGGAACAAAGTACCGAGCCTACTCCGCTGAACATTCAGTTGACGAAACTTGCCAACCTCATAGGTAAGATCGGTTTTTCTGTAGCCGGTCTGGCTTTTGCCATCTTCTTTATAAAAGATGTGTTGCTGGTTTATAATTTCAGCTCTTTCCATACTTTTGAAGAATGGTTACCTGCCTTGAAGGCAACTCTGCAATACTTCATGATGGCGGTGACTTTGATAGTGGTGGCCGTTCCCGAAGGGTTGCCGATGAGTGTCACACTCAGTCTGGCGCTGAACATGCGCCGTATGCTATCTACCAACAACCTGGTGCGTAAAATGCATGCCTGTGAAACGATGGGGGCAATTACCGTTATCTGTACGGATAAGACCGGTACATTGACGCAAAACCTGATGCAGGTATACGAACCGAGTTTCTATGGATTGAAAAATGGTGGCGAAATCGGTGAAGACGACCTCAGTAATTTAGTGGCGGAGGGTATCAGTGCCAATTCTACTGCTTTCCTTGAAGAAATGACTCCCGGTGAAAAGCCCAAAGGGGTAGGAAATCCTACGGAAGTGGCTCTGTTGCTGTGGCTCGACGGTTGGAAACGCAATTACCTTGAACTTCGCGAAAGTGCCAAGGTCATAGACCAATTGACTTTCTCTACCGAACGGAAATTCATGGCGACTCTGGTACAATCTCCTCTTATTGGTAAACGGGTGCTTTATGTGAAAGGCGCGCCTGAGATTGTTTTGGGTAAATGCAAAAATGTCCTTTTGGACGGAAAACAAGTCGATGCGGTGGAATACCGTTCGACGATAGAAGCGCAATTGCTGAATTATCAGAATATGGCGATGCGTACGCTTGGCTTTGCCTTTAAGATTGTGGATGATACGGATACGGAGGACTGCGTGGAGCTGGTTTCCAAAAATGACTTATCATTCCTGGGCGTAGTTGCCATCAGTGATCCTATCCGTCCGGATGTTCCGGCGGCAGTCGCCAAATGCCAGTCGGCAGGTATCGGTGTGAAGATTGTAACCGGCGATACTCCCGGAACGGCAACTGAAATAGCCCGCCAGATTGGCTTGTGGCAACCGGGGGATGTGGAACGTAATCGCATCACCGGTGCGGCATTTGCCGAACTGACGGATGAAGAAGCCCTTGACCGTGTGATGGATTTGAAAGTGATGTCACGTGCCCGTCCTACCGACAAACAGCGCTTGGTGCAGTTGTTGCAGCAGAAGGGCGCAGTAGTAGCCGTTACGGGTGATGGTACGAATGACGCTCCCGCATTGAACCATGCCCAGGTGGGGCTTTCCATGGGAACGGGGACTTCCGTCGCCAAGGAAGCGAGTGATATCACCTTGCTGGATGATTCTTTCAACAGTATCGGTACAGCTGTCATGTGGGGACGTTCACTTTACAAGAATATCCAGCGTTTCATCGTTTTCCAGCTGACTATCAATTTCGTGGCATTATTTATCGTGCTGCTTGGTTCGTTGGTGGGTACCGATTTACCGCTGACCGTTACGCAAATGCTTTGGGTGAACCTGATAATGGATACGTTCGCCGCCCTCGCATTGGCTTCCATCCCACCCAGCGAAAGTGTGATGAATGAGAAACCCCGTAAGAGCACTGATTTCATTATCACCAAATCCATGAGGAATTACATCCTTGCCATGGGAACCATATTCCTTATATTGCTGATGGGAATGTTATTCTGGTTTAATAATGAAGAAGGCGGAATGACTCCTCGGCGTTTGACTATATTCTTTACTTTCTTTGTCATGTTGCAATTCTGGAACCTTTTTAATGCCCGGGTATTCGGAACCCCTGATTCCGCTTTCTCGGGTATCTCCAAGTCATACGGAATGGAGCTGGTGGTACTCGCCATCTTAGGGGGGCAATTCGTTATTGTACAGTTTGGCGGGGCAGTGTTCCGCACCGTGCCGCTCGACCTGACTACCTGGATAGTTATCATAGCCTCCACTTCGTTGGTATTATGGGTAGGTGAGGTGATTCGTTATATCCGACGTTTAACTCAGAGAAATAAGAAATGAAAAGAAAAGGAATTAAAAACCTTATTATTGATTTAGGTGGTGTATTGCTGGATTTAGACCGTCAGCGTTGTTTGGAGAATTTCAGTAAGTTAGGTCTGCCGGATGTAGAGCATACGCTGGATTTCTGTCATCAGCAGGATTTCTTCCATAGTTATGAGAAAGGCTTGATAACCAGCATTGATTTCAGAAATGCCATTCGTGAAAAGATTGGGAAGATTATCACTGATGCGCGTATAGATGCCGCCTGGAATAGTTTTTTGGTAAATATACCGACTTATAAGTTGGAACTATTGCTGGAGTTGCGTAAAGATTATGTAGTCTATCTATTGAGCAACACCAACGAAATCCACTGGAAGTGGGCTTGCAAGCATGCTTTCCCTTATAAGACTTTTCGTGTGGAAGACTATTTTGAACATATATTCCTTTCCTATGAAATGAATATGGCAAAGCCCGATAAGGAGATATTTCAGAAAGTGCTGGATGATGCCGGTTTAGCCCCCCAAGAAACTTTCTTTATAGACGATTCTGCTGATAACTGCCGTGTGGCGGAATCATTGGGAATTTCTACTTATATGCCGAAAGCCGGTGAAGATTGGAGCCATTTGTTTAAATGATTTGTTATAATAGCTGAGACAGCGTAAGTGAATATGCAGTTAATAGATGAAATATCGGATAAAGTTCTTCAGCCAAGTGCAGCAACCATCGGTTTTTTCGATGGAGTGCATCGCGGTCATCGTTTCCTGATAGGACAGGTACGTGCGGCAGCTGCTTCGCGTGGTCTGGCTTCATCCGTAATCACTTTCCCGGTGCATCCGCGTAAAGTGATGCAGCCCGATTTTCATCCTGAATTGCTGACTACTTGCGAAGAAAAAGTACATTTGCTTGCCGATACAGGAATAGATTATTGTGTCATGCTCGATTTTACTCCCGATTTGGCACAACTTTCCGCTCAACAATTCATGACCGTATTGAAAGAGAAATACCGGATACAAGCCCTCGTTGTGGGATACGATCATCGTTTCGGGCACAATCGTGCAGAAGGGTTTGACGACTACGTGCGCTATGGCGGCGAGTTAGGAATGGAGGTACTTCCGGCATACGCATATTCCAATAAAGAGGTTACTGTCAGTTCTTCAGTTATCCGTCACCTTTTATTGGAGGGCAATGTTTCGGAAGCGGCTGATTGCCTGGGATACCATTATTTTCTGGAAGGTACGGTTGTAGGCGGCTACCGTGTAGGGCGTACCATCGGATATCCGACGGCAAACCTGCATGTAGACAATCCTGATAAATTAGTGCCTGCCGATGGTGTCTATGCCGTATATGTTTATGTCGGCGGACAGAAGTATATGGGAATGTTGAGCATAGGCTATCGTCCCACTTTGAATAATGGCACTGACCGCAGTATCGAGGTAAACATCCTGCAATTTAATGCTGATATTTATAATCAGCCGATGCGTATTTCTTTTGTACGCCGTACCCGTCCCGAATTGAAATTCGATACAATAGAAGAACTCGTTGCGCAACTTCAGAAAGATGAGATTGAAGTGACGGAAATCCTTTCTTGATTTTCACCTCTTCTCGGAAATATCCACCGCTTTCTTCTTTAAATTCAGCATATCTTCTGTATTTTTATTGAGAAACATGTTATTTTTATTGTTATTCGATAAAAAAATATCGTTTTCCTTTGCTATATCAGAAATACTCTTTTTATTTGCATATCGAAAAACGATAAATTATTGTTGTAAAACAGAATTTGTTGTAAGAATAAACGTTATTAATTAAAAGGTCTGGGTTATGAAAAGAGCATTCATGAGTATTACGTTATTGGTATTGTCACTTTCCATGGTGATGATGTTCTTAATGGGTATTGCGACTACTGTTTGACGATTTAGTAGAAAAAAGTGTATATTTGTACACATTCTAAAGAGAAGAAAACAATGAAGACGGCAATAAAACTGGTTCTGATTTACTTTGCTATACAAATTCTAAGTGCATTTATAGTTGCGCCTTTCAGTTTGCTTTATACTTTTATGGTACATGGCACGATGGAAGGAGCTACTATGGTGGGACTGGCACCTGCCATGTTACTCGGATTTATCGGTATGGCGGCTTATTTGTGGAGAAAAGGCTATTTGAAAGGCGATAAACAAATGTGGTCTCCTCTTTCCACACCTTTTCTGCTATGGAGCATCGTTATCGGTCTATCTACCATTTTCTTGATTGATTTCCTGATGTCTAAGCTTGCCTTCTTGCCGGATTGGATGGAAAATACATTCGATGTACTACAGTCCGGCTGGTTGGGAATTATTTGTATTTCTATATTGGGGCCTATTTTGGAGGAACTTTTATTCCGTGGAGCAATCACAAAAGTCCTTTTGCAAAAATACACTCCTGTAAAAGCAATTATACTTTCCGCTCTAATATTCGGAATTTTCCATATTAACCCCGCTCAGGTAGTGGGCGCCACCATTTCCGGTCTGTTGTTCGCTTGGCTTTACTATAAAACTGGTAGTTTGATACCGGGTATATTGATACATATCCTGAATAACAGTCTTTCGGTATTTCTCAGCCTGTGCTATACTAATGTGAATTATACCTCCGACTTGCTTGGAGAACCAACCTATTTGATTTGCCTGGTAGTGGCAGTATTATTATTTATAATTTCCTTCCGGATGCTGAATAATTATCAGCCATCTGATGCTAAAAAAATAACAGAATCATGAAAAGAAGATTGAATATCCTTTGTTTGATTGTGGTGCTCGTATTGAGCTATTCAGTCCTGGAAACCGGTTACTATTTCTTTATTGGCGCCAAGGCGGGAGTTGAAGCCGTTACAGAAAGTAAAACCGATCTTTCTGCAAAAGCTGAGATTATGAATATGCAATACATCAACTTGGTGTCGCATAGCTTCTCCTTGTCGGGGGGGAATTTCTTTAACGATTCTGTGTACAATGAAAAGAGCGGTGCGTATTTACCGGCTATCTATTCTTCCATGGTAGTCAGTGTGGACACTCAACCTACGGTGTGGGAGTCCATTACAGTCAAAGTTTTGGATTTTCTGCAACTCATCATGTATGTATGGGCTATTGTACTTTTCATACGTCTCATCATTTCTATTAATAAGTCTGATATCTTTAAATGGCGGAATGTACGCCGTTTACGTCGGATGGGCATAGCGCTTATCATTGGTTTCTGCTGTACATTCATCACTGCCTATTTAAATCTTTGCAGTGTTGAAAAAGTATTCTCTCTTCGTGGATATGAGCTGGGGATTTCAGATATGGTAAGTACTACTATGTTGGTTTTGGGACTTTCTGCACTGATAGTGGCGGAAGTTTTTGCAATCGGACTGAAAATGAAAGAGGAACAAGACCTGACAATTTAACCTAACGCTGAAAAAAGGAAAAAAAGATGATTATAGTAAACCTTGACATAATGATGGCCCGAAGAAAAATATCTTTGGGAGAACTGGCTGAGAAAATAGATATCACACCTGCCAATCTTTCTATTCTGAAAACAGGTAAAGCGAAAGCTATCCGCTTTTCTACACTGGAGGCTATATGCAAAGTGCTCGATTGTCAGCCGGGAGATATTTTGGAGTTTCAAGAGGATTAAGAAAATGAGAATTTATGTGTGTGATTTAATTTTTTAAACGCAGATTGAGCGGGTCAAGCGGATTTTAAAGGCTGCGCTACTATCTGTAAGAAAGGGCTGTTCAATTTTATACAATAAAATCCGCTTAATCCCTCAATCCGCGTCTGAAAAATAATTAATAGTTTTTATTCCCCTCTCCCTTCCTTTGCCTTATACGCCAGCGCATACATCCGCATTTGTTTCACCATTGACAGCAAACCATTGCTGCGAGTAGGAGAAAGGTGTTCTTTCAATCCGATTTTATCAATAAAATAAAGGTCGGCATTCAGTATTTCATCAGGAGTATGTCCTGAAAGAACCTTAATCAGCAGTGATATGATGCCTTTCACAATCAGGGCGTCACTTTCCGCTTGAAATATAATCTTTCCGTCCACATCGTCAGCTTGCAGCCATACGCGGCTTTGGCAACCTTCAATCAGGTTTTGTTCCGTTTTATATTTATCGTCGAGCGCCTCCTGCTCATTACCCAAATCAATCAGAAGTTGATACCGGTCCATCCAATCGTCGAAATCATTGAATTCGGCAATTACTTCATCTTGTACTTCATTGATACTCATACTCTATCCTTTCTTAGATTATTTCATAATTTATTTCCTTTGTCACCTCATCACCTTGTCACCTTTCCTTATATATCACCTCCATCACCGTCTGTCCCACAGCCTTCAACGTATTCCGGTCAATGCCATCCATATCATCCTTCAGAGTATGCCAGTTCTCATAGAACCCGGTTTCCTCGCTGTATTGAATGATGTCTACTGTCGGGATACGTGCATACTGGTAAACGAATAAATGATCGTCCGTAACCGTAGTACCTCTTTCCTTTACGAAATAACGTCCATAACCCAGGTTATTTGCCGCTTTCCACACCTTGCGGTTAATGTCCTTGGCATATTGCTCAGAATATCCTTCGTAGAAGAAAGTGGCATCCTTGGCGCCTACCATATCCAGTAGAATACCGAAACGCGCGTTATAATTCTGCACATGAGGATTGCGTGCCCAGTATTGCGCACCGAGCGCCCAAGATTCTTCTTTATGGTCTCCCTTATAATCCTGATGCGTCCCATAATCCTCGGCATCCACAAAAATAATGTCGATACCCAACTCCGGTTGCTGCTGTTGGATTTGCCGTGCAATTTCAAGCAACACACCTACACCGCTTGCGCCGTCATTCGCGCCCAGGATAGGAGTGTGCCGGTTCTTTGCATCCGGGTCGGCATCTGCCCACGGGCGGCTATCCCAATGCGAAAAAAGAGCGATTCTCTTTTTTGATTCCGGTTTGTAGGCACCGATAATATTGCGTGTCTTCAGTATCGTACCGTCGTATGCTATCAAGTCCACCTTTTGGTTGTAGACTTTTGCGCCAAACTGCTCCAACTTCTTCGCCAGATATTCTCCACAAACTTTATGGGCTTCCGTATTAGGTACGCGCGGTCCGAAGTCCACTTGAGCCTTGACGTAATGATAAGCACTGTCCGCATCGAACTGGGGGACATTGACTACTTTTTCGGGCTTTTTCCCCTCACTTTCGGCTGTGGCAGATTTACTGTTGTTACTGCATGCCACTACTGCAACAAACAGCAGCAGGAATAACGGGATAAATGTATAATTCCGTTTCATTCTTCTTTTATATTAAAACTCAATTTCACTTCTTTTCTTCCAACTTCAAGCATCACTTCAGCACCATTAATCATCGGTACGTTCATGCTGACATGCCCTACCGGAAACCCGAAACACACCGGATAATCGTATTCCTTCACCAAATCGGCCAAGGCCCCGTATAAATCTTTCCCTAGCGAATGATTCTCCACATATTCGGTGAATTGCCCGATAATGAGTCCCGAAAGTTTCCCCAGTACACCGCTCAATTTCAGATTGTATATCATACGCTCCACGGCATGAGGGCGTTCGCCTACATCTTCAATGAAAAGAACGGTTCCTTCTGCCGGAATATCGTATGGCGTACCTCTCAGCCCATAGAATACGGACAAGTTGCCACCTCGTAAGATACCTTTGCCTTTGCCTTTGTGATTCAATTTATGAGCCGGACAAACATAACTGAATTTATCCTCCGATGTTTCAACGGTTTCTGCCGTTTCCGGCGAAAGATGCCCGAATAGAATATCTTTTAACGCCAACGTGCAGAAATCATCTTCCGGTTCCACCGTCAGATGACGTGCCATGAGCGCATGCAGCGAAGCGAATCCACTCTGTTGGAACACACTGTGCAGGGCGGTTATATCGCTGAAACCAATGAGCCACTTGGGGTGTTCGCTAAACTTGCTGAAATCCAGTTTGTCCACCAGATGGACAGCCCCGTATCCGCCACGACTGCAAAAAATAACTTTTGTCTTTTCGTCATCCATCGCATCTTGTAAATCCTCCAGGCGTTGCCGTATGCTGCCCGCATACGTCCCGTGCGCACTTCCGGCATGTTTTGCCATGACAACTTCCAAGCCCCAGGATTTCAGCCGTTTCTTGGCTCCTTTCAGGAAGGACTTGTCTATTTTGCTGGAAGGGGAAACGATAATCACGCGGTCACCTTCTTGTATATGTGGAGGAAAAATAAGATTGCTCATAAATAACTTGAGTGTATTTAGCGCAAAAATACACAATTCACCACAGATTACACAGCGTCTCACAGAGTTTTTATTGTGAAACGCAGATTAACGCAGATTTGCGCAAAGAATTAAACACAGCGCAGCCTTATAATCTGCGCAAATCTGCGTTGATCTGCGTTTAGTCATTGCCTCAGTTCTTGGTGAAACTCTGTGCCTCCTTGTGGTGAACTTTCAAAATGATATTAAACATATAAAATTTCACACCCCGTTATCCTTTGTTTTTCGACTATTTTTCGGATATTTGCTAAAAATCTAACGTTATGGAACCGATCCGGAACTTCAGTCAGCTGACTGCCCATCTGAAAACTTTGAATAAGCGGAAACGCATCGCAGTGGTATGCGCTAATGACCCCAATACAGAATATGCTATCGCCCGTTCTTTGGACGAAGGTATTGCGGAATTCCTGATGATTGGAGACTCTGCCGTTTTGGAGAAATATCCCACTTTGAAGAAATATCCCGACTATGTGCGGACCCTGCATATTGAAGATCCTGATGAAGCCGCCCGTGAAGCTGTGCGTATAGTCCGCGAAGGTGGTGCGGACATCCTGATGAAAGGAATTATCAACACCGATAATCTGCTCCATGCCATACTTGACAAGGAAAAGGGGCTACTTCCTAAAGGTAAAATCCTGACCCATCTTGCCGTCATGCAGATACCTACGTATGATAAACTGTTGTTTTTCTCGGATGCGGCAGTCATTCCCCGTCCCACTTTGCAGCAGCGCATCGAGATGATTTGGTATGCAATCCGTACCTGTCATCATTTCGGCATTAGGCAACCGCGCGTTGCGCTTATCCATTGTACGGAAAAGGTGAGCGCCAAATTTCCCCATTCACTGGATTACGTCAATATTGTAGAGCTTGCCGAAGCCGGTGAGTTTGGCAATGTCATCATCGATGGCCCGCTGGATGTGAAAACCGCTTGCGAGAAAACGAGTGGTGATATCAAAGGCATTGTTTCGCCCATCAATGGCGAGGCGGATGTACTTATTTTCCCGAATATAGAATCGGGCAACGCATTCTATAAAGCAGTTTCCCTGTTCTCCCATGCCGATATGGCGGGATTGCTGCAAGGACCTATTTGTCCCGTAGTCCTGCCTTCCCGCAGCGATTCGGGCTTGTCAAAGTACTACAGCATTGCCATGGCTTGTCTCACCAGTAATTCGTAATTAATGAAAATACTTGCTATCAACCCCGGTTCAACCTCGACAAAGATTGCCGTTTATGAAAATGAAACGCCTCTTTTGGTGAATAACATTCGTCATTCGGTAGAAGAGTTGTCCCATTATCCCCGTATCATCGACCAGTTTGAGTTCCGTAAAAACTTGGTATTGGCAGCTTTGGAAGCCAATGGTATTCCTTTTGAATTTGATGCCATCGTGGGGCGTGGCGGGCTTCTGAAACCCATTCCTGGTGGAGTGTACGAGGTGAACGATGCCATGCTGGATGATATAGCCCATGCCATGCGCAGCCATGCCTGCAATCTGGGATGCCTGATTGCGGCGGAACTGGCTACCCTTCTTCCCGGTTGCCGTGCTTTCATTGCCGATCCCGGTGTTGTGGATGAACTGGACGAAATAGCCCGCGTCACCGGCTCTCCTTTGATGCCCCGCATCACTATCTGGCATGCCTTGAACCAGCGTGCCATTGCCCGTCGTTATGCTGCCGAGCATCACACCCGTTATGAAGATTTAAGTCTGATTATCTGCCATCTGGGTGGCGGCATTTCTGTGGGTACTCACTATCACGGCCGTGCCATCGACGTAAACAATGCCCTCGACGGTGAAGGCCCGTTCTCTCCCGAGCGTGCCGGAACTCTTCCCGCCGGTCAGTTGATAGACCTTTGTAATTCCGGACGTTTCACTAAAGATGAATTGAAAAAGCGCATTTCCGGTCGTGCCGGGCTCACTGCCCATCTTGGAACTACCGATGTACCCGCCATCATTCAGCGGATAGAGGAGGGAGATAAACATGCGGAGTTGGTGCTCAATGCCATGATTTATCAGATAGCCCGTAGCATCGGTGCCGCGTCCGTAGTACTTTACGGTAAGATAGATGCTATCCTGCTGACAGGTGGCATGGCCTATTCCGATTATATCATTTCCCGGCTGAAAGAACGTATCTCCTTCCTTGCCCCGGTTCATGTTTATCCCGGTGAAGATGAATTGGAAGCACTTGCTCTGAATGCTCTCGGTGCTTTGCGTGGAGAACTTCCGATACAGCAATACGAGTAGGTTTTTTCTCCATCGGTTCCTTTTTATAAAAAACATTTCCAAGCCTTGAAACAATGCTTATTCTTAAGGTTGGGGTATCATTATGTGAACAAGAAACACTTTCTTTCTTAACTTCCAGAGTCTTTTCTATTAACATCTGTGCCGTGAAGTAATGCCCATTCCTTTTCGGTACGTTAATTTCGTCAGTGGCTTATCTTTAGTACAAGAAAAAAGGAGCAAAGCCCCCCAAGACTTTGCTCCTTACAATCTTTTCCCTCGTAAAAAACTAATACGGAGAAAACACCACTAATCAAAAAATATACCTTTGTTTTTTATGGAAATCTTCCAGGGTCATTTACAATAAATGGGTCTCCACGATGCAGTATCCATTCAACATCTCCTTGTCGGTAAGTCGGTTTGTAAATTTTAGAAGAAATAACAGTCGTTTCTTTATCGTTATATTTAAAGACTAATTTTACAGTAATTAATACTAAATCCCCATCATCATCAATGACTCCCCAGTCATAAAATGGCCTTTTGCCTGCTTTATAAGGGAATGAACGTGAGAATTTATAAGTAATGTATGAATTGGACTCTGATAACATAATGTCTTTACTTTTGTAAAGAAGTTGGGTCTGAGGTCTTGTCCCATATTTTTGATATGCTTTCCCATGTAGAGAATCGCAAACCACGAACTCACAATCAATTTTTTTACTAATAATATATTTTTCTAAGGCAGGATTTATATTAACATATGCTTCAACCGATTTACCCGGATATTGAGAATATGGGTTAGTAATCGATGACCAAGCAGATCCATTTGTGGATGGAACAATATTACCCAATACTTGTGTATATCTTTCACATACTATTACTGGAGTTTTTACTGACCATACTCCTAAATCTTCGTTGTTATTATATAAATTTACTCCTGAGATGGAGGCAATGGCAGAAGTTAGTATCGTAGATATGTTACCTTCAGCGGACATTTGTGCTTTCATTTCCATATTGACTTCATCTGTTGCTGTTGCTCTTGTTTGAACGGTGTTGTTAGAGTAGGCAGAAATGTTACCAACGTATTTTAGCCCTTTTGAAAAGGCTTCAATATATCCTGTTTGTGGAATTTGTGCAATGGCGTTTTTAACTATATTACCTGCACTAAATCCATTATTGCTGTTATATATATTATTAATCACTTCTTTAGAGCCTTCACTACTAACATCTGCAGTGCCTTTATTTGATGAACCATTATTGTCTGGAGTGGTTCTAATAATGCTTCCTTTACTTGTATAAGTTGAATTTCCAGTAAATGAAAAAGAACTAATGGCTTTATTATACCCTTGAATTGTAAAATTTATATTGCGATACTCTGTAGAATATTCTGGTACTTTTATTTCGAATCCATTCCAGCCATGGCTAACTCCATTGGTGGGTGTATCACCTAAATTACTTAATATCATTGAGTTGTTTTTAGGTAATGAATCGATTGGTTGAGAGAATATGGGGTCTATATTAAATAGTGAGCACTTTTGATTGTTATCAGTTTGTATTTTCCATAGAAAGTTATTGTTAGGTGTTGGATTTTCATCTAAATAATAAAAGACTTTTAGTATACCTCTAAATCTATTATAAAAAATCATGTAGCAACTTTTTTCATCTTCTCCATAGTTTTTGAATGTATGCAACAACATTGTCCACCCATCTTCTTTTTTAATATCTTTTCTGTTTGATTCGGGCATTAAAGAGATAGCGCCATTTTCCCAAGGTAAAGTTGCTGTTTTTTTATTATCGGGAGTAGATGTATTTAAGACAACAGTCTTAAGATTTTCCCAATCAGTAAGAAGGGTGGGATTAGTTATTGATGAATTTTCTGTATTTACAATTCCTCTTGTATTTGCATTATGTTCAGTGCTTGAAAAATCTTCTAGCTGTGTACATGCTACAAAAAAGATACAAATTATGATATAATATAGTTTGTTCATAATTAATTAATAACAGAATGATTAAAAATAGAATATTGATATATGTATTGAGAGAGATATTGTGAAGGGATTCCCTTTTTCTCTTTAAAAAGAGAATCCCTCCATTTTTATTACTATATTAAATAATGGCTGAGAAATTAATAATCAGTTCTCATTTTTAGAAATTGTTCTTTCCGGTATCCCACCAGAGTCGTGTAGCACCAGTATCTTCACCACCCAGTTTGCTTACCAAAGCATCATACAAGCTCTTATTATCAGTTTTGTAATCTTGGTTGAAGAATACGCGACGAATCATGATATCTGTACTAATTGCATTATCTTTACCACTATTGTTTACGACTACTTTGAAAAGTTTAGGATATCCTGTACGGCGTTGTTCAGCCCATGCTTCACAACCCTCCGGATAGAGCGCCAACCATTTTTGAGTAATAATTCTTTCTAATTTGACTTCCGGAGATGCGGCATTATCCCATTTCGGGGTAATGGTGGTAGTGGCTTTTCCATCGAATTTGCTGTCAAATGTATCCACATAGTCAGCCGGAGTTTTATCACTTTCAAGATAATCACCAACGCCGTTGGCATCCCATTGTGCAAAGGATACGGTGACACCTTGTTTGTAGCAATTCTCTACGTTTTCAGATGTATAACCTCTCAAAGCTGCTTCTGCACGGAGGAACCAAACCTCGGCGGCACTCATCACGATGATTTTGCTGGTAGTTGTGATAGTAGTCTTTGAATGGGTAGAGTAGCGATTATCGGCTACACCTGTTCCCTGGCGAACACCTTTATACTCCCCTTCAATGCTGCTTAACTGTTTTACACCTGCAACTTCTTTGATGATATTATCATCTGTGTCTCTACCGTCTTGTGCGGGATTGAAATAAGAATTCAGGCGTGGGTCGTTGTAACCTTTTAAGAACGATTCCAGACTTGCGTTCATAAATACTTCGCCCCAACCATTAACGCCGCCAAGCGGGTTACGGATGCCATATTCACCTACGGTTTCATTAGCTGTTTCCAATACACCTCCGTTATCAGGATCCAAAGCTGCTTTAGCTTGTGCTTCTGCTAAAGTTGCATTTTTATTCGATACGCGTATGGCCAAGCGTAAGCGAAGGGAGTTTGCGAATTTCAACCATTGAGCTGGAGTACGTTTGCCTTCCGGCATCATGAAGTCTGCGCTTTCAAAAGAAACGCCGCCCTTGTATGCTTTCAGAATATCGACTGCTTTAGCCAAATCTTCGAAGAAGCGGTTGTAGACTTCTTCCTGAGATTGGGGCATTTGTTCGGCTGTACCGAATCCGTCATAAAGTATAGGACCATAATAGTCACTTACACGATGAAGTACAGCTACCTTTAGGATTTTAGTGATAGCATGATATAAAGGCCAATCTTTTTCAGTATTCAATTCTTCAGAGTCAGCAATGGATGGCATAACGTTTCCGTAAGCATAAGTCCACATTGCGCTTGTCCAACCATTGTTCAAATTGTAAGTGGAGTTATTCTTATTAAATGAACCATTCATATCATGGAAATATCCACAGTACATATCAGCCACCAAGTTTTGGATAATTTGATATTGCCAGTCCGTTCCATCTACACCTGTCTGATAAATTACCCCTTTCTGTATAGTAGAGAATGGTACCAGATTAGTTTGGTTATCGTACTTCTGCAATTCTTCAGTATAAGCTCCCTTTTTATCATTGAAATCTGCAAAGTTATCGGTACAAGATGAGAAACCCAAGAGTCCGCCAAGGAGCAGTGCGGTTGTATATTTTATCTTATTCATATTGTTCAGGAATTAGAATGTAAGTTTAATATTAAATCCAATGTTTCTAGTAGAAGGCATTCCGAAGGTATCCAAACCTTGGTTATCGTTGCCTACAGACATTGTTGCATCTGGATCAAATGGAGCATCTTTGTAGATGAAGAACAAGTTGCGTGCTACCAGTGAAAGGTCTACGCCTTTGATGAAGCCTGTCTTTTCAAGCATTTGTTGTGGGAAAGAGTAGCCTAAAGAAATTTCGCGTAGACGGATGTTTGTACCATCATATCTGTAGAATTCTGTAGTACCATTACCACGGTCACCTACCATTTGGAAAAATTTCTTTGACATATCTACTTCTTCTCCATTCTTATCAGTCCGGTTTGCTATCTTTTGACCTTCCAGTACGAAGCCACCTGCCATGCGGGCATCACCGCTTCTCTTGCTGACACCTGCATTGTCTAGTCCGGCTTGTGTTAAAGAAATTACATCGCCACCTACGCGTGTGTCAATTAAGAAATAAAAAGAGAAACCTTTGTATGTCAGAGTATTACTCCAACCTAGAGTCCAGTCGGGATTGAAATTACCAATCTTTGCGGCTTTATCTGTAGTTACTTGTGGCAACCCGGCTTTATCATTTTCTGAACCATCTTTATTAGTCTCCGGCTCAAGCATAATCTTACCGTTTGCGTCACGTACAAATACGTTACCGTAAATGTCACCCAGTGAGCCACCTTCTACTACCATCATTTTATAAGGCATACTTACGTTACCTGAAGCATATTGGAAGTTAGGAGTACCACCCAGTGAAACAATCTTGTTTTTATTAGTTGCAAAGTTGAACTGAGTTTTCCAACGGAAGTTGTCATTCATTAAAGGAGTACCTCCTAAGGTTACTTCAAAACCGGTGTTGCGAATCTTACCCGCATTGATCCAACGATAAGCGCGTTTTTCTGCGGTTGTATTAACGCGGATAAGCTGGTTTTTCGTATCTGTACGATAGAATGTGAAGTCGAAGTCTAAGCGGCTATTCAGGAATTTCCATTCAGTACCCACTTCTATGGAATTACTGATTTCAGGTTTCAAATCTTCTGCGAAGTAATAATCGATAGGTTTCACAACGCCACCTGCTGTAATAGTTTGTGCCGGGCTGGTGATACCGATGGGAAGGTCATTACCTACTTGTGCCCAAGAACCACGGATTTTACCGAAGCTAACCCATTCCGGCAGATTGAGAGTTTTATTGATAATCCAAGAAAGACCAACTGACGGATAGAAGAAACCGGAACCTTCGCTCTTTGTATTAGCCAATGTGGAAGACCAGTCGTTACGTGCGGTCAAATCCAAATAAACACTTTCTTTCCAACCGATTTGGGCTGTTGCAAATACAGACTGGATTGTACGTCTTTGGTCGGCGGTTTCATCAATGAATGAAGTACCTGCACCACCTAGGTTCATATTAGGAACATTAAATACATTTGCTTTGTACAAGCCTGATTTACCGGAGTCGAGACTCAGTGAATTTACTTTAGTAGTATTGATACTGCTACCAACAGCTGCATTCAAAGCCCAGTCGTTCCAAGTTTTGTTGAACATGGCCATCACGTCACCGTAAACCATGAATTCCTGACGGTTCATCTTGATATAACGTCCGTTTTCGTGTGCAACGTCAGCTGCTGTACCTGCGTACATCTTCTGGTCGTAATTGTCGTTGATATAGTCTACATTGCCACGTGCCTGAACACTGAACCAATCATTGATTTTCAAGTTGGCGCTCAAAGATGCCAATGTACGGAAACGCTTATCATTACTGGTTACTCTGTTTGTCAACCAATAGGGGTTTTGAGTAAATCCACTGATATCTGTGTACCAGTTTTGCAGAGGCATGGCTCTGTTTGAATCATATTTTTCAAATCCGTTGTTATCACGGTAAACACTCAAATCTTCACCGCGTGGGAAAGTATACAGACCTACCAATGGGTTCATATAATAACCACCTGAAGTAGGACGATTCTTGATTTTCTGAGTCATCAGGTTTACATTGGCATCCAATGTTAAACGATCATTGAACAAAGATGCTGTTTCACGGAAAGTGATGTTATGTTTTTGCAATTTGTTGACGTCAACAATACCCTTGGCTGTTGTGTTAGCGTAAGAGAAGTAAGTCTGCATTTTCTCTTTACCTGCCATTACCGATAGTGAGTTGGTTGCTGTCACGCCATTGCTGAAATAGTCGCCTACATTGTCATAAGCTTTCATACCGGCTTTTTCTTCTCCCCAGCTTGTTTCACCGCTGGCGCCATATCTGTTCTGAAATTCAGGTAAGCAGATTGCATGGTCTACTGTCAAGTTGGAAGAGAACGTTACGCGTTGCATACCGGCTTTACCTTTCTTGGTAGTAATCAGGATAACGCCGTTGGCTGCTTGTGAACCGTAGAGGGCGGCAGCGGAAGCACCTTTCAGGATACTCATGCTTTCAATGTCGTCCGGGTTTAAGTTGGAGATACCATCACCGGAGTCACGGTTACCGGCATCGTTGTTACCACCCATAGCCGAGAATGCTTGTTCGGATACGCTGTTCAACATAGGAACCCCGTCGATAACATATAGAGGTTGGTTATTACCATCAGAGTTGGCTGAACGGATACCACGGATAGATACTTTGGCAGAACCACCTAAACCGGAGGAGTTACGCGTGATAGAAACGCCGGCTGTTTTACCTGCTAATGCATTAATCATATTAGGATCTTTGGCACGTGTCAGTTCGTCGCCGCCTACTTGTTGGGTAGAATAAGTCAATGAGGCTTCTTTTTTCTTGATACCCATAGCCGTTACAACTACAGTCTCCAAAGCCAGCGCTTCTTCCTTCATCTGTACATTGATGGATGTTTTGCCATTGAGGGCTACGGTTACAGGTTCATAACCGATATAGGAAATTACCAATGTAGCATTAGCGGGTGTGTTAAGCACGAACTCACCATCTAGATTGGTAATAACACCATTTGTCGTTCCTTTTTCCAGAACATTGGCTCCGATAATCGGTTCACCCTTAGAGTCGGTGACGACACCTTTAACGGTGTTTTTATCTTGTTGGATTCCGGCAACTTTGTCTACGCTTGCGCCGTTTTCGGTTAAGATGATATTTTTACCTTCCATCACGTATTTAATGTTCGTTCCTGCGAACATTTCGTTGAGAAGTTCGGATACAGCTTTATTTTCTGCATTTACGTTTACTGTACGGCGTACGTCTACGCTTTTCTTATTGTACACAAACAAATATTCTGTTTGTGCCTCAATCTTGGCAAGTACCTGGCCTACTCTCAACTGGGAATTGGGGATACTGACTTTTGCATTTTGGGAGTAACTATTCCCGCTGTAAGCTTGGAAAGTTACAAACAAGAGAAGAAATAGTGTGATCTTCATAGTTCGCAATAATTGCTTAAATTCTAAACTTTTTGGACAAAAAAGTCCATTCAAAGAAATTTTTCTCATATCTTTGTCACTGTGTTAAGTTAATAAATTGATTAAGGTCGATTTTTGACTGTTTCGGATCGGGAAGTATGGGGGTACTTTCCGATCTTTTTTTATCAAAAAGGGGGGAAGTTTTTTTTGACTGTTTCGTTTATACTTTCATAATATTTCAGGTTTTAAAGGGTTAGTACTAAATTTATAGGTTCTTATTTTTCATATATAGTTATCGAGTCCTTAGCCTCGTTGATGGTGAACCGGAACGGGTGGTCTTTTGAAATGGCCCGCAAGATATGCTCGACGCCGTCTTGCTCTCTGAACTTACCGGTGAGACCTTCGTGGTTCAGCAGCTTGGGACTGGTTACGGTGATTTTTACATTATAGTATTTCTCCAGTTTATCCAGGATACCGCTGAACGGCACATCGTCGAAACAATACAGACCTTCCTTCCAACGCAGATACTCGTATGAAGGGAGAACGGTTTTCTTTAAACGTCCATCATAGTTGGCAAAG
Organism: uncultured Bacteroides sp.; assembly: GCF_959029255.1. Lineage (GTDB taxonomy): Bacteria > Bacteroidota > Bacteroidia > Bacteroidales > Bacteroidaceae > Bacteroides. The sequence continues at coordinate 7,843 of NZ_CAUFUE010000030.1, read as the reverse complement.
AACTCATCCTTTTGAAGGCGGGTAATCACTTGGTCGTTGCATGAGGGATAAATGTCTACGATACCTTCTACCAAGGTAGTTTCAAATTCTTTGCTACCGTTGTAGGCGCAAACGTTGAAGCAAGTTCCTACAACTCTGACCTTATTCATTTCGGTATGTACGTAGAAAGGTATATTTTTATTTTTGGCAACTTCGAAGTAAGCTTCACCGTCCAGTTCCACATTGCGGTCTTTGCGGCCGAAGTTACCGGCGTAAGTCAAGGTAGACTTTGAGTTCAACCAAACGCGTGTGCCGTCAGCAAGTGTGATTTGTGCCCGTTGTCCGGCAGGGACGGTGATGGTCTGTAGTTGCGCTCCTTTGTTGTATAAGTAGTCTACAGTCATAAAATAACCCGATACGGCTACGATGATGGCTGCGGCGATGCGTGCTGTCCAGCGGAGCATCGGGACTAGACGTGTCGTCTTCTTCTTTGTATCTTGTTTTTCAGAGAACAAGGATATATCGAACAGCATACGTTCTTTCAGGAAAGCTTCGCGGTTCTCGTCCGAAGCTTCTACCCAATCCAGGATTTGCTTTTCTTCTTCGATGGAAGCGGTTCCTCTGAAATACTTATATAATAATTCTTGGTTCATCTTTTAAAACGGTTTGATTAAATAGGGAAGTTGTTTATCGCCTCTCTGTATATATAACCGACGAGACGGAAACAACCCTATCGAAAAGTAGGACTTTTTTCAAACTTTTTTCAGAGGGGGTGAAAAATGCGGTAATATCAAAGGAGAATAGATGCCAGATAGTCCTTCAATTCCAGCCGTAGGATGCGTAGAGCCTTGGTTATGTTGGCTTCTACGGTTTTAATTGAAATATCCAGTTGCTCGGCGATTTTTTTATTGGTCAGGTTCTGATAACGGCTGAGCATGAAAATTTTCCGGCTTTGTTCCGGCATTTCTTGCAGGACTTTGTGGACGATGTGCTGTATCTCGGTATTGAAAATCTGGTCGGGCTCGCAGGCTCTTAAGGTAGAGATACGCAGATCCAGTTCGCGCTGCCGATGGGTGTTGATGTCTTCTTCGGCACGCAGGCGTATTTGTTGGTGCTCCAGGTGGTTGAGGGATTTGTTTTTGATGATGGTAAGCATCAGCGCATTCAGATTGCTGTCTTCTTCCCATCTTTCGCGGTTTTCCCATAAAGCAATCATGGACTCCATCAATACATCTTCGGCCTCCGCTCTGTCCCTGAGGTAGGAATAAGCAAAAGACAGAAACTTTTCCTGATTTTCTTGAAAGAAACGGGAGAAAAGATTCATAGTATGTAAATTTCCGGAATCGGACATTCTTTAAGGAGTTTTATGCTATTTAAGGTTTCATGCGACAAATCAACATAATCTTTTTGGAATATGCAAGTAATACATGTTGTTTTTTCTGCATATCCCTGTTTTGTATGGGGTTGAAAAGAAAGCCCGGCGGATTTACCGCCGGGCTTTATCTATTAGAAGAAAAGAGTCGTTTTATTTCTTTTCCGGTCTTTCTTGTCTTTCGGGACGGGGAAGCAGAACTTTACGGGAAAGTTTGAACTTGCCTGTCTTGGGGTCGATGTCGAGCAGCTTCACGTCGATTTCGTCACCTTCCTTGATTCCGGCTTCTTCTACAGTTTCCAAGCGTTTCCAGTCTATCTCGGAGATATGGAGCAAGCCGTCTTTGCCCGGCAGGAATTCAATGAATGCACCGTAAGGCATGATGGAACGTACTTTACCTTTGTAGACTTCACCTACTTCCGGTACGGCTACAATACCCTTGATGATGCGCATTGCATCGTCGATGCATTTCTTGTTGGTTCCGGCAATTTCGATTCTACCGATGTTGTCTATTTCTTCAATAGTGATGGTTGCGCCGGTCTCTTCCTGCATACCCTGAATAATCTTTCCGCCCGGGCCGATTACGGCGCCGATGAATTCTTTAGGAATAGTCATGGTTTCAATGCGGGGAGCATGCGGTTTCAGGTCGTCATGCGGCTCTGCGATGCACTCGGTGATTTTACCCAAGATATATTCGCGGCCTTCTTTGGCCTGCAACAATGCTTTTTCCAGGATTTCGTAGGACAAGCCGTCTACCTTGATATCCATCTGCGTAGCAGTGATACCGTCTTTTGTACCGGTCACCTTGAAGTCCATATCGCCGAGGTGGTCTTCGTCGCCGAGGATATCGGACAGTACGGCATATTTATCTTCGCCTGCATTCTTAATCAATCCCATCGCGATACCTGATACCGGCTTCTTGATTTTAACGCCTGCATCCATCAGTGCCAGTGTACCTGCACATACGGTAGCCATGGAAGAAGAACCGTTTGATTCGAGGATATCGGATACTACGCGTACTACGTAAGGATAGTCAGCAGGGATTTGGCCTTTCAAAGCACGCCATGCCAAGTGGCCGTGGCCTACTTCGCGACGGCCTACACCACGTTGCGCCTTAGCTTCGCCCGTAGAGAACGGAGGGAAGTTGTAGTGCAACAGGAAGCGCTCTTTGCCGTGTTCCAGTACATCGTCGATGATTTTCTCGTCCAGCTTGGTACCCAGAGTAACGGTAGACAAAGATTGGGTTTCACCGCGTGTGAAGATAGCGGAACCGTGAGGGCCGGGCAGATAACCGATTTCGCACCAGATGGGGCGGATTTCGGTAGTCTTACGTCCGTCAAGACGCTTGCCTTCGTCTAGGATAGAACGGCGCATGGCTTCTTTCTCAACATCGTGATAATAACGGTCGATGAGCGGAGCCTTTTCTTCCAATTCTTCTTCGCTGAACTGTGCTTTGAATTCTTCGCGGATGGCGTCGAAAGCGTTCATGCGTTCGTGCTTATTCTTGTTTCCGGAAGCTGCGATGGCGTATGCCTTATCGTAGCAAGCGTCATGAACTGCCTTGCGGAGTTCTTCATCGTTCACTTCGTGACAATATTCGCGTTTTACGGTAGAACCGACTTCTTCTGCCAGTTCCATCTGAGCTTTACATTGTACTTTGATTGCCTCGTGAGCAGCCTTCATGGCTTCCAGCAAATCTTTCTCCGATACTTCGCTCATTTCACCTTCTACCATCATGATGTTCTCGTATGTGGCGCCAACCATGAGGTCCATGTCGGCATTTTCCAACTGATCGAAGGTGGGGTTGATAACGAACTTACCATCAATACGTGCTACACGTACTTCAGAAATAGGTCCGTTGAAAGGGATATCTGAAACGGCAAGGGCAGCGGAAGCTGCAAGTCCTGCCAGTGCATCGGGCATATCAACACCGTCTGCCGAAAACAGGATGATGTTTACATATACCTCTGCATGAAAATTGTCGGGAAATAAAGGGCGGAGAGCACGGTCTACAAGACGGCAAGTCAAAATCTCATAGTCAGAAGCGCGTCCTTCGCGTTTGGTGAAACCACCGGGAAAACGTCCGAATGCTGAGAATTTTTCTTTGTACTCTACCTGTAACGGCATGAAATCTGTTCCGGGAACTGCGTCCTTGGCGGCACAAACAGTAGCTAAAAGCATGGTGTTACCCATACGAAGCATTACAGAACCGTCTGCCTGTTTTGCCAGCTTTCCCGTTTCGAGCGTGATGGTTCTGCCATCAGGAAGCTCGATCGTCTTAACAATTGGGTTAATCATAAAAAATGTTTTATATCTATTTTTCTTTCAAAATTCGGGCAAAGATACATATTTTATTTATGCAATGCGGTGGAAATGAGATAAAAAGTTTATAGTTAGTTGCTTTTTTCAATTTTCTATGTGGAAGAAGCGGGGAAAATGCTTTGACTAAACATGAAAAGAAGTATATTTGCAGGCGGATTGGGCATTACCTGAAATGCTTGAAGGGGATGAAAATCGGAAATAATGACCAGTTTCCGGTCTCTTCCGTGCCTGCTCCGTATCCGGTCCTTACCTGGTCCGTATCAAGTCCAACTCTATAGACACGGAGCAAATAGGGCGCAGGTGGGTTTCGGGTAGGGTGAAGACGGAAGAAATGACCAATTTGTACTTGAAAAATACACCGGAAAAATAAAACTGAGTGATAATATGAAGAAAATCTTATTTGTGGCACTTGCGGCAGTTGCTTTGGGTGCATGTGATTCCGAACCGAAATTCAAAGTGGAGGGTGAAGTATCGGGTGCTGACGGCAAGATGCTTTATCTGGAGGCTTCGGCCTTGGAAGGTATTGTTCCTTTGGATTCGGTAAAACTGAAAGGTGACGGCTCGTTCTCGTTCAAGCAAACGCGTCCGGAGTCTCCCGAATTTTATCGTTTGCGGGTGGATGACAAAGTAATCAATTTCTCTATAGATTCAACGGAAACGGTTCAGTTGAAAGCTCCGTATGCCGATTTTTCTACCGCTTACACCGTCGAGGGTTCGGCAAACAGCCTTAAGATGAAAGAATTGACCTTGAAACAACTGCAACTCCAGACTAAGGTGAATGCTTTGCTTCAGAGCATGCAGGCTCATACTATAGGCGCCGATGTGTTTGAAGACAGCCTGTCTTCCCTGTTGAAGAATTATAAGGATGAAGTGAAGATAAATTATATTTTTGCGGCGCCCAATACGGCTGCGGCTTATTTCGCCTTGTTCCAGAAACTGAACAATTACCTGATTTTCGACCCGCTGAATAGCAAGGATGATATTAAGTGCTTTGCTGCCGTGGCAACCAGCCTGAATAATTATTATCCCCATGCCGACCGTTCCAAGAACCTTTATAATATTGTAATTAAGGGGATGAAAAATACCCGTACTCCGCAACAGAAGGTGGTGGAAATACCCGAAGAGGTAGTGAACGAAACCGGTATCATTGATATTAACCTGCGCGATATGAAAGGAAATATGCGTAAGTTGAGCGACTTGAAGGGGAAAGCGGTGATTTTGGATTTCACCATTTATCAGAGTGCGGTTTCGGCTACACATAATTATATGTTGCGCGACCTGTATGATAAGTATGCCGCTCAGGGACTGGAAATTTATCAGGTTTCCTTGGATGCCGACGAACATTATTGGAAGACGACAGCCGACAACTTGCCGTGGGTGTGTGTGCGCGATGCTAATGGGGTTTACTCGACTTTTGCCGGTGCATACAATGTTAAATCCGTTCCGGCACTGTTCCTCATTAACAAGAAAAATGAGTTGAGTGCACGTGGCGATGCTATCAAAGATTTGGATGCAGCGGTGAAGGAATTGTTGTAATGTGTTATAAATTAGGGCGTTTTATGTAAATGTGTTACAAAACAGCATTTTTTGCTTGACACGCATTGTTTAAAAGCCTATCTTTGCAAAGGAAATAGGAAAGAGGGTTCCAGCATGCTGACCATGTTGGAATTCTTTTTTGTTTATAGTACCATTAAAAACTAATATAATATAAGGAGGAAAAAACTATGGCTTATATGTCAGAAGACGGTTACAATAAATTGATGGCCGACTTGAAACACCTGGAGACTGTGGAACGCCCTAAAATTGTGGCAGCCATTGCTGAAGCCCGTGATAAGGGTGATTTGTCTGAAAATGCGGAATATGACGCCGCAAAAGAGGCTCAGGGCATGCTTGAGATGAAAATCAATAAACTGAAAGCGGTGATTGCAGATGCCAAGATTATTGATGAGTCCAAGTTGAAGACTGACAGTGTGCAGATACTGAACAAAGTGGAACTGAAGAACGTGAAGAACGGCATGAAGATGACTTATACCATCGTATCGGAAAGTGAAGCTAACCTGAAGGAAGGTAAGATTTCAGTCAATACCCCGATTGCTCAAGGATTGCTTGGCAAGAAAGTGGGTGACGTTGCTGAAATCAAAGTGCCACAGGGCATGATTAATCTTGAGGTAATGAACATATCATTTTAAAGGTAAGGCAGGTCCGCATGCGGGCTTGCCTTATTTTATATAAACTATATAAGCTATGGCAACAATATTCAGCAGAATTATCGCAGGTGAGATACCTTGCTACAAGGTAGCGGAAGACGACAAGTTTTTTGCGTTCCTTGACATCAACCCGTTGGTGAAAGGCCATACACTGGTCGTTCCCAAGCAGGAAGTGGACTATATGTTTGATTTGAGTGACGGGGACCTGGCGGAGATGCATGTCTTTGCCAAGAAAGTGGCGCTTGCCATCGGCAAGGCTTTCCCTTGCAAAAAGGTGGGTGAGGCTGTTTTGGGTTTGGAAGTTCCTCATGCCCACATTCATCTGGTTCCGATGCAGAACGAAAAAGATATGATTTTCTCCAATCCGAAGTTGAAGCTGACGGATGATGAATTTAAGGCCGTGGCTGAAGCTATCCGTGTCGCGCTCTAAACAAACTGTTTTCCTCCCTTAGATAAACGAAAGCGGGAGTTGGATGGATATCCGGCTCCCGCTATTTTATTTACTTAAATATAGTCATCTCCAAGTTTGATTTGTGCATCGGTGACGTACTTGCGGATGGCATGCTCTTCATCTTTTTTGCAAATCAACAGTACATTGTCCGATTCGGCAATCAGGTAACCCTTCAAGCCATCGATAACGGCAAGTTTGTTTTGAGGAAGTACCACGATATTATCTTTGCTGTCGTAAATCAGGGAATGACATTTCAGGGTTACGTTGCCTTCTCCATCTTTGGGTGAGAGGTCGTACAGTGAACCCCAGGTGCCTAAGTCGGACCAGCCGAAATCGCCAAGGGATACATATACATTGTCTGCCTTTTCCATAATTCCGAAGTCGATGGAGACATTGGGGCAGGCGGGGAAGTTTTCGTCTATGAATTTCTTTTCTTCCGAAGTGCCGTACAGGGCCTTTCCGGCGGCTAATTTGGTTGCAAGCTCCGGTAGCAGAACCTCGCAGGATTTGATAATGCTGTTCACGTTCCACATAAACAGGCCGGAGTTCCAATAAAATTCTCCACTTTCAACAAATACCTTTGCTAGTTCCAGTTCGGGCTTTTCTGTGAAAGTTTTTACTTTATAGAAATTGTCGCCTATTTGTTCGGCAATCTGGATATAACCGTAACCTGTTTCGGGGCGGTTAGGCTTGATACCGAGTGTCAGTAATTTATCCGACTGAGCAACAAAAGACAACCCCTTCTCAATTGCCTTCAGGAATTCTTCTTCTTTCAGGATAAGATGGTCCGAAGGGGCTACCACGATATTTGCATTCGGATTTAATGCGCGTATATGATAGGAAGCCCATGCAATGCACGGAGCGGTATTTCTGCGCGTAGGTTCCAGTAATATTTGTTCGGGCTTCAACTCGGGGAGTTGCTCTTTCACGAGGTCGGCATACAAATCGTTTGTGACAACGAGTATATTCTCGGTGGGTATCACTTTATTGAAACGGTCGAACGTTTGTTGTAATAATGAACGTCCTGTACCAAAGAAATCCAGGAATTGTTTCGGAAGTGTTTTACGGCTGAATGGCCAGAATCGGCTGCCTATTCCTCCACCCATGATTACACAGAAATTATCCTTGTTGGTTATCATATCAATTGTTTTAAAAGTTTCTGCTAATGTACTGCATATTTTACAAACAAGGAATGTTTGCCCTATGTTTTCTCACTTTTTTCGCCTTTTTTTATGAAAAGTATTGCAGGTTTCAAAAAAAGCCGTATCTTTGCACCGCATTTGAGAAATCAAACATGCCCAGATGGCGGAATCGGTAGACGCGCTGGTCTCAAACACCAGTGGATTCACTTCCATCCCGGTTCGACCCCGGGTCTGGGTACTGAAGCGGAGAAAGTTGAAAAACTCTCTCCGCTTTTCTTTTCTACCACTCGTAACTCATTGGTTTGCTGATAGATTAAGGCTCAGTTTAAATTCTTGGGGGATTCCGTTAAAATACTTATTTTTGTCTCAT
>NZ_CAUFUE010000029.1 GCF_959029255.1 uncultured Bacteroides sp. | reverse complement strand
CAAAGTAAAAAATCAACTTAATCAACTTAATCAGCTAAATCCGCGTCGAAAAAATCAGAGTCACAGCGCAGCCTTAAAATCTGCGGCATCCGCGTCTGAAAATACCCCATCCGAAAGGAAACCCTGCTCCGGCGCTACGCCGGTAAATTATCATTTATCGTTTTATCCCTATCAGCCCGCTACCGTTCTTTGCCGGATTCCAGCCATCATCTCCCGCAAGTACTGTTTCAATCTCATAGCCTTTCACACTTTTCAGTTGATGTGAGAATGCCGCGCGTGCTTTGGGATTGGCACCGGCACCGTAGCTGTCATATTCGGCATAGAAAACTGTCTTCTCGGCTTCTTTGTTGTCCCAGTTATTCCACCCTGCCGGAAGGATGTGTTTGCCCATATCGCAATGGATATATACCGCTTGCGCGTAGGGCCGCCATGGGCGGGAAAGATATACTTTCTGCACACCGTCGGCAGCCGTCAGTTTACAATCGTGAAATACATAGCCATACTTCTGCCCTTTATCGGTGGAGGGTGCGGTGACGTAACCGTCTCCTTTACTATGAATATGGCAGCGGTTAAATACCGCCACGGACCAACCGAAGATAAAATCGACAGTTCCTTCTATATAGCAATCCTCATAATACTGGCGACAGCCCTTTCCGTAGGTATAAAGCGTGTCCTGGGAACCAAGGAAACGGCAGTTCTTGAAATATACGCGGTCGGCACTGACAAAGCAGGCCACAGCCTGACCCACAGGGCCTGAAGTATTCTCAAAAGTGATGTTTTCCACATAGAAATCGGGGGCATAAATATAGCAGGAAGAGGAACCGGATGTACTTTTCTCTTCACCGAAAACATTGGGTTTGCTGGCATAGTCATCGTATGAAATCACCGCTCCCTCCTGACCTAGCAGGGAGATATTTATCTTACTTTCAGGAATAATCAGCTTTTCTTTATATACACCCTTACGCACCAGGATGGTGGTACGCTTATTCTTGCGGAAATCAGGAACGGCATTAATCGCCTCTTGTACCGTGAAGAAATCACCGCTACCATCCTGCGCCACTACAAAATCATAATGGCGTATATATTCAGCCAGTTCAGGCACGGCTTTGGCAATGGCATCCACCGTCAATCCGGCAATGACACGGGCGCCATACACATTCAGGTGTGTGTTGTCTTCACGCCCCTTGGGCATGGCGGCTACCACATCGGCGGGCACCCACATGAAAAGCTTTTTTGATTCTTCCGGTCCCATACCTTCCACCAGGTCATGAGTCAGCTTGTTCATATCGACAAAGGGAACGTCCAACTCTTTTGCCACATTGCGCGGAGAGTCCAGATAAGCTCCATGCGTATCTATCAGCTTATCGCCTTTCTCCGGAGACGGCGCCTGCGATGCTTCGTGCTTGGCATCGGGGTTTATCCCTTTACGGATATCATCCTGAATGATAGCCTGCGCTACAGCCTTTTCATCGGCCGTCCCGAAGTTGCGGCGCACGATGGAATTGAACAAGACGGGAATACCGCCCTTGGCTCGCGTTTCATTCACAAACTTGCGCAGATTGGCATCGAAAGTCGTTCCGGGGTCTGTATGGCGGTCGGCTTTGGGCTTTTCATCATTATGGCCGAACTGGATAAAGACATAATCTCCTTTCTTTATCAGGGAGAGCACTTTATCCCACCGTCCTTCGTCAATAAAACTCTTGGAACTGCGTCCATTCATGGCATGATTGTCTACCCGGATGTCCTCGGAAAAGAAACTGGGCAACACATGCCCCCATCCTCTTTCGGGATTTCCTCCGATGAGCGATTTGTTCGACATTGTCGAATCGCCAATCATAAAAATCGTGATAACCGGTTTGTCCGCTTTGAACGCGGAAAACAAAAAGAATGCTACAAGTAGCAGGAACAATTTATTTTTCATGGTTTTCAAACTTATGTTTTTTCGTATATTTGCCACACTTATTTATAGACTCTACACAAAATGCAAAAGACAAGAAGTAACACATTCATTCTCGAAAGCGAGAAAGCTTGGGAACCCGCCGGTGAAGGCGTCGTTCGTCAAATCATGGGTTACGACGGCCAGGTGATGCTCGTAAAAGTGAAATTCGAGCAGGGAGCAGTCGGCACACCCCATACACACTATCATACCCAGACAACATACGTTGCCAGCGGCAAGTTTGAATTTACCGTCAACGGCGAGAAACAAATCGTTTCAGCAGGAGACGGCGTTTATATGGAGCCGGATGCAGTGCATGGATGCGTCTGCCTGGAAGCAGGGGTGCTGATTGACTGCTTCAGCCCCATGAGGGAGGATTTCCTGAAAGGATAAATGGGAATAGGGAAATGAAGAACTAAGAATGAAGAATGAAGAATTTTGCTGCGCTATGCAAGTACGCCGCAAGGTAATTCTTCATTCTTCATTCTTAATTCTTCATTAAATTATCATTTACCTACCTTCCGGCATCCACTCATTACAAACCCTGAATATGTACTTCAAATCATCGTATTTGGTCACTTCTTTCTTAGAAAGCTGTTTTGCCCATTTCACGCGACCGGCGCTTGCGGCACCTTCGCCTTTGCTGCCATATTCGGCATATCGTGCCGTCTTCTCATTCTCCGCATTACGCCAGTTATCCCAGCCGGCCGGACAGATATGTTTGCCCATTTCACAATCAATGAACACGGTTGCAGCATACGGACGCCAGGGACGTCCCAGATAAACCTTATCCACACCCGGCGCTGCCGTCAACTTGCAATCCTTGAAAACATATCCTACTTCCACATTGGCAGGGGTAGACGCTGCCGTGATGTATGAGTTTCTTTTGCTATGAAGCGTGCAATGCTCGAACAGAGCGGTAGAAGGACCGAAAATAAAGTCGGTAGTACCTTCTATATAGCAATTCAGAAAGTATAGGCGGGTACCTTCAAGCCCCGTATAGATGGTATCCTGATTTCCCAAAAAGCGGCAATTGATGAATACCAGGCGGTCGCCTTCCGTATGAAGCGCTACGGCCTGCCCTAATTGCGCCGCATTATTTTCAATTGTCAGATTCTTGAAGGTGATATTATTGCCTTCTACCTTCACTGTGTAAGTGCGGAATGTGCCCATCTTATTGATATTGGCATGGTCATCGAATGTGATAATCGTATTTTCCGCGTTTTCACCGATGAAATCGACGTTTTGTAACCATGAGGGGATAGCTACCTTTTCTTTGTAAAGTCCGTTTTTTATAAATACCGTCACTTTATAATCCATGAAAGCGCGAATACCCTCCATGGCTTCATTCAACGAACGATAATCACCCGAACCATCACGAGCCACCACCAGGGTATCTTTCCATTGATTGGCTGCCGATAGGGAAGCTCCCCCGCACAGCACGGCTATCATAAAGACTGCTAAAATCTTCATTCTGTTTTTCATTTCTGATTTATTACTTCTTTAGCATCCTGAAGACGTTCCCATTCCAGGCTTCCCAAAATGAAAGGGCCTACGGCCTTAGGATCGTTACTACGGATAGTTTCATTGATATAATAGTTGTAATCGCCCGAACGGTAGACCTTTCCACCCAACCCGGCAACGGCACAAGCTCTGGTTATGCTCACAACACCGTCCTTATCTACTTCTATGAAATTATCAAGGATACCTTTATATCCCTTGATTGCCACATCCAGATAGGATTTGTCGATATATCCTTTGCGGACACCTTTGAACAGGGCATATACAAACATGGCAGAACAAGATGACTCCAGATAGTTGCCTTCCTCACCACTCTTATCCAGTACCTGATACCACAAACCTGTCTTGGAATCTTGCAGACGCTTCACCTGCGAAGCTATTTTATTGAAGATAATCAACATGGAGTCACGCCCCGACTCGTGTTCCGGAATAAAGTCCAACGCATCTACAAATGCCATGGCATACCAACCCATAGCACGCCCCCAGCTATGTTTTGACTGGCCGGTCACGGGGTCTGCCCAACGCTCTTTACGGCTTACGTCGCAAGCATGGCGGTATAAATCGTTTTTCGCATCGTAGGTGTGGCGGGCTGCCATCAGGAATTGGTTGATAACGTCTGCATAAACGTTCACTTCATTATTACGGAAGGCATATTCGGCATAGAAAGGCGCTCCCATATAGACACCATCCAGCCAAACCTGGTTCGGGTAAATCTTTTTATGCCAGAAGCCGCCATCGGCATTGCGAGGCTGCCCGTCGAACTGACTGCGCAACAGGGCGAGCGCTTTCTTATACTTATCGTCTTTGGTTTGCTCGTAAATGCGGAACAGGAACTTACCCGAGTTCACGCGATCCAAGCTATACTCCTGCAACTTATACATCTTAATAGTCCCGTCGTTATTGACCATCGTATCGGCGTATGCCAAAGCATAATCATAGATTTTCTTATCACCGTAACGGTCGTACACATCCAGCATAGATTGCAGTTCCAGGCCATGACAATAATCCCATTTCAGTTTCGGCTGAAAATCCAGCTGCCAGGATTCAGGACAACGAATCATTTCGGACTCTACCATGCGCACCGACCAAGGAAGTTCTTTACTTACGCGTTGCGCGGATGCCACCAAGGAAATACTTAAGGAAGATGTCAACAACAAACCGGACACAAATAATTTACAAATAAAGTTTTTTTTCATGAAGTTGTTCATTTTGGGTATTAGACCTATTCTTTTTCACGAAACAAAAATAGCGTATTCCAGCCAAACAAGTGTGTACTTTTCAGCGCAGAAGGTAGATTATTTGGTTTTCGTGTGCGGAAACGAGCATTTTTGTGCACGATAACGACATTATTTGTCTAAAATCGTCCTTTTTACTAAATATTATGCTTTTCCAGTTTGATTAATTGATAAAAGGTCTTATTTTTGACCCCGGTTTTTAATACATACTATTGTAAAACATAATCAATTACCAATTTAACACGCATAAAGAATGGAACAAGTTTTCAAGTACATCCTCGGTTTAGGAGCAGCTGTTATGATGCCAATTATCTTTACAATCATTGGCATGTGTATTAGGATGAAATTCAGTAAGGCTCTGAAGTCGGGCCTGTTCGTCGGGGTCGGTTTTGTAGGTTTAGGGGTAGTCACAGCTCTGTTGACAACTAATTTTGACAATCCTTTAAAAACCATATCCGATTTATATCACTTGCAACTAAACGTATTCGATATGGGGTGGCCTGCCGCCGCCGCTGTAGCTTATAATACAGCCGTAGGCGCATTAATCATACCTATATGCTTAGGAATTAACTTTTTGATGCTCATCACCAAGACTACACGGACAATAAACATAGATTTATGGAACTATTGGCATTTTGCTTTTATTGGTGCCGTGGCATACTTTGTTACCGGTGAAAATCTCGTATGGGGATATTTTGCCGCTATCATCTGCTATGTCATCACGTTGGTTTGTGCAGACCTCACCGCCGATAGGTTTCAAAAATACTATGATTTAGATGGAATATCCATTCCTCAACCGTTCTGCCAAAGTTTTATGCCTTTTGCTATCATTATCAATAAAGCATTGGATAAAATACCGGGCTTCTCTAAATTGGACATTGATGCCGAAGGAATGAAGAAGAAATTCGGCGTGGTAGGTGAACCGTTGGTATTAGGTGTGATTGTAGGTATGCTGATTGGTTGGGCAGCTCAATTGGATATCAAGAAAGTACTCTTCTTAGGTATCACAATGGGAGCTGTAATGGAACTTATTCCCCGTATCACTTCCTTGTTCATTGAAGGATTAAAACCTATTTCAGAAAAGACATCCGAATTGGTGAAAGCCAAATTTAATGGTAAAAAGATAAATATCGGTATGAGTCCCGCGCTGGTTATCGGACATCCTACTACTTTGGTAGTATCGGTTATTTTAATCCCTGTCAGCTTGGCATTGGCAGTATTCCTCCCGGGTAACCAATTCCTGCCGTTGGCCTCTTTGGCAGGTATGTTCTACTTGTTTCCTATGGTATTACCTTTCACCAAGGGTAATGTATTGAAAACTTTGATAGTAGGTCTTGTCACACTGATTATCGGTTTGTACTTCGTAACCGATATGGCACCTGACTTTACTTTGGCTGCCAACAATGTATACGCCGAAACGCATGACCCGACGGCACACATTCCTGATGGTTTTTCCGGTGGTGCGCTCGATTTCGCATCTTCTTTCTTCGGATGGACCATATATAGAGGTATAAAACTCTCGTATGTGGGTGGTGCATCGCTGGCTTTGGTGGCTATCGTACTGATGCTGATTAACCGCCGCGCCATCATCCGCAGCGAAAAAGCAGCAAAAGAAGCCGTAAAAGAAGCTTAAATATAATTATTGAATATTCATATTAAAAGTTTATATTAGAAATGAAAAAATTAGCAATTGCCCTGATGTTGGGTGCTGCCGCATTGACGGCTTCCGCCCAAGTAAACTACAAAGTGCAGACAGCATGCCATCCATCAGACGTGAAGCACTATGACACAGAACGTCTTCGTAGCTCCTTTATGATGGACAAAGTAATGGCTCCGGACGAAATCAACGTAACTTATACTCTTTACGACCGTCTGATTTACGGAGGCGCCATGCCGGTAAACAAGACTTTGAAGTTGGAAGTATTCCGTGAACTCGGTCCGGAAATCACTTATTTCCTGGAACGCCGTGAACTGGGTGTTATCAACACCGGTGGTGATGGAGTGGTTACCGTAGACGGTAAGGAATATCCGATGAAATACAAAGAAGCACTTTATGTAGGTTGCGGTAACAAGGAAGTTACTTTCAAGAGCAACGATGCCACTAAGCCTGCTAAGTTCTATATCAACTCGGCTCCGGCTTACAAGCAGTATGTAACCCAATTGATTACAACCGATGCCAAACTCCAGAAAGCCAATCCTAAGAAATACGCTTTGGGTATTTCCGATCATTATGGTAAGATGGAAGACAGCAACGACCGTATCGTAAACCAGCTGATTGTGAAAGACGTGCTGGAAAGAGTGAAAGACGGCGGTACCAACCAATTACAGATGGGACTTACCGAACTGGCTCCGGGTTCTGTATGGAACACGATGCCTGCCCACACTCACACACGTCGTATGGAGGCTTACTACTACTTCAACCTGACTCCGGGAAATGCTATCTGCCATTTGATGGGCGAACCTCAGGAAGAACGTCTTATATGGTTGCACAACGAGCAAGCTGTCACTTCTCCCGAATGGAGCATCCACGCAGCAGCAGGAACAAGCAACTATACTTTCATTTGGGGTATGGGTGGTGAGAACCTGAAGTATAGCGACAAAGATGAGATTAAATACATTGATATGAAATAAACTCTCTTTCTATACAGAATAGGCATGGGTTGCTCTAATCCATGCCTATTTTGTCATTTTCTCCATGATTTACACCAAAATTTACACCAGAAACACGACACAAACCCCTACATTTGCAAATAAAATAACAAATCTATTATCATGAGTACATTTCAAAACACACTGGGCAAGATGACCAATTATCGTTGGACTATTTGCGCCATGTTATTCTTCGCGACAACAGTAAATTATCTCGACCGTCAGGTACTATCACTCACCTGGGACGAGTTCATCAAACCGGAATTTCATTGGGACGAATCCCATTACGGAACCATCACCGCCGTCTTTTCATTTGTTTATGCCGCCTGCATGTTGTTTGCCGGTCGCTTCGTAGATTGGTTGGGTTCTAAGAAAGGATATTTATGGGCCATCGGCGTATGGTCGGTTGGTGCCTGCCTTCACGCTTTTTGCGGCGTAATCACAGAACATTTTGTAGGCCTGCACAGTGCGGCCGAATTAATGGGTGCTACCGGTGATGTAGTAGTAGTCATTGCTACCGTCAGTATGTACTGTTTCCTGGCAGCCCGCTGCGTACTAGCTTTAGGAGAAGCCGGAAACTTCCCCGCCGCCATCAAGGTTACTGCCGAATATTTCCCCAAGAAAGACCGTGCATACGCTACTTCTATCTTTAATGCCGGTGCGTCTATCGGAGCACTGATTGCCCCTATTTCCATACCTCTATTGGCTAAAGCCTGGGGTTGGGAAATGGCGTTCATCGTAATTGGTTTGCTCGGCTTCGTCTGGATGGGCTTCTGGGTATTCATGTATACAGCTCCTGCCAAAAGCAAGCATGTAAACAAGGCGGAATTAGAATATATAGAACAAGACAGCCATGAGGTAATTGACTCTAAAGAAGAAACCCAGAAAGAAGAAAAGAAGATGGGATTCCTGCAATGCTTCGGCTATAAACAGACATGGGCTTTTGCTATCGGAAAGTTTATGACCGACGGTGTATGGTGGTTCTTCCTGTTCTGGACTCCTTCTTACCTGAATACACAGTTTGGCATCAAGACTTCCGAAGGACTGGGTATGGCGCTCATCTTTACATTGTATGCCATCACCATGCTTTCCATCTACGGTGGCAAGATACCTACCATCATCATTAACAAAACCGGCCTTAATCCGTATGCAGCGCGTATGCGTGCTATGTTGATTTTCGCATTCTTCCCGCTGTTGGTATTGCTGGCACAGCCTTTGGGCACTATCTCACCATGGTTCCCGGTTATTATGATTGGTATCGGTGGAGCGGCTCATCAATCATGGTCTGCCAATATCTTCTCCACCGTGGGCGACATGTTCCCGAAATCAGCCATCGCAACCATTACCGGCATCGGTGGTATGGCAGGTGGCATCGGTTCCATGTTGTTACAATTCATTGCCGGTGAACTTTTTGTATATGCCGGAAATACCAATATGACGTTTATGGGATTTGAAGGAAAGCCTGCCGGCTACTTTGTAATCTTCTGCGTATGTGCTGTGGCTTACTTGCTCGGTTGGGTCATCATGAAGGCATTGGTTCCTAAGTACAAACCTATCGTACTGGACTGATATAAAAGTCAAGAACCATAAGAAACAAAAAAAGCTCTTTCTCACGAAAGGGCTTTTTTTTATCCTCCTATAAAATTTAGTTTTTGCAATAATTATTACAGGCATAATAGGAGGACAACCTTTAAGGTGAAAAAAAGGGAAGTCTCACGACTTCCACAATTCTTCTAACCTTAAATCTAAATCTCTATGAAAAAAACGTGCTGCAAATATAATGCTTTATCTCATGCAAAGCAATTAATAAAGCCTATAATGGCAAGAAAAACACTTAATAAATACTAAATTGCCAATTTAATAGTGATTATTCCTTATTAGACTAAAGAAAAAATTGAAAAGTATGTGAAACAAAGGAGGATTTACTAACTCAAAAGCACCTTACCTCCTTCAGCAAACTCGCATAAACGGGATTCTCTTTCAGCAATTGGGGAACACCGGTCATAAACATCTGTTTGCGGGCACGTGTCAGCGCCACATTCAGTTTCCGGTCTATCTGCACACCGTTCTCTTCCGTCATATTGGCAAGGAATTTCAGTTGATACGCCCGGTTCACACAGAAAGAGTAAATGATTACATCCCGCTCACTGCCCTGAAAACGTTCCACCGTATCCACCAGTATATCATTCAGAGCCGCAATGCCCATATCCGCAATCTGTTTCTTGATTAGAGCTATCTGACTGCGGTAAGGAGTAATTACCCCCAATGTCCGTGCTGCATCAAAGCCGGATTCCGAAGACATATACTGCCGATAAACTTCTCTCGCCAACCGCGCCACTATCTCTGCTTCAGAATGGTTTATCCTGGCAGACTGCATCGCGGCATCGGGCACAGAGGGCAGAAAAGCAACCCGGCAAGTCAATAAACCGGCAAACTCACTATCCGCCAAATCAGCAGCAAGTTCCAGCGCCCCGGACTGATGCGGCAACCCCACCGGCTGCAACAAACCGCCATAGAAAGCATGATTAGGAAAAGCGGCTACTTCCACATTCATTCGTCCCTGCTTGCAAAGCATATCGAAGGAGTTGACAGTTGATAGTTGATAGTTGATAGTTGAGGGAGCCAAACATGAAGTTGAAGTTTGCAAACATGAGACCGAGGATTGCAAACATGAAGTAGAAGTTTGTAAAGACGAAGCCGAGATTTCCGAAGTCGGTGGGCAGCATGCCGATTGCTGTTTCAATACATTCTTGTAAAGCCGCTCAAAAAGCGAATCCTTCAGGTTACACACCCCGATGGCACGCAAATCCTCATCACGCACCTCCGACTGCTCGGAAGATTGCAACACCACCGCAGGCAACTGCTTATGGTCCCCAATCAGGACAAACTTACCGATGGCATTCCCTCCCGAAGCACTACGGGCACAAAGCAATCCCAGCAACTGAGGCTCCAATATCTGGGTAGCCTCGTCCACGATAGCCACATCGAACGTTTTCAGCCTGAACAGTTCCGTCTTAGTGGAAAGCGTGGCAACCGTTCCCACAAATATCCGGCACCGAGCCATACGTTCTTGCACTCCACGCCGGGTATTATACGGTTCAAGTATATTTTCTATCAAATGCGAGCGATAAACTTCATCGCACGACAACTCATTACCTATACGGATAAAATCGACCTCCGGCGTAATTGCAGCCAGTGTTTTGCAAATCTCATCCACCGCGCGGTTAGTATACGAAAGCAACAGGATTTGTTTCCCTTCTCGATGAAACGCCTCGACCATACTGCGTAAAGCACGAGAGGTCTTACCTGTTCCCGGAGGCCCAATCAACAAGAAATAATCTTGCGCAGCCCTCGCCTTCAAGGTGATACGTTCAAAATCATCTTTCGCCGAAGCTATGGCATCATTCAGCGAAGCATCAAATTCGGGCGGGCGCTGATTCAGCAACAAAGCCCGTCGTTCGGCCGTAGCCGAGAGAAAAGCGGAAAGCCCCAGATACATGCTTCGGAAAGAGGTATCCATTATATCATGCTCCACGGCATAACGGCTATCCGCAGGCAGAATGGCTTTATTCTGCTGGGCGGCCCGAAGCCGGATACACAAATCCGTATCAGAAATCCGCTCGATATATCCTTTGAATACCAACTTATTGGTAACATTATCCGCATCCGTATTCCTTTCGTAGAGCATAACGGCATCCCCCTGACGGAAGTTCGGAAGCGCCGCAGCCAATGGCATCCTTCCTCTTCCAAGCAGCAGATAGGGTTTACGCACATCCGCCGCACAATTCTCTTGTATCGTCAAATCATACAGGATTTCCCCACTCTCGCACTTCTCCTCCAACGTAGAGAGCCACAGGGCAGCCGCGCCGGTACGTCCTTCATAGTCCACATCCCCCGACTTGGAAGTATAAAGTTCCTTGGTGATAAAATTATAAAGCGTATAGAAATAAGACTTTTCCAAAGGAGACAACGCATCCATACGTTGCCCCACAACGTCGATGGAAGGAAGAAGATAACGCTTCCACAACGTGTTATCCAGTTGCCGCTCGTTCAGCGTATCGGGGTTAATTTCCCGTAAGCGCTCCGCCGTGTATTGCGGGCTGTTGCGCAACTGGATGCCATACTCATTCGCCACAATCCGGTTCCGTACGTCCATCACCCGGCGCACCATCGCCCACGAAGGGCGCGCCGGATAGAGCAACGGATAGCGCGTATAAAGCAGATAAGCCTTCACCCGCCTGTGGTTCATCCCCATAGAATACTCCAGCACAGCCTGATAGAGCAACATCTGTACCTTGTTATTCTCCTTCGGCTCCACCTTGCCCCGGATGGCATATTCATCCGCCCTGCCCGACTTCATTTCAATGAACGAAGACATATCCCGCTGCATATAGTCGAGCCGTCCCTGCAATCCCAGAGCCTCGCAGATATAAGAAGGTTCCAGCACGGCGTCCGTCTTATCCAGGTCGTAGCCCGAAGCGCGAAACGTTTCCTTCACCGTCTGCCGGATATTCTCAAAATGCCGCTTGCAATCGGCAAAAAACTCCCGTTCTTTCTCCCTGTCGCGCAAGTCGGCGCATGCCGCCAGTTCGATGGGATAGGTACGGAAAGCTTTCTTCATGCAAGCCAGATAGTCCGGTTCCCCGTCGGCATGAATCCACTCATCCAGAAAAAGATTGGCGATATTACCGAGCAGAAGCGGCCGTGTATTCTCCGGAACCTGGAAGCGAGCCAACAGATAGTTGGCGGGATGATGGCCATAGTCTTTGAAGCACTCTGCCAGCGAACTGATATCTATCAGATAATCAGGTTCCAATACAATGAATGAAGGAGTCAGTACTCCCGCTTCATCCACCGCCACATCCAGCAGATTGACTTGCGCATGCCTCCACAGCAGACGGCAGGTTTCGGCAAATTCCTCATTGATTTGCGGCACATTATAACGCACCTTCAACGGTTCATCCGTCACCGAGTCTGCAGGCAACACATATAAATAAGTATCATCCGCCTGCTGAAAACTGACGCGCATGCGCCGTATGCGTTCTTTGGCAGGCGGAGCCACGATATAGGTGGCATCGGCACGCGGAAGCAGGCGATAAAGTTCGCCGGGAATATCCTCCCCCGTCAGTCGCTTGATGAAGAAAGCCAGCGTCTTGGCATCACGCAGCAACTGTTCCCGCTGCGGCTCCGCCTGCCGGTTCAGTATGGCATTGGAAGTCAGACGGAACGTATGCAAACGGTTCTGCTCCACCACAGAAAGCCCTATTTTGGAAGCTACAAAATTGATGCGTGCAGAAAGGTCTGTCATTTGCAGGCTGCTGTCCGCCATCTGCGAGCGGCAAAGGCGTTCAAGCAGTTCACGCAACCGGCGATAAGCAGCAGCAAGAAGCGCATCTTCACTCCTGCAAGCCGCTAACAATATATCGTAGTATTCCTTGAATTCCTTCATTCTTCGCTATCCGTCACCTCCCCGGTTTTCTTGTCCTTAATCATCAATATACTCAGCTCATAGAGCATATAGAGTGGAACAGAAACTACCGTCAGCGTGAAAGGGTCGCCCGTCGGAGTAATTATGGCGGCAACAACCACAATGACAACAAGCGCATGGCGGCGATACTTCCGCAATAAAGATTTATGCACCAGTCCCAGCAAAGACAGCAGCCACGTCACCAGCGGCAACTCAAAAGAAAGCCCCATACAGAGCACCAGCATCATAAAGTTGTCAATATACGAGTTGAGGGAGATTTGGTTTTCTATAGCCGCGCTCAACTGATAAGTAGACAAGAAGCGCAACGTCAGCGGATAAACCATGAAATAGCCCAGCAGTACCCCCAGGAAGAACATCACCGTACCGATAAACAGCGCTTTCTTCACCCCCCTGCGTTCTTTCGGATAGAGCGCCGGACTGACGAACCGCCAGATTTCAAAGAAGATATAAGGCGCAGCCGTCACCACCGACATCCAGAATGCCGTAGACATGTGGATAAAGAACGGTGCCGCCAGATTGATATTTATCAGCTTTACATTAAATTCCTGCGTGAAAAACTCATCTTTCAGGTCGAACGTCTTGCCAACGTAGCGCAGCACGTCGTAGAAGATAAAGTCATTATGGCAAGGCGCCAACACCACATTATCAAACAGATAGGGCATCGCAATAAAGTAACCGACCGCCAGCAGAAACCATACGCCAAGAACACGAAACAGCACACGGCGCAATTCGTCCAAATGGTCCCAAAAGGTTAATTCTTTATCAGACATGATTAAATTTTAATGAAGAACAATGGAAATGAAGAATGAAGAATGAAGAACAATGGAAATGAAGAATGAAGAATGAAGAACAATGGAAATGAAGAATGAAGAATGAATAATTTAGCTGCGCTATGTAAGCATGCCGCAAGGTAATTCTTCATTCTTCATTCTTAATTCTTCATTAAAATCATTTCTTCATTAAAATCATTTCTTCATTAAAATTATCATTTCTTTTCCTCAGCCGGTTTATCCACCTCGTCTTTAGCTTTATTGATTTCTTCCTTCGCCTCATTCACGCCTTCCTTGAAGCTCTTCACGCCTTTGCCCAATCCCTTCATCAGTTCAGGAATTTTTTTACCGCCGAACAGCAACAAAATAAGCAATGCGATGATAACCCATTCGGAACCGCTTGGCAAGAGACCTAATAAAAGTAAGTTTGTCATAGTTATACAGGATTAATTTGATGCAAAGATAAAAAAATAATAATTAATGATAGGCGAATAATGTGTAATGATGAGCAAATAATGTACAATGATTAAGTAAATGAACATAATTAACTTATATCATGACAATTAATCATTTATCATATATCACAATCCCCGTCAATCCTGATAATACACCCTCTTCACCCTCGTCGAAACACTCGTCAGCACCTCGTAAGGAATAGTTTCGAGCACATCGGAGAGAACGGTTATGGGCAGATGGTCGCCAAATATTTCCACCGTATCGCCCTCCTTGCAGTCAATATCGGTCACGTCTATCATGCAGACATCCATACAGATATTCCCCACGTATGCGGCACGCTGCCCGTTCACCAGGCAATAAGCATGCCCGTTGCCCAAGTGGCGGTTCAGCCCGTCGGCATAGCCGATGGGAATGGCGGCAATGCGTGAAGGCCGCGTCAAATGCCCCTTACGGCTATACCCCACCGTATCCTCTTCGGGCACATCACGTATCTGGAGAATGGTAGTCTTCAGCGTACTCACATTATTCATGATAGAATTGTCTATCGGACTGATGCCATACAATCCCAGTCCCAGACGCACCATGTCGAACTGCGCCCCGGGGAAACGCTCTATACCTGCCGAGTTGCAGATATGGCGAAGTATCTTATGCGGGAAAGCCTCCTGCAACTGCATCGAAGCCCCCTCAAACATCTCTATCTGCCTGCGCGTAAACGCATCGAACTGCGGAGCGTCACTCCCCACGAAATGCGAGAAGACCGAACGGGCTATCACCGCATTCTGCCCCTTCAAGCGCTCTATCAACCGAGGCATATCCTCCGGCGCAAAACCGAGCCGGTGCATGCCCGTATCCAGCTTCACATGGATGGGGAAGTTCGTGATACCCTCCTTCTCCGCCTCCTTAACCAGCGCATCCAGCAGGTGGAAACTATACACTTCCGGTTCCAGCTTATAGTCGAACAACGTCTTGAATGCCGTCATCTCAGGATTCATAATGATGATGCTCGCCGTGATGCCCGCCTTGCGTAGCTCCGAACCTTCATCGGCAACGGCAACCGCCAGATAATCAACGTGATGTTCCTGCAAAGTCTTGGCAATCTCATACGAACCCGCACCGTAGGCTGAAGCCTTCACCATGCACACCATCTTGGTTTCGGGTTTCAGCTTGCCGCGATAATAGTTCAGGTTGGCAATCATCGCCCCCAGGTTTACTTCCAATATCGTTTCGTGCACCTTCCTTTCCAGCACCTCCGTAAGGGCATCAAAGCCGAACTTGCGCGCACCCTTTATCAGGATTATTTCATTTTCCAACCGCAACTCCCCTTTCTCGATGGCACGTATCAGCGCGTCCGTGTCGGGGTAGAAAGCTTTTTCGATGTTGAACCGTGCCGCGCAAGTGGAAATCTCGCTTCCCACGCCGATGATGCGCTCTATGCCACGGCTGTTCACCAATTGCGCCACTTGCCGGTAGAGCGTAGGCGTATTCTGCCCCGTCTCCAAGATATCCGAAAGAACCAGTGTCCGTTTCAAACCCTTGCCTTGCGAACGCCGGTACAGGAAATCGAGCGCAATGTCCAGCGAAGCCAAGTCCGAATTATAACTGTCGTTTATCAACAAACAACCGTTCTTGCCCTCCTTCACCTCCAGGCGCATGGCGATAGGTTCCAGCTTAGCCATGCGTTCCGTAATTTTCTCGGCGGGAAGCATCAGGTACAGGCAGGCAGCCAGGCAATTCAATGAGTTTTCTATGGAAGCATCGTCAATGAAGGGCAACGTAAACGTGTTGTCCATGTCCAGATAGCGGTAGGAAATGACGGTAGAATCGTCCTTCTTCTCCACCTTACTTATAAACAAAGGGCGTTCCATGTCCTTGCGGCTCCACGCAATCTCACGCGCCGAAAGCATAGACTTTGCCACACAATTACTGATAAATTCGTCGTCGCCGTTGTAAATCACCACATCACAGTTCTTGAACAGCGCCAACTTCTCCATGCACTTTTCCTGCAAGGAGAAGAAGTTCTCCTGGTGCGCGCCGCCAATATTCGTCAGTATGCCGATGGTGGGCTTGATGATATTCTGCAAAGCACGCATCTCCCCCGGCTCCGAAATTCCGGCTTCCAGCAAAGCGAGTTCAGACTCTTCATTCATCTGCCATACGGACAAAGGCACGCCAATCTGCGAATTGTAGCTGCGCGGCGAACGCGCAATGATGCGCTCGGGACTGAGCAACTGGTGCAACCACTCCTTCACAATGGTCTTGCCGTTGCTGCCCGTAATGCCGATGACAGGTATCTGGAAACGGTCACGATGCTGTTCCGCCAATTTTTGCAAAGCCTTCAACGGACTGGGTACTATTAACAAGTTGATAGTTGATAGTTGATAGTTGATAATTGACTTCGCCGCCGCCTCGCTCACTACAAAATTCCTCACGCCCCGGGCATATAAATCCGGTATATATCGTGCGCCGTCGTTCCGCTTGGTAGTCAGTGCAAAGAAAAGTGTTTCTTCGGGGAAACTTAATGAACGGCTGTCAGTGAGCAGCCAGTCGATGGTGGCCGGTGTATCCCCCACACGCCGTGCACCAATGATTTCGGTTATGCTTTCAATCGTATACGACATATTTCTCTCTCATTTTTGAAGTCTAAGTACGGGTATTTTCCGTTAAGTCGGTCTATTTTTAACACAATTTGTCCTAAAAAACGCTTATACTCCTCAGAGTCCGGATGAAAAGGCTTATGCGCCAACGCTCTACGTATATTTTCACTTTCTTCTATTATCTGTAACGTCTCTGAGGAGAAGCAAACCGAAGAAAAACGCTCCCATACATAGTTGACAGCCACTTGGGAAGGATGCACCATGTCTTCGGCATAAAAGCGGTAATCACGCAGTTCGTCCAGCACCAATTCGTAGGCAGGAAAGTAAAACACATTCCCCGGGAACGCCTCCCGCAACCGGTCGATGGCAAGCAGCAGCGTGGCCTTGCTAAGCTGGTTGGCATGCAGCCCGTCGCGCACGTGGCGGATGGGGCTGACGGTGAACACCACCCCCAGCTTCGGGTTTCGTGCCAGCAGCCCCGAAAGCAGCGAAGTATAGTCCACCACAATCTCTTCCACCTCCAACCGCCGGCGGTTGAAGCACTTCTCCGGCTGCTTGTGGCAGTTGGCAACAATGCATCCCGTGTCCTGCCGTTCATACACCCATGCCGTGCCGAAAGTCAGCAACAGGCAGTCCAGGCTGAAAACATCATTGTGCGCCCGGCCAATGCGGTCGTTGATGCGCCGCAAAGTTTCCTCCGCATCGGGCGACGAGAAGTCCCCATGATGCATCGGACTGTGCCAGCACTCACGGAAGAAAAACAGGTCTTGCCGCCCGTATGTCTTTCCCGCCACAATCTCGCGCAAAGCGGCAGAAATGGACAACGGATTATAAAGTACGCCGTAGGGATTGACGTCGCAACGAAACTTGGCATCGGCAAGCCGCTCCCCCATGCCGGTGGCGAAGCAGGAGCCGAGCGACATCAGACGGTCAGCATGCGCCAGTCGGGGCAGGTCGGCGGGGAGTTCAACGGGAGTGTAGAAATTCATAATCTCTTCCTTATTTTACATCATCATATTCTTTTTTTACCAAAGACTTAAGAGCTATTTCTTTCGTCAGATCCTCTTTCGTACTAAATGAATGCATCCACTTGCACCTTGGTTTATATACTTGCAAATATACGCAATAATATTTTAATCTATTTTCCTTCACCGGGAAAGTTATTTTCAGCAATATAGAAAGCGGGTAGAAAAGCGCCTGCAAGATACTTTTTTTGTTTCCCCAACGAACTATTGTTTTATTTACTAAAAATTAATCGTCCGACATATATATCTATTTCGTCCGACAGTTGTATAATTATCGTCCGACATATATCGGACGATAATTATACAACTGTCGGACGAAAAAATACCAGTACACAAAGAAATAGTTTACAGTGATATAAATTATAGTTCATAGGATAAACATCTAAAGACTACGCATACTAAGAATTTAACCGCCTTAAATTTCCTCCAATCCATTTTCTTTTGTTACTTTTGCAATTTGTAATGCTCAGATTAGAGATGAAGACTGAAACAACAACATATAACTTGCTAAATTCTATTTCTTACCCTGAAGATCTGCGAAAACTTAGTGTGGAGCAACTTCCGGAAGTCTGTAATGAATTGCGGCAGGACATTATAAAGGAACTTTCGTGCAATCCCGGACATTTTGCCGCAAGCTTGGGAACAGTAGAGCTGACGGTGGCTTTGCATTATGTTTACAATACGCCTTACGACCGTATAGTGTGGGATGTGGGGCATCAGGCTTACGGACATAAGATACTGACCGGACGGCGGGAGGCTTTCTCTACCAACCGGAAGTTCAAAGGAATACGCCCCTTCCCTTCTCCTGAAGAAAGCGAATATGATACTTTTACTTGCGGACATGCGTCGAACTCTATTTCGGCGGCTCTCGGCATGGCTGTAGCCGCAGCAAAGAAAGGGGAAGAAGACCGCCATGTGGTTGCCGTATTGGGTGACGGGAGCATGAGTGGCGGACTGGCATTTGAAGGGCTGAACAATGCTTCATCTACCCCGAACAATATGCTGATTATCCTCAATGACAACGACATGTCGATAGACCGTAGCGTGGGGGGAATGAAGCAATACCTTTTCAATCTTACCACCTCGAACCGTTACAATCAGTTGCGCTTCAAAATGTCCAAGGTGCTGTTCAAGATGGGGTTGCTGAACGAGGAACGCCGGAAAGCGCTGATACGCTTTGCCAATAGCCTGAAGTCTATGGCAGCCCAACAGCAGAACATATTCGAGGGAATGAATATACGTTACTTCGGTCCTATCGACGGACATAATGTGAAAAATCTGGCGCGCATACTCCGGGATATCAAGGACTTGAAAGGACCGAAAATCCTGCACCTGCATACTATCAAAGGAAAAGGGTTTGAACCTGCCGAAAAAGCGCCGGGCATCTGGCATGCTCCCGGCAAGTTCAATCCGGAAACGGGCGAACGGATTAAGGCGGACACGACTAACCTTCCTCCACTCTATCAGGAGGTTTTCGGGGAGACGCTGGTGGAACTGGCTGAAAAGAACCCGAAGATTATGGGTGTCACTCCCGCCATGCCTACAGGTTGCTCCATGAATATGTTAATGAAAACGATGCCCGGCCGTGCTTTCGATGTGGGGATTGCCGAAGGACATGCAGCCACTTTCTCGGGCGGTATGGCAAAGGAAGGGTTACAGCCGTTCTGCAATATTTATTCTTCCTTCATGCAACGGGCATACGACAATGTGATACATGACATTGCATTGCTCCGCTTACCCGTTGTGCTCTGTCTGGACCGTGCCGGACTGGTGGGCGAAGACGGACCGACGCATCATGGCGTATTCGACTTGGCGTATTTCCGCCCTATCCCTAACATAACCGTATCTTCTCCGATGGATGAGCATGAGCTACGTCGGTTGATGTATACGGCACAACTGCCGGATAAAGGGCCGTTCGTTATCCGCTATCCTCGCGGACGCGGGGTATTGGTGGATTGGAAATGTCCCTTGGAAGAAATTCCGGTCGGCAAAGGGCGGAAGTTGAAGGATGGTAAAGACCTTGCCGTCATCACCCTAGGTCCGATTGGAAATATTGCGGCACGTGCCATCAAGCGGGCAGAAGAAGAGAAAGGCCTTTCCATCGCCCATTATGACCTGCGTTTCCTCAAACCGCTGGATGAAGAACTGCTGCATGAAGTGGGAAGTTCGTTCCAACATATCATTACGGTAGAAGACGGTGTGCTGAAGGGTGGAATGGGAAGCGCCATACTTGAGTTTATGGCAGATAACGACTATACACCGCATATACAGCGCATCGGCGTACCCGACAAGTTTATAGAACATGGTTCGATACCGGAACTGTACAGGTTGTGCGGAATGGATGAAGAAGGAATCTTTAATCAACTATCAACTTTCAACTAAATAAGCGTGAAGATAATCATTGCTGGTGCCGGCGCAGTAGGCACACACTTGGCAAAGCTGTTGTCCCGCGAAAAGCAGGACATCATACTGATGGACGACAATGAGGAGAGACTGAGTACACTTAACTCCAACTTCGACCTGATGACTGTCACCGCATCGCCCACCTCCATCAAAGGACTGAAAGAGGTAAATGCGGGTGAAGCAGACTTGTTTATCGCTGTTACGCCTGATGAAAGCCGTAATATGACTGCCTGTATGCTGGCAACCAATCTCGGCGCACAGAAAACCCTTGCCCGCATTGATAATTATGAATACTTGTTGCCCAAGAACAAGGAGTTTTTCCAGAAACTGGGCGTAGGGTCACTAATCTACCCGGAGATGCTTGCCGCTAAAGAAATCGTATCTTCCATCCGCATGAGCTGGGTTCGCCAATGGTGGGAGTTCTGCGGTGGCGCACTGATATTGATAGGTGCCAAGATGCGCGAAAAGGCAGAGATACTGAATATCCCCTTGCACCAACTCGGAGGACCGGAACTGCCCTATCACGTGGTTGCCATCAAGCGTGGCAACGAAACGCTTATCCCACGGGGTGACGATACCATCAAACTGCACGACATCGTTTACTTCACAACCACCCGCAAATATGTACCTTACATCCGCAAGATTGCGGGAAAGGAAGACTACGCCGACGTGCGCAACGTGATGATTATGGGCGGAAGCCGCATCGCCGTACGTACCGCGCAATACGTTCCCGACTATATGCAGGTGAAGATTGTGGACAACGACCTGAGCCGCTGTAACCGCCTGACAGAACTGCTGGATGACAAAACTATGATTATCAACGGAGACGGGCGGGACATGGACCTGCTTGTGGAAGAAGGATTGAAGAACACGGAAGCTTTCGTTGCACTGACCGGCAACTCGGAAACGAATATCCTTGCCTGCCTGGCAGCCAAGCGCATGGGCGTGAGCAAAACGGTGGCGGAAGTGGAAAACATAGACTATATCGGTATGGCGGAAAGCCTTGACATCGGTACGGTTATCAATAAAAAGATGATTGCCGCCAGCCACATCTACCAGATGATGCTGGATGCCGACGTAAGCAATGTGAAATGCCTGACCTTTGCCAATGCCGATGTTGCGGAATTTACCGTGAAAGCCGGTTCTAAAATCACCAAGCATCCGGTGAAAGACTTGGGGTTGCCCAAAGGTACTACCATCGGAGGACTTATACGTAACGGCGAGGGCGTGGTGGTGATGGGTAATACACAGATACAAGCGAACGACCATGTAGTAGTATTCTGCCTGAACATGATGATTAAGAAAATCGAAAAATACTTTAATTAATTAAGAATAAAAAATTGATTAACTTTAAGACAATCATACGGATAATCGGCATTCTACTGTTATTGGAAACAGCCATGTTGCTTTTTTGTTCCGGTGTGTCCTATTATTACGGCGAGAACGACCTGACGGACTTCTGGAAAGCCGGAGGTATCACGGCAGGTGTAGGCCTATTGCTGGCGATAGCAGGCAAGGGAGGGGAACGCCAGTTAACCCGCCGCGACGGATATGTACTGGTGAGCTTTGCCTGGGTGGCCTTTTCGCTTTTCGGTATGCTGCCATTCTACATCAGCGGATATATCCCGAGCGTCACGGATGCTTTCTTTGAAACCATGTCCGGCTTCACAAGTACGGGAGCCACCATACTTAATAACATAGAATCCTTGCCTCACGGACTACTCTTCTGGCGCAGCATGACGCAGTGGATAGGCGGATTGGGAATCATTATGTTCACCATCGCCGTACTCCCGATTTTCGGCGTAAGCGGCTTGCAGGTATTTGCAGCCGAGGCAAGCGGGCCCACGCACGACAAGGTGCATCCACGCATCGGCATCACCGCCAAATGGATATGGAGCATCTATGCAGGCATCACGTTTACCCTTGTCGCCTTGCTGATGATGGGAGGAATGGGCTGGTTCGACAGCGTTTGCCACGCCTTTGCAACGACCGGTACGGGCGGTTTCTCCACTAAGCAAGCCAGTGTGGCCTATTACAACTCCCCTTATATAGAATATGTAATCTCCACCTTTATGTTTATTTCCGGCATCAACTTCACGTTACTGCTGTTCTTAGTCAACCGGAAATTCAAGAAAGTCTTTGATAATGCCGAATTGAAATGGTACTTCCTGTCGGTGGTATGCTTCACCGGAGTAATTGCGGTTGTGCTTTACTATACAAGTCCGATGGGAATGGAAGAATCTTTCCGCAAATCGCTGTTCCAGGTTATCTCACTACACACTTCTACGGGATTTGCTACGGACGACTACATGCTGTGGACACCCGTCCTGTGGGGGCTGCTGACTATCATAATGGTGATAGGCGCCTGTGCGGGCAGCACAACGGGCGGGCTGAAATGCATCCGCATGGTTATCCTATCCAGAGTATCACGCAATGAATTCAAACACATACTGCACCCCAACGCCGTGCTGCCGGTAAGGGTGAACAAGCAAGTCATATCCCCTTCCATCGTATCTACGGTACTGGCATTCTGCTTTCTTTATATCATTGTTATCGTTATAAGCGTGTTGCTGATGATGGGAATGGGAATAGGATTTCTGGAATCCATCGGTTGCGTGATATCCAGCATAGGCAATATGGGACCGGGATTGGGAGAAACAGGTCCGGCATACTCATGGAGCGCATTGCCCCACGCCGCCAAATGGTTGCTGGCATTCCTCATGCTCTTAGGGCGTCTGGAACTATTTACAGTTTTACTGTTATTCACTCCCGAATTCTGGAAGCGGAATTGATTTAGGATAAAAAGTGTAAAAATAATCATTATTTGTTATACAGAGATTGCAAAATGAAGGATAGTTGTTATATCTTTGCAGCCTTAAAGAGAAATTAATGGTATGAAACAGTGCATAAAATATTGTATGATTGTCATACTCGCAGCCTTGTTGCATGATGGTGCAATGGACGTTGCGACTCTTTTATGTACTCCGGCAAACAGTAAAACAGAATGCTGCATTTTGTCTCAAGCACCTACCGCACAACAAGCTATCCGTAACTTTTACCACCATCTGTCTACTTTATCTTTGTGTATAGAGCATACAGATACCATGCAAGTGCCGAATGATAAAAGCACCACTCTCCGTGCCGCTTTCATCCGTTTGCAGCAACAGCCGCAAGCACCGGAATGTGACCGTTTGTCATACCTGTCCTCTTTTCCCGTACCCGACTCGCATTACTACGTCTTCGGGCTGAGAAAGATTATCATTTGAAGCAAATCTCTCTATCCAGATTTGACCGGACAACAATTCAGAGGTATTGTCATCCGGTGGAAGATTTCTATATTATATATCTAAAATCTTATTCAGGTTTATGAACTTTACTTTGTTAGTAGTCGTCTTGTTGACGGCAATTGCTTTCGTGGGTATTGTCATCGCAATTTCCAATGCGATAGCTCCCCGTTCGTACAATCCGCAGAAGATGGAGCCGTACGAGTGTGGTATCCCCACGCGTGGTAAATCGTGGATGCAGTTCCGTGTAGGTTATTATCTGTTTGCCATCCTGTTCCTGATGTTCGAGGTGGAAACGGTATTCCTGTTTCCGTGGGCGGTCATCGCACGCGAGCTGGGAGTAGCCGGACTTTTCAGTATTTTATTTTTCCTGATTATATTGGTTCTAGGCCTTGCATACGCCTGGAGGAAAGGAGCATTGGAATGGAAGTAACGAAGAAACCCAAAATAAAATCTATCCCATACGATGAGTTTACAGACAACGAAACGTTGGAGAAACTGGTTCGGGAACTTAATGCCGGAGGTGCCAACGTGGCTCTCGGCGTACTGGACGATTTCGTCAACTGGGGACGCAGCAATTCGCTGTGGCCGCTTACGTTTGCAACCAGCTGTTGCGGTATCGAATTTATGGCTCTTGGCGCTGCCCGCTACGACATGGCACGCTTCGGGTTTGAAGTAGCCCGTGCCAGTCCTCGCCAGGCCGACATGATTATGGTATGCGGAACGATAACCAATAAGATGGCTCCCGTACTGAAACGCCTTTACGACCAGATGGCAGACCCTAAATATGTGATAGCCGTAGGCGGATGCGCCGTCAGCGGAGGTCCGTTCAAGAAGTCCTACCATGTAGTGAACGGGGTTGACAAGATATTACCGGTGGATGTCTATATACCCGGATGCCCACCCCGTCCGGAAGCTTTCTATTATGGCATGATGCAATTACAACGCAAAGTGAAGATTGAGAACTACTTTGGCGGAGTAAACAGGCAAGAAGAGAAACCGAAAGAAGAAGATAAATGATAATTTAATGAAGAACTAAAAATGAAGAATGAAGAATTACCTTGCGGCGTGCTTGCATAGCGCAGCCAAATTCTTCATTCTTCATTCTTAATTCTTCATTTCCCAAAATTCCCATTTATCAAACAAAATAACTTTTAATATGGAAATAAGATATATAGAACCCGCAGCCTTGCACGACGAAATGCTGCGCTTGCGGAAAGAAGAGCAAATGGACTTTCTGGAATGTCTCAGCGGAATGGACTGGGGAGTACCGGAAGAGAACGATGCTCCCGACAAAGTTCGCGGACTCGGGGTCGTTTACTTATTGGAATCAACAGTCACCGGTAAACGAACCTCAGTATGCACCGCCACCTTGGACCGGGAACACCCTGAGCTACCCTCTGTCAGCGATATCTGGAAAGCGGCAGACTTCAACGAGCGCGAAGTGTACGACTTCTATGGCATCGTGTTCATCGGCCATCCCGATATGCGCCGCCTCTATCTGCGCAACGACTGGGTAGGATACCCGATGCGCAAAGACGACGACCCGGAAGCAGAAAACCCCTTGCGCATGGACAACGAGGAAACCGTCGATACGACTACCGAACTTGAACTGAACCCCGACGGAACCGTCAAGAACAAGGAGCTGATGCTTTTCGGCGACGATGAGTATGTAGTCAATATCGGTCCCCAGCACCCCGCGACCCACGGTGTCATGCGTTTCCGCGTATCACTGGAGGGAGAAATCATTGAAAAGATAGACGCTAACTGCGGTTATATCCACCGTGGCATAGAGAAGATGTGCGAAAGCCTTACTTACCCGCAGACTCTTGCCCTGACCGACCGTCTAGACTACCTGGGTGCACACCAAAACCGCCATGCGCTGTGTATGTGCATCGAAAAGGCCATGGGCATAGAAGTGAGCGAACGTGTACAATACATCCGTACCATTATGGATGAGCTGCAACGTATCGACTCCCACTTGTTGTTCTATGCCTGCCTTGCCATGGACCTTGGTGCACTCACCGCTTTCTTCTATGGCTTCCGTGACCGTGAAAAAATTCTCGACATCTTTGAAGAGACTTGCGGTGGACGCCTCATCATGAACTATAATACCATCGGTGGTGTACAGGCCGACCTTGCTCCCAACTTCCAGAAGAAGGTGAAAGAGTTCATCCCCTACCTGCGCGGCATTCTCCATGAATACCACAATGTATTCACAGGTAACATCATCGCCCAGCAACGTCTGAAAGGCGTAGGTGTACTTTCAAAGGAAGACGCCATTGCCTTCGGGGCTACCGGAGGCACAGGACGTGCCAGCGGTTGGGCATGCGATGTACGCAAGCGGATGCCGTACGGCGTATATAATAAGGTGGACTTCCGTGAAGTAGTCCGCACCGAAGGCGACTCATGGGGACGTTACCTCGTACGTATGGAGGAGATAGAGGAAAGTTTGAATATAATCGAACAACTGATAGACAACATCCCCGAAGGCCCCTATCAGGAGAAGATGAAACCGATTATCCGCGTACCGGAAGGCAGTTATTATACTGCCGTAGAGGGCAGCCGTGGCGAGTTCGGCGTCTTCCTTGAAAGTCATGGCGACAAGACCCCTTACCGCCTGCACTTCCGTTCCACGGGGTTGCCGCTGGTTTCCACCGTAGATACCATTTGCCGTGGAGCCAAGATTGCCGACCTCATCGCTATTGGCGGCACACTGGATTATGTAGTACCTGATATTGACAGATAAGGGGAATTTACTATTTGACAATTTACTATTTACTATTTGGCCGCGCTGTAATAAAGCAGGGAAACCAAAGAGGTAAAAAGTAAAACAGGTCAATAGTAGATAGCGAACATATACCAGACTATCAAATAGTAAATTGTAAATTGTAAAATCGTAAATAAATAGATGTTTGACTTTAGTATAGTAACCAACTGGATTCACCAGCTACTGACCTCCATCATGCCTGAAGGTCTGGCTGTATTCCTTGAATGTGTAGTGATAGGGGTGTGCATCATCCTGATGTATGCCATACTCGCCATTATCCTGATTTACATGGAACGCAAGATATGCGCCTTCTTCCAATGCCGCCTCGGCCCGATGCGTGTAGGAAAATGGGGATTGCTCCAAGTGCCTTGCGACGTTATCAAGATGTTGACCAAGGAAATCATCGACCTGAAATTCTCAGACCGTTTCCTCTACAACCTGGCACCTTTCATGGTGATAATCGCCTCGTTCCTCACCTTTGCCTGCCTGCCCATCAACAAAGGGCTCGAAGTGCTGGACTTCAATGTAGGCGTATTCTTCCTGCTGGCTGCATCGAGCATCGGTGTAGTGGGTATCCTGCTGGCAGGTTGGAGTTCCAACAACAAGTTTTCACTGATTGGCGCCATGCGAAGCGGCGCGCAAATCATCAGTTATGAACTGTCCTGCGGGTTGAGCATACTGACAATGGTGGTACTGATGGGCACGATGCAGTTCTCTGAAATCGTTGCGGGACAAGCTGACGGCTGGTTCATCTTCAAAGGACACATCCCGGCACTGATAGCTTTCATCATCTACCTGATTGCAGGTAATGCGGAAACCAACCGTGGCCCCTTCGACTTGCCCGAAGCTGAGAGTGAGTTGACAGCCGGATACCATACGGAATATTCCGGTATGGGTTTTGGTTTCTTCTATCTGGCAGAATACCTGAACCTGTTCATTGTAGCGAGCGTAGCCGCCACCATCTTCCTGGGTGGCTGGATGCCGTTCCACATCGTAGGGCTCGACGGTTTCAATGCCGTTATGGACTACATCCCCGGCTTCGTCTGGTTCTTTGGTAAAGCATTCTTCGTAGTGTTCCTGCTGATGTGGATAAAGTGGACATTCCCCCGCCTGCGCATCGACCAGATTCTGAATTTGGAGTGGAAATATCTCGTACCTATCTCAATGATAAACCTGATATTGATGGTATTAATCGTAGTCTTCGGACTTCATTTTTAAATGATGAACGGAAAATGAAGAACGACATGCGGCATGTCCACATTGCGCAGCTAAATTCTTCATTCTTAATTCTTCATTCTTAATTCTTAATTCTTAATTTAAAAGAGCAATGAAAGAAAAAGAACATAACTCATACATCGGCAGCCTTGTACACGGCGTCTGTTCCTTGCTTACGGGCATGAAGACCACCATGACCGTTTTCTGGCGCAAGAAAACGACTGAACAATATCCGGAAAACCGCAAGACACTGAAGCTGTCCGACCGTTTCCGTGGTACGCTGACGATGCCCCATAACGACCGGAACGAACATCACTGCATTGCCTGCGGGCTGTGCCAGATGGCTTGCCCCAACGACACGATACGCGTCACCAGTGAAATGGTGGAAACCGAAGACGGCAAGAAAAAGAAAATACTGGCAAAGTATGAATACGACCTCGGTTCATGCATTTTCTGCCAGTTGTGCGTCAACGCCTGTCCCCACAATGCCATCACTTTCGACCAGAACTTTGAACATGCCGTGTTCGACCGTTCCAAACTGGTACTGACGTTGAACCATCCGGGTAGCCATGTAATGAGTAAATAGGATTTCGGCAAGGTGCTCCGTTCTCCGTTTTGAGGGATATATAGATGCACCGTGAGGGAACTATAGAACTATCGTGAGAGAACTATAGAACTGTCACGAGGGAACTATAGAGCCATCACGAGCTGAAAACCTCCTATTGATAAAAACGAAATATAAATAATAACATAATCATTATGGAAATAAATCTTGAAACAGTAGTATTCTACTTCCTCGCGGCTTTTATCACCGTATTTTCAATCTTGACGGTGACTACCAGCCGCATGGTGCGCTCGGCTACGTACCTGCTGTTCGTACTCTTCGGTACGGCGGGCATCTACTTCCTGCTGGGTTATACGTTCCTCGGTTCCGTACAAATCATGGTCTACGCCGGAGGTATTGTCGTCCTCTACGTCTTCTCCATCCTGCTGACCAGCGGCGAAGGAGACCAGGCGGGAAAACTGAAACGCAGCAAATTCCTTGCCGGACTGGGAGCCACGGCGGGTGGAGCCATCATCGTATTGTTTATCACATTGAAGCATAAGTTCATCACTACCACAGACCTGGCACCGCTGGAAATCAACATCAAAACCATCGGCCATCAAATGCTGAGTGGCGACAAGTACGGTTACCTGCTGCCTTTCGAGGCTGTAAGTATCCTGTTGCTGGCATGTATCGTGGGGGGACTGCTGATTGCTAGAAAACGTTAATCATTAATCACTAAACATTAATCACTGATTATGATACACATGGAATATTATCTGATAGTTTCGGCTATCATGTTCTTCGCCGGCATCTACGGGTTCTTCACCCGCCGCAACACGTTGGCGATATTGATTTCAATCGAGTTGATACTGAACGCTACGGATATCAACTTTGCGGTGTTCAACCGTTTCCTGTTTCCGGGTGGACTGGAGGGATATTTCTTCTCACTGTTTTCCATCGCTATTTCGGCGGCAGAAACGGCAGTGGCCATTGCCATTATGATTAACATTTATCGCAATATCCGCAGCATCCAGGTGAACAAGCTGGACGAACTCAAATGGTAAGTTTAAGTTTCCGAGTTCTTTAGTTTTTAAATTTCCGGGGTTGTCAACCACCCTCTCAAGAAATCTTAAGAACAAAAAGAGCAAAAGCTCGAGAACTCAAAACTCATAGACTTAAAAACTTAAAAACTCAAACTTATGGAATATACAATTCTAATCCTTCTTCTTCCTTTCCTCTCCTTCCTCGCGCTGGGGCTGGGAGGTAAATGGATGTCGCATCGTACGGCCGGAGTCATCGGTACCGCAGTGCTGGGCGTGGTGACACTGCTCTCTTATATCACTGCATGGCTGTACTTCAGCGCACCACGACTGGCGGATGGCACGTATGAGACGTTGATGCCTTACAATATTACGTGGCTGCCTTTCACTTCGTCGCTCAGCATCGATATGGGTATTCTGCTCGACCCGATTTCGGTGATGATGCTGATTGTTATCAGCACCGTATCCTTCATGGTACATCTCTATTCTTTCGGATACATGAAAGGTGAACGGGGTTTCCAACGCTATTACGCTTTCCTCTCGCTGTTCACCATGTCCATGCTGGGACTGGTGGTGGCAACCAATATCTTCCAGATGTACCTGTTTTGGGAGCTGGTGGGTGTTTCCTCTTACTTGCTGATTGGGTTCTATTATACGAAACCGGCAGCTATCGCCGCTTCAAAGAAAGCATTTATTGTAACCCGCTTTGCCGACCTGGGCTTCCTGATAGGTATCCTCGTTTACGGTTATTATGCCGGGACTTACACCTTCCATCCCGCTGAAATGGCAATGCTGAAAGGTGGTGCCGCCATGATACCACTGGCGTTGGGATTGATGTTCATCGGTGGTGCCGGAAAGAGCGCCATGTTTCCGCTGCACATCTGGCTGCCCGATGCCATGGAAGGTCCTACACCGGTGAGCGCGCTGATTCATGCCGCCACCATGGTAGTGGCAGGTGTATACCTGGTTGCCCGCATGTTCCCGTTGTTCATTGAATATGCTCCCTCGGTGTTGCACCTGGTGGCATACGTAGGTGCGTTCACGGCATTTTATGCGGCAAGCGTGGCTTGCGTACAGAGTGACATCAAACGTGTACTGGCTTTCTCCACGATTTCCCAAATCGGTTTTATGATGGTGGCACTGGGTGTTTGCACGTCAATGAACCCGCACGAAGGAGGATTGGGCTATATGGCAAGTATGTTCCACCTCTTTACGCATGCCATGTTCAAGGCATTGCTGTTCCTGGGTGCCGGTAGCATCATCCATGCGGTGCATAGCAACGAAATGTCTGCCATGGGAGGGCTTCGCAAGTATATGCCTGTCACGCACATCACTTTCCTTATCGCGTGCCTGGCCATCGCCGGTATCCCTCCGTTCTCGGGTTTCTTCTCCAAAGACGAAATCCTGACCGCCTGCTTCCAGTTCAGCCCGGCCATGGGTTGGATAATGACTGCCATTGCAGCTATGACGGCTTTCTATATGTTCCGCCTTTACTACGGAATATTTTGGGGAAAGGGACAAGGAGGCAAGGAGACAAGCGGACAAGGAGCTGCGCAGCCTCTCGTCAACTCGTCAACCCATCAACTTACCAACTCCCATCACGTTCCTCACGAGAGCCCGCTGACAATGACTATCCCGTTGATGTTCCTGGCTTTGGTCACAGTAGTTGCAGGTTTCATTCCGTTCGGAGAGTTTATTTCTTCCAACGGTACGGCATACGAGATACATCTCGATTGGGGTGTGGCAGGTACAAGTATCGCTATAGCCGTAATCTCTATCGCGATTGCCACTTATATGTATGCAGGCAGTCGTCATCCGCTTGCCAATGCATTGGAACGTCGTTTCCACGGTTTGTGGAAAGCCGCTTACCACCGCTTCTATATCGATGAAGTTTATCAGTTCATCACTCACCGCATCATCTTCGGTTGTATCAGCCGCCCCATCGCTTGGTGGGACCGCCATGTGGTAGATGGTTTCTTCAACTTCCTCGCATGGAGCGCCAACGCCACCAGCGACGAGATACGCGGTTTGCAAAGCGGACGGATACAACAATACACGTTTGTATTCCTGCTGGGTACACTTGCATTGATATTGCTGCTGTTACTGTAAACCTGAGATTTCTCAATCGTAAATTGTAAATCGTAAAATCGTAAATATAGATATGAACTTTTTAAGTATTTTCGTACTCATCCCCATGCTGATGCTCCTCGGGCTCTGGCTCAGCCGTAACATCGCGCAGATACGTGCGGTGATGGTAGCCGGAGCGTCCGCTTTGCTTCTGGCAGCCATCGGACTGACTATTGTTTATTTGCAAGCCCGTCATGGCGGTGCAACGGATGAAATGCTGTTCCGTGCAGAAACAGTCTGGTATCCGGCACTCAACATCCACTATTCCGTAGGTGTGGACGGCATATCGGTAGCCATGCTGCTACTTTCGGCTATCATCGTATTTACCGGTACATTCGCCTCCTGGCGGTTGCAACCGTTGACTAAAGAATATTTCCTTTGGTTCACACTGCTTTCCATGGGTGTATTCGGTTTCTTCATCTCTACCGACTTGTTCACCATGTTCATGTTCTACGAAGTAGCCCTCATCCCGATGTATCTGCTTATCGGCGTATGGGGTTCGGGACGTAAGGAATATTCCGCCATGAAGCTGACACTGATGCTGATGGGCGGTTCCGCCTTCCTGCTCATCGGTATACTGGGCATCTACTACGGTAGCGGCGGTACCACGATGAACTTGCTGGAAATAGCCAAGCTCCACAATATC
This sequence comes from uncultured Bacteroides sp., assembly GCF_959029255.1. Classification (GTDB taxonomy): domain Bacteria; phylum Bacteroidota; class Bacteroidia; order Bacteroidales; family Bacteroidaceae; genus Bacteroides. Next base: position 36,809 of record NZ_CAUFUE010000029.1, on the reverse strand, counting down.
CCCATCGAACAACAACACATCTGGTTTCCGCTCACCTTCCTGGGTTTCGGTGTACTGGGCGCCTTGTTCCCGTTCCACACATGGAGCCCCGACGGCCATGCTTCCGCACCGACTGCGGTATCCATGCTCCATGCCGGCGTATTGATGAAACTGGGAGGTTACGGATGTTTCCGCATCGCCATGTATCTGATGCCCGAAGCCGCACAGGAACTGGGTTGGATATTCCTGATTCTTACAGGTATCTCCGTTGTCTACGGTGCTTTCTCGGCTTGTGTACAGACCGACTTGAAATACATCAACGCTTACTCTTCCGTGTCGCACTGCGGACTGGTACTTTTCGCCATCCTGATGATGAACCAGACGGCCTCTACGGGTGCCGTACTGCAAATGCTCAGCCACGGATTGATGACCGCCCTGTTCTTTGCCCTCATCGGTATGATTTACGGCCGCACCCATACGCGCGACGTTCGCGAGCTTAGCGGCCTGATGAAGATTATGCCTTTCCTGGCAGTCTGCTATGTCATCGCCGGTCTTGCCAACCTCGGTTTGCCCGGACTTAGTGGTTTCGTAGCCGAAATGACAATCTTCAACGGTGCTTTCCAGCATCCCGATGTGTTCCACCGCACATGGACGATTATAGCCTGCACCAGTATCGTGATTACAGCAGTCTATATATTAAGACTTGTAGGCAAAATCCTCTACGGAACTTGTACCGACAAGCATCATCTGACACTGACTGACGCCACATGGGATGAACGCACGGCCGTCATCATCCTCATCGCCTGCGTTGCCGGGCTCGGTCTCGCTCCATTATGGATAAGCCGGATGATTGGAGAAAGTGTGATGAGATTTATGATTTAAGATTTATGATTTATGGATTATGCATACCGCTTATATTGCACACTCCATAAATCTTAATCCGCAAATCATAAACAACAAATTATAAATCATAAATTATAAATCATAAATCATTAAACATGGATTATTCCCAATTCCTATTGATGAAAGAAGAGCTATCATTGATACTGGTTATCATCATACTCTTCGTTGCCGACCTCTTTATGAGTCCGGATGCGCACAAAAGCAACGGTAAACCGGTGCTGAATACAATGCTCCCCGTTGTGCTGCTCGCCATCCACACACTCATCACCATCGTCCCCGGTCCGGTGGAAGACGCATTCGGCGGCATGTATCACAACACACCGATACAAAGTATTGTAAAATCCATCCTCAGCGTAGGTACACTTATAGTTTTCCTGATGGCACACGAATGGATGCGCCGTCCCGACACCGCCATCAAGCAAGGCGAGTTCTATGTGCTGACACTCTCCACACTGCTGGGTATGTACTTCATGATTTCCGCCGGACACTTCCTGATGTTCTTCATCGGACTGGAAATGGCAAGTATCCCGATGGCTGCGCTCGTAGCTTTCGATAAGTACCGCCACCACTCTGCCGAGGCAGGCGCCAAGTATATTCTTACCGCACTGTTCTCAAGCGGTCTGTTGCTGTACGGACTTTCGCTGATTTACGGGACGGTAGGCACGCTATACTTTGCCGATATCCCTGCCCATATCGATGGCAATCCGATGCAGATTATGGCATTCGTATTCTTCTTCTCGGGCATGGGTTTCAAGATTTCTCTCGTTCCCTTCCACCTTTGGACGGCAGACGTTTACGAAGGAGCGCCCAGTACGGTTACAGCCTATTTGAGCGTAATCTCCAAAGGCTCCGCCGCTTTCGTGCTGATGACTATCCTGTTCAAGGTTTTTGCCCCGATGGTAGACCAATGGCAAGAGGTGCTCTATTGGGTCATCATCGCTTCCATCACACTTGCCAACCTCTTTGCGCTGAGACAGGAAAACCTGAAACGACTGATGGCATTCTCCAGCATCTCACAAGCCGGATACATCATGTTGGGCGTTATCAGTGGTACTTCGCAAGGTATGGCTTCGCTGGTTTACTATGTATTGATTTACCTGTTTGCCAATCTGGCGGTGTTCACCGTAATCACCATCGTCGCCCTGCGTGCGAATAAATTCACGCTGGAAGATTATAATGGATTGTACAGCACCAATCCTAAGTTGGCGTTCCTCATGACGCTGGCGCTGTTCTCACTAGCGGGTATCCCTCCGTTTGCAGGCTTCTTCTCGAAGTTCTTCATCTTTGCGGCTGCTTTCCACAGCGGTTTCCATCTGTTGGTATTCATTGCCTTGGTCAATACGATATTGTCACTCTATTACTATCTGAAAATTGTAAAAGCGATGTATATCAACAAAAGTGATGAGCCGATTGCCACTTTCCGTAGTGATAACTATACCCGTGCCAGCCTCGTCATCTGCACATTGGGTATCGTGGTGCTGAGCATTGCCAGTGTAGTTTATCAATCCATCGACAAGTTTTCATTCGGAATGTAATCAAGCTGATTTCTTTACTAAAATAAGGCGGATAAATCTATATTTGGTTTATCCGCCTTATCTTTCCCCCCTTTCCCATGTCACAAATTATTGTCCTACAGAACAAAATAACAATATTATTGCTTATATTGCGCCTTTAAACCGAAATATCGCAAAGCATGAAGTTATCCGAAGAAGAGATATCCAGATTACAGAAATCTATCACAATAGCTCGTTTAGGCTGGTGGGAAGCCGATTTCAATGAAGGAGTATATTACTGCTCCGATTTCCTGATAGATTTATTTAACTTGGAAGGGGACGTTATTTCTTTCGAAGAATTCGGGAACTTGATATGTGAAGAACACCGGGAAAGGATACGCGCCGAATTCCGTACTTTCAAAATGTTGGACGTCTATGAGCAAGTCTTTCCGATGCAAACCAAGTATGGTGTTATATGGGTGAGCACTAAAGTCGGGGAAAAAAGAATTACAGAAGAAGGCCATACCCGTGTTTTCGGCACCCTGCAATGCATCTCCCGCCAACGCATGAACGCACCCGAACAAGCGGTGAACCGATTGAATGAACTCCTTTACCAACTCAATGGCGTTTCACGCTCATTGCTGGACTTTCTTCATTCGGATAATACAACGGAAGTTATCAATAAAATCCTTAGTGATATCCTTCATTACTTCCATGGCGATCGTACCTATATCGTCGAATTCGACCACGCCGGTAATATGCAACATTGCACATACGAAATATTATCGCCCGAATTACCTCCCATGTGGAAAGGCCAATCCAAAATACTAAGAACCAATGTTTGGTGGAACAACCAGATACTTTCCGGCAATCCGATTATATTCTTTGATACCAATGAGATACCCGATGAAGCGAGGGAAGAAAGAAAAACCCTCACCGGTATCGGAGTAAAATCAGTCATGGCAGTGCCGGTTACCTCCAAACGAGGTATCTGGGGATACCTAAGCATCGAAACTATCCGCGAATTCCGCGAGTGGAACAATGAAGATTACTTATGGTTCTCTTCACTCGCCAATATCATCAGCATCTGCATGGAGCTGCGCAAGGCCGAAGAAATTGCCAGCCTGGAGAAGAAGTATTTCCATGATATCTATCAGAATATTCCGGTAGGCATCGAGCTTTATGACCGCAACGGCATACTGCTTGATATCAACGAAAAGGATTTGGAAATATTCGGATTGGAGAGCAAAGAAGATATAGTAGGAATCAATATGTACAACAACCCTATTATGTCCGACGAGTGGAAAGAGATGTTGAAACAAGGCAAAGCAATGGACTACTCCCTTAAATATGACTTCGACCAAATCGGCGGATATTACCAAACAACCCGTAAAGGAAGCATAGACCTGATAGCCAAAGCAATTCCTATATTTAACCATGTTGGCAAACTGGAGAACATCCTGGTTGCCAACATCGATAATACAGAAACCAACAACGCTTACATCAAGATACAGGAGTTTGAAGAGAACTTTATGCTCGTGGGCGATTATGCCAAAGTAGGCTATGCCCGTTTCAACGCCATGACAAGAGACGGGTATGCCATGAACAGCTGGTATCGGAATGAGGGTGAAAAAGAAGGCACCCCGTTGACCCAAATCATCAGGATACACGCCCACTTCCATCCTGAAGACCGGAAAGTCATCCTTGCTTTCTTCGAACAGGTGTTGAACCGGGAAAGCACCCACCTGCGTCATGATGCACGCATCTTGCGCGAAGGCGGGCATTACACCTGGACACGCGTGAACGTCATGGTAAGGGATTTCCGTCCCGAAGACGGGGTAATTGATATGACCTGCGTAAACTATGACATCACCGAATTAAAGGAAGCCGAATTCAAGTTGATAGAGGCCAGGGATAAGGCCGAAGCGGCAGACCGCCTGAAGAGTGCTTTCCTTGCCAATATGAGCCATGAGATACGTACACCGCTGAATGCCATCGTAGGTTTCTCCAGCATGCTGGTAGAGTCGGAAGACAAGACAGAAAAACAGGAGTACCAAAGCATCATCGAAGAAAACAACGACTTACTGTTACAATTGATTTCCGATATTCTGGACTTGTCGAAAATAGAAGCCGGAACTTTCGACTTTGTAATTGGCAAGATAGACGTCAACCAGATGTGTAACGAAATCATCAACTCCCTGCAAATAAAAGTCCCCTCACAAGTGGAATTACGTTTTGAGGAATATCTACCCCAGTGTGTCATCATCGCAGACAAGAACCGCTTGACGCAAGTCATTACGAACTTCATCAATAACGCCATCAAGTTCACCTCCGAAGGCAGCATTTCCCTCGGCTATCAGGAAATAGACGACAATCATCTGAAATTCTATGTACGCGACACAGGCATTGGCATTCCAGCCGATAAAGTAGAGCATATCTTCGGCCGCTTTGTCAAGCTGAATACCTTTGTGCATGGCACAGGACTCGGACTGTCCATCAGCAAAAGCATCATAATGCAGATGAAAGGGCAGATAGGAGTAGATTCCGTAGAAGGAAAAGGCTCGTGTTTCTGGTTTACTATTCCCAAACAATAACTCTATGCTATCGGCAGTACAAACCAGAAGCAAGAGCCCTTGCCCGGTTCACTGTCCACACCAATCGTACCACCCATTTGCTCGATGATACTCTTGCTGATGGACAAGCCTAAACCGGTTCCGTGAACAAAAGAGTTTAGCTTGACAAAGCGTTCAAAAATCTCAGTCCGTTGTTCAGGTTCGATGCCGATACCCGTATCAGACACGTAGAAACGCAAATGACTTTCATCAATTTGGTCATAGCCTATACAAATGCTGCCTTCGGAGGTAAACTTGATGGCATTGTTCACAAAGTTGGAAATAACTTGGTTCAGACGGTTACGGTCGCTTATAATCATGCATTCCGGCAGATGGCGTTCAAAGATTAGTTCCACTCCCGGATTAACCTTCATCTGCATGGCGCATACAATATCCTCGCACAGCAAGTTCACATCCAGCTCCTTCTCTACAAAATCGAAAGTACCGGCTTCAATCTTCGACAAGTCCAGAATATCGGAAATCAGTTGCAGCAGCAAATCATTATTTTCTTCTACTATCGCCATGTATTGTTTTCGTTCTTCGGCATCCCCTTCGGCCATTAGCAGACTCGAAAAACCAACGATAGCATTCAATGGCGTACGAATTTCGTGGCTCATATTGGCAAGGAAAGCACTCTTCAATCGGTCTGCCTCCTCAGCCTTCTCTTTGGCTTCCGTCAGTTTGGCGGCAGTTTCTTTCAGTTCCGTAATGTCATAGTTCACACCGATAAGTTCTATAATGCCGTTCTCCGGCTCAAAAAGATTAACTACGACATTGGTACGCACCCAGTTCCATTTATTCTTAGTGCCCGGACGCAGCACGCGCATTTCTCCCCTGAAATCTTTCGCTTCGCCGATGCGGGCTTTCTGGAAGAAGTCCAACATTCTCCTCCTGTCATCCGGATGCATCATGGCATACACACCGACTACATCCGCCAACGGAGTCCGCTCATCTTCTCCCATATTCTTATACCACTGCTTAATGGCATATCCTCTTCTATCCAACAAGTTCAATTTGGCATATCCCACCTTGGCATAGTCGGAAATAAGCAGAAAGAAGTTCTCAAAGTCACAGATACGGCTCAAAGCGTCCATACGCTCCGTATTGTCGATGTTAATCATAGCATACCCGGTGAAGTTACCTTTGCTATCATATATCTTGTTAATCTTGGTATACAGGTTTATCACATTCCCCCTGGTGGACGAATAATATCCGTCAATCTCATCAAAAGAGTAATCCAGACGGAAATCGACTACATCTTCAGTACGTATCCGCTCCATCAATTGAGGCGACAAATTGGGATTGGAGAACAAATCAATGCCGATAACATCCGACTTGTCTTCCAAGCCGAATATCTCCATATCCTTATTGTTGATATCCACCAGGAATCCATTCTTATCATAGATTTCAACACCCGCAGGTATGTTGGCAAAGATATTCTTAAACAACTTCTCACTACGGTCCAATGCCTGATGAGCTTGGGTAGCCTCAGTAGTATCCAGGAAAAACGCCACCACTTCATCCTCCTCAGGAGAGTAAATCACGACACGGCAACTCTTTCCAGTACGTTCAAAGCTCATATCTTCCAACTTGTAAGAACCGTTTGCCAAGACATCAAGCAGATAATTCAGCCTGTAAGTAGGATTTCCATAAAAATAAGAAGCAGTCTTTCCCACAAACTCCGGCAAAGGCCTACCCAATAAGTCTGCAAAAATCTGATTGGCATCTGTTATGCAATAATCGCAAGGCTTGTTTTGAGCATCCTTCAATATAGATAAACGTATATATCCCAAAGGCATATAACGGAACATGTTGCTGAGGAAACTGCGCTCACGGACGGCATCATCCTTATTCTTGCGTAGCTCGATGCAGATACTCACAATATTCGCCAAGGAACTCAACCATTGGAAGTCCTCATTAGACCACATCATCGTACGGTCCACCAAATCAACCCCCATATATCCCCACACACGGTCGTTATTCACCAAGGGAGTAACCATTAGCGACTTTATATTCTGCCTCGACAACACCTCAAATTCCCTCTGCGCAGTTTCAGGTATCTGCCCCAAAGTTTCCAAAACAATCGGTTTCTTTGACAGGATTTGCGAAGTCCACCAAGGAAGCCCCTCAGTAGGAAGTTTATAAAGCATTTTCTGTTCTGGCGGTACACCTGGTGCTACAACTTCATAGATGCAATCCTGATATTGATAGTCCTCATCATATTTGAAAATATAAACCCGTCCTCCACGAAAGAAGTCAAGAATATCCTTCAATATCTCGTAGATACCGGAACTGACATCTTCGTCTTCGAGAAAACGAAACAACGAATGTGAAATGGAATTTTGCCTGTAAAGCAAGTCATTCACTCTACGCATACTATCATTTTCCGTTTCATTGTCAGGAGCTTTCACACGCTGCAATATGCCAAAAGCTTTCAGCGTTCCATCCGGCATGTATTCCTTCTTGCCCATGCGCGAATTTACCCAAACCACTCCTTTCGTAGAATAAATAGGAAAAGTCTGCTCATAGACTTCCAGATACGTAATCGAAAGAAACTCGCGACTGATACGTGCCCGGTAATCTTCACGTATCATCTGTCCGAAATCAAAAAAGCTCAGCGTCTCCCCTTTCAAGCCGAGCAGGTCACAAACGTATTCAGAACAAAGATATTCCCTTTTCGAGAAATCAGCCTCCCACCACCCTATTCGTCCTAAGTTCGAAAGGCTGCGAAAACGTTCATTATCATCACGATAAGAATTAGTCATGTCTATTAAATTGGTTTAACGTACAAAATTAGAGATAAAAGTATAATATACAAGTTTTCAGACCCTTTTTTACTCCTCTTTCAGGCAAGGAGCGTATGTAACAGAAGTGTAACGAATATGAAAATGAAACGTACAGTGTATGTATTATTTACGTAATAATATCGCCTCATCTTTGCAGCGGATAAAAAAATGAATGAAACTAAAAGACGTATTAATCAAGAAACGTACTAAAGAGATGAGTAAGAAACTGGATTTAGGTAAGATTTTCTTTCTGATTTTACTCCTGACGTTGTCTGCAATGACCGCCATGGCAGGTACTATCAAAGGAACCATTACCGACAAACAAACTAAAGAGCCGCTGACCGGAGCCACCGTACAGATATCAGGTAGTGCACTGGGGGTGATAGCCGACATTGACGGCAATTATGTACTGGACGTAAAAAGCGGAACTTACGCCGTAGAAATACGCTACGTAGGTTACAAGGATATCCAAGTCACCGGTATAAAGGTAGGCAAGGAAATGGTCATCCTGAACTTTGAGATGGAGAGTGACGCGCAGACACTGGGAGAAGTCTCCGTAGTGGCCAGAAAGAATTTGGAAGGTGAACGTGCCTTGCAAATGGAACGGCAGAAAGCGACGCTTGCCATCGAGAACTTAGGAGCCAAGGAGATGAGTATCAAAGGCATCAGCACTGTGGAGGAAGGCGTAAAAAAGATAACAGGTATCTCCATTGCCAGTGCCGGACAGTTGATTGTTCGCGGACTGGGCGACAGATACAGTACAACCACTCTGAACGGACTCCCTATCGCCTCGCCCAATCCGGATAATAAACTTATTCCACTCGACCTTTTCCCCTCGAGTACCGTACAAAATATCACAGTGAGTAAAGTGTATGACGCCGGTGCCTTTGCCGATTATTCGGGAGCGCACATTGACATCAGTACCAAAGAGAATGTATCTGATAATTTCTTTAATATCAGCCTGAATACCGGAGGGAAATTCAATACGATAGGTAAAGATTCCTACCGTATGGACCGTGATGGAACTCTTTTCAAAAGCCCGTCGATGGACCGGGCAGCCCTGGAGATGAGCAAGACGGAATTCAATGAATACGTAAAAAACAAAGACATATTCAACACCTCGTTTGCCGTCAACAAGAAGACCTCCCTACCTGAATTTGGGGGCAACATCGGTCTCGGCAGGAATTTCAATATCAGCAACCAGACACTGAGTGTCATTGCCTCCATCAGCGCAGGCAACGGGCACCAGACTATGAACAATGCATTCTATAAGACCCTGGAAGCCAACGGGAACGCCTTGGATGACTTCAACTACAACGGTTATACGGACGAACTAAAGCTGGCAGCACTGGGTTATCTCGGTTATACACTTCGCAAGCACGACCGCATCGGTTATACCTTCTTTTATGCCCGCAATGCCAGTGATACTTATCAGCACCGGGAGGGCAATGATGCCGAAGGCTACGAACTAACCGGCAGCAACAACATCACCCACATCTACACCCTCCAAAATCATCAACTGAACGGCTTACACAACTTTGGTAAGCGTGAACAATGGGAACTGACTTGGGGAGGTTCTTACGGTAAAACCGGCAGTGAAGAGCCCGACCGCCGTCAAGTGATGTATATCAGGAACAGCCAAGGTTCCCTCAGTTTATTCACGTTGAACCAACAAGAAACCGCACGCTATTTCGGCGAGTTGAATGAAAAAGAATGGAACGCCAATCTCGGCATGACATGGAAGTGGAACGAACGGAACTTCGTGAAAGCAGGTTTTAACTACAAAGACAAGAACCGCGACTACGCAGGTACGCGCTTTTACTACGACGTAAGGAAACTGAAACCGACTATCACGGATATTTATGATACGGACGGCTTCCTTAACCAGGAAAATATCGTCAATGGGAACATCGGCATAGGACGCTATATGTATCCCTACGAAAGTTACAAAGCAGGTAATGACATCTACGCCGGATACCTGTCTACCGACTTTTACCCGATTGAGACGATGTTGGTAAACCTCGGAATACGATACGAAATAAGCAAACAATGGGTGAAATATGCCACAGACGGAGGAGAGAAATACTCCAAGCGCCGCAACCTGAACAAAAACGACATCTTCCCCACCCTAAACCTTCGGTATACCGTGAACCAAGCAAACAGTATCCGCTTCTCCGTTTCACGTACCGTTACCCGTCCCTCATTCATCGAAATGGCACCGTTCCTCTATCAGGAGTCCTACGGTTCGGCACAGATACGTGGCAATGCGGAACTACAGAACGGATACAATCTCAACTTTGATTTGCGCTACGAACTCTTCAAAAAGAATGGCGATATGCTCTCCCTTACCGGCTATTTCAAATATCTGGATAAGCCGATAGAACGTACCCAGATGCTTAACGGTGGCAGTACGATACACTCCTTCCACAATGCAGACAACGGTATGGCAGGCGGTGTGGAGGTGGAATTCCGCAAACAACTGGTACGAGACCTGCGGCTGGGCGCCAATGTCAGCTACATGTACACCAACGTAAAACTGCCCGAAAGCGGTGCCTATACCAATAAGGAACGTTCGTTGCAAGGCGCATCACCCATTTTGGTGAATGCAGACCTCACCTACTCTCCCCGCTTCGGCGAAGAGCGGCAACTGAACCTCGCTTTGCTATACAATCTTCAAGGCAGCCGCATCCATTCGGTAGGTATATCCGGCCTGGGTGACGTGAAGCAACAAGCCGTACACACGTTGAATTTCAACGTCGGCTACAGCCTTAACAAACACTTCAGTATCAGGGCACAAGTAAACGACCTGCTGAACCGTGATATCATCTTCAAACAGGATGTACCGAAAACAGGACAGAATATCGAAGTGGAACGCTACAAAAAAGGAACAAACTTCGAGATAGGGGCAAGCTATAATTTCTGAAATGGAAGGTTGTTTTTTCATCATGGAAATTACAAAACATGAATCATTATTATAAACCATTATTAATTAAAACGAATTGAATTATGAAACCTTTAAATTTGAAACTGTATTCTTTGGCATTGGTAGCCGGAATGTTCTTCTTCACCGCATGCAGTGATAACGAAGATAATGGAAATTCCAACGGCAACGGAATAGAGAACGGCGCCACCCTGAAAGGTTCCGTTACCTCGGACGTCACCCTGAAAGCCGGTAACTCCTACAAATTGAGCGGCGAGTACATCGTAGAGAACGGTGTGACACTGAACATTGAAGAAGGAGTAACCATCACCGCCATCGGTGACGATGACATCGTAGACTATATCCTCATCAAGCAAGGGGGCAAAATCAATGCGGTAGGCACGGCAGACAAGCCCATCGTGATGACCAGTGATGTAAAATCTCCCGGCGCATGGGGCGGCATCCACATTTGCGGTAAAGCACAAACCAATGTAGGCTCCGGAGTATCCGAAATCGGTGATGCAGTATACGGTGGCAACGATGATGCCGACAACTCCGGTATATTGAGATATGTACGTGTAGAGTACAGCGGTTACGCTTTCAACCCCGAGAAAGAAGCCAACGGCATCACATTCTACGGGGTAGGTAGCGGTACCACCGTAGACCACTGCGAAGCCTACAAAGGTTCCGATGATGGCTTTGAGTTCTTCGGCGGCGCTGTCAATATCAGCAACATGGTAGTAGTGAGCTGTAGCGACGACTCATACGACTGGACCGAAGGCTGGAGAGGTACAGGTACAAACCTAGTTGCCTATCAGGAACCGGAAGCCACATTAGGATACGACTGCGACTGCCTCATCGAAGCCGACAACTACGAGAACGACTTCACCGCCACTCCCATCGCCCACCCGACACTGAGAAACCTCATCCTTGTAGGCAACGGGTCTACCGAAAACAAACGGGGTATCCGTCTGCGTCGCGGTACCCGGGTCAGCATTGACGGCGCCAAGGTTTGCGGCAAGAATAACGCCGTAACCCTGGAAAGCGACGAGACAGAAAATGCCTTGAAGGACGGGACTTCCAAACTGCTGAACATGACGGTGGACTCCGAACTGAAAAGTGAAAAGAACATCTATACGAACGACGCTTTCGTTGCTGCCGGAAATACCATCGACACTTCCCTGAAATATACTTCATTCAATGAAATCAAGGCAGAGTGTGACTGGATGGCAGGGAACTGGGTAAAATAAAATATGGAGGTATTCAACCCCCTATTCAGGTCTTATTAAAGTAACACAGCCTGCACGACTCCGGTCAATGTGCAGGCTGCTTTTTATTCTAAAAATTAAATTCCCTTTTCTTTCTTCTTCAACTCCTTCTTCAAGTCCTGCACCTGAAAACTGAACAAGTCCAGATGCCGGTAGATGCGCTGCATAAACCCGCTTGCCGCTTTGAAGCAGATGCGTGAAATGCGCACTTTGTCTGCCGTACAGTCTTCTATCCGCTCCACAGGTTCGCTGGTGATGGCAGGGAAGAAGTTCCCCAAACCTTTGATGTTCACGGTACGCCCGCTTGCCAGGAAATCGGCAATGACGTCGGGAAGCTGTACCAATACGGACTGGACATCACCCGTTTGCAGTGAACTCATCTCCGCAAGCTTTGCGGCTATTTCCTCGTTGCTCACCGGTTCGGGTTGCAACACTTTCGATGCGGCATAGTAGCGCACCACTTCTTTATCTCCACTCTTGTCCACTTTCTTGCGGACTACATAATTCATTGACATACTGATTTAAATCTTTAAGTTCATAAAACCGGGTGATGAACATCTTCGGCATTACTACCCAGCATCTTTGATATCAGCGCCGAGCACCTTTGGTGTTATGACCTAATACCTTTGATGTTATGACCGGACACCCAAAACACCCGGGTGTTATTCCCCAAAACATGGGGATGTTTTCACCAAAAACACCCGGATGTTTTACCCTACAACATGGGGATGTTTTGCAGTAAAAGACCCGGTAGTTGTTGCCTTTCGATATAGGGCTTAAAGGTACTAAGTATTGATGAGAAAAACAAGGGATTACTATTCCCTCCACCCTCCGAAGTCGGGTGATTGTTCATTATGAATAGATTGAATAAAGCAGAATATTATTTTTCACAATAAAATCAAAAAAAACAGCTTGCGCTATTTTACTTTCATCTCTTTAACGGGTCTTATATATAGAACGTCCATTCGGAAGAGCTCACGAAGAGGTACATGAAACATGAATGTATAATGAAATAATATAAACTAGTATGTGTACAACAAAAAAATGGAAAACAGGGATATTAGTAATTGCGATATCATTGGTTTGCGGAATTGCAAAGGCACAACATTGGCGTTCGCATTACCGTCCGAATCGGGTGGTCACCGTTATGGTTCGACCTGATGTAACATCTATTGTCAGCAACCGTTTCAATCAAAAGGAACGATTGGCGATGGCGGTGGCTTACTTGAAAACACACGAGTTCCTTACCATCAGGCAATATACAAAAATGACACAACTCAGCAAAACCTCGGCGGAAGCCGAGCTTGACGCTTTCGCTATGGATAAGAAAAAGCCCATACAGCCTACCATCAGAGGGAAAAAGAAAGTATATATAAAAAATGATAACGTATGAAACCTATTTGGAAATTATTAGCTTTAGGAGCGACTGTTATATTCCTGATGCAATCGTGTGTAACTGTGCGTTCACCCCGCCATCGCCACCATCACAAGCATCGTTTTGTCGTTGCGCAGTTGACAACCGGCACGACCTTGTTTAACCGTCCTTTGGTAGGATGCCCTGCGGCGTCAGAACCTGTTGTTTATGGAAATAAAGGATGACCGGGAACTGGTGGCAATAATCGCCAAGGAGCCGGAAAAAGGCTTCAGAAGTCTGATGGCGAAGTATAAGGAAGCATTGTATTGGCACATTCGGCGATTGGTGGTGGTCCACGAAGATGCACAAGATGCTACACAGGAAGCTTTTGTGCGGATATTCCGGTCGCTGCCCAATTTCAAAGGCGAATGTTCTTTCCGGTCGTGGGTTTACAGGATTGCCACCAACGAGGCCTTGCGCATTTTAGACCAGCGACGGGACGACCGGATGTCATTGGATAATTCTCCGGGTGAACTTAATAGTATGTTGGCTGATGAGTATGTCGATTACAGTGATTTGGAAACAGTCAGGTTACAACAGGCCATTCTGGCATTGCCAACCAAGCAACAGTTGGTTTTCAACTTACGATACTATAACGATTTGGGATATGACGAGATTGCCGGAATCATCGGTTCTACAGCGGATAGCGCTAAATCAAACTATCACATTGCAAAAGAAAAGATTATCAAGTATATGAATTTAAACAGTTAACCGTATGAATAAAGATTCTGATTTAAACCGCATAGGCAAACGGATGCCCTATACCGCGCCCGAAAACTTTTTGGACGATATTGAAAATAACGTATGGGAGACTATAAAGGACGAGGTCATGCCGTCCAAGCCCAAGCGGAACTATCGTCTTTGGTATTCCATATCCGGCGGACTTGTCGCGGCAAGCGTTGCACTGCTGCTGGTTTTCAATGTCCTAGGCAGTCATAAAACAACAGATTTTGAGTCGTTTGAACAAGCATTCTCTCAATTGAGTAGTGCCGACCAGAACTATCTGCTTACCGTCTATCAGGACGACTTATTTATAAACGAATAAAAGTTATCAATCATGAAAAGTATTTTTAGAATTCTTCTGTTTACTATGGCGATGACCACTTTCTGCACAAGTACTTACGCCCAGAAAGATAGCAGACAACGTATGACGCGGGAACAATTAGCCGAGACACAGGCTAAATACATTGCGCAGGAAATGGAAATGGACGGCACGACCGCAAAGAAGTTTGTTGCAACCTTTTGCCAGTTTCAAAAAGAGATTTGGGCACTCGGTCCCCGGCCTAAGAGAGAGGTTGCAGGCAGGACGGATGCGGAAACAGAACAAGCCATTAAAGAGCGGTTTGCCCATAGCCAAAAGATATTGAACCTGCGGCACAAGTATTATGAGGAATATAGCAAGTTCTTATCACAACAGCAGATTGCGCGTGTATATGAATTGGAAAGGAAAATGATGGAGCGTCTGCATTATCGTTCTCAAAAGGGAAAAGCTCAAAAACAATAAATAATGATGAAGAAGATTTTGAAAGCTTTTAATTTGTGTTGCCTTTCATTCCTCTTTTTGTCTGCAATGAATGCATGTCAGAATGACGATATGGCATCTCCTGATGAAGAAGAACAGAAACAGGAACAGGAATCAAATTCTGAGAGTCTTACTGCCATAATTTCCGACGGGATTCATAGCAGTTGGAGCGAAGGCGCCCCTATAATGCTGGTTCATGACGGACAGGCTATTATTGCAGAAGCGCAAGAATCGGGTAGTTCATCCATTCTGTCAGGTACTATTAAAGGAACTTTCACTGATGATAGCCCTTTGTTTGGTATATATCCGGCAGATAACGGGATATCTTCAGATAATGAAAGTTTAACTGTAACCATACCTGCCACTCAAACCGGAAATGAGAATGGATATGATGAAAAGTCGGTAGTGGCAGTGGCCCGTACCACATCTAATTCCCTGAAATTTCAGACTGTTTGCGGTGGCATCAAGCTTAACTTCCAGATGTCGGGCGTAACAGGTATTGAACTTGAAAGCGTTGATGGCTATGCACTTTCCGGCACGGTCAGGATAAAATGGGATGAACAGGGGAAACCGGCTATTGATAAAATAGAAAACGCCCATTCCATCATAACCTTCATTGCTCCAAATGAGTCCGGTTTCATCCCCGGAAAGGATTATTATATCTCAACCTTGCCTTGTGATGTTTATGGAGGTTATAGACTTTCCATTTACAAGGACGGCTTGGTGGCTCATTATTTCAGCGTGCATCAAACGATAGAGCGAGCCGGTTATATAACCCCGGACGACTTGGTGGAAAGCGAGTTGGAGTTTGACGACCCGGACGCACCGCTTGTGGAAGAAGAACGTCCGGAACTAGATGCCACGACAACAGCCCTTCTTCGCCAGTATCAGCAAAACCAGACAGAGGACAACAAGCTGGCCCTTTTGAATCAGATGGGATTACGGTATGATAAAGTTGTCGCACGAAAGAAGGCAAAGCTTCGTGAATTGGAGAGGGAGGCAAAGACTCCCGACCTCGTAGTGGAAATGCAGGGTATTGTGGATGAGATGGTTGAGAATCGCGATATTCGGCTGGAACAACAGTTCCTGCGACTCATTGACCCTCGAAATGACGATAACCCGAAGGATGCCTGGATGGTGCTGCGCGGTGCATCGGCTCCGAATGCCTACATCGGCTATGCACCTGTGACCAATGCTGAATACGCAGCCTTCGAAAAGGGATTCATGTATGATGCAGGAAAGGATAATTATCCGGTAGTGAACATTACGATTGCCGAAGCTACGGCTTATTGCAACTGGCTTACAGCTCAAGATAACGCCCATGTATATCGGCTTCCGACCGATGAAGAATGGATTCTCGGTGCCGGACACATGCCGAAGGATGTTACAATGAACTCCGGTCGTGTGGAAACGGGATTGACACCGGTGGATGCCTATAGCCAGACGACAGGCGCATGTGGAGGTATTGATTTCTGGGGTAATTGCTGGGAATGGACTTCCTCGACCGATGCGGGCGGACAGTATATCATCAAAGGAGGCAGTTGGGATTCAGAACGTGATGATTGCCGCAGCGAGAAATCGGATGTCGTAAGAACAGGTACAAAAGGCTATGCCAATGTTGGTTTCAGGGTGGTGAGAACAGATACCTCCAATGCCAGATACAGTGACCTCTGTGTCCTCCGTGGTGAAAGAAAAATTACCAGTTATATCTCTCCGCATGAACTAACGAAACTTGAATGGCAAGTTTACAACACAATGCCAAACACATCAAGAGAATGCCCTTTGAAAATCCCTGCCTGACGGTGATTGGAATACTTGCAAATCAAATTCGGGAATGATGGCGAGTACATGGTCGAAGACATCGGCTTGTACACCCTCGTATGGCACCCAGTCCTTGAGGGAACAGAAGAAGTAAAGTTCCATAGGGATGCCGTGGTCGGTGGGTTGCAGTTGGCGCACCATGCAGGTGAGTTCCCGGTTGACATCGGGAAGACTCTTCAGGTAAGCGGTGAGGTAAGCGCGGAAGACACCCAGATTGGTTTGGCGGCGGCCGTTGACGAGGATGGAGTTATCAATGTGGTTCTCTTCGTTATACTCTTCAATGACCTGCTCCGTGTGTTCTACATAGTCCTTCAAGAGACGGATTTTACGATACTTCGCCAACATCTCCGGGGTGCAAAACCTGACGCTCGTCATATCGATGTTGATGGAACGCTTCACACGTCGTCCCCCACTCTCTTGCATGCCGCGCCAGTTCTGGAAGGAGTCGCTGACAAGCAGATAAGGAGGAATGGTGACGATGGTATTATCCCAATTTCGCACTTTCACGGTGTTCAGGGTAACTTCTATCACCGTGCCGTCCGCACCGTATTTGGGCATCGCAATCCAGTCGCCCACTTTCAGCATATCGTTGGCGGAGAGTTGGACGCCGGAGACAAAGCCCATGATGCTGTCTTTGAATACCAGCATCAGGATGGCTGCCGACGCGCCTAAACCGGCAAGCAGCGAAACAGGCGATTTATTGATGAGGATACTCACGATGATGATGGCTCCCACAAACCATAGGATGACCTGGATAGTCTGGAGCATGCCTTTCAAGGGACGGTCGCGAAGCCGTTCCTTGGAGCTATATACCGTGTAGACGGCTTTCAGGAAGGAGTTGATGAAACTCAGGAAGGTTATGATGATATAAATGAGGCAGATACGCTGGATAAATGCCAGGGTAGAGGAACCTGTCTCCGCAAATGCCACGGGAATAAAAATATAGATAATGACGGGGGCTACCATGCGGCTGAGGTGTACCATCACTTTATGGTCGAATACGATATCATCCCACGTGGCTTTGGTCTTCCTCACCAGATGCGCCACTATTTTCAACAGGATATGACGGCATACGGCATCTGCCGCAAAGGCGATGACAAGCACGAGCGCAAACGCGATGAACTGGTCGAGACTGTCTGCCAGAGAAGGGGATATTCCCCAAGATATCAAAAGGTCGTCAATGTTCTGCAATATTTCCATATTTTATTAATTTTACTCCAGAAATTCACGTATATCTTCTTTCAACCACTGATATAGGTAAAGGTTCTTGTAACCGCTGTTTTTCTTCAGCATCACGGCTACATTGACCTGGCTGTTTTCGTAGCCGGTCAGTTCGTTGCGGAACTGCTCGTTGTGCTCTGCCAGACGCTTGATTTCCTGCTCGCGCTCACGGCGCAGGACGGTGCAGACGGGAATCAAGATTTTGAGCACCACGCAGTCCATGATGTGATGTCCCTGCATATAGAGATAGGTGGTATCGGGATTCAACCCGAGACGTTCCAGCTCTTTACCCATTTTGTTTATCGGGTCGATATATCTCGGATAGCGGGCACGCATTTCGGACAGTTTTGCCGATACCGTGCGTTGCATCTGGTCCAAAGCGCTGTAGGGATGCCGGATATTGACCTCTTGCAGGCGCACGTAGCTGTTGAAGTCGTACATGGGAAACGTGTGGGTGTCGTGCAGGCGATAGAACCATAAATTCCAAAGGAACAATGGATAGGCTATCTGGGAATAACGTTTCAGGTAGGCGGGAAAGTCCAGCACGAAGCGGTCGTTCAACGTGGCCTGTACACAGACCTCGCGCAAGCTTTCGGCAAAACAGTGGAAGTTTTCAATGGCATAGCCGTAGGTCTGAAAAATGTAAGGATTGCGGTTTATCTTGCGGGACATGTTGGTGGCGCCTTGCAGCAGAAAGTCGTAGTCGCTGTCCACACAGGCTATCAGGCTGCGTCCCAGTTCGGCGGTGTTGAGCGTGTTCATCAGCACCATCTTCTTGCCTTTGGCAAGGGAGGTGGCTGAAGGCAGCATTACCTGGAAGTAGCGTTCTTCGTTCTCGAACTCGGACAGCAAGGTACGCCAGAAAGCAATGTCGTCATAACTCTCCACATAGGCTACAATACGCCGACGGGCTTTCTTGGGCGAAAGTTTGCGGGCTGCATCGAGGTAGGCGGAGGTGAGGTTGTGTCTTAAAGAAGTTGCCATCGTTTTATCGTTCTATCTCTGTTGAAATCTCTTCAACCTCCGTCACCGCATCCAGCCAACCTTCCATGATGACGGCAGGTGAGTGGGTGGTGAGGATAAGTTGTACATTGGGGTTCAGTTCGCGTATCATGCCGATAAGCTTCTGTTGCCACTCGATGTGAAGGGACGCTTCGGGCTCATCCATGAAAAGCACGCAATGGTCACCGTCGCGCACCAGCACGGTCAGCAGAATCACCAGCATCTGCTTTTCACCGGAAGAAAGTTTATAGGGCAAAAGGCGTTCGCCGTCCTGATAGAAAACGATTTCGTTGCTCTTCCGGTCTATCTTCTTGCGGGTGTAGCTGAACAGTTCATCAATCAGGTCTTGGAATTTACGTTTGGGTATGGACAGTGAGGGTGCCAATAAACGCTGTTCCTCGTCGCCGCTGAGAAGTTCTATCATTTTATTGCCGATATTCACCTGATAGTCGAGGTAACGGCGCTGAAGCAGATAGAGTTGCCAGTCCAGTTCCGACTTCACGTTGGGGTCGGCCATGCGGGCGGTGAAGTCGCCCATGATGAGGGGGCGGTCGTAACTACGAATCACATCGTAAGGGATAAAAGTGGCTTCGGGGTTATCGAAGAAGACGCGAACACCGTTCTTTTCGTCATTCTTCACTTCGCCGGAAGTCTGCTCCAAGTAGTTGACCGAGCTGTTCAGGATGGTGGTTTTCCCCACTCCGTTGATGCCGGAGAGTATATTAACGTCCGGGCGAAGTTCCCAGGCGATGTTGTACCGATGCCACAGTCCGTGTATCTCGATACGTTTGATATAATTGGCTTGCAATTCCATTTTATTAATTACTAATTACATTTACAAATTACACAACATTGATTCTTCTCCGGGCAAGTCAATGCAGAAACGGGCACCGCCTTGATAGGACGTATCAAGATAGATGGAACCACCCAGGCGGTTCACTATGAGACGGCAGGAGTAAAGTCCCAGTCCGGTTCCCGGCACAAAGTCGTCCAGCTTGGTGAAACGGTCGAATATATATTCAGCCTTTTCGGCGGGAATGCCTGTTCCGGTATCGATTACACTGATACGTACTTTCCCTTGGATACGGTTCAGACTTATGCTGATGCGTCCGGCTTCAGTAAACTTAACGGCATTGGTCAAAAGATGTTCCACTACAAACCGGAAATAGTTGATGTTCGTCTTTACGGGACACTCGTCCAAGTCAGTTTCCAGTATACAGGTAAGTCCGGAGGTATTCACTTTCTCTTTGCAGGCGTCCAGGAGTTCGATACATATAGGCAATATGTCCGTTTGCTCCATGGGGAAGAGCTCCAGCGAACTGCTTAAATCCGCCACATGCAGGATGTTTTCAAACAAACCGGTCAGTTGGCGGGAGTTCCTTTCGATAATGGCGGGATAATCTTTCTTTTCTTCGGGGTCCATGTCCTCATTCAGCAACAGGGCGCTGAAACCGCAGATGGAATTGAGCGGAGTGCGTATTTCGTGCGACATGGATTGCAGGAACTCTGTCTTCATGCGGTCGCTTGCCTTGGCGCGCTCGCTCTCCTCAGCGACTTTTTTGTTTGCAAGGAGCAAGGCCTGCTGGGCGGCTTTCAGCTTTCTTTTCAGCAAGTACTGATAAAGTCCCCAGGCTAAAAATATCAACGAAAGTACGAGGGCGGCCACAAAGGCGATACGATGATAGTGCGTCTGGAGTTCGGCTTGTTCTATCTCCAACTTATCCACCTCGAACAAGGAACGCATTTCAGCCAGTTTTTCATTGGTCTCTTCCGCACGGGTCTGTTCCATCAGCGCATTGTATTCCCAAAAGGCATCGAATCCTTCTTTGTAGTGTTGCTTCCAACGGGTGACCAAGGCTATCTTCTTTGCCAACAGTTCAGTCCGCTTGTTCACCTCTGTCGAGTCGAGCTGTTGCAACAGTTCATCAATGCTCTGCATTGCCAAATCGTACTGCTCAGTATATGAGTAATAAGGCAGCACGGAGGAAAGGAACTGTACACGGCTACCTTCCTTATCCCCGGTCAGATAGTACTTTTTCATGCGGGAGTAAATCTCATCCGCTTTTTTCCGCCCAATGGACTCTCCCAAATAAAGCAGTTCGCTATAAACGCCCATACGCAGAGACTCCCGATTGGAGGTGCGAATATAAGCCCGCCTTTTATAGAAAGGCAGTTTGAACTGGGCATCATAAAGTTGTTCCAACTGTTCCAGAGCGTCCACAGCTTTGGCGCTGTCATCCTTCTCTCCCGATGCACGGTAAATATATTCAATACGAGTCAGGTAATACCAACTGAATTTGTAGCACACTTCAAAAGGCAGTCCGCTGACGAGCCGATGAACATTCTCCAGATGGGTGATGCGATCTTCCGGATTGATGATGGCAGGCGAGAAATATTCCACACACTCCATTGCCGAGCAAAGAATCATCTCCCACCGTACTTCCTCCGGTTTATCCGAGAGGTTAATCTGATGGTTCTTGTAAAGTGTTATTTCTTCATTGGCTTCATCGGGCTTTTCGGCTTCATCCATCTTGCATACCGAGGGGTAGGCTTTGAGCCATGCGAGATAATAGTCGCGATAGGCATCTTGCAGGTATTTCTCTCCTATTTGTTGATAATGCTGAAGGGAATCCGGATTGTCTTTATGAATGCGGCAAAGTATGTCGAGGGTTTCGAAGATGTACGATTGTTCTTGCAGGCGGACAGCCAGATTCAAGGCTTTGCGGATATAAGCGGCACGGCTATCACCGTCGTCAGACAAATCATATAAGTCCACGTAGTATTCCATCTGTTGCCGCTCATCAAGCCCCCCACTTTGAAGCGTCTCCAGCAAACGGCTTTTTGTCTGTTCCGTGTCAAAAGTCTGCGAATGGAGATTTTGCAGGGGAAAAGAAAGGCAATATATTGTTACAGCAACTTTAACCAGATAGTTCTTCATACTCGGACAATTTATTGATTATGCCACTTTGGTACAAATATAAGGATAAAATATGAAAAATGTGAGCAGATGAAAAGTATATTGTATATTAAACTAAGCAATTATCAGAGTTGTTTTCGATACCTGGATGGCGACATCCCTTTTTCTTTCGTAAAAACCCTTACGAAATGGGGCAGGTCGTTAAATCCTACAAGATAGCATATTTCCGATACGGATTTCCGCGAATGTTTCAACAGCCCGCAAGCGGTGTTCAGACGGTATTGTGTGACGAACTCTGAGAACGTCATTCCTTTTTGACGTTTGAAATAAGTGCAAAAAGCGGAACGGTTCATGCCTACCTCGACGGCAATATCGTCCAACGAAATAGGATGCATGTAGTGTGCCATGACGTATGCGCTAATTTGCTGCATGCGTCTCACATCCCGCTCGATGCGCATCGGCTTACCTGCAAACGTATAATCTGTTGCGGTAAAAACCATCGGCAACAGGCGGAACATCCCGCACAGGCGTTCCAGCTCGTCCATTTCTTTCATCTGCGACAGGGCATGCCGGATAACCCGTGAGCTTTCCGCCCCGAACTTCAAAGCTTCGGCCGGAAAGGCTATGCCAGCCAACCTGTTCCGTAATTCGGGAAAAACTTCCATACAATTCAGCACGAGAGAATGGCTGAAAGCTACCATCAGATAACGGATACACCCTTCTTCGTCTGCCGAAGAGAGGGTGTATTCCCAATAATGATGCATCAAGGGAGGTATCAATGCCACATCCCCTTCTGCAAAAGGCTGCAAAGTGTCTCCCGCCATCCGGTTGCCTTGTCCCTGTACTACATAGTATAACTCCCAAGCATCATGCCGATGAAACTTGGCTTCTAGCCGCGTATCCACACGCTGGTCTATGAAAAAGAACGAATGATTTTCCGTTTCAGGCAATTCATAGGGAATTACTGCATCTTCCATAGTTATTTCTTTAGTATATGCAAATGTACGACAAATATTCAAAACAATAAAGCAAATAACCAACAATAAAGCATGCTACCTTTGCAAAGGTAAACAACAATATGTCAAACTTATAAATAAATTGTATTATGGATTTCTACGAAGTATTGGAAAAACGCCGTACATATCGCGATTTCTCCGACCGCGAGGTGAGTGACACGATTCTTAAAAAAGTTATCAGTGCGGCATTTAAAGCTCCTACTAACGACCACTTGCGCCAGCTTGAGTTCATCGTGGTGCGGGGTCGTGAAAACATTGCGAAAGTGATTGCACCGCTCGCCAAGAACATGGCAGCGTTCAAAGAACTTGTGTTTGAGGTGGATGAGTCTGGCGACAAGGACAAGATGGAAATGTTTGCCGACGCCCTGCCAAAACAGCAGAAAATGCTTATGGAGAGCGGGCTGCTTATCCTTCCGTTCTTCCGCCAGAAGCAAAGCCCTTTACTTGAACCTGTGGAACAAAGTTCACTCAACTATTTTGCTTCGGCATGGTGCGCGTTGGAAAACATGCTGCTTGCCGCCACCAATGAGGGTTTGGGAACAGTGTTCCATATCCCCGTGAGCGACGAGGCCGACAAGATAAAGAAAATAGTGAACGCCCCCACCGAGTATGAGTTCACCTGCCTGCTTACGATAGGTTATCCGGCTAAAAGCGCTTTCCTTCCCAAACAGAAGGAAATTAACGTTGAAGACAGGATACACACAAATGCCTGGTGATGGGATAAGATGAAAGGACGCCGGAAAAGATAAAATAAATTGTTTCTTATCTCAAAAAATAATTGTTCTTTTGCAACCTCAAAATACAATTATGAACAAGAACATACAAGGGCATCTGTTTGCTTTAACGGCAAATATACTATGGGGGTTGATGGCACCCATCGGTAAATCGGCATTGGCAGAGTTCTCTGCTTTGTCAGTCACCACTTTCCGCATGGTGGGTGCAGCCGCCTGCTTCTGGTTGCTTTCGCTGTTCTGCAAACGGGAACAGGTAGACCACCGGGATATGTTGAAGATATTCTTCGCTTCCCTGTTCGCATTGGTTTTCAACCAGGGCGTTTTCATCTTCGGGTTGTCCCTGACTTCTCCTATCGATGCTTCCATCGTGACTACCACACTACCTATCGTCACCATGATAGTAGCTGCGATTTACTTGAAAGAACCTGTTACTAATAAAAAGGTATTGGGTATTTTCGTGGGAGCTATGGGAGCGCTGATACTCATCATAAGCAGCCAGGGGGCTAATAGTAGCGGGGGCAGCATCTTGGGAGACTTGCTCTGCCTGATAGCGCAAATCAGCTTCTCCATCTACCTGACTGTATTCAAAGGGTTGTCACAGAAATATTCTCCCATCACGCTGAACAAATGGATGTTTGTCTACGCTTCTATATGTTACATTCCTTTCTCTTACCATGATGTGGCGGCTATCCAATGGAATGGCATTTCCACGGCAGCACTGCTGCAAGTGGGTTATGTGGTAGTAGGCGGCAGTTTCCTGGCTTATATCTGCATCATGTCTGCGCAAAGGATACTCCGCCCTACAGTGGTGAGTATGTACAATTATATGCAACCGATTGTAGCCTCAACGGTTGCAATCATCATAGGTTTGGGAACGTTCAACCTTGAAAAGGGAATTGCTATCGCACTGGTGTTCATGGGGGTATACATCGTGACGCAGAGCAAGTCGCGCAAGGACTTTGAGAAAGAGGGGAAGGAAGTGTAACTATCCCCTCAACTCCTCAAAATATGTATCCAGCAAATTCTTTGCGGCGACAAAAGAAGTAAGATTGCCTTGCAATACCTGCTTTTCCTTATCGCTCAACATTGCCTCAATCTTACGGTTATGGTAGAAGCTGTCACGAAGTTGTTCGTTGATAGTTTCGTACATCCAGTATTTGCTCTGTTCGTTCCGGCGGTATTCAAAGTACCCATTGTCCTTCACAAAATCAATATACTGGTATATCATATCCCAAATCTCCTTGACACCGAGATTGAAGAAGCCGGAATAAGTCAAAACCTGGGGTGTCCAGCCACTTTCGGGAGCCGGGAAAAGATGGAGGGCATTGCGGAACTGGGTAGCCGCCAGCTTGGCACGATCCAAGTTATCGCCATCGGCTTTATTGATGACGATGCCGTCCGCCATCTCCATGATGCCGCGCTTGATGCCTTGAAGTTCGTCACCTGTACCCGCCAACTGGATAAGCAGGAAGAAGTCTACCATCGAATGTACGGCAGTTTCACTCTGTCCCACGCCGACCGTTTCTACGAATATCTTATCAAAACCGGCTGCTTCACAAAGCACAATCGTTTCACGCGTCTTACGAGCCACACCACCCAGCGAACCAGCCGAGGGACTGGGGCGAATGAATGATTTGGGATGTACGGAGAGTTTCTCCATACGGGTCTTATCACCGAGGATACTTCCTTTGCTGCGCTCGCTGCTGGGGTCGATGGCAAGAACCGCCAGTTTACCGTCATATTTCTCCAGCACATGCAGACCGAAAACATCGATGGAGGTACTTTTACCTGCTCCCGGCACACCACTGATACCTACGCGAATGGAGTTACCCGAATAAGGCAAGCACTTTTCTATCACTTCCTGCGCCACTGCCTGGTGCTCCGGCTTCACGCTTTCTACCAACGTCACCGCCTGGCTTAGTATGGTTATGTCACCTTTCACAATGCCGTCTACATATTCCGCAATGGAAAGCTGACGCCGCGCCTTCTTCTTCAAGTAAGGATTGACTGATGACGGTTGCTCAATGCCTGCATTGACAACCAAGCCTTTGTATGCTTCGTTATTTTCAGGATGTTCCATGATAAGATTTATGGTTTGTTATTTCGCTTTTATATTAATCTCAACCTTCGGCTGCATCGGGTCGTTCGTTATCATCAACAAGCGTAAATGACGACGCTTCTTGCCGATATTCTTTTTCACCACATTCACACGGAGACGGGTGCTTTCACCCGGTTGCAACAGGCTCTTCTTCAAGCTGACGCCCACGGCAGGATGGAATACCTGCAATTTGCTGATTTGTAGTGGAGAGTGTCCGGTATTGGTAAGGATAATGTCATGGCGGGCTTTCGACTTCTTCGCCAAGATAGCGCTCATATCAATATCTTTCGTAGACAACTGCATGGAGGGGGCATTCGCTTTTTCCGTAGCCGTCATACCGGAGAAGTCAGGCAGCAGAATGGCAGAAACGGGGATTTCGTTTTCATCACCCACCTTGTCCCCCGCAAAGCGTGCCAAGTAGACAGAGGCTTGCGTCAGGCCGAGGTCGGTAAGTTTCTCCGAATCCAATGTAAGGGTAATAATACCTTTCTCACCTTTTTGCAAAACGTTGGGCTTCACTTCCATTTGCAGGTAGGGAGGCAAGTGCATGAGCACAGGCTCGTAAGGACGGTCTGAAAGGTTCACCACCCCGATGTGTATAACCGGTTTGTCGCCGGGCTGCACATCCGGAAAGTCAAGGCTGTTCTTGTCGATACGAATTTGTCCGATGAGGTACGGATGAGTTTTTGTAAAGTCCTTAATCTCTTGCACTACCTCGCCGGAAAACTTCAGATAAACCAAATGAGGTTCCGCATTGCTATAAATGGCTACCGACTTATGGAAATGTCCCAATGCTTCCGCATCGAAAGTCACATCGACAAACCCTTTTGCTCCGGGCGCGATAGGTGTCTTAGTCCATTGGGCAACGGAACAGGCACAATCAGGGTCTACTTCCGTGAGTACCAAAGGCTGGTCGCCTGTATTAGTAATGGTATATTGCACCGAAACCGGATGTTTCCATTCAATCTGACCGAAGTTATGCATTTCGGTATTGGAGGTAAAGCGTGGCTGGGCTGCGGCAGTCAAAGCCACAGCAACCAACGCATATAGAGTAGTAAAGATACGTTTCATTTATTCTGTTTCTAAATTAGATGCACAAAAATAGATGTTTTCAATGAAAGTACCTAATAATTTAAGATTACTTGATTACTACTGTTCCTCCTGTAGAGTGCGAAGCATACTCGGGAGCGTATGCACACTGTATAGTGGCAAGTCCTGTTTCGTATGTTCCGCCACGGGCTACACGGTAGCTGTATTCCAGTACATAAACGCCTTTGCCAAGCTGGTCAAAGAAGAAATTCGTTGCAGCATCTTCCACTTCCACATAATAGCTGAAACCGCTACTCCAACGATAACCGGAAAGGGCGCCTATCGGTTCAAAGCAGGCACCCCGCTGGTCTTTCAACTGAACGAAGTCCATGGCACGGTCCAAACGAATGGTTAAGCGGGAAACTACTTTATCGCCAATGGATAAGCGAGTACTTCCCGTAATGGGCTGCAATGACTTTTGCCCGTCGGCAGCAACACGTTCTACAAACAGAGCCTTTTCTACGTTCAATTCTCCGCCTTGCTGTTTCACATCGGAAATAGGCGACAGATATTGGGCATAAACGGCACCCCACGCAATACCGGGATCACGCTTCTCCACAGTGATAGACTTGGCTTTCAATGCCGGACTGTCTTGGGTAAACGTTTCCTTGATATACCCCAAACCGGGAACAGCAGTCTTGACAGGAGATATCGTTTCCAGTACCTTATTGCCTAAAGTGATACGTACATCGCCCTTATTATCAAGCAAGTTACTACCCTGGCAAAGCAGTGCATATACGGCATCGGCTGTGGCTACCGGAGAGTTCCAGCTTGTGGTTTGTTTCTGTTTGAGCAACCAAAGTTTCATTTCTTCCACCAAGATTTCGTTGCCACCTGCCACCATCAAGGCTTCCATCACTTCTACATGAGTGGGAACCGGCAACATACCCCAAGCATACGGATTGGCATAGAAAGCAAAATGGGCACCCATTTCATCGGTCTGCACCAGATGTTCTTTAATAGAAGAGATAAACTCATTGGCCTCAGCCTTGCGACCGGCTTTAAGCAGAATGATAGCAGACTGCGCCTTACATACCATTGTCCCGTTTTCAAGATTACGGGGTACCTTGGAAAGGAAGTAGCGATAGGCCGCTTCATTCCGGGCAGGCACTTTCTCGCCACTGATGGCTATCAGGTAAAGATAACGCATGGCAGCGTCTGATATTGTCGTAATCTTGGCTCCGTTCTTCTCGGCCCTGAGAATAGTGCGGTATTCATTCAAAGCTTCCTGATGCAGATAACCGAAAGCATTTTGCAGTAAACCGGCGGCATCGGAGGAAAGGGCTTCTTTCGTCAATAAAGGAAGGCGCACCAGCAACTCCGTGATGTAGGTAGTGATGTATCGGCTACCGGACATTCCCTTGTACCAGCTCCATGCACCGTCTTCCCCCTGTAAATCTTTCAGTTTGGTAAATGCAGCCAGGTTACGATTATTCAATTGGTTCACATCGAACAAGGTAGCGATACGCGCCTGCTGTTCGGCTTCGGTGGTAGCTTCCATCAACCAGGGAGATTCATCGAGCAATATATTCTTCACATCCTGATTCTTCTGTAACTGGCTGAGGAAAGTATCCTTTGTTCCGCCTGCCAGCTTCCAGCTATCGAATACCGCCTTGATGCGCGGCTGGCTGTTGGCAATGAAACCCGCCAGACTGTTGGCATAGAAAGCGGTAGCCCAGGAAACGGCATTGTCCGTGGTGGGCTGGCTCAATACCGGAAGGGCTTGCACGGCATACCAGGCAGGATTACCGGTAAATTCCACCGTCAGGCGACGGTCGGTAGCGGTACGACTATTGTCGTTGAACAGGCTATCAAGGGAAAAAGTACGGGTTTCTTCACCACGAATAGGCATCGCCAGGGTTTCGGTAATAAATTCCTTATCACTCAATACCGGCAACAGGTGTTGCTCACCATCACTGAACGTACCGCCATCGGCAACCATACGTACGCCTAACAGGTCATAGCGGTCGGTCACATCGAAATGGAAGTTAACGGAAGTTGTCTTTCCGGCTTCTACGGTAAACTTCTGGCGTTGGGTAGAAATAACTTTCTCGTTCATCGGATTGAACAGGGTGAGCGTAGCTGTACCCTTCACATCTTTATTTGCCAGATTGGAGATAGTTGCGGCAATCTGCGTCTTGTCACCCACACGGACGAAGCGCGGCATATTGGGCATCAACATAAACTCTTTGACCGTTACGACAGTAGCATCAAGCATTCCCGTCATCATGTTCTTTGTATGGGAATATCCACGGAAGTTCCAGCGAGTCAGGCTTTGCGGCATGGTGAAGGAAAAGGCGACCTCTCCCTGCTCGTTGGTGAGCAGTTGCGGATAAAAGAAGGCAGTCTCGGCAAAGTTGGTACGAAGTTCCGCCATAGGCTGCAAGGTTTCGCCGCCAACAGGAATTGTTTCCGATTCAAAAACAACATCTTCGACCGTATCTAAAGACTCAACCGGCGCATATTTCACTTCAACAGCCGCTCCGGATTCTTCAGCAGAAGCCATTGAGTTACTTACACCACGTATTCTGAGAGCGCTACTCATAGATTTATTCCGGGTAACTCCGTAAGCCATTACAGGAGCTTCTTGAAGCAGAACTTCGTCATTGACGATTTGCAACATCTCAGCTACTCCATTAAAAGGAGAGGTGAAATGGTCGAAACGCCAAGCCGGCACTTTCCATGCGTTCAATGGGAAATAGAATGAGAAATAATTAGTATCATAGCTACTTGCATTACGGAAAACTCCATAAATGTTATCAGGGTAGTAAACACGCAAGAACTGGTTTTGGCTATAAATCTTATCCAAAGAAGCATCATACATCGTAGCCAACATTTCTGCTGCGGCAGGTGCGCCTTGCGGAGTCTTTATAACAAGTTTCCACTCTTCTTTCTGTCCGGGACGCAAACGGTCACGGAATACTTCCCATTTCATATCGAGTGTACGGCTGGCCTGACGTTTCTTCAAGAAGATTTGCTCAGCATACGTTTTTCCGCCTTTCACAAAGTTCAAAAGAACGGTCACTCCTTTACCATATTTCTCTTGATAGGGAATTTCCATACGGAAAATCGTATCATTCAATTGCATGGTACGGCTTTCGATGCGCTTCTGCTCACAGAAGATATCCATCAACATATAAACATCTTTATAAGAAGTTCCTATCAGGAAAGACGCAGGATGCCCGGCATCAAACTCTTCATTTTCTTTAAAGTAAAACAATTCGGTAAAGGCAGCCGGACGTTTATCGTTCTTTGAGAACAGCAGGAAATTGGAACTGCCATACTCTCCATTATTCTCTTCACGCCCCAAGCTGTCACGTACAGAAAGTTCCAAACGGTAATTCCCCGAAGGTAACTTGCTCCAGGCAGAAAAATCTTGTTGCTGGTTGGCGTTAAATTCGCCTTCGAGCGCAGGTTGTTTAGCTTTCTTGTCCGTCGCTATATTTTTATTTCCTACCTGAGCCTCCACTAACCGATTCGCCTCTTCCACAGAATACAAATCATAGGTTCCCTTGATATTCTGGGGAATACTCATCATATTAGTTACACCAAAAGTAAAGAACAGGCTGTCTTCTTTACAGATAGTATGAGGCAAACGTACATCAAACGAGTAAGCCTTAGGACCTGCCAATAAATTGTAGCTGGCAGTTTGTGTTTCTCCGGCCTCATCGGTCACAACTGCTTCCACACTGAAGGTATAGACATTTCCATATCTACGGGTGTCTACCTCAGGTTCCTCGGTGTTCAGAGTCAAAGGAATCGAAAAATCACCTTTGGCATCCAATTGGATGGTATCTGCCAACAACGGCTTATCCACACCATTCCAATAAAAAGGTCGCGGACTGCGTCGTTTCACCGTATAAGCCAATGGTACATCTTGTACCGACACTCCGTTGAACGATTTCACATTCCCCTTCAATACTACTTTTTCACCTAAGCAATAAGCTTCTGAAACCGGGGTAAAGGTGATTTCGAATGTAGGACGCTTATATTCTTCCACCCTGAAAGAAGCATCGGAGCGCGGTTCTTTAGTCTGTATGCTGAACATACCGTTCAGGCAAGCGGATGGAAGTACAAACTCGGCGGTAAATGAACCGAAATCATTGGTATGTACTTTCTTGGTGGCAAGTTCTTTGCGATTCACGTCCAGCAGGACAAGTTCATAGTCTGCCCCAGCCAATACACGGGCGCTGTCACTATTTTGCTTATATGCTATACCTTTCACGTATACAGTCTGTCCGGGGCGATAGAGTGAACGATCAGTCAGCAAGGTAATCTGTTTCCAATCAGTTTCTTTATCATCGGCATACCGGGAATTCATATAAACTGATTGCGGCATCATCGCCGTATCTTTTCCTTTACGTGCCACATAACTACGAATACCATTTTGCCAAGGTAATATGGCTTTACCTCCGGCATCCGTCACCACTTCTGCCAACAGCTTACGATTCTGCTCGCTGTATGTAGAATAGAAACTTACTTTCGCCTCTCCAATGGGCTGTCCGCTACGGGCATCCAAGGTAGTGACTTCCATACGGTCATCACCCAGATTCAGAGTAAGCACTTTGAAGCGGGTAGACACCAGAAACTTATCGTCCGTACGGGTAGTTCCGGCATCAGGCACTACCTGAAGTATATAGACTCCTGTTTCCTGAGGTATCATAAACTTGAAGACAGTGTCTGAAGAGAGATAAGGTATATCTTCGGGCAGCTTGTTCTTACCCGGCATCGGCAGCAAATCAAAATGCATGGAAGAGAGCTTCCGGGCATATTTTTTATAGGTATCTTTGTTGATACCATAGTCCATTTGGGGAACTTCACTCAAAGTAGTGGCATATACATTCAAAGTAAATCCTGCCAAGTTGCGATACTGCAACCTCATGTCTACCGAATCACCGGGATAACCGCTTCCCTTCATAGTCAGGACAAGTTGGGGTTGCAACAGTCCTTCACGGATATTCTTGAGTTCGTTGATACGCTTATACGTGGGATAACGCTTCAATCCTTCGTCGCAGACTTTCAGTACCTGGGCAATGCGCTCCACTCCCGGATTGCGCAAATAAATGGCTTTATTGATATAGACTTCCGCACAAACCTCGCGCGAACCGTATTCCTTTATCAGTTCATCCAAAACTTCAAGATATTCCCGGCTCGCTTTTTCCTGACGCATCTTGAAGGTCGGGTAAGGTTGCTGGCTGATGCCGCCGGTCAACTTCCAATCCCAATAATCAAGAGAGCAAAGCATCACAGCATCCTCCGAACCGGCACGATGGCGATAAGCATTTATCATATCCTGATAAATCCCTCCAATGCGGGTTAGCATCAAGGAATCCACATCGAAACCATCCAATTGCCGATAGGTAGTAATGGCACGGCTTGCCAATAAATGATACATATCGTGCTGGTAGAAGCGGCTACCGTCTTCCAGTACCACAAAGGGCACATAGCTGCGTGAAGAGACATCGAGCAGACGAATAGAGTCCTGCAAGGATGCTCGGTTGTGTCCGTCAATCTTTGCTACAAATTGAGGAATTGTCCATTCACGGATATCCGCAGGCGCTTCGTTTACATCCAAAGCGATACGGTTCAGCAGAGCGCCACGGCTACCTTGCATATAATCGGCATACTCACGTGCCAGCAATGAATGCAGGATGGCTTTATTTACCGGATTTTGTTCCGACTGTACCCAAAACTCCATATTTCTCAGGTTGGTGTAAAGGCTATCCGGGGTCAGTTTTTCCTGATAGGCATCCCGGTAGACAGTTGCTTTCAGCATCTGCGGAGCATTTCTCTCCTTTTCAGCTTTCCGGTAGATTTCACCCGTCAACTTTATTACGGTCTGCGGCAGGCTCTTCTTTTGAGCTTGCTCCACTTGTTTCCAAAACTTGTCGTATGACTGTGCATACAATGTCGGCAGTCCCAAACCTATTAACAGTAAGAACAGGGTACAAATTTTTTGGAATCTCTTCATGATTATTCTATTGTTAAGTTTTTATTCATACCTGGAAATAATTGACAATCCTCATAAAAGATGTTCATTACAAGGTAAATAACAAAAATAACAATTTACTGCTTACATTGTGCTGCCTTTTAAGTAAAAATATGAAAAAACAGTCATATCACTCTACCTTTCTTCCAATAGATTATTCTCAGCCTTATACAACAGCTTACCTTTCTCTGTAATATAATATTTCTGCAATGAACTATTAGGCTTATTGGGAAAAGACATTGCAAGCAGTTCTTCGTCTATTAAAGGGATAATATATTTTTTTCTAAACTTCGTTCTATTCGTCACTCCCATTACTTCCATGATTTCCACTATAGATTTGCTTGTATGACAAATTTTCAGAATAACTCTAACTTGGTCCCAACTTAGTCCCAACTTAGTCCCAACTTGATCCCAACTCAGTCCCAACTTGGTTCCATCTTGGTTTGCTGTCTTTTCTAAATTCTGTATCAAAGAATCTTCTTTCCTCCAAAGCGTAACTTTAAATTCTTCATTCTGAACAAATTCAGGTTTTCTCAACCCTAAATCAACGCATTTATTAACAATATCCCGTGTCCCCGTCCCCATTCGTTCTATGTAACCGGCTAAATACACAGGATTTGCCAACAAAGGATTTGTAGGAATAGAAGGATGAGGTTCTAGTAATTTTGCAGGAGTTAGTCCATACGGCAAATTACCCGGATTCCAAATCTCCAAACGATTACGAAAAAGCATTATCTGCACACTCCCATTACTTGTATAATCTCTATGGGTAACAGCATTAACTATAGCTTCTCGAACCGCTTCGAGCGGAAGTTCATAATCTACCTCTACATCTGTACGTTTTTCACGAGTCCCTACCCGTACATTTATTCTTGACATCACAAAGCTAACAGCCTGTTCTATAAGTTCAAATACATCTCCTTGATATACTTGATAGGCTGGTATCGGTTTGGTCACCTCATTTCCGTAAAACTGTGCACATTTCACTTCAGATGTAACAAAAAACGATTGAGGTTTCTTAGCAAATAAAAGCAGAGCGGCATTGGTTAACCTTCCATTTTCACCTATTAAATTAAGGTGAGAAAGAATATTTTTAACTCCTACACTTGTAGAGAGAGGAAAACCCCTTTTCTTTTGAGCTAAATCTACAAACAACTCTACTTTATTATCATCAATATCTTCCAATTTTGCCGTCAAATGATAAGTTGCATCAAAAGGCAACATTCGGATAATCTCTTTTTCTTCCAGATAACGAATCAGAGCTGCATATACAGCAGAACGCAATTCTTCATAAGAGAGATATTTTTTTCTTACAACGGATTGTTCCACTTTAGCAATAAATATCGTTTCCTTGGGATGCTGTAATGTACGCTCAACATCTTTTAGAAAAATAAGACGATAACGACTATTGGCAGTAGCCACATCATATTCCCTTTCTGTTGGTGAAATACCGTCTTCGTCTTCATATCCGTAATTCAACCCATATATACCCAAATAAATGTCGCAGACCGCAGCAGCTTCCAAATAAGCTTGTTGCGCAGACTTACTGATAGCCGGAAGTTCCTCAAATATAAAAGGCTGAAAAAACTTTCCCAACAAGGCATCTCTACGAATATATTCACAAAGCCATTTTCGTTCCGACTCAAACTCAGTTTGAACGCTACTTATAAAGATTTTAATCGGCTGCATTAATTTTTCATGATTTATGACAATTAGATTATTGAACAACAAAAATAGACTATTCTAACCGGATATCCAAGTAAAAAGAGAAAGACTATGCCACTACTCTCTTAATCAAGAACAATGGCACAATCATCGCAAAATTCATCAGGTACCAAGATGGATATTTTTCACTGTCTCTCCTGCACACAACGAAGCGGATGGGCATCCGACTGGTACTTGGTTATGATGGTAAACAATTCACTGGAAATTTCACCAGAATTAAACCAGCCTGCATAGGCATTATAACCGGTATCTGTACCCTTATTTCGAGTCCAAATCGTACATAAATCTCCAATAAACTCAAATGTATTCATATACCTACCATAACCCGTAAATCGGAAAAAAGAAGCATGTCCACCACTCAATTGCTGAAAATAAAGCAAATATCCGCCATCCTCATTTCTAGTAACATAATTCTTTATATTCCTGTTAGGTAGATTATTACCATCCTGATTTACGGCAGCTAAATCAGTCTGTGACACTACCCGCCATCCTGCCGGACACGGGTCCCAAACAGGTTTATCCACTCCGCCCCAACCATTGAATGATGCACCGGCAATATTCGTCCAGGCTGGTCCTTTACTACTTGCAGCATAAAACACAAGGGGTTGCTGACAAGAGGTCTGCATACTAATAGTTCCTGATTTTCCTTCGTTCACCACATACGTCATTCCATCTGCCGCATAACGATTCAACATTCCTTCCGGCGGTGTAGACGAGTTCTTATTATTAATTACACTGATTTTTTTAGTTGTATAACTACTTGGAAAGGGATCTTTACGCCCCCACTGATAATGGAAACCATTGGTTTTAGACATTTCAACAAAGGAAGTCGGAGCATCATCCACATAGCCTGCCATAGCACCAAGATTACGATCCATAATCGGGAGCACATTCGGATTGTTCAACGAAAAAAGTAACTTCCGCTTATTAGCAGGTTCCAAAACCATTTCATTTCCACTTACATCCGGTTTATAATCCGTGACCCACACATGCCAACTCCAAACAATATTTCCCGTACCATTGGGACCATCATAAGCAGCAATCGCCCCATTGCCTCCACTGGTATTTGCTGCTACACGGCAATATATCCTACATTGCCCTTTATCATTAGCAGGGACTACACTAATATCGCTATTGTCTATCGTTCTTTTAATGTCTACAATATTCGTTTGGTCATCATTCGAGTTTGCAACCCCCATTACCGGATCGCCAACATCACCATTTTCACGAGTTTGCCAAAGCAATCTGACAGATTTTATTCCCGTAGCATTATTATACCATGTTGTCAATTGAGTATTAGTCTGTTCCACCCCATTCTGTTGAAACGCAAATGGGTCGAAGCAGAAAGAACCGCCCGGTTCTACCATAAAACAGTTGGCAGTAGGCACAAAATTATCATTATTTTCCGACGCCGGAACAGGGTCGATATAAGTCACGCGATTATCATTTGTCGGAATACCTGTATGAGCAAAATTTACCGTATAAACATAATTCTTATTGCGATATACATTGAAATCTGTAGAAGCACCCGAACCGATATAAACGCGATAATCCAATTTTTTCTTTACATCCGCTGTATTCACCGCCACGAAGTTAAGGAATGTACTGCCTACAGGAGCATTTGCTCTCGTACGTTGCATATCCGTTACAGCCGCTGCACTTTCACCCCGAACATTGGCGGGTATCCAACAGGAATAAGACCCATGTGCAGCATCCGCTTCCAAAATGGGAATGCTCAATGTAGTGAATTGCGAGACAATAGAAGGATAAGTACCGTCACCCTCTGGTTTATCTACAATAGTATAGTTCAGTGGTACACTCTGAATCAACAATTGTTTCAGCTTATAATTCGATACACGGTAATCCCATGTAACAGTGAGACGCGTAGCCAAACGTTTCAACATTAGGCGTGTATCGTAGTTACCATCGGGGCTCTGAATAACCGGAGTGCCGTTAATAATAGCCACCTTCACATGCTGTAAATGAAGTACGTATGGCATTGCATTCAAACTTCCCGACACAGAGAGATCGATTGAGTTGATTGCCGATGAATTAACTATCTGGCCCTGCACTTTTTCCAAAGACTGACTGCCTAAAGAACTCACAGTTTCACCACTGCCACGAGCCACTAATACTAGCTGGCAATCATCACGCTGACTTAAATTCACATCCAAATGCTTCCCCACTTCTACAGTTCCATAATCACCTCCTGTCCCTGCAATATAATCTCCATTCGGTTCATACTGGCGGATTTCCAGATTATATAATTTATCAGGGACATCCGTAGAAGCACGGGTTAC
>NZ_CAUFUE010000028.1 GCF_959029255.1 uncultured Bacteroides sp. | reverse complement strand
ATTACGCGGATTTCACGGAAAAAGAATAAAGAGAATCCGTGAAATCCGCGTAATCAGCGCCTAAAAGAAATCTTCAAGCGTATTTTGACACACCTTCTCTTCTCAATTTCCAAACAGCCATTTATTCAGATATTTATTAACAAAGACATTCACCACGGCACAGCCGGCACCTATAGCCGCACCTGCCAATACATCCGAAGGGTAATGGACTCCTTCGTTCATCCGTGATACGCCCACCGAACAAGCCCACAAAGCGGAGGGTGCTATGACATACCACTTCGGATACCTTATACATAAAGAAGTGGCAAAGGCAAAAGCCGTTGCCGTATGGCTCGACGGAAACGAAGGACTGCTTTCATAACTGTAGGGGTGCACTCTATCAGGAAAAGCGTCATACGGACGGTCGCGGTCAATCAGATATTTCATACCGTAAGTTACCACAAACGCACCGGCAACGCTCGTTCCTACATAAACAGCATCTTTCAACAACTCTTTATCTTTCTTCGCCCAAGCCGCCAAAGCCATAGCCACCGGAACGCCTATTACAACGTATGGCTCGGAACGGGAGATGAACTTATTGTAATTACGGATAAACTTATTATCCCAACTGTTGACTTTATGCAGCGTATTGATATCCCAATTCTGTGAAAAGAGATTTGATACAACAACGAAAGCAAAAAATACAAAAAAAACAGATTGTTTCATGAGATGAGTCTATTAGTTTGCTGCAAAGATAGCCCAAATAGTTAGAGTTTTCACAAAAATATCCTATCTTTGTTGCCACATTTTACATATTAATACAACCCAACTGTTCATTCATGACATCTGATAATTGTTGTACCCGACAAATTGACTGTAGGTTATGTCCTCAAGTATCAAATGAGATATTGGTATATCGCCAATATCCCAAAGGGCAACATTTCTCAGCTGAAAAGTATACACAGAACTGTATGATTTTCATGCTGAAGGGAGAGTTGCTGGTCAACAGTGAAGAGTATCCCGGTACCACCCTGCAAGCACAACAATTTATCCTGCAAGCCATCGGCTCCAAAGTCGAACTACTGGCATTGACCGATGTAGAATACATTGTCTACTGGTTCACCGAGCTCCCCCGTATTTGTGAAGAACGCTATAAGGAAATCCTTGAACACTCACAAGATCCGTTGACCTATACACCCTTGATTGCCATCCCCAAGCTTACCAATTTATTGAGGGATTTGACCGATTCTTTCAACGAACACCCCATCTGTTGCGGCAAATATCTTGAATTGAAATGCCAGGAACTGGTTTATATCCTGACCTGCTATTATCCTATTCATCAAATCAGCACATTCTTCTACCCCATCAGCACATATACGGAAAGTTTCCACTATTTCGTCATGCAAAATTATGACAAAGTAAAGAACGTAGAAGAATTCGCACACCTTGGCGGATATACTACCACCACCTTCCGCCGATTGTTTAAAAATATGTATGGCGTACCGGTATACGAATGGATTCTGGACAAGAAACGTGAAGGCATCCTGAACGACCTGCAAACTACCAAGCAACGCATCTCCGTCATCAGCGCCCGGTATGGCTTTGATTCATTGTCACACTTTGCTCACTTCTGTAAAGACTCTTTCGGAGACACTCCCCGCGCCTTGCGCAAACGAGCCGCCAACGGCGAAAAAATCTCTATTATCCGCAAAGAACAAGACGAAGAGCAAGAAGAAGGGGAAGAATAACCACACTTCAAAAAAAACGCTGATTACCAACACGTTGACAGCCATACAGATGGCTCATAAGGGAACTATATATCCCTCGCGAGGAATATTAAGAACTATCGTGAGGAGTATTAAGAACTATCACGAGGGATATTAAGACCTGTCGGAAGCCCAACACAGATACCTCAAGGCATTCCTAATTACGGAATTATTTCCTTAATTCCTTGTTTAATCAAGGTATTTCATCTATTTTTGCGAGAAATTAGCTGAGATGTCTTTAATTTGTCTTTAATGAATATATTTTCTAACTATTAAATAATTTAAATTCAATCATTTATGTGGTTAAGTAATTCATCTGTAGGAAGGAAAGTGGTGATGAGCGTTACCGGTATCGCCCTTGTCCTGTTTCTG
This sequence comes from uncultured Bacteroides sp., assembly GCF_959029255.1. Classification (GTDB taxonomy): domain Bacteria; phylum Bacteroidota; class Bacteroidia; order Bacteroidales; family Bacteroidaceae; genus Bacteroides. Next base: position 67,465 of record NZ_CAUFUE010000028.1, on the reverse strand, counting down.
ACGTTTCACATGGCGATGAACCTTGTTGCGTTATTCTCTGCAAAGGGATACAACATGGTTTGTGAGTTCCTGGGAGCAAACTGGTATGCATTGGTAGCTACAGTAGGTTTGGCTGCCTTGTTCATCATCCACATCATCTACGCTTTCTGGCTGACTATGCAAAACCGAAAAGCACGCGGTAGCGAACGTTATGCGGTAGTAGAAAAACCGAAAACCGTAGAATGGGCTTCTCAAAACATGCTTGTGCTGGGTATCATCGTAATTGCGGGTATCGGTCTGCACCTGGTAAACTTCTGGGCTAAAATGCAGCTTCCCGAGCTGATGCACAACATGGGTATGCATGCCGATTTGCAGACAATAGCGTATGCCGCCAACGGTGTTTATCACATCCAGAACACCTTTGCTAATCCGGTATTCGTAGTGCTTTACCTCATTTGGCTGGGCGCGCTGTGGTTCCACCTGACTCACGGTTTCTGGAGCTCTATGCAATCTCTGGGCTGGAACAACAAAGTATGGATTAGCCGTTGGAAATGCGTATCCAACATCTACTCCACTATCGTTGTTGTATGCTTCGCTCTGGTAGTTGTCGTATTCTTCATCAAATCAATTTAAGTTCTTAAGTTTTTAAGTTCTTAAGTTTATAAGTTTTTTGAAAGCATTGAAAATGCAAACAGAAAAACTTATAGCCAAGGAACTAACGAACTAAAAAACTAAAAACTAAAAAACTAAAAACAATATGACTAAGATAGATTCTAAAATACCGGAAGGACCGGTAGCTGAGAAATGGACCAATTATAAAGCTCACCAAAAATTAGTAAACCCTGCCAACAAACGCCGCTTGGACATCATCGTAGTAGGAACCGGATTGGCCGGTGCTTCTGCTGCCGCTTCCCTCGGTGAAATGGGTTTCAGAGTATTCAACTTCTGCATTCAGGATTCTCCGCGCCGCGCACACTCCATCGCCGCACAGGGTGGTATCAATGCTGCCAAGAATTACCAAAACGACGGTGACTCTGTTTACCGTTTGTTCTACGATACCGTAAAGGGCGGTGACTATCGTGCACGCGAAGCCAACGTTTACCGTCTGGCTGAAGTTTCAAACAGCATTATCGACCAATGTGTTGCACAAGGCGTTCCTTTTGCCCGCGAATACGGCGGCTTGCTCGACAACCGTTCTTTCGGTGGCGCCCAGGTATCCCGTACATTCTACGCTAAAGGCCAGACAGGCCAGCAGCTCTTGCTGGGTGCTTATTCCGCATTGAGCCGCCAGGTAAACGTAGGTACTGTGAAACTGTTCACCCGTTATGAAATGCAGGACGTTGTCCTCATTGACGGACGTGCTCGCGGTATCATTGCAAAGAACCTCGTAACAGGTAAGCTGGAACGTTTTGCCGCTCATGCAGTGGTAATCGCTACCGGTGGTTACGGAAACGCATACTTCCTGTCTACCAACGCCATGACTTGCAACTGTACAGCCGCTATCGCCTGCTACCGTAAAGGCGCTTGGTTCGCTAATCCGGCATACGTACAAATCCACCCGACTTGTATTCCGGTACACGGTGACAAGCAGTCTAAACTGACTTTGATGTCTGAATCTCTGCGTAACGACGGTCGCATCTGGGTTCCCAAGAAATTGGAAGATGCCAAGAAACTACAGGAAGGTACTCTGCAAGGAAAAGATATCCCTGAAGAAGACCGCGACTACTACTTGGAACGCCGCTATCCGGCATTCGGTAACCTCGTTCCACGTGACGTTGCCAGCCGTGCAGCTAAAGAACGTTGTGACAAAGGCTACGGCGTGAACAATACCGGTCTTGCCGTATTCCTCGACTTCAGCGATGCCATCAACCGTCTGGGTAAAGACGTGGTAGCTCAACGCTACGGTAACCTCTTCGATATGTACGAAGAAATCACCGACGTCAGCCCTTACGAAAATCCGATGATGATTTATCCGGCTATTCACTACACGATGGGTGGTATCTGGGTAGACTACGAACTGCAAACTTCCATCAAGGGTCTGTTCGCCATCGGTGAATGTAACTTCTCCGACCACGGTGCAAACCGCCTCGGTGCTTCCGCATTGATGCAAGGTCTGGCCGACGGTTATTTTGTATTGCCCTACACTATTCAGAACTATCTGTCCGACCAGATTACCGTTCCCCGTTTCTCTACCGACCTGCCTGAATTTGCAGAAGCGGAAAAGGCCGTTCAGGACAAGATTAACTGGATGATGAACATCAAGGGTAAAGAATCGGTTGACTCCATCCACAAGAAACTCGGTCACATCATGTGGGAATATGTAGGTATGGGACGTACCGCCGAAGGTCTGAAACAAGGACTTGCCAAGATGAAAGAAATCCGCAAGGAATTTGAAACCAACCTCTTCATCCCCGGTGACAAAGAGGGTATGAACGTTGAGCTCGACAAGGCCATCCGCCTGTACGACTTCATCACCATGGGCGAATTGGTAGCATACGACGCTTTGAACCGTGACGAGAGCTGCGGTGGTCACTTCCGTGAAGAATACCAGACTGAAGAAGGTGAAGCTAAGCGTGACGACGAAAACTTCTTCTACGTTGCTTGCTGGGAGTACCAGGGTTCCGACGAAAAAGCTCCGTTGCTGCTGAAAGAACCGTTGGTTTACGAAGCGATTAAAGTACAGACTCGTAACTATAAGTCTTAAGTTTTTGAGTTTATAAGTTTTTGAGTTTATAAGTTATGGGAAACTACAAGGATTTATTAGCATGGCAGAAAAGCATTGTATTAGCAAAAACTGTTTACCGGCTCACTGCTGATTATCCTTCTGACGAGCGTTTCGGATTGGTAAATCAGATGCGCAGATGTTCAGTTTCCATCCCTTCTAATATAGCAGAGGGATATGGAAGAGGAACCGATAACGACCTTGTTCATTTCTTATATATCTCGTTAGGTTCGTCAAACGAACTGGATACTCAGTTGACAATTTCTTTTGAGTTATCATTCATTGATAAAGAAAAGTATAAAGAAGTAGAACAACTGAATCATGAGATCAACAAAATGTTATCTTCACTGATATACAGAAGAAAGAATGGACTGGATAGCAACTCAAAAAAAGAGAAATAAAAAAACAAAGGAAAAATAAAAAAAATCCGGTGAGTATCTAAACTTAAAAACTTAAGAACTCACCAACTTAAAAACTAAAACGTATGGACAAAAATATATCATTTACGCTCAAGGTATGGCGCCAGAAGGGTCCGAAAGCAAAAGGCGCTTTTGAAACATACCAAATGAAAGATATCCCGGGCGATACTTCATTCCTCGAAATGCTGGATATCTTGAACGAACAGCTGATTTCTGAAGGTAAAGAACCGGTTGTATTCGACCACGACTGCCGCGAAGGTATCTGCGGTATGTGTTCTCTTTACATCAACGGACATCCACACGGACCTGCCACAGGTGCTACCACCTGCCAGATTTACATGCGTCGTTTCAATGATGGCGATACTATCACCGTAGAGCCTTGGCGTTCCGCCGGTTTCCCGGTCATCAAGGACTTGATGGTAGACCGTACGGCTTTCGACAAGATTATGCAAGCCGGTGGTTACGTCAGTGTACGTACAGGCTCTCCTCAGGATGCCAACGCTATCCTGATTCCGAAGCCTATCGCTGACGAAGCTATGGATGCCGCTTCTTGTATCGGTTGTGGCGCTTGTGTAGCCGCCTGTAAGAATGGTTCTGCCATGTTGTTCGTCTCTGCCAAGGTAAGCCAGTTGAACCTGCTGCCGCAAGGCAAGCCGGAAGCACTGCGCCGCGCCAAAGCCATGTTGAGCAAGATGGACGAACTCGGTTTCGGTAACTGTACGAACACTCGTGCCTGCGAAGCTGAATGCCCGAAGAACGTTTCCATCAGCAACATCGCACGCTTGAACCGCGACTTTATCATTGCAAAGTTGAAAGACTAACAGGTACTTTCGCTATATTTGATTAATATCACAAAGAAGACTCCTCCGCCGTTAAACCGGTGAGGGAGTTTTTTTTATTTACTTATACAAATCAAGAGTTGGTTCTACTTATCCTTTTACACCCATGCTGCGCTAGATTATTCTGATATCCGGTAAAAATAACCTGTAAAGTCAGCGTTTATAATCATTTGTATGGCATATTTATTTCGCCCGACCTAGGTTGTTCTTTCTGCCGAACCGGGTCAATCGATAAAACAACCTTGGTCAATCGACAAGATAACCTAGGTCGGGCGATATAATATAGCGGACAAAAGCACTTAAAAGTCCTAAGGAAAAGTATAAAAACGGTGACTTTCCCGATAAAACCAAGGCACGGACTATTCTCCCTTCGCCTTACGGGAGCAAGGGGGTGCGCAAGTTGCGCGGAGAAGCTCCGAAATTCTTCTTGCAGAAATTAGAGAAATGGGGCAGGGACTCGAAACCGTATTTATAACAGATTTCGGAAATGGTAGCATCGGTATTCTGAAGGTCATAGAGAATGCCTTCTTTCTTACGCTCTTGCATCCACTCGTAAACCGGTTGGTGGAAAACAGTAGTAAATATCCGGCGGAAAGTAGTAGTAGTGTATCCTCCTAACTTTGCCAATTCTTCGACCGTTTTTACTTTGGTATGATTTTTAAGAACAAAGTATTGAAAACTGTTGGTATACTTTGATAGAGGATGTATCAACATAGAAAGCTCATAGTCCGAATAACAATGACCCAATATAAACGAAAGTTCTTTCTGCTTAAATAAAAGCAGTTCTTTGCAGATTCTCCGTTCCGCCAAATACGCTTTCGAAGCTTCTAAAAAGAAATTCAACTCAGAACTAATCTTCAAGGGGGTAAATATAAGTGGCGGCGTCACTTCTTTTGCAATGTAACCGTATCGTCCTTCACAAAAGAATTCGGGTTGAACAAAACTATAACAAACGCACTCCACATCTGTCATCGCAAGAATCTCATACTTCGAACCGATGGCCTGAAGAATAAATTCACCCGCATGCAATGTAGTACCCGCATATTCCTGGCTATTGACAAGAGCTTCACCTTTCATCAAAAAGATAATAATATTACCTTCACTTTTAGGGACAGACATATAGAAACCTCTGCTGTGAGAAGCGTATATAATGGAATTGTCCACAGATTTGGGACATTTCTGGCAGTCACCGTTGGTTACTCCACATACGGAGAAATCAGACATCGCAGGGCTAAGTGTTTGTTGGCTATTTGTTTATTTCGACAAATATAATCAGATAATGCAGAATAAAAAAATATTCCCCGAAAACTTTGAGGAGAAAGCTTTCGGGGAAAATATATAAAACTCTTATGATAGTATGAAAAAAGGGAAATCAAAACATAGATACACTCTCAATCTAAACAGACTTTAAGATAAATAATTGATTAATTAGTCTCGTCACCCCATCCATCTACTGAAGCAGACAAACTAACTGTAGCACCCTTATCTGTCAAGTTCAAGATATAGCGTATCTTATTCCCAGCTGCCCAATTATTTTTTCCCTTCAAGCTTATTTCAAAATCTTTAACTTCACCAATGGACACATCATCTTTTTTAACTTCATAACTAAGCACTATCTTCTTAGTATCATCAGCAGTAGGCATATCTTGCGGAATCAACATCAGAGCACCATCTGTTGGCATTAAATCTGTAGCGTTAGCTTCCCCTCCAGTAACTTCTACACCGCTATTAAGATACACATAATCTTTTATATTCGCTGTTTCAGTTTTAGCCACCCACTTACCAGTTCTAAAATTATAGGTACCTGAATTAGAAATACCAACCAATTTAACAGAAGTTACATTATAAACAAAACCTGCATTATCTGATTTTGCAGAAAAGTTCACTTGAGTAAGCGCATGATTAAATGTAAGAGGCAATACAGCTGTAGTTTTTGTTTTATCAAATAAAGTGGCAACCACAAAATCTTTTTGAGCAGAAGCGGCTTCGGGTACAGTGTAAGTAATTGTTGGAGAATCGCTACCTGCGGTAGCGGTATAGTCACTGGCGTTATTATCACTGGAAGCATAAGCAAAGAATTGTATGTTACCTGACAATGGCCAATAATAAGGACCTCCTGTAAACGCCCAATTAGGGGAGGTATATGTAACGACATCGTTTGAAATAAAAGCTGCATCAGGTAGTTTTGCAGTACCCGCTCCTTCCATTGTCTCAATTCCCGTATTATAAGCATATACAACAAATCCTGAAGTTTGCAAATCTGCATCTCCTGTTATTGTTGCTCTTGTACTATTACGCACCACTGTGTTAAACTTAATTTCCGCCTTCTGTCCAGCATTCTCAATCTCTTCATTTTGTGAGCAACCAACCATTGCAGCTGCTGCCAACGCTACTAATAAAATCTTTTTCATAATCTTGTATTTTTAATTAATATATTGTTTGTCATCTTACATAATTATGCGGGCAATTCCACATTCGTTTCATCATCCCAATCATTCACATCACCACCTATTCCTCCGCCACCTTCATCGATTCCCGGTTCCAATTCATCCACCACTATTTCACCGTCCGGTACAGGAACCTCAATATGCACCTCCGAATCAGGTTTTATATCATCACCTCCCGTAGAAGGCTCCTCAATCAATGTCGTTACATCCACTTTTACCTCTTGCAGCGTGTTATCTCTCTTTATCAATATAAGCGTCAACATCATCGGAACATTAGCCCGAGTCTTAGCCGCTTTCGGCAATACGAAATGTGAGAAATAACCCCACAAAACATCGCCATCACGCTTTGTATCCACACATATCGGCGCTTCACACAACCCACAAGTCCGCTTTCCAAGAAAATAACTTCCACTCAGTCCACCTACATTGCAAATAACGTCCGATACCCTGTCAAAACCCTCAACCTTTATATCAAATGAGTAATTCGTCACCACCGCTTCCGGCTTAAACTCCATTTGGAGCGGAACGTCACTCTTCTCTATCTCCACATCATCCAAAGCAACTACATATAAGGGGTCGGGCGACCAAACCATATCTTCACTCGTATTCAGCCCTGTGCAATGCCCTGTAAATGCTTCAATCGTTTCATAACTCTCTTCTCCACGTATCTGGATGCTCTCTGTATTAAAATTATAAATCACTACCGCATAACTGCCGGGAAGAACTTCCACTTCACCACCCGCAGACGAGAGATAATCGTCAACTTTCCTACCTACCGCATCTTTCGGATAAAAGATAACCCGCATCGTCTCAGGCAGCTTATCCGTCACCCCCGTCCAATCCAATTTTATCTGCACCCCACTCACCGGATAATTATCCAGCATATCCCGAAAGCTACATCCCGACAAGGAAGCCACCATGCAGAGCAGAAGCAGAAATAGTCCATATTTGACCCGTCCCATCTTCATCACCTCCCTGCCGTTATAAGCCATACCAAAGAAATCTTAGCTTTTGTAGGCCCGATGAAGTGATAGCGTCCGCTATTGGTCCAAACCAAATCTCCCTGATAAGAGGTGTATTTCCGGTATTCCGTCTCCAAATAGCCCACGCCCAAGCTAAACTCAATAGCCAAATGAGAAGCCATCTGATGCGTATAACCATAAGTCAGTCCGGATGCGGCATAATACCTGCCCCGATATCCCTTATCTTCCTTCAATTGGAAATCATAAGCACCGCCTTCGGCATATACTCCCAGAAAGTGTCCGGTCAGCCGGTTACGTTTCCGCCGGTTACCCAGCCAACAACGTGCTTCTACGCCCCCCGAAAGAAGCTGATAGCAAAAGCTATGTTGATTGTTCAGCCACCACGGACATTTATACTCAGTATTCAAAGACCACCGCTTTCCCATCGAAAGCTCAATTTCCACATTTGGAGCCAATGCCAAATCATAGAGAATGTTATTCTTCAACGCTAAAATAACCCTACGAGACGAGGCATCTTCCCTCTCCTTCTTCTGCGCAACCGGAGCGGGTGGAACCATACTTCCAATTTCCAAAGACACCGTCGGCACTGCTTCTACAGGCACTTGTACCCCTGCTGCAAGCAATTCTTCCCTCATCATTCTCCGCTTGCATATTCTTGGAAAAATATGCTGTGACAAATAAGTATAGGGCTTGCCATCATCCAGATAACGCAATAACTTCACCAATCTGTCAAAATTCCCATAATGATATCGAATCAGCATCAAGACCTCTTCTCTATCGGGCACTTCCACGTCAGAAGCCACCCACCGGTAAACTTCCTCCCATTCATCCTGCGTTTCCACAGGACTCTGTGTCTTGCCATATACAACGTCGCTCGTTTCAGGTTCTTTTGCTCCTGCATCTACTCCTCCCGTAATCAAAAAAAAGAGTATTAAAAGAATAGATATATAGAAGCGGTTTACCATAACTCTGCGTTGTATGTGGACAAATTTATGATATATAATTAATAGCTATTAAGGATTTTATAACTCTTTTTAGCGTGTGAAAGCTTCTGTGAACCGATTGGAACAGATTTGCAACTTATCGGGCGAAAACGAGTGAACATATCCCAGGAATAAGGACAAGGAGTAATAACGGAACAGGTTAACTCCACCTAAAGTTGACATTTCGTTAGTGCACACTACTTATTTAGTCCATATCGTCATTCCGTGTGCGAAAACAGTAAATATCCGTGAAAGAAATTTAAAAGATAGACAAAGAAAGAGTAAAAGTTTGGAGGATATGTCCGAAACACATACATTTGTCATGTGATTTTTTTCATAGTATTAGATTTAAGGTTAACAAAGGTTGGAGTACAGCGGTACTCCTTTTTTTATGCCAATAGGCGATAGACTCCGCCAACCAATGCTTTTACCACTCCTTTCATTTCCAACTCAAACAGCAGGGCGCTCATACGGTTTACAGGAATATTTGCCTCTACCACCAAAGTATTGACATGTAAGTCTCCCTGACGGGAAAGGATGCGGACGACGGTTTCTTCTTCTCCGGTCAGTTCAGGGAAAAGATTGCGCTGGATACCTTCCGGCTTGGCTGTCTGTTCCGGTTCCATCCAACCCATTACTTGCAGAAAGTCTTCGGCATTCTGGATAAGTGCCGCTTTGTTATCGCGTATCAGGTGGTTGCAACCTATCGAAGCGGCATCGGTGACACGTCCGGGAACGGCAAAGCAATCCCTGTGATAACTTTCCGCCAGTTCGGCGGTAATCAGCGAACCACCCTTGACGGCGGATTCTACAACGATGGTTGCATCGCTCATACCGGCTACAATGCGGTTGCGGCTGACAAAGTTATGCCGGTCGGGATTGGTTTCAGTGAGGAACTCTGTGAGCAGTCCGCCATTGGGCAGCATGTCGATGGCGGTTTTGCGATGGACAAGAGGATAGATACGGTCCAAGCCATGCGCCAGGACGGCAACGGTAGAAAGGTTATTTGCCAATGCGGCACGATGGGCATGGATGTCGATGCCGTAAGCCAATCCGCTGACGACTAGAATATCGGGACAAAGGGTAGCCAGGTCGTGAAGGAAATCGGCACAGAATTGTTTTCCGTAATCGGTGGCACGGCGTGTACCTACCATATTGATGACATGCAGGCGGTTGAAGTCCGTATTCCCTTTGAAGAAGAGTACAAGCGGCGCATCTTCACACTCACGCAGACGGGAGGGATAAGCCTCATCGTGAAAGCACAGACAGGATAGACGGTTCTTTTCCACAAACTCCATTTCACGCTCCGCACGGAGGAAGGCGGCAGGACAATCGAGGGCGTTGACTACTGAAGGGTTTACCCCGGGAAGGAGTTCGGGAAGCGCCAAGCGTTGGCGGAAGACTTCGACGGCACTACCCATACCGTCTATTAAACGCTTTGCCCCGATATGTCCTATACCGGGGCAAAGCGTGAGAGCTATACTACAAACGTGTTCGTCGTTATTCATTTCATCACTGTTCACACAGACTTAAACTGTTCACATAGACTTAAGATAAGGGGCAAAGATATTGTCGAAGAGTTCGCTGTCACTTAAACGGCCATTTACCACACATACCGTTTCGACTATGCCTTTCAGGCAGACCTTACCGTCGGAAGCGCGGAAGATGTCTTGATAGAATACGTACTTGATACCTTCTTTCTTCATATACAACTTGGACACAAACTCATCGCCACTCTTCAAAGGAGTCTTGAAAGACATACTGATACGCGCCACTACCGGGTCTACACCTTGTTCGTGCAGTGCGGCAAAGCTGACTCCCGTATTCAGCAGGAACTCGTGACGCGTGTGCTCCAGATAGTGCTGATAGTTGGCATTGTTGACAATACCTTGCAGGTCGCACTCATAGTCGCGCACCTTCATTGTCAGTTCATAAATATAGTCCATAACTTCACATATAATAAATCGGGCACGGATTACACAGGTTAACACTGTTTCTTTGGCACTAAAGCCCGTGAAATCCCTGTAATCCGTGTCTAAAAAAGAGATTCGTTTACGTTTCAACCCCGTTGTTGCTCCACATCCAGCCCCTTGAACTTCTTCAGTTCTTCTACAGAAACCAGCTTATACAACTTATCACTAGGGCGTATTTTAACCGATTTCATCGAGAAATGCTGTCCCTTCTTCACCGTCTGTACAGGCTTCAGGTCTACACGCGCCTCGTCCAACGTAAGGAATTCCGCACCGGTCGTGGGGCCTGTTATCAGCAATTTATCTCCCACGCTGACTTCGGCTGCTTCTACCAGAAACTCCGCCACACCGATATTGGAGAAGTAGCGGATACCCTTGCCCACATAAATCTTGCGCTCCGTAGCGGCGGAGCCATAATTCTTGGTCCACTCGCCCAGACGTTGTCCCAGATAATATCCGTCCCAGAAACCACGGTTGAAAACAGTCTTCAGGCGTTCGTCCCAAACAGCAATCTTCTCATCGGTGAAAGTACCGTCCAGATAGGCACGAATAGCTTCTTTATAACATTCCACCACTGTACGCACGTATTCGGGGCCACGGGCACGTCCTTCAATCTTGAAGACACGCACACCGGCATCCAGCATCTTGTTCATAAAGTGGATGGTTTTCAAGTCCTTGGGGGACATGATATACTGGTTGTCAACATCCAGTTCCACATCCGTCTCTTTGTCGCGCACGGTGTAGCTGCGACGGCAAACCTGCATGCAAGCGCCCCGGTTGGCGGAGTGGTTCATTTCGTGCAGTGAGAGATAGCACTTGCCGGACACAGCCATGCAGAGCGCTCCGTGGCAGAACATTTCAATACGCAGTTGCTCACCACTCGGTCCGCAGATATTCTCTTCGCAAATATGGCGGTAGATTTCAGCCACCTGTTCCAGGTTCAGCTCACGTGCCAGTACCACCACATCGGCAAACTGTGCATAGAACCGCAGCGCTTCCACATTGGATATATTCAACTGGGTGGAAAGGTGCACTTCCTGTCCTATCCGGCGTGCATAACTCATCACCGCCACATCGGCCGCAATCACAGCCGAAATACCGGCTTCATGAGCCGCATCCACGATGGTGCGCATCAAGGGAATATCGTTATCGTAAATGATAGTATTTACCGTGAGATAGCTTTTCATGCCATGCTCGTCGCACGTCCGGGCTATCTCCCGCAAATCATCAATCGTGAAAGTATTGGCGGAACGGGCACGCATATTCAGGTTCTCTATACCGAAATAAATGGAATCCGCACCTGCCTGAATGGCAGCGGCAAGAGACTCGCGAGAGCCTACCGGCGCCATGATTTCAAAATCTTTCAAATCCATAAATTACATCATTATAATAAAAGGAACTGTCTGCAAACGACGTTGCAGGAGAGACATTATTTTCCCTGCATCTGCAATTCCTGTTGAAATTCAGTGGCAATCTCCATTCCCAGCTTTTGTCCTATCTGCATACCCTCAACCATCATGGAAGGAGTAGAAGCGGCCAGTTTCTTCCCGACAGGCGATTCATAGAAAACGACAATCTTCTTCAAGTCATCCAGTGTCAGATATTTCTGATAGACGGGAGCATAAAGCTCCACCAGCTTACCACTGAACTTTTCTTCCCACTTCTTCTGAAAATTATCCCAAAAAGAAGCAGAAGCCTGATTTTGCTGCTTCAACATAGAAACCATCTGTGGCACAATAGTCTTTGCCGATTCCATAGAGCCGGATAGTTCCAGCATTTTTTTCAGTTCAACCTTGTACTCGCTACTCACCGCCTGTGCCGAAACCGAAGGGATGACCGCAAACAACATTGCCACACACATCGCAACTAAAACCAAGTCTTTTTTCATAATTCCACATCTGTTAAATGAATGAATGATACAAAGGTAATCTTTTTTCTGTATTTTTGCAGCGAAATAATCATTTAGTTCAATCTATTCATGAAGATAGGTTCTATAAATCTAGGCGAACGCTCTGTATTCTTAGCTCCGATGGAAGACGTTACCGACCCGGCTTTCCGCCTGATGTGCAAGAAGTTTGGAGCGGATATGGTATATACCGAATTCGTATCTGCCGATGCCCTGATACGCTCTGTGAGCAAGACGGAGCAGAAGCTGAATATCAGTGATGAAGAACGTCCCGTAGCTATACAGATATATGGCAGAGACACGGATACGATGGTGGAGGCCGCACGCATCGTGGAGCAGGCTCGTCCTGATATATTGGATATTAATTTCGGTTGTCCCGTGAAGCGGGTGGCAGGCAAAGGCGCCGGGGCGGGCATGCTGCAAAACGTACCCAAGATGCTGGAGATTACCCGTGCCGTGGTAGATGCAGTGAAGATACCCGTGACCGTGAAGACGCGCTTGGGTTGGGACGCGAACAACAAAATCATTGTAGACCTTGCCGAACAGCTACAGGATTGCGGAATTGCCGCACTTACCATCCACGGCCGTACCCGTGCCCAAATGTACACCGGTGAAGCGGACTGGACGCTCATCGGGGAAGTGAAGAAAAATCCACGCATGCATATTCCTATCATCGGTAATGGTGACATCACCACACCTCAAAGAGCCAAGGAGTGTTTCGACCTTTATGGAGTAGATGCCATCATGATAGGGCGCGCCAGCTTCGGTCGCCCATGGTTCTTCAAGGAAGTAAAGCACTATCTGGAAACCGGAGAGGAACTACCTCCGTTGAGTTCAACATGGCGGCTGAATGTGCTCCGACAAGAAGTGGAAGACAGCGTCAATCTGCTAGATGAACGCCGGGGTATTCTGCATGTACGCCGCCATCTGGCAGCGAGTCCGTTGTTCAAGGGTATTCCCAATTTCCGGGATACGAGGATAGCGATGCTACGGGCAGAGACGAAAGAAGATTTATATCGCATCTTCAATGAAATTGAACCGCTGCTACCTTAAATAAATTCAAAAGGTTATACAAAAGAAACATGGGGGCTGTCTAGCTATTGAAAGTCAGACAGCCCCCTGTAAATTAATAATCTAAGAAATGATATTTCGGGTATTCTACTCCTGATAAAAATACCGATTAGCATTTACTACAATCTCCAATGGCATTTTCTTGTCTAATTTCTGAAACTTACACTCCTTAATACTGAGCGTAGCACCTTTCTGCCAGTTCTTAAAGTCATTCTGCTTTACCACTATATTATTACAATATTGTACATCAATAACCGACAATCCGGGAAATAGAGGAGGATATGACTGCGAGTCAATAAACCTGTTCCCTGTAATAATCAAGCTATCAACGCTCAATGCATAAATAACCTGCGTATCAAAAGCGCGAATCAAGTTATTCTCAAAACGTATGGTACCATGGTAACAAACATTCTTACGTTCTTTAGGTGGAATCACCGGGTCTATTTGCAAGATAGCTTGCGGAGCGTGTCCGCCAAGACCCAAATCTTCAAACGTATTATTGCGAATAGTGACATCTTTTACATTACCGGATTCATACCAATAGTTTGCATCTCCACAAATACGTATCCCCGCCATCATAGAGGCAAAATAACAATCTTCAATCAGCACCGGCCCACCTGTGGAAATGAGCAAACTACGCGCCCGGTTGTGGCGAACGGAACACTTGCTTATACGTACCTTTGCATTATCACTCAGGTTAGCAATACTCAACTTTTTATCATGGAAGGGACGTACATCAACATCTGTTTCTATCCGGTAATAGTTCTCGTTCAACTGAATTACACGAGTGATTTTTCCTTTGGCCATTACCGTCAGGTCCGCCCTGTTTACAAAAGCAATACTATCACCCTTATTACCAAAATCATAACCTTCCTGCTGAAAATGTCCGAAAGAAGCGCCGACCGTATTCCAATCTAGTATATCATCCACTTTCATATAGGTGGCGTGTATATTGCTTGCATCATCAAGCATACCTTCAAAACGGCAGTTCTTTATCAGGATATCCCCCTTGCATCCAACAAAATGGGTGGCATCAGCAGATGCAGAAATCATCCGGTCGGAATTATCGTGCAGACAGATATTGAAGGAATCCAATGAGAGATTATTGCTTTTCTCGGCTATCAATGCCATTGCCCCCGTGCGGTATACATTAATCCCGCTTAATTGGATTTCAGAGCAATGCTGTATGATAAATCCGGGCACTTCCCGATTTTTGCCGTGCGGTCCCTTATCTGTATATACAGTTCCAACAGGCGGCACCTCTTTTGACATCATATCACTAAACTTGACAACTCCCGGAGATATTTCTTCAGCTTTCAGTTCCCTGGTGTGCCAGGCATGTTCATAAAGAGATGTATTATAGATAGGTGAATGTGTTTCCGGTAAAAAAACGATATTCTCACCAAGTGGTGATTCCCAGTCATATCCCTTAAAAAACAAACGATTGTCTTTTATATAATAAGGGTTATCAGGATGCACTTGTAAAGTGAAACTGTGTTCCTCAGGGCTATTTGCTATAACTTTTCCCTCAAAAACAAATGGACAATCATAATCTATATCCACGCCTGATATGTTGATTTGCTTACTGCATGAAAGCAAGAAAGGAGTCAATTTACCATGTAGTAATAAAGTTGTACTATCGCCCTTAATAACAACATTCTGCATATCCGTCAGATTGAAAACTACTCGTTTATATCCGTTATCATTATTAGACACACATAAATATCGCCCTCTTGCCTTTTCAGGATAAAAGGGAAAGACACCGGAACCAAACGTCAAACAGATATCTCCCTGAGGATGCTCTTCCAGGATTTTATTGACAATGGGAGTATAATCCTTTATCTGCTCTACTTTATCAATCCTTATTTCTTTCCTATCGGCTGTAGCGTGCAGAGTACACGCTACCAGTCCGATTATAATAACTATTAGTTTTCTCATCATTTATACTCTATTGTCCGATAAACTAAATTACGTATGCCATTATCTTTCTGGGCATCACCATAATAAAGGCGTAAAGTCTTGTCTGCTTCGCTATCCCCCGAAATACCAATCAGATTGGGATAGGTGACTTTCCCGGAGTTTTCAAAAACCTTTATAGGCGTTTCCCAAGCAATTCCATCTTTGCTCGAACTCATATAAATAGAGCCCGACCAACTGGAATAAACCATAACCCAACGTTCGAGATAACTGTTCCAGAGAACAGAGGGATTTGCTCCGGCTACTTTGGACAAAGCTTCAATCGAGACATCTTTACCTCCTAATTGGGTATCCGCATTGCAACCTTCTACGGTAAATTCTTTCCCGTCCCATTTCTGCCAGGTATGAGCCGCTCCTTGGGAATCACTCGAAACCGCCATACAAATTCTGTAATCAACTCCATCGTTTGCAGAATAATAACAGATATATTGCTTCCTCACCGGATTATAAACCACACAGCCATCACCCAATCCACACCAGGCAGCCTTTTCCGGTTTAGGCACATTAGTACTCAGGAATTTATCTCCCTTAGTCCAAGTTCTGCCTTCATCTTCCGAATAAGCCACGCCTAAACTTTTGTAAGCACCACTGCCCGTCTTCCAATGACTTTCAGCATGAAAAAAGCCAACCAGTTTGTTTCCTGCCAGTCTATGAATTCCTATAAACCAACTTCCTCCATCCGAAAAGCCATCAATATCGGTAATACCTTGCCCGAATACCCGGTTTTCTACCGTAACCTGAGAAACATGGTCCTCCAGGCGAGTGCTTGAAGCTTCCGTCCTATACGAATATTTCTCAGCCCAGAAGCAGATATATCCACCACCATTGGAAGCGGGAAGAACACAAAGTTTTCCATCCGGCCAATACCCCTCCAAGTCTATCCCTTGCTGGTTGATAGAGTAAGCTTCGCTCAATTGATATTGATTCCATTCTTTTACTTCTTCAGGTTGTTCTTCCGGGGCATCTTCCGCATTATTCGGTTGTGCATATTTAGATGCCAGATTCAATTCTTTACTGCAAGCCGTCATAACCAGCAGTCCCAATAGTATTGTCAAATATTTCATAACAGTTCTTTTATTATTAATAATCAATTAACCCACAGAGGATTTTGCGCAATTCTGCCATGAGAAGAATCAATAGCATCCTGAGGTATCGGTAAATAGAGATGCTTGGGCTTGAAATTATTGGCTTGCTGCGTCAATTCTTTAGTCCTGTCATATTTGCCAAGTGACTTCACAGCAGTTTCCAACTTACCAAAACGTACCAAGTCCGCCCACCTGTGGCCTTCAAAGCATAGCTCAAAACTTCTCTCCTGCAATATGGCATCATTAAACGCCTCAGCTCCCATCATAGGCAGGTCTATTTGGCTATCAGGAGTGTTTATATCTTTCCCAAAACCACGGCGGCGCACTTGATTTACATATTCCAATGCTTCGGGTGTAGGACCATTATGAGCGCGATTTACAGCTTCTGCATACATCAGCAATACATCAGAGTAGCGGGTCACCGGGAAGTTAATAGGATTTGACCAGTTTTTCCAATTGGAGCCACGGTCTTCAGCCTTGATAGGATGGCGGAATTTATAAACATAATAAGTATTTCCACTGCTCTCCAGGTTATCAACTTTCACGGGTTGTCCATTCTCATCATTCTCCCAGCGGAAAGTAGCGATAGCATCCCGGCGAAGGTCTTTCTCATTAAATTTTTCATAGAACTCCTGGCAGCATAATATTTCTCTCCAATAAAGGTCCCAAGGATTATCGACACCTTCGGTGGTGCCTACCTGTCCTCCATAATTGCCGGTAGGCTGATCGGAAAAGTCAATATCAAAGATATATTCCGAACTATATTCATTGCTTGCGTCAAACAAACTGAAATAATCTTTTACCAGACTGAACTTACCACTTTTAATTACTCTGTAAGCCGCTTTTTCCGCCAAAGCCGCGGCATTAGGATCCTTCAAAAGTTCTCCTGCCATTTGCAAATAAGTTTTCGCAAGAAAAGTAGTCGCTGCATACATTTGTGCATGTCCATTGGTATTATTGACCGGCAACAATGATTCCGCATTTGTAAAATCGGATACAATTTGCTCATAGACTTTGGCAAGCGGGGCTTTCTCCGTACTTACTTGACCGAGGTCAGTAGCTTCGTGCAGCACCAGAGGAACTTCTCCGAAATAGCGCGCAAGTTGAAAATAGAAAAATCCACGCATAAAATAGGCTTCGCCCAAAATACGGTTTTTGTCAGCCTGAGGCATTTCAACAGTGGTAGCCAATAATTTATCTATAAGCAGATTGGCACGCGAAATACCCATATACTGCACGAACCAAGTACGAGAAACAATCTGATTGGTAGGTGTGAACGTGTAATTACTTATCTGTCCCTGGGTATCATTTCCTTCTTTAAGACATTCGTCTGTTCCTACTCTGCCCAAATACAGAAATCCCTGAAAATAGTTTCCCCAGCGGTGCCCCGGATCCCATTCAGCGGAAGTAGTCATGTAATAAACACCGGTCAAAGCTGCTTCAAAATCCTCTTGAGAGTTGAAAAAGTTAGAGGTAGAAACACTGCTTTTCAATGGCACATCCAGAAAATCGTCGCACGAATTCATAAATCCGCCGAGAAACATTATGAGAACCAATTGTATAATAAATCTTTTCATGATTTTTTAGTTTTAGAGATTAATAGTGTATCAGAATGTAAGATTCAGACCGAACGAATAAGTTCTTGCCAATGGAAATGCTCCATAATCAAATCCCGACATAAGCGCCCCGGTCATGCTACCGGAACTTTGCGCCGTATGAATTTCAGGATCATATCCGGAATAGTTCGTGAATGTGTAGAGGTTGTCGCCCGCAACATAAATCTTCAGGCCACTGATAACCTTTGTCTTCTCAACATTGCCTGTGGGAAGGTATAACTCAACCGTGCCGTTTTGATGCGAAGGAAAGAGGCATCTTCTACAAAAGCAGATGACATTGTCCCATATTGCATGTCGGCATATTGAGTACTGGATGGATTTTCCGGTGTCCAGCGCTCTTCAAAGAATTTCATCTGATTATAGGAGGTCTTGTCAAAACGGGCTGTCTGTACATAGTTAGCATTATAAATATCATTTCCACAAGAATATTGGAAACCAAGGTCGAGTTGGAAACCTTTATAGGAAAGGGAAGTTCCGAATGCACCGTAAAAATCCGGCATACTATTACCAATAACGTCCCTGTCGTCTGTAGTGATGGCACCGTCTGCCTTCACATCCTTATAACGTATATATCCCGGCTTCTCGCCTACGCCTGCCACAGCCACTCCTTTTTTGGGAGTACCATCCGCATTAAAATCATTAGTGCCATATACTCCTTCAACTACATAACCGTAAATTTCGCCCACTTTACCGCCTTCGCGCAAAATAACGGCTTGCGAACCGCCACCCGTTGACAAATAATTCACAGCCAAATAGATGGGAGCACCATTCTGTCCCAATTTGACGATTTTAGAACGGTTCATAGCAAAATTGGCATTGAAGGTCCATAACCAGTCCTTACGGTCAATAAGCGTTGTGTTAAGCGAAAGTTCAATACCTTGGTTACGCAAATGACCGATATTTTGCCATGCCTTCTCAAATCCTGAAATATTAAGGACGGGAGCTTCCAGTAACAGGTCTTTCGTATTCTTTATATAATAATCTGCCGAGAATTGGATACGATCCTTGAAGAGTCCGAGTTCCAATCCGAAGTTCCATTCCTGCGTCCGTTCCCACTTCAAATCTTCATTGGCAAGGCTGGCGGGTGACAAACCGGTAGAAAGCTGATTGCCAAAACTTTGATTAGTATTGTACAACTGGGCATAGGCACCTGTAGTGGGTACATTCGAGTTACCTACTTCTCCTAAGCTGACACGCAGCTTCAAGTTTGAAATCGGTTTGATATTCTTCATAAATTCCTCTTCCATAAGATTATAGGCCAGTGCTCCGGAGTAGAAAGTACCCCAACGATTGTTGATAAACAACGAAGTGGCATCGCGGCGAACAGTGAATGTAGCCATATACTTGCCTTTATAAGAGTAATTGGCACGTCCTATCAAGGAAACATAATGAGTTTCATTGGAACCGGAATAGGACTTAAAGTTCTTAGCCATCTGTGCATTGTTGTAGCCGAGAGATTCGTTATCAAATGAAGAGAACTCTGTACGGTCGGTTGCTCCTTTCCACACTTGTTCCGATACGCCTGCCATGATGTTCAGACGATGATTACCAAACACAGGACTCCATGTCAATGTGTTTTCATTAATCCAGCTTGTGTTGTCAACACTTCCTATTACACCCAGTCCATCGTTCAAATTACCGGTTGGTGTTGATTTTGGATAATACTGCCTGTCTTTCAGTTTATAAACATCATAACCTGCCGTTACTTTCAATACCAAATCATTCAAAATATTATATTGCGCATACCCATTGAGAACTGTTCTATGAATCATCTTATCCATCTGTACCGCTTCAATCAAATTCAGCGGATTATCTTTATAACTGGCTATATCGGAATCCAAAATATTTTGTCCAACTCCGGCACGGCGGAAGTAACTTTGAGTAGTCTCGTCGAGAACAAACGGACGCGCCAGCATAGCACCGATTATAGCCCCCAAAGCGGTACCGTCGCCACCTCCGGAAGGAATGCCCTCATCTTTGATTTGGCTGAAATTAATATCAGCGCCCACTTTCAGTTTATCCGTAACATTATAGTCAACGGCAACCTTCGCTGTCAGCTTCTTCCAATCTGTATTCTTAATGATGGATTGATTCTGCATATATGAAACAGATGCCAGATAATTGGCTTTCTCTGTGGAATTAGAAACGGACAATGAATGGTTTTGAACAAATCCGGTACGGTAAATCTCGTCTTGCCAGTCTATGGAACGTAAGTTCGGGTCAAATTGATAGGCCTCTCCTGTAGTCTGATTGGTAAACATGCTATTACTGGGATTCTTAATATGCTGGTATTGGGCATACTCCTGAAAGTTCATCATATCATATTTTCGTGGAAGCTCCTGTATACCGAAATAAGTACTGTATTGAACATGTCCTGCTTGTTTGCGTCCTTTCTTGGTAGTAATCAAAATTACACCATTAGAACCACGATTTCCATAAATAGCAGTGGCGGATGCATCTTTCAACACTTCAATTGAGGCGATATCATCAGGATTGACCAATGAGAATACACTCATCGAACCGCTTTTGTCAGACATACCTCCACCGGAAGAAGTTCCGGCATCGAACATAGGAAAACCATCGATGACGATTAACGGCTGTGTAGAGCCGGTCAATGAATTGGCGCCACGAATCAGCATGTTAGAGGCGGCACCCGGTTGGCCTCCGCTGGACTGTACCATCAGGCCGGCCACTCCGCCAGCCAACGCATCATCCAAAGAGGTGACAAGCTTATTTTGTATCGACTCACTCTTTATGGACGACACCGAACCGGTCAGGTCTTTACGCCGGGTAGAACCATAGCCGATTACAACTACTTCGTCGATACCGATAGAAGTGGGCTCAAGGCTTATATCAATTCGTGTACGGCTGCCTACCGTAACCTCCTGAGAATTGTAACCGATAAATGAGAAACACAATACAGCGTTCTGATTGGGTACTGTTATGATATAATTACCGTCTATATCTGAAATACATCCCGTGTCGGTTCCTTTAATCTGGATAGTGGCTCCCGGAATGAGTTCTCCGGTGTTATCACTAATCTTTCCCGTTACTTTAATCTGTGCGCCTGCGGTCCAACTGAGCAAGACAAAACACATCAATACTAAATATCTGTTTTTCATATCTTTAATATTTTATATTCGGAATAGTAAGTTAGTTTTCCAGTAGGTTAATTTCAATTTCATCCATAAATATATCCACTGCTCCGTTGCTCGTGCCGAAAATAAAGAACGGGTATGTATTCAATAGGATATCAGGAACCGGACTACCGTTAACATCTTTATCTCCCACCGTGAATTCATAACGGAATAATTTCCATTCACCGGTAAGGTCAAGTCCGTTTTCAGAAACAAAACGTGTTTCGGATGACTGGAAAGTAAGCGGGATATCAGGATAGAATTTAGCCCAATCGGTAGCAATAGCTGCTTGAGCAACCCCGTCATACATATAATCGTAGGCGGCATTGATAAGAATCAGTTCGTTAATCTTAGCAGGCTTGGCACTCTTTGCATAGAAACAAAATTCGTACTTCTGGCCTTTATGCAATTTGGCATTAGATACCCACATATCGCGTGGGAAGAACTGCCAATCGCTCTTTCCGTTATATTTAATCTGGAGCGCATGGTCGGTACCGTCAGCACCACCGTTGGAACGCACCACCACATTCTGGCCGAAAATATTATCACTTCCGTCCCAAACAATCCAGGCACCTATTTTACTACCTGCCTCGGCCGCCCAGCTATCGGTATCATATTCCGTCATAGTACGCAGCATCGGATAGTTTCCGATATGAATTTCCTTCTTTAAGTTCAGTTGGGCATTGTCTGATATACGCGTGACCTTCAATTCTACATTAGCATATCCTTTTTTATTCCACGTCACTGTGGGCGAAGCCTCAGCAGAGGTAGCCGGAGAGCCGCCCGGGAAAGTCCATTCATATTTCACTTCTTCGCCATTCGATTCAACTTCCGAGAGGAATTTAACCGGTTCGCTCAATTTCACGCAACCCATCGGGGTAATAGAGGGCACCTCTATTGCTGCTTTTAATACAGATTTCACCTCAATGGAAAATTCTTTGGATTCAGTAGTTCCATTATCATATTGCAATGTTAATGTGTACTTCTTCATACCTGGTTTTGTAAAAACAACCTTCACTACAGGGTTACTGGATGAAGAGGGATTACCGTCTTCAAAAGTCCATACCCGTGAGGTCAATCCTAAAGAGAGATCGGTAAATTCGAATGGCGTGTTTACCATAGCCGATTCACCTTCCAGCTTTACTTTCAATTCATGAATGTTACTTTTCCATTCATCATCGTTGCATGAGAAAAGAATCAGACTGCAACAGCAGAGTAATAAAACAATTTTAAGTGTCGTAAATTTAATCATACCTAATAGATTTAATTGGTTCAACGAAGGCAAAGTTAGCACTCTTGATACTATGACATCAGTCAGAAAAGCTCATAAAACAAAACGATTCATAGTAGAAAGTACTACAAATCGTTCATAAAGTATCAATTTTGCAGTTTTACCACTATTAATCGTGGTTTTCTTTGAACTTTTTGGGTAAACAGCCAAATTCTTCCTTGAATATTTTGCAAAAATAAGAGAGATTATTGAAGCCCACAGAATACATTACTTCACTGACAGAAGAGTTATCTTGCAACAGTATTTGAGCCGCACGTTTTAATCGAATGCTGCGAATAAACTGAATGGCAGACATATCGGTCAATGATTTAATCTTTCGGTAAAGCTGGGGACGGCTAATACCTATTTCAGCACACAACTCATCCACTCCGAATTCAGGTTCTGTGATGTGTTCTTCAATAGACTCCAGGCATTTCTTCAATAAGCGTTCATCCGCTGTAGTGACAGTGATTTCCGAAGGTTTCAATTCTATCTGTTTCTGAAACTGCATTTTCATTTGTTGCCTGGACTCAATACGCCTCTTTATCAAAGTTTTTAGTAACTCCACGCTAAACGGCTTGGTAACATAAGCATCAGCTCCTGTTTTATATCCTTCTATCTGATATGATACGACATCCCTCGCAGTGAGCATCAAAACAGGAATGTGGGAAGTATTCAGGTTTTCCTTAAGTTTACTGCACAACTCCAGCCCCGTCATTTCAGGCATCATAATATCCGTAACAACAAGATCCGGTAGTTCCGTAATGGCAATTTCATAAGCCACCTTCCCATTGGGGGCTTCCAATATACGATATTTTACTCCCAAAACTTCCGCCAAATACTGCCTCAAAGAATCATTATCCTCCGTAATCAAAATGGTGGTTTCCTTATTTAAGGAATTTCCGACCTCTTCCACCTCTACTGCGCGTGGTTCGGTGAAGTTGCTTACAACGTCATAAGTATCTGTAGATAATTCATTGACAGACTTATCCACAATCTCTTCCGGCAAATAATGCTCTTTTCCTTTCAACAGGGAAAAATAGAATTTGGAACCTTGTCCATATTCCGATTCTGCCCAAATACGCCCTTTATGCTGTTCAATAATCAGGCGCGACAAAGCAAGTCCGATTCCTGTTCCACCCTTACTCCCGGAATTAGAACCTTGATAAAAGCGGTCGAATATCTTTTCAAGATCACCCGGTGCGATTCCCGCTCCATTGTCCTCTATACAGAAACAAACGGAAGTTACATCTTCGGTATAACTAACCCTTATCCTTCCACCATCCGGAGTAAATTTCAAAGAATTGGATAATAAGTTTATAAAAACCTTTTCCATTTTTTCCCTATCGGCATATAGTGGAAGTGTCTGTTCTCCGAGGTCACATTCAATAGTAATATGGCGTTGGTCGGCAGCCAACTTAAATAAAGCCGCTATCTCTTTTATGAAAGGAACAAAATCAGTCTCCGCCACTTCCATTTTCATCACACTATTGTCATATTTTCGAAAATCCATAATCTGTTCTACCAGCTTCATCAAACGATGCACATTCTGACTCATAAGCCTAAGCCTGCTCTTAGTCTGGTTCCCCAGCATGGGGTTACTGAGCAGCTCTTCAAAAGGCGCGGCAATAAGCGATAACGGAGTTTTAATTTCGTGAGAAATATCAGTAAAGAACTTGAGTTTAGCATCATAGTTCTTTTGTTCTTCAATATGCAGTTTACGTTCAATTTCCAAACGATGACGCTGTTCCGACTTACGCGTGACTGAACGTTGGAATAAGTACAAGAACAATATAAACATAAAGATGTAAAAAGCATACGCATAATTAGTCTGCCAGAAAGGCGGGTGTATCTTTATTTGCAACGAAGTACCGGTTTCATTCCACACCCCGTCGCTATTGGCACCATAAATAACCAAATTGTATTCTCCCGGACGGAGATTTGTATAGGTTGCATAAGCTTCCTTACCCTGAGTGTATTGCCATTCTTTATCGGCTCCTTCCAAACGATACCGAAACTGGTTATGCTCCGGAGACACATAATGAAGTGCGGCAAATTCAAAAGTAAGATTGTTCTGGTCATATTCCAGCTCTATATTTTTACAGCGTACCAAAGACTGAGGTAAAATAACGTGCTTTCCTATGGTATCCCCAACCGCTACACTGTGATTAAATATCTTAAAGTCGGTCAACACCACTTGGGGAACAACTTGATTATTCTTAATACTATCAGGATGAAAAATATTAAATCCATTCACCCCGCCAAAAACCATCTTACCATTTCTCAACCTGCAAGAAGCCCAAATCTTAAAAGAGTTACTCTGAAGGCGATCCTTTACCGTATAATAATGAGTGTCTCCGGTAGAAGGGTTGAAGCGAAGAATTCCATAACCTCCTATCCAGAAATTACCATGACTATCTTCTTGCAAAGATTCAAATTCATTGTTCACAAATGGATAATTCTTATTATTATATGCTTCAAAACGAGGTACTGACTCATCAAAACGCCCTGATAGCATTTTATTAAGTCCTCCACCCAAAGTGGCTACCCAAAGCTCTCCTTTATTGTCCAAATGGATGGTAGAAATGAATTCACCACAAAATCCATTATCGCCATCAGGCAGAATACATTCAATTTTTGTCCCTTCCGGAGTAAACATCAATTTATCCAGTCCTTTGCGCGTACCAATCCAGATTGTTTTATAGGTAGAATGCGAATCAACCAAAATATCTGTTACAAAGTTATCAGATATGTGCAACCGGTTATCTTTTCCGGATGTATAACGTATGGTTTTCCCCCGATAATAATTCACAGAATCGGGCATATAGCAATAGACTCCAGTAGAAGTACTAATCCACAAATAGTTATCAGCATCTTCCACAATCCTATATACGCTAGAGTATATTCCTTGGGGTTCAATATCAATTACATCAAAATTCACTTTATCCGTTTCCAAAATAGAAGCTACCTGAGAAGCGGGAATCACATAAAGTCCACTCCAGGTTCCTACCCACATTGCCCCATTTTTATCCTGATAAAAAGCTGATATATCCGCCAGTTGCCGATTAACCGATTTACGCCGGTTCAAATTCATAAACTTCCCAGTTTGAGGATTCATGATTTCAATCCCGCCTCCGCGTGTACCCACCCATAAAAGGTTATTCCGGTCTTCTGTGAAAGTAATAATTCTATTCACATTCAGTCCCGATTCGCTTTCGGAAGAAGCTGTATAAAGCTGAATAGGCTTATCATAAATATTTGTTTTATTGATTCCCTCACCAATTGTCCCAACCCATAGGACACCCGATTTATCCACAAAAAGAGTTCTGGGTTCATCCCCACGAATACTATTAGGCTTAGTATTATCTGCCTTGTAGTGGGCACTAGCGTTCAAATCTTTATCAAAAAAATATAATCCGTCATTAAAAGTTCCCATCCAGACCCCTCCCCTCACATCCGGCAGCAGCGACAATACGTTTTGTGAAGAGATTCGAGTAATATTCTTCAAATCACCGGACAAGCGGAAAAGTCCGAGTGACGATCCCACAAGATAATCACCCGAAGACAGCCTAATGATACATCTTGTAAGGGCATCAATGTCATCACGATATAGAAATTGGAACTTTCCAATATTAGAATCAAAAGATAAAATCCCCGAAGTCGCACCTATAATAAATTTTCCGGGCTCCGTCTCCATACCACAAATAATCAGTCCCTGAAAATCCTCCGGATAAAAAGAAGTAAAAGAAATGCGATTATCTTTCCCACGATTGATACAAGACAAACCGGAGTCGGTACAAATCCATATTCTGTGAGAACTATCTTCAAATATATTATTGACTACATCGCCGGCCAATGAAGTCTCGTCACCGGCCTTGTTCCTGTAAGCGGTAATGCTATTATTATTAAGATTATAGATATTAAGTCCCCCCGCTTCTGTACCAATATATAACAATGAATCATTTCCAGCATAGAGTGAAAGTATGCGATTATTGGACAAAGCAGAATTATCACTTCGATAAACTGTCATTTTACCGCTATATTTGCAAAGTCCATTATAAGTGCCGAACCACATGAACCCATCTCTATCTTGTACTATGGCATTAACGTCACTATGCGAAAGGCCACTGTTGACTGATAAGTTTTCAAACAAAAGGCTTTTACCATCAAATGTTTGTGCATTAATCAATTGAGAGAGGAGCAACACCCACAATATTATTCCAAATTTTGCTTTCATAGTTCATCTTTATCAGGTAACAAAGGAAAGAATTAAATCTTATGAAGCAAAATATTTGTAGAAGGTTTATGGAAACTTTCCATTACTCCACATCTTTCTTATTAAGTTTCCTGCAAGATTCTTTAGAATACTGTTCCGAATAAAATTATACCAAAGTGAGAGGAAACAGATGTTGAAAACAAAAAGATAAGGCTGGCAATCAGCCGGAGTGTATATTTCATTTTGCATCAGAATATGTGCCCCTACTTGAACATCGGCCGTGCAAACCACCGCTTGAACATCCACGTCACTACGATGTAGAGTACAAAAGCGGAGAAAAAGCCGACGATGGCGTCAATAAGATAGTGCGCCTGAATGTATACCGTAGCCCCACAAAGCAACAAATAGAAAGGCAACAGGCAGGCAAACAGCCACTTACTGCCACGCCACGCCATAATCATCAGAATGGTAGACATGCCCACATGCGAACTTGGAAAGGCTGCCGTGGGACGCTCACCCACTTGTTGTGAACCTTCCACCAGGTTATAGAAAAAGCCATGCTCGTATCCGGGACCGGGAAGAAGTTCCTGATGGTGATGGAAATAATCGCCGATGGCAGGGAATATGCCTTGCGCCACTTTATCTTCACCGATGGCAGGGAAATAGAATTGAGGACCGGCAACCGGAACAAAGATATAAACCAGGTAATAGATGAAAAAAGCGGTGACAATGACAAATGACACTTTCTCAAAAAGCTCGAAACGATAAAGGAAATACCACACCACCACGAGGAGAATCATCGGATAATAGGAAAAATACCCCATGTTGAACGGTTCGCTCACCCACATTTGCGGAAAACGCAGGCAGAACCACACGGCAGGTTGCCCGCCGAATATCCACTGCTCCGCCGACGCAAAGACATGGTCGAGGTTAGGGAAAACACGATTGAACTCAAAAGTATCGGGATACCAGTAGGAAAGCAGAGACATCTGAATGGCAATGCGGACGAAAGCGGAGAATTTGCAAGGGGCAAGCCGATAGAGATACATCAGCAGAAACGTCATACCGGCAATCATAACCCGGTCTGCCAACATCTGCCCCGGATGGTCCATCTCCTGAAAAAGAAACAGAATCAGAATGGAAGTCAGCAGATTGTATATCAGCGTAATCTTCTCTACAGCAAAGAGCCCTTTGCGGGTTTCTACCTTTTTAAATAAATCTAAAGCCATCCTTTGTCTTTATACCATGCAATCGTTTCCTTCACTCCCCGTTCCAAATCGTATTCAGGACTGAAGTCCAGTTCCTCGATGGCCGGAGTAATGTCACATTGCCAGTTGCGTTGTTTCATTATTCTATATTTGTCCGAATTGAGCGTACTGGTGGTCTTCCGTCGTTTTGCCCAGAATTCAGCGAGCAAAGATACTACTTTCAGCACAATTAACGGGCATCTTAGGCGAATAACAAACGGATTGCCCAATTCTTTCCGTATCAAGTCCGAAAACGTACGGCTCTGATAGACTTTCCCATCCGCCAGGAAATAGGCGCGACGGCATACTTTTTTATCAATTCCTTGGAAAACCGCCTGCACGATGTCTTTGACGTAAATGAACGTCAGGTCTTGCCGACGAAAGCCGACAGAGAAATCCGTATGCTGCCGGATGGACTTTGCCATCAGGAAATAATCTTTCTCGCGCGGGCCATAAACTCCCGTAGGGCGATAGATGACGTATGGAAAACCCGGAATGCTTTGCAAATAAATTTCCGCTTTCAGTTTGCTAAGACCGTATGCGGTATTGGGCATGGGGGTATCCGTCTCCGCGATGGGGCGGTAGGTCTTCTCGCGCACAGGACCGAAGACGCTCAGCGTACTAATGAAGATGAACTGCTTGGGAATCATGTTCAGCTCCCTCAGCGTATCAACGAAATATTTGGTCTGGAGATAGTTCACACGGTCAAAGTCGCTCTTATCCACGCATTTGGTGACACCCGCGCAATGGACGATATAATCGAACTTGTTATAGGTTCCCTTATGCCCGGAGAGCTGCGCCCGTAGTTCGTTGGGATGCGCAAAATCGAGTTCGAGAATATGTATCTTGCGATTCTTCAAGTATTCCCGGCTGCTGGACGAACGAATACCCGCCCATACGCCGAACTTACGCTTCAACGCTTCCTCAACGATGAAACTTCCTATAAATCCGCTTGCTCCTGTGACTAAAATCGTTTCCATTTACACGTTTACATATTTACGATTTGACGATGTACGATGTACGATTGAAATTACTTGGTATTTTATCATTCTTATCACTTCTATCACTTTATTGTATTTCACTTAATCGGTTCCAGATGGATGCCGACGTGGGTATTTTTGCCAAACAGCTCTTTCAACTTGTTCTCGATGGCAGTCGCTGTGTGGTGGGCTTCTTCCAATGATATTTTTCCGTCCATGCGCACGTGTACTTCGATGGCGTAATAGTTGCCGATGCGGCGCGTACGAAGATGATGCGGGGAACTTACTCCGGGAAATGAAAGAATCGTTTCCTGTATCTTGTTTTCCACATCGGCAGGCAAGGATTTCTCCAATAATTCATCTACACAGGGAATCAACAACTGAATGGCTACTTTCATAATGAAGAAGCTGACGATAACTGCCGCCAGGGGGTCCAACACTCTCCACCGGTTTCCCAAGAGGATGGCGCCACCAATACCGATGGCGGTACCTATGGACGACAACGCGTCGCTCCGGTGATGCCAGGCGTTGGCTACAACCGCCTGTGAGTTCAGTTTCTTCCCTTGGAATACGGTATATTGATAGAGCGCCTCCTTGAGGACAATGGATACCACCGCCGCTATCAACGCCAGCATGCCGGGCTCTTGCAACGAACCTCCCCGCAGAAAATGATAGATGGAGGAAGCTCCGTTCCATAAAATTCCGAAACCCACCAGCAACAGGAAAATACCGATAATGGCAGTTGCCAGTGTTTCGTACTTTCCGTGACCGTAATCGTGTCCCTCGTCTTCGGGTTTTGAAGAGATACGTACAAAAACAATGACGATGATATCCGTAATAAAATCGGATAACGAATGAACCGCATCTGCCAGCATAGCGGCACTATGCCCCATGATACCCGCAAAAAACTTGAAAACAAGCAACAGGAAATTCACCACGCTTCCCACAATCGTCACCCGGTAAATACCTTTTTCCCGCGTGCTGTTTTCTTCGTCAAGAGCTTGTTCTTCCATGTCATTTTTTGCTAAGTCGTTGCAAATATAGTACATAAATCCGTTACGTACCGCCGTTCATTCATTATTTTCATGTGGTTGGCAAGATTTTAGGGGCAGATTGAACTACCGAAAACAATATTTTGTTTACTTTGCAAAGAAAGAAATGATAAATTTAATGAAGAACTAAGAATGAAGAATGAAGAATTACCTTGCGGCATGCTTGCATAGCGCAGCCAAATTCTTCATTCTTCATTCTTAATTCTTCATTTCCCTGACTTCTCATTTTTCAACTAAAACCAATTGACATATATATGGCTAAGAACAAAGAAAAGAAAGAAAAAAAGGCCGGCAAGCGAATGAAGAAGAAAGAGCTTGTCAAGATGATGCTGGAGTTTTTCCATGCGAAGCAAGACGAAGTACTATCCCTGAAATACATTTTTGAGCAACTGCATCTCACTACACATCCCCTGAAAATGCTGTGTATGGATATCCTTTCCGAGTTATCGGAAGACGATTATATCACCGAGGTGGATAAACATAAATATAAGTTGAACAACCACGGAGTGGAAATGACCGGAACCTTCCAGCGCAAGAGCAACGGAAAGAATTCTTTTATCCCCGAGGGCGGTGGAGACCCGATTTTCATTGCGGAACGTAATTCGGCACATGCCATGAACAACGACAAAGTGCGCATCGCTTTCTATGCGAAACGCCGGGGACGCGAAGCTGAAGGTGAAGTCATCGAGATACTGGAACGTGCCAACGACATCTTTGTAGGCACATTGGAAGTTGCCAGTTCATACGCTTTCCTCGTCACTGAAAACCGCACGCTCGCCAACGACATCTTTATCCCCAAAGAGAAACTGAAAGGCGGAAAGACTGGTGACAAAGCCATCGTAAAGGTGGTGGAATGGCCTGACAAAGCCAAAAACCCCATCGGGCAAGTAGTCGACATCCTGGGCAAGGCGGGCGAGAATACCACCGAGATGCATGCCATCCTTGCCGAATACGGTTTGCCGTATATATACCCGTCTGCGGTAGAAAAGGCGGCAGACAAGATATCCGATGAAATCCCCGCAGAAGAATATGCCAAGCGTGAGGACTTCCGCAACGTGACAACCTTCACCATAGACCCCAAAGATGCCAAAGACTTTGATGACGCGCTGTCCATCCGCAAACTGAAAGAAGGTCTGTGGGAAGTAGGCGTACACATTGCCGACGTAACCCACTACGTAAAAGAAGGCGGCATCATCGATAAAGAAGCCGAAAAGCGTGCCACATCCGTCTATCTGGTAGACCGGACCATTCCGATGCTGCCCGAACGGCTGTGTAACTTTATCTGTTCCCTGCGCCCCAATGAGGAGAAACTGGCTTATTCCGTCATCTTCAACATGACGGAAAAGGGAGAGGTGAAAGACTCACGCGTCGTTCATACGGTCATCAAGTCGGACCGGCGCTTTACGTACGAAGAAGCGCAAGAGATTATAGAAACCGGAAAGGGTGATTTCAAGGAAGAAATACTCGAACTGGACAAACTTGCCAAGCTGCTACGCGAAAACCGTTTCAAAGCCGGCGCCATTAACTTCGACCGCTATGAGGTGAAGTTCGAGATTGATGAAAAGGGGAAACCCATCAGCGTATACTTCAAGATGTCGAAAGATGCTAATAAGCTGGTAGAAGAATTCATGTTGCTTGCCAACCGCACCGTAGCCGAAAAAATAGGACGTGTGCCGAAGAACAAGAAGCCCAAAGTGCTGCCTTACCGTATCCACGACCTGCCGGACCCGGAAAAGCTGGATAACCTGGCACAGTTCATCGCCCGCTTCGGCTATAAACTGCGAACCGGTGGAACCAAGACGGATGTATCCAAATCCATCAACCATCTGCTGGATGACATCCAAGGCAAGAAAGAGGAAAACCTCATTGAAACCGTATCCATACGCGCCATGCAGAAAGCCCGTTACTCGGTGCATAATATCGGCCACTATGGATTGGCGTTCGATTACTACACACATTTCACTTCACCCATCCGGCGTTTTCCGGATATGATGGTGCATCGTCTGCTGACAAAGTATATCGACCAAGGCGGGCGAAGCGTTTCCGAACAGAAATACGAGGCCCTTTGCGAGCATTCCAGTAACATGGAACAGATTGCGGCGAATGCAGAGCGTGCTTCCATCAAGTACAAACAGGTGGAATACATGACGGAACGTCTGGGACAAACCTACGACGGAGTGATTTCAGGTGTCACGGAATGGGGACTTTATGTAGAGTTGAACGAGAACAAGTGCGAAGGTATGATTCCCATCCGCGACCTCGATGACGATTACTACGAATTCGACGAGAAGAATTATTGCCTGCGTGGACGTCGCAAGAAACGTACATACAGCCTGGGAGATGCCATCACCATCAAAGTGGCTCGCGCCAACCTGGAGAAAAAACAACTGGATTTTGCATTAGTAGAATAAAATATCACAGATGAAGACAATCAGTATCACGGACCCTGCACAAATAAAAGAGATTATTGACAAATGCCCGTATTGCACGGTCGGGCTGACCGACTGCGAGGGCAATCCATACGTAGTTCCCATGAACTTTGCCTACGAAGACGGAGTGATATACCTGCATTCCGGGCCGGAAGGCAGCAAAGTGGAAATGGCGACACGGCATCCGCAGGTGTGCATCACCTTCTGCGAAGGACATGAGTTGGTGTATATGCACAAACAGGTGGCGTGCAGCTACAGCATGAAATCACGCAGCGTCATCTGTCGCGGCAAGGTACGCTTCATAGAAGAGATGGAGGAGAAACGCCGCATATTGGATTTGCTGATGAAACAATACACGGAAAATGAGTGTAGCTATGCCGAACCTGCCGTACGAAATGTGAAACTATGGGAGGTGAAAGTCGACAATATGACTTGCAGGTCGTTCGGGCTGCGGCCTAGTGAAATATAAGCCTTATTTACACTTTACTTGTATCTTAATAGCACCTTGCAAACATCATATATGCAAGGTGCTTTTTTCATACCAACTCCAATGCAAGTCCAATGCAACTCCAATACATCTCCAATACAAGTCCAATCTATAGTATTGGACTTGTATTGGACTTACAATGTATCAGAAAAGACTGAGATATGGACCGGACAGGATGATTATAGCGGATATTCCTCAAAAGCATATAGCAAAGTAGAGAGATACCTTTCACCCGTATCAGGAAGCAGGACAACAATCGTTTTCCCTTCATTTTCAGGCAATTTCGCCAACCGGGCAGCGGCGGCTACGGCAGCGCCGGAAGATATTCCGGCAAGTAAACCTTCAAACTTCGCCAATTCCCGTCCCGTGCGGATGGCATCATCATTCGATACCTGCAAAACTTCATCTACCACCGCGCTGTTATAGTTCTTCGGGATAAATCCCGCCCCAATACCTTGTATCTTATGGGGACCGGGCTTTCCGCCGGATAAAACGGAAGAGTCTTCCGGCTCTACAGCTACCACTTTCACCTTCGGATTGTGTTTCTTCAAGGCAGCGCCTACACCGCTCACCGTGCCACCCGTACCTACACCCGCCACAAAGATATCAACTTTCCCATCGGTATCACGCCAGATTTCCTGTCCGGTTGTACGTTCATGGACGGCGGGATTGGCTGGATTGTCAAACTGTTGCAGAATCAAAGAACCGGGAGTGGCGGCTTTCAGTTCCTCGGCACGTGCTATTGCGCCTTTCATGCCATCGGCACCCGGCGTCAATACCAGTTGCGCGCCCAGAGCTTTCAGCAGATTACGGCGCTCTATGCTCATGGTATCGGGCATGGTCAGTATCAATTTATAACCCTTGGCGGCTGCTACAAAAGCAAGCCCTACTCCGGTATTGCCACTTGTAGGCTCAATGAGAGTGGCACCGGGCTTCAACAGTCCGTTTTTTTCAGCATCCTCCACCATGGCAAGAGCTACGCGGTCTTTCACGCTGCCTGCGGGGTTAAAAGATTCGAGCTTGGCTATCACTCTGGCCTTCAGGCCTTGCCGCTTACTATAATTATTCAGCTCCAACAAAGGAGTATTGCCTACCAAATCGGTGAGGCGTTGTGCTATTCTTTTCATATCTTTTTGTTTTATGATACAAAAGTACTGCCGGATTAGTTCATTCCAAATACCATAAATATGGTAATTGCTTACTATAAATGAGGGATATGTAGGAAATTTGGCGAATACTTTGTACCTTTGTTGCCACTTTATTATAAAGGATATCATAATGAGTCCACTCAACTTTACTCACATTTTGACACAGGCAGTCGATGAGCTATCGGAAAGCGAATCTTACAAAGGACTGTTTCACCAGCATACGGACGGCAACCCATTGCCTTCGGCTAAAGCTTTGTATGACATCATCGAGCTGGCACGTGCCATCATTTTCCCCGGCTATTTCGGAAACTCAACGGTCAACAGCCGTACAGTCACTTATCATATCGGCGTCAATGTAGAACGTTTGTTCGACTTGCTGACCGAGCAAATTCTCGCAGGGCTCTGTTTCGGCAGCGATGACGAATGCAGTTGCTGCACCGAGAAACAACGTGAAGATGCCGCCTCACTTGCCGCCAAGTTTATCAGCCACCTGCCCGCAATGCGCCGCATACTCGCCACCGATGTGGAAGCCGCCTACAACGGCGACCCCGCCGCACACTCATTCGGTGAAGTCATCAGTTGCTATCCCGCCATCCGCGCCATCAGCAATTACCGCATTGCGCATGAACTGCTGACGCTGGGCGTACCTCTTATCCCCCGCATCATTACTGAAATGGCGCATAGCGAAACGGGAATCGATATCCACCCGGGAGCTGAGATTGGCAGCCATTTCACGATAGACCACGGAACGGGTGTGGTAATCGGTGAGACTTGTGTCATCGGAAACCACGTCAAGCTATATCAGGGAGTAACCCTTGGCGCCAAAAGTTTCCCCCTGGACGAGGACGGCAAACCCATCAAAGGCATTCCCCGCCATCCGATACTGGAGGACAATGTCATTGTCTATTCCAACGCTACCATATTGGGACGTATCACCATCGGACGTGACGCCACCGTTGGCGGTAATATCTGGGTCACGGAGGATGTGCCTGCGGGAGCGAGGATTGTACAGACGAAAGCTAAGAAATAATAAAAACATAAACCATAAACAATTTAGATGAGCGAACAACCATTTGAAATGATTGCCAAAACCTTTCAGGGACTGGAAGAAGTACTGGCTAAAGAACTTACCTCACTGGGAGCCAATGACATCGAAATAGGACGCCGCATGGTGTCTTTCAGCGGTGACAAGGAAATGATGTACAAGGCGAATTTCTGCCTCCGCACCGCCATTCGCATCCTGAAACCAATCAAGCACTTCACAGCCAAAGATGCCGATGAGGTTTACGAACAAATCAAGGCTATCCACTGGGAAGATTATCTGGATACCGACAAAACTTTTGCTGTAGATGCCGTGGTGTTCAGCGAAGAGTTCCGTCATTCCAAATTCGTTTCTTATAAAGTGAAAGACGCGATTGTGGACTATTTCCGCGAAAAGTCGGGTAACCGCCCCAATGTGCGTATCAACAAACCGGATGTACTGCTGAACATCCACATCGCGGAAACCAAATGTACGCTCTCTCTGGATTCATCGGGCGAGTCGCTGCATCGACGCGGCTATCGCCAGGAAGCGGTGGAAGCTCCTCTGAACGAAGTGCTGGCTGCCGGAATGATTCTGATGACCGGCTGGAATGGCGAATGCGACCTGATAGACCCGATGTGCGGTTCGGGAACTATCCCCATCGAAGCGGCT
The DNA here is from genome assembly GCF_959029255.1 of uncultured Bacteroides sp. Taxonomy (GTDB): domain Bacteria; phylum Bacteroidota; class Bacteroidia; order Bacteroidales; family Bacteroidaceae; genus Bacteroides. Next base: position 31,809 of record NZ_CAUFUE010000028.1, on the reverse strand, counting down.
TTGATTGCCCGTAACATTGCTCCGGGGGTATTCCGCAAGGAGTTCGCTTTTGAGAAATGGGTGGATTTTGACCAGGAATTGTTCGATACTATCTACAATGACGACAGCCAGGAACGTGAATTCCAACATAAGATATACGGTTATGACAACAACCCGCAGGCTAATGAGATTGCAACCCGCAACATCAAGGCGGCAGGTGTTTCAAAGGATGTGATATTGAAATTGCAGCCTTTCCAGCAGTTTGAAAAACCTGCGGAGAAATCTATCCTCATCACCAATCCTCCCTACGGAGAACGAATTTCTACAAACGATTTGCTGGGATTGTATTCCATGATTGGTGAGCGCTTGAAACATGCTTTCACCGGCAATACTGCGTGGATATTATCGTATCGTGAAGAATGTTTCGACCAAATCGGGTTGAAGGCAACCAATAAAATCCCTTTGTTCAACGGCGCCCTGGAGTGTGAATTCCGCCAATATGAAATCTTTGACGGCAGATATAAGGAATTTCGTGAAGGAGGTGACGAGCTGAGCAAAGAACGCAAAGAATACAGGCCTTCAGGGGAACGGAGAGAGTTCAGGCCAGCTTCGGGAGAACGAAGGGAATTCAGACCCAGAGACAGGTTTAGCGGAGAACGCAGAGAATTCAACGGCGAGAAACGTGAGTTCAACAGTGACCGTAAACCTAGAGAATTCAGGGATGGCGAGAAGCGGGAATTCCGTCCGCGCGAACGCAGGGAGTTCAAGGATGGTGACAGAAAAGAATTCAAGCCCAGGGAAAGACGTGAGTTCGGCGGAGAACGCGGACCGAGGTCGGGAGAGTCTTATCCGGAAAGAAAGAGAAGGGAATTCAAGAAGAAAGAGGAATAAACCGGACGCAACGCTAATCCGTGTAATCCACGCCTAAAAGAAATACCTACTATATTGAATTCATGTTGAGACATCTTTCTTTGAGGGTAAATGGTTGATAGACAACGAGGGTGTATCAAAATATACTTGATAATTTCTTTTTAGGAACGGATTACACGGATTTCACGGATTTTCTTTATCCCTTTTCCGTGAAATCCGTGTAATCCACGCCTAAAAGAAACAAATAGTAAGCGAACTTTTGTTTTGACACATCCTCAAAGCAGTAGTAATCTCCGCTCTTGCCAAGCTAAGCGCAGCGGTACAGATAAGACACAACCCGACCGGCAGAATGAAAATTAAAGGTTTCAGAAAAGACAACGAAGAATATAATGACAAAGAGAATGAATGCGAAGAAAATAAGTAAAAACATGCTTGCATTGCTCATGGCGACGCTCGCTCTATTTACAACAAACGTTATGGCGCAAGAAACAAATGCAGGCAACGGGGGACTCAGCACCCTGAAGCCCGAACTGAAAAAGCCGACTCTGGAAGACCTTATCCCCGGAGGAGAGACCTATCGCACCCCTGAGAACATACATGGTTTGCAGTGGTGGGGCGATATCTGCATCATTCCGGGCATTGACGAAATAAAAGCAGTAGATCCGAAGAACGGCAAAGAGACACTGTTGGTGACCCGCGAAACCGTAAACAACAGATTGACCGCTGAGGGCATCGGGAAACTTCCCACTTTGCAAAGCGCACAATTCATACACCCGGAGAAGAAGCAGATGTTGCTACCGATAAGAGGGAATTATGTAGTTTATGATTGGGAGACTGACCGGATAGTCAGCCAAAGCCGGTTGCCTAAGAACGCGGCAAGTATAGATTACAATACAGCAAGCGGTAATATCGCCTACACAATAGACAATAACCTGTTTGTAAACAACCTGCCTGTCACCAACGAACCTGAAGGCATTGTCTGCGGCCAGAGTGTGCATCGCAATGAGTTTGGCATCAGTAAAGGAACATTCTGGAGTCCGGAAGGTGATTTGCTGGCTTTCTACCGTATGGACGAAAGTATGGTGAGCCAATATCCGCTTGTCGATATCACGGCACGTGTAGGAGAATTGAACCCGATTCGTTATCCGATGGCGGGAATGACCAGCCACAAAGTATCTATCGGAGTTTATAACCCGGAAAATCAAAAGACCATCTACCTGAATACGGGAGACCCCACCGACCGGTACTTCACCAACATCAGTTGGGCGCCCGACGGCAAAAGCATCTACCTGATTGAGCTGAACCGGGACCAGAACCATTCCAAACTTTGCCAATACAATGCGGAGACGGGTGAGTTGCAACAAGTGCTGATAGAAGAGACTCATCCCAAATATGTAGAGCCTCAACATCCGATAATCTTTTTGCCTTGGGACAATAACCGGTTTATCTATCAGAGCCAACGCGACGGATGGAACCACCTGTACCTCTGCAATCTTTCCAAATCTGTAGAAGGAGATTGGATAGAGGCTCCGGCAGGAGGGAAATGCAAAGACAACCTCGGCTTGCAACAGTTGACCGAGGGCAAGTGGCTGGTGAGCAAGGTAATCGGCTTCAACGCCAAGCGCAAGGAAGTATTCTTCGACGCTACGGATACCGATGGTACTTGCAGCTTCTCCATCAACATCACTAACGGTAAACGCAGCCTGCCACTCTGCTTCAAGACTAATACAGATGGAGTACACAGCGGAACTCTTTCCGTTTCAGGAAGTTATCTCATTGACCGCTATTCCACTCCTACAGTGCCCCGCTGCATTGACATCATCAACACCAAAAGTCTCAAGAGCATCAATCTGCTGACTGCCAAGAACCCATACGAAGGTTTCCTGATGCCCGGCATCGAAACAGGCACTATCAAGGCAGCCGATGGAAAGACGGATTTATATTACCGTCTCATCAAGCCTGCCGACTTTGACCCGAACAAGAAATATCCCGCTATCGTCTACGTGTACGGTGGCCCGCATGCCCAGATGATAAACAACGGTTGGATGAATGCCGCCCGTGGTTGGGACATCTACATGGCCAACAAAGGTTACATCATGTTTACCCTCGACAACCGTGGAAGCAGCAACCGTGGGCTGGAGTTTGAAAACGCCACTTTCCGCCAACTCGGCATCGAGGAAGGTAAGGACCAGGTGAAGGGAGTGGAATTCCTGAAAAGCCAGCCTTACGTGAATGGAAACCGCATCGGTGTACACGGCTGGAGCTTCGGCGGACACATGACGACGGCGTTGATGCTGCGTTATCCCGAAATCTTCAAGGTAGGTGTTGCCGGAGGACCGGTTATCGACTGGGGATATTACGAAGTGATGTACGGCGAGCGCTATATGGATACCCCGCAGTCCAACCCGGAGGGTTACAAGCAATGCAACTTGAAGAACCTTGCCGGTAATCTGAAAGGGCATCTGCTGATTATCCATGATGACCATGACGATACTTGTGTGCCCCAGCATACCCTTTCATTCATGAAAGCTTGCGTAGATGCGCGCACCTATCCGGATTTGTTCATTTACCCTACGCACAAGCACAACGTGCTGGGACGCGACCGCATACATCTGCACGAAAAGATAACAAGGTATTTTGAAGACTATTTAATGAAGAATGAAGAATGAAGAATTCTTCATTTCTAAATCATAAATTTAAGAAAGAAGACATGAAAGTATTATTATTAGGCTCAGGCGGCCGCGAACACGCTTTGGCATGGAAAATAGCCCAAAGTCCGAAAGTTGAAAAGCTGTACATCGCTCCCGGTAATGCCGGTACGGGCGCTGTAGGCGAAAACGTGAATATCAAAGCGACAGACTTCCCCGCACTCAAGACTTTCGCTCTTGAACAGCACATCGACATGATTGTCGTGGGCCCGGAAGACCCGTTGGTACAAGGCATCTTCGACAGTTTCAAGGAAGATGATACTACCCGTCACATTGCCATCATAGGTCCTTCGGCAAAAGGCGCCCAACTGGAAGGCAGCAAGGAATTCGCCAAAGGATTTATGGAACGCCACCAGATACCTACCGCACGCTACAAAAGCGTTACAGCAGAAAATCTGGATGAAGGACTCGCTTTCCTCGAAAGCCTTTCCGCTCCCTACGTACTGAAAGCCGACGGTTTGTGCGCCGGCAAGGGAGTGCTGATTTTGCCCTCTCTGGAAGAAGCTAAAAAAGAGCTGAAAGAAATGCTGGGCGGTATGTTCGGCGATGCCAGCGCCACGGTTGTCATCGAAGAATTCCTCAGCGGTATCGAATGTTCCGTATTCGTACTGACGGATAGCCAGCACTACAAGGTTCTTCCGGTTGCCAAAGACTACAAACGCATCGGTGAAGGTGACAAAGGCCTGAACACCGGCGGTATGGGTAGCGTTACTCCCGTACCCTTTGCCAACGATGAGTTCATGGAGAAGGTACGCGTACGCATCATTGAGCCGACTATCAACGGACTACTTGAAGAGAACATCCTTTATAAAGGTTTCATCTTCCTCGGCCTGATTAATGTAAAAGGCGAACCGATGGTTATCGAATATAACGTACGCATGGGCGACCCGGAAACGGAAAGTGTCATGCTGCGAATTCAGAGTGACATCATGGACCTTTTTGAAGGCGTCCACAAGGTAGACCTCAACACCAAGGAACTGGTGCTAGACCCACGCACGGCGGCTTGCGTCATGCTGGTAAGCGGCGGATATCCCGAAGCCTACGAAAAGGGTAAAGTCATCACCGGCTTTGAGCAGGCACAAGGCACAGACAGCATCCTTTTCCACGCCGGAACAGCCTTGAAAGACGGGCAGGTAGTGACTAACGGCGGACGTGTCATCGCTGTCTGCTCCTACGGTGACACCAAAGAAGAAGCATTAAAGAAAAGCTATCAGGTGGCCGACATGCTCGACTTCGAGAAGAAATACTTCCGCCGGGATATCGGTTTCGACCTGTAATATGGCTTGACGAGTTGACAAGGGAACAAGTTAACGAGTTGACAAGTTAACAAGGAGCTACGCGTTGGCTCTGATTGCGCAGCCCTCGTTAACTTGTCAACTTGTTCCCTTGTCAACTTGTTCCCTTGTCATTTAATTCAAAACCAGATGTTAAGAAGCAAAAGATTTCAGAACCGGGTGGCCGCAGGACGTCTCACACTTCCCGCCGCCATCCTGATATCAGTGGCCTGCTGGATACTGACCGCTATTCTATTACCCGATATGGAAGTCCGCCAAAGCAGCTATTCATTATGGAATATGTTCTGTGATTTTTGTATCCCGACATGGGCCAGCCGCATCTTATGCTTCGTCCTGTACTGCGTCATCGGATATTTTCTGATTGGGCTGAACAATGCATACGCCATTATACGTATGCGGGCTTCGGTGCAGACCGGTATTTATTTCCTGCTGATAGCCGTTTGTCCCAGTTTGCAAATACTATATCCGGGTGATATGGTAGCCATCGCCTTTCTGGTTGCCATCTATTTCCTGTTCAAGAGTTATCAACAGGCAAACCCTACCGGCACGCTGTTCAATTCATTTCTATTTATCGGACTGGGCAGCCTGATGTTCCCCCAACTGACGTTCTTCATTCCTGTTCTCTGGATTGGCGCATACTGTTTTCAGTCACTTCATCCCAAAAGCTTTTTTGCTTCGCTGATTGGCTGGAGTGTGCCCTATTGGTTTCTGTTGGGACATGCCTACTTCTACGGGCAGATGGAGTTGTTCTATCAACCCTTCCGGGAGCTGGCTGCTTTCCAGCCCATCCGGCTCGACTTACAACCTTGGGAATTGGCAACTATCGGATACCTCTTCCTGCTGTTTATAGTCAGCTCGGGGCATTGCCTGGCAGCCGGATATGAAGACAAAATACGTACGCGCAGCTATCTGCATTTCCTGATATTCCTGAACTTCTGCATCTTTGTTTACATCGGGCTGCAACCTGCGTTGAGCACCAACCTGTTGTCTCTACTCCTAATCGGCATCAGCATCCTGACAGGCCACTTGTTTGTATTGACGAGCAGCCGGAGTTCCAATCTGTTCTTTATTTTAATGTTTGCAGGATTATTCCTTTTATTCGGATTTAACGTATGGACGCTTTTATAGATACACTGATACAACTACTGATTGACTGGGGATACATCGGACTCTTTATCTCCGCCCTGCTGGCGGGCAGCATCATCCCGTTCAGTTCGGAGTTAGTGATGATTGCGCTGGTCAAGGTTGGACTGAGTCCGGCTCTTTGCGTAGTTGCCGCCACATTGGGCAATACGGTGGGCGGTATGACCTGCTACTACATGGGCCGCCTGGGCAAAGTAGACTGGATTGAGAAATATTTCAAAGTCAAAAAGGAAAAGGTGGAAAAGATGCAGCAGTTCCTGCAAGGAAAAGGAGCGCTGATGGCTTTCTTCGCTTTCCTGCCTTTTGTGGGAGAAGTCATTGCCATCGCATTGGGATTTATGCGCAGCAATGTCTGGCTCACCACCACTTCGATGTTTGCAGGGAAGCTGATACGATATATCCTGATGCTGCTGGCGCTGCAAGGCATCATATCGGTAGTGATATAAAAAGCAAGGGATGAGGAATATATAGATGGCTCACGAGGGACATATAGATGAAACGAATCATTGAACAAACCGAAGACGGAAGTGCAACCCTGTTTGTACCGGAACTGAATGAACATTACCATTCGGTAAAGGGGGCGCATACCGAGTCGCGACATATCTTTATCGACATGGGGTTGAAAGCCTCTTCCGTCGCCCAACCTCATATTCTTGAAATAGGTTTCGGAACAGGATTGAACGCCTTGCTCACTCTGGAAACGACCGAAAAGGAAAAACGGCATGTCCACTATACCGGCATCGAGCTATATCCGCTCTCCTGGAAAGAAGTGGATGCCCTGAAATACAGCGAGAACCCTTTATTCAAGACACTCCATACAGTGCCGTGGGAGGAAGATGTGAACATTACTCCTTACTTCACGTTACGGAAAGTAAAAGAAGACGCGAATGCGGCGATTAGTGAGAAGTTACCGGCTACAGTTGACGCATCACCGGCAATTTATCATTCGCCAGTCACCGCCAATCGCTTTTTCGACGTTGTTTATTTCGATGCCTTCGCCCCCGAAAAGCAACCGGAAATGTGGAGTGAAGAACTTTTCCGGAAAATATACGCTTGTATGAACCCGAATGGAATTCTTACCACCTATTGCGCCAAAGGTGTCATCCGTCGGTTATTGCAAAGCATCGGATTTAAAGTGGAACGGCTTCCGGGTCCTCCGGGTGGCAAGCGGGAAATACTGCGTGCTACCAAAACAACAGATACAGAGAAAATGAAAAATGAAGGATAAAAAATGAAGGAAATACAAAATACAAATATAATGAGGAAATTATACTTTCTACTCCTGATAGGCTTATTGGCAGCCGCCTGCAGACCGGGAAACAATAAGAATAGCGACCGTAAAGACGGGAAACCGGTCATTACCGTCACCATCGAGCCACTGCGTTATCTCACCGAAGCCATAGCGGGTGACCAATTCTCGATTGTCAGCATGGTGCCCAAAGGTACGAGCCCCGAAACATACGACCCTACGCCCCAGCAACTCATCGACCTTGCCAAAAGCAAAGCCTATTTCCGCATCGGCTACATCGGCTTTGAACAAGCCTGGACAGATAAACTGACTGATAATGCACCTCATCTGCAATTCTTCGATATGTCCGAAGGTATAGACCTCATTTACGACGACACCCATTCTCATCATCAGGAGAACGAAGCGGATGAAGACCATCACCACGCCGGTGGAGTAGAACCTCATATCTGGAACTCTACCCTAAATGCCCAGATTATTGCGGGAAACATATTAAAGGCATTATGCTCCCTGGACAAAGCGAACGATAGCATTTATGTGGGACGCTACAAAGTCCTCTGCCAACAAATAGAGCAGACTGACAGCCTCATCAGGCAGACACTGGCAACGCCGGGGACCGACCGTGCGTTCATGATTTATCATCCCGCGCTTTCGTACTTCGCCCGTGACTATGACTTGCATCAAATTCCCATCGAAGCCGGAGGTAAAGAGCCGTCGCCCGCCCATCTGAAAGCATTAATGAATACTTGCAAGAATGAGAAAGTGGGTGTCATCTTTGTACAGCCGGAGTTTGACCGCCGCAACGCCGAAATCATCGCCAAACAAACCGGGACTAAAGTGGTTGATATCAATCCTCTGTCATACGACTGGGAAACGGAAATGCTGAATACGGCACGAGCTTTGACAAACGTTGAATAATCTCCTCCTCCATGACTCCTATCATTGAAATAAAAAACCTCAGTGCCGGTTATGACGGACGTACCGTGCTCCGCGATGTGAACCTGACCGTTTACGACCGGGACTTCCTGGGAATTATCGGTCCTAACGGTGGCGGCAAGACCACTCTTATCAAATGTATTCTCGGCCTGTTGAAACCTACTGCGGGTGAGATTGCCTACCATACCGCAAACTCCCGGTCGTCAAGTTCCAGCTCTCAAGTTACCATGGGATATCTTCCTCAATATAACAGTATTGACCGTAAATTCCCCATTACTGTCGAGGAAGTCATATTATCCGGGCTGAGCAGCAAGAAGTCCCTCGTATCCCGCTTCACTGCCGAACACAAGGAGAAAGCCCGTCAAGTAATCGCCCGCATGGGACTGGAAGGTTTGGAAGAACGTGCCATCGGCGCCCTGAGTGGCGGGCAATTGCAACGTGCCCTCTTGGGCCGCGCCATCATCTCCGACCCGCAAGTCGTCATCCTCGATGAACCGAGCACATATATAGACAAACGTTTTGAAGCCCGCCTGTACCAACTACTGGCAGAAATCAACAAAGATTGCGCCATTATCCTCGTCAGCCATGATATCGGTACGGTGCTGCAACAAGTAAAATCCATCGCCTGCGTCAACGAGACACTGGATTATCATCCCGATACCGGCATCTCCGGAGAATGGCTGGAACGTAACTTCAACTGCCCCATCGAACTGCTGGGACACGGCACGTTGCCACACAGGATATTAGGGGAGCATCATCACCACTAACTAAATATAACGTGAGTTCGATATAAAAATCAGAACATAACAGAATGGATATAAACAAAGCAAAATATTATTTTTAGACATAAGAACAAAAGAACAAATAAGAAAAATGAGAAAGCATGAACTATATAGTACTCTGAATATGTTCTTTTGTTCTTATGTCTAAAAATAATTCTTTTGTCATTTAACTCAAAGTCCATAAATCATAAGTCATTTCATCCCTATCGAGTTCCCGCCCTATTACCAGTCGTCTGTACGGAAAGGAACCAACGGCAACTCATTTCCTCCAATCAGCGTGCCCGGCTGGAAGTCGCGGAAGCAATAGCGCACAGCCACCGGGACAGCTACTTTCTCCGAAGAAACCACCACTTCGTTGGTCTGCCAATGCAGCCACACCTTGTCGGCAGGATAAAATATCCGGTCTTCACCCGCCACCTCAAAGCCACGGATGTCATAATTACGGCAAACGCCCATTTCCAGATGGTCGAGGGCTACCCAAGCCTCATTCTTCTTCACCGTCCAGGATTTATATTGCGGCCCGAAACAGCACACCTGCTTCATGCCATACGTCCGGTTCAACGCCAGATAGCTGAGACGATGCCCCACTCCTTTCTTGTTGCCCGGATGGATATTATACCGCTCGTAAGGTTCCACCAAGTTATTGGTAGAAATCATGGCACTGTTCGGAATTAAACTTTGGGCACGGAACTGCGCTTCACGCAAGCGGGCACCGTTCACCGCATCACCGCTATCGTAATCGTATGGAGCGATTTCCACGAAGTAGAAAGGTATCTCGCCAAGTCGCATCTCTCCCCGCCAATGTGCCACCATTTCAGAAAGCCGCTGCGCGTATGTCGCGTGCCGTCCCACGTTGGAGCAACCCTGATACCAGATAATTCCCTTCACCGTGTAGTTTTTGATGGGATTGAACATGGCGTTATAGGTCAACATAGGGCGCTCATAATCAGGTTGCACACGGCTGATTGCCACACTGTCGGTATTTATATCGGGATAGTTTTGAAGAATATCGCGCGGCAGCCAGCTTTCTACCCGGGTACCTCCGTACGAACAATTGACGATACCCACCGGCAGATGTAGCGCCCGGCTCAGGTTGGCGGCAAAGTAAAAAGCGGTGGCGCTGAACTCCATCACATCCGTAAAGTTCTGCGTCGTCATCCAACTGCCTTCACAAGTCTCCTGAACGGTATAGCTCTGGCGCATAGGCACATTAAACATACGCACACCTTTCATGTCTGCGGCAGCAATGGCATCATCCAGTCCGTTTTTCACACAACATCCCGCAAAACCTTTCAACGGCATCTGCATGTTGCTCTGTCCGCTCGCCAGCCACACTTCACCAATCAGGATATCCTTCACCACGACCGTCTCGTTTTCCGGCTGTTCCTGCTTTGCGGAATGCTGCTTCTTTACCGAAAGCTTTTTCTTCTTTGTAAAAGAATTATCTTGTCCTGCAAAAGAATTATCCTGTTTCCCGGGAAAATCACCTTGTCCTGCAGAAAAGTCTTCCGCCCTTCCTTCTTCAAATGTAATTTGATAGGGAGTATATCCCCCGGCAGGTGTCTTCAGTTTCAGCATCCACCTCCCGCTTCCGTCCGCACGACAGGTGACGGTCTTCCCGCTCCATGACGGCGTGACTTTTACTTCTGCCCCGGGAGCAGCTTCTCCCCAGAGTTTCACCTGCGTCTGCTGTTGCAACATCATATTGTCGCCAATCAGTGCCGGCAACTTTACCTTCGCCGCCAAAGATGCGGCGCAAACCAAAAGAATTAAGGTCAAGACTTTGCTTTTCATTGTATATTCATCTATTAACAGAAGCAAAAGTAAGGCTTTTTTTATTTACATACTTCCTCTTTATATGCAAAAGCTGATGCTTTTATATTAAATCTCCTATAAAATTATACATGGATGTATTATACATTGATGTATAATAACTATCTTTGTTTCATAATCAAGCAAAGGAAACAAGTTATGAAATCACCCTTTCAATATGGCACACTGATAGATAAAGAAAGTTTTGTCAACCGAGTAGAAGAGCGCAAGCAGTTGAAGGAACTGCTTGGTTCGGGCATCAACGTAATGCTTATCTCCCCGCGCCGTTGGGGAAAATCATCACTTGTAAAAGTGGCAATGGACGAGCTGATGCACGAAGACAAACATATCCGCGTGTGCTTCATTGACGCATTCAGCATCAAAACCGAAGCCGAATTTTATCGCACGTTTGCCCGTGAAGTCATCACATGTGCAGCCTCCACGCTCGAAAAGCGACTGGAAGATGTGAAAAACTTCTTGAAAGCCATCTCCCCTAGCATTACCCTGAAAAGTGATACCACCGACACCCTGTCTTTTGACTTGAAGTTTGAATTGGAAGAAAGAGATATTATGGAGATACTGCAACTGCCCGAGAAGATTGCTTTAGCCAAAGGCATGCAGCTCATAGTTTGTATTGATGAATTCCAACAACTGGCACTACTACCCGGCTATAAAAGCATGGAGGGAAAAATGCGCTCCGCCTGGCAGCAACAACAGCAAGTAGCCTATTGTTTCTACGGAAGCAAGCGGCACATGATGATGGATATCTTCAACAATTCATCCAACCCTTTCTATCGTTTCGGGCAAGTGCTGTTCCTGCAAAAAATCAAGAAAGAAGAATGGGTGCCTTTCATCATCAACGCTTTCCGCAAAACAGAGAAGGAAATCAGCCAAGAACAGGCCGGGCACTTGTGCGATATCGTGAAGTGCCATTCGTGGTATCTGCAACAGCTATGTTACTTTATCTGGAGCGGCACTTCCGGACGAGTGACGGACAATACTATCGAAGTACGCACCCGCCAACTGATAGATACCAACATGCCCATGTTCATGAACGATACCGAGAACCTGACCGCTGCCCAGACGGCCATGCTGCGTGCCGTTGCCAATGGTGAGTATCGCTTCAACTCTGCCCCCGTTGTGCAAAAATACGGTTTGGGCAGTGCACAGACCATCACACGCAACAAACGAATACTGACCGAACGCGACTTCATAGAAAAAGAAGGAGAACAATATGTGTTCTCCGACCCGGTGTTTGAACTTTGGTTCAAAAGGGAGTATTGCTAAAAAACAAATAAGAAAAGAACAAGTCTTATTCTTTTATCAATCATTTTTTTCGTTTATAACCGAAAACCACCTCTTAATGAGACAAAATTTCGTCTATAAACGACAAGGCTGACATGCATAATTCCCTTAACCTATCCTAATAATCTGCCTTATTACCATTTATTTAGTACATTATTCATTATCTTTGCAGCCACGCGAAGGAACTATAGACGCCATTTGAGGGAACTATAGATGCCTCCTGAGGGAACTATAGATCTGTCGCGAGGGATATTAAGACCTGTCGTGAGGGAACTATAGATGCCACACGAGGGAACTATAGACCCCTCAAACTGAAATTAAATAACAGAAATTATAACGTATTTCATCCGAATGAAACAGTACAAAACCGTAAACAACCTGGTGGGTTGGATTACATTTTTGATTGCGGCAACGGTTTATTGCCTTACTATTGAACCGACTGCAAGTTTTTGGGACTGCCCGGAGTTTATCACCACAGGCTATAAGCTGGAAGTAGGACACCCGCCCGGCGCGCCGTTCTTCATGCTCGTGGCAAATCTTTTCTCACAGTTTGCATCCGACGCAACCACTGTTGCCAAGATGGTGAACTATATGAGCGCATTGATGAGTGGCGCTTGTATCCTGTTCCTGTTTTGGAGCATCACGCACTTGGTGCGCAAACTGGTGGTTACGGACGAAAACAATATCAGCAAAGGTCAGCTTATCACTATCATGGGTAGTGGCCTGGTGGGCGCGCTGGCTTATACTTTCAGCGATACATTCTGGTTCAGCGCGGTAGAAGGTGAAGTTTACGCTTTCTCCTCACTGTTTACGGCCGTCGTATTCTGGTTGATTTTGAAGTGGGAGGACGTAGCCGACGAGCCTCACAGTGACCGCTGGCTCATCCTTATCGCTTACCTGACCGGATTGAGTATCGGCGTACACTTGCTGAACTTGCTCTGTTTGCCCGCCATCGTACTGGTGTATTATTACAAGAAAGTACCTAACGCCAACGCCAAAGGTTCTCTGCTGGCACTGGTGGCTTCGGGCATATTGGTGGCTGTCGTGCTCTATGGCATCGTTCCCGGTATCGTGAAAGTGGGCGGCTGGTTCGAACTGCTATTTGTCAATACACTGGGGATGTCTTTCAACAGTGGTGTGATGGTTTACATCATCCTGCTGGCGGCCTCCCTCATCTGGGGTATATACGAGAGCTATACCGAGAAGAGCAAGGCGCGCATGGCGCTTTCGTTCATACTTACCATAGCCATGCTGGGTATTCCTTTCTACGGGCACGGAACAAGCGCCGTGGTTATCGGCATTATCGTTATCCTTTTGTTATGGCTGTACCTTAAACCGGGCACGCAGGCCAAAATCAAAGAGAAATACCGTGTGTCGGCACGCACGCTGAACACTTCGCTGCTCTGCACCATGATGATTGTCATCGGATATTCATCCTACGCGCTTATCGTTATCCGTTCCACCGCCAACACGCCGATGGACCAGAACTCTCCCGAAGACATCTTCACGCTGGGCGAATATCTGGGACGCGAACAATATGGTACACGCCCGTTGTTCTACGGACCGGCATTCACCTCACAGGTGGCCCTGGATGTGAAAGACGGTTATTGCGAACCTCGCATATCTTATAACGGCACGAAGTTTATCCGCAAGGAAAAGGCAACTCCCGACGAAAAGGACAGCTATATCGAAATTCCCGGACGCATCGAGTACGAATATGCGCAAAACATGCTTTTCCCGCGTATGTACAGCAGCGCGCATGCCAACCAGTATCAAGCCTGGCAAGACATCAAGGGAACGGATATCCCCTACGATAAATGCGGACAGATGGTTATGGTGAACATGCCTACGCAATGGGAAAATATCAAATTCTTCTTCTCTTACCAGCTCAACTGGATGTACTGGCGCTACTTTATGTGGAACTTCGCCGGACGCCAGAACGACTTGCAGGGAAGCGGAGAAATAGAACATGGCAACTGGATAACGGGTATCAAGTTCATTGACAACTGGCTGGTAGGCGACCAGGAATTATTGCCGCAGGAGCTGAAGGACAACAAGGGTCACAATGTATTCTACTGCCTGCCTTTGCTGCTCGGCATCATCGGCTTGTTGTGGCAAGCCTATCGCGGCTCTAAGGGTATCCAGCAATTCTGGGTAGTATTCTTCCTGTTCTTCATGACAGGTATCGCCATCGTGCTCTACCTGAACCAGACGCCGAGCCAACCGCGTGAACGTGACTATGCGTATGCGGGTTCGTTCTATGCCTTTGCCATTTGGATTGGCATGGGTGTGGCAGGGCTGATACAATTAGTGAACAAGTGGACAGGGAGACAAGGAGACAAGGAGGGCGACTCACTCGCCAACTCGTCGACCGGTATTCTCGTTCCTTCCCTCATCTCTCTTGCTTGTCTCTTCGTGCCCATTCAGATGGCGAGCCAGACTTGGGACGACCACGACCGTAGCGACCGCTATGTGGCACGCGACTTCGGCCAAAACTATCTGGTATCCTTGCAGGAGAGCGGCAATCCGATTATCTATACGAATGGTGATAACGATACATTCCCGTTGTGGTACAATCAGGAGACGGAAGGTTTCCGGACTGATGCACGTACCTGCAACCTCAGCTACTTGCAGACCGACTGGTACATCGACCAGATGAAACGTCCCGCTTACGATTCTCCTTCATTGCCCATCACCTGGGACCGCATGGAGTACGTGGAAGGTACCAATGAGTATGTTCCGGTACGCCCCGAATACAAGAAGAGCATCGATGCCCTCTATGCGGAAGCGGAAAAGCAGGCGTTGAACGGCAATCCAGAGGCTTTGATTAATGTAAAGAAAGAGTTTGGAGACAATCCGTACGAGTTGAAGAATATCCTGAAATACTGGGTACGGGGCAAGAACGAGGACTTGAAGGTGATACCTACCGACAGCATCGTGATAAAGGTGGACAAAGACGCCGTGCGCCGCAGTGGAATGCTGATACCGGGAGATTCCATCCCCGACTATATGCAGATTAAACTGGTTGACCAGAACGGCAACACCAAACGTGCCCTCTACAAAAGCGAACTGATGATGCTCGAAATGCTGGCGGAAGCCAACTGGGAACGTCCCATCTACATCGCAGTCACCGTAGGCGCCGAGAACCAGCTGGGCATGGCCAACCACTTTGTGCAGGAAGGTCTGGCTTATCGTTTCACTCCGTTCGATACGGACAAGACGGGCGTGAAGATAGACAGCGAGAAGATGTACGACAACCTGATGAACAAGTTCAAGTTCGGTGGCATTGACAAACCGGGCATCTATATCGATGAAAACGCGATGCGTATGTGTCACTCACATCGCCGCATCTTCTCACAGCTTGTACAGCAATTGATGCGTGAAGGTAAAAAAGAGAAGGCGAAAGCCGCGTTGGACTATGCCGAGAAGATGATTCCGGCCTACAATGTACCGTATGACTGGCAGAATGGCGCCGTGCAAATGGCGGAAGCCTACTACCAGTTGGGCGATACCGCAAAAGCCGACGAAATGATGAAAGCTCTTGCCGATAAGGCTGTGGAATACCTCACTTGGTATCTGAGCTTGGACGATAACCGCTTTGCCATTTCCACGCGTGAATTTGAATACAACTGGGCGGTGCTCGATGCGGAAGTAAAGATAATGAAGAAATATAATTCCAAACTTGCAGGTATTTACGAGCCTAAAGTGGAGGAGTTGTATAACATGTATATAGATCGGATGAAACATTAAACTGCTAATGACGTGTTTATAGAACAACCGCCTGAGTTTTTTCGCAAGCTATATCCCAGCGCCATCTGGAGAATGGATCCGAACGAGAAAGCCGTTTACCTGACTTTCGATGACGGACCTATTCCCGAGGTGACGCCCTGGGTGCTTGATTTACTCGATAAGCATGAGATAAAAGCCACCTTCTTCATGGTAGGTGACAATATACGCAAGCATCCCGATGAATTTCGCATGGTTGTAGAGCGGGGACATCGCATCGGCAACCATACGTTCAATCATATCCGGGGGTTTGAATATACCGCCAAGAATTATTTAGGAAATACGGAACAAGCGAAAATCTTCATGGAAATGGGTGGAGATATCAACTGCAATGTGGAGAAAGTTCTCTATCCGTTGCTGTTCCGACCGCCTCACGGACACATGTTTGCGGGGCAATACATGAAACTGAAACGCCACTTCAAAATCGTGATGTGGGATTTGGTGACCCGTGATTACAGTAAGAAGCTCCGGGGACCGCAAGTGCTTGCCAATGTAATGAGGTATGCACGCAATGGGTCTATCATTACCTTCCACGACTCGCTGAAGTCTTGGTGTAACGGAAACCTACAATATGCGCTGCCCCGTGCGATAGAGTTCCTGAAGGAAGAGGGATATGAGTTTAAGATGCTGTAAGGCAGCGGTTAAGAAAAGTTGTTTGCATATATAGAGTCTTATAGATTGAAGGCTCGTATCTGATAGACTGACTGAAGGAAGATGAGTTAAAAGCATACGGGCACTTTCATAATGCTATAATATTAGGCGCGGATTACGCGGAATAACGCGGATTTAACAAACTAAATCCGTGAAATTCGCGTAATTCGCGCCTAAAAGAAAACGTCAGGAGGGTTTTGATACAACCTCCTGACGTTTTTATTATAAGAGAGAAATAAGCTTATGCAGCTTTCTCAACTTCGTTCTCCAGTCCCAGAAGCACCATAGTCCAGCCCTTGAACACCAGATAAAGTGCCACCAAAGAAATAAGTCCAACAATCATACCCGTCAACGGGAATAAGTTGATAACTGCCGCTACCAACAAAATAATCATGCTGATACGCAGCTTGCCTGCACCTTCCTGCCCCTCTGCACCAAGCGAAGCGGATTGTTTCATATTGCCATATCCCAGGAATTCAAAGATAAACCCGATAATCAGCAGAATACCTGCAATGATGCCTCCCAACAAAGGAATCCAACCGAATACCACGGCTACAATGCCCAGTATCACAGCTATCTTCAAGCGTGAAGCACCTTTGGCGCCATCGGCATCCAAAGAGTCTTTGAGTTTACCCAGTCCTATGAAGTAAAGTACCAAACCTACCAATGCGGCAATGCCGGTCAAGGTGGAGTCACCGATACTGTCATAAACATGCAGCAATATGGCTATCAGAATAAGATAAGCCCCTTGGCTGCCACTACTCTTCCATTCTATGCCTAAGTTGCCCTTACTCATAAACAAAGCAACCAACAAAGCTATCAGGGCGATATAATTCAACCATCCCGGCATATCAGGAATCAATGTCAACGCAGCAATGAGCATACCTCCACCGGCAAGCGCCAAGAATGGTGTCGGAACCGGTCCGGCTCCCTTGTGAAAACTATACAACGCCATTGCGCCGCCAATGATACCTACAAGCTGACAGCAAAATACCGGAATGTCAAAATTGGGTATCCCGATAAGTGAGCCTAAGTCCGGCAACAAAGTACACATTAACAGTAACATGCAGAATTGCAGTTGCAAGAACTTTTGTTTCTTTACTTTTTCTTCCATAATATCAGATTATTTAAAATTAAAGATAAATTGTTTTACAATGGCAAAGATAAAATAAATTCCGCAGCTTATCTTCTTTTGTAGAAATAAATCATAGCCCGGAGTTCTCTTTATCATTAATTTATTGTCACCGTCAACGGATTGCGTACCTTCTGCGCAAAGTCCGCCATATATTGGTTCCAAGCTTCAGGTGTCTTGATATCTGCCTTATCCCAAGCAAATCCCCAATAGTATACATAGTCAGAGCCCGGTTCATAGTCGCTGATAGCGAGTACGTGTCCGTCAGCATTATTGCGTTGTTTCTTCTCTTGTTCAGAGAAAAGAACGGCCTTGGCTTCCTTTACAACCGCAGGCACGGCGGCGCCTACAAAAATCTTACCGTTGTTGGGGCCATTCGTCGGGTCTACATAGGTTATGTAACCATCAGCGGCATTGGCAACTACAGCTCCGTCGGGCTCGTGCAACACGATACCTGCAACAATCGGAAGGGTTTCTTTCAGGTTGCTATAGGACACGGCGGTCTTGTTGAGATGAGAACCGGCATCGAGCGTAATCAAGCGAGTTTCCACAACTGTTGTGTCACCTTTCACATTGAGAGGATTGAACACCAGCTTCGCAGTGAAACGCAATGGACCGTTATCCAGGATTTCCTGCTCTTTGTAGCACCACGGATAAACAATCGTGTCGTTCACCATCAATGCGGCCACACCTGCACCGAGCGTAGGACCCACTGCATAGCAGTCCATACCATGTCCGTGGTCGATGTGGTAAGACATTTCACGCAGAAGCTTACCGGCAGTTTCCGGATCGGTCTTTTTCAATTCGTTCAGTTCGGCACGTCTGGCTTTATCGGTTTCTTTGGCATACATACCCTCCAACATCGGTTCGGTAGTATCTCTCTTGGTAAACAGGTCATAGCCATAGCCACGTTCGCCCCTTGCCTGCAAAGCGGGACCGTAAGCGCGGAAACCTACAAGGTCATTTTCCCAAGCAACGTCATCGAGGCGGTTAGGATAGTACTTACCGCAAGCTTTTACGTCGAAAGTCTCAGGAGTGCCTGCTTTGATGGTATAGGCGGCATTGCCATTGGCAGCTACCGTAACCGGGAAAATCACTTTCTCATCGTATGTAATTTGATAGGGCACTTGCATGCCATCAGCATTCAACACTACGATTTGTGCCGTGTCTGCCAAGTTCAGTCGATTGGAGATTTCTGCCATAGACACCTCTATCATTTCGTTAGAGCGCTCTATAGCCAACGGATTGGTAACTGTTACAGTTACTGTCTTGCTTTCGCTGCAAGCAAAGCAAAACAAAGCCGTCATACATAATAAAAGAAGTTTCTTCATAATAAAAATGTAGTAATGTGATAATGTATAAATGTAGCAATGTGGTAATGTATAAATGTAGTAATGTGAAAAAAAATAAGGCGGTAAAGTAATATTTCCCATCACTTACCGCCTTACCACTTTATCACCTTTTATTTAGGTTGTTTACCAATATAAGCCAGGATACCACCGTCTACATAAAGGATATGTCCGTTAACGGCGTTAGAAGCTTCAGAAGCGAGGAACACAGCAGGACCTGTCAGTTCTTCAGGATCCAACCAACGGCCGGCCGGAGTCTTGGCGCAGATAAATGTATCGAACGGATGACGGCTGCCGTCAGCTTGCTTTTCACGCAGAGGAGCAGTTTGAGGAGTAGCGATGTAACCCGGGCCGATGCCATTACACTGGATGTTGTATTCACCATATTCAGAACAGATGTTACGAGTCAACATCTTCAAACCACCCTTAGCGGCAGCGTATGCAGATACGGTCTCACGACCCAGTTCGGACATCATAGAACAGATGTTGATGATTTTACCGTGACCCTTCTTCATCATAGCGGGCAACACAGCCTTAGAAACGATGAACGGCGCATTCAAGTCAATGTCAATAACTCTGCGGAAGTCAGCAGCTTCCATTTCGTGCATAGGAACACGACGGATGATACCGGCATTGTTCACAAGGATATCAATAGTACCAACTTCTTTCTCAATAGTAGCTACCATAGCCTGGACAGCAGCTTCATCGGTTACGTCGCATACATAGCCGTGAGCCTGGATGCCTTTGGCAGCGTATGAAGCCAAACCTTTGTCTACCAGTTCCTGGTTGATGTCGTTGAAACAGATTTTCGCACCTTGTTCTGCAAATGCTGAAGCGATAGCAAAACCGATACCATAAGAAGCACCTGTAACGAGGGCTACTTTACCTTCCAAAGAAAAATTCAAATACTGATTCATGATGTTTATTTATTTTAGGTTGAAAAATGTTATTGCTGATTATTATCTAAAAATACGAACGGCAAAGCCGTTTCACTTACTATTCTTATTTCAAATCGGTTATCAAAGAGAAATCTTGGTCGCCATAGTCCAGGTTCTCACCACCCATCCCCCATATAAAGGTATAATTGTGAGTTGCGGCGGCAGAGTGGATAGACCATTCGGGTGACAAGACAGCCTGGTCGCCCTTCATCCAGACGTGGCGTGTTTCGTCTACCTCGCCCATAAAGTGGCAAATGGCATGCTCTTCGGGGATTTCAAAGTAGAAATACGCTTCCATACGGCGGCTATGCACATGCGCAGGCATCGTGTTCCATACACTGCCCGGAGCCAGTTCCGTCATACCCATCTGCAACTGGCAGGTAGGCAGCACCTGATTTACCAGCATCTTGTTGATGTTACGGTGGTTAGAGCCTTCCAGACTACCCATTTCGGCTACTACAGCTTCTTTCTTCGTCACCCTCTTATCGGGATAGTTACGATGAGCGGTCACTGAATTAAAGTAGAACTTTGCAGGCTTGGCGGCATCCAGGCTCTCGAAAGTGACTTCACGGTCACCCGAACCCAAGTAGAGCGCTTCCTTATAATCCAGCTCGAATACAGCGTTTCCGGCTTTCACGACACCGGGACCGCCCACATTGAATATACCCATTTCGCGACGGGTCAGGAAGTAAGGAGCCTTCAAAGGGTCGATAGCCTCGAGACTCAGCACCTCGCCTACCGGCATGGCACCGCCTACCACCATACGGTCGTACATGGAATATACCATATTAACCTCGTTCGGGGAGAATACCTTCTCTATAAGGAAATCGCGACGGATTCTTTTTGTATCGTAGCTTTTAGCATCTTCCGGATGCGCTGCATAGCGAATTTCATAGTTCGTTTTCATGATTTTATTACGTTTTAAGTTATAAATCCGGTTATCAGATTGCACGTCGTTTACGTACACGATGCAAATGTAGCAAAAGAAAACGGCAATACATTGCTTTTTTGTTCCAATTATCTGTCAATATTGTACAAAGAAAGAAAAAATCATTAGTTTTGTACTCAACCTACATAAAGAAAATGAGCAAACTACCTGAAAAATCCGGTTATCTCCATTTTAAAGAGAAATGCGACAAGCTGATTCTACCGGCAAACTGTGCGGAAGACTTGAATCTGGATGAGCTGTTTGAAAGGCTCGACAATTGCCATTCTTGCATAGGCCGGCAATACCTATATTATTTTCTATTATCGGGCAAGGCTTCGGGCATGGATAAGCAGGAAAAGCTCATCGCAACTTTATCCAACGATAGTGAACTACGCAAGTTTGTGACGGAGACACTGGACAAGCTAAAACATCCGGACGCTTATTCCATAACATCCATCCTGGAAAGTCCGGTTATCAACATGCCCTTGTGGGAGAAACATTGCATTCAAGTCTGCCGTTTTCTTCCTTTATTCTTTCTTGCCTTGATGCTCGCTATGCACTCGCTGATAGTCCTTATCCCGCTTATTTGTTCTTTTCTCGCAAATGCCTTTCTGCACTACCATAACAAAGCCAAAATACAAGAATATTATTTCTCCATTCCGCAACTTCTTCAACTGGTTAAAAAGGCGGAACAACTGGCACAAAAGCAGGAATTATCCGCCACCGATCCTGATATAGCAAACGACCTCAAAGTTGTGAAAGGACTGAAACGATACCTCTCTTACTTCCGCTTCAACCTCCGCCTGGAGAGTGATATGGCTATTATAGCTTACCTCATCGCCGAACAAGTACGGATATTCTTTCTGCATGAAGCTTACGCTGTGAGCAGAACTTCCGATTTACTGAAAGACAAGATTTATGCCATTCACAACATCTACCGTTTCGTAGGTTTCCTCGATATGGTTGTCTCTGTGACAGAGCTCAGGGAGACGCTGCCTTACTACTGTCTGCCGGAGAAAAACAGAGAAGGAGAGCGGCTACGTGCCCAGGCAGTATATCATCCTTTAATAGAAGATTGTGTAACGAATGACTTCATTCTGCATGATAAATCCGCATTGATAACCGGTTCGAACATGTCCGGTAAAACGAGTTTCATCAGAACCATCGGCATCAATCTATTGACAGCCAAAGTCCTGAATACTTGTTTTGCCCGATGCTTCGAAATAGATACCGGCTTGCTCCTCCTCTCGTCCATCCGCCAGAACGACAGCCTTACGGAAGGCAAAAGTTACTTTATGCAGGAAGTGCTGACCATCAAAGATTTCGTCAGTCAAAGCAATGGCAACTGCATGTTCCTTCTTGATGAGTTGTTCAAAGGCACCAACACCCAAGAAAGAATTGCCATTACACAAGCCGTTCTGTCCTGGTTGGCAGAAAAAGGGAATTTAGTCCTCACCTCTTCACACGATATAGAGCTCTCTGAACTTTTAAGCGCTGATTATGAGTTATATCATTTCTGTGAGTCCGTAAAAGAGGATGCTCTATACTTTGACTACAAGCTGAAGAGGGGCATTACAACGGAACGAAACGCAATCAAGTTATTGGAAAGTTGCGGATATCCTCCTGAACTGACTCAAAGCGCGCACTTATATCTTTCCAATTAAGTGCCCCGCACCTCTGCTTTTGTTTCAGTATTGTGCCACTTTATTGGCACGGTGTTGCCACCCTACTGGCACGACTGTGCCAATATAGTGGCAAAGTTGTGCCAATAGGGTGGCACAACTTATGGATTAGTTAAAAAAAAGCTCCGACAATCATCGATTATCAGAGCTTTCTTAGTTGTTGGACTACCAGGACTCGAACCTGGTCAAACAGAACCAAAACCTGTTGTGCTACCATTACACCATAGTCCAAACATAGGGCTTTCTGTTAAAAAGCGGTGCAAAGATAGAAGTATGTCCCGAAATATGCAAATATTTCGGGACTATTTTTTCGTATCTCCTGTTATTTAGCGATAATCAGGTAATAATTCTTCTTACCACGCTGTACCAACAGGTATTTTTCATCCAGCAAATCGGCAGTGGTAACTACCTGATCGAAAGCAGTCAGTTTCTCTTTGTTCAAAGAAACGCCGCCACCTTGTACAAGCTTGCGCATTTCGCCTTTAGAAGCGAATACAGGGGCATTGTCTACGAATAAATCAACGGCTTTTACACCAGCTGACAAGGCATTTCTGGATACCTCAAACTGGGGTACTCCTTCGAACACGGCAAGCAAGGTGTCTTCATCCAATTTCTTCAAAGCATCGGAAGTAGCATTACCGAAAAGGATATTGGATGCATCAACGGCCGCATTGAAATCTTCTTCGGAATGAACCATAATGGTTACTTCTTTGGCCAGACGCTTCTGAAGAACGCGCAAATGAGGAGCAGCTTCATGCTCGGCAATCAACGCATCGATTTCTTCTTTGGACAGAGCGGTGAATATCTTGATGTAGCGGGCTGCATCGGCATCGCTCACGTTCAGCCAGAACTGATAGAATTTATAAGGAGAAGTATAGCGGGAATCCAACCAGATGTTTCCTGATTCGGTCTTACCGAACTTACCGCCATCAGCTTTCGTAATCAGCGGGCTCGTCAAGGCAAATACTTCACCGCCATTGGTACGACGAATCAACTCGGCACCTGTAGTGATGTTACCCCACTGGTCCGAACCACCCATTTGCAACTTACAGCCTTTGGTTTCGTACAGATGCAAAAAGTCGTAGCCCTGCAACAGCTGATAAGTGAATTCCGTAAAAGAAAGACCGTCACGGGCCTCACCGTTCAGACGCTTCTTCACAGAGTCTTTCGCCATCATATAGTTTACAGTGATATGCTTGCCCACTTCACGTGCAAAATCAAGGAAAGAGAAGTTTTTCATCCAATCGTAGTTGTTCACCAACTCAGCACGATTAGGAGCATCCGAGTCAAAGTCCAGGAATTTGCTCAACTGTTTCTTCATGCCTGCCATATTGCGCTGCAGGGTTTCTTCAGTAAGCAGGTTACGTTCAGCCGATTTTCCTGAAGGGTCACCAATCATACCCGTAGCACCGCCAATCAATGCCAACGGTTTATGTCCGCAGCGTTGGAAATGACGCAATATCATCACACTGCAAAGATGCCCGATGTGCAAAGAGTCCGCAGTAGGGTCGAAACCGATATATGCGGTAACTTGTTCCTTAGCCAGAAGTTCTTCTGTACCCGGCATCATATCGTGGAGCATGCCACGCCATTTTAATTCTTCTACAAAATTCATCGAATGATTACTGATTAATTATTTGATTTATACTTTGTAAGTGCAAAAGTACGACACTTTATCTGAACATACAACTCTTATCGCTTAAAAAAGACTTTACCGGTATTCTCCCGCATCGTTTCTTCGAGTTGTTCCAAGGATACTCCGCGCACTTCGGCAGCACGCCGATAAAGTTCGGTTATGGGCACCATGCTTTCATCTGTCTCCAAAAAAAGACGGTCGGACGGAGTTATACGGAGTGCATCCGCCTGATACTTCTCGCCAAAGGAGAGGTGGAAACCATGGCGGAGAAGTTCTTGCGCCAAAGCAGGCTTTCCACGGAAACCATGGATAATCCAGGGGACGGAGGAACGCAAAGCTTGTTTTAGTTTCAACAATTCATCTACGGCTTTCACTAAATGAATAATCAACGGCTTTCCTATCTCATCTGCAAGACGTGCTTGGTATTCAAAAACTTCTATTTGTATGCCAATGGGAGTATCGATAAGCTTATCCAACCCTGCTTCGCCTATCGCCAAGACCTGTGGATGAGCAACAAGCTCCCGGGAGAGCAAGCGTCCGGCTTCATCCTGAACAATCGGCTGCTCATCTTGCAGAATATCCCCTAAAGATGAACTTATCTTCCAGGGATGTATGCCCACAGAATACCAGCTGCCTTCTTGGGGAACAAATTCCTCAGGATAACAATTTACGATAGCCGCACCGGGTACTTGGGGCAAATTATGAGTATGTATATCGACAGGAATTATCATAATGGAGCAAAGGTTATGTTAGTGAAATAGAGGGCCGAGAAGAAACATCAAGGTACTGGGTCGTATCCCGAACCTCCCCAAGGATGGCAACGCAAAATTCGTCTGACTGCCAGATAAAGCCCTTTAAAAGGTCCATGCTTTTTGATAGCCTCAACGGCATATTGAGAACACGTAGGAGTGAAACGGCATGATGGGGAAATCATGGGAGAAATGCACTTCTGATAAAAATAAATGGGAAGTAACAGCAGGTATGAAAGCAGGCGTTTCATTGCTCTTGAAATCTTTCGACAATACGGGCCAAAGCGGTTTTCATTCTCTCTTCTATCACCGAAGAGTCCACCAGCTCATCCGACAGGTAAATAAAAGCAACTGCCAGCCGGCTTTGCCTTTGAGCCAACACACTAAGTAGTTCCTGCTTGTTCATGCGATACGCTTCACGTATCTGGCGCTTCACGCGGTTACGTTTTACCGCCCGCTTGAAATGGCGCTTTGAAACACTAACAAGAATGGATACAGGCGCATCCGATTCTTCAACCGGCAGATATACCACACGCAAAGGAAAGACAGAAAACGAACGTGAACCGCCCGCAAACATCTTTTCTATCACTTTCTTTCTATTGAGCCTTTCAGGCTTACGCAGGGTATTTGCCACTTATATCATTATAAATTATAAATTACAAATTACGAACTACAAGATTACAGGAGCATGACTCTTGCCACACATTCCTATTCGTAACTTGTAATTCGTAATTTGTAACTATATAAGGTTTATTTTCCTTTATTGTTCTCCTTGATAAACATATCAAGTGCAGCCGTCATAGAAGGTGCCTGCACGCTGGGAGCTTCCAAATCCAAACGAAGTCCGGCATCACGAACAGCCTGCGCGGTTGTCGAACCGAATGTTCCGATTTTGATTTCCTTCTGTTCAAAGTTCGGGAAGTTCTTCTTCAAGGAAGTTACACCTGCCGGACTGAAGAACACAAGCATATCGTAATCGAATGTTTCATCAGGAGTAAAGTCATTGCTTACCGTACGGTACATCACAACTTCCGTATGCTGAATCTTATTCTTATCCAACAGATTTTTGATATCATCCGAATGCACATCAGACATCGGCACGAGATACTTCTCAGTCTTGTGCTTTACGATAGCAGGCAAAAGATCATCGAACTTTCCGGTATTTCCGAAGAAAATCTTACGTTTGCGATATTGCACATACTTCTGTATATACAAAGCAATCGTTTCGGTCACACAGAAATACTTCATGGTTTCCGGTATAGTCACCCTCAGTTCTGTACAAAGATGGAAAAAATGGTCAATAGCATGACGTGACGTGAAAATAACGGCAGTGTGATCCAAAACAGAAACTTTTTGCTGTCTGAACTCTTTCGCGGAAACACTTTCCACTTTGATGAACGGGCGAAAATCTATTTTCACACCATACTTTTCGGCGATGTCGTAGTAAGGAGATTTCTCTGATGCCGGTTTCGGCTGCGACACAAGTACTTTCTTAATTTTCAATGTCCTAATAATTTATTATCAAATAATCATTTAGCTGAATCATACCTTGATACAACATGAAGCAAGGGATGATTTCAAGGGCACAAAAGTACAAAATTAAAAGCAAACCGCCACATAAATTGTTACAAAAAAGCTTTAACCACTTATATAACATCAATATTTTAGTAAAAAAGGCTAAAATCAATCCAATTATCACTGTAAATTGCAGACTTAAATCAAAATAGACAATGAACAAAGCAAATGGGAAAAGGGCAAATCCAAGATAATAAAGTAGCGTAGAATAGGACTCGAGCCAAAGGGTTGTCGTACTTTCGTCAAAAAAAATCCAACCCAAAAAAGAATACATCACCCATTTCAGAAACAGATATGCAAGACTGATTCCAATATAAATCCCCAATAATATGAAGGGCGGTACCCTCAGCACCAAATCGGGGCTTGTATCATTAAAGTAGTTGAACAGGCAGACCCCGGCAAGTATGCAGGTTTGCAAGATAAGCAAGAGTAAGTATCGCATATCGGCAGCCGTCGAAGTGGCGAATATACTGGTACGCTCGCGATGAAGCAGAAAGTCTTTCACCAACTGCAACAGGAACTTACGGCTACGGGACAAGACATAGGCTGACAGGAAAAAACAGCATAGAAGAACCACGGTAATGCCATCGTCCATTCTTGGAGAATAGGGAATAGGAATTCCCTCCGTCCCCGCCAGCGTCCATGCTATCAACAGATTTATCATATCGCTGCGAACTTACGGATAGAGGCATCCCAAAGAGGAGTGGCATACATCAGCTCTACAGCTTCTTGCGGTGTCTGCGCCACATGCCAGATGGCGCCATGCTGCTCGCGCATAAAGTTTTCATCCACCGCTTTCCGGAGCATATCGAGCAGCGGATTGAAATAGCCTTTCACATTCAGTATGATAACAGGATTCAGATAGAGTCCCAGTTGCTTCCAGGTGATAACTTCAAGCAACTCCTCCAACGTCCCGCATCCACCGGGCAAAGCAATAACAGCGTCACTCAAGTCAGCCATCATCTTTTTACGCTCGTGCATACTTTCCACTTCAATAAGTTCGGTAAGCCCCGTATGGTGCCAACCCTGTTCCACCATGAAATGGGGAATCACTCCGGTAACTTCTCCCCCGGCAGCAAGCGCAGCATCGGCAACAGCAGACATAAGCCCCATGTTTCCCGCACCATTAACCAGGCGTATATGCTTCTCTCCCAACAGATTGCCCAACTCACGCGCCACGTCAAAATAAACCGGATCAATCTTTGTACTCGAAGCACTGTATACACATACGGAAGTTATCTTATTCATCGTCTTGCTTTATACCTTATATTATATGGGCGCAAAGGTACATGATTTCAAGGAGATTTAAAACAAGAGACACAAAATTCAAACTTAAACAATGGAAGTTATGCCAACTTGCTTCAATGGGGGGAATATGAAAATCCCTGCTTATGTTTGCCGACATAAACAGGGATTCATTTAGGCGGAGACGACCGCTCCCGAAGCCCCTCCCAGGCAGAAACTTCGTGTACCTGTCAGGTATCCTTTTCCCGAGGCAGTTCCATCAAAACGCGCGTCATATCCGCTATCCGCTTCGTAGGCAAGTCCTGAAGGCATACCGCTCATCCCGAAAAACAGGGTTTCTTATATACAGAAGCAGCGGATGAAAAACATCCGCTGCGACATAAATAGTATATTACTAATACTCAAAAATGTACATATCTGGTGTTCGTAAGGTATTGAATATTGCAAATTCATTGTAATATCCTGTTCCAGAAATGATTATATCTGGTATATTATCTATACGATAGGTAAAAGTGGTATCCACTGCATACCTATCATTATAAAATAAGACAGAATTTAAAGATATCATACGAAGAAAATATGCTATTATTACTCATAATCATATCTATCCGGTGTTCGTAAAGTATCGAATATTGCAAATTCATTGTAATATCTTGCTCCAGAAATGATTATATCTGGTATATTATCTATACGATAGGTAAAAGTGGTATCCACTGCATGCCTATCATTATAAAATAAGACAGAATCTAAAGATATCATACGAATTCTAATCTTTATACTATCTTCCTTTTTGTCAAATGAAGCGACTTCCATTCCTAAAACATCATCAGAGTAATCAAGAATTGTATCATTGAATCTGTTAAGATAAACTCCGCTGAATAACAGACTGTCATTTACCCATAATTTGATATAGTCTTTTCCATTACGACCTTGATATCCATTATAAAGACATGATACACGAATAGAAAAACGATCATGTTTGGAAACTTCACTGACACAACAGGTCAATAGCAGTAATATACCTAAGAAAATGAATATTCCTCTTCTCATAAGGCTAACGTTTTTTATTAATATTGTTTCTTAAAACAGATGGCTTATGCAATCTCTTATGAATATAGTTATCTCTTATTGCACGTATTTGAGTTAAAGAAAGGTCAGTAGCTTGCATATAATTCCCATTATGGCGCTGCACTGTACTTTTCTGCATCATCAAATTATGGATATCAGCCTTTTCTGTTTTATCTTTTAATCCACCCGTATGTCCCAACTCGTGCGCAGCAGTTCTATTATCTTTCCCACTCAACATCTCATTGGCGGCTACTGTTCCAATTTGTATATCTAACCCAAATAGTTGCGTTTGTCCCCGTGTTCTTCTTTGAGGATCTTTCCCTTTCCCTAATCTCTTTTGGTCTATCACTTGGAACAAATGCTCATTATCCTTCACATCCTCTATCTTATCCACCACTCTAAGGTTAAAGTTCATGGTTGATATGAAACTGCTTTGCGAGATTGTATAGGCAGCATTGATTTGTGCTGTAATCACTGTGGCCAAAGCCTGCATGTCAAGAGCTAAATTACTCGAGCTATTCTGAAGGGCCGCATTAACCGTAAATATATACTCAATCTTGTCCGTCTCCCGATTGTACCAGGTTTGTACCCGCCAATCATTTCCATCCGGATCAATTCTACTTACCGGTTCATTGCCGCAATAGACATACGTGCCTATGGAGTAGTGCTTCTCTGCCATTGCATCCACCGTCGTAAACCTTCCCACTGCCGCATCATACTGCCTTGCCCCATAATCATACAAGTTCAAGCCTTTCTTCGCATCCAGTTCATTACCATTATACTTGTAAGGTTGTACATTTCCCGAAACTGCAAAGACGCCTCCGAAGGGATAGTAATGGTTCGTCTCCTCCACGCCGCCGCTCTGGTTCATCACCACCCGGTTATTCCCCTGATGGTCCTGCAGGTAGTAGTAATACTGCCCGTTGTCCAAGGAGATATACCCCTCTTCCGTCAACAACTGCCGGGCTACACCGTTTTCATAGATCACATTTCCGCAGTAGTCGGTTGTTGTGGTGGTACCATTAATAGCATGCACAGCCCGTAACTTCATCCCATCCGCACTATACAGGTAGGATATCACACTTCCATCCGCAAAAGTCACTGTTGAAGGCAAATTTAATACATTATATTGAATATCAATGATATTCTTATTTAAATCTTTCGTTAAATTGCCGTTTGCGTCGTAAACGTACTCATTGCCTGTTTACCCACCACTGTATGTAACAGATACCTCGTTACGACCTTCTTGCCAAACGTATAAAGCACGCTCTCCGTGTCATATCCTGAAAGATGGTTCGTGGAACAGTTCTATACCACATTTCCTTGTCATCATAATAGTAAGCTGTAATGGTTCTCACGTTACCGTCAGTACAATAGATGTGTTTAAATCCCTTGTTTATGTTCAGCGCCATAAACAAGGGGGTATTTAGTTTATCGAATTAAAAAACTGATATTCAGAGACAGCGGATGAAGAACATCCGCTGTGACGGACAGAGATTTTACCAAAGTTTATATTTCATTAAAAGTAGAGCTAAACCAAGTAAAAGTAGAGCAGTAATATAACCAATGATAAGATTTTCATTTTCTTTATCTCCAATCCACTCCTCTTTAAAAAAATTAGTTTTGCATCCCTTTAATAACCACCTTGATAATGCTCCCAAAAATTTCGGTGTCATTTTTCTTCCTCCTGTCTTTTGTTAATATACAAAATAACATCTGTTGTATTTTTTATATTCTCAACCGCGTCGTTACCTTTAATTTTCCCTTCATATCTCCTTAGCTCAGCATTATAAACACTTTTTCTTTTCAATGTAGGTATATGTTTATTAGCTTTCTTAAACTTGTACCATGACCCCGGATTGCCCACTTTACTCATCTTTGAAAATGGTATATTATTACTGACCACATCAATAAACGCCCCCATTTTTTCGGTCGAAGTCTGTGATGCTCCTGACCAAGTTCTCCCAGTTAACATGACCTTAGGCGAATTTACCAATGAATAAACACTGGAAAGTATAAATTTACTTATACCGTCTACCACTCCCTTTGCCGGCTCATCCAATGCGAATTCAATATTAGTCATGTTACCCGCTTCCTGTACACTGTTATAACTCCCGGTTCGTTGCCAATTCCAAAATTCCTGCTCTGACAGTCTTACATTCCCTTCCTTATAAGCAATGTATTCTTGCCGTCCAATAAAAGTATTATGAAACCAGTTGTTATGAGTAGTCTCTTTATATGTCCCGTCAGGATTATAGATTACCTTCATCTGTCCATCAGGGTCAATAAACATTATCGGATTATTTCCGCAATAGCTATAAGGACTTTCCGAATAATACTTTTCAGTCAGCGGATCCACCGTTGTAAACCTTCCTAACTCCACATCATACCGTCTCGTCCCGTAATCATACCAGTCCAGCCCCTTCTTCGTATCCAGCTCCTTACCATTGTACTTGAAAGGCTGTACACTTGAAGAAACACTTGCAAATATGCCTCCGAACGGATAATAATGGTTAACCTCCTCCACACTGCCGCTTTTGTTGATAACTACCCGGTTGTTCCCCTGATGGTCTTGCAAGTAGTAATGATACTTGTTGTCATTCAGCGTCACATAACCCGCTTCCGTCAGCAGCAACTTGGCGACACCGTTTTCATAAATCACATTTCCCAGGTGGTCCGTTGTGGTGGTAACACCTCCTATCATACATACCGTCCGAAGCTTCGTCCCGTCCGCCGTGTATGTATAGGTAATCGTGCTGCCGTCACTGAAAGTCACCTTGTTTGGCAAATTTAAGAAATTATATTGAATATCGGTAATTCCCTTATTCAAATCTTTGGTTAAATTGCCATTTGCATCGTATGCATACTCATCAGCCTGCTTCACACCGTCCTTGAACTCAAAGCTACCAGCGTAAGCGGCGGTACCCACTGCATCGTCTACCCGGTTCAGCCGGTTGCCGTCCAGCGTGAACGACAGGTTGTCAATCAGCCCGT
>NZ_CAUFUE010000027.1 GCF_959029255.1 uncultured Bacteroides sp. | reverse complement strand
TCATGAGACAAAAATAAGTATTTTAACGGAATCCCCCAAGAATTTAAACTGAGCCATTTAAACTGAGCCTATTTAATTCCAACATGATTTGAAATGTGTAGAAATAAAAAAGGAGCAATATAGTGCTCCTTTTTGTACACCCTCAGGGATTCGAACCCTGGACCCACTGATTAAGAGTCAGTTGCTCTACCAACTGAGCTAAGAGTGCATTCTTTATTTCTTATTTGCGGGTGCAAAAGTAGTCCTTTTATTTTATCCAGCCAAACAAAATAAAGTATTTTTTTCGATGAAATCGGTACTTTTAGTCGAATATGTATAATTCAGATGGTGTGGTACGCTTCAATGCGCACAATTGAACATCCTTCCCTACGATTATACCTTTTTCTCTTAATTTCCATTCTACGGTCTTATAAGCCAATTCCGGATGATTATTGTCTTTACTTAAATGGCAAAGCCAGATATATTGCAAATGTTCCGTGATGTTTTCAGCAAGAAATTCAGCGGTGGCAATGTTGCTCATGTGTCCGGTACGACTGGTAATGCGTTCCTTCAAATACGCTGGATAAGTACCCATACGTAGCATTTCATCATCATAATTGGCTTCCAATATCAGATAATTGGCTTTACAGATATATTCGGCTGCGGTAGGGGTGATTTCTCCGAGGTCGGTGAGGAAAGAAAATACTTTTCCATCTATTTCAATGCAATAACCGACATTATCCGTACCATCATGGGGAACTTCAAAAGATTCAATATGAAAATCTTCCAGTTGCATAGGTTGCTGTTTTTCCAGATAACGGACAGATGAATATAATTTCTCTGTCATACAATAACTTCTGTTGATACCTTCATGAATGCGTGCAGTTGTATAGATAGGTATATTCAGCTTTTCGCCCAATCCGCCTACAGCTTTAATATGGTCAGCGTGATCGTGAGTAACAAATACCGCGCGTATAGTTTCCATTCCAATACCTGCTTCTTTCAGTCCCTTTTTAATAGTGCGGACTGCAATGCCGGCATCAATGAGTATTCCATATTTTTCTGTGCCTATGTAATAGCAGTTGCCGCTGCTGCCACTTGCAAGGCTTATAAATTTTACTTTCATCCTTATCTCCTTAATTAAAAAAAAGCTGCTGCTTTTAGAAAAAGTGACGGCAAATATACATAAAATATACAATATATGGAGCCATGTTTTCCTCTTTTTGTCGATGGATTCGGTTGTTTTTAAACGCACGGCTCATTTCAATTCTTTCAAAGCTCGGTTCAAGCTTCTGATATCAATTCCTAAATATGAAGCCATATCCGCTTTTGATAGTTTGATACCTTGTTTGTCTTGCAAATCGAGTAATTTGGAAAGCCCGTGTTTTGTGGTGTATAGCTGTTGATAGGCTGCTCTGACACTGGTACAAGCAATACGTTCCACTAATTCGTTAAGCAGCAAATTGTTGAACTGGGGATTGGTATTTAACATTGACCTAAAGAAAGAGGTAGAAAAAGAATAAGCCTGTACATTGGAAACTGCTTCAACATTACATAAACATTTTGTATCGCGTATCGCTTCAATTTCTCCTATGATTTCTCCTTTTCCCATGAATTCCTGGATAAAATCTTTACCATTTTCTTCACTGGTGAAACATTTCACAAACCCACTTTTTATGACAACGACCCTGTATTGCCATTCGCCTTGTTTACACAAAAAACTTCCCTGTGGATAATCTTTCAAGAGGACTTCCGTTTGAGGGTATTCAAGATAGATATCCTCAATAAAAGATAAGAATTGCAGATTTGTTCGTAACATTTTACTGTTTTAGGACATTTGTCCTTTCGTATGTTTAAATACCGGCTTAACTTTGTGCCAAAGATAGAAAATAACGGTAAAAATAGCAATGTATGAAAGATAAAATAGAATTTATCGCTTTTGACGCAGATGATACACTTTGGGAAAATGAACTTGATTTTCAAGAGTTTGAGCAGAAGTTTTGTAACCTGTTGAGCGAGTATTTGCCTTCAGTAGAAGTTACGCAAGAGCTATTCAAAACTGAAATGAAAAATCTGCATGCGTATGGGTATGGACTGAAAAGTATTATGCTAAGTATGATTGAAACAGCCTGTCGAATTACGAATGGAAATGAAAGTATTCGTTGTGCAGAAGAAATAATAAGAATAGGACAGGGGCTTTTAGAGAAACCGGTTAAATTGTTGGAAAATGTAAAAGAGGTATTATCACGACTCCATGGAGAATATAAATTAGTATTGGCGACAAAAGGAGACCTATTTGACCAAAGAAGGAAAATAGTAGCTTCCGGATTGCAGGAATATTTTTGTCATATTGAAATTATGAGCGATAAAAAGACCCCTGATTATATAAAACTACTTGGTACTTTGAATTGTCCCCCGGAGAACTTTCTGATGATAGGTAATTCCATAAAATCGGATATCATACCGATTTTGGAACTCGGTGGGTATGCTGCGCATATTCCTCACCATGTTACGTGGGCATTCGAACAACATGAAGGAGAGGTTGATTATCCTAATTTTATTCCATTAAATGATATTAAAGAGCTATTGAAATATATCTGAACAGGGGAGTAAATATATAAAAAGAGCGTATTACTATAATAGTGTGATACGCTCTTTCTGTTTTTTATCTAATTACTTAGAACTGGAAGAATTTCTTTGCGTTATTGTAGCTGATATCTTCAATCATTTGATTGACACGTTCCATTTCCGATGCAGGAATTTCACCGTTTTCCACATCACGACCTACAAGGTTACAGAGGGTGCGGCGGAAATATTCATGGCGCGGATAGGAGAGGAAGGAACGGGAATCAGTCAACATACCCACAAAGCGGCTCAACAAACCGAGAACGGAAAGTGCGTTCATCTGTTTTTCCATACCGTCTTTCTGGTCGAGGAACCACCAGCCCGAACCGAACTGTATCTTTCCTGCAATAGTACCATCCTGGAAATTACCCAGCATTGTAGCGATTACCTCATTTGCACACGGATTCAGGTTATAGAGGATAGTCTTTGTCAGTTTACCCGCTGAGTTCAGGCGGTCGAGAAATTTGGACATTGCCTTTGCTGTTGTAAACTCGCCGATTGAATCAAAACCTGTATCAGGACCGAGTAACTTGAACATCTTGCTGTTGTTGTTGCGGATAGCTCCGTAGTGGAACTGCTGTGTCCAACCTTTTTCCCAATCCATTTCGCCAAAGACAACCAACATGGCAGACTTGAACTTCAAAATTTCTTCTTTACTCAATGCCGTGCCACCATATACCTTATTAAAGATAGCCTTAATTTCAGCGTCGGTATAATCTTCTGCATAAAATTCTTCAATACCGTGGTCGGATAACTTACATCCCTGTTCGGCAAAGAAATCATGACGTTTGCGCAACGCTGCAACCATATCGTCGAAACCGGAGATAGAAACACCGCTTACTTCGGATAGCTTTTCTACGTATGCACGGAAATCAGCAGGGACTTCCACTGCCATTGCCTTGTCAGGACGCCATGTGGGTAGCATCTTGATTTCAAAACCACTTTCACGTGTTTTGATGTGGTATTCCAGGGAATCGATAGGATCGTCTGTAGTACAAACCACCTCTACGCGATAACGACGCATCATGCCGCGAGCGGAGTATTCGGGTTGTTTCAACTTCTCGTTGCATTCATCAAAGATTTCACGAGCAGTCGAAGGATTTAATATCTTATCGATGCCGAAAGCTGTTTTCAATTCAAGGTGGGTCCAGTGATAGAGTGGATTGCGGAAAGTATAAGGAACGGTTTCTGCCCATTTCTCGAATTTTTCCCAATCTGTAGTGTCTTTTCCGGTACAGTAACGTTCGTCTACACCGTTGGTACGCATGGCACGCCATTTGTAATGGTCACCCCCCAGCCAAATTTCAGTTAATGACTTGAATTGATAATCGTCAGCTACCATTTGAGGAATTAAATGACAGTGATAGTCGATAATCGGCATTTTAGCCGCATGTTCGTGGTACAACTTCTGAGCAGTTTCTGTCTGCAACAGGAAGTTTTCGTCCATAAAGTTTTTCATCTTCTTGTGTTTTAAGTATCTAAAAAAATTACTTTTCATTAATTGTACCTATATAGTATTGATTGTAAAGCTAATAGGTGTGATATAGGTTTTTACTTTTATTAACCGTTATCGAACACAAAAGTAGAAATTTTACTTGGAGAAACAAAATAATTCGTATCTTTGCGGCAAATATTTATAATATTTAAGTTTTAAACGTCGAACCTTAATCACCTTAAAAAGGGCAAAGGTATGGAAAACGAGAATTATACTATTAAAGACATTGCCCGTATGGCAGGTGTATCTGCCGGAACGGTAGATCGTGTGCTTCATAATCGCGGAGATGTTTCTTCTGCAAGCCGGGAGAAAGTCCAGAAGGTTCTTGATGAAATAGATTATCATCCCAATATGTTTGCCATCGGTTTGGCTGCCAAAAAGCGTTATCGCATTGTTTGTATTATACCTTATTATATAGAGAACGATTATTGGCATTCTGTGGCGCAAGGTATCAGCCGTGCTGCCCAAGAATTGCGACCTTTCAATGTCAGCGTGGAATTTCTGAATTATAAGCATGCCGACAGGGCTTCCTACGAAAAGGTTTGTGTGGAAGTGAAACAAATGAAAGCAGATGCCGTCTTGATAGCTCCAAACTTCCGGGAAGATACTCTAAAGCTGACTGCTTATTTGGAAGAAAAAGAAATACCATACGCCTTTATTGACTTTAATATAGAACAGACTCATGCGCTTTGCTATATCGGACAAGATTCCCAAAGAAGTGGTTACATCGCTGCTAAAATTTTGATGCGTCATTATGAAGAGGGGCAGGAACTGGTTCTTTTTCTTCATAATCAGAAAAATAATCCGGCAGAAATACAGATGCAACGCCGTATGGAGGGGTTTATGGAGTATCTTACTGAAGAATATAAAGGATTAACGGTGCATGATTTGGTTTTGCATAAGGATGATATTGTCGCCAACAAACAAATATTGGACCATTTCTTTACCGACCATCCGCGAGTGGCATTAGGCGCTGTTTTCAATTCACGTATTTATAATGTGGCAGGATACCTGCATGAAAAAAAACAGAAGCTGAAAGGATTTGTTGGCTATGACCTGCTGCAAAAGAACGTTGATTATTTGAAATCAGGCGAAGTAAATTATCTCATCGGGCAACGTCCGGGTTTGCAAGGTTACTGTGGCGTAAAGGCTCTATGTAATCACATCGTATTCAAGAAACCGGTAACTGCCATAAAGTACATGCCTATCGATGTCATGATGAAAGAGAATATCGATTTCTATTTTGAATTTGAATAAAATAAATCATATCAATCATTTAAATCATTTTTTAAAGATGAAAGCATTAAACAAACAGACTGCTCCGAAGTCTGTATCTCCTGAGAGAATTATTCAGTTTGGTGAAGGAAACTTCCTCCGTGCATTTGTAGACTGGATTGTGTACAACATGAATCAAAAGACTGATTTCAACAGCAGTGTTGTAGTTGTTCAACCCATTGAGAGAGGTATGGCGGAATGGTTGAACGGTCAAGATTGTATGTATCACGTCAATCTGCAAGGTCGTTTGAACGGTGAGGCTGTCAATAGCTTGACACGTATCGACTGCATCAGCCGTGCATTGAACCCTTATTCTCAAAACGCAGCGTTCATGGCGCTTGCCGACCAACCGGAAATACGTTTCGTTATTTCCAATACCACGGAAGCGGGTATTGCTTTTGATGCAAACTGTAAGTTTTCCGATGCTCCTGCATCTTCTTATCCGGGCAAGTTGACTCAATTATTGTATCGTCGTTTCAAGACTTTCAAAGGTGACAAGACAAAAGGTCTTATTATCATGCCTTGTGAATTGATTTTCTTGAACGGACATCATCTGAAAGAATGCATCTACCAGTATATCGAACTGTGGAAAGAAGATTTTGGCGCTGATTATGAGAAATTTAAAACTTGGTTTACAAAATATTGTTATGTGTGCGCTACTTTGGTAGACCGCATTGTTCCGGGGTTCCCGCGTAAAGAGATTGCTCAAATCCAAAAGAAAGTTTGCTATGCGGACAACCTCGTCGTGCAGGCGGAGATTTTCCACCTGTGGGTCATCGAAGCTGCCGAGAATCTCTCTTTGCGCCAGTTGGCAGAAGAATTCCCTGCAAATAAGGCTGGCTTGAATGTACTTTTCGTAAAATCGGAGGCTCCTTATCACGAAAGAAAGGTTACACTGTTGAATGGTCCTCATACGGTACTTTCACCGGTGGCTTATCTCAGTGGCGTAAACATTGTGCGCGACGCCTGCAATCATCCGATCATTGGCAAATATATCCATAAAGTACAGTTTGATGAGTTGATGCAAACACTGAACCTGCCAATGGATGAATTGAAGAAGTTTGCGAGCGATGTGTTGGAACGTTTCAACAATCCATACGTCGACCATCAGGTAACCAGCATCATGCTGAACTCTTTCCCAAAGTTCCAGACTCGCGACCTGCCTGGCTTGAAGACTTATCTGGAACGTAAAGGCGACCTGCCGAAGGGTTTGGTACTTGGCCTTGCCGCTATCATCACTTATTACAAGGGCGGTGTGCGTGCCGACGGCGCTGAAATCACTCCGAATGATGCACCGGAAATCATGCAGTTACTGAAGGATTTGTGGGCAACCGGGGATACCCGTAAGGTAGCCGAAGGTGTGTTAGCTGCCAAAGACCTCATTTGGGGTGAGCATGGAGACTTGAATGTCATTCCGGGATTGACCGACATGGTTACCGGTTTCTTGAATGCAATTCAGGAGAAGGGTATGCTGGAAACAGTAAAAAGTATTCTGTAAACCGAACCGAATAGGGTAAGGCTAAAGTCTTGCCCTATTTTTGTTACATGACATCGTAGATTTAATTTTTTTTTCTCATCTAACTTTACCGGATAAGGCGATACTTCTCAAAATTCGAGTAAATAATGGAAAGCAATTCTGACTTTAATGAGAAATTAGCCCGATACACTTTGTGCTTCAATAATCAATGTCCCCGAGCGGAAAACTGCCTGCGTCATAGTCTGACGCAATACAATACGAAACTCCCGTTTATCCGTCATCAATCCTCCTTGCTATCCCGAAGAAGGAAAATAGTGCCCGTTCTTCAATACCAATAAGAAAATACAGGTGGCATGGAGCTTCAAACATCTTTATGATGATATGCCTGCTCGTATCTTACATGCCGTTCACCTGAAATTGGAAGGTATTTTCAGGTATATGTATATGTCTGATGAACAGAAATATAGCTCAGGGTAGATTTGCAAACAAATTTTTTATACCTTTGTTACTTATACTGGTAATATAGTTAAAAGTAAAGTCATGAAATACGGAGTCAATAGAAAAGTTTTACTTATTACAGCCGGTATCGTATGGATTGTAGCGGGTGCCAATATTCTGCGGATTGGCATAGTGACATGGCTCGGCGATTCCGAATACTGGCTTTTTAAAGTAGGAGAAGCGACGATTGTGTTCCTCCTGTTTTTTTTATTTGTATTTAAAAAGCTCTATTACAAACATACCCGGCGGATTGAACGGAAAAAAGACAAGAATTGCCCTTTCTCTTTCTTTGATGTAAAAGGATGGATTATTATGACTTTTATGATAGCGTTCGGCATCACGATACGTTCTTTTCATCTGCTTCCCGATGCTTTTATATCTGTGTTTTACACCGGATTGTCTCTGGCGCTGATGTTTACCGGTGTACTTTTTATCCGCTATTGGTGGAAAAATCGCAAAGGAGGTTTCCTTACTCCGCCGCGCGCAGAATGAAAGTGGTGGCTCCTATAGTGACAATCGCACCGTCTTCAATGCGGATACGGTCTTTATCGTTCAGAATTTCATTGTTCAGGAAAGTCCCAGTCAAGCTGGGGGCATCACGTAGCGTATAAACTAGTGTTCCTTGCTTATTGTGCTTTACGTTGATGACACAATGGCGACGGTCCATACTCATGTCCGAAGTTTCTATCGGTACATTGATAACGGTTCCTACACAACGGCGGCCAATCACATTATCACCCTCTTGCAGAGGTAATACTTGTTTGAAGCCGAATACGTTTTCGATGACGGTAATGCTGCCAAAGGCTTCCTGAAACTCTGTCTCATCCGGTTTCTCTTCTTTTTGGGGAGCTTTCATCTTCGTTTTTCCCAAACGGATACTGAATTGCTTCTTGCATTGTTCACAGACGAATACCAATGACTGTCCTTCGCTGTATTTGGTTTCATCGAAGGTTAGGTAACTCTCACATTTGGGGCAACGGATACGTTTCATGTGGCAGATTAATTGAAAGTTGATAATTGATAATTCGCTTCCTTTTATTTTTTCAATACCCAGGCATTCTGATAAGTTTCATTCTGGCGAATTTTATTTAAAGCCCGGTATGCTTCTTCCTGTGTGGCGCAAGACTGAATGCTGACACGCATCTTACCATCACCAATGATGGCTTTTGCACCGGAGAAACCATTATCAATCAGTCTTTTGGCCATAACCTCGGCATCTTTTTCGGTACCTACACTGGCGATAATGATATGATAGGGCATTTTGGCAACTTGTACAGGCAGTGCTGCTTGTGTCTCCTTGGGCTGAGGAGCAACTACCTCAGGTTGTTGTTGGTTCACCTTAACCTCTCTGACTGCAACCGGAACAATCGTCTTTTTTCTCGGAGATTGCGAAGGTTTTGATTGCGAGGAAGTCGTTTTCTTGTTTTGTTGATGAACCACTATCGGAGTAATGACTAATGATTGTTTCTCTATTTTTTCAAAAAGCTCATCAGGAAGAAGCTGCGCATAATTGGCTTCGATTACTTCCGTATTTTCTACCGGAGTAGAAAGGAAGAAAAACAATGCGATGATTGCAATCATGGCAGCGGCATTTGCCAGATGAGAGGGTTTTATTCCAATTTCAAATCTATGCTTTTTCGTTTCAGTTGCTACCGGTACATTGAATGGTATTGTTTTTCCGGCAGGTTTCTGCAATTTCGACAATTCCTGCATTTCAAAGCTATCGAGCCCATATAAATAAGGAGTGGTTATTTTATTGTCGTAAGGAATAAAATCGTAAGTGTCGTGAATAGAATAGCGCAATTCACCCACATTGGGCAAATCGACTTTACCGTCATCATGGAGAACGGCAAGCAAATCTTCTACCGTTTTATCTACAATTTTAGTGGCATCGGAGAAGTTTGTCCCATAAACAGCCATATAAGATTGCACCAGCAATCCGTCATTC
This sequence comes from uncultured Bacteroides sp., assembly GCF_959029255.1. Taxonomy (GTDB): domain Bacteria; phylum Bacteroidota; class Bacteroidia; order Bacteroidales; family Bacteroidaceae; genus Bacteroides. The sequence goes on along the minus strand of NZ_CAUFUE010000027.1, from coordinate 61,239 downwards.
ATCTTTAATTGGGGATTAAAGCCGATGATACGGGTTGGGGGCAGAAATATGTTTTCTTCAGCCACTCTCACTGCCGGAGTATAATGGGCGACAAATCCGCCCAAACCCGGAACAATGACACAATCATTCTCCAATAACAATACTTCTATATGTTGTGCTAATTCAATCATGTCACAAAAGTAGCGGTTTTATCGGAAATACGCCACTTTCACGTAGTTTTTCTTATTAACAACTTATCAACTCATATACTATTTGGAAACTCATTTGCTTCAATACCGGATATATTGGATTTTTTTCCTAATTTTGCATCGTTTTTACACATTATCAATTATTATGCGTATCTCAATTTGTTTATTAGCTCTTATGTTCGCCGGAGGCAGTGTTGCCACAGCACAAGTTTCTCCTTTCGTTGAATATGGAGCAACCGTGCATACGGGAGACAACACCCCGCTTTGGCAAGTTAGCAATCAGCAAGGACTCGGTTCTATTTATAATAACACCTACATACGGGGAGGCGTGGATTATAAACATAACTTGGGTAAGTGGAAATTTGAAGAGAAACTGGATATGGTGGCAGCCATCGGTATGAACTTCAAAAGTGACAAGGATATTTATATACAGCAGGCGTATGTGGATGTGCGCTATAAATGGCTCGGTTTGTTTGCCGGAAGTAAAGAAAGATGGGCAAACTTGTTGAATAATACACTGAGTAGCGGTGGCATGACTTGGTCGGGAAATGCTCGCCCTATTCCTCAAATCATGGTAGGTATTCCCGAATATCTTTATATACTTCCCCGGTTGGCTATAAAAGGGGAAATATCATACGGTTGGTTTACGGATGATAATTATCAGAAGAAGAAAGTGGGTGAGGGATATTGGTATACGAAAGGTATCAAATATCATCATAAAGAAGGTTTTATCCGCATCGGCATCCCTGATGGCAAATGGCAATTCGATTTGGGAATGACACTCGATACTCAGTTTGGCGGTTATCAGGTGATTGGAGGTGCTGAAACGGATTTGGGTAACAAGTTGAAAGATTACTTCAGAGTATTCATTCCGGGAGCAGGTGATGAAGACAAGCCCGCCAACGACAATATGTTTTATCAGGGAAACTTCTTGGGTAGTGAATACTTGAGAATGACCTATCGAGCCAAAGACTTCTCGGTCAGTGCCTATCTGCATAACCATTTTGATGACTTTTCTGCCATGGGTAAACAGAATGGCTGGGATGGCTTGTGGGGACTTGAATTTAATTTCAAACATTTCCGTCCTATCAATGCGGTTGTACTGGAATATTTGCAAACGACTAATATGAGTGGACCATTGCATGGTTTGCACGAACCGTCAGAAGGCCCTGTGCACAAGACCGGAGGTTCTGACAACTATTATAATAATGGTCTGTATCCTGGTTGGTCACATTGGGGAATGATGATAGCCAATCCATTGATTGCGTCACCTATCTATAATGAAGACGGGAACTTGACTTTCATCTATAACCGTGTAAAAGCCGTACACGTAGGATGGAGTGGGGATATCAGTTCCGAATGGCGTTATGTGGCAAAGTTGAGCCATAACAGAACGTGGGGAACTCCAGGTAGACCGACACTGGATATATTGGAGAACTTTTCAGCATACGCTTCGTTCTACTATGCTCCGAAAAGATTGAAGGGATGGGACTTCAATGCATCTCTTGCTTTGGACATGGGAGATATATACGGTGATAACTTAGGATTTCAATTGAAGATACATAAAACATTCTGAAACAATGAACTATATACAAACAGAAATTGATGGCGTCTGGGTTATCGAACCCAGGGTGTTTAACGATGCCCGTGGCTACTTTATGGAGGCATTTAAGGAAGAAGAATTTCGTGCCAATATAGGAGATGTGCATTTTGTACAGGATAATGAGTCTAAGTCTTCTTTCGGAGTGCTGCGCGGACTCCATTATCAGAAAGGTGAACATAGCCAGGCCAAATTGGTGCGCGTCATTAAAGGGAAAGTTTTGGACGTTGCTGTAGACTTGCGTAAGTCGTCTCCTACATTTGGTAGATATGTCAGCGTAGAGTTGAGCGAAGAAAACAAGAGACAGTTTTTCATTCCCCGTGGTTTTGCCCATGGCTTCTTGGTGTTGAGTGATGAAGCGATATTTACATATAAAGTGGATAATATGTATGCTCCGCAGGCTGAAGCTTCCATCCGTTTCAATGATGAAACGATAGGTATAGACTGGCCGGTTGCGGAAGACCAACTTTTATTGTCAGAAAAAGACGGACATGCTGTGTCATTCAAAGATGCGGTTTATTTTGAATAAGATATGAAAATAGCCATTGTCGGTACGGGATATGTCGGTTTAGTAACCGGTACTTGTTTTGCGGAAATAGGTGTCAACGTTGTTTGCGTAGATACGAATAGTGCAAAGATTGAAGCACTGGAGAAAGGAATTATTCCTATCTACGAAAACGGACTGGAAGAAATGGTAAACAGAAACATGAAAGCCGGGCGCTTAAAGTTTACCACTTCCCTGGAAAGTTGTTTGGATGAAGTAGACGTTGTGTTCAGCGCTGTTGGTACTCCGCCCGATGAAGATGGTAGCGCAGACTTGAGTTATGTGCTTGAGGTGGCACGTACCATAGGCCGCAGCATGCAGAAGTACATCTTGGTAGTAACCAAAAGTACCGTTCCTGTGGGGACGGCAAAGAAAATACGTGCTGCCATTCAGGAAGAACTGGATAAACGGAATGTGCAGATTGAATTTGACGTGGCTTCCAATCCGGAATTCCTGAAAGAGGGTAATGCCATTAATGATTTTATGAGTCCTGACCGGGTGGTGGTAGGGGTAGAGTCTGAACGTGCCAAGAAACTGATGACTAAACTCTACAAACCATTCTTGCTGAATAATTTCCGTGTTATCTTCATGGATATCTCTTCGGCTGAGATGACGAAATATGCGGCAAATTCCATGTTGGCTACCCGTATCAGTTTCATGAATGATATTGCCAATCTTTGCGAATTGGTAGGTGCGGATGTAAATATGGTACGCAGTGGTATCGGTTCGGATACCCGTATAGGTCGTAAGTTTCTCTATCCGGGTACCGGATATGGTGGCTCGTGTTTTCCGAAGGATGTAAAAGCTTTAATCAAGACGGCTGAGCAGAACGGTTATCAGATGCGTGTGCTCCGTGCTGTGGAAGATGTGAATGAGAGACAAAAAAGTATTCTGTTCGAGAAGTTGCAAAGGCACTTCAGTGGTGATTTGCAGGGTAAGACAATCGCTTTATGGGGATTGGCCTTCAAACCGGAAACGGATGACATGCGCGAGGCTCCGGCTTTGGTTCTGATAAACAAACTATTGAATGCGGGATGCAATATCCGTGCTTACGACCCCGCAGCTATGCAGGAATGTCGCCGGAGAATAGGGGATGTCATCTATTATGCTAAAGATATGTATGATGCTGTCTTGGATGCGGACACTTTAATGTTGGTGACCGAGTGGAAAGAATTCCGTTTGCCGTCTTGGGCAGTCATTAAGAAGACGATGCAGAACCCGGTAATATTGGATGGGCGGAATATTTACGACAAAAAAGAAATAGAAGAACTTGGATTTACTTATCATTGTATAGGTAAATAAAAGGGAGAAGTCAAAAATGAAAAAGCTTATCATAGGAGTATGTTCCATCATACTGCTATTTGCTTGTAGCAACAGTAAGGATATAAAATCTGCGGAAGAAGACCTTACCGCCAAAAACCTGCTTCAGGGTATTTGGATAGATGATGAAACCGATATGCCTTTATTACGTATCGAGGGTGACACCATTTATTACGCCAATCCACAGAATATCCCTGTGGCATTTAAGGTGATTCGTGATACTATATACATATATGGCAGTCAAACCGTGGCCTATAAAATAGACCGGCAGACTGAGTATAGTTTCTGGTTCCACTCTCTGGCCGATGACATTGTGAAGTTGCATAAATCGGAGAATGTGGAAGATACGTTGTCTTTTATCAATCAGGAGGTGGAAGTTATTCCGAGCGCTGCGGAGGTGACGAAGAAAGACAGCGTAGTGATGTATGGCGGTAAACGTTATCGCGGATATGTCTATATCAATCCTTCTCAAATGAAAGTAACCCGTACTTCTTATGCGGAAAATGGTATTGGTGTTGACAATGTCTATTATGACAATGTCATACATATCTGTGTTTATGAAGGCAAACAGATGCTTTATGGGAAGGATATTACCAAAAAGGATTTTTCTGATATCTTCTCCGCCGAACTTTTAAACCAGATGATTCTTGCTGATATGAATTTCTTGGGTGTAAATAATAAAGGTTATCATTATCAGGCGACCCTTCGCGTTCCGGAAAGTTCCGTATACAATTTAATAGATATGTTTATCGGCTTTGACAAACAACTGAACATAAAAAAAGCGGAATAAATCCGCTTCATCTTATTCTTGTTTTTTGGTTGGCGGCCGCTTGCCACCTTTTCTATTATTGTTTCGGAAATTACTTTTTCCGTTTCCATTCCTGCGGTTGCTTTTACCATATTTCTTGTACCCTTCATTGGTACGTGGCTTGAACTCCGGAGCTTCACCGAGCTCTTCCGGTACGGGAATCTTATAGATATCTTTTTCCAGGAAAGTTTCTATACTCTTAAAGTAGGTCTGTTCTTTCTCACTGACAAAAGTTAAAGCCACACCATCATTATTGGCACGTGCCGTACGACCGATGCGGTGCACATAGTCTTCGCTATCATGAGGAACATCATAGTTGATAACCAGACGAATATCATCTATATCAATTCCTCTTGCCACAATATCCGTAGCTACCAGTATGTTAATTCTTCCGGCTTTAAACTCGTACATCACCTCTTCCCGCTGCGCTTGTTCCAGGTCAGAGTGCATTTCTCCGACATTCAGCTGCATTTGTTTTAGAGCTTTGGTTACCTCTTTTACTTTGAGTTTGGAAGAAGCGAATATAATAACACGTTCCGGTGCCTGCTCCGCAAAAAGGCTGCGAATAATACCTAATTTCTGATTTTCATAACAAATATAAGCAGCTTGGACAATCTTTTCGGCTGGTTTGGATACAGCTAACTTTACTTCTGCGGGATTGTTGAGGATGGTATTAGCCAATTGCTGTATCTTGGCAGGCATTGTTGCTGAGAACATGACCGTTTGCCGTTCTTTCGGCAGGAATTTTACAATCTGCATGATGTCATCATAAAATCCCATATCCAGCATACGGTCCGCTTCATCCAGAATGAAATAAGATACACGGGAGAGGTCTACATATCCTAGACTCAAGTGAGCTATCAATCGGCCGGGAGTGGCAATCACCACGTCGGCTCCCAAAGTCAGTCCTTTTTTCTGCTGTTCGAAAAGTATTCCGTCATTACCGCCATATACCGCTACACTGCTGACCGGCATAAAGTATGAGAATCCTTCCATTTGCTGGTCTATCTGCTGAGCCAACTCGCGAGTAGGAGCCATGATGATACAGTTGATGGCATCTTCAGGATGTCCTCCCTCTGAGAGTCTGTTCAATATGGGTAGCAGATACGCAGCCGTTTTTCCCGTGCCGGTTTGCGCTACGGCAATCAGGTCTTTTCCTTCGAGTATGACGGGAATTGATTTTTCTTGTATCGGAGTGCACTCCTCAAAACGCATGGCTTCAAGTGCTTCAAGCACTTTATCATTTAATTGTAGTTCGGAAAACTTCATGTTTCTTTATTAATTTGTCAACAAAGATAGAAAAAAAAGAGTTAACTGGGAATATCTATATAGGAATCTTTAAAACCTAAGAAATAAAGTACTCCGTCCAGCCCAATTGTATTAATGGATTGCTTGGCATTTGCCACCACTTTCGGTTTGGCGTGGAACGCAATTCCCAGTCCGGCAATACCCAACATTGGTAAGTCGTTTGCACCGTCACCCACAGCAATTGTTTGAGCAATGTCCACTTTCTCTACCTGGGCAATCAGGCGCAGGAGTTCGGCTTTCCGTCTTCCGTCTACCACGTCACCCAGATAACGCCCGGTCAACTTTCCATTCTCGATTTCCAGTTCATTGGCGTAAACGTAGTCTATTCCATATTTCTTTTGCAGATATTCTCCAAAGTAAGTGAAACCACCGGAGAGAATGGCTATTTTATAACCATATTTCTTTAGCACATACATCAGGCGGTCAACACCTTCGGTTATAGGCAGGTTCTCAGCAATTTCCTGCATTACGGACTCGTCCAGCCCTTTCAATAGCGCCACCCGTTCACGGAAGCTTTCAGTAAAATCAATTTCCCCACGCATGGCACGTTCGGTGATGGCTTTCACCTGGTCGCCTACGCCGGCACGCATTGCCAGTTCATCAATTACTTCCGTTTCGATCAAAGTAGAGTCCATATCGAAACAAATTAACCGGCGCATACGGCGATACATATTATCCAATTGGAAAGAAAAATCCATTTCCAGTTCGCTTGCCAGTTTCATAAGTTGTTCCTGCATGGCTATACGGTCTTTAGGCGTACCGCGAACAGAAAATTCGATGCAGGCGCGTGTTCTTGCTTCGCATTCGTCTAGCGGGATACGTCCAGTCAAGCGCTTGATGGCATCAATATTCATGCTTTGTTCTGCAAGGATACGGGTGACGGCTGAAATTTGGCGGGCAGATAGTTTACGTCCGAGCAAGGTAAGTATATACCGATTTTTGCCCTGCATGCTTACCCAATCCTCATATTCTTTCACGGTGATGGGATAGAAGCGGATAGTAACTCCCAGAGAAGAAGCTTTAAAAAGCAGTTCTTTCATGATGAATCCGGAATGTTGTTCTTCCGTTTTGCACAAAATTCCTAACGACAAAGTATTATGAATGTCTGCCTGACCGATGTCGAGAATAGTCGCGTCATATTTGGCAAGGATTTCAGTAATCGAAGCTGTCAATCCCGGACGATCTTCGCCCGTGACCCTGATAAGAATTAATTCAGTGTTCAATGGTTGCATAAGCTATCTTTAAAAGAATAATATAGGCTACAAAAGTAAGGAAAATTCCCGCTATTTATGCTAAATAACATAAAAATATACACTAAAAAAGTGAGAAAATTGCTTGTTTATTTGGAACTTACTTTAAGATTTGCTTACCTTTGCACCCGATTTCAGATTTAAAGGCTTTGAGTATCAATGAATTCCTCTCATTGCAAAGCCTAAAAGACGATGTTCCGGGAAGAAATCACTGCCATAGAGGACAGTCCCGGATAGTATTAACCAAAACCGCGTTACATGAAATATGTAAAATGGATTTTTGTTGTATTACTAATAAGTTCCTTGACTTCTTTCGTAGAAAAAGACAAACCTACCGGAGGTTTGAATGTGGGTGACATAGCCCCGGATTTTAAAATCGAAACTATGTCGGCCGAGCAACCGTTTGCCGAGCTTTCAGATATGCAAGGCAAATATGTACTGCTTAGTTTTTGGGCAAGCTATGATGCGCACTCCCGGATGCAAAACGCAAGTTTGAGCAATGCGCTTCGTTCCGCTTCCCTAAGTAATAATGTGGAAATGGTTTCTGTTTCGTTTGATGAATATCCATCCATCTTCAAGGAAACCATTCGTAAGGACCAAATAGTTACGCCCACTTGTTTCGTGGAAACTAAAGGCGAATCTTCCGGCTTATTTAAGAAATATCGTTTGAGCCGTGGATTTACGAACTATTTATTGGATGATAATGGTGTAATTATTGCCAAAAACATCTCTGCTGCAGAACTTCCATCTTACTTGAATTAAGTTCTTCGATGTTAGTTGCCATGAAAAACTTAAAGGACCTGTAAGACGAAAGTGAGGGGCTCTTCTGAAAACAAATAGATTTAATTATCTTGTTTGTGTGAAAGGAGGGCAAAACAAAAGAGGAAATAATACAACAAAAAAGCCCTCCCGCACTTGTGGAAACACAAGAGCGGGAGGGCTTCTTATTTTTTTATGATTATTTTTTGTTCTAATTCAGCACCGGCTTTTTTTTCGTCATTTCTTTATTTTTATTTCGGTGCTTTCTTATACAAATAGAATGCAATGAATGCATACAGCAAGTTAGGTATCCAGACGGCAATAAATGGCGGTACATTGCCGTTTACAGCGAAAGTCGATGCAATTGTCTGAAACAGAATATACGAGAAACTCAATCCCAAACCTATACCTAAATGCAATCCCATACCTCCTTTAGTCTTTTTTGAAGAAAGGGACACGCCTATCAGCGTCAGGATGAATGAAGCGAACGACATCGCGATACGTTTGTGATATTCTATCTCGAACTCCTTGATATTGGCAAAGCCACGCTGTCGTTGTCTGTCAATGTATTCGCTCAGCTGAGGGCTGGTCAACATTTCTTGTTGGTTCTTCATGACTAGGAAGTCGGCGGGCTCCATAAACAAAGTCGTGTCAATCCGTTCTCCTTTGATAATGCTCTCTTTCATACCGTCCATCTGACGAATCATGTAATCCTTAACTGTCCATTTATGTACAGATGCCGTGTCATACGTGATGCTGCGCGCTGTCAAATGAGATACCAATTGTTTATCCTTGAATTTATCCAACGAAAAACGATAACCTGTTTTACTGTAATCTTCAAATCGTTCGATATAAGCTATCACACCTGAATCAACTTCCAACTGAATATTTCGTGCCGTCGTCTCTTTACGGGGTTTGTAATATTTGTCTTCAAAATTAAGGCGCGTTACGCTACCTTTAGGAATAACATACGAACCTAGACAAAAAGTAACCACTGCAATGATTGCAGCTGATACCATATAAGGTCGAAGCATACGCTTGAAACTCATTCCTGTGGAGAACATCGCAATAATTTCAGAGTTCTCAGCCAATTTAGAGGTAAAGAAGATTACGGCGATAAATACGAACAGAGGACTGAAAAGGTTGGCGAAGTAGGGGATAAAGTTCATGTAGTAATCGAAGATAATGGCTTTCCATGGCGCTTCATGCGACATAAAACGGTCCATTTTCTCATTGAAGTCGAATACCACCGCAATAGAAATAATAAGAGCAATGGCAAATACATACGTTCCCAGGAACTTCTTTATGATGTACCAATCCAACCGTTTCAGGAACTTATTCCTGCCGACAGGCATCTGTATCTTCTTAAATATTTTCCAGTCGATTTTTCTCATAATCTTGTTGATACACGTTTTACCATCATCGGTTTCCAAGTCGAGAAATCACCGGCAATGATGTGCTTGCGGGCTTCCCCTACCAACCATAAATAAAACGCCAAATTATGAATGGAAGCAATCTGCATGGCCAATAACTCCTGTGCATGGAACAAATGACGTAAGTATGCCTTACTATATAAGGTGTCTACGCGGGATGCACCGTCAACTTCGATAGGAGAGAAATCTGTTTCCCATTTCTTGTTACGCATATTGATGATACCGTCTTTGGTGAACAGCATACCATTGCGTCCGTTACGGGTAGGCATCACACAGTCAAACATATCCACTCCGCGTTCAATTCCTTCCAGTATATTTACCGGCGTACCTACACCCATCAGGTATCGGGGTTTGTCTTTCGGAAGAATTTCGTTGACCAATTCTATCATTTCGTACATTTTTTCCGTAGGTTCACCCACAGCCAGTCCACCGATAGCATTTCCCTCGGCACCTTTAGAAGCGATAAACTCTGCCGACTGCTTGCGTAAATCAGGATAAACACAACCTTGGACAATGGGGAAAAGCGACTGGTGATATCCATACTTAGGCTCGGTTTCATTGAAACGTTTGAGGCAGCGATCCAACCAACGATGGGTCATTTCCATCGACTTCTTGGCGTATGCGTATTCTGCGTCTCCGGGAGTACATTCATCAAATGCCATCATAATATCTGCTCCGATGGTACGTTCAATATCCATTACCTTTTCCGGAGTAAAAATATGCTTGCTACCATCAATATGTGAACGGAATTCGGCACCTTCTTCCCGTAGTTTACGGATGCCTGCCAAGGAGAATACCTGAAAGCCGCCGCTATCAGTCAGCATCGGGCGATCAAAGCCGTTGAACTTATGCAGTCCACCGGCTTTTTCAATTACATCCAATCCCGGACGCAGATAAAGGTGGTATGTATTACCTAGAATAATCTGCGCCTCAATATCTTCTTTCAGTTCTGTCAGATGCACCCCTTTTACGGTTCCCAATGTACCTACCGGCATAAAGATAGGCGTTTTGATCTGCCCGTGATCGGTGGTAATCAGTCCTGCACGTGCATTTGTCTTGCTGTCTGTATACTGTAACTCAAATGTCATTCTTCTTTCTTTTCAGTCTTTTCTTTTTTTACGGACAAGTCAATAGCATCAGCTACCTTTTCATCGGTAAGCGCAATAGCAAACACTTCTTTTACATCTTTCACATAATGGAAAGCCAGTCCTTTCAAGTAAATATCTTGAATTTCTTCAATGTTCTTACGGTTTTCTTCGCTCAAAATAATCTCTTTGATACCGGCACGCTTGGCAGCCAAGATTTTCTCTTTAATTCCACCTACAGGAAGTACTTTCCCGCGAAGTGTTATTTCACCTGTCATGGCGAGATTTGCTTTCACTTTCCGTTGCGTAAGGGCAGATGCCAATGATGTAGCCATGGTGATACCGGCAGAAGGCCCATCTTTGGGAATTGCCCCTTCCGGCACATGGACATGGATATTCCAATTATCGAAGATTTCCTCATCCAGGTTGAGCAATGAAGCATGGGCTTTGATATATTCCAAAGCCAGCATTGCCGATTCTTTCATTACATCGCCTAGGTTTCCGGTTAACGTCAGACGCCCACCTTTTCCACGGCTCAAGCTGGTTTCTACAAAAAGAATTTCACCTCCTACAGCCGTCCACGCCAAACCGGTCACAACACCCGCATATTCATTTCCCTGATATTTGTCACGAGTATATTCAGGAGCTCCGAGGAACTCATATAAATCTCCCGGTTTGATTTCTGTCTTCGCAAAATAGCCATCTGTAGCATATTGGCGCGCAGACTTACGCAATATCTTTCCAATTTTCTTTTCCAGTTCGCGCACACCGCTTTCACGGGTATAAGATTCGATGATTGCTTCCAAGGTATTTTTTGGAATTTTGATATCATTTTTCTTCATACCGTTAGCTTCCAGTTCTTTAGGAACCAGGTGGCGACGAGCGATTTCTATTTTCTCTTCCGTGATGTAGCCGCTGACTTCAATCAGTTCCATGCGGTCGAGCAATGGTCCTGGGATAGTATTCAGGTTATTGGCAGTGGCGATAAACATCACTTTCGACAAGTCATAGTCCACATCCAGGAAATTATCATGGAAAGTTGTATTCTGTTCCGGGTCGAGCACTTCCAAAAGGGCAGAAGAGGGGTCACCCTGACGGTCTGCACTAACCTTATCTATCTCATCCAAAATGAATACCGGATTAGAAGAGCCTGCCTTAATTAGGTTTTTGATAACTCGTCCGGGCATGGCGCCGATATATGTTTTACGGTGTCCGCGAATTTCAGCTTCATCATGCACGCCACCCAAAGACATACGGATATATTTTCGCTTCAAAGCTGCGGCAATAGAACGCCCTAAAGACGTTTTACCAACTCCCGGAGGGCCATAGAGACAGATAATGGGTGATTTCATATCACCTTTCAGCTTCAGTACGGCAAGATGCTCCAGAATACGCTCTTTAACTTTCTCTAAACCATAATGGTCTTTATTCAGCGTTTTTTCTGCATTTACCAAATTCAGATTATCCGTGGTATATATGCCCCAAGGCAAGCTGAGCATGGTTTGCAGATAATTCAGCTGTACACTGTAATCGGGCGATTGCGGATGCGTGCGTTCCAGTTTATCTACTTCCTTCAAGAAAGTAGCTTTCACCTCCTCGCTCCATTTTATTGTTTCCGCTTTTTGGCGCATTTCCTCGATTTCCTGTTCCTGGCCGCCGCCACCCAATTCATCCTGAATGGTTTTAATCTGTTGTTGTAAGAAATACTCACGTTGTTGCTGGTCAATATCCTCACGTGCACGCATTTGTATGGATTCCTTTATCTCGGCAAGCTGCACTTCGCGATTTAGAATTTCCAACAATCTATAGGTACGAGCACGCAATGAATCAATGCGGAGCAATTCAATCTTCTCATCTTTCTTTAATGGCAGATTCGTACAGATAAAGTCTACCAAAAACATCGGATTGGTAATGTTCTTGATAGCAAACGAAGAGTCTTGAGGAAACATGTCGGACGACTTTATATAGCGTACAGACAAGTCTTTACAAGCCTCTACCAAAGCCTGGAACTCTTTATCATCTTTTGAGGGTATTTCTTCATTCAATGTGTTTATATGTCCCTTCAGATAAGGAGTGGTATCTGTGATATCCTTTAATTCCATGCGTTTGGATCCCTGTAAAATCACAGTCGTTGTTTGGTCAGGCATTTCCAGCACACGAACAATCTTGGCTACAGTACCCACAGTGTGCAAGTCTTCAAACTGAGGAGATTCTGTTTCTGCAATCTTCTGACATACCACAGCTAAATACAGGCTTTTTTTCTCTGCTTCACGTATTAATTTCAAAGAAGATTTCCTTCCTATGGATACAGGCATAAACACACCCGGAAATAAAACCATATTCCGAAGAGGTAATACCGGTAGGATTTCATCAACCTCAATATCCATCAATTGTTCTTCACTTCCTTCAAAATCAGCAATTACAGAAAACGCATTTTCACTCCTATCTTCGATATCACTAAAGTAATTTCTTTTCTTCATTTCTTTCCTTTTTAGTTTATGTCATATTGGCAGACCTACAAAGTGCCTGCAAAGTTAAGCTATTTCTTCATTAAATAGGCGTTCCTTCCTTTAAAAAGACAAAAACGATGCCAAAATTGCAACTATTTTCTAGTCTTTGATTATTTTTGAGCCCGATTAACAGAGATAAACTATGCCAAATTCTTGTTTTAAGTTTAAACAATTTACCATTTATCACGATAAATGTGCAATGAAAGTGGGTACGGATGGTGTACTTTTAGGAGCATGGGCTCCGGTTAATGAAATTAAACAGATACTTGATGTAGGTGCAGGCACAGGACTGATATCCCTACAGTTAGCTCAAAGAAACCAACAAGCAAGAATAACAACAATTGAAATCGATGAAGCGGCTGCAGAACAAGCCAAAGAAAATATAGCTGCTTCTCCCTGGGCTGATAGAATAGAAGTGATATGTAATGATTTTCGATATTATCAACCGGAAAAAAGATTTGATTTGATAGTTTCAAATCCTCCTTATTTTATTGATGCATTGAAATGCCCTGATGAACAGCGTAGGATGGCTCGTCATGTAGGAGGATTGAATTATGAACTTTTATTTCGTAATTCGGTGCATTTGTTGTCTAATGAAGGCCTTGTAAGTATCATCATTCCTGCGGAAGTGGAAAGGGAAGTTGTTGATACTGCCTGGAATTATAGTCTGTATCCGCATAATCGTGTGCATGTATATACCAAACCTGGTAAACCTTGTCGTCGGGTATTGATTACTTTTGGATTTCAGAAAAAAGTATGTAAAGAGGAAAATCTTTGTATTGAAGTAGAGCATAATCAATACACTCCCGAATATATAGCTTTAACTCGTGATTTTTATCTGAAAATGTAATGCTATAATAAGGAGACAATCAGTTAAATAACAGATTAGAAAGCTATCTACATAAGTGGCCTTGCTCAAGTATACTTAAACAGACAGTAATAGACAGTTATTATGTTGGACACTTCCATATACAAAAATAAGTAACTGAATTTCAGCTACTTATTCCCTTTACGTCGGGGTAGCGGGATTCGAACCCACGACCCCCTGCTCCCAAAGCAGGTGCGCTAACCGGACTGCGCTACACCCCGAGTGCTTTACTTCTTAAAAGCGAGTGCAAAGGTAAAGACTTTTTTTATATGAACCAAACATTTTTATCATTTTATATTCATTAATTTTATAATAGCCTGAAATGCAATAATCAACGATTATAAAAAAAACTTTTCTTTGCTTCATTTTCATTTATTGCTACCTTTGTGTTACGAAACTCTATAATCTTTAAAAATATGAAAGTAATCAAACAACTTTTATTCTTTGCCATTATCATGCTGGGATGTATCTCTTGTAAGAGTAAGGCAGAGAAGGCAGTGGTAAATACTGAGACGGAAACTGTTGCTGCCAATGATTCCTTGCATCATGCGCAAGGTGTAGTGATAGATGCTACCATGAATGGCTTTACGATGGTAACACCCCAAAACGATACATTATATATAAGTACCATGGATCGGAATATATCTTTGGAAGGCGGATTGCTTTTGGGAGATACTTTGGACGTTTCTTACACGGTTACAGATGATGAACCGGGTATAAATATGATTTCATCCGTAAAAAAAGCAAATTAAATCACATTCAAATAAAATAGATATGAAGAAACTTGTTTTAGGAGCTGCCATGCTGGCAATGGTATTCGCAGCTTGTGGCAGTAAAAAGAGCGCAAACTCTGTTGTCGGTTCATGGGTGATGCCTATCGAGGGTCAGCCGGGAAAAATGCAAGGTATTAAGCTGGAAGAAGGTGGTGAAGCATCTTCCATTAATATGGCAACGTTAGTATATAAGTATTGGGAACAACAAGGCGATGACTTGCTTTTGACTGTTAAAAGCATTGGCAATGGCATTGAAATTGAAGGTGTAGATACCTTGAAAATAGAAAAACTGACCGCTGATTCATTGGTTTTGAACTCCAATTACGGATACACACTGCGCTACGTAAGAGAGAAATAATTCTAGTCAAAAAAAGGTAAAGCACCACAGGCTGCTGTGGTGCAAACCCTATCATCCAAATTGTAGCGTAAAGCAACTGCCTTTTCCTACTGTTGATTTCACTATGATATTTCCTCCATGCCGGTTCATAATCTGCTTGCATAGACTCAGCCCGATACCCGAACCGGATGTCTTTGTTGTAAAGAAAGGAACAAATATCTTATCCTGTACT
Source organism: uncultured Bacteroides sp. (assembly GCF_959029255.1). GTDB lineage: Bacteria > Bacteroidota > Bacteroidia > Bacteroidales > Bacteroidaceae > Bacteroides. The sequence continues at coordinate 46,224 of NZ_CAUFUE010000027.1, read as the reverse complement.
TCCGGCAATATGCCGTCTCCATTATCATCAACGGCAATCAGGCATTGCCATGAAAGGGAAGGAAGCATTTTAATTCTGATTTCCGGTTTATCTTTCTTGCTACATGCTTCCCGCGCATTCTTAATCAGGTTGATGAGTACCTGTTCTATTTGAGTTCTGTCAATTAGCAAAACCCGGTCTTTCTCGGGTAGCTCGATATGGATATATTCTTCGGGAAACAGCTTTTGTAAATCCTGAAAAAGTTCGTTGACGGATACCGGATGGCGGACAGGAGCGGGCAGGCGTGTCAACCGGCGGTAGTTCTCTACAAATTCAAGTAATCCTTTACTACGTTTGTAGATTGTCTTCATGCCTTGCTGCATCACAGCGTAATTTTTTTCCGTCACCTCCCGTTCACTCAACGTTTCGGAAAGGGATAGGATAGGAGTGATAGAGTTCATTATCTCGTGCGTCAATACTCTAATCAGTTTTTGCCAAGCTTCCATTTCATTTCGTTCCAATACGCGCGTACGGAAGTTCTTCATTGCCTCTGAAAGTTCATCGACCATTTCTTCCATAGACCGATTGTGATAAGGGGAATGGAACGAAAGCATCATGTCGTCATAGCGGAGACTTTCTGCCAGATGACGCATCATCCTTACCTGTATCATCTGAAGGCGATACAAGTGTACGGCCGTCAACACCAACAATATAGCTACCATTAATGTACTAAACCACAATCCGGCATCTATTAGCAGATACAAGCCTATCGACATCAGTACAATACCGATAATATGTAATACGACCACAAAGGAATAGCGTTTCATAAGCCCAGCTTTTCAAGTTTACGATACAAAGCAAAGCGAGTGATACCCAGATATTCTGCCGCACGGGTCACGTTACCTTCACTCAGACGCATCGCCCTTTCTATAGCCTGCCGTTCCAGCTTTTCCAGATTGAGCACTTCTTCATCCTCCTTCATACGGGGAGTAACAGCCTGAAAAAGAAAATTCTCCGGTCGAAGCAAAGAGCCGTCTCCCAATATTACCGCCCGTTCCATGGTATGTTGCAGTTCCCGGACATTGCCCGGCCAGGCATATTTCAAGAGCTTGTTTTTCGCCTCGCGAGTCAACCCGCGCATTTCTTTTTGATACTTCCGCGCATAGCGTTGGAGGAAAAACTCTGCCAGTAAAATAATGTCGTTCCCACGTTCTCTTAGTGGGGGAATGTGCAACTCAATGGTATTGATGCGATATAATAAATCCTGCCGGAAAGAACCTTCTTCCACCAAGCAGCGGATATCAGCATTGGTGGCGCAAATCAATCTTACGTCGATAGACATAGCCTGTGTACTTCCCAGACGGCTGATTTGACGCTTTTCAATGGCGGTCAATAATTTGGCCTGCATCGGAAGCGATAAATTTCCTATCTCATCCAGAAAAAGCGTACCTCCCGTCGCCACTTCCATACGTCCGGCTTTAGGCTTCCGGGCATCGGTGAATGCCCCTTTTTCGTAGCCGAATAGTTCGCTTTCAAACAATTGTTCCGGGATACTGCCAAGGTCGATGGTTACAAACGGTTTCCCAAAACGTGGAGAATTGCGATAGAGCAAACGGGCTATGATGTCTTTACCCGTACCGTTTTCGCCCAATATCAGGATATTGGCATCCGTATCACGTAGTTTCTCCACCGTAGAGAAAACTTCTTTCATTGCTTCGGACTCACCGATGATTGTATCTTCCGTACTTCCCGCCGCTCCGTTACTAAGAACCTCGACCTGTTCTTTCAATAGATTGATTTCGCACCGCGAACGTCGCAACTTCATGCCCGAAGACAAGGTAGCCAGTAACTTTTCTTTTTCCCACGGCTTGGGAATAAAATCCGTAGCGCCTGCTTTGATGGCACGTACGGCTTTGTCCGTATCAGCGTATGCCGTCATAAAGATAACAATGGCTTGCGGGTCGATATGCAGGATTTGTTTCAAACTTTCAAACCCTTCCTGACCGCTTATCGCGTCTCGGCTGAAGTTCATATCCAATAAAATGATATCCGGCTGAAAAGTAGTCATAAAGTGTTCGATACGATCAGGCGTAACGGCCACTTTTATTTTTTCCGCGTATGGTTCCAATAATAAATTGAGGGCAAAAAGCACATCCTCATTATCATCGACTACTAATATTTTTCCTAATTGTTCCATATTCCTATCCATATAAAAAAGAAAAACAGACCAATTTTAAGCCCTCACCGTACCAACCCCGTACCTGAGCCGTACCCGGTCCGTACCAAGTCCAATCGTATAGGTACGGAGCAAACATGGTTTTGGTACGCCTCGGGTCATGAGAAATCGGAAATATAGAATAAAACATTCCTTTGTGTCGGGCCATATTGGTTTGACTCATTGCATACGGGGCAAAGATAGGAAATATATCCATGCGTTGTGCGTGTGAATTCGCACTGTTTTTGTGCGAAAATGCACGCTAAAAATCGTTTTGTTTATTGCTATTTTATTGATTAATAGTGGACTATCTGTTTGGCACGGGATTTGAATATATTTTTTGAAAAGAAACATACTATGCAATTGAATATATATTTTACCTTACTGACCTGCATCACTTTCATTTCTGCCCGGGCGCAGGAGCTGGAAATGAGACTGACACTGCAACAGACTGTGGAATATGCCCGTCGACAATCACCTGATGCGCAAAATGCCCGCCACAGTTTCCGTTCTGCCTACTGGAATTACAAATATTATCGAGCCAATTATTTACCAGCACTCAAACTGACGTCTAATCCTTATTTGGACCGGGCTATTAATAAGGTGACATTGGGGGATGGCAGTGTGAAGTTTGTAGAACAGAATTTATTGAACAGCGACCTTACCTTGAGTTTGACGCAGAATATTCCTTGGACCGGTGGTAAGTTGTTCGTAGAAACAGCCGCCCAGCGAATAGACCTGTTCAGCAACGACAGTCATTCGTGGCAAACATCTCCTGTCAATATCGGTTACAGTCAATCTTTGTTCGGATACAATAATTTGAAATGGGACCGTCGCATAGAACCCATACGCTACCGGGAAGCTAAAAAAACATACGTAGAAACTTTGGAACTGGTTGCCGCCCGTGCCACGGAAAAGTTTTTCGACCTTGCCCGCGCACAAAGCAATTATGAAATAGCCAATACCAATTATGCCAACGCAGACACCTTATATATATATGCCGAAGGACGTTATAATATCGGCACCATTTCTGAAAATGAAATGCTCCAGCTGGAGTTGAACAAACTTACTGAAGAAGCTAACCAGATGAATGCACGCATTGAAATGGACAATTGCATGCAGGAGCTTCGTTCTTATCTTGGTATCCAGGAAGATATAGAGTTGAAGACTGATATCGACGACCATGTTCCGGATTTGAACGTAGACCTGAATGCCGCGCTTTTATTGGCGAACGAAAACAGCCCCGAAATTCAAAACATGCTGCGCCGTAAGCTTGAAAGCGAAAGTGCCGTTTCAAAGGCACGTGCCAATGCCGGACTTAAAGCCGATATTTATCTTCGTTTTGGATTGACCCAAACTGCCGAGAAGTTGAAGGATGCCTATCACAATCCCTTGGACCAGCAATATATCAGCCTGGGCATCAGTCTGCCTATTTTGGACTGGGGCCGGGGAAAGGGCCAGATACGTGTGGCTCGTTCCAATCGTGATTTGGTTCACACACAGGTGGAACAGGACAAGACGGATTTCAACCTCAATGTGCGGAAATTAGTCAAGCAATTCAATCTGCAAGCCCAGCGGGTGCGCATTGCCGCCCGTACTGATGAGACGGCGCAAAGGCGTGCGGAAGTTGCCCGCCGACTCTATTTGTTGGGAAAATCTTCTGTACTCGATTTGAATGCCTCTATTACGGAAAAAGATACTGCCCGGCGGAATTATATAGCAGCCCTCTACAATTACTGGAGCCTGTACTATACCCTCCGGAGTCTGACTCTTTATGACTTTGAAAAGAGTATCCCGCTAACAGAAGATTTGACTCGAATTATTGAAGAAAAATTCACGCAATAGGAAAGATGAGAAATCACGGTTCTCTGACAGGAGATAAAATGAAAATAAATATTGATTATATATCTTGATAAATTATGGATATTAAACTTGAAAAGAAGCCTTGGTACATTCGTTACCGTTATTATCTGGCAGGGGGTATCTTCTTCCTTGTTTTCCTCGTCTATGTGATTAGCCTTTCTTTCGGTCCCAGAAAATTGCGTATTGAGAAAGACAATATACAGATAGCTGAAGTGAAAAATGGGAAGTTTATGGAATATGTTGATGTGGAAGGTCTGATACAGCCTATTCTCACTATAAAAGTCAATGCCCGCGAGACCGGGAGCGTGGAGCGTATCATCGCAGAAGAAGGGAGTTTGCTTCATAAAGGAGACACCATACTTGTACTGGAAAACCCGGATTTGCTACGAAGCATAGAAGATCAACGTGACGATTTGGAAAAGCAACTGATAACGTATCGCGAAAAGGAAATTGAAATGGAACAGCAGAGCCTTAATCTTCAACAACAGACATTGCAAACCAATTATGAATTGGAACGGCTTCGCAAGGGTTTTCAGCTTGACCGCGAAGAATATAGGATGGGAATTAAAAGTAAGGCGCAACTGGAGGTATCCGAAGACGAATATAACTATAAAGTAAAAACAGCCCGGCTGCAACGTGAAAGTTTGCGGCATGACTCTACTGTAACCATCATCCGCAAAGACCTTATCCACAACGACCGTGAAAGAGAGCGGAAGAAATATGAACGAGCCTGCGAACGGATGAATAACCTGATTGTTAAGTCTCCCGTCGCAGGACAATTGAGCTTTGTGAAAGTAACTCCCGGACAGCAAGTTAGCTCAGGAGAAAGCATTGCCGAAATCAAAGTGCTGGACCAATATAAAGTGCATACCGCTTTGAGCGAATATTACATTGACCGTATCACTACAGGCCTGCCTGCCACCATCAACTACCAAGGGAAAAAATATCCGCTACGCATCAGCAAAGTGGTGCCGGAAGTGAAGGAGCGTACTTTCGATGTAGACCTTGTTTTTACGGATGATATGCCTGATAATGTAAGGGTAGGTAAGAGTTTCCGTGTGCAGATAGAACTCGGCCAACCGGAAGAAGCGCTTGTCATCCCTCGTGGAAACTTCTATCAAAGCACCGGAGGACAATGGATTTATAAGTTGAATGCATCCCAAAATAAAGCTACTCGTGTTTCCTTGAATATCGGTCGCCAAAATCCACAACAATATGAAATAACAGACGGTTTGCAACCGGGAGATTGGGTTATTACGACAGGATATGATAACTTTGGCGAAGCGGAAGAATTGATATTGAAATAAAGCACAGACAAAACATGAAAACATTTAAATATGCAGTACGTTTCCTGCTGCGCTCTAAATCTTATACGGTTATCAATCTGTTGGGGCTGGCTCTCAGCCTGGCGTGTTGCATCATCCTGCTGCGTTACATACATAGAGAGTTGACGGTGGATATACATTGTGTTGACCGGGAACAGGTATATGGGGTAATAACGAATATGGAAGGTAACCAAGGTTTGGGTACAATAGAGGGGACAATAAAAGATAGTGTTTATTTAGATCATAGATATATTGAACAGCGTGCTACTGTCATCTTGTTGGAGGATGACTTTGTGACCAGTGGTGAAAATCGTTATCCGGTGCGGGTGTTGGCAACGGACAGTTGTTTCCTCCGTTTGTTTCCTTATCGCATCGTGCAGGGTACTGACATACAATCTCCCTCATCTGCCTTACTGACGCAATCCTACGCACGACATCTGTTTGGCAATGAAAATCCGGTTGGTAAAGTGTTGCGGCACTCAACCGGGAAGGATATCACAGTTTGCGGCATCTTGGCTGAACCTGATAATAAAACACTGCTGAAATTCGATTTGTTGATATCCGTCTCCTTCAGTCGTTTCTGGGGACGTATGCCTATGGAATTCATTCGTTTCGTGCCTGGCACCGATCTAGACAAAATGAATGAAATAGGCAAACAACCCCGTTGGGTTAATCCGCGATGGAAAGATGCTGATGGCCGTCAATATACTTTCTCTTTTCTTCCCGTGAAAGACATCTATTGGCGACCGGAATATGTACAAAATACCGAAGTGCCTACAATGACTACTTACGGCAATCGTCAACATCTTTATATTTTGTCGGGAGTATGCTTGTTGCTGTTGCTTACGGGGCTTATCAATTTCATAAATATGTATTTGGTATGCCTACAGAAAAGGGGGAAAGAGTATGGACTTCGCAAAGTGTTCGGTGCTAAAGGCAAGGAACTGTTTTTGCAAATCTTGGCAGAGAATGCTCTGCTTGTTTTAGTAGCCATATTACTGGCATGGCTTTTTATCGAAATAACTAATGTACCCGTAAACGGGTTACTGGAATATCCTTTTAGCTATGAGTCTTTCGACCTTTGGCTCTCTTTGGGACTTTTCATCGGATTGCCACTGCTTACGTCAATTTATCCATTCATGAAATACAACTATGCTATGCCTATAGTTTCTATTCGTGATATCAATCTGACTCGACGCTCAGTAAATACGCGTATGGTTTTCCTGCTTGTACAATATATTTTTACTTTTTTGCTGACGGTACTTTCTCTCTACTTCAACAAACAACTTTTATTGGTGCTGCATACCGATCCTGGATTTCGCACAGAAAATATTCTGATAGCCAAGTTGGGGTATGAACCTGATAATCCTGCCTCCAGAGAAGAAAGGCAAGCAGGTAGGCAACGTATGAGGGAACTAGGGGATGCATTGAAACAGTGTTCGCTCATCGAACATTTCGAAGGAGATAGACGTCATATTCTCTCTGAAGGATTCAATGTGGTTTATCGCAACAGCAAGGAAGAAAAAGTGAATTTGAAGTTTTGGTATGCTAGTCCGGAATTTTTTAAGGTCTACGACATAAAGGTATTAGAAGGAAAGATACCTGACTATGAAAATGCATCAGAGAGACGCGAGGTACTGGTGGCCAACCGTTCTGCCATGAAGGCGCTGGGCTACAAGGATCTTTCCGAAGCTTTTGTTGTGGAGGATAATGACCGTAGAATAAAAGATAATGCTCCAATGGAACCTATAGTGGCAGTGGTTGAAGATTATTATGATCGGCATGTAGCTTTTGGAAAACGCCCGATAATCTATAAAATATCGGGATACGGCAGCGGAATGTATCAGATAGCTTATACTCCTGGTCGCCTGAAAGAACTTTTAAGTTATCTACAAGAGCTGGAGATACGTATTTATGGCACTTCCGATTTTGAGTACACTTTACTGGAAGATGAAGTGCGTAAGCTCTATAAGGCAGACCGGCAAGTATCCATTGTTTATTCAGTATTTGCCTTGATTGCAGTCGTGATTTCTTGTATTGGTTTATTTGGCATTTCTTTGTTCGATATCCGCCAGCGTTACCGTGAGATAGCAATCCGCAAAGTGAATGGGGCAAGCACGCGTGAACTATATCGGGTACTTTTCGGCAAATATATGTTTATTTTGGGTGTTGCCTTTATCGTAGCTATCCCATTATCTTCCTATTTTATTTATATGTATACTCGCGATTTTATGATAAAGGCATCGGCAGGAGTCGGAATTTATATCATTTCATTGCTTCTGGTTGTGTCCATTTCATTGGGGACACTGTTCTGGCAGATACATAAGGCTGCAAAAATAAATCCGGCGGAGGTAATTAAAAGTGAATAAATATATGATAAAACATTATCTAAAAATAGCATTTAGAAATTTGCTTAAATACAAGGTACAGAGCATAATCTCTATCGTCGGTTTAGCAATCGGTTTCACTTGTTTTGCGTTGTCTGCCATGTGGATGCATTACGAAATGACGTATGATAGCCAGCCTGAAGGCGCCGACCGACTTTATCTTCTTTACAAGAAAAGTGTATTCAGCAATATTGGTTACTCCACCGGAATGCCTTATCCGGCATCAACTATGCTGAAAAATGATTTTCCGGAAGTGGAAGATGCATGTGCCTTGCGCAAATGGTTTGAAATGGATATGAATGTGGAAGGAGTGCCTGCCATAAAAGTGTATGAAATACAGGCTGATTCATGTTTTATGAAGATGTTTCATATCTCTGTCTTATCAGGAAGTATGGAGTTTATGTATTCTGATGAGAAAGTAGCTTTGACGGAAGAAACCGCGATACAGTTGTTTGGTAGTACTGAGGTGATAGGTAAGGAGGTTATTTTACAGAATGCCCAAAAGGTCACAGTTTGCGCCATATTGAAAAATATGGAGCATAGCAATTTTGCATTCGGTTATTGGGGAAAAGGAAAAGATTTCAGACAGTGGCAGAATAACTGGACAAACGGAGGATTTCAAATTATAGTCAGGCTGCGTCAAGGCGTTGATGTAGCCGCTTTTCAGAAAAAACTTTCCATGTATGATAAGAAAGGTACTTCGGAAGATTATAAGACTATTTTTGAAGATGTGCAACTCTTGCCATTGAGCAAGTATCATTATTCGGTAATCAACGAGAATAAATCTGTTGATTTTTACTATCTGATACTTTTTTCGGTAGTTGGCGGATTGGTTATTCTTTGTTCATTGTTTAATTATCTCTCTTTGTTTGTTATCCGGATGCAGATGCGAAGCCGGGAAATAGAATTACGCAAGGTATGTGGTTCTTCTATCCATGCGCTGTTTACCCTTTTCGGCACAGAGTATCTATGTATGATATTGGTAGCAGGATTACTGGGGATGACTTTGGTGGAAGTTGCTTTACCTGCTTTCAGAGATATGTCCGGAATTGCGGGGAGTATCTATTTGGAGTCACTTCTCTATTTTGCCGGGCTCCTTCTACTCTCATTGCTTTTATTAGTCCCATTCCTCATCAGAAAATCGCATATCCAAAAGGCCGGACGTCGGCAGTTCCTGTTGCGTAAAGCGAGTATTATCCTGCAATTAGGGATAGGTATTCTTTTCATATTCTGTACGGTGGTCATCATTAAGCAAATTTACTTTCTTACCAATACCGACTTGGGTTGGGAAAGAAAAAACATGGCTACCATCAGCTATTTATATCCGAGTAATGACTTCAAGGCTATTGCGGATAAAATAAAACAGTTTCCTTGTGCAAAGGAGGTGATAACTGTACCTTGCGCCATTTTACCTGCAACGGCTACTATAATGAGTTATTATGATAATTGGGATGGAAAGGAAGATGATGCAAAGCCTATGGAGGCGGTATGTCTGTATGAAAGTGAAAAGATTATACAATTTTATCATCTGGAACTACTGGATGGCAGAATTCCCGGTGAGAAAGGCCAGGCTAACGTAGTGATTAATCAAGCCGCCGCCAAAGTGCTGAATATGCACAATCCGGTAGGAAAGAAGCTTCATCAGGAAAGCCGCGAAGTAATGATTGTCGGTCTGATAAAGGACTTTCATGCCACACCGCCTACCACGCCGGTACAACCTTTTATCTTAAATTCGGGAAAACTTAGAGGATTTCCTGTGGGTATGGGGCAAATAGTGATAAAATATCAAGATGGAAAATGGGGCGAATTACGAAATAAAATAGACGAAATGTTTATCAGGGAATATCCGGGAGTGGAATATAAATTAGAAAAGACGGAAGATGTATATGCCGGATATCTGAAGTCGGAAAAGATAGTGCTGAAGCTTCTCAGTTTTATAGCCGGTGTTTGTGTCCTTATCGCTGCTTTCGGAATATTTTCCCTTGTTACTCTCAGTTGTGAGCAACGTCGTAAGGAAGTTGTCATACGTAAAGTGAACGGGGCAACAGTAGGGGATATTTTGAAGATGTTTATTAAAGAATATATGTCACTATTGGTGATTACAATCGTGGTTACCTTTCCCATAGGCTATGCACTGATGAAAAAATGGCTGGAAAATTATGTGGAACAAACCGCTATCAGCGCATGGATTTACGTAGTTATTTTTGTAGGTATTGCTCTTGTTGTTATGCTGTGTATCGGTTGGCGGGTATGGCAGACGGCACGACAAAATCCGGCAGAGGTGGTTAAAAACGAATAAATACAAATAACACAGGTAGAACATGAAAACACTTAAATATGCAGTACGTTTCCTGCTGCGCTCTAAATCTTATACGGTTATCAATCTGTTGGGACTGGCTCTCAGCCTGGCGTGTTGCATCATCCTGGCTCGTTATATTCATCAGGAGATAACAGTAGATAGCCACACAATTCAGCCTGAAAATATAGTTGTGCCATTTCGTGATGTTAACGGTAATGTATTTCCATGTGCTCAAAAATATATGGATACGGTTTATATCCAACCGGAAGAAATTGTGGAACAAGTAGAGTTTATCACTTTGGAAAGCAATAGCATAACAGTTATCGATAAACCTTGTACTGCTGACATACTTGTGACTGACAGCGTATATTTTCATATTTTCCATTATGAACCTGTAGCAGGTGCTATAAAACTGAATGCGCCTAACGATGCATTAATAATGGAAAGCTTTGCTCGTAAGGTTTTTGGAAATGAAAATCCTATAGGTAAGACTTTGTCTTATGGCAATAATAATATCGTCACCATTCAAGGAGTGCTGAAAGAACCTGCATGTAAGACTTCATATACATTTGATGTCATACTTAATATCAGACTTTTGAAAAGCTGGAGACGACTGACCGGAGAATTTATCCGCTTACAAAACGGAACATCTATCGATAAGATTAACCAATCGAGCTCTGTATATAGAGAAACGGATAATGGAACGATGCGCTATCATTTCACACCGATGAAACAGCTCTATTGGAGTGAAATTGTGAATAAGCAATCTGCGATGAATCATAGTGGCGACTATTCATATATACTTTTGTTGACGGGAGTTTGCTTACTGGTATTGGTGACCGGAATAATTAATTTCATCAATTTATATCTGGTCTTAATGATGAAACGTTCTAAAGAATATAGTATCAAGAAGATTTTTGGTGTTCATGGAGTAAAACTGTTTGCACAATTATGGATGGAAAATGCATTACTAATTACGAGTGCGCTGTTTGTGGCATGGGTCTTGATAGAGATAACTGCTATACCGGTAGGCCGCTTGTTGGGAAGTGATATAACTTATACCGCTTTTGATATTTGGTTGTCTTTGGGAATAGGGTTACTATTGCCATTGCTCACTTCTATTTACCCTTATATAAAGCATAGCTATTTATTGCCTATGGTGGGTATTCATACAATTAGTACTACTATAAAATCTGTTTTTACACGTCTCGCATTCCTTTTTGTACAGTGTGCAATTACTTTCTTACTTATTATTTTATCTCTATATTTCGGTAAACATTTGTGCTTTTTATTACATACCGAGCCTGGCTTCAGACACGAAAGAGTGCTTATGGCTAATCTACATCTCAGTGGTTCTCCGTGGGAAATGAGTGAAAACGAAAGGAAGATTAGTTTTAAACGCTATCAGCAAATCCAACAAAAGCTGGATGAATCACCTTTAATAGAAAAATGGGCGATGATAAGAGATGACATTCTCGAAAATGGCAACATGTCAAAACTGATTAATGATAAAGATGATATAATGAACGTACAAGTCCAATGGGTTTCTTCTGAGTTTTTTGACATATATGGTTTGAAAGCTGTTGAAGGGACGTTGCCTGATAAAATAACCGATTGGAATATGTATAAAGTGGTAATGAATGAAAGCGCGTTGAAAGCATTTGGATACAAGTACCATGAGGAGGCATTTGTACGGAGCGAAACTCCTTTATGGCTGACGGTGTCAACAGATGGTGAAAAAATAGAGGGTGGCATGGAACTGCTTCCGGTACAGGCAGTAGTAAAAGATTACTATCCAGGACATATTACGTCGGGTATTCCACCGATTGTTTTCATGGTCGGCGCATCCAGCGGAAGCAAATTTCAGATATTATGTAATTCGGGAAAAGAAAAAGAACTTCTTGATTATTTGAAGAAAGCAGAGCAAGATATATATGGCACGGAGGATTTTGAGTATTATTGGCTGGATGACAAAATAGCAAACCTCTATGAGCAAGACCGACAGGTTACCGGTATCTATATGTTTTTTGCTTTTGTGGCTATTGTTATTTCTTGTTTAGGATTGTTTGGGCTTTCTTTGTTTGACATTCGTCAAAGATATCGTGAAATAGGAATTCGGAAAGTGAATGGGGCAGGAGTTTATAACCTTTGTTGGCTTTTGATACGCAAATATATGGTGGTTTTAGCCTGTGCTTTTATAGTTGCTATCCCTGTTTCGTGTTATTTGATAAATATGTACACACGTGCTTTTATTGTGAAAACACCTATAGGTATCGGTATATTTATAATCGCACTTTTTCTCATTTCGTTTATTATGCTGAGTACTTTGCTTTGGCAGGTTTATAAGGCAACAAAATTAAATCCGGTAGAAATTATAAAAACAGAATAACAATGTTACAACGCTATCTAAAAATAGCAATAAGAAATCTACTGAAATACAGGATACAAAATATTATCAGTATTGTCGGATTGGCAGTAGGGTTTACGTTTTTTGCACTCTCCACGCTATGGATTCGCTATGAAATGACGTATGATGATTTTCATGAAGGCGCAGAGCGAATTTATTTGATACGTGCTCATAATGAATATTTTTCTAATGGAATCAGTAACACTACTCCATGGTCTTTATCCCGTTATTTGAAAAGTACATTTCCAGAGATTGAAACGACCGGCAGTATACGATATTCTGAACGTTTCCTTCGTCAGGAAAATGTTGGTAAAGTTTTATCAGTATTAGGCGTTGATTCTGCTGCTGTAAGCATGTTCGATATAAAAGTAATTGCAGGTAATGCTAATTTTATGAATAATGATAGTCATGAAATAGGAATTACAAAAGATTTGGCAAAAGAACTATTAAGCATTAGTTTTTGGATATATCTCGCAATTTTCATTGGAATTGCATTTATTATCACTGCAAGTATTGGTTGGCGTATATGGTAAGCTGCAAGGCAAAATCCGGCAGAGGTAATTAAAAGCGAATAAGAAATTCAATAATTATAAATTATAAAAACAAAACGTTATGATTAAGACAGTAAATCTACAGAAGATTTTCAAGACCGAAGAAGTACAAACTTTGGCCTTGAACGATGTGAACATTGAGGTAAAAGAAGGTGAGTTTGTAGCCATTATGGGACCTTCAGGCTGTGGTAAGTCAACCTTACTTAATATTTTAGGACTATTGGACAATCCTACAAGCGGAGAGTATTATCTGAATGGGACTGAGGTTTCTAAATACACGGAAGCTCAACGAACCAATCTGCGTAAGGGGGTTATCGGCTTTGTATTTCAAAGCTTTAATCTGATTGACGAACTGAATGTGTATGAAAACATCGAGCTTCCGTTATTATATATGGGTATCCCTTCCACTGAACGTAAGCGCCGTGTAGAAACTGCAATGGAACGTATGGCTATCATGCACCGCAGTAAACATTTTCCGCAACAACTTTCGGGAGGCCAACAGCAGCGTGTGGCCATAGCACGTGCAGTTGTCGCTAATCCGAAATTGATACTGGCCGATGAGCCTACCGGTAATTTGGACTCCAAAAACGGAAAGGAAGTAATGGAGCTATTGAGTGAATTGAATAAGGAAGGCACTACCATTGTTATGGTGACCCATTCACAGCATGATACAGGATATGCAGGGCGTATCATCAATTTGTTTGATGGACAGGTAATGACAGAAACTAATTTATAATATATATCTGTTTATATAAGGAGGTACAGGAGGAATATAAATAGAGCTGTACCTCCATTTTCTATTACAATAAGAAAAAACTATGAACTCTTGCCTTTCATTGAAATTAGTGATAAGAAGCTGGAAACGAAACAAATTGTTTGTTGTTATCTCTCTTATCAGTTTGGTTATAGGTATTGCTTGTACCACTTTATTAATGGCATTTGTGATACATGAGTATAATATCGAGAATAATAATCCAAACAGAAACCGTATTCTTCGATTAATTCAAACTCTACCTTTTGCTCAACAAGAAGTAGAAGGGACATTTATTTATGGTGGGGGTGTTCCGCAAATAGTATCACAGTTTCCTGAAGTAGAATCATATCTGCGTACACAAACATTTAGTAATGTAAGAGTCAAGATAGATGGGCAAGAATTTCAGAATTGGAAAATTATTGCGGCAGATTCAACATTAATAGATTTTTTCCCTTTTCATAATATAGTTGGAAATGTACGAGAGGCTTTGCTTAAACCCGGTGAAATAGCAGTCAGCGAACCTTGGTAAAGATAAAGTTGATGAGAATTTGTTGATGCTGGAATTGCATTTCTAATCATTGTTCCTATTACCTATTATTTTATGATCGGTTGGTTGCAACAATTTGCATATCATATACCCTCCAATATATGCCACTTCCTGTTACCTTTGTTTTTTACAATCGGCATTACTCTATCTACGGTATGCCTAAATGGATATCGTGCAGCTATTACCTCACTTCATCCGTGCAGCAATAGCTAAAAGTACTCCAAGAACTACTCCTAAGATAGCAGCAAAAAGCACCCGCATTTCTCCCGGAAGGAGAAATGTGATGGTGTGTGCCGGATACCAGAAGAAAGGAATTGTTTTCTTAAAAACAAAATTCCACTGAGCATCCCAATTAAGATGCGTGATGATTCGTGTCATCGGGATTGGAGTGATGATACTACGGAGGGAACCGCCACAATTCAATATGTGTGTATCTGTAATTTTATGGAATGTCATGAATACAGGAGCAAATATCGTATTCATAGTAACAGAAATGGCAAGTGCTACCCATAGTTTGTCTAAACAAAAGCCATTATTGATAATGTTTGAAGCGTCTGTCATTCCCATATATACCATGAATTGTGGAACTCCTTTTGAGAAAACAATCATTGCCATGTTGATGCCCATTCCTAGCAGTCCCCAAACAACAGCACGAGGAAGAACCCCAAATCCTTTCCGGTTATATACTCCGGCGCTGATGCGAAGCCCTAGCATTTCGCCCAATGTTGCAAGGATGCCGAACTTTAGAAAACTCATTATCATGCCATGTGACGCATTAAATGATTTATACCAATCATAAATAGGTGAACTTACAAAGAATGGCAAGAAAATTAAAATCAATACCAAAACGAAAAGGAAATCTTGTCTTTTCATACAAAAGGTGTGCTTTTCATAAATAATGTGGCAAATATACTTATTTCTCGGGAATTTAAAAGAGAAAAGATAGAATATTTAAAATAAAGTAAGCGGCATGTTTGAGTTTTACTTTAAAGAAAAAAGGGGGGGGACTCAAATAAATAAGTTCCCCCCCCCTTTGACTATTCTTATAGAATTTATTTTATCACTTCAAGTGCTTTGAAACATTTAGTCAGTTTATCTACTGCATAATCTACTTGTTCCTTGGTGTGAGTAGCCATTAAAGCTACGCGAACCAACGTATCCTGAGGTGCACATGCAGGCGGGATAACCGGATTGATAAAAATACCTTCATCAAAAGCCATCTTTGTTACTACGAATGTTTTCTCAGTATCGCGTACATATAAAGGTATAATAGGAGATTCTGTTTCTCCAATCTCGAAGCCTGCATCACGGAATTTCTTCAATGCATAGTTGGTGATATCCCACAGACGCTGGATACGTTCCGGTTCAGACTTGATAATATGAAGTGCCTCACGAGCAGCAGCTGTTGCTCCCGGAGTACTGCTTGCTTGGAATATATAAGAACGGGCATTATGACGTAACCAATTGATAACCTCTTTGTCGCCGGCAACAAAACCACCGATAGAAGCTAATGATTTACTGAATGTTCCCATGATTAAATCAACATCTTTAGTAACTCCAAAATGGTCACAAACGCCACGACCTTGTTTACCGAAAACGCCTAAGCCATGGGCTTCATCCACATAAATGCTGGCATTATATTTTTTCTTCAGGCGAACGATTTCCGGTAAATTGGCCAAATCGCCTTCCATGGAAAATACCCCATCAACAACAATCAGTTTAATAGCGTCCGGTTCACACTTCTGGAGTTCCTTTTCAAGATCTTCCATGTCGTTGTGCTTGTACTTCAATTGTGTGGCAAAAGAGAGACGACGTCCATCCACAATAGAAGCGTGGTCACGGTCATCACATATAATATAATCACCACGTCCTACAACAGCAGGAATAATACCTTCATTAACAGTAAAACCGGTAGAGAAACAGAGCGATTCATCTTTTCCTACGAATTCGGCCAGTTCTTTTTCCAATTCAACGTGTATATCAAGAGTACCATTCAGAAAACGGGAACCGGCACAACCAGTACCATATTTTTCTGTAGCAGCTATTGAAGCGTCAATGATTCGTTTGTCGTAAGTAAGTCCCATATATGCGTTCGAACCGAACATTAGAACTTTTTTGCCATCCATCATTACTTCAGTATCCTGATGGCTATTGATTGTGCGGAAATAAGGATATACGCCTTTTGCCATGAATTGTTGCGGCAGGTCGTATTTCGCAAATTTGTCTTGTAGTAAACCCATGAAATGTCTATTATATAATGAATATTTAATTCTATTAAATACGAGTTCTTAAAAACAGGGGGCAAAGATAGCAAAATATGTTGTTATATGTTCCATTTAGTCTAAAAAATATACTCCTATTCGTTTTAAAACAGTCAGATGGTTAATTTTTAAAGGAATTATATTACTTTTGCAAGACTAGAGAATTGCATTATAACATTTCTTTCGCATGGAGAATAATAAGAAAAAAATATCATTTATAATAAACCCGATATCCGGTACCCAGAATAAAGAGCAGATTTTGAAATGGCTCGACCAAAAACTGGATAAGGAGAAGTATATTCCCGAAGTTATTTATACGGAGTGGGCAGGCCATGCTGTGGAAATAGCTGCACAAAAAGCTAAAGAAGATGCTTTTGCTGTTGTTGCCATTGGCGGAGATGGCACAATCAATGAAATAGCTCGTTCATTGGTACATACGAAAACTGCTTTGGGTATTATTCCTTGTGGTTCAGGGAATGGACTTGCTCGTCATTTGCAAATTCCGATGGAAGTTAAAAAAGCTATTGACATAATAAATGACGGTTTGATAGATATTATCGACTATGGTAAGATTAATGACGTGCCGTTTTTTTGCACATGTGGTGTGGGGTTTGATGCGTTTGTCAGCTTGCAATTCTCAAAAGCGAGTAGGAGAGGTCCGTTGACCTATCTGGAAAAAACATTGCTTGAGAGTTTAAAATATCGTCCTGAAACTTATGAGCTTGAACTGGATGGTAGCACTTTGCGTTATAAAGCTTTTCTGATAGCTTGTGGAAATGCTTCGCAATATGGTAACAATGCTTATATTGCGCCTCAAGCTACTTTAAACGATGGTTTGCTGGATGTTACAATATTAGAGCCTTTTACGGTGCTTGATGTGCCGGCTTTGTCTTTCCAACTGTTTAATAAGACAATAGATCAAAATAGTCGTATCAAGACTTTCCGTTGCCAAACCCTTCGCATACACCGCACTAAACAAGGGGTAGTACATTTTGATGGTGATCCGATGATGATGGGAGAATATGTAGATGTAAAAATCATACAGAAAGGATTACAGGTTATTGTTCCCCGGAACGCTGAAAAAGATACATCTAACGTTCTGCAACGGGCTCAAGATTATATAAACGGGCTCAAACAGATTAATGAGACCATTATAGAAGACATTACGCATAAAAACAAAAAAATATTGGATAAAAGTAGGGAGCAATTAAAAAAACTCACGAAAATCTAATTACACCTTATTATATGTACTGATACTATGATTAAGATAACCATTATCACATTTTTCTGGATAATAATATTGGGAATATTTTCCGGAAGTTGTACTCCCAAAGAAGAGAGGCGTGTGTTGGTTATACATTCATACGAAGATACTTACGCAGGTTATCCCCAATTTAATAAAGCAATAGCCAAAGAATTCCGAAAGCGGGGTATTCATGCTGAACTATGTGTTTTGTATTTGGATTGTGAATCTTATCTGAAAAAAGAAGAACTGCAAAGGATGAATTTTCTATTGGATTCTATTAAGGAGTGGAAGCCGGAGATAATTCTTGTTAATGAGGATCAGGCTACTTACTCATTATTAGAATGTGGTAATCCATTAACGCAAAAGATTCCAATAGTATTTGGTGGAGTTAACTATCCTAATTGGGATTTAATCAAACAGTATCACAACGTTACCGGTTTTCATGATAAAATGGATTTTAAAAAGAATATCGATATGGCGAAAAGGCTATTGGGAGTTGATCTCAATTTTTTTACCTTATTAGATAGTACTTATTTAGATAAAAAAATAAGTGCGGATATTCAGGAGCAGATAAAAGGTGAAAGAATAAAATATTCACGACAGGCATTAAAGAAAATTGAAAGAGAGGAACTGAACCAGCAAGGATACAACAATTTCAGTGAGGTTGGAGTACGTACTCGCAATAGTAGGCAAGGGGATGGTGCTCTTATGTGGTTTTTGAGTAAATATTCAAAAAAACGTTGTTACCTACAAGTCAAACGTGACTTTACTACGGTAAATATAAGTAACATAACCTCCAGCCCATGTTTAACTGCCATCAACGAAGCATTTGAAAATGAAAAATTCTTAGGAGGTTACTTTACTTCGATGCTAGTACAATTGGGAGAGGAGGTCTTGGCTGCCACTCAAATATTACATGGAAAAAATCCTTCCGATATGCCTGTAATGGAGAGTAAAAAGCAATATTTAATTGATTGGAAAGTGATGAACCAATTGGATATTCCTCTTAATAAGATACCGTCCGAATATGTCATTGTCAACATTCCGTTCAGAGTTAAATATTTCGTAATCTGGTTGAGTATAATTCTAATTTCCACTATATTACTTTTTACTTTTATCATTTGGTTGATATTTTTGTATCGACGTGAACAAAACAGAAAGAAGAAAGCTTTATTTGCTTTGGCCGATGAAAAAGAGACATTAGCACTTGCCATTGAAGGCGGAACGACATACGTATGGAAATTAGAGAACAATCATTTCATTTTTGAAAATGTATTTTGGAACTCATTAGAAATGAAAGTGCATGAGTTAACTGTGGCAGATATGATTAAGATTGTACATCCTGATTATCGGAAGCTTTTTATCAGAAACTGGAAAACTTTATCTACCGCTCAAAAAAAAATAGTTCAAGTTCAGTGTGACTTTAACGGAAAAGGATATCAATGGTGGGAATTTCGGTATACAACTACCCACATGGCAAATGGTAAAAGTCGCACAGCGGGGTTACTCCTTAATATCCAAGCTTTCAAGGAGCGGGAACAAGAACTTGAAGAAGCTCGCGAACTGGCAGAAAAGGCGGAACTTAAAGAGTCATTTTTAGCAACCATGAGCCATGAAATCCGTACTCCCCTGAATGCAATCGTCGGCTTTTCTACATTACTGACATCTGACGAAGAAATAGGAGAAGAAGAGAAACAAGACTATATAAAGACTATCAAGCATAACAACGAATTGTTGCTCAAGTTAATTAATGATATTCTTGAGTTATCAAGAATAAGGTCTGGCTATATGGCTTTTGTTTTTGAAACATTCCGCATTGACATCCTAATTGATAACATCTATAATACACATCAAATGTTGGTCCCTTCCTATCTTCAATTACTCAAAGAAGAAGATAAGGATGTAGTCATTGAATTAAATGCAGACAAGGGACGTTTGAATCAAGTGATTACTAATTTCTTGAATAATGCTTATAAGTTTACCAAGAAAGGATATATTAAAATGGGATACCATTATTTGCCTGAGACAGAGGAAGCTGAAATATTTGTTGAAGATACAGGACAAGGAATTAGCCCGGCAGAACAAAAAATTATATTCAGTCGTTTTTATAAACATGATGAATTCACTCAAGGCACTGGTTTGGGACTTTCCATCTGCCAAGGTATAATTGAAAAATTAAATGGCAGGATAGAAGTGTGGTCGGAACCGGGAAAGGGTAGCCGCTTTACAGTTATATTGCCATGTAAAGTTGTTTTTTAAAATAATCTTTTCTTAATTTGATACGTCTATAATATGTTTTATGTATTTTTGCACGATAATTATACAAAGCATATTAAATATATAGTCAAATTGTAAATCAATAAATTCAGATATTAAAATGTATAGATCACACACCTGCGGAGAATTACGTATCTCCGACGTTAATAAGCAAGTGACGCTGGCAGGTTGGGTACAGCGCAGCCGTAAAATGGGAGGTATGACCTTCATCGACCTTCGCGACCGTTATGGAATTACCCAATTAGTATTCAATGAAGAAGTGGACGCTGACCTTTGTGACCAAGCTAACCACTTGGGGCGTGAATATGTCATTCAGATTACAGGTACGGTAAATGAACGCTTCAGTAAGAATCAAAATATTCCTACCGGAGATATAGAAATTATCGTCTTAGAATTGAATGTGCTGAATGTAGCCTTAACGCCTCCTTTCACCATTGAAGAAAATACGGATGGTGGTGATGATATCCGTATGAAGTACCGTTATCTGGATTTGCGTCGGGCAAACGTGCGTAAGAATTTGGAACTGCGCCATAAGATGACGATTGAAGTCCGTAAGTATTTGGATAACCAAGGTTTTATTGAAGTAGAAACCCCTATTTTGGTAGGTTCTACTCCAGAGGGGGCACGAGACTTTGTAGTGCCTTCACGTATGAATCCGGGACAGTTCTATGCTTTGCCCCAAAGTCCGCAAACTCTGAAACAGTTATTGATGGTTTCCGGCTTCGATCGTTATTTTCAGATTGCAAAGTGTTTCCGTGACGAAGACCTGCGTGCCGACCGTCAACCCGAATTTACGCAGATTGACTGTGAAATGTCTTTCGTTGAACAGGATGATATCATTAACCTTTTTGAGGGTATGGCTAAGTATCTGTTCAAAGAAATTCGTGGTGTGGAGTTGACTGAACCGTTTTTGCGCATGCCGTGGGCAGATGCTATGAAGTATTATGGTAGCGATAAGCCCGACCTTCGTTTCGGTATGAGGTTTGTGGAACTGATGGATGTCATGAAAGGTCATGGATTCTCTGTATTTGATAATGCAGCATACATTGGCGGTATCTGCGCTGAAGGTGCTGCACACTATACTCGTAAGCAATTGGATGCATTGACTGAATTTGTGAAGAGACCGCAGATTGGTGCCAAAGGTATGGTTTACGCCCGTGTAGAAGCTGATGGAAGTGTAAAATCAAGTGTTGATAAGTTCTATACTCAGGAGGTTTTGCAGGAAATGAAAGCTGCATTTAGCGCTCAACCAGGTGACTTAATCTTGATTTTAAGTGGTGATGATGCCATGAAGACTCGTAAGCAATTAAATGAGTTGCGTCTTGAAATGGGTAACCAATTAGGATTGCGTGATAAGAATAAATTCGCCCTTTTGTGGGTGGTTGATTTCCCGATGTTTGAATGGAGTGATGAAGAAGGCCGCTTGATGGCAATGCACCATCCGTTCACCCATCCGAAAGATGAAGATATTCCTTTGTTGGACACAGATCCGGCAGCGGTTCGTGCCGATGCATACGACATGGTATGTAATGGTATTGAAGTGGGGGGCGGTTCTATCCGTATTCATGATGCGCAATTGCAGGCCAAGATGTTCGAAATTCTTGGATTTACTCCGGAGAAAGCTCAGGAACAATTTGGCTTCTTGATGAATGCTTTCAAGTACGGTGCACCTCCTCACGGTGGTTTGGCATACGGACTCGACCGTTGGGTAAGTATCTTTGCCGGTCTTGACAGTATCCGTGACTGTATTGCATTCCCGAAGAATAATAGTGGACGCGATGTTATGTTGGATGCTCCTTCAAGTATCGACCAGAAACAATTGGATGAGTTAAATCTGATTGTAGACATCAAAGAATAAAAGTATAGAACAGGAGAGAGTGAAAGAGTCCACGCGAATTTTCCGCTTTATGATAATCGGTACGTTGAATGCCTTGATTATGGCAATCACTATCTGGATAATGATGGATGAATTGGATATCAATTACATGCTCTCCAACATAACAGCTTATACACTGGCGCAGATACATAATTTTATCTGGTGCAAGTATTGGATATTTCCTACAGAAAAAAGGAGCAACACTTGGCGACAAGTGCTGCTCTTTTCTATAGCTTTCGGAATGGCCTACGGGGCGCAGTTCCTTTTCTTAGTCGGATTGGTCGAAGGCTTGAATTGCGATGAATACCTATCTCAATTTCTGGGTCTGTTTGTCTATGGAGGAGTCAATTTCTTGATGAATAAACGGCTTACATTCAAATAGTCGGTTAATCTAGAAATCGTTTTGTCAATCCTTCGTACGCATCTATCCTGCGGTCGCGCAAGAATGGCCACCAACGGCGCACATTTTCAGAACGTTCCATATCTACTTCTACCACAATATTTTCAGGATTGTCATTCCCTGCTTTTGCAAGGAATTCTCCTTGGGGACCGGCAACAAAACTATTTCCCCAGAACAGTATGCCATTAGTCTGCATAGATGGGTCAGGTTCATGTCCCACGCGATTTACCGATATCACGGGCAATCCGTTGGCTACCGCATGTCCACGTTGTGAAATAATCCAGGCCTCCAGCTGACGCGCTTTTTCCTCATCCGTATCGCTGCTTTCCCAGCCGATAGCAGTAGGATAAATCAATATTTCAGCACCTTTTAATGCCATCAGGCGAGCTGCTTCGGGATACCATTGATCCCAACAAACCAATACGCCCAGTTTTCCGAGTGAGGTTTGAATAGGCTCAAAACCGATATCTCCGGGAGTAAAATAGAATTTTTCATAATAAGCCGGGTCGTCGGGTATGTGCATCTTCCGATACTTGCCAGCGATACTTCCATCTCGTTCAAAAACAACAGCCGTGTTATGATATAAGCCTGGAGCTCGTTTCTCGAATAGAGAGGTAACAAGTACAATGTCGTTGGCTGCTGCCAGTTCCGAATAGAAACCTGTGGAAGGTCCGGGAATTGTTTCCGCCAAATCAAACAATTGTGTATTCTCTGTTTGGCAAAAGTACAAGGAGTTATGCAATTCCTGCAAAACAACCAATTGTGCCCCGTGTGCAGCACATGCCTCAATACTTTTAGCTAAATTCATCAGATTTGTACGCAGGTCTGAAGTATTGGCTTGCTGGATTATACCGACTTTTATCTTTCTTGTCATTTGTATATTTGCTATTTTACGATTTATAATTCAAGAGTTTCGTTACTTACGATTAAGTATTATTTTAGCACCCCTACAGGATATTGCATTGTGACGCAATGTAGCGACCCATGTTGTTTTATCAAGGCACGGCAGTCTATACCTATAATTTCGTGGTTTGGGAATGCCTCCTGCAACACTTCTTTGGCACGTATGTCATTTTCAGGTTGGTTATAAGTCGGACAGAGTACCACATCGTTCATAATCAAAAAATTGGCGTATGTTGCAGGTAAACGTTCACCCTCTACTTCAATTTTATCAACCATAGGCAACGCCAACAAACGATAAGGCTTCCCATTCAAAGTACGGAATGTTTTCAGTTGTTCTTCCATTTTATGAAGTTCTTCATAATGTTCGTCTTGTACATCATTACATTGTACATAAACAATCGTATTAGTAGAACAGAAACGGGCAAGCGTATCAACATGGCTATCAGTATCGTCTCCGGTTAAATAACCATAATCAAGCCAAAGCACCCGTTCCAAATGAAAAGTAGAACGAAGAAACTCTTCAATTTCTGCCTTATTCATCTGCCCGTTTCTATTGGGAGACAGTAGACATTCAGAAGTTGTAAGCAAGGTACCTGCACCATCGCTTTCGATGGAACCTCCCTCTAAGACAAATCCCAAACGATTGACATATTTCCCTTTCAAAACTCCGGTTTCTACAGCCCGGCGGGTAATTTCATTATCCTTGTCCGAAGCAAACTTCAGCCCCCAACCATTGAATGTAAAGTCTAGTAGGGAAGGGCCGTCGGCATCCAGCATAGTAATGGCGCCGTGATCACGTGCCCAAGTATCATTTGTGCCACATTTCAGAAAGCGAACGTTTTCCATATTCACCGTTGCAGAGATTTGCTTTTTCACCTCATCGGGGTCAGGAGTGACTATAAGTAATAACTCGTGTTTCGTAATCTCAGTAGCAATGGCGACAAAACATTTTTGGACTTCCTCAAGCATATAGGCCCAGTCCGTTCCGGCATGAGGCCAAGTCAACTGTATACCACTTTGCAAAGCCCACTCTGCCGGCAGAAACGGGGCACGCACTTCTACTTGAATACTTATGTTTTTACCAAACTGCACCTGATAATCCTTTTCAGATGCTCCACCATGTGGTAATCCTACGACAATTCCCATCTATCCTAATACGTTAGTTTATTTTTTATCCTCTTTCGGTTTTCTATCAAAAAACGGATTTTTGGAAGATGCACTCACGGGAATGGCGAATACAGTCTTACAATCCTTCAGCCACTCTAACCGCTGTGCGGCAAGTCCGGCGGAGAACATCACACGGGTATCTAACCGCATATCGGCCGCCATTGCGCAAGCTGATCCCAAAGCAATACCTACATCGACCGTGTTCAAGGCACATGGAACACCCTCAGAACGTCCTGCACAAGTAGGAAAACCGCAATGCCCGCAGTTCAATCCTTGTGCTTGCTCGCGCGTACCTATTATAACTACGCATTCTGCCTGCAAAATGTTTCCGGCATCACGCAGAAAAAATTTCATACCCAGTTCTTCGGCCATGACAATCATTTTGTCCGATAACTTTTTGAGGTCATCACCCGTAACCAAAGCTGTTTCAATTACATCAATGCCTTTACCCTTGGGGGCTGTACGTGCAGCGGTCATCATTTGTCTTGCCACATTCAATACATGTTCATGGCGGCAATCCCGTTCGTTCTGTATCATATCTTTTTCCTGAATTAATTAGTGAGACAAAGATAGTACAATTATTTTTTTCTGTACTTTTGCAAATATAGAAAGATTAAAGAAAAACATCCATGTTACAAATAGAAAATGCCAGTATTGCCTTTGGCGACGAAGTACTCTTTTCCGGTTTCGACTTACAAGTAGATAAGGGAGAGATAGTGAGTATCTCCGGTCCCTCGGGGTGTGGAAAGACTTCTCTGCTAAATGCCATACTGGGATTTATTCCCTTAAAAGAAGGCCGAATTATGGTAAACGGTATCCTACTGGAAAAAAATAGTATAGATCACATTCGTAAACGGATAGCTTGGATACCACAAGAGTTGGCCTTACCATTGGAGTGGGTGAAAGATATGGTACAACTTCCTTTCAGCCTGAAAGCCAATCGGAATACTCCCTTTTCAGAAGAACATCTGTTTGCCTGTTTCCAGGATTTGGGTTTGGATCGTGAGTTATATTACAAACGGGTCAATGAAGTTTCCGGCGGTCAGCGCCAACGAATGATGATAGCCGTAGCTTCAATGATTGATAAACCTCTCATTATCGTTGATGAGCCAACATCTGCACTCGATTCGGACTCTACCGGAAAAGTCCTTGCATTTTTCCGGAAACAGACCGAAAAAGGAAGTGCCATACTGGCGGTTTCTCATGATGAAAGCTTTGCAGAAGGATGTAACCAACATATAATAATGAAGCTATGAGTTTTGCAGGATTTGTTTTTGATATGATAAGACGTGACAAAGAGAACCGTGATTTACGGAATATTCGTCGCGAAAGATTAAATGGACGTTTAGACAAGATGTACGAAGGTCATAACGGTATGCCGCAAAACACAACAGCTGAAGATATGGAGGAAATAGTTAAGCAAACGAAGAAAAGAGAACGTTCAGAACAAAATTATAGTGTGAGTATGACATTCATGATTGTAGGTATCTGTATCATCATTGCTGCTACATTAGTATTCATATTTATGTAAACATGGGAACCATTGATATATCATATTTCAGTTTGGGTATCGGACTTTTATTGTTACTGATACCGCTTTACTATATCTGGAAATTCAAAACCGGATTGGTGCGTGCAACCATTGTGGGGACTGCACGTATGATTGTACAACTTTTCTTTATTGGAGTTTATCTAAAATATCTTTTTTTATGGAATAGTCCGTGGATAAACTTTTTGTGGGTGATTGTTATGATATTCGTGGCTTCGCAAACTGCGTTGTCGCGTACACAATTGAAGTGTAAAGTTTTGTTTATTCCCATTTCAGTAGGGTTTCTGTGTAGCGTGGTATGTGTAGGAATGTATTTCATCGGTATTGTACTGCGCCTTGAGAATGTATTCAGTGCTCAATATTTTATTCCCATTTTCGGTATATTAATGGGGAATATGCTGTCCAGCAATGTGATAGCCCTCAATACCTATTATAGTGGATTGAAACGGGAGCAACAACTCTATCGTTATCTGCTAGGCAATGGTGCTACCCGTGCAGAAGCGCAGACGCCATTTATCCGCCAGGCCATCATCAAATCATTTAGTCCGTTGATAGCCAATATCTCCGTAATGGGTTTGGTTGCATTTCCGGGAACGATGATAGGTCAGATACTGGGAGGAAGCAGTCCGAATGTTGCTATCAAATACCAAATGATGATTATGGTAATCACTTTTACGGCATCTATGCTTTCATTGATGATTACTATTTCATTAGCATCACGTAAATCATTCGACGCATACGGCAAACTATTGCAGGTTACAGTAGAGAAAAAGAAATAGCCTGATTAATGTAGCTTTTCCGGCATATAACGGATTTGTACATACTGCACGCCCGGTTTTACGAAACCACTATCCAGCATTACTTTAGTAATCCGAAATACTTCCAGCCTTTCTTGTAAATAGTGCTTTACCTGGTTATTCTGGGGCTTTGTGAATGACAGGATTTCTACTTTACCCGACGTATGGATGTTGGCTTTCACCTTTACTGTACGTACGGGAATAGGAAAGTCGTCTTTTTTACCCCCGCTGTTTTTCTTGTCTACTTTTCTTGTCTACCCAAAGAATAGTCGTAGCTTTTGGCGTGGTGTCCACATATTGTTCATCGGAATCTTGTCCATCATTTTGTGTCTGTCCTGTATGACGGCAGGAAGATAATGTTATAAACAAGGAGAAAAGTAAAAATATCAGTATCTTCATAATGGTTATATTGAGCTTTGTCAGCTTCAAATATACAAAAAAAGCGTAAAAGTTCCCTTGAATTCACTACTTTTTGCTATATTTGCAACCAAATTTTCTACTGATAATGAAAATTAAGGAGATAGTAAGCGCCCTTGAACGGTTCGCGCCTCTGCCATTGCAAGACGGATTTGATAATGCCGGCCTGCAAATCGGATTGACAGATGCGGAAGCAACAGGGGCTTTGTTGTGTCTTGACGTTACCGAATCCGTACTGGATGAAGCGATTGCGTTGGGATGCAATCTTGTCATATCACATCATCCCCTCATTTTTAAGGGTTATAAATCCATCACCGGAAAAGATTATGTGGAACGTTGCATATTGAAGGCCATCAAGAATGACCTTGTGATATATTCTGCCCATACCAATCTGGACAATGCGGCAGGAGGGGTGAACTTTAAGATTGCCGAGAAAATAGGTTTGAAAAACGTGCGCATATTGGAAGCTAAAGAAAATGCGTTGCTCAAGTTAGTTACTTTTGTTCCTATGGCTTGTGCCGAGGAAGTGCGCGAAGCATTATCATCAGCCGGATGCGGATGTATTGGGAATTATGACTCGTGTAGCTACAATGTAGAAGGTGAGGGAATGTTTCGTGCGAAGAAGGGTGTACAACCCTATTGTGGAGAAATAGGAGAGTTGCATATTGAAAAAGAAGTGCGCATAGAAACCATATTACCTGCTTATAGAAAGTGGGATGCCGTTAAGGCATTGCTTGCCGTGCATCCTTACGAAGAGCCTGCATTCGATTTTTATTCTTTGCAGAACTCCTGGACTCAAGCCGGGGCAGGTGTTATCGGTGAGTTGGAAACTCCTGAAACAGAACTTGAGTTCTTGAAACGTATCAAGAAAATATTTGAGGTGGGTTGCTTGCGACATAATAAACTGACCGGGCGTGAAATTCAGACGGTTGCCTTATGCGGTGGCGCGGGAGCATTTCTTATGCCGCTTGCCATCAGTAACCATGCGGATGTTTTCATTACCGGTGAGATAAAGTATCATGATTACTTCGGACACGATACGGACATTCTGCTGACAGAGATAGGACATTACGAAAGCGAACAATATACAAAAGAACTTTTTTATACAATAATCCGGGATTTATTTCCTAATTTTGCGGTTCAAATGACCAAAGTGAATACAAATCCCATAAAATACATGTAAATAAAATGGCTAAAGAAGCAAAAAAAGATCCCCAGGAATTGACAGTGGAGCAAAAGTTGAAAGCTTTGTTCCAGTTGCAGACAATGCTGTCTAAAATTGATGAAATCAAGACGTTGAGAGGTGAACTTCCTTTGGAAGTACAAGACTTGGAAGACGAAATTGCCGGTCTGAGCACCCGTATTGAGAGAATAAAGGCAGAAGTTGGTGAACTGAAATCCGCTATCGCCGGTAAGAAAGTGGAAATTGAAACAGCAAAAGCTTCCGTGGCAAAATATAAAGAGCAACAAGAAAATGTACGTAACAACCGTGAGTACGACTTCCTGAGCAAAGAAATTGAATTCCAGACTTTGGAAATCGAACTTTGTGAAAAGAGAATTAGAGAATTCTCCGAACAAGAAGTTGAAAAGTCTGCTGAAGCGGCAGAAAGCATTGCTGCTCTTGAAGAAAGACAGAAAGACCTCGAAGTGAAAAAGAACGAATTGGACGAAATCGTATCTGAAACCAAGCAGGAAGAAGAGAAATTGAGAGACAAAGCTAAAGACCTCGAAACTAAAATCGAACCCCGTCTACTCCAGTCATTCAAGCGTATCCGCAAAAATTCACGTAATGGTTTGGGTATCGTATATGTACAACGTGACGCCTGTGGTGGTTGCTTCAACAAAATTCCGCCTCAGAGACAGTTGGATATCCGTTCTCGTAAGAAAATCATCGTTTGTGAATATTGCGGACGTATCATGATTGACCCAGAATTGGCAGGTATGGCTCCGGAGGTTAAAGAGGAACCGGTAAAGGAAAAAGTAACAAGAAGCAGAAAGAAAGCTACAGAAGCTTAATATTTCCGCAATAATTGCGATAAACAAATAAAGGTTTAGGTTGTTATGATTTCAACATTATAATAATCTAAACCTTTTTTTATGAATATAAAAACCTGGGGCAGTACGCTGCTCGTTTTATGCCTGTGTTCTGCGGCATTGGCACAGAAAAGCAACCGCTATCTGGAAACAACGCTTCCGCAAGGCTGGGGGACTAATGCATCCCATGCCATTCCCGGAGACGATAATTTGTTTAGTGAACAGATACAGCCTGTAGACGACAAATGGTGGAAAGCCTTTGCCGACCCGATGCTGGACTCGCTTATCTCGGTAGCATCTACACAGAATTTCTCTGTATTGTCTGCCATGGATCGTATAAACATGGCACAGGCGAATTTACGGATACAGCGAGGTGGTTTTTTCCCTTCCATTTCACTAGATGCCGGATGGGAACGGGAACAGAGTAGCGGTAATGTGAGTTCGCTTCCCAAATCCATTTCTTCAGCTTATAGCGCTTCCCTCAATGCCAGTTGGGAGCTGGATGTATTCGGAAGTATCCGCCAGCGAGTCAAAGCGCAACGGGAAAATTTCGCTGCAAGTAAAGAGGAATATACCTCTGTCATGATTTCCTTGTGCGCACAAGTAGCATCTGCTTATATCGGTTTACGGGAATTGCAGCAGGAACTGAAAGTTGTCACCAATAATTGCAATACCCAGGCAGCGGTACTCAGCATTACTGAAACACGTTATAAGACGGGACTTGTATCCAAACTGGACGTAGCACAAGCCAAGTCTGTATATTACAGTACCAAAGCTTCTATTCCACAATTGGAAGCAGATATCAATCAGTATGTTACAACCCTCGCCATCTTGTTGGGTACTTATCCTCAATATATCCGCCCTACGTTGGAAAGAACAGGGAAACTGCCTGATTATATGGAGCCCGTCGGGATGGGAATTCCCGCCGATCTGTTACTTCGACGTCCCGATATTCGCCAAGCTGAACGGCAAGTCAGCGCACAAGCCGCCTTGCTGGGGGCTTCTAAAAGCGATTGGTTGCCTCAGGTTTTCCTGAAAGGTTCTGTCGGCTATTCTTCGCGTGATATAAAAGACCTAACCAAACGGAACAGTATGACTTTTGAAATAGCTCCAAGTATTACCTGGACGTTATTTAGCGGTACCAAGTTGGTGAATGCTACCCGGTTGGCACGTGCACAACTGGATGAAACGATTCATCAGTTTAATCAGACAGTACTTACTGCCGTGCAAGAAACGGATAATGCCATGAACGGATACCGTAATTCCATACAGCAAATTGTAGCCTTGCGTGAAGTATGTAACCAAGGTGAAGAGACATTAAAACTATCTTTAGACCTGTACAAACAGGGGTTGTCACCTTTTCAGAATGTATTGGATGCCCTTAGGTCGCTGCTGACTTATCAAAATCAGCTTGTACAGGCGCAAGGCGGTTCATTGCAACAGCTAATATCTCTCTACAAGGCATTGGGAGGAGGATATGAGTTAATGGATAATTAATAATGGATAATTGATAATTTAAGCCGAAACATATATATGAAAAATCAAATTTACATCACTTTGCTCATCTTGCCATTATTGGCAGGATGCGGGGACAAAAAAGAGTCGGCACGTGCGATGCCCGCTCCGGAAATAAGTGTGGCTCACCCATCAGTGCAAGATATTACATTGACAAAAGACTATCCGGGCTATCTGACTTCTGAAAAGACGGTGGATCTGGTAGGTAGAGTCAACGGAACTTTGCAAACCATAGCCTATGCACCGGGTAGCCGGGTGCGCCAGGGACAGGTGCTTTTTGTCATTGAGCCTACGGTCTATCTGGATAATGTGCGCCAGGCAGAAGCTGCGCTTAAAACGGCCCATGCCAATCTGGAATATGCACAGAATAACTATGAACGCATGCAGGAAGCTGTAAAGACAGATGCGGTCAGTCAAATCCAAGTGTTACAATCCAAATCGAATGTAGCAACTTCCCAAGCCGCTGTAAGCAATGCGGAGGCAGCGTTGAATACGGCTCGTACCAATTTGAGTTATTGTACTGTCCGTGCTCCGTTTGACGGGACTGTCAGTCGCAACCAGGCTGATGTCGGGAGCTATATCAGTGGAGGGGTACAGCCCTTTACATTGGCCACTATTTACAAGGACGACCATTTATATACTTATTTCAATGTAGCAGATAATCAATGGCTTTCCATGTTGATGCAACAAGGGGACTCCATTCCACGGAGGGTAACCGTCAGTTTAGGTAAAGATGGGATATCAAGCTATCCGGCTACTTTGGACTATCTTTCGCCTAATGTAAACCTGAATACCGGAACGTTGGATATTCGCGCCCGTCTGGATAATCCCAAGGGATTATTGAAAAGTGGATTATACGTCAGTATCACGCTGCCTTATGGAGAACAAAAACAAGCTGTCCTGATACCCGATGCTTCTATCGGTACCGACCAATTGGGAAAATATATCTATATCGTCAATGACTCGGATATTGTCCGCTACCGTCACGTCGAAACCGGACAATTGGTGGGGGATAGTCTTCGCCAGATAAAGGAGGGGCTTTCTCCGCAAGAACGCTATGTTACCAAAGCATTGATGAAAGTAAGAGAAGGCATGAAAGTTCATCCCGTTGGTAATTAATAATTTGATCCATTAATAAATTAGACAATATGTTCTCAAAGTTCTTTATAGACCGTCCTATATTTGCTACCGTACTGGCGCTGCTCATTGTCGTGGCAGGATTGGTCACACTTAATATTTTGCCTATTGCGCAGTATCCTGAGATAACGCCGCCCACCGTACAGGTAAGTGCTGTATATCCTGGAGCCAATGCGCAGACGGTGGCCCAAACGGTGGGTATCCCTATCGAGCAGCAAGTCAACGGAGTAGATGGAATGCTTTATATGTCCTCCAATTCTTCTTCCTCAGGAGCTTACTCTCTGACAATTACTTTTGCAGTGGGTACGGACATCGATATGGCTACCGTACAGGTACAGAACCGAGTCAGTGTAGCCCAGTCCTCATTGCCGAATCCTGTTGTGGTACAAGGTGTCACGGTGCAAAAGCAGTCGAGTAACATCGTGATGTTCCTCACCTTGAAGTCCGACAGTAAAGATTACGACGGGTTATACCTTAGTAACTATGCCAAACTGAACCTCGTAGACCAGTTGACGCGTGTTCCCGGTGTAGGGGCGGTCAATGTAATGGGAGCGGGCGATTACTCCATGCGTATCTGGTTGGATCCTGCCGCCATGCGTATCCGTAATCTTTCACCGTCAGATGTTTACCAAGCTATTCAGACGCAAAACGTGGAAGTCAGTGCCGGAAATGTGGGACAGCCCATCGGCAGCGATAATAAAAATGCATATCAATATAGTTTGACCGTAAAAGGCCGGCTTACTTCTCCCGAAGAATTCGGTAATATTATTTTGCGTACCGAAGCGGGAGGGAAGATACTCCGGTTGAGTGATGTAGCTAAAATTGACCTTGGTTCTGCTTCATATAGCGTTGTGTCACAGCTGGATGGAAAACCTACCGCTGCCATTGCCATTTATCAGCAACCGGGAAGTAATTCGCTGGATGTATCCAAAGGTGTGAAAGCGAAGATGCAGGAACTTGCGCAGAATTTTCCGGCAGGTGTGCAATATGACGTAACGTTGGATACAACAGACGTTATCCATGCTTCTATTGACGAAGTGATGGTGACTTTTCTTGAAACTACCATCCTTGTTGTACTTGTTATCTTCTTATTCCTTCAGAACTGGCGGGCAGTTATCATTCCTTGTATCACAATCCCTGTATCACTGATTGGTACACTGGCAATTATGGCGTTGTTTGGTTTTTCTATCAATACTTTGACGCTGTTCGGATTGATACTTGCCGTTGCCATAGTGGTGGACGATGCCATAGTGGTGGTGGAAAACTCCACCCGTTTACTGGATATGGGAAAATATTCAGCACGCCAAGCAGTTACGGAAGCGATGGGGGAGATTACAGGTCCCATCGTAGGAGTGGTTTTAGTATTGTTGGCAGTTTTTATACCGACTACGCTGGTAAGTGGCATCTCAGGACAGTTATATAAACAATTTGCTTTGACAATTGCCGCCAGTACCGTATTGAGTGGAATAAACTCATTGACGCTTACACCGGCACTGTGCGCATTGATGCTGCAACCTACGAAACCGTCCAAGTTCCCTCTCTATAAAGGGTTTAATTATCTGTATGACAAAACTCAAGGTGCATACGATAGAGTGGTAAGCTTTCTACTGAAACGTCCGCTGGCAGCAGTATTGTCTTATGCTGTTTTCACGTTGATTGCTGTCATGATGTTTATCAAATGGCCTTCTACATTTATTCCGGAAGAGGATGATGGTTACTTCCTCGCTGTAGTGCAACTACCTCCGGCTTCGAGCTTGGAACGTACTCAAGCGGTTGGTCAACAGATTAATGCGATATTGGATACCTATCCTGAAGTAAAAGATTATATAGGTATTTCCGGTTTTTCCGTAATGGGAGGAGGTGAACAAAGCAATGCCGCTACCTACTTCGTCGTATTGAAAAACTGGAACCAGCGTAAAGGCAAGAAACATACAGCTACTGCCGTTGTTCAACGTTTCAATATGGAGGCCTATACCATACAAGAAGCTGAAATTTTTGCTATGGTTCCTCCCGCTATTCCCGGTTTGGGAGCTACGGGTGGTTTGCAGCTACAATTGGAAGACCGTCACAACCTCGGTTCTACAGAAATGCAACGTGCTGTAGAAACGCTGATGGAAAACTACCGCAGTTATCCTGCATTGGCATCTGTCAGCAGTCAGTATCAAGCAAATGTACCCCAGTATTTTCTGAATATCGACCGTGACAAAGTGCAACTCATGGGTATTCCGCTGAACAGTGTATTCACAGCTTTGGGGTATTATATGGGAGATGCATACGTGAATGATTATGTGCAATTCGGGCATATTTATCAGGTAAAACTTGGGGCGGGCGACCGTGCCCAGCGCATCATCGGGGATGTACTGAAATTGAGTGTTCCAAATGCTTCGGGCGAAATGGTTCCTTTCTCATCGTTTACCCGGATGGAGGAACAACTAGGTATGGACCAGATTAATCGTTATAATATGTATTCCACCGCAGCCGTTACTTGTAATATAGCTCCGGGCAGCAGTTCGGGAGAAGCTATCAAGCAGATGGAAAGCCTGATAAAAGAACAGCTCGGCAATGAGTTCGGTTATGAGTGGACTTCAGTGGCCTACCAGGAAACGCAGGCGGGAACGACTACTTCCGTAGTTTTCATTATGGCATTGATTGTAGCATTTCTTGTTCTTGCCGCTCAATACGAGAGCTGGACCAGTCCGGTGGCAGCAGTTATGGGTCTTCCGGTGGCTTTGCTTGGTGCAATGTTTGGTTGTTATGTCATGGGGACACCGGTCAGCATCTATACTCAAATCGGTATAATTCTGCTTGTTGCCCTTTCTGCTAAAAATGGTATCCTGATAGTGGAATTTGCCCGTGACTTCCGTGCACAAGGTAATTCTATCCGCGATGCAGCTTTTCAGGCGGGACATATCCGGCTGCGCCCGATCCTGATGACTTCACTGGCATTTGTGCTAGGTGTGATGCCATTATTATTTGCAACAGGGGCAGGAGCAGGTAGCCGTATTGCACTTGGTGCCGCCGTGGTGTTCGGTATGGCTTTGAATACATTGCTTGCTACGGTTTATATTCCGAATTTCTATGAACTGATGCAGAAGTTGCAGGAGAGAGTGGGAAAGAAGAAGCCCCTCGTTTCGCTAAAGGAGGCGGAGGATGGTTCAGGAAAATGATAATTTAATGAAGAACTAAGAATGAAGAATGAAGAATTGCCTTGCGGCGTGCTTGCATAGCGCAGCCAAATTCTTTATTCTTCATTCTTAGTTCTTCATTTCCCCAAATTCCCATTTATGTAATTGCAGTAAAGTAAAAGATTGATATTATGATCTGGACCTGTGTTTATCCATGTAATTCTGTGCCTGAAATTATATCATTTAGACATATATATTTATCTTTGCGATTAAAAAATGAATGTTGATGAAATCATATATACTTCTAATACTGACTTTATTTCTTTATGTAGCCGATATTGGAGCACAGACTTCACCTGTAGAGAACCACATCGCCGATTGGCTGGAAGCTAAGAAAGCCACTGTCGGTGTGGCTGTACTGACCGAGCATGGAGAAACAATTTTATGCAACGACTCCATTCATTACCCGCTGCTCAGTGTGTTCAAGCTACATGTGGCTCTGGCGGTTTTAGACAAAATGGACAAACAGCATATCAGTTTGGATAGTACCATCCATGTAAAGGCTGCCCAACTGAGACAGGATACATATAGTCCTTTGCGGAAAAAGTTTCCCAATAAGGATCTAACCATTTCGTTGCGGGAGTTGTTGCAATACAGTATTTCTTTAAGTGACAATAATGCCTGTGATATCTTGATAGAGTATGTAGGTGGAATACAGCAAGTCAATGATTATATCCGTCGCTTGAACATCGGTGACTTCAACCTTTCGGAAACGGAAGCAAGTATGCATATTGGTGCCGATACTCCATACAAAAACTGGAGTACCCCTTCCGCCGTTGTCCGATTACTGAAAATAGCCGATGAAAACAATCTGTTTGCCCCAATCTATAAAGAGTTTCTTTGGCAAACTATGACAGATACTCAAACCGGTACAAACAAAATTAAAGGGCGCTTGCCTGCAAACGTCATTGTCGGACACAAAACCGGTTCCTCTGACCGTACTTCCGCCGGTATGAAAATCGCCGATAACGATGCCGGACGCATCATCCTTCCCAACGGACGGAAATATTACATTGCCGTTTTTGTCATGGACTCGTATGAAACGGATGAAACCAATGCCGAGATTATTGCCCATATATCGCGCATGATATATGATGTGATGAGATAAAGAGTGGGGACTTTACCGCAATGATATTGTGACTTAACTGTAATGATATAGGTACTTAGTTTCTTTCTGCCTTATATAGAACTCCCAAAACACCCGGATGTTTTACCCTAAAACATGGGGATGTTTTGAGGGATAACATCCGGGTGTTTTCATGCAAAACATCCGGGTGTTTTGATGGAGTATTTCCGGATGTTATTACCTCTCGATATGGTATTGAAGAGGGTTGAGTTATAGAAAGAAAGGTGTTCAAAGTTATAGACTTTGGTACTCAGGAATATCGTGCATAAAAATATATGTGTTGTGTTCGTAATCCATCCGGCAACAATAATGCTGTAACCCGTTGCTGACAATGAGATAATCTACTTTCAGCACCATGTTGTAACGAGTTATCTGGTCGAAAACTTTCTGTGTGATTTCAATATCGGGAGCTTTGTACTCTACAATCATCCGGGCGGTGAGGTCACGTCGATATAGCACCGTGTCACATCGCTTCTTTGTACCGTTCAATTGCACCTGGACTTCGTTTGCCATAAGTGCCTGTGGATATCCTTTATGAGCAAGAAGAAAGTGTACGAAGTGTTGCCGTACCCATTCTTCGGGAGTGAGGGCGACATATCGACGACGTATCACATCGAAAATAACATTTTTTCCGTTCCTTGCGGCAATTTTAGCATCGAATGCTGGTAGATTTAACGATAACATTTACTACATTTGTAAGTTAAATAATGGTATTCCAACCTTAGGGAGTACAAATTTAATGAAATCTTATGAAAACAAAAGAAGAAATCGTAGCTAATTGGCTGCCTCGTTATACAAAACGTAACCTGGAGGATTTTGGAGAGTATATTCTGTTGACCAACTTCAACAAGTATGTAGAAATATTTGCGGAGCAATTCAATGTTCCTATCTTGGGGAAAGACGCCAACATGATATCGGCCAGTGCAGAAGGAATTACCATTATCAATTTCGGCATGGGTAGCCCTAACGCTGCCATTATCATGGATTTGCTGAGTGCTATACATCCAAAAGCCTGCTTGTTTTTGGGTAAATGTGGTGGCATCGACAAGAAAAATAAGATAGGGGACCTTATCCTTCCTATCGCCGCTATTCGTGGCGAAGGTACTTCCAATGATTATTTTCCACCCGAGGTGCCGTCACTTCCGGCCTTTATGTTGCAGCGCGCCGTTTCTTCTGCCATCCGTGACTATGCCCGCGATTACTGGACAGGCACTGTATATACTACCAACCGGCGTATTTGGGAACACGACGAAGCGTTTAAGGAATATCTGAAGAAAACGCGTGCCATGGCTGTCGATATGGAAACAGCAACTTTGTTCAGTTGCGGCTTTGCCAATCATATTCCAACCGGCGCTCTTCTGTTAGTGTCAGACCAGCCCATGATTCCTGAAGGAGTGAAAACGGATAAAAGTGACAACTTGGTAACTAAGAATTATGTGACTGAACATGTGGAAATCGGTATCGCATCCCTGAAGATGATTATCGATGAAAAGAAAACTGTGAAACATTTGAAATTCGACTGGTAAACCAATATGGCAAAACAAGAAATTACTTGTGACGACATTCTGAAAGAGCTGAGAGCCAAGCAATATCGCCCTGTCTATTATCTGATGGGAGAAGAACCGTATTATATCGATCTCATTGCCGATTATATCACGGACAACGTGCTGACTGAAACGGAGAAAGAATTTAATCAGACCGTTGTTTATGGTGCGGATGTAGATATAGCGACGGTTATCAATGCAGCCAAACGGTATCCGATGATGTCTGAGCATCAGGTCGTAGTGGTAAAGGAAGCTCAGAATATCCGTAATATGGAAGAACTTTCTTTCTATCTTCAAAAACCTTTGCTTTCCACTATATTAGTGATATGCCATAAACATGGTGCACTGGACAGAAGGAAAAAACTGGCGGCTGAAATAGAGAAATCGGGTGTCTTATTTGAGTCTAAGAAAGTGAAGGATGCCCAGTTACCGACATTTATATCTTCTTATATGAAACGTAAAGGTGTTGACCTTGAACCTAAGGCAACCGCTATGCTTGCCGATTTTGTAGGAACTGACCTTAGCCGCCTTACCGGAGAGCTGGAAAAACTGATTATTACACTTCCAAAAGGTCAGACACGTGTCACCCCTGAACAGATTGAACGGAACATTGGAATCAGCAAAGATTATAATAACTTTGAACTCCGTAGTGCAATCGTCGAAAAAGATGTTTTGAAAGCTAATAAGATAATAAAATATTTTGAGGAAAATCCGAAAACGAATCCAATTCAAATGACTTTATCTTTACTTTTCGGTTTCTTCTCCAATTTAATGTTGGCATATTATGCGCCTGAAAAAACGGAGCAGGGCATAGCTAATTTTGTAGGGTTGAAAAGTCCTTGGCAATCGCGCGAATATTTATCTGCTATGAGACGGTATAGTGGAGTAAAAACAATGCAGATTATTGGAGAAATCAGATACGCAGATGCCAAATCTAAAGGAGTAGGTAATTCTTCACTGAATGATGGAGATATTTTACGGGAATTGGTATTTAAAATCTTACATTAATTCTTTGAAAAGGATGTTGCCTTACGGGTAATGGCTGTACGCCTTTACTCGATATGGTTACATCTTTTTAGTCCTATGGATACCCTCTTTTACCTAAATAATCTCTTCTTCTTTTATTCTAAAAGCAAAACCATTCTATTTTTTCTATTTGACGGTTATTTTAGACTTTATAAAATGGGGTAAATGTATTGATATACAATCTGCTGCATTAATAATAAGGCTCTCAGAATCGTTTTTTTTCAATCAGTCGGAGAATTATACGGAAATATAGCATTGTCAGCTAATTTTCATATTTCCCAAAAATATTTATAAGAAAATAAGAATATTAATTGAAGTGATAGTTGTTGTTTGCAACTATGTGTATTGATTATTGTAATATTTACATATTACGTTTGTATTTTGTTTTCTTTTGTTGTATTCCTATTGTAAACATTACGAGTTGTATACAAATGTGAATAGTATAAATTGAGCTAAGGAATAGATGATTTACAAATGTTTATCACCTCTGCTTAACGAGCAGTATTTTTATAAATAAACAGCTATAAATCTGTTGAATACACTATTTTATTAAATCATTCAATAAAAATGGGGGAGAAGTAATAATAAAACAAATGTAATATAAGTTTTTAGCTCCTATTATTGTGATATATATCATTGAATGTCAGATTATTATCTCTATTTGTTAAAGTTTAAGAGTAATAGTATTGGTAGGTTGTTTTTATTCTATAACAATTGTATTAATGACATTTGAAATATTGGATGTACAAATGTAAAATCAAAGTATTCACAATTATGATTTGCATTTGTGATTTTCTTTTTTTACTTTTGTAATCAATATTAATGACTATACAATTGTAATCACACCTGCATTATGAGTATAAAAGACAGATTTAAAATGATTATGGATCGTGAGAAAATGACGGCCGGAGCATTTGCCGAAAGTATTGGAGTAGCTCAAGCTACTATATCCCATATTTTAGGTCCTCGTAATAAGTATCCAAGTACGGAAGTTATTCTTCGCCTACACCAACGGTATAATGACATAAACCTGGAATGGTTACTTACCGGTAATGGTAATATGAGCAATGATGCTGATAACTCCGATTCTGCAGAAAACG
Source organism: uncultured Bacteroides sp. (assembly GCF_959029255.1). Taxonomy (GTDB): domain Bacteria; phylum Bacteroidota; class Bacteroidia; order Bacteroidales; family Bacteroidaceae; genus Bacteroides. The sequence continues at coordinate 6,337 of NZ_CAUFUE010000027.1, read as the reverse complement.
GCGGATTTGATTACCCTTTATTTGCTGAGAATCCCGAAAATCTGTCCAATGGATCGAGTACAATAGAAAATCGCAAGGAAATTGCATTAGAAACGCCGCAAAAAGTACCTAAAGAGGTTGTAAAACAAGAGATTATCTATAAAGAAAGACCTCCTAGGAGAATTACTGAAATAAGAATTTTCTTTGATGATAATACTTATGAAACATTTAAACCCGAAAATTAAGGAGTATGGAGAATGGATAGTGCAAATAAATTTGTGTCTGCATCTAGTTTGCACTATCTTTGCAAACGAAAGACATAATTCCTTCTTTTGATGATATGAAAAAATATATTTTAGATTTGACTGTGACAGAGAATGTTCGATTGCATGCTAATTATGTATTGCTAAAGTTGGCTTCTCCGTCTCCGCTTCCGGAAATGTTGCCGGGGCAATTTGCTGAAATTCGTGTAGACGGTTCACCTACTACTTTCCTACGCCGCCCCATTTCTATCAATTATGTGGATAGCCAAAAGAACCAGGTATGGTTCCTTATACAACTTGTTGGTGACGGAACCAAGCGCTTAGGAGAAGCCAAAACTGGTGATATAATCAATGTGGTACTTCCACTGGGGAATTACTTCACAATGCCTGAAAATCCCTCTGACAAGCTTCTTTTGGTAGGCGGTGGTGTGGGTACGGCTCCCATGCTTTATCTAGGTGAGCAATTGGCCAAGAATGGTAGTAAACCAATTTTCCTGTTGGGGGCTCGCAGTGATAAAGATTTGCTTCAATTGGAGCAATTTGCTGCCTATGGTGAAGTATATACCACTACTGAAGATGGTAGCTATGGAGAAAAAGGCTATGTTACTCAACACTCTATATTAAATAAGATGGATTTTAAGCAAATATATACTTGCGGTCCGAAACCGATGATGATGGCTGTGGCAAAATATGCCAAAAGTAAAGGTATCAACTGCGAAGTCTCTCTGGAAAATATGATGGCTTGTGGTATAGGTGCTTGCTTATGCTGTGTGGAAAATACTACAGAAGGTCATTTGTGTGTGTGTAAAGAAGGTCCGGTTTTTAATATAAACAAACTATTATGGCAGATTTAAGTGTAAATATAGGTGAATTACAAATGAAGAATCCCGTTATGACGGCTTCCGGGACATTTGGATATGGTGAGGAATTTGCCGATTTCATCGATATATCGCGAATAGGTGGTATAATTGTAAAGGGAACTACCCTTCACAAACGTGAAGGTAACCCTTATCCGCGCATGGCTGAGACTCCATCGGGTATGTTAAATGCTGTGGGACTGCAAAATAAGGGTGTACATTACTTTGTTGAATATATATATCCGCGTATCAAGGATATAAAAACCAATATGATTGTAAATGTTTCAGGATCGGCTATTGAAGATTACGTTGAAACTGCATCTATTATCAATGAACTTGTAAATATTCCTGCTATAGAACTGAACATTTCTTGTCCTAATGTGAAACAAGGAGGAATGGCATTTGGTGTCACAGCCAAAGGGGCTGAAGAAGTGGTAAAAGCTGTACGTTCGGTATATAAAAAGACACTTATAGTAAAGCTCTCACCGAACGTAACGGATATCACTGAAATTGCTCGTGCAGCAGAAAATGGTGGTGCAGACAGTGTCTCACTCATCAATACCTTGCTAGGAATGGCTGTGGATGCGGAACGTAGGCGTCCGGTGCTCTCTACGGTAACAGGTGGAATGTCGGGTGCGGCTGTGAAGCCTATCGCGCTACGTATGGTATGGCAAGTTGCTAAAGCGGTAAAAATACCTGTCATTGGTTTAGGGGGTATTATGAACTGGAAAGATGCGGTGGAGTTTATGCTTGCAGGTGCCTCTGCTATTCAAATAGGTACGGCAAACTTCATAGATCCAGAGGTTACGATAAAGGTTGCGGAAGGTATTGATGACTACCTTAATAGGTATGGATATAAGTCTGTTAAGGAGATAATCGGTGCACTTGAGGTGTGACGAAAAACAAAGGATTGCCATTCGCAAGTATAATTCATAAAAAAGGACATTCATAGCCAAATGTCCTTTTTCTGTTTATTTACACTTTGGATTTTACTCTCCCAGTAAATCGGGGCGTAGTTTGCGAGTTCTTTCAAGTGATTGTTGAAGTTCCCATTCCTTAATTTTAGCCTCATGACCAGATAGTAAAATATCAGGAACTTTCCAGCCTTTGTAATCGGCTGGACGTGTATAGACCGGAGCAGCCAGCAGGTTGTCTTGGAAAGAGTCGGATAGAGCAGATTGTTCATCAGAGATTACCCCGGGGATAATTCGTACGATAGCATCTGTCATAACGGCGGCGGCAAGTTCGCCTCCTGTCAGTACATAGTCACCTATACTGATTTCTTTCGTGATGAGATGTTCGCGAATACGGTAATCAATACCTTTAAAATGCCCGCAAAGAATAATAAGGTTTTCGGCTAGCGAGAGCGTATTGGCCATTGGTTGGCAAAATTGTTTGCCGTCAGGAGTCGTAAAAATCACCTCATCGTAATCTCTTTCGGCTTTTAAAACACTGATACAACGTTCTATAGGCTCTATTTTCATCACCATTCCGGCAAAACCACCAAAGGGATAATCGTCTACACGACGATATTTATCTTCTGTATAGTCACGGAGATTGTGGATATGAATTTCGGCAAGCCCTTTATTCTGAGCACGTTTCATGATGGAGCAATTAAAGAAACCTTCAATCATCTCCGGTAAGACTGTGATAATATCAATTCGCATAAAACTTAATTTTTCTGCAAAAATAGTGATACATTCCATTTTCATAAAACAAAAACATAAATATTCGGTTAGAAACCTGTATTTTTGCGTTAAAACAATCCGAATCGCTATGACTGCAAAAGAAAAAATAGATCAACTCCGTGCCGAATTGCATCGGCATAACTATAATTATTATGTGTTGAATACCCCTGAAATATCTGATAAGGAGTTTGACGACATGATGCGTGAGTTACAGGAGTTGGAAAAAGAACATCCTGATTATCAAGATGAAAATTCTCCTACCATGCGTGTAGGAAGTGATTTGAATAAGAATTTTACGCAAGTCACCCACAAATACCCAATGCTTTCCTTGGGTAATACTTACTCGGAAAGTGAAGTGACAGATTTCTATGATCGGGTCAAGAAAGCGCTGAATGAAGATTTTGAAATATGCTGTGAACTAAAGTATGATGGTACTTCCATTTCACTGACATACGAAAATGGTAAGTTGCTACGTGCCGTTACACGTGGTGATGGTGAAAAAGGTGATGATGTGACGGATAATGTGAAGACTATCCGTACTATTCCATTGGTGCTTCATGGTGATTATCCTTCATTGTTTGAAATCAGGGGGGAAATATTGATGCCTTGGGAGGTATTTGAGGAGCTTAATCGTGAAAAAGAGACTCGTGAAGAACCGCTTTTTGCCAATCCGCGCAATGCAGCCTCAGGTACATTGAAACTGCAAAATTCGTCAATTGTAGCATCACGTAAACTTGATGCTTATCTGTATTATCTATTGGGAGAAGAATTGCCTTGTGACGGTCATTACGAAAATCTGCAAGCGGCTGCCAGTTGGGGATTTAAAATTTCAGAGCACATGAAAAAGGCTCGCAGCCTAGAGGAAGTCTTTGAGTATATCAGATACTGGGATACAGAACGCAAAAACCTGCCGGTAGCTACTGATGGTATTGTATTGAAAGTAAACAGCTTGAAACAGCAGAAAAACCTCGGTTTCACTGCAAAATCTCCCCGATGGGCAATCGCCTATAAGTTCCAGGCAGAGCGAGCATTGACACGCCTGAACAAGGTTACTTATCAGGTGGGGCGTACCGGTGCCGTTACTCCTGTGGCTAATCTGGATCCGGTGCAATTATCCGGAACTATTGTGAAAAGGGCTTCCCTGCATAATGCGGATATTATTGAAGGACTTGATTTGCATATAGGCGATATGGTTTATGTGGAAAAAGGTGGAGAGATAATTCCTAAAATCACAGGGGTTGACAAAGATGCACGTAATATGCTTATCGGTGAAAAAGTGAAATTTATCACTCATTGTCCGGAATGTGGCAGTAGATTAATTCGTTATGAGGGAGAAGCTGCGCACTATTGCCCTAATGAAACGACTTGTCCACCCCAGATAAAAGGCAAAATAGAGCATTTTATCAGTCGTAAGGCTATGAATATAGATGGATTAGGACCTGAAACCGTAGATATGTTTTTTAGGTTGGGATTAATCAAAGATACCGCAGACCTCTATCGATTGAAAGCAGATGATATCAAGAATTTGGACCGCATGGGTGAAAAATCAGCAGAAAATATAATAAATGGTATAGCTGCTAGTCGAGAAGTGCCTTTTGAGAGAGTACTTTTTGCGCTGGGTATCCGATTTGTGGGAGAAACTGTAGCGAAGAAGATTGCAAAATCATTTGCAGACATTGAGGAATTGGAGAATGCTGATCTTGAAAAGCTTAAAAACATCGATGAAATCGGTGAAAAAATAGCGCAAAGTATTGTCGGTTATTTTTCTAACCCATTAAACAGAGAGCTAATAGAGCGTTTGAAAGCTTCAGGATTGCAATTTTACAGGAAGGAAGAAGACTTGAGTGGATATACAGACAGACTTACCGGACAATCTATTGTTATCAGTGGCGTATTTACGCATCATTCCAGAGATGAATATAAGGAATTGATTGAGAAAAATGGTGGAAAGAATGTGGGTAGTATCTCAGCCAAGACTAGCTTTATACTGGCCGGTGACAATATGGGGCCTGCTAAACTTGAAAAAGCACAGAAGCTGGGGATAAAGATTATGAGCGAAGAGGATTTTTTAGAGTTGTTATCCTAACAAATTTCTGCAAAAAGCTTTTTTATAGCTTGTTTTTGTAGGGTAAATCGAAAAAAATCGTACTTTTGCGAGTCATTTAATTAGAGATTACTTTATAATACTCATGATACAGACAAGATTGAAAGGAATGGGGGTAGCGCTGATTACTCCATTTAAAGAGGATGAAAGCGTTGATTACGATGCATTGATGCGCATGGTGGACTATTTGCTTCAAAATAACACCGATTTTTTATGCGTATTGGGCACCACGGCAGAAACTCCGACTCTGACGGAAAATGAAAAGAAGAAAATCAAAAAAATGGTCATCGAACGTGTGAATGGGAGGATTCCTATTTTACTTGGAGTAGGTGGTAATAATACCCGTGCTATAGTGGAAACGCTGAAAAATGACGATTTCACTGGTGTCGATGCCATTCTTTCTGTTGTTCCTTATTATAACAAACCGTCACAAGAAGGTATATACCAACATTATAAAGCTATTGCTGAAGCAACGGAGTTGCCTATCGTGCTTTATAATGTGCCGGGGCGTACAGGCGTAAATATGAAAGCCGAAACGACTTTACGTATTGCGCGTGATTTTAAAAATGTGATTGCCATAAAAGAGGCTTCGGGTGACATTTCTCAAATGGATGATATAATTAAGAATAAACCCGCCAATTTTGACGTTATTTCGGGTGATGACGGCATTACCTTCCCTCTGATTACCTTGGGGGCGGTTGGTATCATATCGGTCATAGGAAATGCATTCCCGCGTGAATTTAGCCGTATGGTGCGTCTTGCATTGCAAGGAGATTATGTAAATGCGCTAACTATCCATCATAAATTTGCTGAGTTATTCAAACTTTTATTTGTTGATGGCAATCCTGCCGGTGTAAAAGCCATGTTGAATGTGATGGGTATGATTGAAAATAAACTTCGTTTGCCGCTAGTACCAACAAGAATTACTACTTTTGAGGCGATGCGGAAGATTTTGGATGAATTGAATATAAAGTGCTAAAGTTGCCCTTTTATGTAATAATAAAAGCCTTGCTTAATCGCAGGGCTTTTTTATTATGATTCCAATGGTTATCGCCTTCTTCTTCCTGAAGGCACTTTAGATTACTTTGACCTTATAGATGTGCAGGAAAGCTCTAGTGAGGTTGTTATTTACCTTGAAGAAAAGAATGTCGTTCCCGAGCAATATTCCAGCTAGGAAACCGGGAGCAAAGGATTCGTCGAAATAATCAAGCATGCCTGTAGGAAGGAACATACCTAATAGCTCCAAGGGAGTAACTGGGGATTTGCGTTTTGATTTCATGAGACAAAAATAAGTATTTTAACGGAATCCCCCAAGAATTTAAACTGAGCCGTCGTAACCTGTAAATATCCAAATAAAAAAAGAACCTCTGCGAATTTAGCAGAAGTTCTTAGTGATCGCGACAGGATTCAAACCTGTAACCGGCTGATCCGTAGTCAGCTACTCTA
>NZ_CAUFUE010000026.1 GCF_959029255.1 uncultured Bacteroides sp. | reverse complement strand
AAAAACAGGGTTTCTTATATACAGAAGCAGCGGATGAAAAACATCCGCTGCGACAGACTATTCTTTATTACCAGAAAAACATGTTATTGTTACTCATAATAATACATATACGGTGTTCGTAAAGTGTCGTATATTGATAAACTATCATAAAATCTCTCCACAGAAATGACTATATCTGGTATATTATCTATACGATAGAAGAAAGATGTATCTATTGCATACCTATTATTGTATAACAAAACTGAATCTAAAGATATTATACGAACCCTAATTTTTATACTATCTTCCTTTTTGTCAAATGAAGCGACTTCCATTCCCAAGAATTCATCAAAATAATCAAGAGTCTCTTCATTGAACCTGTTATAATAAACTCCACTGAATAATAGACTGTCATTTACCCATAATTTAATATAATCATTTCCATTACGGTCTTGATATCCTTTTTTACGAGATAATACACTAATAGAAAAACGATCATGTTTGGAAACTTCACTGACACAACAGGTCAATAGCAGTAATATACCTAAGAAAATGAATATTCCTCTTCTCATAAGGCTAACGTTTTTTATTAATATTGTTTCTTAAAACAGATGGCTTATGCAATCTCTTATGAATATAGTTATCTCTTATTGCACGTATTTGAGTTAAAGAAAGGTCAGTAGCTTGCATATAATTCCCATTATGGCGCTGCACTGTACTTTTCTGCATCATCAAATTATGGATATCAGCCTTTTCTGTTTTATCTTTTAATCCACCCGTATGTCCCAACTCGTGCGCAGCAGTTCTATTATCTTTCCCACTCAACATCTCATTGGCGGCTACTGTTCCAATTTGTATATCTAACCCAAATAGTTGCGTTTGTCCCCGTGTTCTTCTTTGAGGATCTTTCCCTTTCCCTAATCTCTTTTGGTCTATCACTTGGAACAAATGCTCATTATCCTTCACATCCTCTATCTTATCCACCACTCTAAGGTTAAAGTTCATGGTTGATATGAAACTGCTTTGCGAGATTGTATAGGCAGCATTGATTTGTGCTGTAATCACTGTGGCCAAAGCCTGCATGTCAAGAGCTAAATTACTCGAGCTATTCTGAAGGGCCGCATTAACCGTAAATATATACTCAATCTTGTCCGTCTCCCGATTGTACCAGGTTTGTACCCGCCAATCATTTCCATCCGGATCAATTCTACTTACCGGTTCATTGCCGCAATAGACATACGTGCCTATGGAGTAGTGCTTCTCTGCCATTGCATCCACCGTCGTAAACCTTCCCACTGCCGCATCATACTGCCTTGCCCCATAATCATACAAGTTCAAGCCTTTCTTCGCATCCAGTTCATTACCATTATACTTGTAAGGTTGTACATTTCCCGAAACTGCAAAGACGCCTCCGAAGGGATAGTAATGGTTCGTCTCCTCCACGCCGCCGCTCTGGTTCATCACCACCCGGTTATTCCCCTGATGGTCCTGCAGGTAGTAGTAATACTGCCCGTTGTCCAAGGAGATATACCCCTCTTCCGTCAACAACTGCCGGGCTACACCGTTTTCATAGATCACATTTCCGCAGTAGTCGGTTGTTGTGGTGGTACCATTAATAGCATGCACAGCCCGTAACTTCATCCCATCCGCACTATACAGGTAGGATATCACACTTCCATCCGCAAAAGTCACTGTTGAAGGCAAATTTAATACATTATATTGAATATCAATGATATTCTTATTTAAATCTTTCGTTAAATTGCCATTCGCATCGTAAACGTACTCATTGGCCTGTGAAGCGCCATCCACAAATTCAAATCCTCCGTTGTATGCCGTCGTTCCCGCCGCATCGTCCACCCGGTTCAGCCGGTTGCCGTCCAGCGTGAACGACAGGTTGTCAATCAGCCCGTATCCCGAAGCCGAAGTCTGCCCGTAACGCTGCAAGGAAAGGATATTCCCGTTCTTGTCATACGAGGTCACCTTTTCCGTGAAACGGCCAGAGTTGCCGTTGATAGAAGCCCCCTCTCCATAAGCGGCGTCAGTCAACCTGCCCAGCCCGTCGTAAGCGTACTTGTATCCACGCGTCACTCCGTCCCCGCCATTCCAGGTCATGCTGCTGATATTCCCGTTGTAGCGTGCCGTGCCATTTCCGGTATTATAGTATAGGTCCTGTGAGAACTTGCTTCCGCTAATCCCCGTCAGCCAGCCGCGAATATTATAGGCATACGTTGTCCCGTACATATCCCCATGCAACTGCTTTCCGCTCAACCTGCCCAATTCATCGTAAGTATTGTTTGCCAGCAACACCTCCGCCTGATTGTTCAGCTTGTGATATACCTCTTTCAGCCTTTCCGCAGAATCGTATGTATAAGTGTACACTTCCGTCTGCGTCGATTTCCCTGTGGCGGTGTGCACATGCTTGTGCTTGAGCGGTTTCCCGCTGAAGGAGTAGGTGAAACAGTCCGTGTCGAAACCGCCCAGCAGATTGGTGGAACGCTGTTGTACCATCCTGCCCTCCGCATCGTAGTAAAAGGCGGAGACGACCGCTCCCGAAGCCCCTCCCAGGCAGAAACTTCGTGTACCTGTCAGGTATCCTTTTCCCGAGGCAGTTCCTTCAAAACGCGCGTCATATCCGCTATCCGCTTCGTAGGCAAGCCCTGAAGGAATGCCGCTCATCCCGAGAAACAGGTAATTGTCATAATAGTTGACTGTCAGCAACTCCGCGCCGTCCACCGTGATATCCATCCCGCTGATTGTGTATCCGCTATCAAGGAAACCTCCCGTTCCGCAGAACACAGCCACCACCGTGGAAGACTGTACGGATGATTCGTCAACAGCCCCTATACCTTCCACCGTTACCCTTCCCATCGCATCATAGAGGGTGAACTTCCACTTGCCTTGCTCGCGGAGCAGACCGTCCTGCTGCAATACGGCACGGTCGGACTCGTCATAGCAGATATATACCGGGCTGCATCCCGGCAATTTATATTCCGTACATAAGTTCCTGCCATTGTAACTGTACATGAAAGCGTATTTCTCCAACTCATCCCCACCCGGAGAAACAGGCACTTCGGGAGGAAGCACACAGCGGAGGTTCCCGTAAACGTCGTATACATACCGGGTATCATGTTCTACCGTACCGTCCGTTTGCCTGAACATCACGGTAAGCCCCTTGCTGTCTTTGAACTCTCGGGCCACCCGCCCATCCTCGTCCGTGGTTTCGGTTACAAGCAGTTGCCCGTCGCCGTAATCGCCCGCATAGACAGGGATACCTCCCGAAAGGCGGTAGCGGGGGCATGCCCCTGCCGTACCATTCGCCGAGTAGGTGGTAGTGACCGCTTTCCCGTCCCAAGCTTCACCGGGTCCCTGCTCTGAAATCAGCCTCTGCAACGGGGAAGCCTCATAACCATACTCGGTATAGGGACGGATGTCATTGTAAAAGCTCCTGGCCGTGCTGCCTATGGCGTTTTCCGTCCGGAACCCTCCGTTTCCGGCCATTGGTACGGGAAGCCACAAGCGATTTTCGCGGCCGTATCCGTCGTAACCGTGTAGCGTGACCAAATCTTGCCCGGTGGGGGTAATACTTTTTTGTACCTCCAGCAGGGGACGGCCGAGTCCGTCGGCATACGCGATGCTCTCCATGGATGTTGCCTGGTTTGCAGAGGTCGCAATACGTGTAAGCACATAGTTACGTTGGTTGTCTTGTCCGGCAACCGAGACCGCCAGCAGCAATATGGCTGCCAGCAATCCTGTTCTTTTTTTTATCATATCAGTTCTCATGATGTCGTGTTTTAAAAATAAATGAAAAATAGATTTATCTGTCCATATAGTGGTATTCATAAGCTTTCACCCTCTGCCCGTCGTTCCTGTCGACTGCCCGCAGCCTGCCGAAGCCGTCATACATATAGTTCTCTTTCGTCCCGTCCGGTTTGACGGTCTCTGTCATTCCCGTCAGGGGTAAATACAGGAAAGTGGTGACCTGCGCACCTGCCATCAGGGCATGTTCCCTCAAGGTTTGTACACAATTACGTATATAGGTGTCGTCAAAGGAAACTTCCAAGCCATCCACCGTGCCGGCGCCCAAAGCGGCGCGAACCTCCTCATAAGTGGCTCCTTTGACCTCCGCTACAGGATACCTGTGCCCATATCCCCACAGATAAGTTGTCACAGGAAGGTCGTTTGTGCTGATTTGTACAATATTTCCGGCGGCATTATAGAGCAGTGAGGACTTTTCGTAATATTCTCCCGGAATGAGGAAACCATCCATGTTCAAACTTCCCGAATTACCGGTAGGCTCCAGTCTATATACCGTTTTCACCAGTGCCGGGTTTTCCGTATCGAATAAGTTAATGTAACCTGACACCTTTGTGGAACCGTTCTCCGTCATACGTTCCGTTTCCACTTGTATGGGCACTCCCACCATGTGCCGTTCTTCCATGGCATCCACAAAGTCACCGGTGCATTGGGCGGCATACCTGGTCATGGTCTTTTCCGTTTCTCCTTCAGGATAGGTCACCGTAACCGCAGTAGGCTGCAACAGCGTGTCATATTCGTATCCGGTCACTGTAACCAGCTTTTTCCCACCGACATATACGGTATCGGATATTTCCATGGGCAGTATACCACCGGTAGCAGCTCCCTGGTCGTAAGTATCCAGCAACTGGGACACGTCCACATTCCGTAAGGTATACGCATCGTTTATCTCACCATAGGTATAACGGTCGTATTCGTCACCACTGTCATAAACCCCCATAATCACCATCTTCCGATAACAAAAGAATGTGTTTATCACGTCATCACTCTTGCGGAATACCTTATATCGATATTTTTTGGAGTGTACGGGGATAAAATTCCCGCCCTCATATTTATAAACATTCTCCTGTTCCATCTGTCCGTTCCGCCACTCTTCGGTAAATTCAAGCAGGTTGGTTCCCTCTATCTTACGGCGCATGGGTAGTCCGAAGATGGCGGGATCGGTATAAATGAATTCCTTTTTCCCGTTCAGTCCTTCCGTATCGTAGTCATATTCCGTCACTTTGGTATAATAGATGGGAGAGCCGTTACTGTAAAACAGGTTTTCAAGCGGATAGGCAAGGAAAGTAGTACGTGTTTCTGTAGGACCGTTCAGCATCGTACCATATTCCTCAAAAATGGGGTCAACAAGATACATCACCGTCTGCTTGTAGCTGAAAGTCTCGTCCATGTCCGGAGCGTTATAGTAATAGAGGCCGTTGGGAATGCCCGTCCCCCAGGGGTCATCACCATAAACAAACTTCTTGCGTGTCAGCAAGCTTCCGTCACTGTCATAGTTACTGATGTCCGTCACACGCAGCCCCCCGCACAAGAAAGGTGAATTTTCCGTTCCCATCAATTCACCCATGTTGTTCTCGAACCTAAACTCAGTATATCCCCCCGTCGGATAAGTAATCCTCTCAAGTTGTCCCATGAGGGCATATTCGGGCTCTATCCAGTCATTCATCTCATTCAAATATTCGTGTGAACCTCCTATCCAGGTCCAGAAATCGTATGTGTAGGCGTAGGGGGTACTCGCATAATAATGCTTGGCTTGTACCTCCATGGCTGGAACTGTTATTCCACAAGGCGAATCCATTTGGCAGGTCCCTCTATTTACACCTCCCCATGCGTCAAACCCCTTCAGATAGTTGGAGAAGGCATATTTTGTCGTATAGTCCAGTTTATAGGTTTCTGCCTTGTTTCCATTGCCGTCTTCCACGGTGACGGCATCCAGGTAGTTGGTGCGGCTCGTGTTCTTCACCGATGTCCAGGTACCGACTTTCGATTGCGATAACCGGATGCGCCGGACAATCGTCCCGTCCCGGCGTACCACACGGATTTCCGTCATGCAATCCTCGTCATCATATAAAAAACTGAGCCGGTTACCGTCCAATTCCATCCCAGAAATACCCATCCTGGTTTGTACCAGTAACTTACCATATTCGCGCGGAGCTGTATAGAGATCAGAACGTATGCCATTCTCCGCCTCAGGATCATCGGTGTAGAGTTCCAATCCCGATCCTTGTCCGAACGAATGGTACACCGTGCGGGGTACGTTCAGCTTGTCAAAACGGAAATACCTGCGTACCTGTTCAAACGTCTGGTCACCCCCCGGCATGGCTTCTTCAATATCTTCCGGGAAATAAGTACCACGTTCGTAGATAGTCCCGTGGTCTCCGGCAAGGTCCTCATAGAATTCGAGGTATTCCCCCGTTATGTATGTTCCCCGTTCTGCCAGACTTTGATAATCGATATGCAAAGTCTCGCAACCCGAAGGGGAAACCACGGAACTGCATTTCCAGGCGGACTGTGTTTCTTCCCCGCTGGACAAATAGGGATACAGGCGTTGCCGTTCGGAGAATGTGTACTCATACCGTGTTCCGTCCGTATCGGTAATGCGGAAATTCACGTCATTGCGATGTCCTGTCGGAAAACATTCTATCTTGATACCATTATAGGGTACCGGGACGAAATACTTGCCCTTATCATTTTTTACCAGGTAGAAACAACCGGATTTCCCCGGTAGTTTGTAATAGAATTTGTCAGGTTGGGTATCCATCTCCCCATTGGCTATGGAAAGCAGGTTGATATTGTCATCCAACAGGCTACCGTCGTAAGCGTCACTGTCATAGTGATAGCAAAACCTGTTGTAATACAACCCTTTGTACAATTCGTAACCTTCGTTCTTAAAATCATCTCCCCCTTTAATTTCACGCGTAATTTGCAGGTCGCATCCGAGTGTCCATCCCATTCCTGTACTGGGAGCCTGCTCGCGGGCTTTGAACCCTCCGGCATGATAATTCAGCACGAGAGGGATGGAAAGTTCACGTCCTTTAAATTCGTAGAGGGGAATACTGATAGACGGCACGCCGCTATTATATCCTACGGGATAATTGATGGCTTTCACCAGCGCTGCCGCTTCAGGTGAGACTGTGTTCACAACCGGATAGCCGGGTTGTTCCTGTGGGTATGCCATATTTGCGCAAAAAAGCGGCAAGAACAACATACATTTTATTCTTTGTGACATATTTTTTATTTTCATCGTGTTTTATGTTTTTAGTTTGAATAAAAGACCTCCCGGCGGGAAGGAAAATCCCGTTGTTTCCCCCCGGAAGGTTACCAATGGTATCATCTTACAATACATTCGTAGCGTGTACTCCAATCGCTCCGGCCAAAGCCGACACCGCCGCGATAATCACTTTCAGGATGATATCCCAAACAGATTTCTTGATTGCCATAGTTTTTCACACCTCCTTTCAAGGTAGTTTAGTCAAGTTTCAAGGCAAAGGAGGGGCTAAAGAAGAGATAACTCCTCCTTTGCGATGCTTGTGATGGATGTTTTTGTGAATTGTAAATAGAGTTTCTGCAGAAACTTTTGTCGTGTTGCGTTGCGCTTTATTGCACTCTGTTGCGTTGCGTCGCGTTTCGTTGAATTTCGTTGAATTTCGTCGCGCCTTTCTGTGTTTTATCGCATTTCCTGCGTTTCAGCGTCACGTGCCTGCCCCGGCCTGTCCGGTCATCCCGCTACAATCAGCCGAGCGGGTTCTCGTTCTGGTCTTCACCGCTTCCTCCCGAGCCGTTTTCGCCTCCGCCGCCGTTTCCTGAGCCCGGAGCGGCATCCAGACGGACGCACTTCACGCCCGTCACCATGGAACGGGTGGCTACGGTGCGGTTCAGATTGCGGGTGACGGCAGGCTGAAAGCGCACGGTGATGGTGGCTTGCGTGGCAGAAACTTCCTCATCCGTCGGCACGCCTTTGCCCGTGGACTTCATCGCCATGCGGAAAGTGCCAAGGCCGTCAAGGGTGACACTCTCAGAGGCCTGCAAGTGGGTGCTAAGCACTTTTATCAGGTTGTCGATGGTGTTCTTCGTGTCACCCGGTGTGAGCGAACAATACTCTGATATCTCCTTTGCAATCTGCGCGGTGCTGACGTTGCCCGTCAATACCACACGAGGATAGAATAACTTTTTTCCTTCTTTGTTTTCTAATACGGATTGAAATCCTTTGTAAATTACTGGCATACTAATAAGTTTTTAAATTGTTAATGTAATAGTTTTATTTTGTGTCTTAAGCTTAATGACAATGCAAATATAAGACTTGCCCGGTACATGGGAAAATTAAAAATGCCGTTTTTGTTCACGAAATGTATTCCACCTGGTTACTAACCGTTTACAATTTCAAAAGATTGAAATAAAACCCGTTTGGGAGATGCATGGTTCTGTAAATGGGAATTTACCGGCGTAGCGCCGGAACAAAGTTTCCCTTCGGATAATAGCGCAACTGATATAAATGCAACTGGTGATTTTTCTTTCACCACAGAGGACACAGAGGTCACAGAGGTTTTAATTTTTTCGACGCGGATTTAGCGGATTAAGCGGATTTTAATTTTTCAGACGCAGATGACACAGATGACGCAGATTTTTTTCTTGAGTAGCAACAAAGTAAAAAATCAACTTAATCAACTTAATCCGCTTAATCCGCTAAATCCGCGTCTGAAAAGACCCCATCCGAAAGGAAAACCTGCTCCGGCGCTACGCCGGTAAATTATCATTTACCTGCCTCTGCACAAACTCAGCAGGTATTTGCCCGGCTGGCGTATCTTGCCGTGACTGGTACGCAACGCCTCAAATCCCCGCCACATGGGATGCCCGATGGCTCCGAAGTTGCTTTTCAAGATGACGGCGTACTGCTCTTGAAGGGGGACTTCAAATTGACGGAGGTTGTACTTCAACCCCTCCAGGTTGCGGTTTACGCCGTCCTGCGGAGGTTGCAGGCGGTCGATGTCCGAAGGCGTCCACTCTTTGCGAATAGAAACTTTCCCCTTCACCTCCGCAGGCTGTCCACAGCCTGCGTCCTGAGTTCCTCCGGTTTCGGGGGAACTATTGAGGAGGGAGTATTCTTTGCTATCCTGTGCTATGCTATGCTGTGCTATGCTATGTGTACCGGATGTTACATTTTGGGACGTTAATGTTACATTCAGGGGCGTTAATGTTACATCTTCGAAGCCGTAAGCGGAATACTCCTCTCCCGGATTGAAAAGGTCTCCGCCCGGTATGGACACGTTGTCCTTTGGTGAAGACGGATTGCCGTCTTCTTCTTCCGTCCCTTCCTCCGCTTCCGTCAGCCGGTAGTCCGTTTCTATGGCGGAACTCTTGCGGCGTTTCGTACTGAAAAGGTACTGGCTCTGGATTTCGGCGGAAGTCAGTATGCCGAATTTACTGAAAAGCCCGGGGTCGAAGATGCTGTACTCCACCGCAAGGGCAAGGATGCGGCGCACGTCCTGGGCGCTCTGCTGGTAGAGGCAGGCGGAAAGGTCCTCGTAGAAAAGGCCGTCGGCATGGACATAGTACCCCTCACCGGCGTAGATGTACGACAGCGTGCCTATCAGGATGGAGAGCGCGCCATCCCCCTCGCGCTTCATGATGCGGCGCACGATGCGGTCGTGTATGAAGTCTGTGCTCATGGGGAAGTAGTCCAGTCCCCGTTTTTTGATTCGTGCCATGATGGGATGTCTTTAAAGGTCAAACATATAATCGGTTGCGCGCAATTTCATCCGCTTGCGCGCGGCGTTCTCCCTTATCACGCGGAGGGCGTGCCTGATGAGTGACAGGCGCTGCGTGTCGTCGGTGACGTCCGTTATCACGGGATAATCGCGCTTGGCGTTTTCGATGTGTGACTCCCGGTAACGGGTACGGTTCATTTCCTTGCGGCACGCGATGCAATAACAGTCGGGATGTTCCGTATCCCGTCTCATGTAAAAGGCCCCCACGGGCAGTTCACGGTGGCAACGGCCACAGTAGCAGGTTGTTTCGGTAATATTCTGTTCCATGATATGTATGTTTTTCAAATTTGTTTTTGGTGAAGTAAGGCGGCTGTAGTCCCGCTGCGGGGGGCTATATATCCCCACTTGTGGCATCTATAGTTCCCTCGTGATGCATCTATATGCCCCTCGTGACAGGTATATAGTTCCCTCATGATACATCTATAGTTCCCTCGCGTCGCATCTATATCTCCCTCACTTCATAATTCTTAGCTTTAATAATTTGTATTTTAGAAACAATTTACGTACGTTTGTCACGGCAAAGATAAACAGGTTTTCAAATAGAAAACAAATCAAATTGCCGTTTTTTTTAAAAAAAGTTCGGAATTGAAGGGAACAAGTTGACAAGGAGCTGCGCGTTGGCTCTGGTTGCGCAGCCCTCGTTAACTTGTCAACTTGTCCCCTTGTCAACTTGTTAACTCGTTAACTTGTCAACTTGTTAACTTGTCAACTTGTTCCCTTGTCAATTGATTCAAAACCCATACGGCAGTGAACAATCAGTATTACATCAAATATTACACAACTTGTGTTTATGGAAAAGAAAAGTGATTTATTATTCAATGTGTCGGATATCGTGGGGCGCGCCAAGAGGGTGCTCAACCTGAAGACTGACGCCGCCCTGGCTTCCTATCTGGGAGTGTCCCGTTCAACGCTGAGTAACTGGATTGCGCGTAACAGCATCGACTTCCCGCTGCTGCTGGAGAGCTTGAAGGAGGTGGACTACAACTGGCTGCTCACGGGCAAGGGAAGTCCGGCGCACAAGCAGAAGCAGTGCGACTGCGAGTGGGCGCAGGGAGAGGTGGAGATACTCCACAACCCTAAAACGCCGGACGTGGTGGACGACCGCAGCGTGGCGCTCTACGACATCACCGCCGCCGCCAACCTGAAAACCCTGCTGGCGGACAAACGGCAGTATGTGGTGGGCAGGATACAGATACCGAGCATCCCCGTGTGCGACGGCGCGCTCTACATCAGCGGGGACAGCATGTATCCCATCCTGAAGTCGGGAGACATCGTGGGCTTCAAGGAGATAAACAGTTTCAACCACGTCATCTACGGGGAAATGTACCTGGTATCGTTCGTCATAGACGGCGACGAGTACCTGGCGGTGAAGTATGTGAACCGTTCGGACAAGGAAGGGTGCCTGAAGCTGGTGAGCTACAATCCACACCATGAGCCGATGGATGTGCCGCTGGCGGCTATCAATGCGATGGCGATTGTGAAGTTCTCGATTAGGAAGAATATGATGATGTAAATGAGGAATTTAATGAAGAATGAAGAATGAAGAATGAAGAATTTGGCTGCGCTATGCAAGCATGCCGCTAGGTAATTCTTCATTCTTAATTCTTCATTCTTCATTAAATTCTTCATTCTTCATTAAATTATCATTTCGCATTTATTGAATAAGCCCTAAAAAGAAGCTGCCTTCTCACAACACCGAGATTACGGTGCGTGGAAAGGCAGCTTTCTATATAAATAGCTTGTAAAGCTATGCTGATTACTGTTTTAATGGAGAATTGACAATTTACTATTGACAATTTACTATTGACAATTTACTATTGACAATTGACTATTGACAACTGATAATAGGCAATTATCAGAGGCCGAATGCGGCTTTCACTTTATCAACGTAATCCAGTTTCTCCCAAGTAAAGAGTTCAACCTCTATCTCCTTGTCGCCTTCATAGCGTGACTTGAAATGCTTGACGACGGTCTGCGGTTCACGTCCCATGTGTCCGTAAGCGGCAGTTTCCTGATAAATAGGGTTACGGAGCTTCAAGCGGTCTTCGATGGCCTTCGGACGAAGGTCGAACAGCTCGTCAATCTTCTTGGCGATTTCACCGTCACTCATGTTGACATGGCTGCGGCCGTAGGTATCTACGAAAATATTGATGGGACGTGCCACGCCGATGGCGTATGACACTTGTACCAGCATTTCGTCTGCCACACCGGCGGCTACCAGGTTCTTGGCAATGTGACGGGCGGCGTATGCAGCGGAGCGGTCTACTTTCGAGGGGTCTTTTCCTGAGAAAGCGCCACCACCGTGGGCACCCTTGCCACCATAAGTATCTACGATAATCTTACGTCCGGTCAGTCCGGTATCTCCGTGAGGGCCACCGATTACAAATTTGCCGGTAGGGTTTACGTGATATTTGATGTGGTCGTTGAACAGAGCCAATACCTTTTCGGCATGGATGGAAGCAATGACGCGCGGCATCAGAATTTCGATTACATCCTTGCGGATGATGGCAAGCATTTCCTCGTCAGCCTTCAGCTGCGCGGCTTCGCTGTCGTCGGCAGGCCGGACGAAATCATCGTGCTGGGTAGAAACCACGATGGTATCGATGCGGACGGGCATGCCGTTGTCATCATATTCGATGGTTACCTGGCTCTTCGCGTCAGGACGAAGATAAGTCATTTGCTTGCCTTCGCGACGGATGTCGGCCAGCACCTGCAAGATGCGGTGGGCAAGGTCGAGGGAGAGCGGCATGTAGTTTTCCGTTTCATTCGTAGCGTAGCCGAACATCATGCCCTGGTCTCCGGCCCCCTGTTCCATAGGGTCTTGACGCTCTACACCACGGTTGATGTCGGGACTCTGTTCGTGGATGGCGGAAAGCACGCCGCACGAATTGCTCTCGAACATATACTCGCCTTTGGTATAGCCGATTTTCTGAATTACTTCGCGTGCGATGAGTTGGAGGTCTACGTACGCTTTGGTTTTCACTTCTCCAGCCAGCACCACCTGTCCGGTAGTAACCAGAGTTTCGCAAGCTACTTTCGAACTGGGGTCGTAAGCCAACAGTTTGTCAAGCACAGCGTCCGATATTTGATCGGCCACTTTGTCGGGGTGTCCTTCTGACACCGATTCGGATGTGAATAAATATCCCATACTTCTAAATTAAAGAATGAATAATTAAAGAATGAAAAGCGGGGATCTGGTGGTGAGTAGACATGCATATCCCGATGCTCGGAGCATCGTCAGAAAAGGATGTGTTTTAGCATTTTTTTCTGTGGTTGCAAGCTACTCAAATCTTTCCACATTTCGTTTTCGGGTGCAAAGATAGAGAGTTTTTTCTTTATATGTATCACTGACAAGAGAGATTAACACAGATTTATTATCTTTGCAGAAATCTAGTTCTAAATAAGTGATGAACAAGAAATAACTTATACTATCTGTCATGCTGAGCGTAGTCGAAGCATCTCATCCCCATATATTCACAGAGAGTAGATGCTTCGACTACGCTCAGCATGACAGATAAGTACGAATGATACAAATAGTATAAACTAATTATAATTTATAACCGAATACTTATCATGATAAGAAGATTATTCGCAGTATGCCTGCTTTTGCTGGCAGCTACCCTCGGAAGAAGTCAGGAGAAGAAGGAATTTACCGTCCTGCAATGGAACATCTGGCAAGAGGGGACGCAAGTGCCCGGAGGATATGACGCCATCGTGGAGGAGATTGTACGCCTGAAACCGGACTTTGTAACTTTCAGTGAGGTGAGGAATTACCACAACACCCGCTTTTGCGACCGCATTGTACAATCGTTGAAGTCCAAGGGGGAAACTTATTACTCTTTTTATAGTTACGACAGCGGTCTGCTGAGCCGCCATCCCATCACCGATTCCCTGACCGTGTATCCCGAGAAGAACGACCACGGAAGCATTTACAAGATGACAAGTACCATAAACGGGCATAAGATAGCTGTCTACACGGCGCATCTGGACTATCTGAACGATGCATATTATAATGTAAGGGGCTACGACGGTTCTACCTGGAAAGAAATTCCCATCCCGCAAACCGTTCGCGAGGTTTTGGAAGTGAATGATGCTTCACTGCGCGATGACGCTATCAGAGACTTCATCGCCGCTGCCCGTAAAGATATTGAAGAAGGTACCATCGTCATCCTGGGGGGAGATTTCAATGAGCCTTCCCACCTGGACTGGATACGCGAAACAAAGGATTTGTATGACCACAACGGGCTGATTATCCCCTGGACTGTCCCCCTGATGCTGGATAACAACGGATTCATCGATACATACCGCACACTGTATCCGGACGTATTGAATTATCCCGGATTTACTTTCCCGGCAGACAACCCGCTGATTCCGGTCGAGAAGCTGACCTGGACACCCAAGTCGGACGAACGCGACCGGATAGACTACGTGTTCTACTATCCCCACCCTGCCATCCGGCTGAAAAAAGCCGTGATTTTCGGTCCACAGGGAAGTATCGCTAAAAGCCAGCGGGTAATGGAGAAGTCCAAGGATAAGTTCCTATTGCCCAAAGGAGTTTGGCCTACCGACCACAAAGGGTTGCTTGTAACTTTCGGAATAAAATAGGGGCGTGATACCCGGTTTCATTCGTCCTTCCGGGTCTCACGCCCCTACCATCGCGGGGTAGCCTACTGAAGTAATTTATACAGTTCGCTCCCTGCCAGGAGGAATGCGCCGACTCCGTATACATCCGTCGCGTCATAACCTGCCGCTTTGGGTGCGGCGCCAACGGGTTGTATATATCCTAACTTGCCATCGGCATGAACGGCTTTCACCAGCGATTGCCATCCTTTTTCCAATACCGGCTGATAAACCCGCTTCTGCAAATATCCATTACGAAGCCCCCAGGCTATGCCGTAACACATGAATGCGGAACAACTATTTTCGGGCATGGTGTACGAATCCGGGTCCAGAAGACTGGTGCGCCAGTCGCCATCTTTACATTGCGTCTTACGCACGGCATCTGCCATATCCACAAACAAGCGGATGTAGTAATTCCGGGAAGAACAATCCAACGGCAAATTATCAATAATCAACGGAAGTCCGGCGAATACCCAGCCATTGCCTCTTCCCCAGAATTGCTTGCTGCCATTCTTCTCGCGCAGGGGAATTCGCTTATTGTCTCTGTAAAAAAGATGTTCTTCCTTGTCGTAGAGGGAATCCACACACTCCTTATATTCGCTATCCAGATAGTCTAAATAGGTTTTGTCACCGGTCATGGTGTACAACGCCGCATAAACGGGAGGCGCCATGAAGAGAGCATCCGACCACGACCAACGTTCCGATGTTCCCACGGCATCGGTTTTCATCAGAGGGGCTTTCGAGGGATGGGTAGCCACGTAGTATGCACGTTCCATGGTGGGTTGCAGCATACGCTTATCTCCCTGTTTGCGGTACATCTCAATGAATGCCTGACCTACGCAGATGTCATCGGCATGATAGGCACGGTCCCACATATTCCAGTTATATTTCTCGCCGATGGCACGTACAAAGTCATAACAAGATTCATTCCCGGAGACTTTTCCCCATTCCGTCATTCCACGATATAGGGCGCCGTTTGTCCAGTCCAGCGGATGATGCTTGACTTGTGCATGATGGGTTATCTGCCAATCAGACACTGCATTACAGACTTTAATAATGTCCGTTTTATCCATATTTGCCGAAAAAGGTTGTTGGGCACTGAGGCTGCAACCTATCGATAATAAAAGTAAAGTAAAAATCTTCTTCATATATACTAACTGTTAATTTATAATCGATGTGAACCAGGGGGTGAAGTTGAATGGAAATGAAGGAAACAGAACATCCTTTTTCAGACATAAGAACAAAAGAACAAATAAGAAAACACAGATTATATCATTTAGCGAATATGTTCTTTTGTTCTTATGTCTGAAAATAATTCTTTTGTCATTTAGCTAAAAACCATACCCTAAAGAATAAATTCAATTCCTGGTTTACATAAGTAAATGTTTATAATTTAATCGCTTTGTCGAGCTTCACATCCGGATTACCGTTCCAAATCTTTTTCCCGGTCCATTCGGCAGATGGAGCTGTCCAAAACTCATCGGTAGCCGGAAGTCCCAGTGCAGTGAATACAGCAGAACATAAATAAAGGCTGCCTGTGGAAATATATCTTTCCGCTATCTGTGGCTGATGCCCGGCAAAGCCCAGAGTAAGCCATCCATGTTCGTCAAAGTTTCCTTTCACGGATAGATGTTTCTTGATGACGGCAGTCAATCCGCACCTAACTTGCGCCTTGGTGACGGCAGGTGGCAGCATTCCGTTTAACGCGGCTTGCGAAAGCACATGGAACGTTCCGAAACGATAGGCAATGGAACGGCCGACAACAGGATATGCCCCATCCGGGGAAATCATTCTCTCCTGTTGCTCCGCATATCTGGAAAAGCGTTGTTTCTCTATCTTATAGAATTCGGCTTCGCCCTTACCATGCCTTTGCATCACCTCCAGCACATCCAGAAGCATCGGGTGAATGACGAAACTATTGTAATAATCTATATGCAGATTGACTCCATCTCCATACCAACCATCTCCTTTATACCATTCCTTAAAGCGCATGATTGCATAATCTATCGCATGCATATCACACTCGCCCGTCAGCTCCAGCAATGTAGCCTCAACCATGGCGGAGAAAAGTAACCAGTTACTTTCCACGGGTTTAATCTTGCGTATCTGTTGCAAAGCGTCCAAAACATTCCGCTGTGCCTTTGCCGACAAGTTGCCCCATATCTGTTTCGGAGAACGTAACAATCCCTGGCAGAAGAATGCGGCATCGACCAATGGCTGGCGGGTTACAGTAAAGTTCAGATAGTCTTTCGACTTCGGATTGAAACCGTGATTGATGGATTCAATCATCAACCGGATATACTTCTCCCGCAATTGCCCTTCCTGAGTTCCATCAGGGCCAAGTTCCAGCCAGGGAGCCATCCCCACCAGTAAACGTCCCAAAGCTTCCAGGTGAGTGGTACGCGCATTCGAGGGATTGGGTACGCCGGAAATCGTTTCCACCGGCATATTCTTCTTCAATTCCCCCTTACTCATGTTACTCAGCACGGGATTTGCTATTTGGGACAATACACCGACCCAATAGGCCCTGTCTTCCGTGCCCGAGGTAGTCTGTGAACGGCCTGAAAGGCTAATCATCAGAAATATAATAACGAGAATGTTGTATTTCATAGCTTTATCTTATGGTTTTATAAACTTATCAATGGGAAACTGCTCGCCGCTGAATGCCTTAACGCTTGTCCAGGGTTCGGGAGGGTCGCTCCAGAAAGATGCATCCGCCGGTAATCCCAACGGCAGAAATCCCAATGAGCACAAATAGACACAAGGCGTCGATAAATAGGTATCGCCCAATTCGGGCTGGTCACCGCAAACACCGATTGTGAGCCAACCGTCTTTGTCGAACGTTCCCGGCTGTTCGAACAGGCGTTTCAGCATGGCAGTCATTGCCCCGCGCACCTGCCCCGGCTTCAGCGATTGGGGGAGCCGCCGGAACAATGCGCATGCGCCCAGCACCTGGAATGCCGCCGAACGATAACTGACAGAACGTCCCAATACCGGATAGCTGCCGTCGGGAGCAATCATACGTTCCTGGATTTCCGCATAACGGATAAACCGTATCCACTCCTCGTCCAGAAACGGCCGGTAAGAAGGTTCTTGTTTGACCGCTACCTTCAAAACCTGCAACAGCAAAGGGTGAATGACATAACTGTTGTAATAATCAAGGTGGAAGTCCGCACCGTCTCCATAAATGCCATCTCCTTTGTACCATTCCTTATGGGAGTTCAAGGCTTTCTCCACTACCGGGAAATTCCATTCTCCGGCAAATTCTTTCAATCCACACTCCACCATGGCAGAGAAAAGTAACCAGTTATTATTTCCCGGCTTCATGGTACGGGTGGATTTCCATTGTTCAATTAATCTTTCACGGGTAACAGTGTCCAGATTTCCCCATAACTGGGTGGGGGCTTGCAGTAAGCCTTGAATCAAGAAGGCACTGTTTACTAATATTTGACGAGTGGCTGTGCTGTTAAAATAATCATTCGCTTCCGGGTTTACTGAATTTGCCAGGGCACGGCATGTCATGCGGATATACTTTTCACGCAGTTTCCCTTCACAGGTACTATCGGGTCCGAGTTCCAACCACGGCGCCATGCCCGCAATGGTGCGACCGACGGACTCCATGTGGGTGATGAACTCTCTGCTGCTTGCCATGGCCGAAGACGAGCGTCCTACCGGAATATTCTTCTTTAATTGGTCTTTACTGAGATTGCTGATTACCGGATCAGCTATTTTCACTAATGTTTCTACCCAATACTGCCTGTCCTTAGCGGGAGCATCTTGCGCCTGCAACGGATGATGCATCACAACAGACGGCAGGAATAGTGTCAGCAGTATTAAAATCAGTCGGTGTATCATTGCATTGTTTTTCATTTCTTTCCTGAATACTTCAACATTAATCTTTGCAATTCCTTTACCTTAGCGGGATACTTCAGATGGAGGTTATCCATCTCTCCAATGTCTTTTTTGAGATTAAAGAGTTCGGGAGAGTCTCCTTCCTTAAACTTGCTATTACCGGTTTTAGGCAGATAGACCCAGTCACCTTTCCGCACACCGTGCACTTCTCCTCCTTTTACATAAACGTATTCATCGCGCAACCGCAAGGAGGGGTTTTCGAAGAATGACGAAACATCCACGCCGTCAATGCTATGTGTGATAGTTTGACAACCGGCATAGTGCATAATCGTAGGAAACAAGTCGATGCTGGCTATGATGGCGTCACTGGTTACTCCTGCAGGGACAGTACCTTTCCAACGGATGATGCAGGGAACCCGTACCCCACCCTCATAGTACGAAAACTTACCTCCACGCAATGGGTCGGCGGAACCTCCATCTTCTTTAAAGGATAGCCACGGCCCGTTATCCGAGGCAAAAATAACCAAAGTGTTTTCGGCCAATCCTTTTTTATCCAGATAGTCGAGGAAACGGCCTACATTCCAGTCTATCTCTTCCACCACATCGCCGTATAAGCCCCGCTTGCTCTTTCCTCTAAACTGTTCGGAGGCAAACAAGGGTACATGCGGCATGGAGGGGGTGATATATACGAAAAAGGGTTGGCCTTGGTTATGCTCTACGAAATCGATGGCTTTATCGAAATAGCGGCGGGTCGTCGTAGACTGGTCGCAAGGATATTCTATAATCTTATCGCCTTCGAACAGAGGGGAAGCATTGTTCAGTTTCTTCTTCACATCCGCCCTTTTAGAAGTTCTCACAAACTCTTGGTCTTCTTTAGCCCGAGCCAAGGTATATCCTTCCCTGAACGTTGCATGGGGTGAAAATTCCTGCGAAGGCCCGATATACATATCGTTGCTATAGGGTATGCCGTAATAGCTGTCAAACCCTTGGTCGGTGGGGAGGTGCCCCTTCAAATCGCCCAAGTGCCACTTTCCAAAGCAACCAGTGGCATAGCCTTGTTCCTTCAACGCCTCCGCCAACGTAATTTCTTCGGAAGGCATTCCTTCCGCTTCAGGGAAAAATACCCCTTTCACTCCATTCCGGGTATTCAGCCTTCCGGTCAGGAGCCCTGCCCGCGAAGCACTCGATACCGAAGCCGATACATAGAAGTCCGTCAATTTCATCCCTTCTTTCGCCATACGGTCAATCGATGGCGTTTGTATCAATGGCGAACCGTAGCAGCCAAGGTCTTGATAACCCTGATCGTCAGTGAAGATAATCACGACGTTGGGTTTCTGCCGGGCTTGGGCAAGCCCGGCAGAAATCAGGAGGGGGTAGATTATTAAGTTCTTATTCATGTCTTATTAATATCTTACTCATCTTATACAATCAACTGAGAATCCTTCCTTCCGGCATACTTCATTATTCCGAGACAACCACACCCTCTGTGACAGCACTGTCATTGTAGGTATCTATCCGGTAATAGTATTTCATGCCTTTCGTCAGGATATGCAACAGCAACTCTGTAGTCTCATTTCCTTTTACCTGAATACATTGGTTCAGGAAGTCCGGTTGGTAACCGAAACGTACCAGATAGCCATCTGCATTATCCACCTTCTTCCAGGCAAGCGAAGCATATCTATCATCTTCCAAGTCTCTCTCTACCGTAATTCCTTGTACTTGCTCCGGCTTTTCGGAATAACCGTAACCAAATACGCGGAGGTCCAGCAAAGCATATTTTCCTTCTTTAGGAGAATGGACGTTTTCCACTTTTACGTAAGAAGCTTCTACCGGTTCTGCCAATTCAATGTATTCATGCGGAATGGCAACCTTATTCTTCGACTTATCCACAAGCAATTTCCAATCGGTGCCATTATCAGAAATATATAGCTTATAAGCATGATAATCGGATTCTTTGGGAGCATTCGGGTTTATATCCTGCTCGGCAAAGTTTATCTGAACAGAGTTTATACGTACCTTCTTACCCAAATTCATCATGAAATACTCACCTGCATTACCACTGATTGCCGACCACCATGTTCTGACATTCTCATCAGCCGCCTTTTCCGGTTCAAAGCCCTGCAAAGACGAAGATGCCGTACATGCCTTATGGTAAGACTGGAGCATCCAGCCGAATGCGGAGATATCCTGCGGCTCAAACTTCTTTTGTGGCAACTGCATCGGATAATCGCCCAACACCGTATGGGTTCTCATCCGGCCTTCGGCATCAAAAGATACCGGGAAAAGCCCGATTCTTCTTTCAAATTCATCGTGATTGCCAACCCACATGGATGTGGCCTGCCACCAATTGCCATATTTATCTTTGAAAACACAACTATGACCGGCTCCTCCAATAAATCCTCCTACTTTCAGGGATACGGGGTTATAAGGTTGTTCCACAAAACCTCCATTTACACTGTCGCTCTCCAAAACCACATCACAATACCAATTACAAATAGTGCCCGGAGTGGCATATTGCAGATAATATTTATTATTGTTCTTCACAATCCAAGCTCCCTCAGGACAAGGCACTTTTTCAAATTTACCTTTCCAGGCGGAAGCATCTATCTCATCGTACAGCTCCCTGCGTCCGAACTGATAGCCTGACTTGCATTGATTGATATCGGTGACATATTCACGCAGTACCTTCTTCGAACCTTCTATTTCCTTAAATGTGGCGGGGTCTACTTCAAAGAAAGTAGTAGATTGAGTTCCACCCAAACCGTAATAGAAGTAGAAACGTCCATCATCAATAAACAAGCATGGGTCGGCCATACGTCTCACTTCACCACATTTCTCCCACTTCCCATTTTCAGGATCAGCCGAACGAACCACATCTACTGTTTTCTTGGAACGGTCGCGAGTGAAATTGATGAAATAAACATAATTATCATCGGCCGCTACGGCAGGTGCCACGTAATGGTCGACATCCAAAGCGGAAGCTTGTACTTCCGGATTGAAATATACGTTCTTCCATGTAATCAAATCGTCGGAAACACGATAACCGCCGATATCCATGGTAGTGAAAAGGTAGTACTTGCCCTTGAACAGCACAATTACAGGGTCGGCAGCGGAACGGGCTTTCTTTTCTTTCTTCTGGAAACAGCCCCAACCATAATCGAGGTTCATGGGGTTGCAGAAGGTGGTGGCTTCTTTTATTACCGTTTTGTTTTCCGCACAAGAAAACAAAAGGAAAGACATCAATATAAGAGACAATTTATTTTTCATAATCAATAGCTTGATTAAGCAGGTTCCGGTTCATACTGCCCCGGAATCTGCTATATTATATTTTTTAATATCCTTCATTCTGCGGGAAATTTTCTTTGCCCATTTGGTCTATCTCAGATTGAGGAATAGGCCAATACCAATGATAATATTTAAAGTTCTTACGGGCCTCATTATAATCTTTATTCAGATGAGGATCGTCTTTCATCAAATCACCTGCATGTAATTTCACCCTTTCTTCTAATACACCAAGTCTTTTCAGTAAAGGCCATCTTACTCCTTCAAAGTTTAATTCACGTGCGTACTCATCCAATAAAATATCTAAAGTCAAAGGTCCATCGAAGTGATTATTACCAGCACGCTCCCATGTCTCATTATAATATTCTATGGCTTTGGTACTTGAACCGCCTTCTTTATGGAAGTATGCCTCAGATGCCATTAAATAAGTTTCGGCTAATCGGTAAATAACGATATCCTTAAAACTTGACTTACGTGAAGGTAGATCAGCATTCGTCCACATATCAAAATATTTACGTGTACAAGGATGCAAGCACTCCAGATACAAAGTATTAGTAGTAGTTGCTACATCACCCAGATTTTTTCCACTCGGCAATATATCTTTATCCATATAATACCACTCATGTTTGAAATAGGCCTCGTACCTGACATCTTTTTCCTTATCATACAAACCCAGTAAATAGCTATTGGGATAAACACGTCCCCAACCATATCCTCCATGTTCGGAATGGAAATTGTTCAACCCAGCTACTTTTTTATAGTTTGGAGTACAAATCAAAGACATACGGTGCCCTGTCAAATCGGTTTCACCATCAGGAATAAAACCTCCACCGCCTATTGCCATTGAGAACTGGAATGACCATAACACTTCTGAATTATTTAAATTGGCACCAGTAAAGACAGCAGACCTGTCTTTAAGTAACGCATAGTTAGGGCATGCAAATATATCTTCACATTGTTTGATTGCCTCATCCCAATCTTTTTGCCACATAGCTACCTGTGCTTTGATGTGTTTAGCTACAGCTTTTGTGAAACGACCGTAAGAGGTACCTGCACTTGAAGATGGAACAGTCCAGTCCAGTACATTCATTGCATCCGTAAGGTCATCGTTAATCAACTTGAAGACATCTTCTGTTTTGGCGGGAGTAAACTCACGGTCAAGGTTTGTATAATCAGTAGGAGAAGTATTCAGATAGAGACGTTCATATCGTTTATAAAGTTCAAAATAAGAACGTCCTCTAAATAATTTAGCTTCCGCCCATGCTTTTTTAGTGACCGGATCATTGTCTAACCCCAATTTTTCGGCAGCTACAATAACTTCATTTGCTTTGCCGATAATATTATAATGATATGTCCAAAAAGCCTGTGTTTGTCCTACATCAGATTTAACGTTATCCAAACGGGCGAAAGCAGCCGCTGAACCTCCTCTGAACACCATCAAATCCGTAGAATAATCCAACATCTGAACAGCAAATAAATCAGACTGATTATCAGTCGCAATAGTTCTGCTATAATTATACAAACCAGTTACTACTCTACTCAATCCATCAGGTGTCGTATAGAGATAATCTACCGTAACCTGGGTTTTCATCTTTTCATCGAGCATATCTGTGCAAGAAGCAGTAAAGGCCAAGAATGAAAGAGCCGATATATATATTATTTTTCTCATAATATCTAAGTGTTTAGAATGAAACATTTAAACCGAAAATAACTTGTTTAGATTCAGGATAGCTACCCGGAGTCAATTCAGGGCTATACGATTTAAACTTAGTAGCCGTAAGTAGGTTTGTTCCTGTACAGTATATCTTCAAATTACTGATATTTATCTTTTCCGTAAGACGACGAGGGAAAGTATATCCCAAAGAAATCGTTCTCAGGCGGAAATAAGATGCATCCTGATAAGAACGGGTACTATTATAAATAGGCTGACTCTGAAATCTCGGTCTCGGGGCTACATTTGAGGGATTCTCCGGAGTCCAATAGTCCACCTTTATAGCATTCAGTTTACCCTGCAAAGACTCGCCTGCAAAATAATCATTCTTCAAAGTGGCTCCCTGAACAGTGTAAAAATCTAAATACAAATCAAATCCTTTGAAATAAAGATTACTGGAAATAGATGCCACATAATCCGGATCCTTTTTAATAACCACACGGTCGTCGCTATTAATCACTCCATCATTATTTATATCTTTTACCTTAATAAATCCCGGTTCCACATTATCCGTACGGCTTAATGCCTTATCAGGAATACCATCGCCATCAGTATCATAAGTTTTTTTCAGTTCATATTTTACAGTACCGTCCGGAGCAGTGATTTTATCAAAGTCTTCGTACTGATATATACCATCAAATTGATAATCATAATACACATCAATGGGTTGTCCGATAAACCATTTATTATTCACATCATCCAGCGGTTTGCCATTACTATCAACTTTGTCGTTTACTTTCACAATCTCATTTTTAGACTTGGTGAAGTTAACTCCCACACTCCATTTAAAGTCTTCCTGACGGAATACATCTGCATTTAGAGATACCTCCCAACCTTGGGTACGAGTCTTACCGAGATTATCATACATAGTACTATAACCTAATGAGTTATTAATACTTCTGGCTACAAGCAGGTCTGTAGTAGTAGTATTATAATACTCAACCGTACCACTCAATCTGTTTTCGAACAAGCCGAAATCAACTGCAAAGTTTGCAGAACCGGTTGTTTCCCATTTCAGATTAGGATTAGACAATTCTTTTGTAGGAAGATATCCCGTTTCGAGAACATTACCGAATTCTGTACCAAGCCCTTGTGTAGCCCCTAAAGTCTTATAAGGTTTAATAGCCTGATTTCCTACTTGTCCATAACTGGCACGTAACTTAAGGTTACTCAACCAATTTACATCTTTCAGAAAAGCTTCTTCTTTAATTCTCCAGGCTAAAGCCACGGACAAGAAATCACCCCATTTGTTAGAAGGACCAAAAACAGAAGAACCATCCCGGCGCCATGCCGCTGTCAACAGATATTTATCCATTAATCCATACTGTGCACGTGCCATGAACGAGAGCAACGTCCTCTCTTCATATTTACGTCCGATACCGGTTACATCTCCATCGGGAAGCATATTCCAATCAAAATCAACCGGAACATTATTGGCGGAATATTCCATCTCTTTCTGAGTTTCGTTGTCCCAACTCTGAACGAGAGTCAAGTCCAAGCGATGTTTTTGATTTCTAATAGGAACCGCATAATTAATGATATTCTCTATCAACCAATGCTCTTTATTTCCATTGGATAGCGTACCGCTTGCACCACCACCGGGATAAGCTTTGTTTTTGTACTGCCCGTCTTCTTTCTGGATATTATAGAATGAAGTATTCAAACGATAATTAAATCCCTTGAAAAGTTTAAGATCCATAAATACATTCATCTTGAGATTATTCATCATAATTTCGCGATTTGCATTCTGAGCACGGTACAGTGGATTTACGTCCAAAGAAGAATTTATATATTCCGTATAACTACCATCTTCATTGAAAGGCTGCCCTAAAGGAGAACGTGTAATATACTCGTTGAAATTACCATCCTCACGCGTCTGTTTGGAACGCGCAAAGGAGATATTACTACCGATACTCAACCACTTATATATTTCATAATCTACATTCAGAGAGAAGTTTCCACGAGAGTAGTCTGAGTTAGGAGCCATACCTTCTTGTTTGAAGAAACCAAGACTCGCTGCCACTTTCATCTTTTCACCACCGCCACGGATACTCAAGTCATACTTTTGTACCAGAGCAGGATCAAGCATCAAACTCTCCCAATCTGTAAATCTCTTATCGGCATAAGCTTTTTCCATTATTTCATCAGCCAATACTTCGTGAGGGCTTTCCGGCATTCTTCCCATCTCCGTACGAACAGCTTCTTTACGTAACTGATAGAATTCTTCACCAGAATAGAAATCGAAGTTCTTCATTAAAAACTGTGTACCAAGATAAGTATTAAGATCCACTTGTACTTTACCTTTCTCACCACGTTTGGTTGTTACAAGAATAACACCATTGGCTGCTCTAGCTCCATAAATAGCCTGTGCAGCAGCATCTTTCAATACTTCCAATGATTTGATGTCCGCATTATTCAGGTTAGCAAAACCTTCTCCATCTACCGGTACCCCATCTACTACATAAAGCGGTTCGTTACCACCGGTCAAGGAGCGTTTACCTCTAATCAAAATATCAGGAGCCGAACCCGGACGACCGGAAGTAGCCGTAACATTAATACCGGCAGCTTTACCTCTCAACATATCTCCTACATTGGAAGAAGGAAAAGTATTCAGTTCCTCCGCTTTCACGGAAGTAACCGAACCGGTTAAATCGCTTTTACGTTGAATACCATAACCTACTACTACAACTTCGTCCAATTGCTGAGAGTCTTCAATCATTTGTATATTCATAGTAGAATTGTTTCCTACAGCCTTTTCTATAGGGTTAAATCCAATATACTTGAATACCAAAACCGCATTTTGCGGCACTTCCAAAGAATAATTTCCATCTACATCCGTAATAGTACCAATACTTGTTCCTTTTACCATGACATTCACCCCGATTAGAGGTCCATTTGTATCAGAAACAGTTCCAGTCACTTTTTTACCCTGCGCACTGGCAGTCGTACTAACTACAACTACAACAAGCATCCATAGTGTGCACAGTACCCATTTTAATACTTTGTTTCCCATAATTATTAATATAAAAGATTAGTGTTTTA
Source organism: uncultured Bacteroides sp. (assembly GCF_959029255.1). GTDB lineage: Bacteria > Bacteroidota > Bacteroidia > Bacteroidales > Bacteroidaceae > Bacteroides. The sequence continues at coordinate 45,127 of NZ_CAUFUE010000026.1, read as the reverse complement.
TTTCTTCAAAGCCTTGTCTACATTCAAATCGACACCCGCCCAGCCTTTCTTGCATGTCCAATCTTCTGCCGGCGCAGACCAGAATTCATCCGATTCATTTAAACCGAGAGCCACAAAAACCGCGCTGCACAAATAAAGACTACCTGTCGATATATAGGTTTCTCCGATATGAGGTTGATACCCGGCAAAACCAACTCTCAACCACCCTTCAGGATTAAATGTTCCCGGAGCATTTATCTGACGATTGATTACAGCAGTCAATGCACATCTTACCTGAGCCGGTTTCACCTTTCCAGGAAGCAGTTTTCTATAAGCAACATCAGACAAAGCATGAAAAGCACCAAAACGATATGCCAATGAGCGACCTACTATCGGGAAAGTACCTTCGGGAGAAATTAATCTTTCCTGTTGTTCGGCATAACGTGCATAACGTTCAAGTTCGAGTTCATAAGGTATGGAACTTTTTAACCCGTTCTTTTTCATGATATCCAGTACCTCGACCATCATAGGGTGGATAACGAAGCTATTATAATAATCCAAATGAAATTCTGCACCATCACCATACCAACCATCGCCTTTATACCATTGGGCAAAACGGTCGCAGGCATACTTTACCCTGTCATATTCCCATTCTCCTGTGAACTCTTTCAAAGCGGCTTCCACCATTGCGGCAAAGAATAACCAATTGGTTTCGGAAGGTTTTATCACTCTTGATGATTTAAGTTCCTTGATAACCCGCTCCTGAGTAGTCTTATCCAATTTATCCCATAATTGCGTACGTGCTCTCAATAAGCCGTGAGCAAGAAAAGCAGCATCTACCAACGGCTGACGTCCTTTATTGAAGTTCAGATAATCAGGAGATTCCGGATTCACTCCGTTGGTAATAGATTTCAAAGCCATATCTATATACTTAGCACGGAGTCTACCTTCGATAGTACTGTCTGGACCTAATTCCAACCAAGCAGAGATACCGGTTATAAGACGTCCAAGGGCTTCCAAATGGGTAACTTCCCTCCTTTTTTGCATATCGTCAGCAATAGACTCAACAGGCATATTCTTGCGAAGTTCACCTTTCGACATATTGTTCAATAAAGGGTAAGCAATACGGTGAAGAGTACTTAACCAAACAGAACGATCAGCTTTTTCAGAGAAAGCGGTAATAGCTTCTACAACGGGACGACCTTCCAATAAATTTTTATAGCGAACCAAAGCCTCCACAAAGTAATAATCAGCGTACGTGAGAGGTGCGTCTATTTCGTAATGTTTCGCCACAAATCCTGTACAATGCTGTATTATAAAATGGTTATTATCACCTACCTTTTTTGCTCTATATGCAGGAGAGGCTAATGATTTTATCTGTTGTTCACCCATGGCGAGAAATTGTTTACCCAGTTCACCCGGTACATAAGTACTAAGCTCTACATAAGCCGAAGCCATGATAGCTCCTGCGGAAGCATCTCTATCCGCCTTCGGAATTTCAGGGGCATCAAAGTCCCAATAGGGTATCTTATCTTTAGGCAGACGGGGATGATTCATAATAAACTTACCAATCTTAATGGCATGTTCCAAATACTCTTTTTTACCTGTTTGGCGATACATCATAGTAAAGCCATACAATCCCCATGCTTGGCCGCGTGACCAAGCGGACTGATCATTTACTCCCTGATGAGTGACCTGATTTAATACCTTCCCTGTAATTGTATCGTAACTGACTACATGGTAAGAACTGCCATCAGGACGGAAGTGGTTTATCATAGTACGGTCAGCATGTGATTTAGCTTTGTCATAATAAGAGTTATCCCCGGTCAATGAAGAAGCTACTGTAAGAAGTTCAAGGTTCATCATATTATCAATAATGACAGAGAATTGCCACTTCTTGCTATTCCAAGAACGAGTACAACCTGTTACAGGATGAAAACGAGTAGATAAGGAATTGGCAGCCGTTTCTATTACTTCTCTATAAGCTTCATTATGGGTAAGACGGTAACCATTGCCATAGCTACAATTAATAATAAAACCCACATCATGATTATTTGTCGTGTACTTCTCTTTTTCAACACGGGAAGTCATCTCTTCGGCTGCCGCGCGTACTTGCGGATCATTACTATATTCATAGCAATACCAAAGAGTACCAGGATAGAAACCACTCGTCCACCAAGGAGATTCACAAGTAATCATCTTGCCATCCTTCGCAGACCTGGGTAGTATACCCTTTTGGGATTTCATTTCATCAAACATAGACATAGATTGTTTAACCGAGAAGTCAAGGGCATCATTTACCACCTTCTTCATACCTTTGGATATTGCCCATGCCGAAGACATACTGCAAGCCAATAGAATTAAACAACTGATTAAGATTTTCTTTTTGTTTCTCATTACCTTCATTTTAAGGTTTACACTTATTTATTTTCTCTTATTCTGTTTCCAGACAGCACAAAGGAATGCGAATTGGCTTTTTCTGAATAACACAATCGTTCTTTTTGAAATAAAAATAGTACAGCCTATCGCTAATTAACTATAAGTCCATCAGACAAATAGGTTCAGAGTCATCCGTTCACTTCTTTTCTCTCCTCTGTACAGCATACTCCTCATATTTATCAATGACCTTAGACAAATTATCATATATACTTTTCTGTTCCTTGGTCATTTTTTGTCTGGAGATAGGATTCATTTCATTGAAATCGCTTTGGACATCATAAAAATCTCCCGAACGATAAAGTTTATACCGCTGATTCCGGGCAAAAACGGCAGCCTTTTCATCATAAACTTGCTGAGGAGCATACCAACAATACACCCATTGCCTCACTTTTTTCGCCTTCCCCTTAAGTTGCGGATAGAAACTTTTTCCATCCAGTCCGGAAGATGACGGAATATCCACTTTTGCTGCTTCACATAAGGTTGGCAGAAAATCAGTAAAGTCTATCAAGTTGTAATTTACTTTATTCTTATATCCTTTGGGACAAGAAACAATCAGCGGTACATGTGTACCGGAATCTAGCGTTTTCCCTTTTCCACCAGGATAAGGTTTTCCATTCAGTAAAGAAACAATAGTGGTAGCTGTCCCGTTATCTCCTGTGAAAATCACTAAAGTGTTTTCCCGTAGATGTAACCTTTCCAATTCATCCATAATACGTCCTACCAATTTATCAGTATACTCTACCATATCCGGAAAGAGTACTGGATCTCCCCTATAAGTGGAAGAACGCACCGGAGACCATTCTTTAGAAGCTGGTGTAGATACAAAAGGCGAATGTGTCAATGCCATCGGATAATAGACAAAGAAAGGTCGCTCTTGATTTTTACGAATAAAATTCAAAACAAAATCACAGTATATATCAGGGCCAAACGTGCCCTGTGGCAGATTAACCGTCTCTCCGTTTACATCCATTACCGGATTAGCATACCGGGTATCACATCTCTGAGCATCCACAGCTTTTTGTGTATGTTGCCACAGGCAAGATTCATCAAAACCGAAATGCATAGGCGCATCTTTATCTTTACCCAATTGCCATTTACCGGCAATGCAGGTAGCATATCCGGCCTTTTGCAATAAATTAGCAAAAGTAATCTCCTTACGTTCCAATTTAGCAAAAGCTGTATAATTACGTACATTATATTTTCCTGTCATCAGTTGTACGCGGCTCGGGGTACTCAAAGGGTTAGAATAACAGTGTTCAAAACGAATACCTTCTTCTGCCAGCCTATCAATGTTAGGAGTAGCATATCCACCACCATTGGCACCTATACATTCATAACCAAAGTCATCAGCCATAATCAACACGATATTCATACGATCGGCGGGATGCGAAGCATACATTAAACTACTGCTGAAACATAATGCTGAAATAGAAAATAAAGTTTTCTCCATACTCGGTGTTTTTATATTGTCTTTGAATCTTACGAATAGTCTGTCTTTACCAGATAAGTAATCGTGCAAGTTTTTACTTTTCTCGAAATCTCTTAGCAAATATCCCTCTTTCATATATATCAGGATATAACAATCGTTCTTTTAAGAATTAGCATTGTACGATGAAGACAAAGACGGAGGAGGCATCTTTGTACCCCACGAAGAAGGTTTATCACCCATTTCCAATATTAGTGTACCTCCGTTCCGTATCTCTTCATGTTTGATCCATGCTCTTTTCAATGTTCTACCGTTCAACTTGGCAGATTGAACATATATGTTATTATCACCCGCATTTTTAACCAGAATATTAAAAGTTTTTTCTCCTACCGCCAAAGTGACTTTGGGATAACGGGGAGCAGTAATTAAATAATAATCCTGTCCTGCATTAGGAAACAACCCCATAGAATGAAAAACATACCATGAAGACATAGCTCCTGAATCATCATTCCCGGGAAGTCCGGCACGTGAAGAATTATAACTCCGCTCAATAATCTGCCTAACTCGTTCTGCTGTTTTATAAGGAGCACCTGCCCAGATATAAAGGCATGGAGTTAGAAATCCCGGCTCATTACTTACTTTGTAATATCCCCTATTGAAATAATGATCCAGACGTTTTATAAACTCATCCTTTCCGCCACACTTCGCAATGAGTCCGGCTACATCATGAGGGACATAAAAAGAATATTCCCAAGAGTGGCTTTCATAAAAAGGATCAGTCCAGCTACCTACCTTCAATACCGAAAATTCAGGATCATCCAACCATTTTTCACTTTCATTGCGAGGCCAAATGAAACCTTTAAATCCTTCATGGAATTTATCACCATACCACAAATTCTCCCAATTAAAAGAACGGTGAATATATTTATTATAAGCTTCTTCTTTACCCAAATGCTTTGCCACCATTGCAACGGCATAATCACAATATGCATATTCCAAAGTACGCGAACAAGAGCGCTCTACCGAATAAGGAATATACCCTATTTCTTTATATAAATTCAAACCACCCCGGCCTTCTTTCCTCGGATTTAAGGGAGCGATTTCAGCATTATGTATCATTGATGCATACGCTTTTTCAACATCAAATTTCTTTAATCCTTTGGCCACGGCATCGGCAATCAAGATATCACTATTACTCCCCCCTTGTATCAATCCATTAAAATTTCCACTACGGGCATCAGGCATATATCCCTCTTCTTCATAAATATCTATAAGAGCGTTTAATATTTCCTCTTGCTTATCGGGCCAAAGAAGAGTAATTAGAGGACTTGAAGAACGAAATGTATCCCATATTGCATAGAAATCATCATAATAAGGCGCAACCGAATCCCAGTAAGGATTTTCTCCAGTACGGTCAGAAGGTAAAATTATAGTTCTGTAAAGAGCCGAGTAAAACATAGTTTTCTCCTCCTCAGACATCCCTTCCACAGAGACTTTTTCTAAATAAGCTTCCCAAGTAACACGGGCTTTATTCTGTATAATATCAAAACTATTACCGGCAACTTCTTTCTCAACATTCTCTCTTGCCTTCTCAATACTAATGAAAGAGATACCTACGCAAACATTCAACTGCTCACCGGCTTTTACCTTATAACTGAAATAACCGCCATTACGACTATAATCATGCACATTCAAGGCATATTCTTTTTTAGAACCAGGTTTTATCTGCATATTCCTCATTGTCCCACATCCAGACATCGGAGTATCAAACTTGGCATAGAAATAAACCGTATATGCCTCACCCACATTCCAACCACCTTTGGCTTTTCCATAACCGGCTATCTCCGTATCGGATAAAATCTCTATACCGGATGACAATAATATTTGGGGAGTAGATCCTTTATAAAGTATAGAACCCGCATCTACTAGGATATGTGCGTCTCCACCCTTGAGGAAAGTATACCTATGTAACCCCGCACTATGTGTTGTTGTCAATTCAACTTTAATATCATATTTCTGTAATAAAGCGGAAAAATATCCGGGAGAAGCTTTTTCTTCAATCAATAAAGAAGAAACATCACGTTGATTCACATCACCAATAATCGGCATAAAAGCTATATTCCCATATTTTGCACCTCCTCCAGTACCACTTACATGTGTATGACTGAAGCCATAAACAGGATTGTTACTTTCATATCCCGCATTAGGAGTTTGCCATCTTCTAGATAAAAAACAATCAGGTCCCAATTTCACCATTCCAAAAGGAAGTGTAGCACCCGGAAACACATTACCTGCATTATCCACTCCGATAAAAGGATTCACATAATCAACCAAAGGCTTATCAGGCCGGGCAAATAGAGATATGGGAATCCATAACAGGAAGAAATATAACTTTCTCATGATAAATTAGTTTTAAACGACTATTTTTCACGTATAAAGTAAGATGCGATTGTTGAACACAAATGTTTATTTTAAACCAACACTACCAAACCGACAATATTGGCTTATAATCAGATTCTTTAGTACCTAGAATACAGACCCTATTTTTATCCAGGTCATCCCCCGAGTGTCTAAGTTCCCTTATAAGTACAAAAGTTATTTCTTTCCGTTTACAGCTACGTATTAATGAAGTCACATCGAGTTGATGACAGGAGGAATTTCCACCAACTACTATCTCACCTGCTACATGTGCAGTGTTTCCTACTCCGGTTATTCGTACTTGTTCTTTATCCAAATTAGGAGCATTATTCCAATTCAGAGAATTTTCATCCCAAGTGCAATTATCCAGAGTATAAACATGGAAACGATAAGGAGATTTATCCAACGAATGACCATAAATTTGAAATAACGCCGCATTTACCGTATCCACTTTCGATAAATCAAACTTAATATAACAGGCTTGATTGCAATTCACATTAGAAGCATCCATTGCTATATTCATCACTTTGGCTTTACCAAAGTTTTTCTCTCTATTATTTCCACTCTTTATCACTGCATCGGCCGTTGCAACAAGTGTTTCCACCATATTCCGGCAAACAGGAATAGTAAGAAGTATCACACTTTGACTCGGCAGTTCAAACGTTAGTTTCCCATTATCCGGGATTTCTTTCATCCATACCACTTCACCATAAGCATTCGCACTAACTTCTTCGGCGAATGCCCTGGTGCCGGTGGGGAGGTTCAATGACTTTAAATCCAAAGTCAGACTATTCAAAGAGTGTTTGCGTTGCACCAACCATACATAATACCTCATTTCTTCAGGATTAAAAGAAGTAATTACATCCACATCATTATCCATAACGGACTTCACCGTATTCAGTAACGGCCGTTCATTCTTAAATCCTTTCGCAAAAAGACGGACAACCTCCCCGGTACGCTGAATACCGCTAACATCGTATGATACAGGGATATTCTTCAAAGACTCAGCTTCAAACAGTTTGATTTCCCTTACCTTGATACTTCCCCTATCTGTTGCAATGAAACGGACTTTCGAAGTATTAACCGGAGTATTGAACAAGAAAAAAGACTGAGTATAGCGGGCATTTTTCTCACCGGTTCCTTCAATTTCCATCCATCGGGCACCATCCCAATATTGCAGGCAGAAGTTCTTCACACGGTCGGGACCTGTATAAACCCCATACTCAGAACCCGTGTAAACTACCGCCCCACCCAATGAGTATTCTTTACCTAAGTTTATTTCCAAACATTTTTCCTTATCCGTATCGGGCGAAGTCCACGTGGAAGCATCCGATTTATTCCCATCAGTTATCACTTTCGTAGAAACCGGGATGGAAGAAGTCAAATCGAATACCTTCTTTCCCAAAGCCACATTCTTATATGCATCTTCCACTATCCGTTTCCCTTGCCAGATAAAGTGATGTCCCGACTTTATTCCACGGGGATAGGTACCGCTGGTAGTATTGGCAAATTTGAAAGCCCACATGCCATATCCCTGATTCAATGTATTATTAGTATATTCACCTGCCCACTCCGTGAAAAGAGAAGGAGAATCCATTGTCTCATACTTATCAATCAGATAAGCATTCATCCAGCGGCCGGTTTCAGTATATACTATGGGAAGAGGTTGCTCCAAAGGGTGGTTTTCCATTATAATCTTACGGATATCCGAAACCTTGGAAACATAACCCGCTGCCGGAAGATTATAGGAATGAGTAGAGAAAATATCTATCAAATCCCTGTCTGAAGGCAATCCGCGATAATCTATGCGCAGGCTCTTCACGACCTCCGCCCACCAATTGGCATTAGAACCTGCCGTAACCGGAGATACGAAACGTGATTTCAGATGTTTCCCGTACAATCTGTTCACATCTTGTACGGCACAATAAACCGCATCCGAAACAATCTTCATGGCATCCACATATTGAGTTATCTTCATTGGGCCGGCATGCCGATGATTAGGCTCATTGTGCATGGCAAACATGGTGACGTCACCCGTTTTAGCCGCATAAAAAGCCAAGGCGTAAAAACGTTGCCACTGCTTCCATTTATTACTCCACGTCCCGTCAAAGTCTGTGGTATTAATCTGAAGAACAACATCTATATTCAAACGCTTCAGTTCCTCCAGTGCATACTCAAACACCATTGAATTAGTCGTAAACTGCTGTTTGCGGCACCTCTCCAAGATAGGTTCCCACTGAATGAAGCCGTTCTTTTCCGGGTCATTCCGTAACTCGTTCTTGTAGGCTTCAAACCCTTCCAGCGTATCAAGATTTTCATCAACTAATACCGCCTCTTCAGGAACATAATCACTCATGGAAGTCCACACGCGCAAACTGTTAACGTTAGAATATTCAAGCCACCCCGAAACGTTGCTGCCAGGCATATAATATCCCTGGTTATAAGCCACATATTTCATGGTTTTTCCAATAACATCTTTAGTTACCGTTACCTGAATATCTTTCTCCGGTTCTTTATCGTCTACAACCGATACCTCACCTACCGTGACAGGCACAGGCATCCCTTTCTTCTCCTCCCCATACACCTCAAACTCATTGACGGCAATCGGTTCACCATCCGTTGACACCAGCCGTATCCTGAAAGTTGTCAGTTGAGGGTTGAAAGTAAATTCCAGTTTATCCAATCTATTCTCCGTACGTTCCGTATCGGGCAAATCAGTCCAGTTGGCATCATCCCAATACTGGATTTTGAAGTTCTTCATCGACCAGAAGCCGGGAGCCTTCCCTTTTTCCTGCTCCGTTCGTTCGGCTTCGGGAATGCCGGTATGGATGACAATCCTATTGATATCATAATATCTTTCCAGATTGAGTTCCAATGTATGGGGAGGGCGGGAATCCTTGCCACTCATCCAAGTCGATTTGCGGGAAACGACACCATCCGTCACGTTGGATGCCGGAAAATCTTTCTGCTGGGACGATGCCACGACAGGTTTACGAAGTGCGATATTGACATCGCCCGCATGCATTGCCATGAAAGGCATGACAATGGCCCCGCATGCTACTAATAAATGTTTCTTCAAGCTCATAAATTCATTCTGTCTTTTATGGGTTATTCTTGGGGAGTGTGTCATTCCTTAGAGTAACAGGCTTTATAAGCAGCCTCGGCATATCTGCGACCTAAAATAACCTGGCTGTCGGCACTGAAGTGCGGATCGCTTTCATCGATTAAAGGCACCAGCTCGGCCGACGATACGCAATAGGTATAAGGGATATGCTGTGGAACGGTACGCAGCATTTCATTGAATGCATCCGAAGTGCCGTTCGCCCTCCATCCGGCTATCTCACCCACTATAAACGGAAGTTCGTCATTCCCCAAATCCGCCCGTAAGTCGGCAACCAGCTTTTGCAACTTTACCCTGTAAGCTTCCGGGTCGCGGCTATCGCTCTCACCCTGATGCCAGATGACGGCTTTCAATGTACCGTATTTCAAAGCTTTACGAACGCGGCGCAACGCTTCTCCATAATAATCATCTTCCGCACCCTTCAGCCAGGAATTTATGGAACTGCCTCCACGGGCGTTGACCACCAAACCCAGCTTATTCCCGGTCTTCTCCACCATCGCCTTTGCAAAAGAATAAGCGGGTCCCACTCCCTGCAAGTCCAGCCGCTTGCGGATAGTGGAATATTTATTCAGAGGATTTCTTGCCGGTTCCATTTCGCCCGTAGGGGTAAGCAGATAAGCATTCTTGATGCTGCCCTTATAATTATCGGTAATATATCCGCGTCCCGCCATATTGGACTGGCCTATGAAAAGATAAAGGTCCAGCTTCGGCACCGCCGGTTCAGGATTGACGCAGACCCCTTCCGTCTCCAAACGATACTTATCCGTACGGAAAGGCACTGCCGGGAAACCTTCTTGATTGAAGAAATTTGCATCCGCGCTGTTTACCCATAGGTAGCGTACATCGACAGGCTCTTTCACCTGCCCGCTTTTCACCCGCACCTGATGGCTTCCGACGATAACAGCCTCAGCCTGATAGAACTTGCCATCCTTCCCCGCTACCTTGAAACCGGACAATGAAGCGCCGCCGCCTTTGGCAACAAGCCCTGTCCCCGCATTGGCAAAAGTGAGCAAGAGACTTCCGTCACCTTCTTTCACCATCTTCTTGAATTCAGGACCCTGGCAAACGATTTTCTTGCCATAGATCTTGCCCAAGGCCAACTGAGAAAGCCGCCAGCCCACCGTATCCTTCACTATGGGATGAATGTCCTTGGGATTTCCCTGGTCGAAGGCCACGGCCATAGCCGTATTCTTTACGCAAAGCGAAGTCAGGTACTGGGCTTCGCGCAACTCATACCAATAGCGCGTCTTCGTTTCAAACCGGGGCAACTGTATAAACAGGAATGGAATATCTCCCTGTCTCCAAATGGTTCGCCACTCTTTTATCATGGCGGGAAAGAGCTTGCGATATTGCGCCCCCCGCGCCGTATTGGACTCACCCTGATAAAAGATAAATCCTTTCAGCGTATAAGGAGTGACCGCGCGCAGCATCGTCTCCGATAGCCCCACAGGCCGATGGAAATTGCGCCCGCCCATAGGCTCCACCGGTTTGCTGATATACTTTTTCCGCTCATTGCCCAACTGATTGTACTCCGACAAAGAACCTACATAGCGCTGATACAACCGTTCATATTCACCCGGCTTATATGCGTTGATAATGCTGTCATAGCGCTCCACAATGGGGCGAAAATCTTTATCCGACATCAACAACCCCCTACTGGTCCATGCCTCCGCCGTGGTTCCGCCTACCGGGACCTGAATAATGCCGATGGGGATATTCAATTCTTTATGCAAATTCCTTGCAAAGTAATAGGCTATAGCCGCGAACTCCGGTGCCGTCTCCGGCGAGCACACAGCCCAGGATGCCTTGGACACCTGGTGTCCGGGATAGAACTTCCTCGGTACTTTGTAATAACGTATTTGCGGATAGTCGGCCAAACTGATTTCCGCTTGCGCATCTTTCACCCTGCGCAAAGCGAACTCCATATTTGACTGACCACCCGCCAACCATACGTCACCTACGAAAACATCTTGAAAACTAACCTTATTATTTAACCCATTTACTACTTCCAACCTATAGGGGCCACCGGCTTCTCCGGTTTTCAACGTCACCTGCCATTTCCCGTCAACGGCTTTTGCCTTCCTGCTCTGCCCGCAGAATATGACTTCAACCAGTGAGCCGCTTTCAGCTTCTCCCCATATCTTTACCTCTGCATTCCGCTGCAACACTGTATGGTCCGTAAATACATCGGCAACGGAAAATCCCTTACCGGCAAAGGCAAGCGTGCTTATCAGGAATACATATAAAAAAACAAATGTGCGTTTCATAGTCTGTCTCGTGTTTAAAATTACTCTGCAAAGGTGCCGGTTTATCCCATAGAAGGATATAACAATCGTTCTTTTATAAAGCAACTTTGTACGAGGGGGCTACCAACAACAAAATCGAAGTATTACTTCCTTGCCAATATAGTGGCACAACTTTGCCAATAGTGTGGCACAGCGGTGCCAATAGTGTGGCAAAACCGTGCCACCTTATTGGCACAAACTCCGTCATCAAGCTCCCTCCCGGCAGATTGCCATGACGAGGGTTTTCATTCTCCCTTCAGTAGCGTTTTCAGCAATATCGTGCGTCTGTCTCCCTTCAACCTCACCTTCATGCTATCTTTCAGACGAGAGATATCCGTCGTGATAATCAACTGTCGCTTAGGCTGGATGGTATACTTTTCCCATTCTCCCTGTGCAACGGAAAGGCTGATATCGAGCGGTTCTTCCACCGGATTTTCCAATACGGTAATCATGGTCTTGGCTTTGGGAGGGAGCGCCAAATAAAAGTAACCTTCGCCCACGGTGGAAGACTTGTCAATAACCGGGCTTCCTCCACGCGAGAATGTGAACGGAGCCATGGGACGCCTGCCGTAGGTGACGTACTGAACTCCCGGTTTCGAGTTCCACCCTCCGTAAGAACCGGCATACTGATAACCGTATTCGTCAATCTGCACCTTATATTTGGGCAAGTTCTCCTGCCCCTGCGGAATAATGGGAACCGTATTTACCATTAACCCGTTGCAGGGAGCATTGACTATTCCGCGTTCCGAGGCATAATCTCCCCATACAATGGAATCGCTCACGGCTACATACCGTTCGTGTTTTTTATCTTCCGCCATATACCGGAGCATGTTGGCAAGGAATTTATCGGCCACCGGGTCTATGCCGCAATGGCTCAGCAGGTCGAACCCTGATAAGAGTACGGAACCTTTGCCGATAAACATCTCCGATAAAGCGGTTGCCGCCAGGGCACGGCTGTAATTGGCAAGAATCGCCACATCCCCTAAGTCCGATTGACGCAGGTCGTATCCCCGGTTCACAGGATAGATGGCGGGAAAGCCTTTCTTTGTCTCGTCGTAGGCGGTATAATCGGACCAGAGCCTGAACAGCTTGGGAGTCAGTCCTTTGAAAACGGGATGATACGGACGTTCCAGATTGATATTCATACCATCCATGTATGCCAGGGAGGGTGAAAGATAGACCGGGTCGTTATTGCTGGCTGTCAGTGAATGGATTGAAACCGGTAACCAGGACTGGTTAAACGTTGCCCAATCTTGCTCCAGGCATATCACACGTCCGCCCTTTTTCACAAACCCTTCGAGTTGCTTCACCTGCTTATCCAGGTTTTCATCCCATGCGTATTTTCCTAGAACCAATGTAGCGCCTTTAGGCAAGCCGTTGACAGACTGTATCGGCTTCACAGGATAGCCCAACTTCCTGATGATATTTGTGGTCCGGCTTTCTGCCGGAGACTCGTATACATAAACCGGCTTCTTACTCTTTTCCGCTTCTTCCCAATCTTTCCCCGCAATGAACAGTTCGCTTTCATTGTAGGATACCTTCTCATGCTTCGACCGGATTTCACCTTTCAGCAGATACTCTCCCGTAGCCAGTTGCGGGGGTATATCTATGAATAAAGGCTGCCTAAAGGTCCCATAATAAGGAACAAGCGGTAAGCCGGCTTCTCCCGACGCCACCTTTTCGCCCTCTTTTTCAATCCACCACAGCAAGCGGGCATCAGTCAACGCGTTGCCATAATCGTCGTCGTTCACCACATGGGCAACGACAGATAGTTGACTTCCCGCATAGACTTGCGGCTGCCAGTTCTCCCAGCTCAGCAGGACGGGTTGATAGCTCAATTGGTATTGGCGGGCAACCGGCTTTGGCTTCATGTCGGCAAAGGACTTGATTCCATCCCAATTATGGAACACGATTGTAAAAGGCATCGTACCTGCCAGGCAACTATTCTGCGCCCTCAGGCGGCGGAACAGCTCTGTCGCGTTCTTTAAGACCGAAGCCTGATAAGCCATCGCGGCGCCGGCCTGCTCCGAATCGGGCAGATGGCCCGTCCAGCACTTCTGAGAGCCCGGCTGCTTGGTCCTGGAGCAAAGGTTGAAGCGTCCGTCTATGCCGGTATAGTTACCCACACATTCGGTGAAAGTGATGGGCTGCACCCTTCCCGGATTTTGCCACATACTCTTATCACGCATATTGAGATAGGTCAGGAAGGTGTTGTAGTACCATCCCCAATAGCGATGTACATCGTAGATATCGCCCGACTTGCCGAGTCCGTAGCCGGTATTGCCGATGTACAACCTTGTGCTGTCCCACTTCTTCAGTTCGATGCACATCTTGCTCAGGAAGTCCCTGTACAAATCACCGGTGCGCCCCTCATAGGGCATTTCATTGGACAGGATGTAGATAACTACGGACGGATGGGAAGTGAAAGGCCCCAAGTCTATCTCTTTATAGGTTTTGAGGGATAAATCGAAATCGGAGGGAGGAGCGGTTTTGGTGGCATGCCGGGGACGACCGTATCTGCCGGCGAAAATCATCATCCCTTCTTCATCGCATACATCCATCCAATTCTGGTCGGCAGGTATACGGATGATATTTATATTCAGGCTTTTCATGAAGCGGACATAGTCACGGGCAAATTCTTTGCTTTTCTCCAACTGCTCCGGTATGCCCCTCTCCGGCGGGTTGATGGCATTCCCCCGCAAATAAACGGGCTTGTCGTTTAAGTAGAAAACGCCGCCGCGCATCTCGAACTTCCTGAAACCTATCCGTTTCCGGAGGGTCTGATTACCTGCTTTCAGGGTGAGGTCGTAGAGCACCGGGGAAACCGGACTCCACAACTGCGGTGTCAAACGGCGTATGTTGATAACTACCGTCGTATCGGCTTTATGAGTAAAAAGGAACTCTTCGGCATGGCTACAGAGTTTCTCTTTAGTCTGCGAATTGACGATTGTAGCATCGAGCGACAATCGTTCGCCCGCATTGGCAGACAGGGCCACTTCTATCTTAACCTCCTTATCGGTGGTGATAGGAGTCATCTTCTGAATATCGGCCGCAGACAGCGCTGCGGCGGATAACAGATAAAAAGCGAATAATAATTTTGTCTTTGTTTTCATAGTGTGTTATTTTTTCTGTACTACTTTTGTTCCTCTCCTTTCTGGAACTGTGCGGGTGTCACTCCGAACAGTTCCCTGAAGCGTTTGATGAAATAGCTTGGGGAGTTGAAGCCCACTTCATAAGCTATTTCGGATACTGTTTTCGCGTCAGTCTGCTTCAAAAGCATCTGAGCTTTCTTCAGCCTGATATTCAGGATAAAGTCGTTGGGGGTCTGCCCGGTTATTCCCTTCAGTTTCAGGAATAACTTGGTGCGCCCTATGTTCATGGTCTGAGCAAACATATTCACGTCAAAATCGGGGTTGTCTATGTTCTGCTCTATACACGCCACGCATTGCTCCATAAATTGATGGTCGGCGCCATTGGTTGCTAAGATGTCTACATTGTTATCCATTTGTTTCGCATATTTTTTCTGTAACAACTTCCTGCTGTTCACCAGATTATTACAACGCATAAACAAATGTTTCACGTTAAAAGGTTTAGTGACATAGTCATCAGCCCCCATTTTTAACCCTTGTATAGTAAATTCCTCAGCTGTTTGCGCTGTGAGGAGGATGACGGGGATGTGCGAGGTATCGAAATTGCTTTTTATCATCCTGCACATTTCGATGCCGGACATCTTAGGCATCATAATATCACTAAGCACAATATCGGGCTGTATCTCCTTGGTTTTCTCGAAACCTTCGGCTCCATCCTGCGCTTCATAGACCGAATAGATTTTGGAGAACAACCTGATTAACAGTCCTCTCAGTTCCTCATTGTCTTCTACAATCAATATCTTGTTACGGGGTTCTTCCGATTCGCTTCCGGGGGTTTCATCGTCGGGAATATCGTTCAATACCTTGTCGGCATACATGGTCAGCTCTGATATGCAAGAGGAATCGTTATCGGGAGTAGCTATCTTTTGCGAAGCTGAAATATGGCTATCGCCCAAAGGCAGTTCCACGACGAAGGTGGTTCCTTCCCCTTTCAGGCTGCGGACGCTGATTTTTCCCTTATGGGCTTCGATAATGCTTTTGGCAAGCGCAAGGCCGATGCCGGTGCCTTTCTGGTTGTCCTGGCTGTCGACTTGGTAGAAACGGTCGAATACTTTATCGAGGCTTTTCTCGGAAATTCCCACTCCCGTGTCCGAGATGAGTATCATCACGCTGTTTTCATATTCTTGCACCGACAAGGAGACCGTGCCGCCCAGAGGGGTATACTTAAAGGCGTTGGACAGCAAGTTGTATATCACTTTTTCCAGTTGCACCACGTCGAACCATACATCCAGCGAACGGTCTTTGTTGAAGAACTCGAGGGTGATATGCTTGGCTCTGGCATACTCCTTAAAGGCGAGGTAAATCTCATCGAGGAAGGAGTAGAGGTTCTGGTTGCTGAACTTGAACTGTTCAAATCCCTGCTCCTGCTTTCTGAAGTCGAGCAGTTCGGTAATCAAACGCTTCATGCGCTGGGTGTTCCGGTGGATATTCACCAGTTTGCTATACACCAGCGGCTGGATATCACTCCTCTCCATCAGCATTTCCAACTGACTCACAATCAGGGTCAACGGAGTTCTGAATTCATGGGAGATGTTAGTGAAGAACCTGAGCTTGGACTGGTTCAGTTCTTCTATCTGCTTTTTCTCTTTCTTTTCAAATTCGAGTGAAGCCCGCAGCCTCAGCTTTGAGGTATAGAAGCTCGCTATCAGATATATGGAAACAATCAGGATGACGACATAGAGGATATAAGCCCAAGCGGATTTATAGAAGGGGGGATTTACTACAATATCAATCTCCTTGAACATGGTTTCCTTGCCCGAGTATTCTTCGGAACTTCTTATCTTCAACTTATATTTACCGGGGTTGAGGTTGGTGTATGTAATGCTTTTGCGATAGCCCGCACTAATCCATTCTTTGTCAAAACCTTCCAATTTATAGTAAATACGGTTCTTCAAGACCGAGACATAGTTGGACAAGGAGAAATTAATCGTGAAGATGGAATGGTTGTGGTTCAGGTTGATTTGCGGCTGGTACAAGATAGATTCCGAGAGTATGCCGGAGTCATCGTTCGGCAAGATTAGTTTACTGTTCACTTCCAATGAAGTGAAGTTCAACTGATAGGGCTTCACGTATGAATTCAGTTCTTTCTCGAAGAAAGAAATCATCACTTTGGGCCCCGAAAGGAATATCTCGTTATCGCTCGCCACAAACAGGCCGTAAGGGTTGAGGGCAGTCATTGGAAAGCCATTCTGCTTGTTGTAATTGTAGAAGCGCTGATTCTCGATATCAAAACGCGAAAAACCTTGGTTGCTGGCAATCAGCAGGTAGCCGGAAAGGGACTCGCGTATATCGAGAATGTAGTCGTTTATTAAATCGGAATTGTGGGAGTTATATGATTTGAATGTGTTTGTATCGGGGTTATACAGGAATATGCCATCGCCGCTGGAACCCGCCCAGATGTTTCCTTTCTTGTCTTCAAAAAGTACATTAATCAGGTTATTGCCTATGATTCTGTCTGAGGTGTTGGGCACAAAATATTCATCACTCTTGTGGGTATCAAGATTGTATTTCACCAAGCCCAATGGGTAGGAGTACCACAGATTGTTATTCCGGTCGATAAGCATATCTATGATTTGCCTGTTGTTCAGTCTCTTGTCATTCAGGAGTTTGACGCATTCCCCGGTTTGGATATCAAACAGGCCTATCCCATTGTGGGTGGCGAGCAGAAGTTGCCCTTTATAGGGAATAATCTTCCTGATAATATTGTTAATCAGGGAGTTCTCTTTACCGCGAACATGTTTATAGTTAGTGAATTGCCGGGTTCGCAAGTCCAGCTTATCCAGACCGCCCCTGAGCGTTCCAATCCAAAGTAGCTGGTTGGCTTCGTCCAGATACAGGGCTTGGACTGTATTGGATGCAATAGAGTTCCGGTTGATATCGTGCTTGTACACGGTGAATGTCCTGGTTTTCCTGTCCAGATAGTTCAGCCCTCCGCCTTCGGTAGCAATCCATATTCCTCCTTTTGAGTCCTCCTTCATTCTGCCTGCAAAAGGGGAAGTCAGTTTCCCTTTTTGTGACTCGTCGGGATAATAGTAGGTATATATTTCATAATCAGGATTGAACAGGTTTACTCCTCCGTAGTATGTACCTATCCAGAAAGTACCTTGCTGGTCTTTCATCATACAAATGATGGAAGAATTGCTCAGGCTGTAAGGCTTGTTGTCTTTGCTGTAATTGGTGAAGGTATTGGTGGTGATATTCAATTTGTCCAGACCTTTGTAGGTGCCTATCCAATAATTGCCCCAGTTATCTTCTGCCACACAGCGTACATAATCGCTGGAAAGGCCATTTTCATAGGGCGCACTGGTGTAGCAGGTCTTTCCTCCGTTTCTATCAAGGCGGATAAGGCCGTCGTCCTTTGTACCGACCCAGATATTCTCTTTTGAGTCTTCGTAAATGCAGGTTATATCTTTATCGGGAAAATAATTGAGCCATTTCTTGTTGTTGTCTATCATGTACAATCCTTTATTCATGGTTCCTATATAGAGGTTTCCGCCATGGTCTTGTATCATGCATGATATGCGGACGTCTTTCAGGGTATAATAATATTCCAGCTTTTTCTCCGCGCTGTTATAGGTAAACAAAGAGTCCCTGGTACAAGCCCAAAGCTGCGAGTTTCCATAATGGATGGCCTGGATATTGTTATCGCGAATGGTATGGAATATGTCTTTCCTGATGTCATATTCCACTACCGCATATTTGCAACGGATGTAGATGTGCCCGTTCCTGTCGCCACAAATCGTTCCGATATTATTATTGTACAGGCTGTTTTTATCATTTTCTTTAGGACGGAAAATATAAAAATCAGTGCCGTTATACCGGTTCAATCCATCCTTCGTACCTATCCATATAATGCCGAATTCATCTTGATAGATGGATGTGACCGTTGGCTGTGATATGCCATTCTCTACCCCAATCGTTTGGAAATGTATGTTTTGCGCAAACGAAAGTGTAGAAATAAAGAATAAAAGGATAGTGAAATACTTCTTATACATATTATAATAGCCCCCTTTAATGAAAAATATACTTGTGATTTTGTCTGTGGCAAAAATAAGGGTAAGTAGCTATTATGGATATAAAAATAGAACGATTGTATAGCAATATCGTACGCGATAAACGAACAAATCTGATATTTTTCTTGAAAGAAAGTGAGAACAGGGGATTTTACAGTAACTCCCGCATCTTCTTTTTTAATACAGGATGCATCAATTCGGGGGCAATCTCTGCCAAAGGCTCCATCACGAAGCGGCGTTCCTGCATCAATGGGTGGGGAAGTTTAAGTTCGGGCGTATCGAGCACCCGGTCTTCATAGAGAAGCAAATCTATATCTATCAGCCGGTCATTGTAGACACCGTTGACTGATTTACGGGTCCGGCCTATTTCCCGCTCTATGTCCTGCGTAAGATGGAGTACGGATAATGGCGGAAGGGATGTATCTACACATAGCGCTGCGTTCAGGAACATATTCTCCGAAGAGAAGCCCCAAGGGGCGGTAGCATAAAAAGCGGACAGGGAAACGACTTTCCCTATCCGCTCTTCTATTTTCTGCACGGCAAGGCGGAGGTTTTGCTCCTTATCGCCGAGGTTGGTTCCTAAACTGAAATAAACTTTCATTATAAATGGGAATTTAGTTTTTTTAAAGGAGTTATCGCTTCGCTCAGGGAGTTAAAGGGAGTTAGAGGGAGTTAAAGGCCGATACTTTTGCTTGTAATAGGCAATAATCAGGCTAGACTATTGGCCTTTAACTCCCTAAGCGAAGCGATAACTTCCTCTAACTCCTTTTAACTCCTTCAAAGAATAAATTATCATTTATCTATCCGTAATCAGCATGGCATCGCCATAAGTGCCGAAACGGTAATTTTCCTTCAAAGCCACGTTATAGGCCTCCATCACTTGGTCGTAACCGCCAAAAGCGGCAACAATCATCAGGAGCGTGCTGAGCGGCATGTGAAAGTTGGATACCATAGCATTGGCAACGGTAAAGTCGTACGGCGGGAAGATGAACTTATTGGTCCAACCTTCATATTCTTTCAAATGACCGTCTGTGCTGACAGTGCTCTCAATGGCACGCATCACGGTAGTGCCTACGGCACAAACCTGCTTGTTCATGTCCTTCGCACGGTTCACAATCTTTACGGCTTCTTCAGTAACCAACATCTGTTCGGAGTCGGTCTTATGCTTGGTAAGGTCTTCCACATCGATATCACGGAAGTTACCCAGACCGGCATGCAGGGTGATGTATGCAAAATCAATTCCTTTGATTTCCAAGCGCTTCATCAGTTCACGGCTGAAGTGCAGGCTGGCAGTAGGAGCAGTAACCGCACCTTCATTACGCGCAAAGATGGACTGAAAACGATCGGAATCTTCCGGCTCTACAGGACGGTTGATGATGCTGTGGGGAAGCGGGGTTTCACCCAAAGCGTACAATGCCTTCTTGAACTCATCGTGCGGTCCGTCATAAAGGAAGCGGAGCGTGCGGCCACGGGAAGTGGTGTTGTCAATTACTTCCGCCACCATCGAGTCGTCGTCACCAAAATAAAGCTTGTTGCCGATACGGATTTTGCGGGCAGGGTCTACCAGCACATCCCACAAACGCAGCTCTTCATTCAACTCACGCAACAAGAATACTTCAATACGGGCACCGGTCTTTTCCTTGTTACCATAGAGGCGGGCGGGAAATACCTTCGTATCATTGAAGATAAACACATCCTTGTCATCGAAATACTCCAGGATATCCTTAAACATCCGGTGTTCGATTTCGCCTGTCTTTCTGTGAAGCACCATCAGGCGCGACTCATCTCTGTACTTCGTAGGGTGCAAAGCTATCTTCTCTTCGGGAAGCTTAAATTTAAATTGCGACAGTTTCATAATTATTTGAGTTTTTAAGTTTTTAATTAGGGGACAAGTTAACGAGAGGACAAGTTAACAAGGGAACAAGTTAACGAGGGGGGACAAGGAGAATATTCATCAAATGTATCTTCCTTGTCAACTAGTCAACTCGTTTCCTTGTCAACTAAAACCTCCTGGGCGTCTATCCACTCTTTGAAATCAAGCGGATTGAGACAATCTTCTATACGGATATCACCCACACGGGTACGTTCCAACGCCGTGAGATGGGCACCGCTTTGCAGCGCCTCGCCGATGTCACGCGCCAAGGCACGGATATAAGTGCCTTTGCTGCAAACAACCCGCACTTTGATTTCCGGCAGATTACATTCCAGTAATTCTATCTCGTCTATCACCAGCAATTTGGGTTTCAGCTCTACTTCCTCCCCTTTGCGGGCAAGGTCGTAAGCGCGTTTGCCATTCACCATGCAAGCCGAAAAAGCGGGTGGCACTTGTTGTATCTCGCCCACAAACTTTTTCAAGGTTTCTTCTACCAACTCCCGGGTGATGTGCTCCGTAGGATAGGTAGCGTCTATCTCATGTTCCAGGTCGTAGGAAGGGGTCGTTGCACCCAACTGTATGGTAGCGACATACTCCTTTGTATGATACTGAAACTCTTCTATTCTCTTCGTCGCCTTGCCTGTGCAGACAATCATCACTCCCGTAGCAAGCGGGTCGAGCGTACCGGCATGGCCGACTTTCAACTTCTTCACTCCTATCCGCCGGCAGATGTGATAGCGGGCATGCCCCACTACCTTGAACGAGGTCCACCCCAGCGGTTTATTGAAATAGATTACTTCGCCTTCTTTGAAATCCAATTTATTTACGATTTAACGATTTACGATTTACGATTAATATTACCCCCGAATAGGCTTCAACAACGTCAGCTCGCCCATAACGACGCTATCAGCGTCACTGCACCGGCTATCGCACAGTAAATGGCAAAGTATATCAGTTTCCCTTTCTTCACAATATTAATCATCCACTTACAAGCCAGACAACCCGAAACGAAAGCAGCCAGGAAACCTATCAGCAACGACAATGCCGGGATATCCCCTGCAATGGCTTCACCTTTCATCAGTTTCATTCCATCGAGCAGCGCTTCACCCAGAATGGGAGGTATCACCATCAGGAAAGAGAATTGTGCCAACTTTGCCTTATTATCGCCCAGCAATAAACCTGTGGCAATGGTACTACCCGAACGGGAAAGTCCCGGAAGCACTGCACAAGCTTGCGCCAAACCGATAATGAAGGCATCCTTCATAGATATATTTTCTTTTTGTTTCGGTTTATAATAATAGGAGAAAGCCAGTAAAAGGGCTGTCAGCAATAGACAGCAACCCACAATAAGCAGTCCCGAACCGAAAATAGCTTCTACCTGGTCTTTAAAAAACACTCCTACAATGCCGATGGGAATCATGGATATCAGGATATTTATGACATAACGGGTTCCGTCATTCATCTGCCACTTAAACAGTCCACGAAAAATCCATTCGATTTCTTTCCATAGTACCACCAGCGTACTGAATACGGTAGCTACGTGCACCACCACTGTAAAAGCCAGATTTTCCTCTCCCTCTATACCGAACAAAGCAGAACCGATAGCAAGGTGTCCGCTACTGCTGACCGGCAGATATTCTGTCAATCCCTGAATAAGCCCAAGGATAAGCGCTTCAAACCAATCCATCTATTTATTTACGATTTTACGATTTACAATTTACGATTAAAGTTACTGGGGAGTGTCTTCCTTTTCACGCGGTTTGCGCAGCACAGCATATATCATAAACACAAAACCCAGCAGGCAAACTACCGGAGCTACTTTAATACGTCTCACGCTGAAAATATCCGGCTCAAAGGTCGTCGGGGTAGACGAAGGTCCGGTCATCAGAATAAAACCGATAATCACCACTGCCATACCGATGGCAAGGAGAATAAAGTTGGTTTTATCAAAAGCGAATTTCTTTTTATCCATCTGTTTATTTACGATTTAACGATTTACAATTTACGATTCAGATTACTTCAACTTAAATTAAATATAGTAAAGCGAACTTGCTTTCATCTTCAAGTATTTGTTGATGGAAAGCAGCGCACACAACCACGTGATAATTACACCGAACACCAATACGGAAACAGACACCATCACCATCACATTGGGAGTAATCACCCTTATCAGTTCAGGTTCGTAGGAAACCAGCCAATAGGCGGTCCCCCATAATATGGCGTCCGCAATGACAGCCGCCAAAACACCAATCCAGAAATTACGACGCAGGAAGGGACGGCGGATAAAGCTCCAACTCGCGCCTACCAGCTTCATCGTGTGGATGAGGAACCGTTTGGAGTAAATAGTCAATCGTATGGTATTGTTTATCAGTGCAAAGGAAATCAACGTAAGTATCACAGCCAGTCCCAGCAGCATCAAACTGATGTTACGGATATTATCATTCACCGCATCTATCAGGTCTTTCTGGTAAAGTATCTCCTGGATATTGGTGTTCTTCTTTATCAGTTTTTCTATTTTGGCAATGCTGTCTGAATTGGCATAGTCGGAATGCAGTTTGATTTCTATGGATGCCGTGAAAGGATTATAGCCGAGGAACTCTTGCGGGTCTGTCCCCATCGCCTCAGTCTGCTCGCGAAGCGCCTGCTTCTTTGAAATATATTCCGTCTCTTTTACGAAAGCCTCTTTATTCAGCTTCTTCTGCAACTTCAGGATATCGCTTTCCTTCATATCGTCGCTGATGAGAACGGAAAAACTGATATTCTCTTTCACATAGACGGAAAGGTTATGAGCGCCCAGCACGAAGAACACAACCAGCCCCAACAGCAATAACACCAACGTCGTACTGATGCTGGACGTTATGAACTGCATATCAAAGTAGGATACTGAATTATGTTTAGACTTCATGATGTTAATTACTAATTACAAATTACAATGCTCACACTATCACTTTACCACCCTATCACTTTTATCACACTACCCATCCTGTCACATCTGCTTCTTCCGGAAAACATAAATCATGGAACTGCTGCGCTCCTTCTTCACCAGAGCATTGAACCATGCCAATGTTCCGGTAATCATTCCCCTCAAGAAAGTACATGAATGGCGCATGTTCTTCTCCGTCAACATAGATACGTAGAAAGCATCGAACGGCATCGGATGACGCTCCGCCATAATAAAACCATGTTTGGAACCGAACTGCTGAATAGTGCCGGGAGTGAAATGCCAAAGATGACGGGGCACATCGTACGCCGCCCAGTAAGCTCCATACTTCTTTGCGTCGTAAGAAGAACAGTTGGGCACGGCAATAATCAGCACACCTTTCTCCGTGAGTAACGAGTGCAGTGTTTCCCAAGTTTCATTAAGTGCCTCCAGATGCTCCATGACGTGCCACAGAGTGATGACATCGAAGCTACCGGGTGCATAATCTTTCAATGCGCTATCAGGCTTCACGTCCAGTCCGAAATGTTCCTTGGCAAAATCACGTGCCTGTGCATTCTTTTCTATCGCTTCCACCTGCCAACCCTGGCGCTGCATGGTGTCGGCAAAATAACCGGTACCTGTACCGATGTCGAGTAAACGGCCGCTCTTGCGATGCGCTTCGTGAACCACCAGACGCGCCTTGCGCTTCAGCATATAGCTGCGCACCCAATGGTAAACGGAGTTCATCGCTCCTTTTTTAGTATCTGAATGGGAAATATAATCGGGAGTCTCGTAGTAACGCCCTATCTCTGCCTCCACAGGGAAATCTTGCGTAAAAATAAAGCCACAGTCCCGGCACCGGCACAAGTGGAACACTTCGCCCGAAGCATAATGGTCTATGCAGGTCAAGGCACGCTCCAAATGCGTTCCGCCGCATAACGGACAAGCTTTTATAGTGAGTTTATTCATCGAACGTTCTACCAATAAGGAAGTGCAGTCTGAACCGGACAGACCGCACTATACCTAAATTTGGTGCAAAATAACAAATAAAAAGTGATTTACAAGGTTTTCATTAAGGAGATTTAAGAGAAATCAAATCAGAAATAAGATTTATGTTTGACCATTCATTTACTTAACATCATAAACAACGATAAAAAACATACCATAGGAAACTTTTTTCCTCTTTTACCGTAGGGTTAAAGTTCATTTTGGGGTTATACTGTTATACATAAGGTAAAAGCCTCTTATTATAACTATAAAATATAGAAAACAATGAAAACATTAATTATCTTATTTCTTTCTCTTCAACAAGAATATGTCTAGCCCAATCTATACAAGATAAGGATTTAGAAGACAATGAAAATAGCTTGCTTTGGAAAATTTCCGGTAATGGATTACAGCATGATTCATATCTGCTAGGGACAATGCACAATGTTGAACGGACTTTTTTAGATAGTATTTCAGGATTTAAAAAGGCTTTTAAAACTGCTAAACAGATAGCGATAGAATGTGATATTTATGCTTGGGATAATCAGAAAAAGAGTCTTTCTCAATATGTTTACATGCCTCAAAACACAACATATCTAAGCTTGTATAACGATAGCGACTATCAATTTGTTGACTCAATACTAAGAAAAGGCAATCCACGATACTTTAAGTATAAACCAATATTTTGGTGTACATTTTTCAGTAGTATGATAATCTATCAAAATATTAGGGGAAAAGAAATGGGTATGGATAGATTTATTCTAAAAATAGGGTACCAAAATAACAAAGAAATCTGCTTCATGGAAACTTTGGAAGAAGTAAATGAAAGAACCGCTTATTTAGATTCTCTTAGATATTCGTTAAACCTGCAATATCAAGCTGCTGCTTTAAAAGCAATACTACAATATCCTGATAGTATTTTGGATAAGATGAATCTTACATCCCAAATATATAAAGAACAAAATATGAGTGGATTGATTACTATTACTTCTTCAATTAATAAAAATGCGGATTTTCTTACTCTTGATAATATTCAAGATGAAACGAAACAATATTTATATAAGTCGCAAAAACATTCTTTTGAAATATTAGGTAAATTACGAAACGAAAAATGGATGAAAAATATTCTTCCAATGATTCATAAAGACTCTTCACTTATTGCAGTTGGGGCAGCGCACCTCATTGGTGCTGACGGATTGATTGCGAAGTTAAGAAATCTCGGATATAAGGTCGAACCTATAAAATAAGCTTTTTATCATAGCAATAAAAGATTTACAAAAGTTATAACTGGATACCATAAATTTACTGCTTTTATCGCTATTTTTCAAATAACTAATTGATAAGTTATATCGAACTCACATAATTATAAAATATAGAAACAATGAAAACATTAATTATCTTATTTCTTATTTCTTATTTCTTTCTCTTCAACAAGAATATGTCTAGCCCAATCTATACAAGATAAGGATTTAGAAGACAATGAAAATAGCTTGCTTTGGAAAATTTCCGGTAATGGATTACAGCATGATTCATATCTGCTAGGGACAATGCACAATGTTGAACGGACTTTTTTAGATAGTATTTCAGGATTTAAAAAGGCTTTTAAAACTGCTAAACAGATAGCGATAGAATGTGACGCTTTTACACAAGACTCTATTAATCGCTCAAAACCTAGAAAAACGCTAAAAGACCATGTCTTTATGCCAAAGGATACTACCTACGCCATGATTTTCAGTCGTAATGATTTTCAGTTCATTGATTCCACACTAAAGAAATACACCCCTGATTATTCCAAATATAAACCCATGTTTTGGAATAATCTATTAACTTCTATGGCAGTAATAAAAAATATCAAAAACGTGCAAAGTACTTTGGATGGATTTATTTTGATGTTAGGATATCAAAATAATAAAAGAATTCATTTTATGGAAACTCTTGAAAGTATAGGTCAAAAATGGACCCAGTTTGACTCTTTGAGTTATGCGATGGATTTGCATTATCAAGCTAAAGAGTTACAAAACAGTTTAAAATACCCCGACAAACTTCCTTCTTTTCTAAACAAACTAAAAAGCTATTACCACAAACAAGAATTAAATCATTTCTCAATGGATTTTTTAGCTAAACAAATGAAAATTGAAGATGAACCAGACTTTGTATTCGAGAATTACAAATATACTGAATTCTTACTTGTTGCTACTCGAAATGAAGAATGGATGAAAAATATTCTTCCAATGATTCAAGAAGACTCTTCGCTAATTGCGGTTGGAGCAGTACACCTCGTTGGTGCCAGCGGATTGATTGCAAAGTTAAGAAATCTCGGGTATCATGTAGAACCTGTAAAATAAACTTTTTATCATGAAAACATACCCATCTATCACGCAGACGGTTTATTTACTTCTATCACTTCTCTTATTGGCTATAGTCATAAGAATAATAAGTATAATATTCCTAGATGGAATAGTCAATGACTCACTACTTGATTTATTCAGTACTCTCATCATCAACGGTACAATATTTACTCTTGCCTATTCACTAAGAAAAAAAAGAGATAAACAATTTAGTATCCCTTTTAGGTCTATTAATCGTAAAATTTATCTTTGGATTACTTTTATTTCTCCGTTTTATTTCTTTTTCGTGTTGGGTATCGTGATGTTTATCTCCACGCTTCTTCCCTATTTTATTACAAAAGTTAACCCTAGAAACTATTCAATTAATATTTTTACACTCACAAATCTAATATTCATGGTACCCATATTTGAAGAATTAATATTTCGCGGCATAATTTTAGATAGCTTTTTACATCGATACTCATCTTTCAAAGCCATATTATTATCTACATTATGTTTTGCGAGTCTTCATTTCGGCCCGCAAATTGCATCTGCAATATTTTTTGGCCTAATATCCGGATATCTTTATTACTATACCAAATCTTTATACCCCAGTATAATATTACATGGATTAAACAATTTATATATATATATTTTTCTCACTAGCAAATCTAAAGACATCAACCAAACCAATGCAGACACAATACAGCCTATCAAGGAATTAATATCAACAACCAGTATTTGGTGGTGGATAAATACAGTTTTACTAATATTTATCTTATATCATTTATTTCATAAACTAAAGAAAGATAAAAGCGAATCTTCATCCGGTTTTCATAAGTCCGTTCCTCACTCAAATACATGCACAGAAGAAATGTGTGACTTTTTGAAAGAAATGAAGAATTAATCTGAAAAATCAGAGACTCATTCTCGTTTTGGACATACAGTATATTCAGGTATAAATACTGACATACAGATAGTCCCAATCATTATGTAATCAATTATAATAATGGCTGGATATTTAAGAAATATTGTCTTCTTATTAAACTCATGAAATTACCACATCTTATGGTTTTTCTCAACAAATAGTTGTAAGACTTCTGAAAAATAAATTATAATATGTGCATTTGTTAGAAATAATGTTTATATTTGAAGATTATATTACTTAATATCTAATGACTATGACATGAAGAGAAATAATAGCTTAAAATAATTCTCTTCTGAAAAAAAATAATTTATTTACATAATGAAAAATATCGGATTATTTAAAAAATCGAATAAAACAATACTTTCGGTTTTTCTTAGACTGTTACATGTAAAACATACTCAATCGTATGCCGATAAATTATACAATGAACATCCTTATAAATATTCCCTTTTTGGTTTATCAAAAATGCTTTCTGACTACAATATTGAGAATGTAGGAATCAATATAGCTAACAAGGAAAAAGGCATTAAAGAACTGGAAGTACCGTTCATAGCACACACAGGAGACGATTTTGTAGTTGTTTATAAAACAAGTCCTAAACGCGTGGCCTATTTTTGGCAAGGTAAACCAATTGATATAGCTACGGAGCGTTTTCTTGAACTTTGGTCAGGTGTTGCCCTTATTGCTGAAACTGACAGGCATTCTATAGAGCCCAATTATAAAGAAAACAAGAAAAAGGAATGCTTAAATAGCATTCAACAACTTGCATTATTGCTTTTGATTGTCGGTACATTTGTATTTACATACACAATGGACAAGCTTTACTTGAATTTAGGTATAAGTTTGTCTATGCTTCTCGGATTTACAGGAGTATTTGTTTGTGCTCTATTGACTTTTAAACAACTACATATAAAAAGTAATTATGCAGATAAATTGTGTTCCTTATTCAGAAAGAGTGACTGTAATGATATACTGGAATCAAAAGACGCTAAACTTTTCGGAATAATCGGTTGGAGTGAAATAGGATTAAGTTATTTCATTTCAAATTTATTGATTTTGTTTTGGTTTCCTCAATTGATATCCTATTTGTCCTTAATAGGATGCTTTACGCTACTTTTTAGCTTTTGGAGCATTTGGTATCAAATGGTGAAAGTGAAACAATGGTGTCCTCTTTGTTTAATAGTCCAACTTCTCTTTTGGCTTCAATTTTTTATCAACATGGCTTTTGGTTTTATTGATATACCGTCTTTTGCTTTAGAACACTTATTCGTCGTCGCTTGTCTTTTTGGAATTCCAGTTTTATGCATCAGCCTGCTCTATCCTCGCTTAGAAAGCGGGCTTAAAGTTGAAAAGATTGTTCAAGAAATGAATAGTATCAAAATGCGCGATGAGGTTATCAGTGCTTTGCTTAGAAAACAACCATTTCATGTGGTCGATAACTCTGATTCTAAAATAATATTTGGAAACCCATCCGCTAAAATTAAGATAACTATCTTGACGAACCCACACTGTGAGCCATGTGGCTTGATGCATCGAAGGGTAGAAAAGTTGCTTGCCAAAATTGGCGAAAAGATTTCCGTACAATATATCTTTTCCTCTTTTAATGAAGAATTAGAGATATGCAGCAAATATCTGATAGCTATTTATCTGAACAGCTCAGTTGAGCAGCGAAAAGAAGCTTTCAATGATTGGTTCGAGAAAGGAAAATATCAAAAAGAGGATTTCTTCAAACGATATCCTCAAAATATGGAAGACAATTCGGTAAAAATAGAATTCGAGAAACATAATTCTTGGAAAGCAGAGTCAGGATTGGCTGCCACTCCTACCATCTTGGTCAATGGCTATATTTTACCCCGGGAATATCGGTTGGAAGATATCCCCTATTTCACGGAAATAGATGTTAACTCTATAGCTATTGCCAAATCGTAGGGTAATAGGTCAATAAATTAGCTACTTATTGAAGATAATCTACGGTAAACTAAAAATTTAATTATTATGAGAAATTTAGGAAAGCTAAAGTTAAGTGATGCCAAAGTAATGGATAGCAATGAAATGAAAGCAATCATCGGCGGACAAATGGGAAACACTCAGTGTCGCAATACAGGTACGGGTAGTGGCTTTGAGAGTAAAGATGATGTTACATGTAGTGGAGAATGCCCTGTTGTACCACCAGCAGCATCGGGTTCAACAGAGAAACCCATAAAACGCACATGCCAAGTAGAGGAAATAAGGGGTATCTTCGGAAAACCATCTTCATATTTTTGCACATGCAAATAGATATGATAATAAAAATTTAATCAATCTGCAGAATATATAGTTAAATGATAATTTATCAAGGCAAATCTTGATAAATTATCATTTACAAAACTATGCATATCTCAGATAAGTCAAAAGTTTGAGAAGGTTAAAGTCTTTCCTATTATTTAAATAATAAAAACATGAAACATTCTTTAAATAGCCTATACTTATTAATGGTAACGATAGCTCTGTTCACTTATACCAATGTTTTTTCATCAGAAAAACGGGATACAGCAGTTGTAGTAACCGATAGCCTTGATTACTATCGATACCATGTCAGCCACATGACTATCCTTTTGGATGAGAGTCCGGTGCACTATACCGTGATTTTCGATACTGTAACAAATAAGCAGAGACCCCAATATCGCCAGGTTGACGGTACTATTTGGCCTTATGATGCAGTCAAGTATTACGGAGAAAAATACAGAAAAGGAATATTAATCTACAAAAAAGAGAGCGAGGACATCAATGAATAAATATGCTATATGGTTCTTGTTTTCGGTCTTTTCGCTAACAATATGCGCCCAGAAGAATTTCTACCGAATAGACGGAAAAACTGCCCCCCGATACAACGGTTCCTTAGTCACCCTATTCACTTTTACAGGCAATTATATCCGTTCGGTCGATTCTGCATACGTGGCAAATGGGCATTTCTCTTTTGTTGGTCCCGAATATCTGTATGAAAAGTCATTGATTTCTATGGGAAACTATCCCGACAGCGTTTTTGCCGCAGAATTATATCTTGAACAGGGACCAATTGAAGTAGAACTAAAGCAGAAATCTGTAGTTCACTCTCCTTTAGTGACAGAATATAAATTGTATGTTGACTCTTGTAGCAGTATCGAACGAGCTTATTCCGTCGAAGGTCAGACACAAGCCTTCTACAATGAAGGTACAGAACGTTTGCTATCTTACAAATATCAATTCAAAAAAAAACATATCCACAACGGCATAGGCAGAAATCTTCTTATCGAGGAAAGCGCACAATATGAATCAGACCCTTATTTCTATAAACTCTACGAATTGCTTCCTGAAAAAGATAAAAAACGATATGAAGTACAAGATAGTTACAAAGAAAGAGTCAGGAAAGACAAGCAAATTCAGCTGGAAAATAAGCCATTTCCCGATTTGACATTAATAAATACTTCCGGTAAGGAACAACGTATTTCTGACTATGTAGGTAAATCCAAACTCTTATTTTTAGATTTTTGGGCAAGCTGGTGTGGTCCTTGCATAGCCCAGCAACCTTATATAAAAGAATTGTATGAAAAATATAAGGCGGATGGCTTTGAAGTGCTTGGCATCTCTTTAGACACCAATGCCAAGAGCTGGCTGGCTGCAATAGAAAGAACAGGGAATCCATGGCCTGAACTTTGTGCCGGAAGCAAGGAACGCGAAGACCTAATTCGGGAATCATATTGTATTATAGGAATTCCTTATGGAGTTTTAATCGACCAATCGGGCAAAGTAATAAAGGTCAATTGTGGTCATTGGCAGATACTTGAGTGGGTGTTAGGAGAATATTATAAGAAATGAGGAACAGGCAATTCAGTTTTTCAGATAGGATAGATGTCGGCTCTATAACTATTGCTAAATCGTAGAGTAATAGATCAATAAATTAGCTACTTATTGAAGATAATCTACGGTAAACTATAAATTTAATGATTATGAGAAATTTAGAAAAACTTGAATTAAGCAATTCCAATAATAATATACATCTACAATGATACATTCACTCCATACCACAACATTTAATCTTATAGAAATTATCAATAAAGTACCTTATAAAAATAATATGGAAATAAAAAAGAAGTTGTTTATTTTAGGTTTACTCCTATTCTCACCGTTCATACGTTCTCAAGTAGCTTCATTCTATGTGAATGGTAAAGTTGATTCTAAATATAATGATAAAGTGGTGACACTTTCCACTTTTATAGGCGATTCCATTCGCTCCATAGATTCTACTTACGTGACAAATGGTCATTTTTACTTTAAGGGTTCCGAATATTTATATGAGCAATCCCAAATCTCAATGCAATATGCCCCTGATAGTACTTTTACACTTAAATTTTTTCTTGAGAGAGGTCCGATTGAAGTAGAATTAAAACAAGAACCAGTCCTTCATTCTCCTTTTGCGACTGACTATCAGCAATATCGTGATTCTTGCAGGAGTATTCCTAAAACTTTCAGCATTGAGGGGCAATCAGAGGCTTTTTATAAAGCAGGATGGGAGAGATTCTTTGCCTATAAATATCAGTTTAAAAAGAAATATATTCATAATGGAATAGGAAGATCCCTTTTCCTTGCTGACGCTCAATATAGAGATGATCCTTATTTTTATAAACTGTATGAATTACTACCGGATAGCGAAAAAAAACGAAACGACGTTATAGAAGCTTATCAATATCGAAAAGATCGGGATGCACAAGACTCACTCGTTAATAAAACATTTCTCGATTTTCCT
Organism: uncultured Bacteroides sp.; assembly: GCF_959029255.1. Lineage (GTDB taxonomy): Bacteria > Bacteroidota > Bacteroidia > Bacteroidales > Bacteroidaceae > Bacteroides. The sequence goes on along the minus strand of NZ_CAUFUE010000026.1, from coordinate 12,500 downwards.
TTGAAAAATGCTGCCGATGAAGAAAAACGAATCTCTGATTATGTAGGTAAGTCCAGACTGCTGTATCTCGACTTCTGGGCAAGTTGGTGCGGTCCTTGCATTGCTCAGGAACCTCATATAAAAGAACTGTATGAAAAATATAAATCCGATGGGCTTGAAATCCTTGGCATTTCCTTGGATGTAAGTAAAGAAAGATGGATGAATGCAATAGAGAATAAAGGTATCTCTTGGCCCGAACTTTATGTGGGAAACCAAGAACGCGTGGAGGAGATTCGTAAACTATATTGCATAATAGGAATTCCGGTTGGCTTTTTAATAGATAAAACAGGAAAAATTGTTTCTGTAATTACAGCACAGTGGCAGCATCTCCAGTGGGTTTTAGAAGAATATTATAAGAAATGAAAAACAGGCAATTCAGTTTTTCAGCTAGGATACTGCACATCTTGCTTCTGAATTCCAAATTTCTATCCGACTTCGGATTGTTTGCAGGAAAAACAGGGCTGGCGATAACATTCGCACATCTGTACAAACAAACTCTTACTAGTATTTATGATGATTGCATGGGTGAACTATTGGACGATATCATGGGAAAAACATACAAAGGACTAGGCACAGACTTTGCATCGGGCTTTGCCGGAATAGGGTGGGGATTAGAATACCTGTTGCAAAATGGCTTTGCAGAGGGTAAAGGAGTTGATGTTTGCGGAGAGCTTGATTCGAAAATAATGGAAAGAGATCCTCGCAGGATAACTGACTTATCCTTAGAAACCGGTATGGAAGGATTATTGCATTATGTATTGGCGCATTTGCATGGAGCTATCAGTAAAGGAGACTTATTACCGTTCGATGAAACTTATTTGGGTGACCTTTATTCTTCTGTGATGTCATTAAAACAATGCAACTTATCCGTTCCCCTGAGAGTGCTGATTGATAAATACATAAATTGGTATGCCAACAGGATTACTTTGGACTACAAATTGGATGTCACACTATTTATCAAAAATACCGAAGTAAATGAGGAGCGTTGTTTTGAATATCCTTTAGGAATAAGAGAGGGGTTGTCCGGCATATTACTCAAACAGTGTTTACAATGAGGAAGAAAGTATACCTGTGCGACGAATACGTCAGTTCGCAAAAGAATGGCATCGGTTCTTTCATCAGAGAGTTCCTCCATTGCATGAAGCAAATAGATGTAGAAGTTTGTATGCTGGTTTTTAATGCCAATGTAGAGGAATTCACTCTCTCAAAAGAAGAAGAAATAGAAAAGATGTTATTTCCTCCTTTTATGCTGGGTGACTTTATGGATAACGCCGAAATCGTAGGGAGGTTTCTCAAAATATATATTCCGGATTCTTCGGATAATGTTTTCTTTATCAACCATTCTCCTTGCGAAACTCTGATGAACGAAATAAGAAAAGTATGTCCACTTTCCAAACTTGTATTTACAATTCATGATATGGGATGGACTTCAGCATTCACAGGCGATGTAGATGAATTCAAGAAAATAGCATGTAGGGAAAGAGTGACGGAGAAAGTTGATGAGCGGCAGGAAAGAGCTCTATCTTTTTATAATGAAGAAAAGAGGATGTATGCACTCGTCGACCGTGTGGTCTGTTTATCTAAAGACACTTTCAATTTATTACAAGATACTTATTGCGTATCCTTGGATAAAATTGCATTGATACCTAACGGACTTAGACTGGAAAAAAATATTAATCAAAACTATAATCGAAATAAATTAAGGCGAGAACTATTTATCTCCCCAAACGATAAAATTCTGCTCTTTGCGGGCAGACCCACTTTAAAAAAAGGTATGTATACATTATTAGAAGCACTTGGCCTTGTGCTGGAAAAGGAACCTGATGCCCGGTTGGTAATTACCGGTTTTGATAATGAAACTAATATGAAAAACCTCATTGCGATGGCATCCGCTTTCGCCACGCGGGTCACATTTGTTGGCTTAATCAATAAGGAACAGCTTTATAAGTGGTATACGGTAGCTGATATAGGCGTTATTCCTTCTTATTATGAACAGTGCTCCTATACCGGAATAGAAATGATGATGCATGGGCTACCCATAGTCGCTTCGGATGGTTACGGACTGCGTAATATGTTTTGCGACGGAGTAAATGCAAGGATAGCAAAGATAGGGAATCGAGAAAACAAGAAAGAGTTTGTCCAAAATATCGCTACTGCCATTTTAGATATATTGGCTTCTAAAAAGCTTGCTCAAGAGCTGAATAAAGGAGCGGAATTAAAGTTCAAGTCAACATACCATATACATGATATGGAAGAAAATTATAGACGCTTGCTGAATACACTTTAACTATATGAGAAACAACTTTCCCCATTACACCCAACTCGACGCCATGGACTGCGGTCCTACCTGCCTAAGAATGATTGCTAAATTCTATGGTAAAACCTTTTCTTTGCAAACACTTCGGGCTCGTTCGTTCATCACCCGGGGCGGTGTTTCGATGCTTGGCATAAGCGATGCGGCGGAGTCGCTGGGATTCCGCACCTCGGGCGTACGAATTTCATTTCAGCAATTAGTGGAGGACGTCTCATTACCTTGCATTCTTCATTGGAACCAGAATCATTTCGTGGTTTGCTATGATATAAGGAAGAAGCATGGGAACTACCGTTTTTACATTTCAGATCCCGCCCGACAATTAATATCATATAATGAAGCAGAATTTAAACAGTGCTGGTTGTCTACCCGGATAGATGGAGAAGCCCAAGGCGCCGCACTTCTACTTGAACCGGGACCTGACTTCGACCGATTGGAAGAAGAAAAAGACTTGGGCAACCGGAGCCTGTTTTTCTTCATTAAATACCTGTCGCCTTACCGAAAGCAATTGATACAATTAGTTTTAGGAATGGCTTTGGCAAGCTTGCTACAACTCATCTTCCCTTTTCTTACACAAGCGTTAGTGGATGTCGGTATCAGGGATGGAAATCTGAGTTTCATAACTTTGATTCTCATTGCCCAGCTAGTGGTTTCAGTATCACAATTATCAGTGGAATTCATAAGGAGCTGGATACTGCTGCACATGAATACGAGAATCAATATCTCTTTAGTGTCCGATTTTCTGTCAAAGCTAATGAAGCTTCCGCTCCATTACTTTGACACGAAGATGATAGGAGACATCATGCAACGTATTGGTGACCATAACCGAATAGAGACTTTTCTCACGGGAGCTTCAATCTCAACTCTTTTCTCATTTGTCAATTTTTTCATATTTGCATTTGTACTTGCCTACTACAATCTGACGATATTAGTTATTTTCTTAGCCGGCAACGCACTCTATATTTGCTGGATTCTCGCTTTTATGAAGTACCGCAGGGAACTTGATACTCGTCGCTTTGCACAAGCTGCCGGTGAGCAAAGCAGCTTGATACAATTAATCACTGCCATGCAGGAAATAAAACTGAACAATTGTGAGAAACAAAAGCGTTGGCAGTGGGAGCGTATTCAAGTGAAGCTATTCAAGATAAGTGTCAAGGGTCTGGCTGTGGGACAAGTGCAGCAAGTGGGTTCTATTTTTTTTAATCAAACCACCAATATCATCATCTCGTTCTTGGCAGCCAAATCGGTAGTAGAAGGACAGATGACACTGGGTATGATGATGTCTTTAACTTACATCATCGGCCAGTTGAGTGGTCCGATTAGTTCCTTCATCGGCTTTGCGCAACAGTTGCAAGACGCCAAAATCAGTTTGGAGCGTTTGAATGAGATACACGGGCAGAAAGATGAAGAGCAGGATATCCAGTCGAAACTGAGCGTATTGCCGGATAAACGAAACATTGAAATAGAAAACCTGTCATTCAGCTACGACGGTGCCGACCGGGATTACGTACTGGATAAAGTAAATCTCTCCATTCCGGAACATCGGGTGACGGCCATTGTAGGCGCCAGCGGTAGTGGTAAAACAACTTTAATAAAATTATTGCTGGGCTTCTATACACCCAATAAGGGAGGAATTAAAATAGGTGAAACCCCTCTGGGAATCATAAATCCGCACTTATGGCGGGCACGTACCGGTTCGGTGATGCAGGATGGATTTATCTTTTCGGACACGATAGCCAACAACATCGCGATAAACGATGAACAAATAGACATAGAAAGATTGCGCCATGCAGTGACAGTAGCCAATATCCGTGAGTTTATAGATTCGCTTCCGTTGGGCTATAACACGAAAATAGGCATGGAAGGAAATGGTATCAGCCAAGGACAGCGACAGAGGTTACTCATTGCACGCGCCGTATACAAAAATCCGGAATACCTGTTTTTTGATGAAGCGACCAATGCCTTGGACGCCAACAATGAGAGCGAAATTATGAAGCATCTGCGCACATTCTATCGGGGGAAAACGGTAGTCGTAGTGGCTCACCGACTGAGCACTGTGAGGGATGCGGACAAAATAGTGGTACTGGACAAAGGCAGGATAGCCGAAGAAGGTACACACGAGGAACTTACAGAGAAAAAAGGATTGTATTATCAATTAGTAAAGAACCAACTTGAGTTAGGTCGGTGATAGTTGAAGAAGGATGGATAAAGAATTTAAAGAAATAGAACTTCGCAGTGAAGAAGTGCAAGAGGTAATGAACAAAGTGCCTGCCTTGATTCTTCGATGTGGCATCGCCGTACTCTTTGGTATTGTGGCAGCACTGTTTACAGGCAGTTGTTTATTTAAATATCCTGACGTGATAACCGCCGAAGTAACCATCAGCACCTTAGAACCTCCGGCTTATGTATTGGCCAGAGCCTCAGGAAGATTGGCACGCTTATACGTAGCGAATGGACAGGTAGTGCAAAAGAACAATATCTTGGGAGTGATAGAGAATGCTGCCGATGAAGAGGATATATTCGCCCTGAGACAAAGGCTGGACGACTGGAGGGAGCAAGGTTACTCGTTAGAGAAAGGAAGAGATTTCTTGCAATGGAAAGAAGACAGTGTACCGTTCCATAACGGGCTGGGTGAGATTCAAGCTGCATACGCTTCATTTGTGACTGTACTGTCGGAGTGCATACGGGTACAAGAACTGGAGTATTATACCCAAAAACGGATGGCGCAGGAAGATTTGATTACCAAACAGACGGAGTATTACAAACAAGTGCAGCAACAAAACAGGCTGGCAAAGGAAGAACTGGTATTGGCACACTCCTCCTATACAAGAGATTCCATTTTGTATCATCGGAATGCCATGATTATCGCCGAGTTCGAGCAGTCGGGAAGCAGATACCTGCAAAGCCTTCAAACCAACAACAGCGCCCGCATGGCTTTGACGCAAACCGCACTTCAATTGACACAATCGAAAGAGGCATTGTTGGACTTAAAGAAAATGGCGCTGGAAGAGGAGCAAACGCAGATTGTGAATTTGAAGAACGCAACGGAGCAGTTGATGGTACAACTAACCTCCTGGGAACAACGTTATCTGCTTAAGAGCCCCATTAACGGTAAGGTGACTTTCCTGAGCGTGTGGAGTCCCAATCAAAACGTAGAAACAGGAGCAACCGTTTTTGTGGTAGCTCCCACTAATGGCGAAGCGCCTTTAGGGCAAGCTTTGTTACCCCTGCAAGGCTCGGGAAAGGTGAAAATGGGGCAACGTGTCACGATTCGGTTAACCAACTACCCGGATCAGGAATTCGGTTATCTACAGGGAACAGTGAAGAGTGTATCGCCCGCTCCCACAGCCGATGGATTTTATGTAGTAGATATCGCTCTGCCCCAAGGTTTGAAGACAAATTATGGAAAAGAACTGCCCATGACGCGCGAAATGAAAGGCAACGCTGATATCTTAACGGAAGATGTCAGATTGATTGAACGCCTCATAATGCCATTGAAGAAGATATACGAGGCACAGAAAGAGACAGGGGTAAAGTGAGCCTGCTCCCGGATTTTGGTAAACCCGTTCCTCCTTCAGAGTATCCGCGCCGGAGAAACCGGCACAATACTCCCGGGAAAAATTCAGATATTCATGTCTTTTCTCGTCACTCGTCATTTTCAATATCCTCTCCTTTCCATCTGATTTTCAAAGTCTCACAAGTTGGTAAAGAATACCTTTGTTTGTATGCTTGCTTTTAAGGTTGTTCTTTTTCAATACCCGTCCGAAATGCTTTGCATAGCCGTCCGTCAATTTCACATCACGGCTTTTTGTATGCAGATATTCCAGAATCTGTACGGGAGACATCCATTCGCCTTCTTCCGTTTCAGGCATACGGAAATAGCAATGAAACAATTGTTCAACCGGACTTAATTGCTCAAATTCACGGTTGCTTTCCTTTAGAACGGCTTCATCCGCATCGTCAAACCAATAGCGCTCACCGCTTCGGATGGCATGCATGGCCTGCGCATAGAGCTGCCGGTAGTTTATCGTCACATTCGTATCGATGGGAGCCGTCACTTCGATGCAGACAAAACGGCGGTTGCCACTGCTGTCCGTCAACAAATCTTTGTGATTACTCGTTCCGATGAAAGAAGCGTAGCGGCGTATTTCCTGGATACTGCTCCCGTAGGGCTTGCGCAAATTGGCGACCGGTTTCTGCAACAGGTGCTTCAAGAAGCCCTGCTGGTTGATATTCACCTGGTCGAACTCGTCAATGTTTATCAACAGAAAACGCCCTAAATATATTTCCGCATCCCGCTTGCTTTTGAAGTCAAGGCTGTCCGTATAGCCGAAGCGCAGTTCCGGTGGAAGAATAATACGGCAGAAAGTGGACTTGCGATATCCTTGCGCGCCTATCAGTAACGGCGACGTGCTGTTGGCGTGCATTTTGTCAAGCCCCCGCCAATGCGCCACCATACTGAGAAACCAGCGATAGAACAATTCGCGCCAATGCGGGTTGTTGCAGGGGACGATGTCGGCAAGCGCCCGGACGCGGTCTTTTCCGTCCCAGTGCCCGGTCTATATGCTCGTAAAATCCTCCACTATTTCCACCGGCATATTCAAGCATCGCACGCAATCCACTGACATACCGCCCTTTGGTTTCCGACTTGATTTTGTTGATAAACATTTCCGCATCGCAGGTGCTGTGACTCTCTGTTCCGTTGTCTTTATTCTCTCTTGTTAAGCTGACTTTCATTCAAATGGTTTTTCAGAAATATATTGAGGAATAGGAGCTATTCCTTAGAGACTGCAATATACACACAAAACGAGGCGAAAGCAAGTAAAACAAGCACTTTATTCAAATAAACATCCTCACACCTGAGTACCGGAAACAAACAATAAAAATTGAAAGATATATTGAGAATAACTTGACTTTGCCTGCCGGATTTTGTATCTTTACACGTATCAAAACTTCGGTTTCCAATTGAGGGCTGAACGGTTTTCAATTGCGGGACCGACGGTTTCCAACTGCATGCCGGACAGCCCGCAACGGTGAAACGAAGTTTTGTAAGCAGTATAACAACATTTTACCTAAACCCAAAGCACAAAAACAACAGACCGGATATCCATTCCTCCGGGTCTTTTCTGCTGATGAGTCCCGGCAAAACGTGGAATATGAACCTTTCATTTAAAAGTAAAAGAACCATGGCGGCAGAGTATGACTTCCAAAGAAAGCCCAACCCGAAAGGTGACGGCGAGTTGCAACCCTTGTATCCCCGTATCGTGAACAAGGGAACCATCACTACAGAGCGTCTGATTAAAGACATCTCTATAGCATCCAGTTTCAGCCCGGGAGATATTACGGGACTGCTCGCGGCATTTGAAGACCGCATCTCCTATTATCTTTCCGAAGGGCATCACGTGCAGTTGGGAGGCATGGGTTATTTCTCGGCAGGACTGGCTGCACGTCCTGTGATGGACAAGAAAGAAATCCATTCGCAAACCGTCTTTTTCGGCAAAGTGCACTTTCGTGTATCTCCCGGTTTCCGGAAACAATGTGCCGGATTTGTGGAACGTGTCAAGGCGGGATATGGTTTCAGGCACAGTGCGGAAATCAATGGGGCGGAACGTTATCGCCGTATATCGGCATTTCTGGAGACCCATCCTTTCATTACCCGCCAAGATTACAGCGGAATTACGGGGCTACTGAAGAACAAAGCCTTGAATGACCTCAATCTGTTGGTAGAGAAGGGATATCTTTCAACCTTGGGAAGAGGTTCGCATAAGGTGTATGTAAAGGCTGACAAACAGGAAGTTACAGCGCAATAGAAAGAGCGCGGCAGAGGAAAAAGGTGATGACCAAACGTCGGTCATCACCTCTGAAAGCGGTTGTCGAAACTCGATAACCACCTTGTTTTCAACGTATTGTCACAGGAAGTGACGAGTGACGAGGAAAACGTCAAAACTTTAGTTAATCTTCCCCCAGATTTTCGTAAGTCCGTTCCTCCTTCAAAGTATCCGCACCGGAAAAAGCGGCATAGTATTCTTGGGAAAGCTTCAGATATTTATGAAACAGACGGCGGGTGATTTGCAATTCATCACCTTGCGTAGCAGGCATACGTGCCTTCCCGGTTTGTACGGCAAAGGCCAGCTCCCAGTCACCCAGTTTACTATAGAAATCATTGGCACGGAATGCTTCACGGCCATGCGTAAGTTTCAAACCCTCTTCCTTATACTCGGTTCCGGCATCCAGATGTCCTTGCAGCATAGCGTAGAATTTCTGCCAACGGGGCAGATAATAACCTTTCACCAATCCCGCCCATTCACGCCAGGAATAATCAAAAATACTGGGATCGCCGTCGGCTCCCCAAATCGTTACCAAAGAGGTAGCATCTTTTTCCATCAAATCTTTCTCGGCAGGCGTATCTCCCCAACTGCGGGCTTCCGTCAGCCAACGGTCGAAACTATATTCGGGACGGGTACAGAGCAGCTCATCCATATCTTCCAGCAATTCGAGGAAACGGCCGGAATGCAGGGCGAAAGCAACTTTATCTTTTGAACGGAAAGCTTCGGCAGCCTGTTTATGTATCAACTGCCCGAGATTTGTCATCAACTGGCGTTGCACATCCACAATATCAAAACGATAGGGCTTGGATGCAGACAACTTATCGGCATCTTTCAACAGCTCTCGTTGCGCACGAATCACAAGCAACGGGTCGTAGGGTATACCCAATCCGGCATTGGGTCCCGACTTCTTCACATCCAAAGCCGGACGGGCAGCCACGATGGAGCTGCGTTCCGTGCCATTCGTACCCCGGCGATAAGGACCTTCCAACAAATAGTACATGGCTTGGGCGGCGGCATCCGACTTCGCCCCGTAACGACGTTCGGCGTATGCAGCCAACCAAGGTTTCAATGCCACCGTATCCGCATGATTGGGCATCTCGAAAGCCAAATCATAATAAACGGGGTTCTGCTCGATAGCTTCCATGAAGAGCCCCGAACCACATACATTAGGGTAACGCTCCTTCGCCTTTTTATACTGATTGGAAGCCAACAGTGCCATATCACCGTGCATGTTGATACGTCCGCCGAAGTTATGAAGATTGCCCATCACCACAGGATACCCCCACATACCTTTGAATTTTTCCGTCCTCGAACCATTCAGGTCTAAAATCAACAGGCTCTCGCGAGGCACAGCTTTCACTATATCTTCACGCAGGCTCCAGGCTTGCATCACCCATAAAGAGCCTTTGTCAAATTCCTGGAATAACCGATGAATAGTCTGTCCCACCCCGCGCAGGTATTCAGGCGTATCAACCGGCGGCGCGCTCTCGTGGAACGGGTCGGCGGCATACGCTCCATAGCTGCCAAAAATCTTATCCTGCTCCTGTAAGAAAACAAGCCCGATTTCATGGAACAAAGGATCGGAAGGATCCAGCTGCGCAGTCGGTTTAAAACCGCACCAACCTCGTTTCATGCTGATTTTCGCCTGTGGAAACTTATCTTGCAGCTCACGGGGAACATACCCTGAAAAACCTTGCTGAATGGGCTGCATGCCCAACTCTAACTGACGCGCCAATATCTTCTTACCCAGAGCCACATGCTTGTTGATGACCGACCGGGGCAACGGGCCGCCATAACTCTGTATGTTCTGCATCCATTGCCATGCCGCATGCCCGGGACCTGTCAGGAAAGCACGGGCTTCTTCGTCATCGAAGCCCAAACGCAACAACGTGTTATACCACACTCCATCCAGCCCCACACTGAACAACGGCATGTTAATGCCGTTCATCGCCATAAAGTCCAGTTCCTTCTGCCAGCGTTCCCAGTTCCACCAGGCAGCCGTATAGCTCACCGTACAGTAGTTCATATAAACGCGATACTTTCCATTGATGATTTTCCGCTCCTTCCGGGCAGGCCGGGGAAGGCGCTTCGGCAAATCCAACTGATTGCCGAACCAGGAGACATGCGCCTTGCAAGTATACTTCAGATACCAATTGAAAGCGCTTGCCAGCGATATGGAATTATTGCCACGCAAAATAATTTTCTTTCCATTGCCGTCAATCTCATACACATCATTGCCGTCATCATCCGGTATCAATTCCAGCCGATATTGGGAAGAATATCCGGGAGTTACCCGCTCTATCAAATCATAAACAGCTTTCTCTACCGTTCCGGCACTCCATACGGGCAAGCAATAACAGCACATTGCCACAGCAAATAAACAAAGTCTTATCATGGTATTATTTTTATGTTTCGCACAAAGATAGGGAGTATATTCCTAAGACAGAGCTCAAAACCGTCTCAAATCCTGTCGAAATTATCTCAAAAAAAGAACTTCCGCAGGCGGCTTATATTCAAAATCGTTCGATTATTTATATTCCTGTTCGCTTTTAAGCGGACAAGTGTCCGATAATGAACATAGTCTAAAACACAATATCTACTGATAATCAACAACTTAAAATTGTGGCACGCTAATTGACTATTATTAGGCGAAGGCGTTCGAGAAAAAAGATAAATTAAAAAGCAACTTTTTACCTCGGCACCTACGTCTAAAGATAAAGTGGAAATAGTAACAATTAAAAAAATAAGATTATGAAAACTACAAATTTATTCAAAGCAGTGGCATTCGTAGCAATGGTTATCGTAAGTGTTATGAATTCAGAGGTGAAAGCCCAGGACAACTTCATTACCAATGAAGAAGTAAAGAATGATTTAGTAGTGGCTAAAACCATTTTCAAACAAGACGGCGCCTACCTCTACAAGCATTTACGTTATGAATTTACGTACGACAACGAAAACCGCCTGACCGCCAAAATCGCATCCAAGTGGGACGGTGCAAGAGAGAAATGGATGCCTTATTTCAAAATGTCCTACCAATACACCGACAACGAAATCACCATGTCTTACGCCCGCTGGAACGAATCCCACAAAGATTACGATAAAGATGTGAAAAAGAGTGTATATGCAATGAACGACGACAATATGCCGGTGGCCTACAAAAGCTACGTAAAATCTTCAGAAAAATCAGATTGGACTTTAGTAAGCTACAACCGCATTGACCACACGGAAAACTTGCTGGCTATGAACGAATAATATCAAAGATTAAAGTTAACAATACATTGCAGAGAGCACGGACCGTGAGGTTCGTGCTCTCTGCAATGTCCCCCACTTCATATTTTATACCCGCACTAAAATCTAAATAAATATTATTTCAAATTATTCTTGCAAAGCAGCTCATCTATTTCCTTCATACTGATAGAACTACGTTCGGCTTTATCATATATATAAAGAAGATTAATGAAGCTGTAACTTTTACCCTATTCATCCTTGAGTTCCTTCAAGAAATCTCTGGCAGAACTGGTATTTCCAGCCTTTATATCCTTCAAACCGGCATCAATTCCAGCCAGTACTTCTTTCTTACTGATATATTCTTTTTCCTCTTTTGCAATATTCCTCTTACTGCGTCGCAAACGACGAATATAGCAAATGACATTTTCCATCATACTTTCATCAGAAACAATAGCACTCATTTCTTTCAACAATGTAGCATTCAGTTCCATAGTTGCCATAAACAGTTTCTCCTTCTTCTTTAGTTACTAACAAAGATAATATATTTATATGTATAATTAATCAGTGCGTTTATGAAAAAGAGCGCAAATTTTGTACTTTAACCTATGATTTGTTTCTTTTACATTGTCTCCGGCCTACAAATTCTTTCCATAACAGCATTTTTCAAAATAACACCTTTAGCCTTTGTCATCGATTCATATTTTTTGTAAGCAAATATCGCCATCTACCCCAATAAGCATAAAGGATATAAGATGAACAATACAAAGGCTTTTCGCCAATCTTGAAACGCTCCCACAAGGTACCTGCACCGTAGCAACTCCAATACAAGTCCAATGCAAGTCCAATCCTATATATTGGACTTGCATTGGAGAGGTAATGTATCAAGTATGTAAGAAATACGAAGCAGATAGAGGGTATCAGAAAAGTTCGGAATGGGTACCAAGTCTCAATAATTTTATAATCTTCTCTTCTTCATCAATCCAGATAAGCAATAAATCACTCTCAACATGACATTCCAGACAGCCCTTATAATTACCGATGAGGTTATGAGGGTTATATTCTTCAGGTAAAGTTCCGGTTTGACTTAATAATAA
>NZ_CAUFUE010000025.1 GCF_959029255.1 uncultured Bacteroides sp. | reverse complement strand
TGATTATCAGTTCATTTAATTAAAAACTTTACATAATCTTACTCTTTACATAAACGGAAAAGGGACTTTATATGATTGCTACGATTTTAAAGAGCCCTCGTGCGATGAATGTAACTTTTACTATTATCGAAACTTTTGCCAAACTGCGTGAGCTCTCCCGTACTATCACCAGATTGCCGGATGCTTCTGAAGAGCAGCAGAAATCTTTGTTACAAAAGAGCGGTGACTTATTTTCTGACATATTGGATAACAATCTTCATTCTACAGATTCAGAAACTACTATTGAATTAAATCTTGCCGTATTGAAGGTGAAACATACGGTGAAGCGGAAGTCTGAAAAAGAATAAAATAGCGAACTGTTTGGTTGTGTGCAAAATATTACATAGTTTTGTCAACTTATAGTAATAATACAGTTTATTAAACGAGGATAAAACGCCCCAAACAGCATGAAGTGTGTTCATATCATCACCCCCGTGAAGGACTCTATAGAGTTGACATTGCAGGCTGCGGAAGCTATTATGGCATCCCACCTAAATGTTCCTTTTGTGTATACCATTTACAATGATTTCAGTACGGAAGAAAGTACCGTCCGTTTGCAGGAGGCTTCTGCAAAATTGGGATTTGAACTGGTAAATCTTTCGGATATCACCGACCATCCTTCCCCTAATTATCTGCTTGTGTTGCAGATGGCCCAACAACGTGCCATCCGTGAAGAAGCAGGATTGCTTATTGTTGAATCGGATGTGATAGTGAAGAAAAATACGTTGCAATCTTTGTTTGACGGAGCACTCCAAAGAGAAGATTGCGGTATAGCCGCTGCCGTCACTGTGGATGAGAAAGGAGATATCAATTATCCCTATCTGTTTGCCAAAGGTCGTGAGAACCAGGTATTCCCGGAGAAGAAACATTGCAGCTTTTGTTGTTCTCTGCTGACTTTGAACTTCCTGAAAACGTTTGACTTCCATCAGTTGGATCCTGAAAAAAACTGGCATGACGTCACTATCTCCCATCAATCATTGAAAGAAGGTTTCAAGAATTATCTGTTTACTACCTTGCCGGTGTGGCATCGTCCGCATGGCAGCCGTCCTTGGAAACAGCTGAAGTATAAAAATCCATTGAAATACTATTGGTTGAAATATACGAAGGGATTAGATAAAATCTGACCGGTTATGAGCAGTGTAAAGAATAGAAAAAATATTATTTCCCATCCCCATGCGTTGATGCTTCATCCTGATTTTGAAGATATGAGGGAATTTGTAGTTTCACTTCCCGAACGTTTTCAAAGGGAAGAAGGAGTCGTCATTCATAAAAAACGTAATGAACTGCGGAGGATGGAGTATAAAGGCAGGCAATTTGTTGTCAAGTCCTTTCAGCGTCCTAACTTCCTTAACCGATTGGTCTATGGTATTTTTCGCGCATCAAAGGCGCAACGCTCCTACGAATATGCCGAGAGATTTTTGGCGATGGGCGTGGGTACTCCCCAACCGGTAGGATATTTGAATATTCGTAGAGGAGGTTTGTTTGATGAAAGCTACTATGTGAGCTGTCAGTCGGAGTGTACGCATGTTTATGCTGATTTGTTTTATGAGAAGTTTGATTATGAAGAAGAGGTGTCACGGGCTGTAGGACAAATTACCGGTATTCTTCATGAGCATGGGTATGCACATAAGGATTATGGACGCGAAAATATTCTGTTTCGTAAAACACCCGAGGGTGTCAAGCTCGAGATAGTCGACCTGAACCGGATGTACATCGGTCCTATCGGTATAAAAAACGGTTGTAAAAACTTTATGCGCCTGCCGGCAACCCCTCAGATGCATCGTTGGATAGCAGAGGAATATGCCAAAGTCCGAGGCTTCGATGTTGAGCAGTGTTTTGACCTGATGGTGGCTTATAGAAGTACGCAGACGAGCGAGGGGGATATATATTGAAGATACTATGAAAATTATAGCAGTAGTCGTAACTTATAATCGATTGGAACTCCTGAAAAGAACCGTCCGTTGCCTGCAACAGAATAAACCGGTGTCTTCCATCGTGGTAGTGAACAATGGAAGCACGGATGGCACTGCCGATTGGCTGAAGACCCAACCTGAGTTGGTCGTTATCAGCCAAGCTAATCTCGGTGGTTCAGGCGGTTTCTTCACAGGTATGCAACATGCCTATCAGGCGGGAGCAGATTGGATATGGTGCATGGATGATGATGTGTTTCCGCGTGCCGATTGCTTGGAGCAGATGTTGATGTGTGCCGATAGGGAAGATGTGGGTATACTTGCCCCGCGCCGCTTGCAAGAAGGTAAGTTATTCACTCATGAGTTTCAGGGATATAACTTGACAAATCCGTTTACTTCCATGTATACGGGTAAACTGTCGAAGCAGAATGTTACCGCTCCTACGGAAATCCAAGGTGCCGCCTTTGAAGGGCCGTTTATTCGCCGTGAAGTGGTTGAGAAAATAGGCTATCCCAATAAAGACCTCTTTATTTTTTGTGATGATACTGATTATTGTCTTCGTACGGTGCAGGCCGGTTACAAGATAATATATGTACCTTCGGCATTGATGGACAAGGAGAAATTCTTCTCTGATGACAGTTGGAGCGAACGAAACAAAAAGAAAAAATGGAAGCGCTTCTATCAGGTGAGGAACTCCACGTACCTCAGCCATCATTACGGGCGAAACTGGGCGGTGAAATACCTCAGGGGTTTTATCGGGGTGTCGGGATATATCCTGACGGCTTTGGTTACTTGCCCCTTTACGGATGCTTACCGGTGGAGTGATATCTCCAAACTTTGGAAAGCCTATCGCGACGGAGTGAGCGAGCGGTTGGGAATAATGAAATAAAATTATTTTAAATATAAACAGTCTTATTATGAGACTTATAAAAGTAACAGGCGGTTTAGGAAATCAGATGTTTATTTACGCTTTCTATCTGCGGATGAAGAAGCGTTATCCCAAAGTGCGGATAGACCTTTCGGACATGATGCATTATAAAGTGCATTACGGATATGAAATGCACCGCGTATTCAATCTGCCCCGCAGAGAGTTCTGCATTAACCAGCCTTTGAAGAAAGTCATCGAGTTCCTCTTCTTCAAGAAAATATACGAACGGAAGCAAGACCCCAATAGTTTGCGGGCTTTTGAGAAAAAATATTTCTGGCCTTTGCTCTACTTTAAGGGTTTCTACCAGTCGGAACGCTTTTTTGCGGATATAAAGGACGAGGTGCGGGAGGCTTTCACCTTCGACAAGAGACATGCCAACAAGCAAAGCCTTGATATGCTGGATAGACTGAACAGGGATGAGAATGCGGTATCTCTGCATATTCGCCGTGGAGACTATTTGCAGCCGCAACATTGGGCTACTACCGGGAGCGTATGCCAATTGCCTTATTACCGGAACGCCATAGCGGAAATGAACAAGAGGGTTGCCGCCCCGTCCTATTATGTCTTTTCGGATGATATTGCCTGGGTAAAGGAAAATCTTCCGTTGCAAAATGCCGTGTATATCGACTGGAATAAGGACGAAGACAGTTGGCAAGACATGATGCTCATGAGCCATTGCAAGCATCACATCATCTGTAACAGTACCTTCAGTTGGTGGGGAGCTTGGTTGAATCCCCGTGAAGACAAAACGGTGATTGTCCCTTGCCGCTGGTTCCAGCATTCCGAGACTCCGAATATCTATCCTGCGGGATGGGTGAAAGTGACAATAAGCTAATACATAGAGCATTATGAGTACATGTTTCCTGAAAAAGGTAGGCTTTACCCTCATCGAAAGTTTCAAAGCTTTCAGGCTGACGCCTTCTCCACGGTTGATAATGACCTTGCTGGTGAAGAATGAAGAGGATGTTTTGGAGGAAAATCTGCTCTTTCATAAGGCTATGGGGGTAGATGGCTTCATTATAACCGACAATAATTCTACAGACCGCACGCTGGAAATCATTCGGAAGTATCAGGAGAAGGGGTGGGTGATAGAATTGATTCAAGAGACGGCTACCAATTATGAGCAGAAGCAATGGGTGGACCGCATGGTTTGGAAGGCTAAAACCGTTTATAAAGCGGATTGGGTTGTCAATGCGGATGCTGACGAACTGTGGTATTCGCCTTCGGGCAATCTTAAAGCGGAATTGTCTGCCACGCATGCCAATGTGCTGAACTGTGAAGTGAAAAGTGTATATCCGGAAGAAGGAAAACCCTTCTGGCAGTGGGATAAAATGGTAAAGCCTGTATATAATCAGGAGCTTTATGACCTGTCGCTTTATTCGTTGTTTGAGCGGCAGAATAAGAAAGTGATTCACCGTACCACCTGTTACCTTCAGATTTCTATGGGTAATCATAAAGTTACTATGTTTCCTAAGCGTTCGGAGTTTGGCAATATCCGCGTCTATCACTACAACATACGTGGTAAACGTCATTTTATGGAGAAAATGATTAATGGCGGTAAGCAGCTGGAACAACACAGCAGCAAGCATGGCGGACGGCATTGGCGTTACTTTTACGAATTGTATAAGCAAGGGAAACTGGAAGAAGAATACGGACGTGTCATCGGGACACCGGTTTTCGACCGTCTTGTTACGGACGGATTTATCTATACGGATACTACGATACCGGAGTTTTTCAAAAAGATGGGCAAAGGTTAGTAAAATTCCTTTCTTAAATCCATAGCAGCCTCCATGGCGACATCCATGTTGTAATATTCCCATTCGGCAAAACGTCCCAGCAGGTAGATGCCCTCTTTTTGGAGAGTTTTCTTCAATGTGTTTATCATTTCACGTGTGGTATTACTCTGAATAGGATAAGTATATTGTTCGTAATGGTGAGTCAGATATTGGGGATGGTATGGGATACGACGTAGGTTGTCTACTATGTTTTCTTTGGATATAAAATCGGTAAATTCAATGCTGGCGGTAATCATTCCTTGAACGTTATTGTTGGGAGAGAAATTACCACTGCAAATGATGCGGTGAGACTCATGTTGGCAGCTTGGTAGATAAATCCAGCTATAATTATTGGGAGATATTTCACAGAAAACGCTGGTGGTGCCGTGGAATTCTAATTCACTGATAGGTTCTTTATAGTTATTGATATCTATTTCTCCTTCTAATAACGTAGGCAGTTGCTTAATGTTACCGCAGAATATTATTTTATCGAATGTTTCTTCGTTAATATTCCAATACTTTCCATTATGCCCTATATGATGAACAGGAGTGTTGTATCTGATAGATAAGCCCTCAGACAGGCGATTGGCAAGAAATTGTGAACCACCTTTCAGTGGGTAATAGAAAGAACTGTGTACAAAAGATTGCTCTTTGACATGGTTGATGTTGTTGTATATCATTTCTTCTACGGTAGGCATGGGCAATTTGCCTTCTAACCATGAAAGAGGGACTTGCGTGAGACTTCTTCGCCAGACCTTATAGTTATAGGGTTTGAAGTAAAGTTCATATAAGGTTTCTCCAAAGCGGTGGTGGAGGAATTCTTCAAAATTGGCAGGTTCCTTATTGAGGCTTTTCGCAATTGAAAGCCAGTCTTCTATGATTGCCTTTAGTTTGATTTCCCCCAACATATATGCATGGTTTTCAATTGGATATGGAATCATGCTTCCGTCATCCAAGCTGACGACAGAATTACGCTGAGCTTTTATAAACTCCTTTTCTTTGTCAAAGTGTTTCCAAAACCAGTCAAATACATCTTGGCGTTTGGTGTTGAATACGTGCCCGCCGGTGCGGTGGAAAAGGTTTCCATTGATAGAATCGCATTTTATTATCCCTCCCGCCCGTGAGTCGGCTTCAAAAATGACGATATCATGATTGTCTTTCAGCATTTGGGCGATGGACAAGCCGGATATACCGGCACCTATAACAGCTATTTTCATCTTATTTCCATTTTGAAAGTTTTACAGGATGGAAGTACAGGGTATCCTTGGGATAGTTCTCTATCAGTTTGGACAAATTATAATTATACTTTTCTGCAAAGATTTTATCTTGGGGAGGCCACATTACTCCTGATTTCATTTTCAGGTCTGTTGTAAATCTTAGTTTGTCCGTAGAGAGTACCAGGGCTGTAGGTATCGCAAATTCTACGAATAAACTTGTAGCGGCAAAGGCGCCACAATAGAGCATAAATTTGTCCATCATATCACTCGTGAGTATCAATATATCGGCATATCCACCCACAAGTGGATAATCTAAATATCTTCTGTGGAAGTATCGAATATACTTGAAGATGTATTTAAAGTGCCTTTCTATCAAAGGTTTCAGCGGGATAGGAGAATAAGGTATTTTATATTTATCGAATTGCACTTTCGCTTCATCGATGGTAGGCAAGATGTTGCTGACCTCTACGCCACGTTGTTTCACAACGTATTTCATGGCTTCGGTTTGTCGCCATGGATGGTCCAGCTCCTGCATTTTTATGATATAATCTATATAGCACTCGTCTTCTGCCAGCCCTATTTCACTCAATAAATTTCCCTCATTCAAAATGGGATTGATAATCATGTCGTCGGCAACTACAAAGAAATGTGTAAACCCCATCGGCTTCAGATGGGTATATGCCTGGCTCAAGTATCCTGAAAAGTAGTAAGAGGACTCATAGACAGGAATTACATTCGACAAATTGCCATCATAAAATGGGACGATATGGAATATATGCGAAAAGCGGTTTTTGTATATGCTTTCAAGACGCCCTATATTCTGGTCGTATCGGTGGTTGTATATGATTAAAAGAGCTGTTTTAGACATGATTTATAGTGTTTTTAAACGTTCGTTTAAAAAACGCAAAGATATGTGTTTTTATTTATCCTCAAAAAGTCTTACACTATTTTTTTAGTATTTCTAATAAAAATGATGCTTAACCCGATTACTCGCCATTAAAGACAATCATAAATATATACGAATTCCCCTTCGGGAAAGGTTCAAAAATAGTGTTTTTTTAAACGAACGTTTAAAAAACACCTAAGGATTGATTATATGATGTAAATTCTATAGTAAGGCCAAAAGGATGAAGACTTTAGAGATATTGAATATTTTTATGAGTAAATGAGTAAAATTTGTATCATCCATTCAGATTATCCGCCTTTAAACTTTATTATTGGAGGTATTAAGCATCCGGATATTCAAACCATCTGTTTGAAACGTATTAAAAATACTTTTTGGCGGAGCTGTATGCGGAAGTTTTGCCTTATCAGTGGTTTATGTTGGACGCAGTGTTGGCGGTATATAGACAAGGAGTCATTGAAACGATTATCTACTGTTGAGGAGGATAGCAAGGTGATTATTATAGACAACAAACGCATGGTTGTGCTGCGTATCATTCATAGATTACTTCCTCAGTCCGCCGAAAAGCATCTGTTTTATTGGACTCCTGTTTGCCAAATTTTTCATAGACTCCACTCAAAGGAAATTGTTGCACATCTTTCATCTATCAGTCAAATGTATCATATAGGTAGCTTTAACGCTAATGATAAAGTTTTCTATCCGAATATAGCCGTAAAGTCTGCATTCTATAGGTTTCCTGTTGCTACAACACTTATGGATATCAAAGGGCAAGGCCTCTACTTTATAGGCTATGAAAAAGGTAGGACAGCATTGCTACAGAAATATAAATCTATATTTGAGGCATTTGGGCTGCCTTGTACTTTTTTGATTTACAAAAGAAGAGATAAGGGAATTTCTTATGAAGAAAATATAGAGAGAGTAGCTCGATGCCAATGCATTGTAGATATAACCATCGATCAGGCGGGGTTGTCATTAAGACCTTTAGAAGCGCTGTTTTTTAACAAGAAACTGATAACGAACAATAAGGGTATCAAGCAGTATTCTTTTTATCATCCCGATAATATATTTATTCTGGAAGAAGACAACATTGAGCTTCTCCCTTCATTCATCAATAAGCCTTTATATGCGGTTTCAGAGGAGATAAAACGTAGCTTTGATATCAATGATTGGGCATTAAATTATTGATAGCTTAAACTGTTATTGCTTTTAGGCTCCTGTAGGGGAAGTTATAGCTTTTTAGTACTTTTCCATAATTCCAGTGCTGCCGCCACAGTATCATCCATATCTGCATACGTATATTGTGCCAGTCTTCCACCAAATAGGGTGTTGGGATATTGCCGGGCCAATTCCTTGTACTTTTGAAAAATAAGGCCGTTCTTTTCGTCGTTTACAGGATAATAGGGTTCCTTCCCTTCTTCAAAATCATCAGGATACTCGTAGGTGATAACTGTAGAAGGTTGTTTGCCAAACTCAAAATGCTTGTGCTCAATGATACGGGTATAGGGTATCTCGCGTGCTGTATAGTTTACAACTGCATTCCCTTGAAAATCTTCGGTATCCTTCAGGCGTTTATGTTCAAAGCGGAGGCTGCGATACTCCAAAGGACCACAAGCGTAATTAAAATACTCATCTATACACCCTGTATAAAGCACTTTCTCTGCTAAAGCATCTAATTCTTGACGATGTTCCATGTAATCTACTCCCATGCGGATTTCAATACCTTCCAATAAAGCATTAATAAGGCAATTGTACCCTCCGATGGGGATACCTTGATAGGAATCATTAAAATAATTGTTGTCAAAAACGAAACGGAAAGGGATACGTTTGATGATGAATGCCGGAAGTTCCGTTGCGGCACGTCCCCATTGCTTTTCTGTATATCCTTTTATAAGGCGTTGATAAATATCTTTTCCACAAAGTTTAAGGGCTTGTTCCTCTAAATTCCGGGGATTGGTGATATGCTCGTATTCCTCACATTGTTCCTTTATCTTAGCTTTGGCTTCATCAGGAGTGCGTACTCCCCAAAGTTGATAGAACGTATTCATATTGAAGGGAAGGTTATATAACTTTCCTTCATAATTGGCTATCGGCGAATTAGTGTAACGATTAAACTCGACTAGTTGGTTTACATATTGCCATACTTCTTTATTGTCAGTATGAAATATGTGGGCGCCATATTTATGGACATGTATACCATCTATTTCTTCACAGTAAATATTTCCACCTGTGTGCAGGCGCTTTTCTACAACAAGACAACGTTTTCCTGCTTTATGCGCTTCGTGTGCAAATACGGCTCCGAATAAGCCGCTACCAACAATCAGATAATCGTACTGTTTCATCTCTCTTTTTGTTTAGAATATGTTGCTACTATCCGGTTAATCAGTTTCTGTTGGTCAGAACTGAACTTGCGTGCAAACAATTCATCAGAATGGGATATTTCTTCGAAATCACCTGCTTGCCAATTATAAGGCGCTCCTCTCTTCCAATCTATTAAGCGCATATTCCCATGGTCTTCATCGAGACTGTAAATATTGGCTTTAAAAGGAGAATTCCATAAAATGGTTGGTACAAATATCTCATCAGGACATAGAGTATACTTAAATCGTTTCAATACAAACTCCTTTTGCTGGATGAGGTATTGGCAGAAATCTTTGGTGATACTGAACCATTGGGATCCTTTCTTGAAGTCTACCTCGCATTTTCTGCGGAAATGGATAAGCTTCTGAGTGATTAACAGCAGGTTATGGCTTGGAGCAGTAATGGCATGCCACTTGTTGTTGCTGCGTTTCATGCTTTTGGTAAAGATATAATACCTGAAAATTTTACGCTCCAAATCCCTTTGCTGTTCCGGACCTTGCCAGAAATTGACGAATTCTTTCCCAGCGTTTTTCTGAAAGAAAGAATGGATGTAGTCTTGGCTTTTGATAGCTAAATCAGCTCCTGACAAAAGATGGAAATATGCATAATCCCCATTGGCGACTGCTGCTTCCATAAGGGTGAATTCCGCTTTTACCAAACTAACATCGCCCCAATACAGTTTGATGGGGTTTTTAATGATATAAAAGCCGGCTCTTTTAGTTTGAAAGGCTTCCGCTTGCCTCCGCAACGGATGGGAACGCTTATCTATATACAAATAGATGTCATTCCGCTCGTCATCAAGCATTGAAAGGAGAGCTTCCAGAACTGGATAGTCATTATGTGCAATGATTAAATAAGCATGCTTCATCATACTCTGGTTTTTAAGACACATTAGTACCTTTAAAAGGCTCAGTTTAGGTTGATAGTTACAAAGGTACTCTATATTTTTAAAACTAAGCCCAGTCTATTCATTTTTTTAGTCTATATTTGCAAAATTCGTTTATAATAATATTGTGAGAAAGAATATTCTGTTTATAATTGAGAACCTAAGGGGCGGAGGGGCTGAAAAGGCTTTGATAGACTTATTGGAGCGTTTTGATTATACCCGCTATGATGTTTCCCTTTGTGTAGGTTATTTGGAAGGGATTTATCAAAATAATATTCCTGAGAAAGTAAATTTGATAACTCTATACCAAAAAAATCATTCGTTTTGTCGTAAAGCGTTCAGATATTATAAAAGATATCATTTTTCATACATGCTTAAGTATCAGTTGAGGAAGAAAGTCACAGAGTCTTATGATGTTATAATTTCTTTTTTGGAAGGACGTTCTCTGCTTTTACATAATTTGATAAGACATCAAGGGAAGATTAACATAACATGGGTTCACTGCGATTTACTGAATTACCATTGGACTGCATCTGCTTTTCCTGATATCCAATCGGAAAAGAATTGTTATGCCCACATGGATAAAGTGGTATTCGTATCTCAACGGGCAATGCAGAATTTCTTTGAGAAGTTTCAAATATCTGTTCCATCAGTCTGCATTTACAATATTGTGGATATAAATCATATTCAGCTTTTAGCAGCAGATGAGAAAGTAGAACATTCTTGTTTTACTGTGACTTCTATAGGTACATTAAATTCCGTAAAAGCTTTTGATCGTATAATTCGTATAGCGAAACGCTTTAAGGAAGAAAGTTATCACATTCGCTTTCAGATAATAGGAGAAGGAGGAGAAGAAAAACCGTTGAAAAAGCAAAGTTGTGAGTTGGGAGTGCAAGATGCCGTTTTCTTTTTGGGCTTTATGAATAATCCATATCCTTATTTGAAAGAATCGGATATATATGTCAGTACTTCCCGGTCTGAAGGTTTTTCATTGGTTATTTGCGAAGCGATGTGTCTGGGTATTCCTGTAGTAGCCACTCCTACGGCTGGTGCTATTGAGCTGTTGGATGGGGGTGAGTACGGTGTATTGGTCGGTCATGACGATGACTCTATATACCAAGGAATAAAGAAACTGATAAATGATAAGCAATTGAGACAACTGTATGCAGAGAAAGCCGCTTTGCGCTCTGATATTTTTAATGCGGAAGAAGTGATGCGAAAAGTTTATGAATTGTTTAATTGATAATTATAAGTTTTAATTCTTGCATTATGGATATTTTATGCACCATAGATAATAATTATGTTCAGCAGTGTTGTTGTACATTGGTGTCTTTTTTTAATAACAATAATGGGCAGGAGCATACAGTCCATTTGTTCTCAGAAAAGATGACTCTCGAAAATCAAAATATTATAAGGAGTTTGGTTGAATCTTACCAAGGCGTATTTTATTATTATCAAGTAGATTCCGCAGAATTCGGTTCATGTTCCATGAAAAACATGGGATATTATACAATGGCAATTTACCATAGATTACTCATGGCTAGATTGCTGCCTGATAATTTGGATAGAGTTTTATACTTGGATTGTGACTTGGTTGTAGACGGCTCTTTGGAGGAATTTTGGCATACGCCATTAGAAGGTTATGCTTTAGCAGCTGTGGATGAATTAAATAGTTGTGCTCCCGATGTTTTTGAGAGATTGGGATACGATGTTAAATTTGGCTATTTTAATGCCGGAGTTTTGTTGGTAAATTTGAAATATTGGCGGGATAATAATCTGACTGATGCTTTCTTGGAATATATGTCTTTGCATTCTGACAAATTGAAGACGCATGACCAAGATGTATTGAATGCTTTGCTACATGATAAATGCAAGCATGTTTCCAGGAAGTGGAATACGGAAGAGGCTTTTTATCATTACTACGTCATTAAAAAGTGGCGGAAAACAAATGCAAAGGAAATGAAAGAGGTTCTTTTCAATCCGGTGATTATACATTATTCGTGGAAACCGAAACCCTGGGAAAAATCTTGCCGACATCCTTTGCGATTAAAGTACTTTTTCTATTTAAATAAAATTACTCTTTTCCCGACTTATAAACCTTCTCTGTCTGAAAGGCTACTGGCTCACTATGATGAGTTCTATTTTAAGTTGCTACTTAGGTTGGGAGTTAAAGGACACAGATTTTATAAATTGGCATAAGTTAAGATGATGAATAAGGAATATGCAATTGTTTCCATTGTGATTCCATGTTATAATCAGGCTGTGTTTTTACCTGAAACATTGGATTCTGTGTTGTTGCAAACGTACAAACATTGGGAGGTTATAATAGTAAATGATGGTTCGCCGGATGATACGGAAAGTATTGCCCGGAAATATATGGCTATGGATTGCCGAATTCATTATGTATATCAGGAAAATGCGGGCTTGTCGGCAGCCAGAAACAATGGAATTGAACAAGCTCAGGGAGAATTTATCTTGCCTTTGGATTCTGATGATATCATAAAACCTGAATATCTTGAAGAAGCGATGAAGGCTTTCAAAGAAAACCCGCAATTGAAAGTTGTTTATTGTCTGGGCGTTATGTTCGGGAAAATAAATGAACTGTGGGATTTAAGGTATAGGGGATACCGGAATCTTCTTGTAAGGAATGCTTTCTTTTGCTCATCAATTTTTAAGAAAAGTGATTGGCGGAGGATTGGCGGTTACGATGAAAACATGCGAAAGGGATATGAAGACTGGGAGTTTTTTATTCGTCTTCTGGATGAACATAGTCTGGTATATCAAATACCACAACCTTTGTTTTACTATCGTACCAAAGAAACTTCGATGACAATTTTAGCTTCGCGGAAAGAGACGGCCATTCAAATAGAGTCTTATATGTATGCGAAGCATGAA
This sequence comes from uncultured Bacteroides sp., assembly GCF_959029255.1. Lineage (GTDB taxonomy): Bacteria > Bacteroidota > Bacteroidia > Bacteroidales > Bacteroidaceae > Bacteroides. Next base: position 61,863 of record NZ_CAUFUE010000025.1, on the reverse strand, counting down.
AAATTGTATACACAATATTATGGAGGAATACTGACTGCTTTACGCGATTTGACTTGGTTCAAGGAGCGTCGGGAGCGGAGTAAGAATAAATGGTATAAGAGACTTTATCATAAATATATAAAAAAATGATTGAATGGAAGCAACTCCTTTGGTATCTGTTGTGATACCGGCCTTTAATAGAGAAAGTACATTGGATGCTTGTATAAGAAGCGTTATTAGTCAGACATATAAGAATTTGGAAGTCATTGTAATTAATGATAATAGCAGTGATGATACTAAAAGTGTCATAGAGAAATATGCCGCTCAAGATTCTCGAGTTTTTTTGATAAATAAAAAGGATAGCGGGAAGCTTATGCAAGTACGGAAAATGGGTATAGAGGCGGCGCATGGGAAATATATTCAGTATTTGGATAGTGATGATACTTTATGTGAAGAAAAAGTGATAGAATATCTGGTAAATAAAGCAGAAACAACCCATGCTGATATGGTGGTAGCTCCCTTCTTTTACTGTGTGGATGGAACTTTGCAAAAGTCTTTGTTTTTTGATTTTGAAGAACTTTCGGGGATAGATTACCTTAAAGAGATGATGATGTGGAAGGCTCATTGGTGTGTTTGGTCCAAATTCCATTTACGCTCTTTGTATGAGAATGTTGCGTTCAATCCTGATATTTCTTTGGGAGAAGATTTGATTCTTTCTGCACAATTACTTTTTTATGCAAAGAAAGTGGTACCGATTTGTGAAGAAATCATTAATTATAACTTTACTCCTTCTTCCATGTCTCATTCTGATAGTTTTAATGACGCTAAATATGAAGATTTCAAAAAATACGTGAAATGGTTCGACGACTTCATGTATAGTAAAGGACTGACAAATGTGTTAAAGAAAGAAATTGCCTTTTTCCATCTGAAAGCTGTCCAATTGCAGTTGAGTTGGAGAAAAATAGAAGATGTTGATAAAGAGATGGGTAAACTTATTACCAATATCAAACTTTATCCTGAATTTTCTAAAGCGTTGCATAGAAGGGAGCGTAGGCTTGTAGCTCTATATCGGATATCCCATTGGCTGGGTTATCAGAAACTGAAGCGTGGAAAGTAACGTACAATTGAGTAAAAAACAGAGGAATGAAGATATCTATTATTACTATAAATTATAACAATGCCGACGGGCTGGTGCAAACGATAGAAAGTGTGAAGCGGCAAACTTTTTCCGATTATGAGTGGATTGTTATAGACGGTGGAAGTACTGATGGGAGTAAGGAAGTTATTTTAAAAAACCAGAAGCTCTTTTCCTATTGGTGTTCGGAAAAGGATAATGGCGTTTATAACGCTATGAATAAAGGTATTCGGAGAGCTGTTGGAAATTATCTGTTTTTTCTTAATTCAGGTGATTATTTTCATGATTCTACTGTTTTAGAAGATGTGAAACATTTTCTAGAATCTGGTGAAGATATTGTATATGGGGATTTACTTCTTTCGGGCGGAGAACTTGACGGAAAAGAACTTATTTCACCGGATTTATTGGATATTGAATTTTTCTTTAAAACAACAATTGGACATCAGGCTTGTTTTATAAAACGGCCTTTATTACAAGAGTCCCTTTATAATGAGAACTTAAAATTAGTGTCAGATTTTGAGTTTCTGGTGAAAAAGATTGTGTTTGAAGATGCTTCATATAAACATGTCCGTCGAATCATAAGCGTATATGATGTTTGTGGAATCAGTTCTGATGGAGAAACATGTATTCGTGAACGAGAAGATGTTTTACATGCTCTTTTTCCCAGTATGGTATATGACGCTTTAAGAACGAGTTGTGACTTTAAACAAAAAGTATTGTATCCTCTCTTTTGCGAATATGGAAAGACACACCGTTTACAACGTCGTGTTAAGCCGCTTTTGGCGTTTTTGCTTAAGCTGGATCGTTTCTTCTCAAAAAAGAAGAAGTGACTGGTTTTAGATAAAGTGGAATTCTTTTATGAAATTTCTTTTAAAACTTTCTGATATACCTCTTCTGTTTTTGTGACAGCTTTATCCCACGAATAAAGTTTTAATTGCTCTTTTCCTGCTTGTATCAACTGAGACCTCTTTTGGGGGTTGTCTATGATGTCCATAATCGTTTCAGTCATGCTTTCGATGGAATATGGATTAAAATAGACTCCTGCATTTCCTGCTATTTCAGGAAAACAACTGGTATTGCTTAATGCTATAGGGCAATGACAAGCAAACGCTTCGAGTATGGGAATTCCAAATCCTTCATATAAAGAAGGGTATACAAATAGTGCAGCTCTATTATACAGCTCGTTTAAGTACCTGTCGTCTATTGCCATTTGTATGACTCGGGAACTTATGTTTAGTTGGGTTATTTGTTGCAACTCTTTTTTTGAAAAATCTTGTCCGGTACACACGAGATAAAGATTCTTATCCGTTTTGCTAATGGTGGCAAAAGCTTCTAATAATCGTTGGAAATTTTTGTATTCACTTCTGTCACCGACAAATAAAATGTATTTTGCTGGTAAGGAAAGTTTATGCTTGCCAATAGGAGCTTGCATACTGGTCCCATGATGAACAACATCTATTTTTTCGGGGTCTATATTTAATATTCTGATGATATCTTTTTTGGTATTCTCGCTGATTGCAATGATACGATTGGCTTTAATAATGAGTTCCTTTTTTTGTTGTGTAACAAATTCCGCATCCTTAAACATGTTGGGGAAAAGTTCATGAATCATGTCATGAACAGTAATTATAAAAGGGTGATTTCCAATGTATTTAAGGAAAGTTGTGTCATAATAAGTAGGATGAAATATGTATGGTGCTGATGATTGCAATATCTTTTGTGTCAATTTTCTGTTTTTGTGATATAATTTCCAACGGCGACGTTTAAAGATAAAGTGAGGTATATATATACGATGTTTCCCTATTTTGGCTTGTTTCAGATAATGATTTTCCGTGTATCGTATTGAGATGTCATATTTTATGTGTAAGCGAGATATGATTTCGCAAAAGTATCGGGAAATACCACCGAACTTCTGGGAGTCAAAAATCTGAGAATCATATAAAACATAAGGCTTATTCATAAATAAATTGTTTTTGGCAAATTTATATAAAAACTGTAATTTATGCATAAGATGATATAAGAAAAAGTGTGGAATTGTATCAGAAACTTTTTCATTTATGTGCATATTTAATCAGAAAGTGGACTTAATCAGTGTAAAGTGTTCTTGAATATAGTCGTGTTATCATTTGTTTTAAACTGTGTGGAACTAGTTGTTCTCTATATTGAAACTAAGTGTTTTTCTATAGTGAAACTAATCGTTTTTCCATGCTGGAACACATTGTTCACTGTTGAAAACTAAATAGATAGCTTGTTTTGGAGGATATGCACTGTTACTCTTGAACTCTGATATGCATCCATGATATACGGGTGTGATAGATAGGTGTGACGGATAAGTATCTATCACACCCATCTATCACACTGCAATCTACTAGTTATCAATGGTATATCATGCAAAGTGTGATAGCGTGACAGATGTTTTTCATTTTTAAACTCTATATAAGAGAAGAAATATTGAGCAGATACCTTGATGTCGTAATTGGATAACCCTTAAAGAATTTCCCATTCTTCAATACCTCGTGTTTTGGAAGAAAAGTTTATTCCTATTTTATAGAGTTTGCGAGGGTCTTTGATAAAAAAAAGCCATTATTCTGTTTGCTTTATAAAAAACATCCGCTCGTTACATGGTTACTGCTACTTTTCCTTTATCTTTGCAAACTCTTAACTCACTTAATCACAAGCAATGAAGGAATTCATACAATTGATGCGGCGTTTTGTGTCGCCTTATAAAAGATTCATAGGTTGGGCTATTTTGCTTAATATTTTATCTGCCGTATTCAATGTCTTTTCATTTACTTTATTGATACCTATTCTGAACATCCTTTTCAAAACGGAGGCGAATGAGGTGGTGTACCATTACATGGAATGGGGAAGTGCGGGCTTGAAAGATGTGGCCGTGAATAACTTCTACTATTATGTCACTCAGTTGATTGAAAATTACGGACCGGCTACGACTCTGCTGTTCATGGGGCTATTCCTGGCTTTTATGACTATGCTGAAGACCGGTTGCTATTTTGCTTCTTCGGCGGTGATGATTCCTTTGCGTACGGGAGTGGTGCGTGACATCCGCATCATGGTATATTCCAAGGTGTTGCGTTTGCCGTTAGGCTTTTTCTCGGAAGAGAGAAAAGGTGATATCATAGCCCGTATGAGTGGAGACGTGGGTGAGATTGAGAACTCCATCACGAGTTCGCTGGATATGTTGATGAAGAATCCGATTTTGATTATCCTTTATTTCGCGACATTGCTCATCACGAGTTGGCAATTGACATTGTTCACTATTTTGGTACTTCCGGGCATGGGATGGCTGATGGGAAAGGTTGGAAAGAAGTTGAAACGCCAGTCGTTGTATGCGCAGAGTAAGTGGAGTGATACCATGTCTCAGTTGGAAGAGACTTTGGGCGGGTTGCGTATCATCAAGGCATTCATTGCGGAAGATAAAATGATTAACCGTTTCGTGAAGTGTAGCAATGAAGTGCGGGACGCCAATAATAGGGTGGCTATGCGCCAGGCGTTGGCGCATCCCATGAGTGAGTTCCTGGGGACGTTGCTCATTGTGTTGGTGCTGTGGTTTGGAGGTATGCTGATTTTGGGAGAGAATTCTTCGATTGAAGCTCCGACATTCATATTCTATATGGTTATCTTGTATAGTATCATCAATCCTCTGAAAGATTTTGCAAAGGCTGGATATAACATTCCGAAAGGTCTGGCTTCCATGGAGCGTGTGGACAAGATTTTAAAGGCTGAAAATCCGATTAAGGAGTCTGCCCATCCTGTGCCTTTGAAGATTATGAACGATAAGATAGAATTCAAGGATATTTCTTTCAGTTACGGTACGCGCGAGGTGCTCCATCATGTCAACCTGACGGTGCCGAAGGGAAAGACGATAGCGCTGGTGGGACAATCCGGTTCAGGAAAGTCGACGCTGGTAGACTTGTTGCCACGTTATCACGATGTACAGCAGGGTGCCATAATGATTGACGGTATCAACATTAAGGATGTAAAGGTGTCCGACTTGCGCGGCTTGATTGGAAATGTCAATCAGGAGGCTATCTTGTTTAATGATTCATTCTTCAATAACATAGCTTTCGGTGTGGAGAATGCCACTATGGAACAGGTGATTGAAGCGGCCAAGATTGCTAATGCGCACGATTTCATCATGGAGACGGAGCAGGGTTATGACACTACGATTGGTGACCGTGGAGGTAAGTTGTCCGGCGGTCAGCGTCAACGGGTGAGCATTGCACGGGCTATCTTGAAGAATCCGCCGATATTAATTCTGGATGAGGCTACGTCGGCGCTCGATACCGAATCGGAACGCTTGGTGCAGGAAGCTTTGGAACGTTTGATGAAAACGCGCACCACGATTGCCATTGCCCACCGCCTTTCTACTATCAAGAATGCGGATGAGATATGCGTGTTGTATGAAGGCAAGATTGTGGAGCGCGGCAGGCATGAGGAACTTCTGGAAAAGAATGGCTATTACAAGAGGCTGAATGATATGCAGTCGCTTGGTTGACGATAGGTATTAAGAGGGTTGGAGTCCATCTGGCTTATTTCCGTCCGAAGTCGGCAGGTATTTCGCCCCATTGTTTAGTTTCCCATTTTAGGATAGGGGTGGTGTAGGTGTTTTCTCGTAGCCACTTCTCGGCACGTTCAATCAGTTGGAAGAGTGCCTCGGTTTTGCTATCACGTGGCAGTTTGGTTTTGCACTTTTTCTGTTTAACCCAATTGATGGCGTTCACGCTGTCACTGTATATGGGCATGTCAAATCCTTTTTGCTTCAACAAGGCGAGGCCGTGTACGATGGCTAGGAATTCACCTATGTTATTGGTGCCGTACATGGGGCCGAAATGAAAAACCTGTTGGCGGCTCGCTACGTGTACGCCCTGATATTCCATCGCTCCCGGGTTTCCGCTGCAAGCGGCGTCTACCGCCAAGCTGTTTTCTATGACATTGGCGGGTAGGAGATTGTCTGCACTACTTTTCTTTTTGACGTTAGATGCCGAGTTCTTGCCGATATAAGCGTAAGGAGAAGAGGCAAAAGCTTTTTCCGCCTCTTCGCGCGTATCGAAGGATTTATACTTTGCACCTTCGTATCCCTTGGTCTGTAATAAGCAATCTGTCCATGAGGAGTAAATGCCCGGATTGACTCCTGCCCATACGACGTAATATTTTTCTTTTTTCATAACTCGCGCCAAAGGTACAAATATATTTTTCAAAATCGAACAACCGGGCTCTCTCACTTGTTGTTTATATAAAACAACTCTAATTTCGTATGTTCGGTATGAGGTTTATAAATGGGAACTTAGTCCTTCATTAAATTATTATTTATCTTCCTCTTAATGAACTGGCGAAACTTGAATAAGATATAATAATGAAATAGAAAAATATATGAGAAGAACATTTGCAGAAGCGTTGCAACATCGGCGCAGTTATTATTCCATCGGTAGTGATTCTCCGGTGTTGGATGAAGAAGTCGTGCATATTATTCGTACGGCTGTCAAGTTTGTACCGTCCGCTTTCAATTCACAGACTACGCGGATAGTGTTGTTATTGGGTGATGAACACAAGAAATTGTGGGACATTGTGAAGGAGACTTTGAAGAAACGTATTTCTCCTGAGGCGTTTGTAAAGACAGAAGAGAAAATTGATGGTTGTTTTGCTTGTGGGCATGGCACTATCCTGTATTTTGAGGATACGGATGTGGTTAAGAAATTGCAGGATGCATTCCCTACTTACAGCGCTAACTTCCCTACATGGTCGCAACACACTTCCGCCATGCATCAGTTTGCCATTTGGACTATGCTCGAAGATGCCGGTTTAGGAGCTTCTTTGCAACATTATAACCCTTTGATTGATGAAGAAGTGCGGCGCACATGGAAGTTGCCCGAAAGCTGGATGCTGATAGCCGAAATGCCATTTGGCACACCGACGGCCGAACCGGGTGAGAAAGAATTTCAAGACTTGAGCGAACGTATCAAAATTTTCCTCTAATCGGATAACGTTCTCAACACAGAATTGCTTACCTTTGCCGTAAATGCAAAAAATGGCTGCAAACGGTAAGCAATTATGATACGTATCTTTTTAACCGGCTATATGGGTGCCGGCAAGACAACTTTAGGGAAGGCTTTTGCCCGCGAACTGAATGTACCGTTCATTGATTTGGACTGGTACATCGAAGAACGTTTTCACAAATCTATTCGTGAATTGTTCGTTGAGCGGGGAGAGGCCTCTTTTCGTGAATTAGAGCGAAATATGCTGCATGAAGTGGCAGAATTTGAGGATGTCATTATCTCTACCGGTGGCGGTACTCCCTGTTTCTTTGATAATATGGAGTTTATGAATGAGCATGGGCATACTGTTTTTTTGGATGTGCACCCCGATGTCCTGTTCAGCCGTTTGCGGGTGGCAACGCAGCAACGTCCCATTTTGCAGGGAAAGACCGATGAAGAATTGCGTGTGTTTATTGTGGAAGCTTTGGAGAAGCGTTCTCCTTTCTATTCGCAAGCACGCTACCGTTTCGATGCCGGTCGTCTGGAAAGTCGCAGTCAAATAGCGGAGTCTGTGCAGCAACTACGTTCATTGTTGGGTATTTAAGCCGTTGTATATGTGCGTTTTTCAGTGAAAAAAGCAGGATATATTAGATTTATATGTATTTTTACCCCCTCTTATAATAGAAACTACTAAACAGCAGAGTAACAGAAAATGAGAAAATGGCGTATTGAAGATTCAGAAGAGCTGTACAACATAACAGGTTGGGGCACTTCGTACTTTGGTATCAATGACAAAGGTCATGTTGTGGTGACACCCCGTAAAGATGGAGTTGCCGTCGATTTAAAGGAGTTAGTAGACGAGTTACAATTACGTGATGTGACGGCTCCCATGCTGATACGCTTCCCTGACATCCTCGATAATCGGATTGAAAAAATTTCCTGTTGTTTCAAGCAGGCCGCAGAGGAGTATGGTTATAAAGCGGAGAATTTCATAATTTATCCTATTAAAGTAAATCAGATGCGTCCTGTGGTTGAAGAAATTATCAGCCACGGAAAGAAATTCAATCTTGGATTGGAAGCTGGTTCTAAACCTGAGCTTCATGCGGTGATTGCCATCAATATGGATTCGGATTCGCTGATTGTCTGTAACGGATATAAGGATGAAAGTTATATAGAACTTGCCTTACTTGCCCAGAAGATGGGGAAGCGTATTTTCCTTGTGGTAGAAAAACTGAACGAGTTAAGGCTGATTGCCAAGATGGCGAAGCAATTGAATGTAAAACCCAATATTGGTATTCGTATCAAGTTGGCTTCATCGGGAAGTGGTAAATGGGAAGATTCAGGAGGCGACGCAAGCAAGTTCGGCTTATCTTCCAGTGAGTTGCTCGAAGCACTCGATTTTCTTACAGATAAAGGCATGCGTGATTGTTTGAAATTGATACACTTCCACATTGGTAGCCAGGTGACGAAAATCCGTCGTATCAAGACGGCGTTGCGTGAAGCTTCACAATTCTATGTACAGTTGCATGCCATGGGATTCAAAGTGGAATTTGTAGATATCGGCGGTGGCCTGGGGGTGGATTATGACGGAACGCGCTCTTCCAATAGCGAAGGCAGTGTGAACTATTCCATTCAGGAATATGTCAACGACTCCATTTCCACCTTAGTCGATGTCAGTGACAAGAACGGTATTCCTCATCCGAATATCATAACGGAAAGCGGGCGTGCGTTGACGGCGCATCATTCTGTACTAATCTTTGAGGTGCTTGAAACGGCAACCTTGCCTGAATGGGATGACGATGACGAAGTGACGAAAAACGATCACGAACTTTTGCAAGAGTTGTATGGTATATGGGATACGCTGAACCAGAACAGGATGTTGGAGGCATGGCATGATGCGCAGCAAATCCGTGAAGAGGCGCTTGACCTGTTCAGCCACGGTATAGTAGACTTGCAAACACGGGCAAAGATTGAACGTCTGTATTGGTCCATCATGCGCGAAGTGAACCAGATAGCCGGTGGGTTGAAACATGCGCCGGATGAATTTCGCGGTCTTCCCAAACTGTTGGCTGATAAATACTTTTGCAACTTCTCACTTTTCCAGTCTTTGCCCGACTCTTGGGCGATAGACCAGATATTCCCTATTTTACCTATCCAACGCCTGGATGAGAAGCCCGAACGGACGGCTACTTTGCAGGATATTACCTGCGATTCGGACGGAAAGATTGCCAACTTCATATCAACTAAAAATGTATCGCATTATTTGCCGGTGCATTCATTGAAAAGCAAAGAGCCTTATTATGTAGGTGTATTCCTTGTCGGCGCATATCAGGAAATCTTGGGTGATATGCATAATCTGTTTGGTGATACGAATGCCGTGCATGTATCGGTGAGCGAAAAGGGATATTCTATTGAGCAGGTGATTGATGGTGAAACGGTGGCCGAAGTGCTTGACTATGTACAATATAGCCCCAAGAAACTTGTCCGGACGCTGGAAACCTGGGTGACGCAGTCTGTAAAAGAAGGACGTATCTCACTGGAAGAAGGAAAAGAGTTTTTGTCTAATTACCGTTCAGGATTGTACGGATACACTTATTTGGAATAATGAGAGAGAAACTTACTGTAATAAAAGTAGGGGGCAAGATAGTAGAAGAAGAGGCCACCCTGCATAAACTATTGGATGATTTTGCCGCTATAGACGGATATAAAGTTTTGGTACACGGTGGTGGCCGCTCGGCAACAAAGTTGGCTGCTCAGTTGGGTATTGAAAGCAAAATGGTAAATGGACGCCGCATCACCGATGCCGAAACGCTGAAAGTGGTGACGATGGTATATGGCGGATTGGTAAATAAAAACATCGTGGCAGGTTTGCAGGCGCGGGGTGTCAATGCCCTCGGACTGACCGGTGCCGATATGGATGTCATCCGTTCGGTGAAGCGTCCCGTCAAAGAGGTCGATTACGGTTTTGTAGGGGATGTCAAAGAGGTGAATGGCGCTTTTCTGGGCGATCTTATCCACAAAGGAATTGTGCCTGTGATGGCTCCCTTGACGCATGACGGCAATGGAAACATGCTGAATACGAATGCCGATACCATTGCCGGAGAAACCGCTAAAGCTTTGGCCGGATTGTTTGACGTTACGCTGGTGTTTTGTTTTGAAAAGAAAGGTGTGTTGCGTGATGAAAACGATGAAGATAGCGTTATTCCTCAAATTACATCCGAAGAATTCAAGCAATATGTGACGGAAGGAGTGATTCAAGGTGGTATGATTCCGAAACTGGAAAACTCTTTCGATGCAATAAATGCCGGAGTGTCTGAAGTTGTAATAACCTTGGCTTCAGCCATCGGACAAGAAGGAGGGACGCATATCGTGTGATAAATTTAGTTTTTCACCGCAGAGTACATAGAGTACCACAGAGTCTAAGAAAAAACTTTGTGGTACTTTGCGTACTCTGTGGTGAGAGAAAAAAATAAAAAAAGTGGTATTTGCCTGTAACTTTCTGTATACTTACCCGTCAATTAATTAGAGATGCAAGAAATCAGCTTTCGTAATGACATTCTCCCACTGAAAGATAAGCTCTTTCGGCTGGCCTTAAGAATTACGTTCGATAGGGCAGAAGCGGAAGATGTGGTGCAAGAGACGCTGATTAGGGTGTGGAATAAGCGTGATGAGTGGTCTCAGTTCGGTTCTATTGAAGCTTATTGTCTGACAGTGGCAAGAAACCTGGCGATAGACCGTAGCGAAAAGAAGGATGCCCAAACCGTGGAGCTGACAGCCGGCATGGAGCAGGCTTCCGATGCATCGAGCCCTTACGAACGGTTGGTGACTAAAGAACGGATGACGTTGATACACCGCCTGATGAATGAACTTCCCGATAAACAAAGGCTGGTAATGCAGCTTCGGGATATCGAAGGTAAGAGCTATAAAGAAATTGCAGCAGTCCTGAATCTGACAGAAGAACAAGTGAAAGTTAATCTTTTCAGGGCGCGGCAAAAAGTAAAGCAACAGTTTATTAATATAGAAGGTTATGGACTTTAAATATATAGAACAACTCTTGGAACGCTATTGGCAGTGCGAGACCTCTTTGGAGGAAGAAGCGCAGTTGCGTGCTTTCTTCAACGGAAGTGACGTTCCCGGGCATCTGCTTCGTTACAAAGATTTGTTTGTATATCAACAACTCCAGCAAGAAGAGCACTTGGGCGAAGATTTCGATGCACGGGTACTTGCTGAGATTGAAGTACCGGTAGTCAAGGCGAGACGCATGACATTGACCGCACGCTTCATGCCGTTGTTCAAAGCCGCCGCAGTAGTGGTAGTGGTGCTTTCATTGGGAAATGTGATGCAACATTCATTTTTCTCGGATGTGAAAGAGGTAGCTGCAACCGATACTATCGGCAAACAGATTTCCGCGCCATCGGTTGCCCTTTCGGGGGATATCAGCGTGACGCACGAAAAACAGATTATGGATAGTCTGAAACGTGTGGAAAAGGAGAAGGGAATCAAAGAATAGATGTTTTCATTTGCTTTATTTAAAATAACATTTTCATTTGCTTTAAACATAAATATAGTTAGTGTGCTTTATTAAAACAAACTGAGGCTGTGAAGTTTCAATTCTCTCAAAATCTTATAAAAAACTAACTAAGATAGATGGGACGCCGCGTGATGCAGCGTCCCTTTTATGTTTTATATGACGTCTGTGGAGATTGGTGTTAAATATAGGGGCAGTAGAAATTTAGTAGGGGTTGGTTTTGATATACTTACTAATTTCTTTTGATATTGTATTTACCACAGCGGACACAGGGGGTACAGAGTCTTTAACCGGACGGACGTAATGCCTGCAGCCGTGGTTTGATGCACTGATCTGTCAAATTGATTTCCAAACAATACTTGTCAGGCGCTTTATGTCTCCAAATCACCTGTTTTACTGACACACTCGCTTTCCAAAAAGCCTGGAATAGGATGAAAATATCCGATTTAAAGCATAAATATGCGGCGTTTTTATCGAATATCCGCTGATTTTACGCTTCCCGAAGGAGGGATGTTAACTTTCCACACGAGAGATGTAAACTTCCCATGCGAGGCATGTTAACTTCTGGCGCGAGAGATGTTAACTTCCCTTCCGAGAATGATGGACACTTCTCCAGAAAACGCCTTTTTTCTGTTGGAAAGCGAGCGCTTTTGCATGGATAGCGGGTCATTTACCCTCTATTTGGATTGTACATATTTCTGTATTCCGCTATTCATGAAGAAGATATGGGGTTTCGTTCGCGTATTTTCGTTCGCACCGCCAACGGGGTGGAAATATGTGATTCTCAGGATGCGGGAAATGCAAAGTGTCAAAAGCGGGTAGAAGTAATGTCGAGACGGTTCTCTTTAGGATTGCTAAAATAGATGCATATCCTCACTAATTTTCTACTGTCCCTAGAAATGCTATATAAAAGTTTTGTAAATCTGAAAAAAAACAGGGTTATTAGTTGTATTTAAATAAAAAATGTTATCTTTGAAATTGAAAAGGTTTCTAATCTCTTTCTGAAGATTGGAATTAAAAGGGAATTAGGTGTAAATCCTAAACAGTCCCGCTGCTGTAAGTTCCTTAAAAGATTAAACATTTCTTAACCACTGTTTTTTTAACGGGAAGGGCGTTTAAATCGGAATAAGTCAGAAGACCTGCCTTTTCTATTCTTCATAATAGTTATTTCTACTCGTGGGATAGGGAAATACGAGAATGGCACATAAAGAATCTTATACATTAATTAAATACATTATTATGAAATTAAAGATTCAATTTGTGACAGTTGTTACTGCCATTTTGTTTTTGGCTAGTTGCCAAGACAATCTTCAAACAGAAGAACTTGTACAAAAACATTCATCTGTTGTAACAAGAGCTGTTATTCCTGCTATTTTAGATTGGGAAAATTTAGATTGGATGCCGGTTCCTCCTGGGCAATCTGCAATACCGTCTCCATGGGTGGGGCAAGGTTCTATAGCTTCGACTTATGGAATAGATGTTGTTAACGATAGAAGGTCGGCTGACGGATGGGTTCTAGTGTATAATACCTTTTCGTCAACAGCGTCAGGTTTACTTGTTAATCCTTATTTTGTATTATATAATAAGTTTACCGGAATAATGCGTATATTCTTATATACTACTACAGAATTTGTACGTCCATCTACATATATTCAAGATGCTTTATTTCTTGTTTCAAATCAAAAATCAACAATATTAAATTTTACGGGTGAAGAATGGATTGACCTTGATAAAAATAAAGAGATATATGCGCAAGTGCAACCTGCACCTCTTGATGGTTCTTCGCCTTTAGCGACAAATAAATGGTATATGTTACAATATGAATTAGCGTATGATTCAAATTTGTCTAATATCCCTTATCAAAACATTCAATTATCTTGGAGTCTGAACTTTTATAATATTAGTCAGATTTCATTGGGAGGTGAAATGACTGGAACTATTAAAAGTTCTGTAGGATCATCATCTAACATTTTTAAGAATATAGGAAGTTTTGGGGAAACTATTGGCACAGGCATATTAGCGGGTGTAGGTAATAATGTCCTTAAAGGTGCTGGTGGACAGGATGGAAAAAATTCATTAGGTTTACCTAGCGGGCTTTTTAAGGCTTTGACGAATGGACTTGAAAAAGCTTTTACTAGTAGCGCTCAAAGTCTTCCAGGAAAAATAGTTGGTATTTTTAGTTCTATTTTTAGTGGTTCAAGTAGCAAAAATAATTTAATTAATTTGAATGTTGATATTAATTTGAATTTGAAGGGAACAATCAATGAAGGAGGGTCTTTCCCTTCTAGTCCGACTACATTTTGGGTTCCAGGTACAAATATAGCATCTACTGCTACAGGTTATTTACCATTATACAATCAACCCTTGGGAGTTTTTTATTTTAACTTAAATGACCTGAAAGTTCCACTTTCAGGGGTATGGGAACCGGATGATGGAACTGTTTATATAGATTTAACTGTTCCTCATAAAGATTACTCAAAATATGTAGTTATAAATCCCGCAATAACATCGGAGGCTATAGTTACTATAAAGAAAACTGATTTAGTTATTTGGCCATTTAGAATAGATGGTTTTGATTATCTTTATAATGAGTGGAATGTTACTTGTGAGAAAGAAGAAAATATAGGTGAAAGAATAATGCGTTTTGAAGATAAAAATGTTCCTCCTAATAAGAATCAAATTCTATATGTGAATCCAACAAGAATGATATTAAAATCTCGTGGAAGTCTTTTGCGTGCTAAAAAAGATTTTAAGGTTGGAGTACGTGTTATTGTCGAAGTTAAGCCTAAAAATGGTGGAGAAATTAAAACGATTATTAAAACATTTAAATTGGCGCTTGATTTCTCTAACGTAAAGTTTGGTGATTAAGAGCTGTGTGGTGAATGGTCTTTATTAGAAGTTAATTCATGAAATTTAATGGAATAAAAAAGTAGATGTTTTATCTACTTTTGTTAAGTTCCTTGAAAAATGATGATATGAAAGTATGTAGAATATTGTGTTTCGTTTTATTTCTATTTTTAATAAATAGTTGTAATAAATGTGACTTAGGAGAAGGAACGGTTTATATAAAGTTTGAGAATCCACCTGATTATATCTGTATTTATACACTGGATAATAAACAGACTGAGATATTTAGATCAACTTCTACATTTGGTAAAGAAATAGAAGTGCCTTTAAATGTTGGGAATTATGAATTGCGTCCATTTTCAAATAACGATTATATCGTTTATTCTAGTATAGGATTTCAAGTTCAGTCAAAGAAACGGGTTACGATTCTTTACAGTAAGATTAATGATGCTACAATTCTTCAATGACATACAAACTAGAGTTGTAGGGCAGCTATAAGTAAAATATTCTTCTAATTATATGGTATGATTGAATGAACAAGAGGCTTCCTCGCGGGAGCCTCTTGTAATCGTTAAAAAAAATCTTTTTATAGATTTGTCTTTAGAGAGAATTTAGTTTAGATCTGTAATTAATCTTAAAGATTATATAATTCAAATCAGAGTTTGTATAACCCTTTCTTTGGATAATCCAGTTCCGGGTTACCTTTATAGCCTACACTTCCACTACCACTGGTACGTACTTTCAGGAAATCGGTTACGTGGCATTTGATATCGCCTGACCCCGTCACACTGGCTGAAGCGCGTTTCGCCTGAAAATCGGATGCATACA
The DNA here is from genome assembly GCF_959029255.1 of uncultured Bacteroides sp. Classification (GTDB taxonomy): domain Bacteria; phylum Bacteroidota; class Bacteroidia; order Bacteroidales; family Bacteroidaceae; genus Bacteroides. The sequence goes on along the minus strand of NZ_CAUFUE010000025.1, from coordinate 46,553 downwards.
AGTCTCCCGAACCTGCTACGCTGTAAGTTGCTTCTTGGGTCGTGCCGGTTAATTCCGCTGTGCCTGAACCGGCTACAGATGCCTGGGTATTGGTTGCTGTGATATTCTTCAGTTTCATATCTCCCGAACCTGCCACAGACGCTTTTAAATTAGTACAAGTGACGTTACTGCAAAAAATATCTCCTGAACCTGCTACAGAAATATCGAGATTGTTTGTGCAAGAAATATTATTGGCTTTGATATCTCCTGAACCGGCAATGGCTATCTTCAGAAAATCAGTCTTCAAGCCATTTGTGAAGGCGATATCTCCTGAACCGGCAATGGAAACTCCGTTTAATGTTTCTGAAGATATACGTATTTCAAGCTTATTATAGGAAACGCTTGTCCCTTTCTTAAAGCCTACATTGAGTACGCCATTCTTCACATTCACATCCATTAAGTTTATGATATTATCCGAAGTATAGATTTCCACTCGGGGTTTGCCCGCCTTCTGGGTGTATGTAACATCGGGACTTCCGGTCAGATTTATTTTGGTGAAATTATCTACCTTGATATCCTTGGTTACATAGTTTTTGCTGGCTTTGACGGTTTTCCCGTTGAAGAAACCGGAAGTATTGTAATTCGATTTTTGTGAGCAGGCTATGGTGCTGAATGCTAAAACAGCCAGTGCGATAATTGTTGATAGTGTCCTCATATTCATATTATTTTGATTAATCATTTAGTTATTAGACGCAGTTTGTTTCTAAAAAGTTGCAAGGCATAGCGTCTTTTTTTTGAAAACCTTCGTTTTTTAAGGCGATTCTTTGTTCTTTTGTCCGTTCAATAACTCAAAACAGATGGTAGCAGAGCGTATTTTAGAGGATGAAGAATTGGGAAAGTTGCTTGTCAGGGTCAATGTGCGTGCACGGCGTCTGACGTTTCGTACGCGTGAAGACGCCATCTATGTGACTGTTCCTCCGGGCACCACCTTGTCTGAGATTAGAAATGCGATAGAACAATTACGTCCTCGTTTAAGGTCGGCACGCCAAAAGCATACCCGTCCCTTGATTGATTTGAATTATCGGATTGATACCGAGTTCTTTAAGTTAAGTCTCGTCAGTGGGCAGCGTGAAAGGTTTCTATCCCGTTCGGAGTTGGGAGAAATGCAAATAATCTGTCCGCCCGACGCCGACTTCACCGAACCTGAATTGCAAGAGTGGCTGCGTAAAGTGATAGAAGAAGCATTGCGGCGCAATGCTAAAATAATTCTTCCTCCACGGCTCTATGCCCTTTCCATTCGGCATGGCCTTACTTATAAAAGCGTGAAAATAAATTCCAGCAGTGGGCGATGGGGGAGTTGTTCTGCACGGGGAAGCATTAATCTTTCCTATTACCTGGTATTGCTACCTCCGCATCTGATAGATTATGTGCTGCTTCACGAACTGGCGCATACCCGCGAAATGAACCATGGTGAACGCTTTTGGGCTCTGTTGGACAAGTTTACAGATGGCAAGGCGTTGGCGTTGCGCAATGAATTGAAGCAATACCGCACGGATTTTTAATACCTTTTATTGAGCCAGCAACTTCACCTCTTCCCCTTCTTTTTCAAACCGGTAGTTGCCACCCTTTTCGCTCAGTTCAAACAGTGAAAGCTTATCGGTGGTATTGTTCACTATCATCAGCGCGCTTTGTTCGGCAAAGCGTTTCACCTCAAAAGAGAAAGGCTCTTCCGCAATCTTTTTGTCCATCAGCAGGCTGTCATTGATAAGAATAGAAACAGAATCCCCCGCAAACCCTTTGGCAAGGGTGATGGTATAAATTTCGGTGAAATAACGCTCCCCGTCTTTTTTCTGCTGTAATCTCATGCTCATATATACAAAGATTACGACTACAAAGATAACGGCAAAAGCAAGAATGCCATTACCTACCATAAACTGTTTGTTGGTATTCAGACGGTGTGCCATGATGATTAAAAGTTTAAAGAACCCTGCAAATTTAACGATTATATTTGAACAGACTAATAAACTCCTCCACAAATGAAAACCCGAAACATGCCACAAGCCAAAACTTTGTTAATTTTCTGATATGGATAACTATAAAACATGTGCAAACCGATTGCTTGTATTCAATATCTCGCTTTCTTTGCATCTGGAATAAAAATAGATATTTTGCCTTAAAACATAGTAGTATGAAAAGAATATCAAGTTTTGCTGTAGCCTTGCTGATGTGCGCTTTTACTTTTGCACAACAAGCGCTTTGGGGCGGCGCTCCGGTTGTTTCACCGGAAATCCATGACAACAACACCGTTACTTTCCGTCTGAAAGCTCCCAAAGCGGTGAAAGTACAAGTGACGGGAGACTTCCTGCCGACACAGAAAATCAAGACGCCATACGGGGAGTTCGACGGCCCGGGTGTTGCCGATTTGAAAGAAGGAAAAGATGGCGTATGGGAATATACCACTCCCGAACCGCTGAACCCCGAACTTTACGGCTATTCATTCATCGTGGACGGTTTAAGGATGATGGACCCGAGTAATGTCTATATGATACGTGATGTAGCCACCGTAACCAATGTGTTTATCATCGGTGGCGGGCGTGCCGATTTATATAAAGTAAATAAGGTGCCTCACGGCACTGTTTCCCGCGTATGGTATGACAGCCCTACTTTGGGAATGAGCCGCCGGCTTACCGTTTATACTCCCGCCGGTTATGAAACCGGCAACAAGCGTTACCCCGTATTCTATCTGCTTCACGGCATGGGTGGCGATGAAGAAGCATGGATAGCTCTTGGCCGTACGGCACAAATACTCGATAACCTTATCGCCCAAGGTAAGGCGAAACCGATGATTGTTGTGATGACCAATGGAAATGCATCCCAGGAAGCAGCTCCCGGTGAATCTTCTTTAGGATGGGTTCCACCCACCATGCAGTTGCCTAAAACGATGGAAGGCTCTTTTGAAATGGCATTTCCCGATGTCGTGAAGTTTGTTGATAAGAACTATCGTACTATAAAAAGTAAGCAAAGCCGTGCCATTGCCGGATTGTCAATGGGCGGTTTTCATTCTTTACATATCTCCAAGCAGTTCCCCGATATGTTCAATTATGTAGGTCTCTTTTCGGCTGCCATCCTGCCTAATAAAGAGGTAAAAGCCCCTATCTATGATGACCTTGAAGGAAAACTGAAAGTCCAGTTTTCCAAGAAACCGGCGCTCTATTGGATTGGCATCGGAAACACGGATTTTCTTTATAAAGCGAACGAAGACTATCGCAAGCTCTTGGATGAAAAAGGGTATAAGTATACCTATTATGAAACCGGCGACGGACACATTTGGAAAAACTGGCGTATCTATTTGACGGAGTTTGTTCCACTTTTATTCAAGTAAGAAACATCTTATCCCCTAAATTGTATCCTGCTATACCCCATGGGATAGTAGGATACGATTATCTTTGTGAACATAAAACCAAAAATAAAGCCATGAATAAAAAATTAATCTTATCATTAGCCTTGTCCGGCACTCTATTGTCTGCTAATGCACAAACAACGGTTGCTCCAGCCATTCCGGGAGACGAGAAAATAGAGCAGAAGATTGAAACCCTGCTAAAGAAGATGACGCTCGACGAGAAAGTAGGGCAGATGTGCGAACTCACCATAGACCTTTTGCAAGACCGGAAGGCTGCTCCGGCCAAAGGTTTCCAGTTGAACGAAGCGATGCTCGACAGCGTAATCGGGAAATATAAAGTCGGCTCCATTCTCAATGTACCCAACGGCAAAGCCCAAAGCATTGCCAAATGGCAAGAAATCATCAAGCGCATTCAGGAAAAATCCATGAAAGAGATTGGCATCCCCTGCATTTACGGTGTCGACCAGATTCACGGTACTACCTATACCCTGGGCGGTACATTCTTCCCGCAAGGCGTCAACATGGGCGCTACGTTCAATCGTGAACTCACCCGTCGCGGCGCTGAAATCTCCGCCTACGAAACCAAGGCGGGAAGCATCCCCTGGACATACGCTCCGGTAACCGACCTGGGACGTGACCCCCGCTGGCCCCGTATGTGGGAAAACTATGGCGAAGACTGCTATGTCAACGCTGAGATGGGACGTGAAGCCGTCCTCGGTTTTCAGGGTGATGACCCCAACCATATCGGGAATAATCATGTAGCTGCCTGTATGAAGCATTATATGGGTTATGGCGTTCCTGTGTCCGGTAAAGACCGTACCCCTTCTTCCATCACCGTGCAAGATATGCGCGAGAAACATTTTGCTCCCTATCTTGAAATGGTGAGAAACGGCGCCCTATCCGTTATGGTGAACTCCGCCATGAACAACGGACTGCCTTTCCATGCCAACTATGAGTTGCTGACGAAATGGTTGAAAGAAGACCTCAACTGGGATGGCATGATTGTGACCGACTGGGCGGATATCGATAATCTTTGGAAACGCGACCACATTGCCAAAGACAAGAAAGAGGCCATCAAACTTGCCATCAATGCCGGTATCGATATGTCTATGGACCCATACGACTGGAAATTCTGTCCCCTCCTGAAAGAACTGGTGCAGGAAGGTGAAGTCCCCATGAGCCGCATTGATGATGCCGTTCGCCGCGTTTTGCGCCTGAAATATCGTTTGAACCTGTTTGAAAAGCCCTATTATGATTTAAAAGATTATCCTCTGTTCGGTGGTGAAGAACATGCCGCCGCCGCTCTCCAGGCTGCTGAAGAGTCTTTAGTACTGCTGAAGAATACAGACGGCATCTTACCGTTGGCAAAAGGCAAGAAGATTTTGCTGACAGGTCCGAATGCCCATTCCATGCGTTGCCTGAATGGAGGTTGGTCTTATACCTGGCAAGGTAGCAATGCCGAGGAATGTGCCGAAGCTTACAATACCATTCTGGAGGCTTTCACCAATAAATTCGGCGCCGATAATATCATTTATGAAGCCGGTGTTACGTATGACTTGAAAGGTAACTGGGCTGCTGAGAATACTCCTGAGATAGAGAAAGCAGTAGCTGCCGCCGCCGATGCAGACTACATTGTTGCCTGCGTCGGTGAAAACTCCTACTGCGAAACTCCGGGCAACCTGACGAACCTTTTCCTTTCTCAAAACCAGCTCGATTTGGTAAAAGCGCTAGCCAAGACCGGTAAGCCCGTCATCCTGATTTTGAATGAAGGCCGTCCCCGTCTGATAGCCGACATCGAACCGTTGGCAAAGGCTGTTGTCAATATTATGCTTCCCGGCAACTATGGCGGCGATGCTTTGGCAAACCTTGTTGCCGGTGACGCTAACTTCAGCGGTAAGATGCCTTATACTTATCCGAAGGAAATCAACTCCCTGATAACCTACGACTACAAACCGTGTGAGCACATCGGCAAGCAGATGGAAGGTGCCTACAACTATGATGCTCAGGTTTCCGTACAGTGGGCTTTCGGTTATGGATTGAGTTACACCACTTTTGCATATAGCAATCTCAAAGTAGACAAACCAGACTTCACCGCCGATGATATGCTGACTTTCACGGTCGATGTGAAGAACACCGGCAATCGCATCGGTAAAGAAAGCGTCCTGTTGTTCAGTAGCGACCTTGTGGCTTCTCTGACTCCTGACACCCGCCGCCTTCGTGCTTTCGAAAAAGTAGAGTTGAAGCCGGGCGAAACCAAAACCGTATCCCTGAAGGTGAAAGGTTCCGACCTCGCCTTTGTAGGTTATGACGGCAAATGGATATTGGAGAAAGGTGACTTCCGTATTCAGGCCGGTGACCAAACGGTGAATGTGCTTTGTACGGATACCAAGAAGTGGGAAACTCCGAATAAATAATAATATTCCCTTGCTTTATATATGAAAGCGGGCGTTTCCCCTTTGTTGTAAAATCTTTAGGCGCGGAATACGCGGATTTCACGGATTTTTTCTTTGTTGCTGTATGTATAGCGCAGCTCTTAATCCGTGAAATCCGCGTAATTCGCGCCTGATTTATATCATCTATCCACGTTCAATATACCCGATTCCCTGTCGCTATTATTGGTACGCTTCTTAGAAGAATTATATTTCCTGCCAAATTCAAAGTTATAATTCAGGCGGAGAACAACCATCTGCCCCAACTCTTTGACATGTGTCCAAGAAGAGTAAGGAGCCACATTGCTTATGCGCTCTTTTCCCGTTTTATAGTTGTTGGTAAATGGAAACATCATACCGAGTCCCAATTGGAGCCTTTTGTGGGTATACGTAGCCATGACTGCCGTTTGGTTCTCGCCTTTATAAATGGTTTCCCCATAAAGTGTATTCTTGTTCTTGCTGAATTGTCCCAACAAGGAATATTCCTTGTAGTTAAGTATAGCCGCCAGGTTATAATAGAAATTATTATGCGTATGTGTGTATTTGTTCCCGTTCGACCAGCATCGTATAAATCCGCCGTCAATACTCACTGTAAGGAAGTTCTTCAGTTTCCCTATATCCAATGAACGGAACACCAGTGTAGGCCCGAAATTGAGTGACTGATAAGAGCGTTGGTTCTCGTCCATGATAATAAGCTTGTCTCCTTCGGCAAAAACGCTCTCCATAATGGCGTTTTTGTGATAACTGTGCGCCACGTTCAGCATAAATATGAAGTGTTGTTTCATATACGAGTAGTTCAGCGTGTTGTTGAAAACACTGTAAGTCCGCAAGGCGGGATTTCCACGTACAATCTGAATGGTATCGATGGGTTGCTCCACACCCGTCAGTGAACTCAATGAAGGTATTTTAGGCTCCGTATTGAAGCGATAGTTGATGTTGCCATTTTTATGTGGCGCAAAGTTCAGGCGTACGGTAGGTGTGAATGTATAGTAAGTGTGGCTCTGTTCCCCTTCTTTGAAATAAGAACGGGTAAGACCGGCACTCACGCCGAAGCCCACTTTCTTAATCTGCCCCTGCAACTCTGCGAAGGCCGACGACTTAGCTTGATTCATGTTGGACGTGATGGGCGAAGAACCTGCATATTCGTTCTTGGCATACATCTGATAATGGCGTAGCCCGGCACTAAGCATCAGGGACTTGAAACGCTTGTCGTAGATAGCCTCTCCGATGATGGAATATTTATTCCCCGTTACATCGCTTGTGATAGCCGTCAGATTTTCATCCTTAGGCGTATATTCGCTATAATGTCTTTCGGAATTACTGTTAATCAGCGTACCCGTCACGTTCATTGTCAGCGTCTGGTTGTTTGGCAATTGGCGTTGGAAGTACAAGTCAAGGGAAGGCGTGTAGTTGGATTGCTTGTTGTTCAGTTTGGAGAAGATAAAGTTTTTGCTATCCGAAGCGTCATACAGCTTGTTCGACTGGTTCAGATAGGGCGCGTCGTAAATATTGTTGCGAAACATCACGTTGAATACATACTTGTCCGGTTCGGAATAATTGTATGAAAGGTCCACATTGTGTTCGAAATGTTTGTTGCGGCCATCGATACCTTCTTGTATGCGCCGTATGGTTTTATTTTCCAGCACATATTCTTCTGTTAGGTCATTGTTTACTTTGTTGAATCCTCTGTCCAATAAGCTATAGAATACACCCCATTGCGATTTTTTATAGTTATATTTGGCTACGATATTGTTTTCCCCGAATAGGACATGCGGGGAGTTGGTTGTTTGGATATTTACCAGTCCGCCGGTCTCACGTTGCCGCACGATGATGTCGACTACCGCGCCCAAGCTCCTGTCACCATACCGCTCTCCCGGATTCTCTATGAATTCTATTCTCACGATATCTTTGGGCAACAAGGCCGCTACTTCGGCAGAATTGGCTACGATACCGTTGATGCGTGTTTGTACCGCCCCTCCATTTGCCTCCAGGCTTTTGGAAAGCGTGTTCACGCTTAAGTGCGGAATGGAAAGATTAAGCATCAAGTCGTATGGATTATAGGCATTCTTCTGCGATGCGGCGGTAGGCACTATCACCATCCGGTCTACCTTCCGGGTTATGTTGTTTCCTGATACTACAACTTCGTTGAGTGATACGGACTGTTCGTTCAGGAGAATATTTCCCATCCGGATGGTTCCGTGCGGGTTTTTTATTTCAATTCGTTCGGTGGCATAACCCATATAGGACACTTTCAGTAAGATATCTGCTCCCTCATTTACTTTCAGGTCGAATTTTCCTTTACTATTAGTAGTACTTCCCGTTATAAATGTAGAGTCGGGCAGGGAAAGCGCAGTTATGTTTACAAACTCGATGGGCTGGTTGCTGCTGTCAATAACCGTTCCGTTTATTTTGGCTGTTTGTGCAATAATGGCAAGATTTGCCCACATCACCAACATGATAATAATGCTTATTCTTTTCATGACAGTATCGATTTATCGGTTTAACGCATCCTTGATGAGAGCTTTTATTTCCTCGCTCGACGGACCTTCTTTGGATACCCATTCCTTGTCTCTTTTCCCTGTGATGTCATAAACAGAATCACAATGTTCCGACATCAGGAGAAAAAGCATTTTATGCTCGGTCTCCCCCTCTTTATTGATAATGTCGTAGTGGACCTCGGCATATTTGCAGTCTTTGCCGTTTACCTGCTTCCCGTTTTTGCGTTCGAGTTGTCCCCACTGAAACTTCTCGCCTTCGCCCAGTTGGGCTTTTACATAGCAAGTCGTTGCTGATTTGATTTTCGCCTGGTCGCTTCCCGGGAAATAACAAGAACTGAATAAAATAAGAGTAAAGAATACCCCGATGACTGTTGTGCTTAATAGATTTTTCATAAGACTTTTGTTTTATTGATTTGATACCAAAATTAGGTATTAAGAGGCCTTCCCGCCTACTAAACCGGTAAATAAAAAGTCTAAATGAATGGCGCGCAAATAGCTGATAATCAGAAGTGATTGTCTGCGAAAGTCTAAATCGGCATTTGCTGAATCTAAATTGGTGCTTTTGCGGTCTAAATGGAGTTCAGAAATTCGATGATATCCTGCTTTTCTTCCACGCCGAGTTTCTTGCGGATGGACGATTTCCTTACATAAATAGTGGCGCTTGTCTGCTGCGTAATAACACCGATTTCTTTGGTGGAGAACTTGGCGCAGAGCAGGCAGCATATCTGGATTTCTTGAAGAGTTCGATTGCTCCCGCGTAGTCATTGTTCTGATACATCATTTCTGCCTTGAACTGGTAGAGCAAAAGTATGCCGGACGTATCTTTCCGTGCAATAGCCTGCTTCAAACCACTGTCCAGTATCTCTTGTACCCGCTCGTTCCGGTTGGTCCAGTTCAGGTATCTGGCTTCAAGCATATAGCTGTCAAGCATTTTGGCGGAGTCTCCCCTTTGCCTGAAATATTCTATGGCACGTGGTAGCAACGTATCTTCTATCATCGATATCCCTAGCCGGAAATGCGCTTTTCCTCTATCCCAGGCAAGTTGCATCTGCTCCTCCTCGGACAAACCGGATATATCATCAATGCCACCAAGCAGTTTTAGGGCACTGTCGGGATGGCTTGCCAGTAATGAATCAGCTTGTTTCAGTATTTTGCTACTGTTATCTCCATTGCAACCGGCACATAGCATAACCGCAACAAAAATTATATAGGTATATAGTAGATTTTTCATCGTGTGTAAATAAATGACGGTCACAAATGTATGAAAAACTTTAGAATAGAAAGCCAAAAGGATGGTTTCATCTGTGACAAATTATATAATGAGTATATTTCTCTCTACTTATTCCCTACTTTTATCGTAGTTTCTCCATTGCTTCTCCATAGCTTCTCCAATCATATATATTGGAGTTGCATTGGAGTTGTATTGGAGTTGTATTGGAGTTGCTATGGAGATGTTATGGAGGTGATATGGGAAAATGCTTCTCTGTTTTGTATATTTGATGAAAAGAAAGCGAGGTGAAAAATATAAATGAAATCATTGGTTGCTTATTCTACCGGATTTGGAATTTATTATTCAAGTTTCGCTAGTTCATGCAGAGGAAGAAAAATGATAATTTACCGGCGTAGCGCCGGAGCAGGGTTTCCTTTCGAATGGGGTATTTTCAGACGCGGAATTCTAAGACCTGCGCAAGTTTTTGCACAAGTAACTTCTGTTAAATAAGTTAAACGGATGACGCAGATTTTAAGGCTGCGCTGTGTCTTTGATTTTTTCGACGCGGATTTAGCGGATTAAGCTGATTAAGTTGATTTTTTACTTTGTTGCTACTACTAAAAGAATCTGCGTCATCTGTGTCATCTGCGTCTGAAAAATTAAAATCCGCTTAATCCGCCCAATCCGCGTCGAAAAAATTAAAACCTCTGTGACCTCTGTGTCCTCTGTGGTGAAAGAAAAATCACCAGTTGCATTTATATCAGTTGCGCCATCATCCGAAGGGAAACTTTGTTCCGGCGCTACGCCGGTAAATTCCCATTTATAAACCCATACTGGACATGCGGAACTTCAGCTTATTATATTCAATAAAAATAGGAAGATTTTTAGTCAAAGTCAAAGTATCTGGGCGTTTTGCCGTTAAATCAATCTTTTTCTTATCTAATATTTTGTAGTCGAACAGATTATTTATATCTTTGCAGTCGAAATGGATGAAAGGTGGAGGGGCAATTAAGCTCCTCTTTTTCATTCTTAATGGTTAATCTATGATAGAAAAGAAAACTGTTTGTCAGATTGTAGACGAGTGGCTGGAAGGTAAAGACTACTTCCTGGTGGAGGTAATAATCAGCCCGGATGACAAAATTGTGGTTGAAATAGACCACAAAGACGGTGTTTGGATTGAGGATTGCGTGGAGCTGAGCCGCTTCATCGAGTCCCGGTTGAGTCGTGAGGATGAGGATTATGAACTTGAAGTCGGGTCTGCCGGTATCGGACAGCCGTTCAAGGTATTGCAGCAGTACATCAACCATGTGGGCAAGGAAGTGGAAGTGCTGACGAAAGACGGGCGCAAACTTGCCGGAGTGCTGAAGGAAGCCGACGGGCAACAGTTCGTGGTGACTGTCCAGAAGAAAGTGAAGGAAGAAGGCGCCAAGCGTCCTAAGTTGGTGGACGAAGACCTGAAATTTTCATACGAAGAGATAAAATATACTAAATACTTAATCAGTTTTAAATAAGACTTATGGCCAAGAAAGAAGAAACTATCAGCTTGATAGATACCTTTTCGGAATTTAAAGAACTGAAGAATATCGATAGAACCACTATGGTGAGTGTGCTCGAAGAGTCATTCCGTAGTGTGATTGCGAAGATGTTTGGCACCGATGAGAATTACGACGTAATCGTGAACCCGGACAAGGGGGACTTCGAGATATGGCGTAACCGTGAAGTAGTAGAGGATGAGGATTTGGAAAATCCGAATTTGCAGATTGCATTGTCCGAGGCACAGAAGATTGACGCTTCGTATGAAGTGGGTGAAGAAGTGACGGACGAGGTAATCTTCGCGAACTTTGGCCGCCGTGCCATCCTGAACTTACGCCAGACGCTGGCCTCTAAGATTTTGGAACTGGAGAAAGACAGTATTTATAATAAGTATATTGATAAAGTGGGTACCATCATCAATGCGGAAGTTTACCAGATTTGGAAGAAGGAAATGCTGCTGCTCGATGACGAAGGCAATGAACTGTTGCTGCCCAAAACCGAACAAATACCGAGTGACTTCTACCGCAAAGGTGAGACTGCCCGCGCCGTAGTGGCTCGCGTGGACAACAAGAACAATAATCCGAAGATTATCCTGAGCCGTACGTCGCCCGTGTTCTTGCAACGCCTGTTCGAAATGGAAGTGCCCGAAATCAATGACGGACTGATTACCATCAAGAAGATTGCCCGTATCCCCGGTGAACGTGCCAAGATTGCCGTAGAGTCTTACGATGACCGTATAGACCCGGTAGGTGCTTGCGTGGGTGTGAAAGGTAGCCGTATTCATGGTATTGTCCGCGAGCTTCGCAACGAGAATATAGACGTCATCAACTATACGTCGAATATCCAGTTGTTTATACAGCGCGCCCTCAGCCCTGCCAAGATATCTTCTATCCGTCTCAACGAAGAAGAACACAAGGCTGAAGTTTTCCTGAAACCGGAAGAGGTATCGCTGGCTATCGGTAAAGGAGGTTTGAATATCAAGCTTGCCAGTATGTTGACTGAGTACACCATCGATGTGTTCCGTGAATTGGATCAGGCGGTAGAAGACGAAGATATCTACCTCGATGAATTCCGTGATGAGATTGACGGTTGGGTAATCGACGCAATCAAGGCTATCGGTATTGATACCGCCAAGGCCGTGTTGAATGCTCCCCGTGAGTTGTTGGTTGAAAAAACGGACCTTGAAGAAGAAACGGTGGACGAAGTATTACGCATTTTGAAATCGGAGTTTGAAGAAGAGAACGAAGCTAATGAATAATGCCGGACATTAATCATTAAACATTCTTTTCCGCTTCTTTCTCTATTATTCATTAAAATTAAAGTATGTCGATAAGGTTAAATAAAATTACGAGAGATTTGAATGTGGGAATCACGACGGTAGTCGAGTTCTTGCAGAAGAAGGGTTTTGTTGTAGAGGCAAACCCTAATACGAAAATTACCGATGAGCAGTATAACTTACTTGTGAAAGAGTTCAGTACGGATAAGGACCTGAAATTGAAAACAGAACGCTTTATTCAGGAACGGCAGAGTAAGGACCGCAATAAGGCGTCCGTGTCTATTGACGGTTATAAGGAAACGCAGGAGAAACCGAAGACCGAAGAGGTCGTGAAGACGGTTATCCCCGAAGATGCGCGTCCGAAGTTTAAGCCTGTAGGCAAAATAGATTTGGATAAGCTGAATCGCAAGCCTTCTGTAGAGAAGGAGAAAGAAGTTGAACCTGAAAAAGTAGTGGTAGAGGAAAAGAAAGTGGAAGAACCTGCACCGGTAGCCGTTGAGGCTCCGAAGCCGGAACCTGTCCAGCAGCCTGCGCCTGTACAGCAACCCGAACCGGCTCCTGCACCGGCACCCGCACCCAAACCTCAGCCGAAGGCGGAACCGGAACCAACTCCTGCACCTGCCCCAACTCCTGCACCGGCACCGGCAAAGCCTGTTGTCAAGGAAGAACCGGCTCCTGTAGTTGCCGAGAAAGCTGAAGTGGCGAAAGAAATGGAAAAAAAGGCTGCTCCGGCAGAAAATGTAGAAACTCCGGCGGAAAAAGAAGTGAAAGAAAGTGATGAAATATTCAAGATACATCAGCCTGAGTTTGTTTCGAAGATTAATGTCATCGGACAGATAGACCTTGCTGCATTGAACCAGTCTACACGCCCCAAGAAGAAATCGAAAGAAGAGAAACGCAAGGAGCGCGAAGAGAAGGAGAAGCAGCGTCAGGATCAGAAGAAGCTGATGAAAGAAGCCATTATCAAGGAAATCCGCCGCGATGACAATAAGTCGAAAGACGCCAAGGATGCCAATGATCCTAACGCCAAGAAGAAGCGCGTACGTATCAACAAGGAGAAGGTGGATATCAACAATGCTTCCAACTTCCAGCGTGGTGGTAACGACCGTCCGAGAAATAACAATGGCGGCAACCAGCAAGGTGGCGGTAACAATAACCAGCAAGGTGGCGGCAAGAACAATAACAGGAATAAAGACCGCTTCAAGAAACCTGTCATCAAGCAGGAAGTAAGCGAGGAGGATGTAGCAAAGCAGGTAAAAGAAACACTTGCACGCCTCACCTCCAAGGGTAAGAACAAAGGCGCCAAGTATCGTAAAGACAAGCGCGACCTGGCTTCGAGCCGCATGCAGGAGCTGGAAGACCAGGAAATGGCGGAAAGCAAGGTGCTGAAGCTTACGGAATTTGTGACTGCCAACGAGTTGGCAAGCATGATGGATATTTCCGTTACGCAGGTAATTGCTACTTGTATGAGCATCGGTATGATGGTTTCCATCAACCAGCGTCTGGATGCTGAAACTATCAATCTGGTAGCGGAAGAGTTCGGTTTCAAGACGGAATATGTGAGTGCGGAAGTTGCCCAGGCTATCGTTGAGGAAGAGGATGCTGAAGAAGATTTGGAACATCGCGCTCCGATTGTGACGGTGATGGGTCACGTAGACCACGGTAAGACTTCATTGCTCGACTATATCCGTAAGGCTAATGTAATTGCCGGTGAGGCCGGTGGTATCACACAGCACATCGGTGCCTATCACGTGACGTTGGAAGACGGACGTAAGATTACGTTCCTCGATACTCCGGGACATGAGGCGTTTACCGCTATGCGTGCCCGTGGTGCGAAAGCAACGGATATCGCTATCATTATCGTAGCTGCGGATGACAATGTGATGCCGCAAACCAAGGAAGCTATCAACCATGCAATGGCTGCCGGTGTTCCTATCGTGTTTGCCATCAATAAGATTGATAAGCCGACCGCCAATGCTGATAAGATTAAAGAAGAACTGGCTGCCATGAACTTCCTCGTTGAGGAATGGGGTGGTAAGTACCAGTCTCAGGATATTTCAGCCAAGAAAGGTATTGGCGTAAGCGACTTGATGGAGAAAGTATTGCTGGAAGCTGAGATGCTGGATTTGAAGGCAAATCCTAATCGCCGTGCTACCGGTTCCGTCATCGAGTCTTCTTTGGACAAGGGGCGTGGTTATGTGGCTACGGTACTGGTGTCCAACGGTACATTGAAGATGGGCGATATCGTACTGGCAGGTACCAGCTACGGTAAGGTAAAGGCGATGTTCAACGAACGTAACCAGCGCATGAAAGAGGCGGGTCCTTCGGAACCGGCTTTGATTTTGGGCTTGAACGGCGCTCCGGCTGCCGGTGACACGTTCCACGTTATCGAGACCGAGCAGGAAGCGCGTGAAATTGCCAACAAGCGTGAACAGTTGCAGCGTGAACAAGGTCTGCGTACGCAGAAGATGTTGACGCTCGATGAAGTAGGCCGCCGCTTGGCATTGGGTGACTTCCATGAATTGAATATCATCGTGAAGGGTGACGTGGACGGTTCTGTGGAAGCATTGAGTGACTCGTTGATTAAGTTGTCTACCGAACAGGTACAGGTAAACGTTATCCACAAGGGCGTAGGTGCTATTTCCGAATCGGATGTATCTCTGGCTGCCGCTTCGGATGCGATTATCGTAGGCTTCCAGGTTCGTCCTTCGGGTGCTGCCTCCAAACTGGCGGAACAGGAAGGTGTGGATATCCGCAAGTACTCCGTCATTTACGATGCGATAGAAGAGGTGAAGGCTGCTATGGAAGGTATGTTGGCACCGACTTTGAAGGAACAGGTAACGGCTACTATCGAAGTTCGCGAGGTATTCAATATTACCAAGGTCGGTCTTGTGGCAGGTGCCATGGTGAAGACCGGAAAGGTGAAACGCAGCGACAAGGCTCGTCTGATTCGCGACGGTATTGTAATCTTTACCGGCAATATCAATGCTTTGAAACGTTTCAAGGATGATGTCAAGGAAGTGGGTACCAACTTCGAGTGCGGTATCAGCTTGACAAACTGCAACGACATCAAGGTAGGCGATATCATCGAGTCTTACGAAGAAGTGGAAGTAAAACAAACCCTTTAAGGGATAATTGATAATGGATAGTTGATAATTATCCATAATGTAAACTTAATGATGGATAATTGATGGTTGATGATAAGAGTAATTGTCAATTATCAGTTATCCATTGTCAATTTATATAATTATGGCAATCATAGATATCATCATATTAGCTGCAATCGGTGCAGGAGCTGTACTTGGCTTTATGAAAGGCTTCATTAAGCAGTTGGCTTCCTTGTTGGGACTGATTGTCGGCTTGCTGGCGGCAAAGGCATTGTATGCGTCTGTTGCCGAGAAGGTGTTTTCTAAGGTTACCGATTCTATGACACTGGCACAGGTGTTGGCGTTCATCGCCATCTGGATAGCTGTGCCGCTTGCTTTTGCGCTGATAGCTGCATTGTTGACGAAAGCGATGGAGGCGATTTCGCTGGGCTGGCTGAACCGTATGCTGGGAGCCGGGCTCGGAGCGTTGAAATTCCTTTTGCTGGTGAGTTTGTTGATAAGTGTCATCGAGTTTGTGGACTCCGACAACAAGATGATTAGTGAAACAAAAAAGAAGGAGTCTGTGTTATATTATCATATAGAATCATTTGCCGGGATATTCTTTCCTGCGGCGAAGGCTGTTACGGAACAGATTGTAAATGGAAATGTGGATTGAATGCGTAACTCGTAATTTATAATTTGTAATTATAGAAATAATGCAACAAGAAGAACCCAATAAATATGTAAAGGAACTCACTCAGGAGAAGTACAAGTACGGCTTTACCACCGATGTGCATACTGATATCATTGAGCGTGGGCTGAATGAAGATGTGGTGCGGCTTATCTCCGAGAAAAAGAACGAGCCGGAGTGGCTGTTGGAGTTCCGTCTGAAAGCGTATCGCCATTGGCTGACGCTGGAAATGCCTACATGGGCGCATCTCCGTATTCCTGAGATTGACTATCAGTCTATTTCATACTATGCCGACCCTACGAAGAAGAAAGACGGACCGAAGAGTATGGATGAGGTAGACCCGGAGTTGGTGAAAACTTTCAATAAGCTGGGTATTCCTTTGGAGGAACAGATGGCGTTGAGCGGTATGGCTGTGGATGCGGTTATGGACTCTGTGTCGGTGAAGACTACTTTCAAGGAGACGTTGATGGAGAAGGGGATTATCTTCTGCTCGTTCAGCGAAGCGGTGCGCGAACATCCTGACCTGGTGCAGAAGTATCTCGGTTCGGTGGTAGGTTATCGCGATAATTTCTTTGCCGCACTAAACTCGGCGGTATTCTCCGATGGCTCTTTCGTTTATATTCCGAAGGGGGTACGTTGCCCGATGGAGTTGTCTACTTATTTCCGTATCAATGCCCGCAATACGGGGCAGTTTGAAAGAACGTTGATTGTAGCGGATGATGATTCGTATGTTTCCTATCTGGAAGGCTGTACGGCTCCGATGCGTGATGAGAACCAGTTGCATGCCGCTATCGTGGAGATTGTGGTACACGACCGTGCCGAAGTGAAGTATAGTACCGTTCAGAACTGGTATCCGGGTGATGCCGAAGGCAAGGGTGGTGTTTACAACTTTGTGACGAAACGTGGTCATTGCAAAGGCGTGAACAGTAAACTTTCCTGGACGCAGGTGGAGACCGGTTCTGCCATTACATGGAAGTATCCGTCTTGTATCCTTGCCGGTGATAATTCGACGGCGGAATTCTATAGCGTAGCCGTAACCAACAATTATCAGCAGGCTGATACCGGTACAAAGATGATACATCTTGGAAAGAATACCCGTAGCACTATTGTCAGCAAGGGTATTTCGGCGGGACGAAGTGAAAACTCATATCGTGGTTTGGTGCGTGTAGCCCAGAAGGCGGACAATGCCCGTAATTATAGCCAGTGTGACTCTTTGTTGCTGGGTGATAAGTGTGGCGCGCATACTTTTCCCTATATGGATATCCATAACGAAACGGCCATTGTGGAACATGAAGCCACTACCAGCAAGATTAGTGAAGACCAGATATTCTACTGCAATCAGCGTGGCATTTCTACGGAAGATGCCGTAGGTTTGATAGTGAACGGTTATGCCAAGGAAGTGCTGAACAAACTTCCGATGGAGTTTGCTGTTGAAGCGCAGAAATTGCTGGCTATTTCGCTGGAAGGAAGCGTGGGGTGATTAGACGATTAGACGATTTACGATTTACGATTGAAATATGATTGTAAATAGGTAAGTTGTCTGTATCAGGAGTAATATTAATCGTAAATCGTAAATTATTAAATCGTAAATATAGAGATGTTAGAGATAAAAGACCTGCATGCCAGTATCAATGGCAAAGAAATATTGAAAGGTATCAATCTGACCATTCGCGATGGCGAGGTACATGCGTTGATGGGACAGAATGGTGCCGGAAAGAGTACATTGAGTAATGTCTTGGTGGGACATCCTGCATACGAAGTGACGCGTGGTACGGTTACCTTCAACGGTAAGGATTTGCTTGCCATGAGCCCTGAAGACCGTGCTCACGAGGGGATTTTCCTTTCATTCCAGGCGCCGGTGGAAATTCCGGGTGTTTCAATGGTGAATTTCATGCGTGCCGCAGTGAACGAACAACGTAAGTATCGCCATCTTCCCGCCTTGTCTGCCAGTGAGTTCTTGAAGTTGATGCGCGAAAAGCGTGCTATCGTGGAATTGGATAATAAACTTGCCAACCGTAGTGTGAACGAAGGCTTCAGCGGTGGTGAGAAGAAGCGTAATGAAATCTTCCAGATGGCTATGCTTGAACCTAGTTTTGCCATTCTGGATGAAACAGACTCCGGTCTTGATGTAGATGCTTTGCGCATTGTAGCCGATGGCTTCAATAAACTGAAGACTCCCCAAACCAGCGCAATGGTTATCACCCACTACCAGCGTTTGCTGGACTATCTGAAGCCTGATCATGTACATGTATTGCTTGGTGGTCGTATTGTAAAGACGGGTGGCCCTGAACTGGCAAAGGAGATTGAAGCTCGTGGGTTTGATTGGATAAAGAAAGAAGCGGGAGAATGATATTTTGTGAGTTATTAAAATTAGGCGCGGATTGCGCGGATTACACGGATTATGTTATATGAAACATTGACGCATGATATACTACAAGCATTTTATGAGGTACATAAAATTTTGGGCTTTGGTTTTTTAGAACAGGTTTATCAAAATGCTCTTTATAAAGAATTGTCCCATAAAGGAATGCAGGTAGAATGCCAAAAAGAAATTAAGGTATATTATAAGGGAGAATGTGTGGGAAGGTATGTTGCCGATATGATTATTAATAATGAGGTAATTCTTGAACTGAAAGCAGTACAGGCTTTGCGACCGGAACATGAGTGGCAATTAATAAATTATTTGAAAGCGACTGGCTTTGAAGTTGGTTTATTATTGAATTTTGGTCATAGTGCAGAGTTTAAGCGTAAAGTTCTAACAAATAAATCCGTGAAATCCGCGTAATCCGCGCCTAAAAAAGAAAGATATTATGAAACCAGAACAACAATACATAGACCTTTTCTCCCAAACGGAAGCGATGATATGCCGTCATAGCGCTGAGGTGCTGAATGTTCCCCGTGCATCTGCGTTTGCCGATTTTGAGCGGCTTGGCTTTCCTACCCGTAAACAGGAGAAATACAAATATACCGATGTCAGCAAGTTCTTTGAACCGGATTATGGGCTGAACTTGAACCGGTTGGAGATTCCTGTAAATCCTTACGAAGTCTTCAAGTGTGATGTGCCTAATATGAGTACCGCTCTTTATTTCGTGGTGAACGATGCTTTCTATGGCAAGGCGCTACCGAAATCACATTTGCCGGAAGGTGTCATCTTCGGTAGCCTGAAGGATATGGCGGAACAACATCCGGAGTTAGTGAAAGAATATTATGGTAAGTTGGCTGATACTTCCAAGGATGGAGTAACAGCATTCAATACTGCTTTTGCACAAGATGGCGTGTTGCTGTATGTACCTAAGAATGTAGTGGTTGAAAAAACTATCCAGTTAGTAAATATCCTGCGTGCTGACGTCAACTTCATGGTAAATCGACGGGTATTGATTATTCTGGAAGAAGGAGCGCAAGCTCGTTTCTTGGCATGCGACCACGCTATGGATGCGGTGAACTTCTTGGCTACACAGGTGATAGAAGTATTTGTAGGTGAGAATGCCACTTTTGATTTCTATGAACTCGAAGAGACGCACACCAGTACGGTACGCATCAGCAACTTGTACGTCAAGCAAGAAGCAAACAGTAATGTTTTGTTGAATGGGATGACTTTGTATAACGGTACTACGCGGAATACTACCGAAGTGCTGCTTGCCGGTGAAGGTGCCGAACTAAACCTTTGCGGTATGGCTATCGAAGATAAAAACCAGCATGTCGATAATAATACAACCATCGATCATGCCGTCCCCAACTGTACCAGTAAAGAACTCTTTAAGTATGTTCTGGACGACCAGTCTGTCGGCGCTTTTGCCGGGTTGGTATTGGTACGTCCCGATGCGCAACATACCAATTCTCAGCAAACCAATCGTAACCTCTGCGCCACACGTGAAGCGCACATGTATACACAGCCACAACTGGAGATTTATGCCGATGACGTGAAGTGTAGCCATGGTGCCACTGTGGGGCAACTCAACGAAAGCGCCTTGTTCTATATGCAACAACGTGGAATTTCCGCACGTGAAGCACGCTTGCTACTGATGTTTGCTTTCGTCAACGAAGTCATCGACACCATTCGTTTGGATGCTTTGAAGGATCGTCTGCACCTGTTGGTTGAAAAGCGTTTTCGTGGTGAACTGAATAAGTGCCAGGGATGTGCAATATGTAAATGAAGAATGAAGAATGAAGAATGAAAAATGAAGAATGGAGAATGAAGAATGAAGAATGGGCTGCGCGACATTATACCGCATGGTAATTCTTCATTCTTCGTTCTTCATTCTTCATTCTCCACTCTTCACTCATAATTTTAATAAATATGATGGATATTCAAAAGATAAGAGCCGATTTTCCTATACTTTCCCGTGAAGTCTATGGCAAGCCGTTGGTCTACCTGGATAATGGGGCAACTACACAGAAGCCCCGTTGTGTGGTGGATGCCATAACGGACGAATATTATTCGGTTAATGCCAACGTGCATCGTGGGGTACATTTTCTTTCGCAGCAAGCCACGGAGTTGCATGAAGCTTCCCGTGAAACGGTGCGGAAGTTTATCAACGCCGCCAGTACGAACGAAATCATTTTTACCCGTGGAACGACGGAAAGCATCAATCTGCTTGTATCCAGTTTCGGCGAAGAGTTTATGCAGGAAGGTGACGAAGTAATTCTCTCCGTTATGGAACATCACAGCAATATCGTTCCCTGGCAATTGTTGGCTGCTAAAAGAGGGATTGCCATTAAGGTTATTCCGATGAACGACAAAGGCGAACTTCTGATAGACGAATATAAGCAATTGTTTTCGGAACGTACGAAGATTGTCAGTGTAGCCCATGTTTCCAATGTGCTGGGTACAGTCAATCCTGTGAAGGATATGATACGGTTTGCCCACGAACAGGGAGTACCTGTACTTGTAGACGGTGCCCAGTCCATTCCCCATATACCGGTAGATATACAGGATTTGGATGCGGATTTTTATGTCTTTTCCGGACATAAAGTATACGGCCCTACCGGTGTAGGTGTGCTTTATGGTAAAGAAGAATGGCTTGACAAAATGCCCCCTTACCAGGGTGGTGGGGAAATGATACAGCATGTCTCTTTCGACCGGACTACCTTCAACGAACTGCCATTCAAGTTTGAGGCGGGAACGCCCGATTATATCGGTACTACCGGACTTGCCAAAGCCTTGGATTATGTTTCAGCCATCGGTATGGAAAATATTGCTGCCCATGAGCACGAACTAACCAAGTATGGTATGGCTCGTTTGAAAGAAATTCCCGGTATGCGTATCTTTGGCGAAGCAAAAGAGAAAGGAAGTGTGATTTCTTTCTTGGTGGGGGATATTCACCATTTTGATATGGGAACTCTGCTTGACCGTCTCGGCATTGCCGTCCGCACAGGACATCATTGCGCACAGCCGTTGATGCAGCGTCTCGGTATAGAAGGAACAGTGCGTGCTTCATTCGGCTTGTATAACACGAAGGAAGAAATAGACGTTTTGGCGGCGGGTATTGAACGTGTCAGCAAAATGTTTTAACTTCCTGATGTGACTTTGTGATGCTTGGCTGCGTCCAATATTGGAAATAACTTAAAGGAATTAGAATTATGCTTGTAACAACAACTTCTGTGATTGAGGGTGGCCGTATCACCCGTTATTATGGCATCGTATCCGGTGAAACGATTATCGGTGCCAATGTATTCCGTGATTTCTTTGCCAGTATCCGTGATGTTGTGGGTGGACGTAGCGGCTCATACGAGGAAGTGCTGCGTGAAGCGAAAGATACGGCACTGCGTGAAATGCAAGAACAGGCCCGCCTCCTGGGTGCCAATGCCGTGATTGGTGTTGACCTTGATTACGAGACTGTAGGTAGTAGCGGCAGTATGCTGATGGTTACTGCCTGTGGTACGGCAGTAACGATAGAATAAGAACAGTAAGCGTTTTTTTGTTTTATACACCCCAGCTTTTATTAATCAGTATTTTTATTAATCTGTTCTTTCTTGAATATGATTTTCCCATCATGAGTGACTCCCTGCATGATGACCGTATAGCTTGTACGCTTATCGGCTGTGCAGAACTCAAATTCGCCTTTCCCCGCATTTGAAAGTTTGACGCACGGATTCCAGTAGAGTGTTTTCCGGTTATCTTGGTTGGTGGGCAAGGAACCCTGTGTAGGGGAATATTTAGGGGAATAGAATTCTACAGGGATTTGATATCCCAACGGCCGGATGGAAGTGACATTGAGTTTTCTTGGCATTTTAAAGTTTCCATCTCCCGTTTTGGTGGTAATCAGTATGGCTCCACCCGCTCCCCTTGAGCCGAATATGGCAGCGGAAGCATCTTTCATCAGTTCTATTTCAGCTATATCGTCGGGTTGCATATCCATCACCAGCTCATACTCCATTTCCACGTCATCCACCAATACCAATGGTGTGTTACCTCGCAAGGTTATTGAATTTCCTCTTGCCAGGATGCCCGGCAAACGTGCCAACATGTCTGCCATCGTATTGGGACGAGGATGCATCAATTTTTCCGTATCATACACCGAACCATTGATAGAATGATACATAGACTTGCCTTGTTTTTCTTTCGGCTTGGCTTTGATGATTACTTCGTCCAAACGTACGGTCTGGATACCACTGTTGTCCAGCGTGTCTATGTCATATTCTTCAATGACAGATTCTTTATTATATAAATCCTCTATGGACAACTGTTTGCCAAAGGGGTAGAAACTCTCCTGATCCAGTTCCAACATTACATTGTAAGCACTTCCTCTTTTATTTACTCCTTTGACGATGAAATTAGTACTATCCGGAAATTCGAAATGGGTAAACCGGAAAGATCCGGTAGAGTCCGATACCGTTTCGTCAGAAAAAAGATGTTCCAAGGCTAATATTGATATTGGAGCGTTGGCTCGTGGCTTTGAATTGAATTCATTGAACACTTTACCCGAAATCTCCTGGCATCTTTCCAAGAATACGGACGGGCGTTCGTACTGTCCTTTAAGGAGATTGGGAATATTGTATCTTCTCCATCCCTGTGTCATCATCAATATGTCCAATTCCTGGTCGGCTTCTTTGCGGGAAACATCGAAATAGGCTTCAGGAAACTCGATGGCTCCCTTCAGTTCCGAAGTCAGTAGCAGGTAGGAGAGAATAGAAGAACAACTACGGGTATTGACGGATGCATCGTCCGTGACCGATACGGAGAAGTCTCCTTCCAATGGCTTTCCTTCACTGTCTGTCAGAGTGACTTTCGCTTTTACCGCTTCCCGAATTCCGTAAGACGGTCGGTTTGTAGTGAAGTTCATCTGCATCTCTTCAAAATACTTGTTGAATACTAATCTCTCGCTGAGAGGGCGGTTCTTTTCATCAAGCAGCAATATCTGGATAACTCCTGCAGGCAGTTCTTGGGCGTTGAATGTCAATATCTTCTGTTTCGGCTGCCATAGCTCGGAATAGAAGACGATTCCCCGGCTTTGAGCTACCAAACGAAGTGGAGCGGTGACGGGTTGTGACAGAGCTATCATCAACATGTTTTTACGCCAGGTGGTAGTAATCACCTGTGCGTATGGCGTCACTGGCGGCAACTCAAATTCTAGAAAACGGTTTTCCCGGTTGGTGCACTCTGCCACATATTTTCTTCCAGCTTCCGGTACGAAAGTAACAAAGCCCATTCCCAAATAGGTAGCGGGTAAAGTGGCTGCCACTTCTCCGCTGTCTTTATCTTTAATCACACCATGTATTTCTTCATGCCATCCGTCTTTTCCGATAGCTTTGAACGCTACGCGCCATGGAATGCCTGCTGGCAGGTATCCTCCTTCCGGGAAGAATTTGACATCGAACGGCTCTGCTTCCTGTTGCGGCTTTTCCTCTTTTTTTTCTTTCTCTTTTCCTTTCTTTTTATCTTTCTCAGGTTCTTCGCTTTCTCGGGCTCCTGATGTAGGGTTTAGGATGGAAAGTGTACTCTTGAACAAGTAGTCTTCAGGTAAGTTTTTCATAAATCCGGTATAGGCTCTCAGGGTATAGTAACCTTGGGGTATCAGATAGTCCAATGGTAGCTGTCCCCGATAAATGGAATCATTCACCCTGATTTTGATTCGGCTGAAGACCGAGTCCGAACTGTTTGCCAGTTCCACGTAGACATAACGGCTGACTGGCGAGGGAATATGTGTCGCTGCATCTACAAGATGTGCGCGAAGCCAGATGGTATCTCCCGCCATATAGTTCGGCTTATCGGTATGTACATAAATTTTTTCTTGCGGAAAGAGGTTTAATTGTTCCAAAAAACGTAGAGAAACGGAGTCTGCTTCCTCATTACTCTGAGCCAATGCCATACCGGAATAAATGAAGAAAATGACAAGGAACCATACATGTCTTTTCATGAGTTTGTGTGTTTTATTATTAGTGTTTTATATATGATGATTATCAGTCGGAATAGTTTAATCGCTACCTTCGTTTTATTTCAGAAAAATAGCTTCTGATGCTTTCGGTATAAAAATCAGCCAATCATTTGCTTATTTCATTTCAAATCGATATTTTTAGCCTTTCGTTCAACCTTTTAATAAGAAAATGCTATGGACCAAATGCTTTTCTGGCTGGTTCCAGCCGCTTCTGTTTTGGCACTCTGTTTTGCCTGGTATTTCCACCGTCAAATGATGAAGGAGAGTGAGGGAACCCCTCAAATGATTAAAATAGCCGCTGCGGTGCGCAAAGGTGCTATGTCCTATCTCAAGCAACAATATAAGATTGTGGGCTGGGTATTTCTGGGATTGGTAATCCTTTTTTCTGTCATGGCATACGGTTTCGGAGTACAGAACTCCTGGGTACCTGTCGCCTTCCTGACGGGCGGCTTTTTCTCCGGACTTGCCGGTTTCCTGGGTATGAAGACGGCCACATACGCATCGGCGCGTACGGCGAATGCAGCGCGCAGCTCATTGAATGCCGGTTTGCGTATCGCTTTCCGTAGTGGTGCGGTGATGGGACTGGTCGTTGTGGGACTGGGACTGCTCGATATCTCTTTCTGGTATTTGTTACTGAATGCCGTAATCCCCGTAGACGTGATGACACCTACTCATAAACTCTGTATCATAACCACTACCATGCTGACCTTTGGAATGGGAGCCAGTACGCAAGCGCTGTTTGCCCGTGTGGGTGGAGGTATCTATACCAAAGCTGCGGATGTCGGTGCCGACCTTGTAGGTAAGGTAGAAGCCGGTATACCCGAAGATGATCCTCGAAACCCTGCAACTATTGCCGATAATGTAGGAGATAATGTGGGTGACGTTGCCGGTATGGGGGCTGACTTGTACGAGAGCTATTGTGGTTCTATTCTGGCTACGGCTGCTTTGGGTGCTGCCGCTTTTATCCATTCGGGAGATACCATGATGCAGTTCAAGGCGGTTATTGCACCGATGCTGATTGCGGCAGTTGGAATTATTCTTTCCATCATCGGTATATTCTCTGTTCGTACCAAAGAGAATGCGACGATGAAAGACCTCCTCGGTTCACTTGCATTCGGTACCAACCTGAGCTCGGTTCTGATTGTTGCAGCTACTTTCCTCATTCTTTGGCTGTTGAAACTGGATAATTGGATGTGGATATCCTGCTCCGTTGTAGTAGGACTGATAGTAGGTATCATCATCGGCCGTTCCACCGAATACTATACCTCCCAGTCCTATCGTCCTACGCAGAAACTGAGTGAGAGCGGAAAGACCGGACCTGCTACCGTTATTATTTCCGGTATCGGTCTGGGCATGCTTTCTACTGCAATTCCGGTGATTTCCGTTGTAGTGGGTATCATAGCTTCCTATCTTTTCGCTTCCGGTTTTGATTTCTCTAATGTAGGTTTGGGACTTTACGGAATTGGTATTGCCGCCGTGGGCATGCTTTCTACTTTGGGCATCACGCTTGCTACGGATGCTTACGGCCCTATTGCCGATAATGCGGGGGGTAATGCCGAGATGTCTGCTTTGGGTGAGGAAGTACGCAAGCGTACCGACGCCCTCGACTCTTTGGGAAATACTACGGCTGCCACGGGTAAGGGATTTGCCATCGGTTCGGCTGCACTGACCGGTCTTGCCTTGCTTGCTTCCTATATTGAAGAAATCCGCATCGGACTTACCCGCTTGGGTACTACCGACCTCTTTGTGGGCGGTGAAACAATCTCCGTGCAAGATGCTACTTTCTTTGACTTCATGCACCACTATGATGTAACTCTGATGAACCCCAAAGTCCTTTCCGGAATGTTTCTTGGCAGTATGATGGCTTTTTTGTTCTGTGGATTGACAATGAATGCCGTAGGTCGTGCCGCTGCCCACATGGTAGATGAAGTACGTCGCCAGTTCCGTGAAATCAAAGGTATTCTTACAGGACAGGCAGAGCCCGACTATGAACGTTGTGTAGCCATTTCCACGAAGGGAGCGCAGCGCGAAATGGTTGTTCCGTCTTTGATAGCCATTGTAGCTCCGATTATTACGGGCTTGGTTTTCGGTGTTCCCGGTGTATTGGGATTGTTGATTGGCGGCCTGAGTAGTGGCTTTGTACTTGCCATCTTCATGGCGAATGCAGGAGGGGCATGGGACAATGCCAAGAAATATGTGGAAGAAGGTAATTTCGGTGGTAAAGGCAGTGAAGTCCATAAGGCAACGGTAGTAGGCGACACGGTAGGTGACCCGTTTAAGGATACTTCCGGTCCGAGCTTGAATATCCTCATCAAACTGATGAGTATGGTTGCCATTGTAATGGCGGGATTGACTGTTGCCTGGAGCTTATTCTAAAATTAAATACTGAATTGTATGTTCTGGTTTATAAATGGGAATTTTGGGAAATGAAGAACTAAGAATGAAGAATGAAGAATTTGGCTGCGCTATGCAAGTACGCCGCAAGGTAATTCTTCATTCTTTATTCTTAGTTCTTCATTAAATTATCATTTATACCTCTCAGAAACTTCTAATCCTAAAATCGCCTATTTACAGCGAACAGAACAGCGTGACCAAGAAAGGTACGCTGAAATCCACCACGAAACCGTGAAAAATGGATACTACGACAAATTGTTGTCCGGCAGTCCGGGTAATGATAGGTAATGTGGTATCCATTGTCGTTGCGCCGCCTGCCGAGATAGGAGCGAGGTTGCCAAACCATCGTACCAGTAGGGGAGCGGCCAGCAAAGTCAGGATTTCGCGACTGATATTTGCCAACAAAGCAATGGTACCCAGTTCGGCGCCTTTATATTCGGTAATGAAAATGCTGGACAACGAATAATATCCGAAGCCGGAACCTACTGCCAGGCAATCTGTCACGGAACGATGAGGCAATAACAAACTGACGACGGCTGAACCAGCCAATGTGCCTAATATCGTCATGACAGGTAGGAAGACCAATCGTGGATTGAGCATACGGAAATTCTTCAAGGTTTGCGGGTCGTTACCCACACTTATTCCTACACAGAACATCAATGCGCAAAGTGCATAGAAACTGATTCGAGAGTTTGCGATGTCAAAAGGTATCAGGTCGTAAATACCGCAAAATGTTCCCAATATAAAGAAAGCGACGATGATGAGACTTCCTTTCATGCGCATCCTCCTTTCTTTCTATACACTACTTTCCATAATGCCCAAGCAGCAATGACGCTTCCCAAAGTCCCGCCCAATGTAAGCACGATTGCTTCCAGGCCGATGGCGTGGAGTCCGTTGATGATTTCCTTGTTACTACCTACCTCTACTCCGAGGATGAAGAGCAACAGCCAGATGAGTACCGTGATGGTTTGATGTATCTTTTTGAAGCGAGCTTTTTGCCGTAAAGCGTAGCCCAGCAGTCCGCCTGTGAGCATAAGTCCAATGACGATAAACATTTCTATCTTGTTTTTGGCTGCAAAGATACGAATAAAAGGTTTATCTTTGCGCACAACAAATGAGCGAACTGTATGCTGTTACCTTACTTAAATGAAAACCTGATTGAAGCCGGATGCGATGAAGCGGGACGCGGTTGCCTGGCAGGCGCCGTTTATGCCGCCGCCGTTATCTTGCCCAAAGATTTCAAGAACGAACTGCTGAACGACTCCAAGCAACTGACGGAGAAACAGCGCTATGCTTTGCGCGAAGTAATTGAA
Organism: uncultured Bacteroides sp.; assembly: GCF_959029255.1. Lineage (GTDB taxonomy): Bacteria > Bacteroidota > Bacteroidia > Bacteroidales > Bacteroidaceae > Bacteroides. The sequence continues at coordinate 18,369 of NZ_CAUFUE010000025.1, read as the reverse complement.
AAAGAAGCCCTGGCGTGGGCAGTGGGTATTGTTTCTCCCGAAGAAATAGACAAGATAAACATCCTGAATGCCTCCTTCCTTGCCATGCACCGTGCTGTGGACAGCCTTCAACTTCGGCCGCAGCACCTGTTGATTGATGGCAACCGTTTTAAAAAGTACCAAGACCTGCCTCATACCACCATCATAAAGGGAGATGGCAAATATCTTTCTATCGCTGCCGCCTCCATCCTTGCCAAAACCTATCGTGACGACTATATGAACCGGTTGCACGAGGAGTATCCCTATTATGATTGGAACAAAAATAAAGGTTATCCCACCAAGAAACACCGTGCTGCCATTGCCGTACGGGGAACCACTCCTTATCATCGCATGACGTTCAACCTGCTGGGTGACGGACAATTGTCATTGGAATTTTGAAAGTTGAATTCAGGAATTCATCCCTTCACATAAGTTTATTTTTTGCAAAACATCTGTCATGCTATCACACTTTGCATGATATACTATTGGTATTTAGTGAATTACAGTGTGATAGATAGGTGTGATAGATACTTGTCTATTCCGTCTATCTATCACAAGTGTATATTAGCGTTCAAGAACAATAAATACATATACAGTGGAGAAAAGCTATGTGCTTAGTTCTCAGTATGAAACAGTCAGTTTTATGCGGTAAAAACAGTTAGTTTCAACATAGCAAAACTATTTGTTTCCTTTAGTGAAACAGTTTGTTTTGCTTAATGAAACTAACTGTTTCCCTTAACTGAACACTTGGTTTCAATATAGAGAACACTTGGTTTCACCTAGGTGTAACTAGATGGTTAATGAATCAAAGCGAGCGTTTTTCCAGCTCTTCCACCTTTTTATATAGTATATCTATGAGCCGACTATTGGCTCTGACGAGTTCACGAAGGTCATCATCATTGGGAGTCTGCACCACTTTGGCAGTATTTTTCTCTCCTTTTATCTTTTCGAATAACTCCACTTCCGAGATACCCAGTATTTCCGCTATCTTGCCCAGCCGGGTCAGCGTCAAATCTGTCTCTCCATATTCTATTTTGCAGTAAGCGCTGGTAGAAAGGTTCAGTCTTTCACCCATTTGCTCTTGGGTTAAATTCTTCTCTAAACGTAGCAGTTGTAGCTGTTGTCCTACAATTTTCTTTAAGTCGGTTTCCATAACTCGTAATTTATCGGGTAGTACTATCTGTTAGTCGGGCAAAAATAATAGAAAAAGTGTATATAATCAATGTTAAAACACGCTTATCTTTGTGAACAAAGAAAAACACTCATATCAGACCAGTTAATGTGATGCGACATCGCAAATAAAAAGTAATTAAAAAAAGGAAGTTTCTTTAAAAATTATTACCTGCAAGAAGGTGAATTAAGACTTATTAAGTCTTGATGATAAGTGAAGAAACATTGCTGAGAGATTTATAATAATATTTTTTATCCGAAGCGGTAGTTGCAATATTACTTCTGTTTCACATTAACATTTACAAATTATGGAAAAGAATTTATCAAAAGTGAGAGTGATTGTATTGGTATTGCTGTGCGCATCTTATGCATTGGCAGGTTATGCTCAGGAAGAAGCTAAAGGCAAACCAAATGTATTTATTGATTATTTCTGGCGTCCCTCGGAAGTATCTTTCTCTTGGGCAGAAAATCTTCGAAACTGTGTGATTGAAGGTATTAACAATACCGGTCGTGTAGAGTTGACCGATGTTGATTCAAATGATGCTTTAGCTGTGGAAAAAGCACGTCGTGAAGCTGATAACGTTTCTGCCGGTGATGATATGGATCGGTTGAAAGTGATGTCTTCGGAAGGTGCCAACTATCTGATTCAAGGTAGAATATCTTCCATGGTAACAACTATTAATAAGACTGATGACGGCAAGTATTATTACACTGCAACTTGTGCATATACATTGAAAGTTATCAATCCGGCTGATGGAAAACTGGTTACTACTAAGACATTTAAGCATGGTGATGGTATCACTGATATCGTTACAGCCGATACGAAAGATGAAGCTGTTGCCAAAGTATGTAGATATGCAGTGAAAGCTGTTCGTGCATTGGTTGACGACGCATTCAAAATCCAAGGTACTATTCTTGAGGTAAGTGCAGTAAAAAAAGATGAAGCTAAAGAAGTTTATATCAGCTTAGGTTCTGATAATGGTGTAGGAGAAGGCGCTTATTTTGGAGTTTATGTAACTCGTGAGGTTGCAGGCAGAGTTTCTCGTAAAGAAATCGGTCAGTTGAAAGTGAAAGCTGTAGAAGGTGGCGATATCTCTCTTTGCGAAGTAAAGAAGGGTGGTAAAGAAATCAAAGCTGCTATTGATGGTGGTCAAACCGTAGTTATTAATACAGTTCAAAAGCCGAAGAGCTTCTTGGATAAGGCTGCCGGTGCTGTGAACAGTTTGTAATATAATTGATTTAGCATGAAACATTGTTGGATGTTTTTAATAGGAATGATTCTGTGCGCAAATTTGTGCGCACAGAATTTTTCTGATGAAGTGACCTTAGTGCAGGCGGATGACAATTCGGCTGTCGTTTTGGCGACTGCTGTAGGTGATAAAAAGAAAGATGCCGCTACGCTTGCCACTAAATCTGCTTTTCACGCCTTGTTCCATTCCGGTATACCTGATTTGAAGAATGGTGTGCCTATGATAGCTGTGGAACGTAAAGACTATGATTACCGTTTCTTTTCAGAATCACGTTATATTAGTTATATTGGCGGTGAAGTAGAAACTGTGAATGATGAAAAGATAGCCGGAAAGTATCGTGTGACGGTAAAAGTGGCTGTTAAACTGAAGTCATTGTGTGCCGACCTTGAACGTAACAATATGGCGCTTAGTCCCGGGTGGTCTAATGCTAAGGCGGTGAATGCTACGGCTGCTTTAAATCCTACCATCGTTATTGTACCTTATACAACTGCTGCTACGGGTTATAGCTTTGAGTCGATGCGCAAAATCGTAGAAAGTAGCAATTTGCAACGTTACGTTATTGACCGTCTTGCTCAGGAATTTCAACATCATGGCTACAAGACCCGTGATTTTATCAGTCAGTTACAGAACTCAAAAAATGCCGCTGTGTTCAGAATGGACGCCCAGACCGACGAACAAACTCAAACACTGCAAATGTTGCCGGGAGATATTGTAGTTACTGCCGGTGTGGTTATTAATACGGATGCTTCCAGAAACAGTGAATGTACTTTAAACTTAAGTGCCGTAGAGAAACAGACGGATGGTAAACTGGCTAGTGCTCCTTTCTCCAGTGGAAAGTATATGACTACTGATTCTGTGCAATTAGCTAACCATGCTATCAAAAAGATTAGCGCGGATTTCTTTAAACAGTTGCAAAGTTCTTTTGAGGACATGATTAAGAAGGGACGTGAAGTGTTTGTTGAAATCAACCTTTCTCAATCCGTGAATGATTGGGATTTTGAACAAGATTCTCCTGTAACGGGTGATTTCTTTAAAGATACGCTTGATGACTGGTTGCGCGAACATTCTTATCAGGGAGTTTACGATATGAGCAACAGTAATGATAAGTTTATCAATATCCGCTTGAATATTCCCCTTTGGAATATGGAACGTAACCGTTCTTATTCTCTGTCTAACTTTGGTAGTGATATGAGGAAGTTCTTCAAGGCGCAACTAGGTGATGATTATAAAGCTACGGTAACGTCTATGGGACAAAAACTGTCAATACTTATTGAATAATATTGATTTTCCATATTTTAATCTTTAACAGGACTGATGAAATGAAGAAGTTGTTGTTATTAATATTGGTATGTGCGAGTTCTCTGGTGACTTTTGCACAGAGTGAAATTCAGTTTACTATCTTAAAGTCAGCACAGGCGGATCTTCCCGAAGGTGTGGCAGAAGCATTGGACTTGAGATTGAAACAGATTTTCACCCGTAACAGTGCGGCTTCCGCCAATCAGTACAATGTATTTGCCATAGAGCCGGTATTCGAGATTTCTGACGCGATTACTACGGAGGGACTCGTTCAAGAGGTTTCCGTTGTGAAAGGGGAGTTGACTCTGATTGCAAAGAACTCCGTAGATGAAACTATGTACTATAGTATGGTGATTCCGGTAAGAGGTAATGCCATAGGAGATAATGGGAAAGCCATGAAGGCAATGATTGGCAATATAAAGAGTACTGATACCAAATTTACTCGTTTCATTCGTCTTTCACGCCAGAAAATTCAAGACTACTATGCTGCCAATTGCGCCACTATTCTTCAGCGTGCGCAAGGTTTATACGATCAGAAGAAATATCAGGAGGCGGTGAGCTATCTTTCTGCCGTATCAGATGCTCTTCCTTGCTATGAACAAGCTTCTGTTTTGCTCAAAGAACTTTCGGACTACATGCCTGCGGGTCCTGATACAGTGATTGTAGAGAGGGTTGTAGAAAAGCCCGTGGAAGTGGAGAAAATCGTAGAAGTGGAAAAAGTGGTGGAAAAGCCGGTTGTAGTGGAGAAAATTGTAGAGAAACCGGTGGTGGTAGAGAAAGTAGTGGAAAGGCCGGTAATTGTGGAGAAGGTAGTTGAGAAGCCTGTGGTGCAGGAAACTCCGAAAACAAACTGTGAAATAACTTTCTCTACAAATCGATTACAGTTCAAAGTTTTGAAATGTATTGGGAATGCTTCTCAGCAACGCATCACCATATTGGCAGAAATGACAAATGTAGATACAAACCGGAATACAGATGAATTTCTGAAGTTTATTTCTGCTGTTACTGATAATGGAACCGAGTGTAGTAGGTTTCAGATACAGAATGGCGCTTGGATGAAGATGCCACCACGCGTGACTCTTCGTCGTGAATTTTATGTGACTAATATTTTTGATAAATTTTCAAGTTTCTCATATATCGAATTATTAGTTGCGGATACTCATGTATATATTCGCAACCTGCCCATCCAGTGGCAATAAAAAAGTCTGATTATGAAACGATTAATATGGATGGTTTGTGCTTTATTGCTGGCAATCGGTGTAAGTGCACAGACCAAAGTTATAGAAAAGAGTGCTAAGAAAGTTCCGGGCTGGCTGAACACGGCTGTAGATGACTATTTGATTGTCTCCGTCACGGCCAATTCGCTGGCAGACGGGCAGTCGAAAGCTTTGAATGAAATAACGGAACGTATCATTCAGGCGGTGGCTAACAATGTGTCTGTATCCAAAAAGAACGTGATGTCCGAAGTAAATACCAATGGAAATATCGAGTCATCAGACGCTTTTACGCAGGTTTCCAAGATGAAGTCGGCAAATCTTCCTTTCTTGAAAGGCATTTCGCTTTCCAATGTAGAAGAAATTTATTGGGAAAAGGTACAGGACAAGGCTACTAAGAAGGAACATTATAATTATAATGTGAAATATCCCTTCTCGCGTGCGGAACAGCGTAAACTGCTAGCCGAATTTGAGTCATTGGATGCAGAGAAAGTAGCTCAGTATAAAGCTTTGGAGCAAAAGTTGCATGAAATAGAATCGATAGATGAAATTAAGCAATCCATTGTAGAACTGAACACTCTGTCGGAATACTTTTTTGATGAGGTACGTTTGAGCCAGGTGAAGGGCTTGATTACTCAATATAAGGATTTGTATAAAGCAATCTCCATTACGGGTACTTTCCTGGAAGGCGGTAAATATCAATGTCAGGTGTTGCTTGATGGTAATCCTGTGAAAGTATCTGCAACTCCTAAGGTGACTTCAAATTGTGCCGGACAAATCAGTGTTCGTCCCAAAGATGGTATGTTTGTCATTTCGTATAATGCAGAAGATTGTTTGCCCGAAGAGGAAAACTCTTTGGATATTAGCTTCAATATTGCTGGAAAACGTTATCAGCATCAGGCTTTTCTTAGTGAGGCCGGTGCGGGTGCCGGTGGTGCATCTTTCTCCGTGGTTCCCGAAGGGAAAATTATATTGACGGCTGACTCCGTTGTTACGGCAGACAGAAAATTGTTTAATATCAATATCCGTCTGACGCTGAATAATCGTGGAGGTACACCTTTCGGACTGAAAGCATTGGAACTTCATGTGCCGGAGATTTCCACTCCTATCATTTTTGACGACATAGATGGTGTATATAAGACAAAAGGAATTATACAGATTAAGGCGCTAGCCGAAGGTGAGTTCACGGCTAAGGAAAAGAAAGCTTCCGCGTTCTCTTTTGTGCAAGGTTCCATTACTTTCGTTAATCCTGTGACGGGGGCTGTAGAGCGTGCAAGACTTTCTTTGCCGTATGTCACTAATTGGGAATAAAAGAGGTATAATATTAATTGTTAAATTGAAATGATTATGAAAAAGAGTTTTATGTATTTCATGCTTATCTTTGCCGTTCTGTTCGGTGGAGTGGCAACTGCCGGTGCGCAGTCTAAAGCATTAAAGAAAGATGTTAAGAAAAGAGTGAAAGAACTGAATAAAGAGGGCTGGAAACCTTTGGCTAGTTCTTCTACTTTGGAATATGCTTTCACAAAGTATCGTACTTATCTGGAAGAAGATCCTGAAAATCGTATTGAGTTGGTAGGTATCGCTATCGGAAAGAATGTGAAGATTGGTAGAGAAAACGCGATTATGAACGGTATCACCAGCTATGCTTCCAGGGCAAAGGCACAGGTAGTAGGTAAGATGAAATCGTTAATGTCTTCTTCTGCATCCGATACTCCGGAAGAAGAAATTGATAAGTTTGGCGCTGCTTACGAGTCGGGCGTAAATACGAAGATTGCGGGTCTTGTGAAACAACACCTTGTTTTGGTGAAAGACAACAAAGATGGCAGCAAAGAATTCAATGTTTATATGTCTATTGACGAAGCAAAGGCAAAGAAAGCCAGAGAAGAGGCTGCATTGGAAGCTAAGAAGCAGACCGCTTTAGGTACTTTGTCTCAGCAAGTCGAAGAATTTATAGGTGAGCCGGTAGAGGCTACAGAGTAATCCTAATATATGGATAGAGGTTGTGTCCCCTAGCTCTAAGGTTGCGGGGTTGCAACCTCTTTTTTATTACTAAAATATATGCGATCATGAAGAAAATAATATGTTTTGTTGCAGGGCTTTTCTTCTCTTTTATGGGGATGGCTCAGGAAAATAAAGATGACTTTTCCAACTTTATGAAGGAAGAGCTGGAAGACTTCGACAAATTTATAGATGATGCCAATAAGGACTTCATCAACTTCATGCGCGAACCTTGGAAAGAGTTTAATTCGGAAAAACCCGTGATAAAGAGGGTGAAACCCGAACCTGAGAAACCAGTGGTTTATGATAAGAAAACCGCACCCAAGAATGAAAAGCCTGTATGCCTGAGTATTGAAGAAATACTGGACATGACAACAGAAGCCGGCAAGCAGAAGCCTGTGGTAAAGATTGAAGAGGTTGATAAGATAACCTTTGATAAGCCTGAAGTAATCGTTAAGAAGAAAAAGGAACCCACGGTGATTGTGGTTGAAGAGAAGGTTGTTGACAAACCGGTTGTTAAACCTGAAAAGAAGCCTGTTGTAGAAGTGGTTGAAGAAGAACCTACCGTTGAAGCCGCGCCGGTTGTTGTGCCGGTGGAAAAGCCTGAGAAACCGGTAGTTACTCCCGTCAAGACCGCTCCGTTATATGAGGGGGGAAGTAATCGCAACAGGATAGTCTTTGCCGGACAATCTTTCTACTTGAGTAATGCTTTGGCCGGTAAATGTAAGTTGGGCGCTTTGAACGAAAATTCGATAGCGGACGCATACGAGGCTCTATGCAGCGCTGATCATAAACCTTTGCTGTCGGACTGCGCACAGATAAAGAGGGATTTGCAACTGAATGATTGGGGGGTATTTACTCTCATCAAGCAAATATCAGATACTTACTGTAGTACGGAGAACGAAAGTATTGTGATGCAACAATTCATGCTGAATGAAATGGGCTACAAAGCCCGCATGGCAAGAAAAGCTACCGGTAATAAGATGATGTTGTTTGTTGCCACGGATTGCATGATTTACGCACGCCCTTATATCACGCTGAACGGACAAGAATATTATAATCTGAACGGAGCTAATGAACAGTGTCAGTTCTACATGTGCCAGAAGGACTCTCCCAAGGCAAAGAATAGTGTTGGCATGCTTCTGCAATCCGCTCCCAATTTCCCGGGTGCTGTTTCAACTTCTACCCATCAAGCGAAAGGAAGTGCGGCTAAAGTGACGGTGGATGTGCCCAAGACCTTGATGGACTTTTACAAGAATTATCCTCAATGTGATTACAAGGTGTACTTCAATGCGGCGGTCAATAAGGATATGGAAAAGACAATCCTCTCTTCTTTAGCTCCCTTGGTACAGGGAAAGAGTGAGGCCGACGCTGCCAATCTTCTGATAAATTTTGTGCAGACTGCCTTTCAGTATCAGAGAGATGAGCAGCAGTTTGGCTATGAAAAGCCTTTCTTTGTAGAGGAGCTTTTTTATTATCCGTATTCTGATTGTGAAGATCGTGCTATGCTGTATTCTTACTTGGTAAGAAAATTGTTGGGGCTTGATGTCGTTCTTTTAGACTATCCTGACCACATAGCCACCGCTGTTCGTTTTAACGGAAACGTAGGTGGCGATTATCTCATGGTAGGAGGGCAGAAGTATACTGTTTGTGACCCTACCTATATAGGAGCTTCTATCGGCATGACGATGCCTCAATTCAAAACGGTAGCGGCAAAAGTGCTGAAGTACTAAATATGCATTAGATGAGGGTGTTTCAAAACAAAAACTTGCTTACTATTTGTTCCTTTTAGGTACGGATTACGCGGATTTCACAGATTATCTTTATTTTTTTCCGTGAAATCCGCGTAATCTGTACCTAAAAGAAATCTTCAGGTGTATTATGACATAGCTCCATCTACTATTAAATCCATCCAATCAGAACCATCTTATCTTCCTGAACCATATAAACGTCAGAGCTGATAATGCCGCTGACAGTAGGATGATAAACATGAAAGCATGTGGAAAATCTTCCAGATGGATATTGACGTTCATTCCATAGAAACTGGCTATCAGCGTGGGAATCATCAGCGTGATGGAAAGACTTGTCATACGCTTCATGATGGCATTTACGTTGTTGGAGATAATGGAGGCAAAGGCATCCATTGTGCCCGTAAGGATGTCACTATAGATGTTTACCGTGTTATAAGCCTGTTTCAGTTCAATGACTACATCTTCCAGCAACTCCATATCCAGGAAATTCGTATCTTGAAATATATTCTTCAACCGGCCTATCATTACTTCATTGCCACGGATAGAGGTATTGAAGTAAACCAACGTTTTTTGTAACTTCATCAGTTGCAGGAGGTCTTCATTACGGATGCTTTTCTCCAGTTCTTTTTCTGCGGTAGCTACGTCATTGTTTATTTGCTTCAGGTATTTCAGATACCAGACGGCGGAAGAGTAAATCAACCGTAAGATTAAATCCAGTTTGTTCCGTACGGTAATCGCTTTTCGTTGGGTATGCAGGATAAAATCGGGTATCAGTTCGGTGTGATGATAGCAAACGGAAACAATAGTCCCTTCATTCGTAATAATGCCGATAGGTACGGTAATAAACGGTATGCCATGCTGATTGCTTTGCATCGGTATGCGCAAGATAGTCAACAGCCAGTTGCCTTCTTTCTCTGTACGAGGGCGTTCGTCTATATCGGCGATATCTTCCAGAAATGATTCGGGAACTTTCAGTTCTTGAGTAAGAAATTGGAAATCATTGTCATCCGGGCATTCCACATTTACCCAGCAGTTTGGCTTCCACTCAGCTTTTTCCACAAAGCCGTTTTCGCTGTAGAGATACTTTCTCATCGTTATTGCCTCCTTTCTTTAGGTTCGAACAGAGGCATTGCGACCAACGTCTCCGTCCGCTTTAATTAGTAACACTATTGCACGTTCGTGGGTTTGAATCGTCCATGTTTTTCTATAATTTTATTAAAAACGCCGTAAAAATACGCAAACCAGATTAGTATACGTGCTTTTACAGCATTTTTTTAGGATTTCTTTTATCAGCTTGCTGTTAAGTTCTATGTCCTGTCGTCAGATTTAAGACGCATATTAACCTGCTATAACTTAACATAGATTAAACGTTTAAGTAATCATCTTTTTCGTACCTTTGCAACCGGAAAATAGAGTGATAATTTAAATAATAATAGTATGAGTAAGAAAGCCCTTTTAATGATTCTTGATGGCTGGGGTTTAGGCGATCAAGGCAAAGATGATGTGATTTTCAATACACCCACCCCCTATTGGGATTCTCTTTTAGCTGCTTATCCGAATTCACAATTGCAAGCTAGTGGCGAGAATGTAGGTTTGCCCGACGGACAGATGGGTAACTCGGAAGTGGGTCACCTCAATATCGGTGCCGGACGTATTGTTTACCAGGATTTGGTAAAGATTAACCGTGCTTGCAGCGACAACAGCATTATGAAGAATCCGGAAATCGTTTCTGCTTTCTCATACGCTAAAGAGAACGGCAAGAATATCCACTTCATGGGATTGACTTCCAATGGCGGTGTGCACAGTTCTTTCGACCACTTGTTCAAACTTTGCGATATCTCTAAAGAATATGGCATCGAAAACACCTTTATCCACTGCTTCATGGACGGTCGTGATACTGACCCGAAGAGCGGTAAGGGCTTCATCGAGCAACTGACTGCACATTGCGAAAAGTCAGCAGGTAAGATTGCCTCTATCGTAGGCCGCTTCTACGCAATGGATCGTGACAAACGCTGGGAACGTGTAAAGGTAGCATACGACTTGCTGGTGAACGGTGAGGGAAAAGTGGCTTCCGATATGGTTCAGGCCATGCAAGAATCATACGATGAAGGTGTGACCGACGAATTCATCAAGCCGATTGTCAATGCCAACGTGGACGGTACAATCAAGGAAGGAGATGTTGTTATCTTCTTTAACTACCGTAACGACCGTGCAAAAGAACTGACTGTTGTCTTGACTCAGCAAGATATGCCGGAACAGGGCATGCATACCATTCCGGGCTTGCAGTACTACTGCATGACTCCGTATGATGCATCGTTCAAAGGCGTTCACATCCTCTTCGATAAGGAAAATGTTCAGAATACACTTGGTGAATATCTGGCTGCTAATGGTAAGACTCAGCTTCACATTGCCGAAACAGAGAAGTATGCGCACGTAACATTCTTCTTCAACGGCGGTCGTGAAACTCCGTATGATGCGGAAGAACGTATCCTCGTTCCTTCTCCAAAGGTGGCTACTTACGACTTGAAGCCGGAAATGAGCGCTTACGAGGTAAAGGATAAATTGGTTGAAGCTATCAACACTAAGAAATTCGATTTTATCGTTGTGAACTATGCCAATGGTGATATGGTAGGCCATACGGGCATCTACGAAGCTATTGAAAAAGCTGTAAAGGCCATTGACGAATGTGTGAAAGATACAGTAGAAGCTGCCAAAGCCAACGATTACGAAGTTATCATTATTGCCGACCACGGTAATGCCGACCATGCTTTGAATGCTGACGGTACTCCGAACACCGCCCATTCTTTGAATCCGGTTCCGTTTGTTTACGTCACTTCCAATAAGGATGCCAAGGTGGAAAATGGTGTGTTGGCTGATGTGGCTCCTTCCATTCTGCATATCTTGGGTATGAAGCAACCGGCTGAAATGACTGGAAAGGACTTGATTAAGTAATTCATTACTTGTAATTTATATTAAGAAAGGGATGAGCCGAGGTTATAAACGCCTTGATTCATCTCTTTTTCGTGTTTAAATACTCATCTTTATCCAATAAAAGACTATCTTTGCTCATATTACACAGATATTTAGATGAAACGGCTTTTATTGTTATGCTTGTTTGCTTTGTCAGGATTCGCGTCGTCTCTTTCTGCAGGAGAGGCTATAGTGGATAGTGCTTATTGGGAAAGTGCCGGGCAAAAAATGGAAGCGGGAGAATATGAGGAAGCTGCGCGGCTCTATAGTAAGATGAAAGTGATGGCTGATTCCCTCTTTCGTGTATATGCAGGTGAACGGGTAGAAGACATGCGTAAAGAATATCCTGTAGATGAACTGGAATTACAGAATAATATACAGCAGAAGCGTTTGTTGCAACTTATCTTTGTAATAATCTTGCTTCTCGCCGCCTTCCTGCTTGGTGGCTATTTCTATCTGAAAATGGCGGGTAAGCAACTGGCTTGTTCTAAAAATGAACTCCAAAAAGCGAAAGCGCTGGCAGAAAAATCCATTCGTAACAAGAGCTTGTTCTTGTCCAATATGAGCCATGAAATTAAAACCCCTTTGAATGCGTTGGCTGGTTTCTCAGAGGTATTGATTACACCGGGAATAGATGAGAATACCCGTGCGCAGTGCAATGAGGTCATCCAATTGAACTCGGAGTTACTACTCAAACTGATAAATGATGTGGTAGATATTTCCTGTCTTGATGTGGCAAATATGAAATTTAATATCAGTTCGCATGAAGTTGTTGCTCTCTGCCGGAATGTAGTGAAGATGCTGGAGAATATCAAGCAGACCTCTGCCGATATTTGTTTTGAAACCTCATTGCCTTCACTGGAAATGGAAACAGACCTGGGGCGCTTGCAGCAATTGTTGGTAAACTTGCTGGTCAATGCCACTAAATTTACGAAAGAGGGAACCATCACACTTGCGTTGCGGTTGGATGAGAAGGGTTGTGCCGAGTTCTCGGTGACGGACACCGGTTGTGGAATACCTCTTGATAAGCAAAGTGCTATTTTCGCTCGTTTCGAGAAACTGAATGAAGGGGTGCAGGGTACAGGACTCGGCTTATCCATTTGCAAACTTATTATCAAACGCTTGGGAGGAGAAATCTGGATAGATTCCGAATATGCTGTCGGTGCACGGTTTGTGTTTACCCATCCATTAAAGCAGGAGGGAGGTATGCGATGAAGAAGTTACTGCTGTTATTGCTTTGTGCAGTTAGCCCAGTACTGTTATATGCCGCTCCAGCTTCGACAAATGGTGGTGAACTGCGTGATAGTATTTTCTGTATTTATCGTTCCATGCCTGCCGATACCACGCGTACGGAGTTCCTGAAACATGCGTTTACACAGAATATCGATGAAGATTGGGCTTCGGAATTGCTTGATTCAGCATTGGTTTTTGCAATAGGGATGAAAGATGTAAAGAATGAGATTGCGCTTCGTTATGAATATTTCCGTTATTATACATTCAGGATGAATAGTGAGAAAATGGATGAGACATTTGCCCTCCTGAAAGAAGCCTGTTACCGCCACGGGATGTATACCAAATATTTCCTTGCGTTGCATTATATCCTACAACTTAAAGGTACTCGTGGAGATACGGAGTATGCTATTCTTGAATCTCAAAAGATGCGTGAAGAAGCCATTCGTCTTGAAATTCCGCGTGGTATATTTCTGTCGTACATCACGGAGGGAAGAGCATACGTTTTTGCCAGGAGATATGGTAAATCCGTTGAACTTTATAAAAAAGCATTGGAGTTATCCCAGATTACAGCGGAAGATAAACTGATGGTGCATGGATATTTAGCAAGTTCATATTATTTGCAGGATAGTTTGGTGGAAGCAACGGCTCATCTGGAAGCGGAAAGGAAAATCATCGACCATATTGTTAAGTTACAACCGGAAAGGCTCAATACCTATAAGAAAACCATATTGGAAATAGAGCTTATGTACTGTAAAATCTATATGGCAAAAGACGATGCACATAATCTGAAAAGACATCTGGATGAGGCTTCGAAATACTACAGTGACGTATCTTTCTCATCTACTGCTATTGCCTATAATCTTTTTTGGTCAGGTTATTACTACTTGATAAAAGATTGGGAACGATGTTTCCCGCAATTTGAACGTACTTTATCTTTCTTTAAAGGTACTCAGCCGATGTACGAAGCGGATATCCGTCGCATTATGGGAGATGCTTATAGGGATGCGAAGCGATATAAGGAAGCTGCTGAAACTTATAGGACGTCTGTCTTGATGTGTGATTCGATTAATAAGGCTACATTGCGTATGAATGCTGAAACTGTCTTGGCCAATTACCGGATAAAGAAAGCATTGCTTGAAAAGGAAATTGCGGAAAGACGGTTTTGGCAAGTAGCTGTCGGTAGCGCGCTGCTATTCCTTATACTTCTTATTGGAGGGATTATTCACTTCTCCCGTATCCGCCGCGCACTGGCTAAGTCCGAAAAAGAAATGCGTGAGTCGTATGCACTGGCTAAAGCCGCCGATAAAATGAAAGAAGTATTTCTGCATAATATCACGAATGAAATCCGCGAACCGCTCAATTCGGTGGTAACACTTTCCGATAACCTGTGCCAAAGGAATGATTTGACAGTGGAGCAGCAGCAGGAATATTCGTTAACCATCAAGCGAAACGCAGGAAAGCTTATTGATTTGATATTCAATATTCTTGACTTGTCACGTCTGGAAGCAGGTATGATGAAGTTCAACGTGCAGGAATATAATATGGTACAACTGTGCAAGGACGCCAAACAGATGGTGGAAATACAGGATTGGAATACGTCGCAGATAGACTTCCACACCGAGCTGGACGTGCTGATAGTGGAAGCCGATTCGACCCGTTTTATGAAGTTGCTTTCTTCTGTCCTGATATCACCCAAAGACGTTAAAGAGTCTTTTAGAGTATCATTTACTTTGCTCAGTGATGATGAAAGTTTGAAAATAGTAATAGGAAATAGCCCTCTTCTTTATGATGAAGAACATAAGGAGAATGAAATCCAGCACACTATAAACCGCCTTTATTTGGAAACCTTTAAAGGTAGCTATCAGTGGTATAAAGAGAATGGAAAACAGACGATTATAATAACATACCCCATAATATAATAACGATATATGATACAAATAGGTGACGTGGTAGTCAGTTTGGACGTGCTGCGTGAGAAGTTTTTATGTGATTTATCTGCCTGCAAAGGTGCTTGTTGTATAGAAGGTGATGCAGGTGCTCCGGTAGAGTTCGATGAAATAGAGAAGTTGGAAGAAGTACTGCCGGTTATCTGGGACGAGCTTGCCCCCGAGGCGCGAACTGTTATTGAAAAGCAAGGCGTCGTTTATACCGATTGTGAAGGCGACCTGGTTACTTCCATCGTCAATAACAAAGATTGTGTTTTTACTTGCTATGATGAAAAAGGCTGTTGTTACTGTGCCATCGAGAAAGCCTATCGTGAAGGTAGAACAGATTTCTATAAACCCGTTTCTTGTCATTTATATCCCATCAGGGTAGGGGACTATGGCCCTTATAAAGCCGTGAACTATAATCGGTGGGATGTCTGCAAAGCTGCGGTGTTGTTAGGAAAAAAAGAAAACCTGCCAATCTATAAGTTCCTGAAAGAACCATTGATACGCAAGTTTGGGGAAGATTGGTATGCAGAGTTGGAGTTGGTGGCGGAGGAAATGAAAAAGCAGAATATGCTCTAACTTGAATCTTGATAATATGCAATATTGCTGTTTGTATTTACTGTGTTTTTGTATCTTACTTACTTCTTGTAGTAATAGTTTGGAAGAGGTAAAAGATGGAATTTCGGCCGAAAGCGATAGACCGAATCAGATAATGAATTTACTGGAAAACGGTAATTGCGAAAGATGGTATGATTTGGAGAATGAGTATTTATCCGGTTGGTCTATGCGTGATAATTTTGGAAGTGTCCAAAAGGAGTGTAATATTGTTTATGAGGGAAAATATTCTGCGAAGTTGTCTTCTCCAAAATCAGGAATTACATCAAGTGTCAGTCAGCCTATAAGCGTTTCTTCGGGGCATCATATCAGGATTTATTTTCATTATTATATAAAAGACTGTTCAGGAACAGAACCTCGTATGTATTGTTATTTCAGAGAAAGCGCTTCAAAGAATATTAGTAATGATATATTGTCAACTTTTTATGATTGCAATACATTGATGGTAATAAGAGGAGGTGGATATGGAGAACCCTATTTCCCTTTGAAATTTGGAGAGTGGAAACTCTTTGATTATGTTATACAAGTACCCGCAATTGCAAATTACTTTGTTTTTGAAATACATAGTTATGCTGCAACAACGATGTATGTTGATGATTGCTATGTGGTAGATTTGGATATGTGAGTATTTTGCGTACAACTGTAATTGTTGCATGAAAAGAAAAGCCCCGGCCAGCAGGATTTTCCTGCCCTTCCGGGGCTTCTTCGTTGTAAGATGTGAGGTTGGTTAATAAAAACGTATATTCAGAGATTGACCAATAAACATCAATTATTAATCATTATCTCTGATTCTTTATGCATCGATATTTGCATACGTTGCATTCGATTCAATGAAATCGCGGCGCGGGCCGACATCTTCACCCATCAACATGGAAAATATATAGTCTGCTTCAGCTGCACTTTCCAAGTGTACCTGTTTCAGCATACGGTTTTCCGGATTCATGGTAGTTTCCCACAACTGTTCCGGGTTCATTTCACCCAAACCTTTGTAGCGCTGAGTGTGGATAGCATTTTCCGAACCACCACCGTATGTATCGATGAATTTCTGGCGTTGCTGGTCTGTCCAGCAATACTCTTTCACCTTGCCCTTTGTGCAAAGATAAAGTGGAGGAGTAGCGATGTACAGATAACCGTTTTGGATAACTTGCGGGAAGTAACGGAAGAACAGCGTCATAATCAGCGTGTCGATGTGAGAACCATCGACATCGGCATCGGTCATGATAATCACCTTCTTGTAGCGCAACTTATCTATATTCGCCTCTTTACTGTCTTCGCTGTCTACCCCGAAACGGATACCCAACGCTTGAATGATATTGTTTACTTCGTCACTCTCGAATGCTTTGTGCCACATGGCTTTCTCTACATTCAAAATCTTACCGCGAAGCGGCAGAATAGCCTGGAATGCACGATTACGTCCTTGCTTGGCAGAACCGCCTGCCGAGTCACCCTCGACTAGGAACAATTCGCATTCATCCGGATCCTTGCTGGAGCAGTCAGCCAGTTTACCCGGCATACCGCCACCGGACATCGGCGACTTGCGCTGTACCGATTCACGGGCTTTGCGGGCAGCAACACGGGCTGTAGCGGCAAGAATTACCTTTTCTACAATCAGTTTCGCTTCCTTGGGATGCTCCTCCAGATAATAATTCAAAGCCTCACCTACTGCCTGATTGACAGCGCCGCTCACTTCGCTGTTACCCAGCTTCGTTTTGGTCTGTCCTTCAAACTGCGGTTCAGCCACTTTTACAGAGATAACGGCTATCAGACCTTCGCGGAAGTCTTCACCCGATATTTCCACTTTAGCCTTTTCCAACTGCTTGGCGCAGGTGTCTTCGCCGTATTTCTTCAATACACGCGTCAGTGCGGCGCGGAAACCACCTTCGTGCGTGCCACCTTCTTTGGTATTGATATTATTAACGTAAGAGTGCAAGTTTTCGCGGTAACCGGTGTTGTACATGATGGCACACTCGATAGGTACCCCTCCCTTTTCAGTATTCAGATATATCACATCGTCGAAGAGCGGAGTATTGTTGCTGTTCAGATAGCGGACAAACTCTTTCACACCTTCTTCTGAGTGGAATAATTCTGTTTGCGGATTACCTTCTTCATCCTTCATGCGGAGGTCGGTCAATGTGATGCTGATACCTTTGTTTAGGTAAGCAAGTTCGCGCAGACGTGCCTGAAGAGTGCTATATTTGTATTCGGTAACAGTAAAAATGCTATCATCGGGCCAGAAAACCTGTTTGGTTCCGGTGAGTGACAGTTCGCAAGTCCCTACTTCTTTGACGGCATACAATGGTTTACCGAATTCATATTCCTGCTGGTAAATCTTGCCGTTGCGGAATACCTGGGTAGTCATGTGTTTGGAGAGCGCATTTACGCAGGATACACCCACGCCGTGCAGACCTCCCGAAACCTTATAAGAACCTTTGTCGAATTTACCACCGGCATGCAGCACGGTCATGACAACTTCCAGTGCGGATTTCTGTTCCTTTTCGTGGAAGTCTACAGGAATACCGCGTCCGTTGTCTTGTACAGTGATGGAATTGTCTTCGTTGATGGTGACCTCAATGTGGTCGCAGTAGCCGGCCATTGCCTCGTCAATAGAGTTGTCCACTACTTCATACACCAAGTGGTGCAAACCGTTTTCGCTGATGTCGCCGATATACATGGCGGGACGTTTACGTACAGCCTCTAAACCTTCCAAGACTTGGATGTTACTGGCCGAATAATTGTTTTCGCCGTTTATCTTTTCTTCTTCAGTCATAATCTAATTTTACATATAAAATAACAGAGCAAATATAGTGAAATTTCTTGAGATAGGATGCCAAACAAATGGAGAAATTTGGGTCGTTTACAGCTTTTTAGGGCTCAGTTTAAATTCTTGGGGGATTAACCTTTGCTAATTCCCCTTTTATGCATA
>NZ_CAUFUE010000024.1 GCF_959029255.1 uncultured Bacteroides sp. | reverse complement strand
TTTTCCCGTTTCATCAAATATTTACCGCTGACTTTATTATAGTATTGTTATCTTTATAGCGCAAAAATGGTTTAAAACGGTCTTTTTTTGGAAGTAAACGTTTTTATTACCATTTTTCTATTTTAATATCGAATGGTTTTTCGTAATTTTGGCGTGAATCTAATGTAAGACGGAAAGAATCGCGTAAATTAATATCGTAATATAAATTATTGTAATAACTCCTGTCAATATGGAAAACAAAATTCAAGAGTTGACCGATAAGATCTATCGTGAGGGCGTAGAAAAAGGAAATACAGAAGCCCAGAAACTTATCGCAAAAGCTCAGGAAGAAGCTAAGAAAATTATAGAGGATGCCAACAAGGAAGCTGAATCTATCGTAGCTACTGCTCGTAAATCTGCCGGTGAACTGGCAGAAAATACCAAATCAGAATTGAAATTGTTTGCTGGCCAGGCTGTAAATGCCCTGAAATCTGAAATCGCTACCATGGTGACGAATGAGATTGTGGATGCCGATGTAAAAGCGTTTGCTGCAAACAAGGATTTTCTCAATGCCTTTATCGTTGCTTTGGCAAGCAAGTGGAGTGTGAATGAACCTATCGTTATCTCTACTGCTGATGCGGAAGGGTTGAAGAAATATTTTGCCGCTCAGGCAAAGAGTCTTTTGGATAAAGGTGTGAAGATTGAACAAGTAAACGGCATCAAGACATTGTTTACTGTTTCGCCCGCCGACGGTTCGTACAAAGTGAACTTCGGGGAAGAAGAATTTATGAACTACTTCAAAGAATTCCTGCGTCCGCAATTAGTGGAAATGCTCTTCTAAACACCCACAGGATATGAGTAAATATTATTACTTGGTAGCCGGTTTGCCGGAACTCACTTTAGAGGACAGCAAACTGAGCTATACGGTAGCTGATTTCAAGACTGAATTTTATCCATCATTGTCGGAAGAAGATAAAAAGTTGATAGACTTGTTTTATCTTCAGTTTGACAATGCCAATGTCTTGAAGTTATTAAAGGACAAGGATGCCACTGTCGATTTGCGTGGAAACTATTCCGGTGAAGAGTTGGTAGAATACATCTCGCAGCTGAAAGATGGTGGTGAGTTGTCTGACCGTGTGTTCCCCTCTTATCTTTCTGTATTCATTTCCGAGTATTTCAATATGCCCGCTGAAGATGATTTCCTTTATGAAGATCGTCTTGCGGCGCTTTATTATGCATACGCCATGAAATGTAAGAATAAGTTTGTATCCTCTTGGTTCGGATTTAATCTTATTATAAATAATGTATTGGTGGCGTTTACTGCCCGGAAATATAAGATGGATATTGCTTCGCTGATAGTGGGTGATACGGAAGTTTGTGAAGCTTTGCGTACGTCCGGTGCCCGTGACTTCGGTCTGAGTGGTGAGGTGGAGTGCTTGGAGCAGTTAGTGAAAATCAGTGAGACGGAAGAACTGGTGGAACGGGAAAAGAAAATTGACCAACTCCGCTGGAACTGGATGGAAGAAATGACTTTCTTCGATTATTTTACTGTGGAACGTCTGTTTGTCTTCCTGCTTCAACTGGAGATGATAGAGCGTTGGATTGCATTGGATAAGGAAAAGGGTAGCCAATTGTTCCGCAGCATCATTGCTGAATTGAAGGATGAAGTGCAAATACCCGCAGAATTCAGATAAAATAAATTACATGATTATATGGCAACAAAAGGAACTGTTAGTGGCGTAATAGCCAACATGGTGACCCTCGTCGTTGACGGACCTGTAGCGCAGAATGAGATTTGCTATATCTCGACCGGCGGCGACAAGTTGATGGCGGAGGTGATTAAGGTGGTAGGCTCTCAGGTTTATGTGCAGGTGTTTGAAAGCACTCGCGGACTGAAAGTAGGGGCTGAAGCTGAGTTTACCGGACACATGCTCGAAGTGACTTTAGGTCCGGGTATGCTTTCAAAAAACTATGACGGTCTGCAAAATGACCTCGATAAGATGGATGGTGTCTTCCTGAAACGCGGACAATATACGTATCCGCTTGACAAAGGAAGTAAGTGGCATTTCATACCTTTGGCTAAGGTGGGCGACCAAGTGGAAGCTGCTGCCTGGCTGGGACAGGTAGACGAAAACTTCCAGCCGCTGAAAATTATGGTACCTTTCGAACAGAAAGGTGTGTGCACCGTGAAATCCATCGTGGAAGAGGGTGATTATAATATAGAGGATACCATTGCCGTGCTGACTGACGAGGAAGGTAACGACTTAAAAGTGAACATGATACAGAAATGGCCCGTGAAACGAGCCATGACGAATTATAAAGAAAAACCGCGTCCCTTCAAATTGTTGGAAACCGGTGTTCGTGTAATCGATACCGTAAATCCGATTGTGGAAGGTGGTACGGGATTTATCCCCGGTCCGTTTGGTACTGGTAAGACGGTGCTTCAGCATGCTATCTCCAAACAGGCGGAAGCAGATATCGTAATCATTGCAGCTTGTGGCGAGCGTGCCAACGAGGTTGTAGAAATCTTTACTGAATTCCCCGAACTGGTTGACCCGCATACAGGACGTAAGTTGATGGAGCGTACCATTATCATCGCCAATACTTCGAACATGCCGGTAGCTGCCCGTGAGGCATCTGTGTATACGGCTATGACGATTGCGGAATATTATCGTAGTATGGGCTTGAAGGTGTTGCTGATGGCTGACTCTACTTCACGTTGGGCGCAGGCATTGCGTGAAATGTCGAACCGTATGGAGGAATTACCCGGCCCTGACGCATTCCCGATGGACTTGTCTTCTATCATTTCCAACTTCTACGGGCGTGCCGGATACGTGAAACTGAATAACGGTGAAACAGGTTCTATTACCTTTATCGGTACGGTATCTCCTGCCGGTGGTAACTTGAAGGAACCGGTGACCGAGAATACGAAAAAGGTTGCCCGTTGTTTCTATGCTCTTGAGCAAGATCGTGCGGACAAGAAACGCTATCCTGCCGTAAATCCGATTGATTCTTATTCAAAATATATCGAATATCCTGAATTTGAAGATTATATCACCAAGCGTATCAATGGTGAATGGATTGGTAAGGTGAATGAAATCAAGACACGTCTGCAACGTGGTAAAGAGATTGCCGAGCAAATCAATATCTTGGGTGATGACGGTGTGCCTGTGGAATATCACGTAACGTTCTGGAAATCTGAGTTAATCGACTTTGTCATTTTGCAGCAAGATGCTTTTGATGATATTGATGCCGTTACTCCGATGGAACGTCAGGAAGAAATTCTGAATATGGTGATTGACATCTGTCATACGGAATTTGAATTTGACAACTTCAATGAAGTAATGGACTACTTCAAGAAGATGATTAACATCTGCAAGCAGATGAATTACTCTAAATTCAAGTCGGAAGAATATGACAAGTTCCGTAAGCAGTTGCAGGAACTGATTGAAGAACGTAAAGCATAAAGGAATGTACAATTTACCATTTACAAAGTACAATTTGCCGTTCGGCGTATGTAGGTAGGTGGTAAAAGGACAGAATGCGAAAATTGTAAATAGTAAATTGCTAACTAGTAAATAAATAAATGGCAACAAAAGCATTTCAAAAGATATATACCAAGATTACTCAGATTACGAAAGCCACGTGTTCGCTGAAGGCAACCGGGGTAGGGTATGATGAGTTGGCGACCGTAAACGGTAAGCTTGCCCAGGTGGTGAAGATTGCTGGTGACGATGTGACTTTGCAGGTATTCGAAGGTACTGAAGGTATTCCCACCAATGCCGAAGTGGTGTTCTTGGGCAAAGCTCCTACGATTAAGGTGAGCGACCAGCTTGCCGGACGTTTTTTCAACGCTTTCGGTGATCCTATCGATGGCGGTCCGGATATTGAGGGACAGGAAATAGAAATCGGTGGTCCGTCAGTGAACCCGGTGCGCCGTAAACAACCTTCGGAACTGATTGCTACCGGTATTGCAGGTATCGACCTCAACAATACTCTGGTATCAGGACAGAAAATCCCGTTCTTCGCAGACCCTGACCAGCCTTTCAACCAGGTGATGGCAAACGTGGCTTTGCGTGCTGAGACTGATAAGATTATTCTTGGCGGTATGGGTATGACGAACGATGACTACCTTTACTTCAAGAATGTATTCTCCAATGCCGGTGCGCTGGACCGTATCGTCAGCTTCATGAATACCACCGAAAATCCTCCGGTGGAACGTTTGCTGATTCCGGATATGGCATTGACGGCTGCCGAATATTTTGCAGTAAATAATAATGAAAAAGTACTGGTATTGCTGACCGATATGACCTCATACGCCGATGCTTTGGCTATCGTATCGAACCGTATGGACCAAATTCCTTCGAAAGACTCTATGCCGGGTTCTCTTTATTCGGATTTGGCAAAGATTTATGAAAAGGCTGTACAGTTCCCAAGCGGTGGTTCCATCACGATTATCGCAGTGACTACGCTGTCGGGTGGTGACATTACGCACGCTGTGCCCGATAATACGGGTTATATCACGGAAGGTCAGTTGTTCCTCCGTCGTGATAGTGATATCGGTAAAGTTATTGTTGACCCATTCCGTTCATTGTCTCGTTTGAAACAGCTCGTTACGGGTAAGAAGACGCGAAAAGACCATCCGCAGGTAATGAATGCTGCCGTACGTCTGTATGCCGATGCTGCCAATGCGAAAACTAAACTTGAAAACGGTTTTGACTTGACGAACTATGACGAACGTACACTTGCCTTTGCCAAGGATTACTCCAACCAACTGCTGGCTATCGATGTCAACCTTGATACCACAGAAATGCTTGATGTAGCATGGGGCTTGTTTGGTAAGTATTTCCGTCCGGAAGAAGTGAATATCAAGAAAGAATTGGTAGACGAATTTTGGCCGAAAGAAAACTAAAATCGTTAAATCGTAAATAAAATGGCTATTAAG
Source organism: uncultured Bacteroides sp. (assembly GCF_959029255.1). Lineage (GTDB taxonomy): Bacteria > Bacteroidota > Bacteroidia > Bacteroidales > Bacteroidaceae > Bacteroides. Next base: position 82,310 of record NZ_CAUFUE010000024.1, on the reverse strand, counting down.
TTTCAATATAACAAAACCTCCCTCCAGCAGTTGGAAAAGCAACTGAAGGTGCGCGTGCGTACGCTCCCTATTATCAAGAATAAGGAGAGCGCCCTGCGTATGGAAGTGAAGCGCTGCAAAGCCGATGCTGCCGCGCTGGATGCGAGGTTGGAAAAGGAAATCCAAGCTTATGAAGCCATGTTCGCCCTTTGGAATGAGTTTGATGCCTCATTGATAAAGGTCAGCGATGTTCATCTTGGTGTAAAGAAGATTGCCGGTGTGCGGGTGCCTTTGCTCGAAAATGTAGATTTCGACATACGCCCCTATAGCCTGTTCAATGCGCCTAAATGGTATGCAGACGGGTTGCACTTGCTCAAGGAGCTGGCTCACACGGCCATCGAACGGGAGTTTACCGTTGCCAAGCTGAATTTGCTGGAACATGCGCGTAAAAAGACCACCCAGAAGGTGAATCTTTTTGAAAAAGTACAGATTCCGGGCTATCAGGACGCTCTGCGTAAAATCAAGCGATTTATGGAAGACGAAGAGAACCTCTCCAAGTCATCGCAGAAAATCATGAAGTCCCATCAAGAGAAAAGGAAGGAGGCAGAGGCATGATTACAAGAATGAAGAAGCTCACGTTCCTTGTATACCATAAGGAATATGAAACGTTCCTCGACCAAATCAGGGAGTTGGGCGTAGTGCACATCGTAGAAAAGCAATGGGGTGAAATGGACGATACCCTGCAACAGTTCATGCAGAAACGTGCACTTTACAAGAGTATGCTCCAAAGCATGTACATCCTTGCCGAGAAACAACCGGAAGAAACGATACATGCCGGACTGACGCCCGATGCTTTGGTAAAAAGCTATGAAGACTTGCAGGAACATATCCAGGACCTTAATCAACAATTACCGATTATTGATAAGGATATCGCGCAGATGGAAATCTGGGGTGATTTTGATTGGGATGCTGTAAATAAGTTGGAAGATGCAGGTTGGTATGTTCAGTTCTATACGTGTCCTGAAAGAGATTATAAGGAAGAGTGGACAGAACAATACAACGCCATCATCGTAAAAGAAAATGGCGGACATCTGTATTTTGTGACCGTTACTCCCGAACCGGTGGAACTGGATACCGAACCGCTTCGATTACCATCCTTGAGTTTGTCCGGGTTGAAACGTAAGAAAGCCGACACGGAAGAAGCGCTTGTACAGGCAAATGCCAAGTTGAAGGACTTCTGTAGAGTCAACTATCGTACGTTGGAAAGTGGCAGTACGCAACTCCAAGGTGAAATAGACTTGCTTAAGGTAAAGTTGAACAGCGAAGAAATGGCGGAAGGTTCCGTTGTCTTGTTGGAAGGTTGGATACCGGAAGATAAAGAAACGGAAGTGAAGAAGCTTCTGGATGACAGTGGCGTATACTACGAAATAAGGAAAGCCACCCGTGAAGATAATGCTCCTATAAAGCTGAAAAACAATGCGTTCACCCGTATGTACGAAGTGCTTACCAAGATGTATGGTATGCCGGACTATGCCGAGTTTGACCCGACACCTATTCTGGCGCCCTTCTTCTCATTGTTCTTTGCATTCTGTATGGGCGATGCAGGTTACGGCTTGGTGTTGATTGCCCTTGGCTTCTATCTGAGAAAAAAGATGTCGAAGTCACTGCGGGGTATGATGAACCTGGTGATTACGCTCGGTGTATTTACCGCTGTCATAGGTGCCATACTGGGGACTTTCTTTGGCGTCAGTCTTTTTGATTTGGAATTGCCTGACAAGCTGAAGCAATTTATGATTGTAGGTAAGATTGGCGAAACCACTTATGACAAACAGATGTTGCTGGCGTTGATTATCGGTGTGGTGCATATCTCCATTGCCATGACGGTAAAAGCTGTCGGACAAACAGTACGCTACGGCTTCAAAGAGTCGCTTAGCGCCTGGGGATGGTTGCTGCTTGTAGTCGGATTTATCTGCACCGGAGGACTTTCGTTCTTCAAAGTTATTTCAGAAGACGTTTCTACCTGGGCATTCATTGTGATTGGCGGTGTTGCCGCCATCGGTATCTATTTGCTGAATAACATCCATCGGAACGTGTTTGTAAACATCGGTGCCGGTGTATGGGATACTTATAACATGGCTACCGGATTGATGGGTGACGTACTTTCCTATATCCGTCTCTATGCCCTCGGTTTGGCAGGCGGTATGCTGGGTGGTGTGTTCAATCAGCTTGCCTTCATGGTGAACGATTCGGCAGGTCCGGCTATCGGCTGGTTGTTCTGCGGGTTGATATTGATATTCGGACATTCGCTGAACATCGCTATGTCTTGTCTGAGTGCGTTTGTGCATCCGTTACGTTTGACATTTGTAGAATACTTTAAAAATTCAGGTTATGACGGTAAGGGTGAAACCTACAAGCCGTTTTCTGTGGTAAAAAATAAATAAATTAGAAACAAATAAATTAAAAACATTATGAATGAAATTTTAGGTTATCTCGGTTTGGGCCTGATGTTGGCCCTTGCAGGAATTGGTAGTTGCTTTGGTACAACAATCGCAGGTAGTGCGGCAGAAGGCGCATTGAAGAAAGATCCTTCCAAATCTGCCAGCTATATGATTTTGTCGGCTCTCCCCGCTACACAGGGACTTTATGGTTTCGTAGCCTTCCTGATGTCTATGGGCAGAAACTTTGCTACTGACGGTCCTTTGATGTTAGGTATCGGTCTCGGCGTAGGTTTGGTATGTTTGTTCTCAGCTATCCGCCAGGGGCAGATTTGCGCCAATGGTATCGTTGGTATTTCTCAAGGACACGATGTGCAGACTAATACGATGATTTACGCTGCTCTTCCTGAGTTTTACGCAATTTTGGCACTGGTTGCCGCTTTGATGGTATAAATCTCATAAAAAGAAGTGAAGATAAAGAGGTGTCAAAAACCTCTTAACACTTTCTTTTAGGCGCGAATTACGCGAATTTCACGGATTTAATTTATTGAATTCGCGTTATTCCGCGTAATTCGCGCCTAATATTATAATATTATGAAAGTGCTCGTGTGTGTTTGAGACATCTTCTTTTATTGTAATTTTGTTTTTCAAATGCCGCACCTCATCTCTCCTAATGCCGCACTTTACCATTCCTAATGCCACACTTCATCGCATCCAATGCCACACTTCCTTACTCTTGAGCCCGCACTTCAGTATATGTAAAGTGTGGCATTAAAGATTTGTGTGTGCCATATCAGTTTGTTTCCGCAAACGATTGTTTATGCATATTTAATCAGTTTTTTCGATTAAAAGGCTATTTTTCAAAGAATAATGTGTACTTTTGCAGCCGTAATTAAGATAACGAGATTGTAAAATTTATGCTTAAAGAACTACTTACCCCCGATTACATCTTTGAAGCAAGCTGGGAAGTGTGTAATAAAGTAGGCGGTATCTATACGGTTTTGTCTACAAGAGCCAACACTTTGCAGACGAAATTTCATGATAGAGTGTTTTTCATAGGACCGGATTTCTGGTTAGGAAAAGAAAACCCTTTATTTATTGAGTCTGATAACCTCTGCGCAGCATGGAAAAAGCATGCGGCGAAAAAAGATAACCTCTCCGTCAGGGTAGGGCGCTGGAATATCCCGGGTGAACCTATCGTCATATTGGTTGATTTCCAATCTTTTTTTGAACAGAAGAATGAAATATACACTGAGATGTGGGAACACTATCAGGTGGATTCACTTCATGCATACGGTGACTACGACGAAGCATCAATGTTCTCCTACGCTTCCGGAAAGGTTGTTGAGAGCTTCTATCGCTATAATTTGACGGAAACCGATAAAGTAATATTCCAGGCACACGAGTGGATGACCGGCATGGGTGCACTCTATCTTCAGACCGCCGTTCCGGAAATAGCTACGATATTCACTACGCACGCCACATCTATCGGACGTTCCATTGCGGGCAATAATAAGCCGCTTTATGATTATCTGTTCGCTTACAATGGCGACCAGATGGCCCAGGAACTGAATATGGAGTCAAAACATTCCATTGAAAAGCAGTCCGCCCACTACGTGGATTGTTTCACTACTGTGAGCGAAATCACTAACAACGAGTGTAAGGAATTGCTTGAGAAGCCTGCCGACGTCATTCTGATGAATGGTTTTGAAGATGATTTTGTACCGAAAGGCTCTACATTTAGCGGTAAGCGTAAGCGTGCGCGCTCTGCGATGTTGCGCGTTGCCAATTGTTTGCTGGGCGAAGAACTGGGAGACGATACGTTGATTATCGGTACCAGTGGGCGCTATGAATTTAAGAACAAGGGCATCGATGTATTCCTGGAATCATTGAACCGCTTGAACCGCGATAAGAACTTGCAGAAGAAAGTCCTAGCTTTTGTCAACGTACCTGGTTGGGTGGGAGACCCCCGCGAAGATTTGCAGGAACGCTTGAAGAAGAAAGACGGTAAATATACCACTCCTCTTGAAGTACCTTTCATTACCCACTGGCTGCACAACATGACGCATGACCAGGTTTTGGATATGTTGAAGTATCTGGGTATGGGTAACCGTCCTGAAGACAAAGTAAAGGTGGTATTTGTACCTTGCTATTTGGACGGAAAAGACGGTATCCTCAACAAGAGCTATTATGACCTTATTTTAGGAGAAGACCTTAGCGTCTATCCTTCCTACTACGAACCGTGGGGATATACCCCGTTGGAGAGTGTGGCTTTCCGTGTGCCTACCATCACAACCGACCTTGCAGGTTTTGGACTTTGGGTAAACAGCCTGAAGAACCAGCATGGTATCGAAGATGGGGTAGAAGTGCTGCACCGTTCGGACTATAATTATTCCGAAGTGGCAGACGGCATTAAGGATACCATCGCTTTGTTCTCTACAAAAACAGAAGCTGAAATCAAGGAAATCCGTAAGCGTGCCGGTATGGTGGCCGAACAAGCGCTGTGGAAGCATTTTATTCAATATTATTATGAAGCTTACGATGTTGCCTTGCGCAATGCCATGAAGCGTCAATTAGGTTAAAATAATTAATAATCAATCAAGTAATCATACAATGAAGATTAAAGTTAGTAATGTAAACACTCCTAACTGGAAAGATGTGAACGTAAAATCTCACGTTCCCGCCGAACTGGAGAAACTGTCAGAACTGGCACGTAATATTTGGTGGGCATGGAATTATGAGGCTACTGAACTGTTCAGAGACCTTGACCCTGCTCTATGGAAAGAAGTGGGACAAAATCCTGTACTGCTGTTGGAACGTATGAGTTATGCTAAACTCGAAGCATTGGCAAATGACAAAGTTATTTTGCGCAGAATGGATGACGTATACTCTAAGTTCCGTACCTATATGGATGTGGCTCCTGATAACAAGCGTCCTTCTGTGGCATATTTCAGTATGGAATATGGTTTGACTCACGTACTTAAAATATACTCAGGTGGTCTTGGCGTACTTGCCGGTGACTATTTGAAAGAAGCTTCCGACAGTAACGTTGATTTGTGTGCGGTCGGTTTCTTGTATCGCTATGGCTATTTTACCCAGACTTTGTCTATGGACGGACAGCAGATTGCCAACTACGAAGCTCAGAACTTCGGCCAGTTGCCCATCGACCGTGTATTGGATGAAAACGGTAATCAAGTTGTGGTTGACGTTCCTTATCTTGACTACTATGTACATGCATACGTATGGAGGGTAAACGTAGGTCGTATCTCTCTCTATCTGCTCGATACGGATAACGAAATGAACAGTGAGTTCGACCGTTCCATCACTCACCAGCTTTACGGTGGTGATTGGGAAAACCGCTTGAAGCAGGAAATTCTGCTTGGTATCGGTGGTATACTGACGTTGAAGAAGCTTGGCATCAAGAAAGATGTTTATCATTGCAACGAAGGACACGCAGCCTTGATTAACGTACAACGTATCTGCGACTACGTAGCTGAAGGCTTGACTTACGACCAGGCTATCGAGTTGGTACGTGCTTCTTCTCTCTACACGGTACATACTCCGGTTCCTGCCGGTCACGATTATTTTGACGAAGGTCTCTTCGGCAAATATATGGGTGGGTATCCCATTAAGATGGGTATCACATGGGATGATTTGATGGATCTTGGCCGTAACAATCCGGGCGATAAGGGCGAACGTTTCTGTATGTCAGTTTTCGCTTGCAACACTTCTCAGGAAGTGAACGGTGTGAGTTGGTTGCACGGAAAAGTTTCACAGGAAATGTTCTCTTCTATCTGGAAAGGATACTTTCCCGAAGAAAGCCACGTAGGTTACGTAACCAATGGTGTACACTTCCCCACATGGAGCGCAACGGAATGGAAGCACCTTTATGCCGCACATTTTGATGAGAACTTCTGGTACGACCAGTCCAATCCTAAGATTTGGGAAGCTATCTATAGCGTGTCCGATGAAGAAATATGGAAGACTCGCATGACTTTGAAAAATAAGTTGATAGATCATGTTCGTAAGCAATATCGTGAAACTTGGTTGAAGAACCAGGGTGATCCTTCACGCATCGTGTCTCTGTTGGATAAGATTAACCCGAACGCGCTGTTGATTGGTTTCGGACGTCGTTTCGCTACCTACAAACGTGCACACTTGCTGTTTACCGATTTGGATCGTTTGGCTAAGATTGTGAACAATCCTGACTATCCGGTACAGTTCGTATTTACTGGTAAGGCTCACCCGCATGATGGTGCAGGTCAGGGTTTGATTAAGAGAATTATTGAAATTTCACGCCGTCCAGAATTCTTGGGTAAGATTATCTTCCTGGAAAACTATGATATGCAGCTGGCTCGCCGCTTGGTATCCGGTGTTGATATCTGGTTGAATACTCCGACTCGTCCGCTTGAAGCATCCGGTACATCCGGTGAGAAAGCGCTGATGAACGGTGTTGTAAACTTCTCCGTACTCGATGGTTGGTGGTTGGAAGGCTACCGTGAAGGTGCAGGTTGGGCGTTGACAGAAAAACGTACTTACCAGAACCAGGAGCATCAAGACCAATTGGATGCCGCTACTATCTACAGCATCCTCGAACAGGAAATTCTGCCGTTGTACTATGCACGCAATAAGAAGGGATATTCTGAAGGTTGGGTGAGAACTATCAAGAACTCTATCGCACAGATTGCACCTCATTATACCATGAAGCGTCAGTTGGACGATTACTTCAGCAAATTCTATACCAAGGAAGCAAAACGTTTCCACGCTCTGGCTGCCAACAATTATGCCAAAGCTAAGGAAATTGCCGCATGGAAAGAAGAAGTTGCATCGAAGTGGGATAGCATCGAAGTAGTATCAAGCAATGTATCCGAGGAAATGGCAGCAGGCGCTATCGAGAGTGGTAAGGAATACACCATTACTTACGTAATCGACGAAAAGGGCTTGAACGATGCCATCGGTTTGGAACTGGTATCTACTTATACGGCTCAGGACGGTAAGCAACACGTTTACTCGGTAGAACCGTTTGATGTAGTGAAGAAAGAAGGTGACCTCTATACCTTCCAGGTTAAGCATAAAATGGAAAATGCAGGTAGCTTCAAATTGGCTTACCGCATGTTCCCGAAGAATAGCGACCTGCCTCACCGTCAGGACTTCTGCTACGTTCGCTGGTTCAACTAATTGAATGATAAAAAACAGACGATGCGTTTTATAGAAACACATCGTCTGTTCGCTATAAACGCATGATGCGTTTGAGTCAAAGAGACCATCTGTTTCAGGTAAACAGATAGTCTCTTTTTTTATATTGTACGCAGTTCGTCTCCGTGTGAACAAGCCGTGGTGAATAAGTGTTTCATATTGAAATAGAAAGGAGATTTATTTGATATGAAAAAGATTGTTTTGCTTCGCCACGGCGAGAGCGTATGGAATAAAGAAAACCGTTTCACCGGTTGGACGGATGTTGATTTAACGGAGAAAGGCATCGCCGAAGCTTTGAAGGCCGGAGAACTTCTCAAAGAAAAAGGTTTTCACTTTGACAAAGCCTATACTTCTTATCTGAAGCGTGCCGTTAAGACACTGAACAATGTCTTGGACCGTCTTGACCAAGACTGGATACCGGTGGAAAAGTCCTGGCGGTTGAATGAGAAACATTATGGACAGTTGCAAGGCTTGAATAAAGCCGAGACTGCCGCCAAGTATGGTGACGAACAAGTTTTGATATGGCGCCGTAGCTATGACATTGCCCCGCATGCCCTGGCAGAGGACGATCCCCGCAATCCCCGTTTTGAAGACCGCTACAGGGAAGTGCCCGATATTGAATTACCGCGTACGGAGTCGTTGAAAGACACGATTGAGCGTATCATGCCTTATTGGAAATGCGTTATTTTTCCCAATTTGAAGACTGCCGATGAGTTGCTCGTAGTGGCTCATGGCAATAGCTTGCGTGGTATCATCAAGCATTTGAAACATCTGTCCAATGAAGAAATTGTATATTTGAATCTACCTACGGCAGTGCCCTACGTCTTTGAGTTTGATGATGAACTGAACCTGGCGGATGACTATTTCTTGGGTGATCCCGAAGAAATCAAAAAGCTGATGGAAGCGGTGGCCAATCAGGGTAAAAAGAAATAATCGGTATTCCTGCTATTTGCCTAATTCATGGAAGAGGGCAATGCTCAGGAAAATGCCGATGATAACACTGATAAGAATCAAGAACCAATTCATCAAACGTGCGCCCGTTGTGGTTTCTTTATGCAAATTCTGGTCTACATAATTCTTGAAGAACAGATAGATGGCAGGTACGGTGGCACTAGCCAGCAGAAGATCTTCAGGAATTTTGTAGATGTATACTTTTGAAAAAGCGATGAGTGCCCAGTGGCACAGAAAGAGAATAACAATCAGATTTACTTTTCTTGAGAATGCCAGCAATAGACCTATTGTAAATACGGCTACCGAACACGGCATTACCATTGTGGTCATCATCGGAAACTCCATTCCCCGTGCATAAGACAGGAGCGGGTAGAGGAAAGGCATTGCGTAGAGTATGCCTACCAGTCCCTTGTACTTGGGGTTACGCTCGAATGGGGTGTAACCGGTAATCAAATCCCACAACCATATCAGTGCAACAACTCCCCAGAAGATAGCAAGGATGTGGTGGTAACTCCGCGCCCCGCAATACGCCATGTAGTAGACGATGGATATCCACCCGTTCAGGAACACCATATAGATTTTCATCGAACGTTTCACCCCAATGGTCGGTTTCCGGTAAAGCAGCCAGGTTAATGCGATGCCTGCCAGCGTAATGATGATTTGCATCCACCAGGTATCTTCATTGTATTGCGCAATAGTATTCCAAAAGATTTCCATACAAGTGTTTGTCTTTTTTTAAAAGTGCGCGCAAAGGTATAGGTTTCTGCTGAGATATGAAATTCTTTTCTATAATTTGCCTATCTTTGCACCCCTTAAAAAAGTAGAATTGATAGTTATAAGCCTAAAGTTTGATGGATAATACAATGACAGAACAAGAAATCATCCTGCGTAGAAAGCTTGATTTATTGCTTCGTACAGGAAAATTGTTGGTAGAGAGCGCAGCCGATACCAATCGTATCGTACGGAATATGAACCGTGTAGCCGCTTATCTGGGACTTCCCGAAGAGAATCTTCATATTGATGTCTCTTATACGATGCTGGTAGTGAACCTGAGTGATGAATCACATTCTTACTCTAAATTCCAGAAGTGCGAGAAGCATGGTATCAATATGACTGCTATCTCCGAGATTAGTAAACTTTCCTGGCGGGCTATTGAGGAAGACTATTCGCTGGACCGGTATGAGGAAGAGTTGGAAAGAATAAAGAACAAAAAGCGTAACTATACTCCCTATTTGGTGGCCATCGGGGCGGGTTTTGCCTGTGGTGGTTTTTGCAAGTTGTTCGGTAGCGATTGGATTGCTTTCCTGTTTGCCTCTATCGCGGCCTTTGCCGGTTTTAGGGTCCGTGCACGTTGCGTGGAGTTTGGTATCAACCTCTATATGAGTATCGCCATTGCAGCGCTGGTATCTACCTGTCTGGCCTATGTCACTTCTTTTACCGGTCTTTCGGATACCCCTTATCATCCGCTGTTGGCCTGCGCGCTGTTCATTGTGCCCGGTGTCCCCATCATTAACTTTGTGGATGATATGATAGACAACTACATACAAGTGGGCATTGTGCGTGCCGTCAACACGGTATTGATGGTATGTGCCATGGCCTTCGGCATTGTAATAGCCATGCGTCTGCTGGCTATGGAAGATGTAGTGATTGACAAGAAGTTTAGTGAGTTGAGTATGGTTCCGCATGATTCTTACTACATATATGCCATTGCGGCAGCAATCTCCGCCATTGGCTTCTCCATGATATTCAATATTCAGCGCCGCCTGTTGTGGGTGGTTGCCGTAGGAGGAATTCTTGCCGTATGCACGCGTAATTTCGTCAACTTCGAGTTGGGCATGGGGCCTGTCATCGGTTCCTTTATGGGAGCTATGGTAGTGAGCTTGGTGGCGGTGAAAGCCGTTCATTGGTTTCATGTCCCCAACCATGTGCTGACTATCCCTTCCGTCATTCCGATGATTCCGGGCGTGTTGATGTATCGTGCTCTTTTTGCTCTTATCAATATGCATGGCGTGGTTGGTGAAGTAACGGTAGCCGTATCCAACGGCATCAATGCTTCGTTGATAATTCTTTGTATCGCATTGGGAGTAGCGGTGCCTAATATTTTTGCCCGTCGTTATATCGCCAAAGACCGCCAGCGCTTTTTGGAGGAAGAATTGCAAAAACGCAGGGAAAGAGGTAAGTTCCTGGAATGGTAAATCCGCGTGTCAACGCATCCACTCTTTTATTAATGCTATTACTTGTTCCTTTTCTGCGTCGGGCAGTGTATTGATACGTGCCCGATGGCTTCCTCCGGGTTGTATGAATACGTGGATGTTCTTTTTCCCTTTCAGCCAGGTCACTCCGGCAGCTGTCCACGGGTCATTCTCTCCATAGATAAAAATCATTTTGGGATCGTTCTCTTTCAGGAACTTTGTAATCTTTTTGCTCAACGTCTTGTCGAAAGGCATGTCTCTTAGCTCTTCGGGCAACATCAGGCGATGCAGATAACCTTTACTGGACTTGATGGATAGATATTTTTTGAAGGGACGGATATCGTAACCATAGTAGCCGAGTTCGCGTGCAGCCTGTACGAAGAATGAAGCTTCACCGCTGTCGGAAGTAAAATAAGAAGGTTCACTGATGGATAACAAATGGGCGAGTATTTCTTCGTCTGGCGCTGTAACTGCCGGAATATCACTGACAGGGGTACCCCATTGCCAAAGGGCGAAAGAATACTCCAATACCGAATAATCGTAAATTTCTTCGATAGGGGCACGGAACTTATAGCCTTTGTCTAGGCAATATTTCTCAAATACAGGCAGTAAAGTTGCTTTCCGTTTTAATACTTCCAGTTGAAAATCTTCAATTTTCTTGCGGTCTTCGGCTGTAGAAACCTTCCGAAGGAAAGGTTCATGGCGTCCGTCTTCTGCGGCATAGCAGAGCGGAGCTACGTAAGGTACGGAGACATCCACATCATCAGGATAGAAGGTGCGATAGAGTAGGGTAGTCTGGCCTCCTTTGCTGATGCCGGTTGCAATCCATTTGCCCGGATAGATATTCTTGAAGGCGGTGGTAACGGCATGCAGGTCGCCAGCAGAGTTCTCAGCTGTCAGATATTGCCAGTCTTTGGGTTCGGGAGTCGATTCGAGGAAATAGCGGTATTCTACAAATATCATATTGGCATCGAGCAATTTTGAAAGTTCTTCACGGTATCGGGGATTGAGAGCGTATGCGGCTCCATAACCCTCAGTGACAAGTACCGTCGGCCGGTCATAACCTACATGGGAAACAATGACACGTTGGCGAAAGCTTCCTTTCTCAGGATGCCGATGGTCCAGCGGCTGGGTGAAATAGGTTACATATTTTTCCGGGAATACAGTTGATTCCAACGGCTTGACTTCCGTAATAGCGGAAATCTCACTGAGTTTTTGTTGTAAATCACTTTGTGCCGACAGCGAAGTTGTCGTACATAGAAATAAGAACAGCAAAAGCGCTGCATAACAATTGCGTAGGTTTTTCATGGTTTCGTAGTTATTTTATCTGAGGACAAAGATACGTTTTTCGTCACAGATTATGCAAAAAAAGAGGGAGAACTACCTCCCGGTACCTCTTCCCCTGCAAACTTAAAACAACCAACAAAAGAAATAGATAGTTTTTAATGTCCGATTATTCTTCTTATCGGATGAACAGCAATTCTCTGTACTTGGGCAATGTCCACATCTGGTTGTCAACAATGAGTTCCAACTTATCGATATGATAACGGATTTCCTCCATCATCGGTACGATATTGTCATGGTAGGCAATGGCTTTTTCACGCTCACACTCCATCTTGTTGGCTACTTTGCGGGCTTCAATCATGGTGTCTACATGCTCCTTGATGAAAGCCGTACGGTCCGCAATTTCCTCGATAAGTTCCAGGTTTTTGGCAGATAATTTTGCTGCCTTTTCTGCCGGAAACAGACTCTTCATCTTGTATACATTGTCCACCAGGTCTGTTTGGTATTGGGTAGCTACGGGGATGATGTGGTTCATCGCCAAGTCGCCGAGGACACGGGCTTCAATCTGTATCTTTTTGGTATAGGTTTCCCATTTCACCTCATTGCGGGCTTCCAGTTCCTTTTTTGTCATGACACCGATGGACTCGAACATCTTGATACTTTCCGGTTTCAGGTAATTGTCGAAGATGACGGGTACACTGGTTTCGCAATCCAGACCGCGCCGTGCTGCTTCCGCTTTCCATTCATCGCTGTAACCGTTGCCGTCAAAGTGGATAGGTTTGCAAATCTTGATGTATTTACGGATAACGTCAAGAATGGCCGAAACTTTCGGTTCACCCTTTTCAATTAACTCATCCACATCTTTCTTGAATTCCTTCAGTTGCTCGGCAAGGGCAGAGTTCAGGGCAATCATGGCGCTTGCGCAGTTTGCTTCCGAACCTACGGCACGGAACTCGAAACGGTTTCCGGTGAAGGCGAACGGACTGGTACGGTTACGGTCGGTGTTGTCGATGAGCAGTTCCGGTATTTGCGGAATGTCCAGTTTCATGCCTTGTTTGCCACTAAGGCTTACCAGATCGTCTTTCGTACTCTCCTCGATATGCTTCAATACCTGTGACAATTGTTTACCGAGGAAACTGGAGATGATTGCGGGAGGTGCTTCGTTGGCGCCCAACCGATGAGCGTTCGTTGCACTGGAAATACTAGCTTTCAGCAAACCATTGTGCCTATAGACCGCCATCAAGGTGTTTACCACGAAAGTGATGAAACGTAAGTTTTCTTCGGGCAACTTACCCGGACCCATTAGCAGGATACCTGTGTCGGTTCCCAATGACCAGTTGTTGTGCTTACCGCTACCATTGACGCCCTTAAACGGTTTCTCGTGCAGCAATACCCGGAATCCGTGGTTACGGGCAATTTTACGCATCAACGACATGATGAGCATGTTGTGGTCTACCGCCAGATTACATTCTTCGAAAATAGGAGCCAACTCAAACTGGTTGGGAGCTACTTCGTTATGGCGGGTTTTAACGGGGATGCCAAGTTTCAATGCTTCGATTTCCAGCTCTTTCATGAAAGCCGCCACGCGGGTAGGGATTGCTCCGAAATAATGGTCTTCCAGTTGCTGGTTCTTGGCACTGTCATGTCCCATCAGAGTACGACCGGTCATCAATAGGTCGGGACGGGCAGCATACAAACCTTCATCAACCAAGAAGTATTCTTGTTCCCATCCCAGATAAGCAAACACTTTTTTCACCTCCGGATTGAAATAGCGGCATACGTTTACAGCGGCTTTGTCCACGGCACGCAGGGCCTTTAACAACGGCGCCTTGTAGTCCAGGGATTCACCTGTATATGCGATGAAAATAGTCGGGATGCAGAGCGTATCATCCACAATGAACGCCGGAGAGGAGGGATCCCATGCCGAATATCCTCGTGCCTCGAACGTGTTGCGTATACCACCGTTCGGAAAACTGGATGCATCCGGTTCCTGCTGTACAAGCAGTTTACCGGTAAATTCTTCCATCATACCGCCTTTGCCGTCATGTTCCACGAACGCGTCATGTTTTTCGGCAGTACCTTCGGTCAGCGGGTGAAACCAGTGGGTATAATGGGTAGCACCCATTTCAATCGCCCATTTCTTCATGCCGGCAGCTACTTCATCCGCAATGCTGCGGTCCAGCGGCGCGCCGTTGTCAATCACATCAGTCAATTTGGCATATACCTTGCTGGGTAAATACCTGAACATCTTTTCCTTGTTGAATACATACTTGGCGAAGTACTCTGACGGACGTTCCGCCGGAACTGCCACCGCAACGGGTTTCTTTTTGAACGCCGTTTCTACTACTCTGAATCTCAATTTTGACATAATACCTTAGAGTTGTAATTGTTGGTTTAAAACTATTGTTAGAGTAAAAAAACTTTATACACTGTAAGCTGACTCGCCGTGTTCGTAGATGTCGAGTCCTTCTTCTTCAATCCGTGCAGGAACACGCAGGCCGTGCATCTTGTCAAGGACTTTAAAGATGATATATCCCATGCCTGCCGCCCATACGCCTACTATCAGTGCGCCGAATACTTGTGCGCCAAGGAATCCTGTGCCTGCGCCATAGAAGAGGCCTTCGCTGGTGGAAAATAGTCCGGTGAGGATGGTTCCCGTGAAACCGCAGACACCGTGTACGGAAGAAGCACCTACGGGGTCATCAATTTTCAGCATTTTGTCGATAAATTCTACGGAGAATATCATCAATACGCCGCAGATAGCTCCAATAATGACGGCACCAATCGGAGATACCATATCACATCCTGCCGTGATACCGACTAAGCCTGCCAGAATACCATTCAGCGTCAATGATAAAGAAGGCTTTCCATATTTCATCCAACTGACCGACAATGCAAAGAAACCGCCTGCACATGCCGCCAGGTTTGTGTTCAGGAATACCAGTGAGATAGCCACCTGATCGTCGGTAGTGGCTGCTGCCAACTGTGAACCGGGGTTGAAACCGAACCATCCGAACCAGAGGATGAATACACCCAGCGCCGCGATGGTCAGGTTGTGTCCGGGGATAGCTTTTGATTTGCCGTCTTTGCCATACTTGCCGATGCGCGGGCCAAGGATGGCTGCCCCCACTAGGGCAATCCAACCGCCTACGGAGTGTACGATGGTAGAACCTGCAAAATCGTGGAAGGTAGTTCCGAATGCATTCATCATGAAGGAACCTTCTTCACCGTTCATCAGCCAGCCGCCGCCCCAAGTCCAGTGACCGGACACCGGATAAATCAGTACGCTGATGAAGATAGTGTATATCAGATACATGGAGAATTTGGTACGTTCCGCCATAGCACCCGAAACGATGGTTGCGGCGGTGGCGCAGAATACGGTCTGGAATACGAGGAAACCTTCGGTTGGCAATGAAGACGCGTCGGGCAAGCCATTGCTTTCAAATATCAGGCTCATGAAGTGGGGAGTTCCGAAGAAGCCGCCCAGACCGAACATCAAACCGAAACCTATAAACCAGTAGAACAGTGAGCCGAACATGAAGTCTACAAAGTTTTTCATCAGTATGTTGGCGGTATTCTTGGTGCGGGTAAATCCGGCTTCAACCAGTGCGAAGCCCGGTTGCATAAAGAACACCAGCATAGCTGCTAGCAGCATCCACACGGTGTTGACACCGGAAACCAATTGAGAAATCGTATCTGTCACTGATGTTTCTTCTGCAGGAGCTTCTATGGCGGTCACCACGTCGGTGGTAACAATGGCTACACTGTCTGTCACGGCGGAATCTTGCGCGTATGTATCTGTAGTGAAACAGAAAGCCGCGAATATAGCAAGGGCTATACACAGTTTGGTAAAACTGCATATCATATATTTATCCATAATCTCTTTGATTTTTGTTGTACTTGTATTTTTGTTTGTCATCGGGCACGCCGCCCGGTTGACTTTTTGTGGTTTGAGTGCTGCCTGTTATCTTTCCTGTTCGGCATTATAGAGGGCGATGTCACCCCTTTCGGCGGTGCGGATGCGGATGGCGTCTTCAATGGGGATGATGAAGATACGTCCGTCACCTATTTCGCCGGTTTGTGCAGCTTTGATGATGGCCTGTACGGTTTTCTCGGCATTTTTGTCGCGCACCACGATGGAAATCAAAATTCGTTCGATGGAACTGGTATCGTATAGTACGCCGCGATAGATTCTGGCTTGTCTGGATTTCCCGATACCTCTTACGTCATAGTAAGAGAACCATTCGATGTCCGCTTCAAGAAGTGCGTCTTTCACTTCCTCGAATTTGGTTTTGCGGATGATAGCTTCAATCTTTTTCATACCTTAAATTGTTTTGTGGTTCTTAAAAACTTAATCCTACTACAAAGTATGCGCCTTCTGTTCTGGGGTTCCAGGTAGCTTTGGCAAACAGTGGCAGAGAGAATGAGTTGGTAATCTTGATGTCCTTCGATGCGCCGAGGCTGATGTCGCATACGGCAAATCCGTTGGAGCCAGGGCATTTGTCTTCTACATAGTTATAGAAATTCGTTTCCCAGGGAGTGGCGCCGATTTCGGCTGTCCAGTTCAAACCACCCAACTTGAAGGGAGCCGCTACCGAGATATAAGAAGAATAAGCGCGTTTTCCGTTGTATTTTGCGTAGTCATCTCCGGCGAAGTTCGTATACCAGTTTACGGATACCGGACCGAAATCATAACCTACTTGAGCTTCAAACACATGCGCTGTTTCGTGGGCATTGTAGTGCATATAACCTGCACCTTCGTTAAACCAATAATCAGTAACCGATACACTGAACCCACCTATAGAGTAACCTAACGTGAGGTCAAGCTCTTTGGCATCCTTACTCTCGATACCTACTGACCCCCAGGCTTCAAGAGAAAAACCCTTATAAGCTATGGATACGCTTGGCTGCAAACTGACACCACCCAAATCCTGGCCGCGCCAGATGTAACCGCTTACCAGATCAGCGCCTACCGATGCTTCTACTTTGTCCTGCGCTTTTGCCGTGAAAGGCAATGTCGTTGACAATAACGCCATTGCTATTACTCCTAGTTTAATGTTTCTTGTTTTCATACCTTCTTACCTTTTAAATTAGAATAATCATGCGGATGATCAATCCGACTCTTTTTTTATAGTATCGCGCTTAAACTATTCTTTTAATTATTTCATCCGGTTCCTGATGCGTCGCATGGCCTCTACGCAATCTTCGTGCTTGCCGAAGGCGGTCAGACGGATATATCCTTCACCGCTTGGACCAAATCCCACACCGGGAGTTCCTACTACATTGGCTTCGTACAACATCTGTTCAAAGAAGCGCCAGGAACTGGCGCCGTTGGGCGTTTTCAACCAGATATAAGGTGCATTCACTCCACCGTACACTTTCAACCCCGCAGCTTCTAAACCTTTTTTCATTGTCCGGGCATTATCCATATAGTAATCAATCGTTTCTTTTATCTGTTTTCTGCCCTCGGGGGTATAGATAGCTGCCGCAGCCCTTTGGGTAATGTAACTGGTACCGTTGAACTTGGTACACTGGCGACGGTTCCAAAGTTTATTGAGCGGGATACGTTCACCTCCCAAAGTGGCGGCTGTCAGTTCTTTCGGCACTACGGTGTATCCGCAACGGACTCCTGTAAATCCGGCAGTCTTCGAAAAACTGCGGAACTCGATAGCGCATTTCTTGGCTCCTTTTATTTCATAAATCGAGTGGGGCACATCTTCTTCTTGGATAAATGCCTCGTAGGCGGCATCAAACAAGATGAGTGTATCATTTTCGAGTGCATAATCCACCCATTTTTTCAGTTCAGGCTTGGTTAAAGTAGTACCCGTCGGGTTATTTGGGTAACAAAGATAAACAATATCGATACGTTTGTCAGGAATTTCCGGAATAAAATTGTTTTCAGCGGTACAAGGCATGTAGGTTACATTACTCCATTTACCGTTTTCTTCCAATATTCCGGCACGTCCGCACATCACGTTGCTGTCAATGTATACCGGATAGATGGGGTCGGTTACTCCCACACTGTTGTCATGGCGGAGAATATCTCCGATGTTTCCCGTGTCACTTTTGGCTCCGTCGTTTACAAAAATTTCCGTTGGGCTGAAGTGTATGCCGCGTGCCGCATAATCGTGTTTAATGATGGCTTCAATCAAAAAGTCATATCCCTGTTCCGGTCCGTAACCACGGAAGGTCTTAATGTCAGCCATCTCTTCCACTGCCTTGTGCATGGCTTCGATGCAGACTGGTGGCAGTGGCCGGGTAACATCTCCAATACCCAGACGGATGACATCTTGTTTGGGGTGTGTTATCCTGAAAGTATTTACCTTTTTAGCTATGTCTGAAAATAAATAACTGCCCGGTAGTTTTAAAAAATGTTCGTTAACTAATGCCATATTCTTTGTTGTTTTAAGTGTTCATCATTCATCATTCATTTCCGCCTCTCCCTCAAATACCTTTGTGGCTCCTCCGGTCATCAATACATGTCCGGTTGCAACCTCCCATTCAATGGTGAGCGTACCTCCATCCATAATGATTTCCGATTTCCGTCCTGCCCGTCCGGTTTTGAAAGCGGCCACGGCAGTAGCGCAAGCTCCTGTGCCGCAAGCCCGGGTTATTCCCGAACCCCGTTCCCACACTCGCATCCTTATTCTGCCTTTTCCCAACACTTGCGCAAATTCCACATTGATTCGTCCCGGGAATAAAGGATGCCGTTCCAGCTTAGAGCCTGTAGAAGTTAAATCTATGCGATTAATATCATCCACAAAAACAACCAGATGCGGATTTCCCATAGATACGGTAGTTGCGATAAATCGCTCACCATCCACCATGATAGGATGCTCTTTCATCGGTTTGGCACCCATCCCGTCATAGTTCACGAGTTCATCACCCGGAATACCCATATCAACGGTAACGGTACTCACCTCACCATTGGTTATGTGAAGTTTCAGGACTTTAATTCCTGATAGGGTATCAAGTGTTATTTCTGTCTTTTTTGTCAATCCGTTATCAAAAACATATTTTCCGATGCATCGGCTGGCATTGCCGCACATCATGGCTTCCGAACCATCGGCATTAAAAATACGCATGCTGAAGTCTGCTTGGGGAGAACGCCCGATAAGCACTAGGCCGTCACTGCCAATTCCCGTATGCGGTGTACTCCATCTTTTCGAAAGTTCCTCGGGATTTTCGATGGGGTATCTGGTAGTGTCTACATAGATGTAGTCATTTCCTGCGCCATGCATCTTGGTGAATTTAATGCTTCTTGTCATTTTGTGTTTTAATTTTCTATGAACATATCCTTTTGATTTATTTATGTGCAAATATACGACGTTTTGGAATATAATACCTTTAAATACGTGTCTTATTTCTATTTATTTATATATATGCTTTCATTCAATATAAATATAAGTCAATCATCTTTCAATTTAGAAGTTTATAACGGTCATATTTATATAAATTGTAATATCGGCAAGAAAAACATCTGAAATAGATAAATGAAAATGTTCAGTAATTCGAACTTTAGGTACTTATAAAAAGAATAAAGAGGATATGTCAAAAGCACACGGGTACTTTTATAATGTTATAACACTAGGCGCGGATTACGCGGAATAATGCAGATTCAATAAACTAAATCCGTGAAATTCGCGTAATTCGCGCCTAAAAGAAAATATTAAGAGGATGACACAACCTCTTTATTTGATTTTTCTGACTATATGTGTTGTAATAGGTCAATTCCCCATTAATACATCTTCTAATAATATAGGTTCATTGGTGGTAATGAAATCTACTCCGTGCTTGATGAGCCATTTCATATCCTTGATGTCATTTACAGTCCAGGCATTGACTTTCAGTCCCAAGTTATGGCATTCTGTAATCCACTCGGGGTGTTTCTTGAATACACTGTAATGATAGTCAGGTCCGGCACATCCCCATTCTTTCAGTTCTTTCGGGGTGAGGTCTCCTTCCAGATAGTATACGGGGGTTCCTTGAGGAGCAAGGCGGATAAACTCTTTAGTGGCATGGCGGGAGAAAGTGATGTATTCCATGCGATTTTCCAGTCCCATATCTTTAACCATCTTCACGATACCTTCCACTGCACGTGTTTCTTGTTCTGGAGTTTTATGGGCTTTCAGTTCAAGGATAAGACGTGTTTTCAATCCTTTCGCTGTTTCAAGATATTGTTTCAGGGTGGGGAGTGGTTCGCCGTTATCCAGTATCACTGCCGTACACTCTTGGGCAGTAGATTTTTGCATATTTACGCCTTTAAAGGTGGCGTCATGGTTCACTACCAGCTGATTATCAGAAGTAAGCCATACGTCAAATTCGGAACCGTAGCAGCCGATGGAATCGGCTTTTACCAGTGATGCGATGGAGTTTTGCGCAGAACCGTCGGTTTTCCAAAAGCCGCGATGAGCAATCACCCGGGTTTTCTGTGCTTGCATAGCACCGCATGTGACAAGCAACAACGAGGTTGAAAGAATAATTTTTCTTAGATTCATCATTATTAAAGTTTTAATATTTATCCAGTCAAAGATAATGGAAGCTTCGCAATAAACGGGTAAACGATTCATTAAGTTTTTATTTCTATGACTTTTCTTACGATATGAAGGGAGGTGGAAAGGAAGTTAACTTGTTTATATATACTTAGTTAACTTCGTGATGCATACTTAGTTAACTTCATTACACTCACTTAGTTAACTTCCTTTCTGCAACGATGTTAACTTTCCTCCGGGTAACGATGTTAACTTTCCGTTTTCTTCTTTTTCTACGGCTTTCTAAAAAAGGAAGTTATTCATTGAGAAGGGGCTGAAATCTATGTGTAAATATAGAATTCAGCCCCTTTTTCATACTGTGATAAGTGCTATAAAATTCCTTTGTAACTTTTTCTAGACTATCAGTAGGCTTCTTCGTGTACTCCGGCAACAGCACGTCCGCTTGGGTCGTTCTTTCCTTGGAAGGAGGCATCCCATGCAAGCGCCTCGGCGGTGGAGCAGGCTACACTTGGCACACTGGGCACGCTTAGAGCTGCACTTGCGCTGGGAAAGTGTTCTTCAAAAATGGTACGGTAATAATATTCTTCCTTGTTTTGTGGAGTATGAATGGGGAAACGTTCTGCGGCATGTGCCATTTGTTCGTCACTGACGGCAGTGGCGGTGATAGCTTTCAGGGTATCAATCCAAGAGTAGCCCACACCATCGGAGAATTGTTCCTTCTGCCGCCATGCCACGCTTTCGGGTAACATGTCGGCAAAAGCTTCGCGAACTATTTTCTTTTCAATCTCTTTACCCGGACACATCTTGGTGATAGGATTAACACGCATAGCTACATCCAGAAATTCTTTGTCGAGGAAAGGAACACGACCTTCCACACCCCAGGCGGCAAGACTCTTGTTGGCACGCAGACAGTCGTACATGTGTAATTTGGAAAGCTTGCGCACAGTCTCTTCGTGAAAGGCTTGCGGAGTAGGAGCCTTATGGAAATAAAGATAACCGCCGAAGACTTCGTCGGCACCTTCACCGCTGAGTACCATTTTGATACCCATACTTTTGATGACACGTGCCAACAGATACATTGGGGTAGAAGCTCTCACGGTGGTTACATCGTAAGTTTCGATGAAATAAATGACATCACGGATGGCATCCAACCCTTCTTGGATGGTATAGTTTATTTCATGATGAACCGTACCGATGTATTGTGCCACTTCACGTGCTTTGAGCAGGTCGGGCGCTCCTTTCAGACCTACCGCGAAAGAGTGGAGTTGAGGCCACCAGGCGTCAGATTTGTTGTCCGTTTCAATACGTTTGGCGGCATATTTTTTGGCGATGGCAGAGATGACGGAAGAATCAAGTCCGCCGGATAACAGTACCCCGTAAGGTACATCAGACATGAGTTGCCGTTGTACGGCGTCCTCAAGGGCAGAGCGCACGGCAGAGACTTGCATGCCGTAGGCTTTACGGTCGATAGTAGTGGCAGAGGCATTACGTTCGGCGGCAGGAGTATAGTTATCTTTTACGGCTTCGTAGTCCATCCAGTCTCGGGTGTACCAGCGGTGCATTTTTCTTTCACGTCCCCAGTAGTAGTGTCCCGGTAGGAAGGGTTCATATTCATCGCAGAAACCTTCGAGGGCTTTCAGTTCGCTACCGAAGTAGATATGACCTTCTTGGTCTTTCCCAATATAGAGAGGGATAACGCCGATGGGATCACGGGCAATCAGATAATCGTCAGTTTCTTCGTCATAGAGGGCGAAAGCGAAAATGCCGTTCAGCTCTTCGAGGAAGTGGATGCCTTTGTCTCTGTAGAGAGCGAGGATAACCTCGCAGTCCGAACCTGTCTGAAAGGCGTATTTACCTGAATAACGTGCACGGATTTCACGGTGATTGTATATCTCACCGTTGACGGCAAGAATTTGTTTACGGTCCGGAGAGTACAGAGGTTGCCCTCCAGATTGAGGGTCAACGATGGATAGACGTTCGTGTGCCAGGATGGCTGAACCACCTACGTAAATACCGCTCCAATCCGGTCCGCGATGACGGATTTTCTGCGCCATTTTAAGCGCTTTGTCTCTCAACTCTTGAGTTTGAGATTGTATGTTGAAGATACCTGTTATTCCACACATGATGTTAAGTATAAAATATAATATATAAAAGATAATCGATGGCTGTTAAGATAGATGTTTGTCTATCTCTGCCGCTATTTTGCGCCCATCGGCCAGTGCACGTACTACGAGACTGGCACCATTGGCGGCATCACCGGCTATAAATACATTTTGGGGGAATTGCGGGTGTTCCGGTTTCAAGAAACCCATGGCAAGCAGTACCATATCTGTATCTATTATTTCTTTCTTTCCCGTGAGTTTCATGGTAGGGCGGTTACCGTCTTTTGCCGGAAGCCACTCCACTTCTTCCACTTCTACACCGCAAACTTTTCCGTTCTTGCCAATAAACCGGTTGGAAGCCAATGACCAGCGACGTATGCAACCTTCTTCGTGGCTGCTGGTGGTTTTCAGTATCACGGGCCATTGTGGCCAGGGAGTAGCATCATTATGTCCCATGGGAGGTTGTGGCATGATTTCAATTTGAGTTACACTTGCAGCTCCTTGGCGGATGCTTGTACCGATACAGTCTGAACCGGTATCTCCGCCGCCGATAATGAGCACCCGTTTGCCTTTGGCATTGACAAGCTCTTCTTTGGAGAATGTTTCTCCGTCAAGAATACGGTTTTGCTGCGATAGCATATCAAGCGCAAAGTAGATACCTTTCAGTTCACGACCGGGAATGGCGAGGTCGCGGGCAATAGGTGTTCCGGTGCAGACAGCGTATGCGTCGAAATCTGCCGGTAGTTTCTGCATGTCAATATGGACACTCATTTCAAACCGGATACCTTCGGCTTTTAGTATATCCATACGGCGGTCTATCACTTCCTTAGGGAGTTTGAAGTTAGGAATACCGTAACGGAGCAGCCCACCCGGCATGGGCCTACTATCAAATATCGTGACCTCGTAGCCGCGTGCATTCAGTTGTACGGCAACACTCAACCCGGCAGGACCTGCACCGATAACGGCTATTTTTTTCCCATTGCGCTTGGGACGGAGAGGGGTAACATAGCCCTCGCGAAAAGCAGCTTCGGCAATGGCTGCCTCGTTTTCCCGTATAGTTACCGGAGAGTCGCAGGAGAGTTTTAGCACACATGATTTTTCACAAAGGGCCGGGCAGATACGTCCTGTGAATTCGGGGAAGTCATTCGTTTCATTCAATACTTGATAGGCTTCACGCCATTTCCCTTTATAGAGTGCGTCCTGAAACTCCGGTTGCTTGTTGCCCAACGGGCATGCCCAATGACAGAATGGTACACCGCAATCCATGCACCGTGATGCCTGAAGTTTGCGGTCGTGACTGTTCAATGTTTGTTCTACTTGACTGAAATCGGTGATACGTTCATGTATCGGACGATAGCCCGCTTCCTGGCGGGGAATATTTAGAAATGCTTTTGAATCTCCCATAATGATTTACGATTGAAATAAGCTTATTGATGTTTGTGATTTATCATAACTCAGTAGTCACGTTGCATATCCGCAATTTTCTGTTGTAACTTCTTCATCTGTTCTTCTTGGAGCACCTTTTTGTATTCGATGGGTACTACCTGAATGAACTGGTCTACGTAATGCATCCAGTCATCAAGCATGGTACGAGCCAGTTTAGAACCGGTGTAGAGATAATGCTGGCGGATGAGCTCGTGCAGTTCCTTACGATAAGAAGCCTCTTCGATAAGACTCAGTTCTACCATCTCCATGTTGCAGAAATAGTCAAAATTATTATCCTTGTTCCATACGTATGCTACACCGCCGGACATGCCTGCGGCGAAGTTTCGTCCTGTCTGACCGAGAACGACTACGCGCCCGCCGGTCATGTACTCGCAACAATGGTCGCCTACACCCTCTACTACGGCAATGGCACCGGAATTACGGACAGCGAAACGTTCACCTGCACGACCGTTGATGTATACCTCACCACTGGTAGCACCATAGAGAATGGTGTTGCCTGCAATCGTGTTTTTCTCTGCTTCAAAGTTACTGCGAACCGGAGGGAGCACAGCGATACGTCCGCCACTCAACCCCTTACCCAGATAATCGTTTGCTTCGCCTTCCAGCTTGAAGTTGACACCAGGAACAAGGAAGGCACCGAAACTCTGTCCGGCAGATCCTTTGAACTTGATGTTCAATGTCTGTTCCGGCAGTCCGTCGGCTCCATATTTTGCAGCGATGGCTCCTGAGAGCATAGCGCCGCAAGCACGGTCGGTATTGGCAATGGTATATTCCAGAGAAATTTCTTTTCTTTTTTCCAAAGCTTCAGCGGCAGCGTGCAATATCTCTACATCTTTGACATGGGCGATGCCATGCTGCTGGTCGATGATGTGACGGATAGCAGCTCCGTTACCCACACGTGCCAGTACTTTATCGAAAGTTATCAGCTGATGTTTCTTTACGTTGTCATCGGGTTTGCGAACGATGAAATCCGTGCGCCCTATAATGTCTTCCATTCTTTCCACGCCTATCTCCGCCAGATACTCCCGTACTTCTTGCGCCAGGAAAGTGAAGTAATTCACAAGGTATTCGCTTCTTCCTATAAAACGTTTGCGAAGTTCGGGATTTTGAGTGGCTACACCTACCGGACAAGTATTCTGGTTACATTTTCGCATCATTACACAACCCAATACGATGAGGGCGGCGGTGGCGAAACCGTATTCTTCGGCACCGAGCATTGCCATCAGTATTACGTCACGTCCGGTTTTCAGTTGTCCGTCTACTTGTAGCAATACTTGCCCACGCAGACCGTTCAACACTAAGGTTTGTTGTGTTTCGCTCAGCCCGAGTTCGGGAGAGATGCCGGCATAGCGGATACTCGATGCGGGTGAAGCTCCCGTACCGCCTTCAGCGCCGGAAATAACGATAAGATCGGCTTTTGCTTTTGCCACACCGGCAGCAATGGTACCTACACCGCTTTCGGCTACCAGTTTCACGCTGATTTTAGCTTTCGGATTGACATTCTTCAGGTCGAAGATAAGTTGCGCCAAATCTTCAATGGAATAAATATCGTGATGAGGTGGGGGAGAAATCAGTGATATACCCGGAATGGAATGGCGTGTCTTGGCAATAACCTGATCCACTTTGAACCCCGGCAGTTGACCACCCTCACCGGGTTTGGCTCCTTGCGCGATTTTGATTTGTATTTCATCCGCATTCACCAGATAGTCGGTTGTCACGCCGAAACGTCCCGATGCGACTTGTTTGATGGCGGAACGCATATTTGTATTGAAACGTGCCGCGTCTTCGCCGCCTTCACCCGTATTGCTACGTCCATGCAATTTGTTCATGGCAATAGCTATCGCTTCGTGGGCTTCCTGACTGATAGCACCGAAAGACATGGCACCCGTAACGAAACGTTTCAAAATACTCCCTACCGGTTCTACCTTATCAATGGAAATGGGATTATGGCGGAAGTCGAGGAAATCGCGTAGGAAAACAGGTCTCTCTTTTTCATCTGCCAGCTTGGTAAACTCCTTGAACTTCTTATAACTTCCCAACCGTGTGGCCAATTGTAGTGTACTGATGGTTTCCGGGTTCCAGGCATGTTGTTCTCCATCCTTACGAAAGGTGTATAAGCCTTTATTCGGTAATAATGCCGTTTTGTTTTCTTCGTTTTTAATTATTTCTTTTCCTTCATTATGAAAGGTAATGGCATCTTGTGCTACCTCGTCAAGACGGATGCCACCGATAACGGATTTTAATCCGCCAAAATAGGCGTTACTCAATTCTTCACTCAGCCCGATAGCTTCGAATATCTTTGCCCCACGGTAGGAACGGATGGTACTGATACCCATCTTACTCATTATTTTGAACAGCCCTTTGCAGATGGCTTTGATATAGTTTTTCTCTGCTGTGGTATAGTCCAGTTGTATTTCCTTATTAATTACCAGTTTGTCGAGTACGGCGAATGCCATATAAGGATTTAATGCACTGGCACCGAAACCCAGTAACAGGGCAGCATGCATCACTTCACGTATTTCTCCGCTTTCTACTATCAGTGCGGTTTGTACACGTTTGCCTACTGAAATGAGATGATGGTGTACGGCAGATACGGCAAGCAGTGAGGGAATGGCGGCATGCGTGGTATTTACGCCACGGTCGGTCAGCACGATGTAGTTTACACCTTCGGCTACGGAATTTTCAGCAAGTTTACATAGTTCCGTAAGGGCTTCTTGCAATCCGGAACGTCCTTTGGAAGCTTCAAACAACATCGGTAGTTTTACGGTTTTAAAACCTTTATAACGGATATTGCAAAGTAAGTCCAGTTGTGTGTTAGTCAGTATCGGATGATTCAGGCGTACCATCTTACAATGGCTTTCACTGGGAGTCAGGATGTTCATGCCTACAGCACCGATGTATTCCGTCAGGGACATTACGAGTTCCTCCCGGATAGGGTCGATAGGAGGGTTGGTTACTTGGGCGAATTGCTGGCGAAAGTAATTATATAGTAATTGTGGTTTGTCGGAGAGTACGGCAAGCGGTGTATCATTGCCCATGGCGCTGACTGGTTCGGCTCCATTACTTGCCATCGGCATGATAATTTTCTCTATATCTTCTTTGGAGAAACCGAAGGTACGCAGCATACTGTCATAGTGTTCTACGCTATGAGGAACTTTACGTCCGCTCTTCAACTCATTCAACTCGATGCGGTTGCAGGCAAGCCAGGTACGATAGGGTTTGGCTTCGGCAAGCTGCCTCTTCAATTCTTTGTCGTAATATATTTCGCCTTTTTCAGTATCAACCAGTAAAATTTTACCCGGTTGCAAGCGTCCTTTCTCTTTGATGTCTCCCGGTTCAAAATCCATTACACCAACCTCACTCGCTACTACCATCATGTCATCTTTGGTGATAAGATAACGAGCAGGGCGCAGACCGTTACGATCGAGCATGCCGCCGGCATATCTTCCATCGCTGAAAAGTAATGCCGCCGGACCATCCCATGGTTCCATCAGTATGGAGTGATATTCATAGAAGGCTTTCAGATCTTCGCTGATAGGGTTCTTTTCGTTGAAAGATTCCGGTACAAGCATTGCCATGGCGTGTGGCAGGCTCAGCCCGGACATCACGAGAAACTCCAGTACGTTATCTAATGAGGCGCTGTCACTCATGTCCGGCTGAATGATGGGACGCAGTTCCTTGATGTCACCAAGCGTGGGAGTAGAGAGTACGCTTTCACGTGCTTCCATCCATCCGCGATTGCCACGGATGGTATTGATTTCTCCATTGTGAGCCAACAGACGGAACGGCTGAGCCAGCCCCCAAGTGGGAAAGGTGTTGGTGCTGAAACGGGAGTGTACCAAGGCCAGTCCGCTGGTGAAATAAGTGTTGGTCAGGTCGGGGAAATAGCTACGTAGCTGTAAGGAAGACAACATACCTTTATATATGATGTTCTTTGTCGATAGCGATACGATATAGAATTCTTCCCGTGTGGGGATGTCCGACCGGCGTATCTTATTTTCTATTCTTTTTCTTATTATATAGAGTTTGCGGTCGGCAGTTTCACTTTCCGTAAATCCGGTGATGAAGATTTGCTTGATGTCCGGTTCATTGGCGAGTGCGGCCTCACCTAGTATTTCAGGACATGTCGGCACGTTACGCAGGTGCATCAAGGTTAGTCCTTCTTTTTCTATCTCTTCGATGATGATACTCAATATGGATGCTTGGTCTTTTTCATCTTTGGGAAGAAACAACAGGCCTGTACCGTACCTGCCTTTTTCGGGAACGGGTATACCTTGTAGCAGGATAAATTCATGTGGTATCTGTAACATGATTCCGGCACCATCCCCGGTTTTATTGTCGGCACCTTCCGCTCCGCGATGACGCATGTTCTCCAATACCTTCAGCGCAGACTCTATCAGTTCGTGTGATTTCCCTCCACGGATGTTTACCACCATACCTACACCGCAAGCATCGTGTTCGTATGAAGCATTGTATAAGCCCAATTCCTTGGGCTGTCGTTGTCCGGGTTTCTTCTTTGTTTTGTTGTTAAAAAGTTCTTTTCTTTTCATCTTTTGATTGCTTTATTCTGTATAATATTTGTTATTTATGTCATATTGGTTGGCAAAAGTAGGTAATTAATTTCAAATTGATATTGATTTGTCCGGGCTTCTGTCACACTAAATACGCTTTCCGTTTTGGCTGATTATGATTTGAAAGAAAATATTCGGCATTTTCTTCTAATCTTAAATCAAATGTGTATTTTTTGCTTTTAAATTGTAAATTCGTCTTTTTGCTTTTAAAAGAATATTTTATTTAACTTTTTGGTATTAAAATAACTTTTTTCTATTCTTTTGATAAATAAATAGGGCAAACTTTAACTTTATGTTCTATAAAAATGTATCTTTGCAGCGCAAAATCAAATACTGATACATTATGTGTGGAATAGTAGGCTATATAGGTCAAAGAAAAGCCTATCCCATTCTTATCAAAGGTCTGAAGCGGTTGGAGTATCGTGGATACGATAGTGCTGGGGTAGCATTAATCAGTGATAATCGGCGGTTGAACGTGTACAAAGCGAAAGGTAAGGTTTCGGAACTGGAAACTTTCGCTGCTCAAAAAGATATTTCCGGTAACATTGGCATTGCACACACACGCTGGGCTACACATGGAGAACCTTGTTCTACTAATGCCCATCCCCATTTTTCCTCTTCCGAACGTCTCGCTCTCATCCATAACGGCATCATTGAAAACTACGCCGTCCTCAAAGAAAAACTTCAAGCCAAAGGTTATACATTTAAAAGTAGTACGGACACTGAAGTGCTGGTGCAACTCATAGAATATATCCAGACGACGAATCAACTTGATTTGTTGACGGCTGTGCAATTGGCTTTGCAGGAGGTTATCGGTGCGTATGCCATTGCAGTGCTCGACAGGGAACAGCCCGATGAAATTATAGCTGCACGCAAAAGCAGTCCATTGGTGGTGGGAATAGGAGAGTGTGAGTTCTTTCTGGCATCCGATGCAACGCCTATCGTGGAATATACGGATAAGGTTGTCTATCTGGAAGATGAAGAGATAGCTGTTATCCGCCGGAATGAACCACTGAAGGTGGTAAACCTGAAGAACGTGGAATGTCCCCACAAGGTGAAGACGGTTTCTATGAATCTCGGTCAACTGGAGAAAGGCGGTTACCGGCACTTCATGTTGAAGGAAATCTTTGAGCAGCCCGATTGTATTCACGATTGCATGCGTGGACGTATCAATGTGGAGGGTACGAACGTTGTGCTTTCAGCTGTAATTGATTATAAACAACGGTTGCTGAACGCTAAACGCTTTATCATCGTGGCTTGTGGAACGTCGTGGCATGCAGCCCTTATCGGTAAGCATTTGATAGAGAGTTTCTGCCGTATTCCGGTGGAAGTGGAGTATGCCAGTGAGTTCCGTTATCGTGACCCTGTTATTGACGGCAGTGATGTGGTGATTGCCATTTCACAAAGCGGTGAAACCGCCGATACGTTGGCTGCCGTAGAACTTGCCAAGAGCCGTGGGGCATTTATATATGGTATATGTAATGCCATTGGGTCCAGTATCCCCCGTGCCACACATACGGGTTCGTACATCCACGTGGGGCCGGAAATCGGTGTGGCGTCTACGAAAGCTTTCACGGGGCAAGTCACGGTACTCACCATGTTGGCGCTGACGCTTGCCCGGGAGAAACAAACAATTGATGAAGCGCAATACCTTGCGGTTGTCAATGAGTTGAGACAAATTCCCGATAAGATGAAGGAGGTATTGAAACTGAACGACCAAATTGCGGAACTCTCTAAAATATTCACGTACGCGCATAATTTCATCTATTTGGGACGTGGATATTCTTATCCTGTGGCTTTGGAGGGTGCATTGAAACTGAAAGAAATCTCGTATATCCATGCCGAAGGTTATCCCGCTGCCGAGATGAAGCACGGACCTATCGCTTTGGTAGATGCCGAAATGCCGGTAGTGATTATTGCCACGCAAAACGGATTGTACGAGAAAGTATTGAGCAATATACAGGAAATCAAGGCCCGTAAAGGTAAGGTCATAGCTATCGTAACGAAAGGAGATACGGTTATCAGTAAAATAGCCGATACCTGCATCGAACTTCCTGAAACAATAGAGTGCCTTGACCCGTTAATAACTACGGTACCTTTACAATTGCTTGCCTATCACATTGCTGTATGCAAAGGAATGGATGTAGACCAGCCGAGAAACCTTGCTAAATCGGTGACAGTGGAATGATTGAAAAACAGATGATTTGTTTACCCTTAACGCATGATGCATTTACCCTCAACAGATGATGCGTTTGATACAAACAGATGATGTGTTTTTGCGAAATAGATAAATATGTTTTTGTAACTCGTAATTAGTCATTAGTAAATTGATAGATGGAACAACTGAAGCATGAATGTGGCGTTGCCATGATACGCCTGCTGAAACCGCTGGAGTACTACGAACAGAAGTATGGTACATGGATGTACGGGCTTAACAAGCTTTACCTCCTGATGGAAAAGCAACACAATCGCGGACAAGAAGGTGCCGGGTTGGCTTGTGTAAAGCTGGAAGCTAATCCCGGCGAAGAATATATGTTCCGTGAACGTGCTCTGGGTTCTGGTGCCATTACCGAAATATTCGGTACGGTACAGGGTAATTTCAAAAATCTCACGAAAGAGCAGTTACACGATGCGGACTATGCCAAGCGTGTGTTGCCTTTTGCCGGAGAAATCTACATGGGGCATCTACGCTATTCCACTACCGGAAAGTCCGGTATATCATACGTGCATCCGTTTCTGCGCAGAAACAACTGGCGTGCCAAAAATCTTGCCTTGTGCGGTAATTTCAACCTGACGAATGTGGATGAAATCTTTGCACGTATCACGGCCATCGGTCAGCATCCCCGCAAGTATGCCGATACGTATATCATGCTCGAACAGGTGGGGCATCGCCTTGATCGTGAAGTGGAGCGTCTCTTTAACCTTGCCGAAGCGGAAGGATTGACGGGTATGGATATCACTCGCTATATTGAAGACCATATAGACCTTGCCAACGTACTGCGGACTTCGAGTAAAGAGTGGGACGGGGGATATGTGATGTGCGGGCTTACCGGAAGTGGCGAAACTTTTGCAGTCCGTGACCCATGGGGCATTCGTCCGGCATTTTGGTATCAGGATGATGAGGTTGTGGTGCTTGCCAGTGAGCGTCCTGTGATACAGACTGCTTTCAATGTGCCCGTTGAATCCATCAAAGAGTTGCAGCCGGGACAAGCGATGCTCATCACTAAGGCAGGAAAACTGCGTACCGTACAGATTAATAAGCCGCGCGAGGTGAAACCCTGTTCGTTTGAACGCATTTACTTCAGTCGTGGAAGTGATGTGGATATTTATAAGGAACGTAAACTGTTAGGTGAGAAGTTAGTGCCTAACATCCTGAAAGCCATTGATAACGATATAGACCATTCAGTGTTTTCCTTCATTCCCAATACAGCGGAAGTTGCCTTTTACGGAATGTTGCAAGGACTGGATGATTACCTTAATCAGGAGAAAGTCCAACAGATTGCCGCTTTGGGACATAATCCCAATCACGACGAACTGGAACGTATTCTATCCCGACGGATACGAAGTGAAAAGGTGGCTATCAAGGACATCAAGCTACGTACATTTATTGCTGAAGGCAATAGCCGCAACGACCTTGCCGCCCATGTGTACGACATCACTTACGGTAGTCTTGTACCCGGAGTCGATAATCTTGTTATTATTGATGACTCGATAGTGCGCGGAACTACTTTGAAACAAAGTATCATCGGTATCCTCGACCGTCTGAATCCGAAAAAGATAGTGATTGTAAGTTCTTCTCCACAAGTGCGCTATCCCGACTATTACGGCATAGATATGGCAAAAATGAGTGAGTTTATCGCTTTTAAAGCTGCTATCGAACTGTTGAAAGAACGTGATATGCGCGATGTTATTGCCGCTGCTTACCGTAAGTCCAAAGAACAGGTAGGTTTACCCAAGGAACAGATGGTGAACCATGTAAAGGAAATCTATGCTCCTTTTACAGACGAAGAGATTTCCGCTAAGATGGTGGAACTGCTCACCCCGAAAGGTACGAGAGCCAAAGTACAAATTGTTTATCAGCCCCTTGGAGGCTTGCATGAGGCTTGCCCCAAGCATCGGGGCGATTGGTACTTCAGTGGAGATTATCCCACTCCGGGTGGTGTGAAGCTGTTGAATGAAGCGTTTATTAATTATATAGAACAAGTTTATCAATTCTAAATATGAGAAATGTAACTCTAATCCTTGACGACGGGAGCCGTTTCCACGGTAAGTCGTTCGGCTATGAAAAGCCGGTGGCGGGAGAGGTCGTTTTCAATACGGCCATGTCAGGATATCCCGAAAGCCTGACCGACCCCTCGTATGCCGGACAGTTGATGACCCTTACTTATCCTTTGGTGGGTAATTATGGGGTCCCTCCGTTTACTATGGAGCCAAATGGATTACCTACCTTTATGGAAAGCGAGCGTATCCATGCCGAAGCCATTATTGTGAGTGATTATTCGGAAAATTACAGTCATTGGAATGCGGTGGAAAGTCTGGGTGATTGGCTCAAACGTGAACAGGTACCCGGTATCACGGGTATTGATACACGCGAACTGACCAAAGTGCTGCGTGAACATGGGGTAATGATGGGACGCATCGAGTTTAATGAAGAATTAAGAATTAAGAATGAAGAAACAGGAGCTCGGAATGAAGAATTACCCGCAGCGGTGTACGAAGGGGTGAACTACGTAGACCGTGTGAGTTGTAAGGAGATTATCCATTACTTGCCCGATGGTACCTCCACTCGTAGCGCAGCCCATTCTTCATTCTTCATTCCTCATTCTTCATTAAAGAAAGTCCTTCTCTTGGATTGCGGAGTGAAAACCAACATCATCCGTTGCCTGCTGAAACGGGACGTAGAAGTAATCCGTGTTCCCTGGAACTATGATTTCAATGAATTGGAATTCGACGGTTTGTTCATTTCCAACGGTCCGGGCGACCCGGACACCTGTGACGTAGCCGTACAGAATATCCGTAAAGCGATGAAAAACGAAAAACTCCCTATTTTCGGTATCTGTATGGGTAACCAGTTGCTGGGCAAAGCCGGAGGAGCCAAGATTTATAAATTGAAATATGGTCATCGCAGCCATAACCAGCCGGTGCGCATGGTAGGTACGGAGCGTTGCTTCATAACCTCGCAAAATCATGGTTATGCGGTTGACAACAATACATTGAGCGAGGATTGGGAACCGCTTTTCATTAATATGAATGATGGTTCCAACGAAGGTATCAGGCACAAACGTAACCCATGGTTTTCTGCGCAGTTCCATCCGGAAGCTGCCAGCGGACCGACGGATACGGAATTCCTGTTTGATGAGTTTGTGAAGTTAATTACAAATTGTTGATATGAAAGAGAATACTATAAAGAAAGTCCTGCTACTTGGTTCCGGCGCACTGAAAATAGGTGAAGCGGGTGAGTTCGACTACTCCGGTTCGCAGGCACTCAAAGCATTGAAAGAGGAGGGTATCTATACTGTTCTTATCAATCCGAACATTGCTACGGTACAGACTTCGGAAGGAGTTGCCGATCAGATTTATTTCCTGCCCGTTACTCCTTATTTTGTGGAGAAAGTCATCGAGAAAGAACGTCCCGACGGCATTATGCTTGCCTTTGGCGGACAGACGGCGCTGAACTGCGGCGTGGCACTTTACAAAGATAAGGTTTTTGAAAAATATAATGTCAGGGTACTTGGTACTCCCGTACAGGCTATTATCGATACCGAAGACCGTGAAATCTTTGTACGGAAGCTGAATGAAATTGACGTAAAGACTATTCAAAGCGAAGCTGTGGAGAATGCTGCTGATGCTCGCCGTGCAGCTAGGGAACTGGGATATCCGGTGATTGTCCGTGCTGCATACGCACTTGGCGGATTGGGTTCCGGTTTCTGTGACAATGAGGAAGAATTGAATGTTCTGGTAGAAAAAGCCTTTTCTTTCTCTCCGCAGGTATTGGTGGAGAAATCCCTGAGAGGTTGGAAAGAAGTGGAATATGAAGTGGTTCGTGACCGTTTCGACAACTGTATCACGGTTTGTAATATGGAGAACTTTGACCCGCTGGGCATTCATACCGGGGAGTCTATCGTTATTGCTCCGTCACAAACTCTGAGCAATACGGACTATCATAAACTGCGTGAACTTGCCATCCGCATTATCCGTCATATCGGCATTGTGGGTGAGTGCAACGTGCAGTATGCATACGACCCGGAGAGCGAAGACTACCGTGTCATTGAGGTAAATGCACGCTTGAGCCGTTCCTCTGCATTGGCTTCTAAAGCAACAGGTTATCCACTTGCTTTTGTCGCTGCAAAACTTGGCCTAGGCTATGGACTTTTCGATTTGAAAAACTCTGTAACTAAAACAACAAGCGCTTTCTTTGAACCGGCATTGGACTACGTGGTCTGCAAAATTCCGCGTTGGGACTTAGGCAAGTTCCATGGGGTGGATAAAGAACTCGGTTCATCCATGAAGTCTGTAGGCGAGGTAATGGCTATCGGTCGTACTTTTGAAGAAGCCATCCAGAAAGGATTACGTATGATAGGACAGGGCATGCATGGTTTCGTAGAAAACAAGGAGCTTGTAATTCCTGATATTGATAAGGCGTTGCGTGAACCTACCGATAAACGTATTTTTGTTATCTCCAAAGCTTTCCGTGCCGGATATACTGTGGACCAGGTACACGAGTTGACGAAGATTGATAAATGGTTCCTGAAGAAGTTGATGAATATAATGCGTACCAGTAAAGAGTTGGAACAATGGAGTAAAAACCACAAGCAGATTACCGACCTTCCTGTTGAACTGTTGCGCAAAGCCAAGATACAAGGTTTCTCGGACTTTCAGATAGCCCGTGCCATCGGCTATGAAGGTGATATGGAAGAAGGTATCCTTTATGTCCGCAACTATCGTAAGAGTGTGGGTGTACTACCTGTGGTGAAACAAATTGATACCCTCGCCGCCGAATATCCCGCACAGACCAATTATCTATATCTGACGTATAGCGGTATTGCCAATGATGTACATTACTTGGGTGACCGTAAATCCATCGTGGTTCTTGGTTCGGGTGCCTATCGTATCGGTTCTTCGGTAGAATTTGACTGGTGTGGAGTACAGGCGCTCAATACTATCCGTAAGGAAGGTTATCGCAGTGTAATGATTAATTATAACCCTGAAACCGTATCTACGGACTACGATATGTGTGACCGTCTTTACTTCGACGAGCTTACTTTTGAGAGGGTCATGGATATACTCGAATTGGAAAATCCTCATGGTGTCATTGTTTCCACCGGTGGGCAGATTCCGAATAATCTTGCCCTGCGCCTTGATGCACAGAACGTTCCTATTCTTGGAACGAGCGCCAAGAGTATCGATAATGCCGAGGACCGTGATAAGTTCTCTGCTATGCTTGACCGTATCGGTGTGGACCAGCCCGAATGGAGCGCGCTTACCTCACTCGAGGATATTAATGCTTTCGTTGACAAGGTAGGTTTCCCGGTATTGGTTCGTCCGTCATACGTACTTTCCGGCGCCGCTATGAATGTATGTTCCAATCAGGAAGAATTGGAACGCTTCCTGCAACTGGCTGCAAACGTCAGTAAGAAACATCCGGTAGTAGTCAGCCAATTCATAGAACATGCCAAGGAAGTGGAAATGGATGCGGTGGCGCAGAACGGTGAAATCATAGCATACGCTATCAGTGAGCACATCGAGTTTGCGGGTGTACATTCCGGTGACGCTACCATTCAGTTCCCGCCACAGAAATTGTATGTGGAAACGGTACGCCGCATCAAGCGCATCAGTCGTGAGATTGCCCGTGAACTGAATATCTCGGGCCCGTTCAATATCCAGTATTTGGCAAAGGACAATGACATCAAGGTGATTGAGTGTAACTTGCGTGCCAGTCGTTCCTTTCCGTTTGTCAGCAAAGTGTTGAAGCTTAACTTCATCGAGCTGGCAACTAAAGTAATGCTCGGTATCCCTGTGCAAAAACCTGATAAAAACCTCTTCGACCTCGACTATGTAGGTATCAAGGCGAGCCAGTTTTCTTTCAACCGTTTGCAGAAAGCCGATCCGGTGTTGGGTGTGGATATGGCATCTACGGGTGAAGTGGGTTGCATAGGCAGCGATACTTCCTGTGCCATCCTCAAGGCTATGCTCTCCGTGGGTTATCGTATCCCGCAGAAAAATATCTTGCTTTCTACCGGTACGCCGAAACAGAAGGTGGATATGCTTTCCGCCGCCCGCATGCTTCAAAAGAAGGGATATAAGATATTCGCGACGGGTGGAAGTAGTAATTTCCTTACCGACAATGGTGTGGAGAATACCCGTGTCTACTGGCCCAGCGAACCGGATAAGCAGCCGCAAGCACTGGATATGCTTCATAAAAAGGAGATTGATATGGTGGTGAATATCCCGAAAAATCTTACGGCAGGTGAGTTGGATAATGGTTATAAAATCCGCCGTGCCGCCATAGACCTTAATATTCCACTGATTACGAATGCCCGTCTGGCAAGCGCATTTATCAATGCGTTCTGCACGATGACTCCGGACGATTTGGCTATCAAGTCATGGGAAGAGTATAAATGAGACACTTTATGGTTCCTAATGACGCATGTCAGCGGGGTAAATGACACATCTTAATGGCATCAATGCCGCACTTCAAGCGTGATGAAGTGCGGCATTTGCTTTGATGAAGTGTGGCATTTGCTTTGATGAAGTGTGGCATTTTATGTTTCAATTCGTTTTTTGCAGAAGTTATCGAACAAATAGAACATATCCTTCGAATAATAAAAAGTATTCGTTTATCTTTATACTCTATCTTTGCGGTGTCTCAGATAACAAGAAGTGTATGTCTGAAAAGACAAGGACTGTATGTCTGAAGTAAAACAAGAACAATATATGAAAATGAAACGAATCATTCTCTCTTTTTCTTTTCTTCTTGCGGCGACGCTGATGCATGCCCAGCTCACACTGGATGACTGCCAGCGACTGGCGCAAGAGAATTATCCGTTGGTACGCCAATATGGATTGATAGAGAAATCACTTGAGTACAACCTTTCCAATGCAGGAAAAGGATACCTGCCCCAGTTTGCTGTTTCGGGTAAGGTGACCTATCAAAGTGATGTAACGAAGTTGCCGGTGGAGATACCCGGTATTTCTATGAAGGCTCTTCCCAAAGACCAGTATCAGGTGATGCTCGAAGTGCAACAGACCTTGTGGGATGGAGGTGATATCCATTCCAGGAAACGCCTGGCACGTGCTACATCGGATGTGGAATTAGAAAAGCAGAATGTGGATATGTATGCTTTGAATGAGCGCATCAACCAACTGTATTTCGGCATCTTGTTGCTGGATGAGCAGTTGAAGCAAAATCAGCTTTTACAGGATGATTTAGGAAGGACTCATAAACAAGTTTCAAATTATATGGCCAACGGTATTGCCAACCAAAGTGACTTGGATGCCGTGAGTGTGGAATTGCTGGATACCAGGCAACATCGTATAGAACTGGAAACATCCAGACAAGCCTATACAACGATGCTTTCTGCTTTTATAGGAAAGGAGATTACGCCGGGAACGGTGTTATTGAAACCTGCGATGGAAGAGGTGAGTATGCAAGGGAGAATGATTAATCGTCCCGAACTCCGTCTTTTTGATGCCCATAATGAGCAGTTGAACATACAGGAGTCTACTCT
Source organism: uncultured Bacteroides sp. (assembly GCF_959029255.1). Lineage (GTDB taxonomy): Bacteria > Bacteroidota > Bacteroidia > Bacteroidales > Bacteroidaceae > Bacteroides. The sequence goes on along the minus strand of NZ_CAUFUE010000024.1, from coordinate 43,934 downwards.
GAAAAACCGGCTCATGCCCCGCTTGGGATTGTTTGTGCAGGGGGCTTACGGCAATCCAGGATTGAATATGCTGAAGAATGAATTTAGTGCCTACTACATAGCAGGCGTCCGTATGTCGTGGAACTTCGGCAGTCTGTATACTTTGAAAAATGACCGTCGGCAGATTGACAACAGTCGTCGGCAGATAGAGACGAACCGGGATGTATTTCTTTTCAATACCCGATTGGAAGCAACGGGACAGGATGCGAGTATTATTTCCATGCGCCGGCAAATGGCGGATGATGACGAGATTATCCGTCTGCGTGAGAATATCCGCCGTGCGGCTGAGGCAAAGGTAGAGAACGGGACATTGACTGTGACAGATATGCTTCGTGAAATTACCGCCGAGAATATGGCACGGCAGACTAAAGCGCTGCACGAGGTGCGGTTGTTGATGAATATCCGGAAGTTGAAATATACGTTGAATTAAAAAACATAACATAATGAAACCATTGAGATTATTTCCTTTATTCCTTGTTTTTGCCGCTTGCGGAAGTGGTACATCAAAATACGATGCAACAGGTACCTTTGAAGCTACCGATGTGATAGTTTCCGCTGAGGCTTCAGGCAAGTTGCTTGCTTTGGATATAGAAGAGGGCACGATATTGAAAGCAGGTGAGGAGGTTGGTATCATCGATACCGTTCAGCTCTATTTAAAGAAACTCCAGTTGGAGGCCAGCGCCAAGTCTGTAGAAGGTCAACGTCCTGACATCTTGAAGCAAGTGGCCGCCACTAAAGAGCAGATTGTACAGGCAAAGCGTGAACGCGACCGTGTCGCTAACCTGCTCCGTGTAGGAGCAGCCAATCAAAAGCAGCTGGACGATGCCGAATCACTTCTTGAAGTCCTCCGTAAACAACTGGTTGCGCAGAATTCTACTTTGCAGAACAGTAATCAAAGCCTGACTTGGCAAAGTTCATCGGTAGGTATCCAGGTGGCGCAGATTGAAGATCAGTTGAAGAAATGCCACATCACTGCTCCGTTGACAGGGACCGTACTTGCCAAATATGCCGAAGCGGGTGAGCTGGCTGCGCCGGGTACTCCACTCTTCAAGGTAGCCGATATGGAACAGATATATATCCGTGCCTATATTACTTCCGAACAACTTGCCGAAGTGAAGTTAGGTCAAAAAGTGACTGTTTATTCCGATTACGGCAAGGATGTGCGGAAAGAGTATCCGGGAGTGGTTACCTGGATTTCGGATACTTCGGAATTTACTCCTAAAACCATTCTCACGAAAGATGAACGTGCCAATCTGGTATATGCTATCAAAGTGGCTGTCAAGAATGACGGGATGCTGAAGATTGGGATGTATGGAGGGGTGAACTTATGAGGCAGGCGATAGTGGTGGACAACATTGCCAAGCGTTACGGAGAGGTAGAGGCTTTGCGTGGGGTTTCATTATCAGTCGAGCCCGGTGAACTTTTTGGTATCATCGGCCCTGACGGAGCCGGAAAAACATCGCTTTTCCGTATCCTCGCTACCTTGCTGCTTGCCGATAGCGGAACAGCCACGGTATGCGGGATGGATGTAGTAAAAGATTATAAGCGAATCCGCCAACGGGTGGGATATATGCCCGGGCGGTTTTCTTTGTATCAGGATTTAACGGTGGAGGAAAATCTGAACTTCTTTGCCACGGTTTTCGATACAACCATTGAGGAGAATTATGACCTGATACGCGATATTTATCAGCAGATAGAACCTTTCCGTAAGCGTCGTGCCGGGGCTTTATCAGGAGGAATGAAACAAAAGCTTGCTCTCAGTTGCGCCCTTATTCACAAACCGGATGTACTTTTTCTGGACGAGCCGACCACCGGTGTAGACCCTGTCTCCCGTAGAGAGTTCTGGGGAATGCTTCGCTGTCTCAAGGAGCAGGGCATTACGATTATGGTATCTACACCTATCATTGACGAAGCCCGCCAGTGCGATCGGATTGCTTTTATCAATGAAGGACAGATACAAGGCATCGATACGCCTGATAATATACTGAAGCGCTTTGCTGATATCCTTTGTCCTCCGGGGCTGCAACACATCGGAGCGGAACATCGGGAAGACTATGTGATTGAAGTGGATGGACTGACGAAATGCTTCGGGAGTTTCATCGCTGTGGATCATATTTCTTTCCGGGTTCATCGTGGCGAGATATTCGGTTTTCTCGGTGCGAACGGAGCGGGAAAGACTACTGCCATGCGTATGCTTACGGGATTGAGCCATCCTACCGGAGGAAGAGCCTTTGTGGCAGGTTTTGATGTCGCTACTCAGGCTGAAGAGGTTAAAAAGAATATCGGCTACATGAGCCAGAAGTTCTCTCTTTATGAAGACCTCAAAGTTTGGGAGAATATCCGTCTTTTTGCCGGTATTTATGGTATGCCCGAAAAAGAGATTGAGCGGAAAACGAACGATTTATTGGAACGTATCGGTCTTGCTGCCGAACGGGATACGTTGGTTAAAAGCTTGCCTCTGGGCTGGAAACAAAAGCTTGCTTTTTCCGTATCCATCTTTCATGAACCGAAAATCGTCTTTCTGGATGAACCTACCGGCGGTGTAGATCCCGCTACCCGTCGCCAGTTCTGGGAACTTATTTATCAGGCTGCCGAACGTGGCATTACGGTTTTCGTCACTACTCATTTCATGGATGAGGCCGAATATTGCGATCGTATTTCAATCATGGTCGATGGTGTTATCCGTGCTCTCGATACTCCTGATAAACTGAAACGACAGTTCAATGCCGCTTCGATGGATGATGTGTTTCAGCAGTTGGCGCGTGATGCCGTGAGGACGGCAGATTAATGAAGTCAGAAACAAGAAAAACATGAAACAGTTTATAGCTTTTATCCGAAAGGAATTCTTCCATATCTTCCGCGACCGGCGTACAATGCTGATCTTGCTGGGGATGCCTGTTGTGCAAATTATTCTTTTTGGTTTTGCCATTACTACGGAAGTAAAGAACGTGCGTGTGGCTGTTCTTGACCCGTCAAATGATGTGGTTACTCGTCGCATCATAGACCGAATGGATGCCAGCGAATACTTCACGATAACCTCTCGCGTGCATTCCCCGCAAGAAGTGGAGAGCCTGTTCAGAAAAGGAGATATAGATATGGCACTGGTTTTCAGTGAACGTTTCTCGGACAATCTTTATACCGGTGATGCCCGTGTCCAGTTGATTTCCGATGCCACAGACCCTAATATGGCTACAATGCAGGCAGGTTACGCCACAAATATTATATCCGCCGCAGGGAGGGAAATGCTTCCTCCCGGAGTGCATGCCGCCACTATCTTGCCGCAAGTCAAGTTACTGTATAACCCACAAATGAAAAGCGCCTATAACTTTGTGCCCGGTGTCATGGGGCTGATTCTTATGTTGATTTGCGCCATGATGACCTCTATTTCCATTGTCCGTGAAAAAGAGACGGGTACTATGGAAGTTCTGCTTGTCTCTCCCATGAAACCGCTTTTCATCATTTTGGCAAAAGCTGTTCCTTATTTTGTTCTGTCGTTTGTGAATCTGATAACCATTCTCCTCCTTTCGGTCTATGTACTCGATGTGCCTGTGGCGGGTAGTTTGTTCTGGTTGATATTGGTATCACTGCTTTTTATTTTCGTTTCTTTGGCGCTGGGACTACTGATTTCCACGGTGACGCATACACAAGTGGCTGCAATGCTGGTATCGGGATTGATGTTGATGATGCCCACCATGCTACTTTCAGGTATGATATTCCCTATTGAAAGTATGCCTGCCATCCTGCAAGGTATTTCGGTCGTGATTCCTGCACGTTGGTACATTCAGGCAGTACGGAAACTAATGATTGAAGGAGTGGATATCTCCTTTGTATGGATGGAAGTCAGCATATTGGCTACGATGGCGGTAATGCTGATTACAGTTAGCTTCAAGAAGTTCAAATCACGTCTCGAATAAGAGGTGGACATAATTTAAAAACAGTTGTCATAATGATAAAGTATCTGATAGAAAAAGAATTCAAACAACTTTTCCGCAACTCTTTTTTGCCGAAGTTGATATTTATCTTCCCGTGCATGATTATGATATTGATGCCTTGGGCCGCTAATCTGGAAATAAAGAATATCAACCTGAATATAGTGGATAATGATCATAGTGTATTATCCCGTCGGCTGGTAGATAAGATTAGCGCTTCAACTTACTTCCGCATGACGGACCTGCCCGGTAGTTACAATCAGGCTTTGCGTGCTGTTGAGGTAGGTTCTGCGGATATTATTTTTGAAATTCCCCGTGATTTTGAGAAAGATTGGATGAATGGAAAAGCTCCTCGGCTGCTTGTAGCTGCTAATGCGGTAAATGGTACGAAGGGGAGTCTGGGAGGTTCTTACCTTTCTACCATCATTAATGATTATGCTCGTGAATTACGGTCGGAAGCGCCTGCATCGGCATTGGTTGGCAAGGTACTACCTCGTGTGGAAGTTACGACTCTGAATCTCTACAATCCCACGTTGAATTATAAACTTTTCATGATTCCTGCCCTTATGGTCATGTTGCTAACATTGATTTGCGGTTTCCTTCCGGCGCTCAATGTAGTGGGAGAGAAGGAGGTCGGTACAATCGAACAAATTAATGTGACGCCTGTCAGTAAATTTACCTTTATTGTTGCTAAGCTGATACCTTATTGGTTGATAGGATTTGTAGTGCTTACCATTTGTTTTATTCTCGCCTGGTTATTATATGGAATTCTTCCTGCCGGACATTTTGGGACAGTCTATGCTTTTGCTGTAGTATTTTTACTGGTTGTGTCGGGGTTCGGATTGGTTATATCCAATCATTCCGCTACTTTACAACAAGCGATGTTTGTCATGTGGTTTTTTATGCTCATATTGATATTGATGAGTGGTCTTTTCACACCTATTCATAGCATGCCCGAATGGGCGCAATGGATAGCTCGGGTTAATCCGTTGAAGTATTTCGTAGAAGTGATGCGTACAATTTATCTTCGGGGAGGAGGTATATCTGATTTATTACCTCAATTGGGGGCTTTACTGTGCTTTGCGTTTGTTTTCAATTTATGGGCTGTAAGAAGTTATAAGAAAAGCAGTTGATAGTACTTTTTTATTATCTTTGCGCCCGAATATATTAATATCTTAAATATAAAATGAATACACAAACTACTTATCTTGCCTCGAAGCCGCATTATGAGATACTTGATGGACTTCGTGGCGTGGCAGCTATCATGGTTGTTTTCTTTCATCTTTTTGAGACTCACTCGGGTGGTAATCATTTGGAGCAAATCATAAATCATGGCTATTTGGCTGTAGATTTTTTCTTTATGCTTTCAGGTTTCGTTATCGGTTATGCATACGATGACCGTTGGAACCGGATGTCTGTAGGGACATTTTTCAAACGCCGTGTCATTCGTCTGCAACCGATGGTAATAATGGGTAGCATTGTGGGAGCTGCATTTTTCTATTTTCAGAAATCGCCTTGCTTTCCGGCTATTGAGAATACAACGGTCGGTGCAATGCTGCTGATTATGTTATTGGGGTGTACATTGCTGCCGCTTCCATTGAAATGGGATGTTCGCGGATGGACGGAAATGCATCCGCTGAATGGTCCCGCATGGTCGCTCTACTATGAGTATATAGGTAATATCCTTTATGGATTGTTTATCCGTAAATTCAATAAGGTAGCATTATCCATTCTAGTAATTGTGGCTGCTTGCTTCACTGTTCATCTTTGTCTTACGGCTCCTGCCGGAGATATTGTGGGTGGCTGGGCGCTAAACTGGGAACAGCAGTATATAGGACTTGTCCGGCTGATATATCCTTTTTTTGGAGGTTTGCTCCTGTCTCGCCTGGGCTGGCTGATACATACAAAGAAGCGTGCCTTCTGGTGGTGTAGTCTGATGATTGTTGTAGTTCTTTCCGTTCCACGTATTGGTGGCGAAGACGGTTTCTGGATGAATGGGCTTTATGAGGCCTTCTGCATCATCTTTATTTTCCCGATAATTGTTTCTATGGGTGCAGGTGGCAAAATTACAGGCAAGCGTTCTACCGCTGTGTGTAAGTTCCTGGGTGATATTTCCTATCCTCTTTATATAACTCATTATCCGTTGGTATACACCTATACCGCTTGGGTATGCAATCATCAGGCAACGATAACAGAGGGTGTACCTTATATGATACTCACCTTTGTGGGTGCTATAATAATTGCATACGCCTCTCTGAGACTATACGATGAGCCTGTGCGCAAGTGGTTGACAAATCGTTTTTTAAAGAAGAATAAGAGAGGATAGTTATAAACTATAAGAAAATCCCCTGTTGCAAAGATAGCAGCAGGGGATTTATACTAATTACTAATTACCGATTACCGATTATTTTATTTTACGTCAATAAATTTTTTAGTCTTTTCTTTTTCCTGTTCGGTATACTTAGGCAAGTTTACATTCAATACGCCGTTTTCCACACTGGCGGAAATCTTATCTTTATCTACGTCATCGGGAAGAATCATAGTCTGTTGGAACTTGGAGTATGAAAACTCGCGGCGCAGATAGCGGCCTTCTTTCTTACCTTCTTCCTTGTTTTCAGTTTTCTTTTCCATGCTGATGACGAGATTGTTTTCTTCATCGATATGAACGTTGAAGTCCTCCTTTGTCATGCCGGGAGCAGCTAATTCCACTTTATATTCTTTTTCAGTTTCAAATACGTTGATGGCGGGAGCGGTTGCATTAGCTTTTACCATCCACTCGTTATCAAAGAAATCGTTAAAGATACTTGGTAACCAATTTTGAGATCTTCTTTCAGGCATCATAATCATAGTCTCCTATCTTTTAAAAGTTATACATTCTGTTTAGTTCTGAACTTTGTTCATTTCGTTTAAGTATCGGTCTTTAAACTTCTACATTCGTTGTCTGAACCGTCGTTCACTAACTATCTTGCAAACCTTGTGCCAATTGATTTCATCTGACTTTATTGACTAATTGTCATTTGTAAACTGACTAATTTACCTATTTAGTGACAAAATGCTATCTTTTTATTAAATATTGATTGAATTTTATACTAATTTAAAACGTATTCTCCAGCGTTTATTTTCCTCATCCCAATCATGACTGATAATTTTGAAAGTACCAATCTCAGAGGTGTTGGTCACATGAATACCAATACAAAGACATTCATCATAATCTCCTACTTTTACCACTCTTACGGTTTCCGAGGCATCTTCGGGTAATCGTTCCAAATCAAAACGTCCTTCGGCTTCTTCCTGGGTTATAAACTCCGTTGTAACAGATAAATGTTGAGCTATCACTTCATTAACCGTTTCCTCCAACTTCTTTACCTCTTCTTCTGTAGGGCATGTTTCCAATCTGTAATCCAACTTACTCTTTTTCCGTTCGATGTGTGCTGATATTGAGCGCCCGCAGCCGAATATACGAATCATGGTTTGATTAATGATGTGTTCACAAGTATGCATAGGTGCAATTGACACGTCCTGAAACTTTGGGGCTGTTTGGTTTATTTCCATCATAGACAAGTTTTTATTTTTTAGGATAAAGACAAAAATACATATTTGATTTCATTTTTTGTTCTTCTGTTCTTTTGTCTTAAAAAATATATGTCTCTTTGTTTTAGACATAAGAACAAAAGAACATATTTTCTGATGGGTAATTATATATGTTTATATTCTCTGAATTTTCTTTTTATTTCGATACGTTCACCACCAAAGTTTATTAATAAGCCGTGGTCTGTATTGGTAGCAGTTAAGTAATTTACTAACTGGGTTTCGTGTATGGGAAGTAGATGCTGTACCGCTTTAAGCTCAATGATTATTTCTCCTTCTACGATTATGTCCGCTCTAAATTCTCCTACAATTTCATTTTTGTAATATACATTTATAGGAGTTTCTGTATCTGCATGAATACCTTTTTCTTTTAATTCTATCATTAATGCTTTCTGATAAACATTCTCAAGAAAACCCGCAGCAAGTCTTACATTATAAGCACATTGAATAACAGTTTTTACCAAACTTTCTATTTCCATGTTCATTTTTTGTTCTTATATTCTTTTGTCTTATAAACAAGATAATATGTCTCTTCTGTGCGCATAGGAGGGTATTTCCTGTTTGTTGTGCTCGTTGAGTAGAATTTCTTGTTCCATATATTATTTTTCTTCAAACAATTCAGATATTTCTTCCGCCAAAATGCTATACACATGAATGTCGGCATACTCTCCTGATGACAATAATTCTCCCGCCCGTTCCGTCCCTTCATGGTGAAAACCTAGGCGAAGGGGAATTCCATTGCTTGCAGCATTGCTTGTGGCGCAGCGGATTTGAATACGTTTTATATCTTTTTCATCTACCGCCCATCGGCAAAGCCGACGAACACAAGCAGTCATGATACCTCGATGTTGGTACTCCGGTAAAAGCCAATAGCCTATTTCCGTACGATGATTGTCAAAATCGGAAAAGTGAAATCCTATGAGTCCGCATACTTCATCCTGTCCGTTGCGGATGGCGAATACAGGTTCATATCTCTCAGCAGGGGCGGAGAGGACGGATTTGAGGAAAGTTTCTTCATCTGCCACAGATTTCAGGGTATCGACGAAAGGCAACCATGTTCGCATATAGTCCCTATGGGCATCAATGGCGTGAAAAATAGCTGCTGCATCTTCCAACGCTACTTCTCGTAAAGTGATATTCTGAAGAATAGGAAATGATACCAGGACAGGCTTTTGAGTAATTTCTTTCGGTTGTTCAGATTCTATTCGTTCCTTGATTTTTCCCCAGGCATGGGTGTCGAACAGGCAACTCTCCCGCATGGTATAGTACATCTCCTTGAATCTGGACATCGGGATGGCAAAGCTCAGCAAGTTTGCCTTGAAATGCGGGCGCACGGAAGGGTCGAAAAATCCCAGGAAAGTACGTTTCCCTTTCTTCTTGTTTTCAAGAATGGTCTGTGTCACAATGGAACAGCAACCTGAACCAAAAGGACTGCATACGGCATTCGTAGCATTTGTATCAAAGAAAGCCCAAGTAGCCAGTCCGGACAGCATATCCGGCGTAGCCAGGAAAAATAAACCTTCCACTTCATCAAGAGAATCTATCCGGTCGATACGTGCAAAATGGAGATATTTTCCGCCTGCTTTGGGCACTTGGATTTCATGGATGAAGTCAATGACCATTTCGGGAGTTTTTTTATATTTCTCTTTCAGAGATACGAAACCGGGAACACGTTCCGGCATATCGGTAAATCCCGTGTAGAATTTTCCACCTCCACAACCTATTGTCTCCGCATTAAGACTCATAATATTTCCCTCTCTGACCTGTTGCATACATTTGAAGAAACAACCGTTTACTTTTTCTGTTTTTCCTTCTGCTTGGTCTGAATACCAAAAAACGATAGGTAGTTCAGCTTGTTTACCGAACGCTTCGTGATAATTGGTTATGAATGTATGTATATCCATAAAAGCCGTATTTTAAGTTTGGAAGTAAAGATAATGATAAGTTCTTAAATTTGTATACCTGATGGCTATAAATAAAAAAAGGAGTACCGCTGTACTCCAACCTTTGTTAACCTTAAATCTAATACTATGAAAAACACATTGCAAAGATACGGACTTCTGAGAAATCTGCAAATAAACCAAGAAAAAAAGTATGTTTTATAACACTTCTTATAAAATTCGACTTTTCGTTATATCTTTTTTAAGAATTTCAACCCTTGGCTTCCTGATACATAAACCGCTTAATACTTTTTTTAGCAGTTTTCTCAAATTCTTCAAAATGGATTTTCACTTTGGTAATCTGGCAATATGCAGGCAATATCAGATTCAGTTCCTTGCGGTTTTCTTCCATTACGTTCTCAATATCGCTTTGTTGCAAGCCGTGGGCAAACGCGTCATCAAAATCGGGATAAACAAGGGCGACAAGTTTATCATTTTGCAATACGATAAGTGACTCGGATACGTATGGCATATTGTTCAGCTTACTTTCAATTTCTTCGGGATATATATTTTGTCCGCTCGAAGTGAGAAGAAGATTCTTGCTGCGGCCGCGTACGGTGACATAACCTTCAGCGTCTATGGTAGCAAGGTCTCCCGTATGTAGCCATCCGTTGACGTCAATGATTTGCGAAGTAGCCTCGGGGTTCTTGTAGTAGCCCGACATCAGGTTGGCTCCCCGGCAGATTATTTCACCCGCTACATTCTGTGGGTCGGAAGAATCTATTTTAACTTCCATGCGACTGGCAGCCTTGCCGCAAGAGGCTAGTTTCAATGTTTCCCAGCGGCTGGAGCAGATGATAGGCCCGCACTCCGTCATACCGTATGCGATAGTGTAGGGGAATCCTATTTGTTTGAGGAAACGCTCTACGTCGGCATTGAAAGGTGCACCGCCAATGATAATTTCGTCGAAGTTTCCACCAAAGACTTCCATCGCTTTCTTACGCATATCGGCCTTAATCTTATCATTTACGATGGGCATGCGCAATAGCAACTTACCAATTTTGTTGTCTATGCGAGGAAGGATATCTTTTTTGATTATTTTTTCCACAATAAGCGGTACGCAAGAAATGACGCGCGGTTTGATTTCAGAAAACGACTGGGCAATAATTTTGGGTGAAGGCATCCGCGTAAGGAAATACAAATGAGCGCCAGCGGAAAATCCATATAGGAAATCGTATACCATACCGAATACATGTCCCAAGGGTAACATGGAAACAATGTGGTCGCCGGGACGTACAGGTAGCATTTCATGGCAATAAGCTATGTTTGACCACAGACTGCGATAGGGAAGCATAACGCCCTTGGAATATCCTGTAGTACCGGAAGTGTAATTAATTACTGCCAGTTCCTCAGGCGACTGTTCTTTGTGATAGCAAATATGTTCGGGACGGAAATTCTTGGGATAATGTGCGCCATAGATAGCGTTGCGATGTTCAAAAGCGTCCATGAGTTGCTTGTTGCGGCAAACAACCGGAGTGAAATCGGTCAGCAATACAACACCCATCAACAACGGCATCGCATCTTCGTTCAGATTTTCCCAAGCCTGATCTCCAACAAAAAGCAGTTTGGCTTCGGAATGATTGACGATATTATGAATATTATCCGCTTTGAACTCATGGAGAATAGGGACGATAACAGCTCCATACGTGAGCGTCGCTAGAAAACATACCGCCCAGTGGGCACTGTTACGCCCACATACCGCAATTTTGTCTCCGGGTTTGATACCGGCACTTTCCAGTACGATATGAAACTTAGCTATTTTGCGAGCTACATCCTTATACTGTAAGGTAATTCCTTTGTAGTCTGTCAGAGCGTTTCGATCCCAGTTTTTTATGATGCTTTGTTCTATGTAGTCGATGAATAGTAGTTCTTGTTCCATTCGTTAAATTTGCACACTTTAGTTAAAACTGCGCAAATATAGGGCTTATAGTGATGCAAAACAAGTGGTTTAGAGTTTTTTTCTTGGCAGAATACTCTTCTGTTTTTCTTATTCTTTGTTCTTCTCCGAAATCAATAACAACTTATCTCCTACATGCAACTTTAGCGTACCATTGGGTATGAGGTATTCGTCGCCACGTTTCACTATCATGACGAGCGTACCTTTGGGGAGATTCATGTCCTTCAACGTTTCTCCTCTTTTTAATATTTCTTCTGTAACCGTCACGTCATGCAAGTCGGAATCTATCTCTTCGGGCAGTTCGACTCCAAAATCATTGCCCGTCTTTTCCAGCGGGGTGGAAAGTCCTAAAGCGCGGGCTACCCATGAAACGGTAGTACCCTGGACAACAAGAGAAACAATCGTGATGAAAAATACGATATTAAAAATACTGTGTGCTCCGGGTACATCGGCCACTACCGGATAGGTTGCGAAGATGATGGGTACGGCTCCACGCAATCCTACCCAAGATACAAACAATCGCGATTTCATGTTTATCTTTTTGCCGAAAGGAAGTAAACAGAGGAATACACTGAGCGGACGGCCGATAACAATCATGAATACTCCGATGAGCAATGCCACAACCGTTACTTCCAACATTTCGTGAGGGTTGACGAGCAGCCCGAGACAGAGGAACATGATGATTTGGAACAGCCATGTCAACCCGTCCATAAACGTATATATTTCTTTACGGTACATTATTTTATTATTACCTACCATCATACCGGCAATGTATACGGCAAGATAACCGTTGCCTTTCAGCAAATCCGTTATGGAGAAAGTGAAAAATACAAATGCAAGCAACAGGATGGGGTAGAGCGACTGGTTGTCTATATTCAGTTTGTTCAGCATGAGTATAGCCAGTTTGCCTAACAAATAACCGGCGGCGGCGCCCACAATAAACTGAATAAAGAAGGAACCCAATATGCTTCCCACGCCCATTCCGGAAGATTGGATAAACTGAATCAGTACGATTGTAAGCATATAAGCCATCGGGTCATTGCTACCGCTTTCCAATTCCAACATAGGACGCAGATTATGCTTCAGGTTCATTTTTTGCGAACGGAGTATGGCAAATACCGAAGCAGAGTCCGTTGACGACATGGTAGATGCCAATAGCAAAGAGGTGATGAGGGGCAGTTGTATGTTAGTCCAACTCATTCCGGAAAGCCACCAGATGAAAAGCCCGGTGAACAGTGCCGTCAGCAATACCCCGGCAGTGGATAGCACGATACCCGGTGCAAGGATAGGTTTGATTTCTGTAAATTTGGTATCCATACCTCCGGAAAACAGGATAATGCTAAGGGCTACCATACCGATGAACTGCGCTTCCTTGGCGTTGTGAAATTGCAAGCCGAGACCGTCGCTGCCAAACAGCATGCCCACTACAAGAAAGAGCAATAAAGCGGGAACCCCAAAACGATAACCGGTTTTACCTACAATGATACTGACGAAAAGCAAAATAGAACCAACAAGTAGAATATTTTCTGCTGTGAATAACATAGGCTTTTTGAGTTATAACAAATATAAATTAAAAATAGTTCAATTAAATTTCAGGACAAAGGTTGTTTCCTTACCGGGTATCAGCGATATGTTTCCACCGGATAACCGCATGATTTGGCGTGAAATACTAAGACCTACGCCACTGCCGTTCTCTTTGGTTGTGAAGAATGGAATAAAAATATGTTCCGCTATGTCGGGAGGAATGGCAGGGCCGTTGTTGGATATTTCTATAAGTACCGCTTCAGCTTCATTACAATAAGCGCGGATATTGATATGCCCGTTTTCAATCTTGCAGGGGGAAGTCTCGATGGCCTGTATCGCATTTTTCAACAGATTGATTACGACTTGCGATATCAGATTTTCATCGGCATGGAGTATGAGTTCGTCAGGAGTGATGTGAATCTGAAAAGTGACGGGAGTATCGGGATATTGGTGGCGTGCCAGTTCAACCATGCGGTTGATGAAACCTTTCACATAGAACAAGGAGGGTTCGGGAGTAGGAATGCGGGTGAATTTGCGATAGGACTCTACAAAGGACAGCAAACCTTTGCCTGTACTGCTGATGGTTTGCAGGCCTTTGCGGATTTCTCCTGCCGCTTCACGCTCTTGGGTAAGTCCTAGTAACGTGTCGCTCAGCGAAGTTATAGGAGTAACCGCATTCATGATTTCGTGGGTCAGTACACGGGTAAGCCGTATCCAGGAATCAATTTCTTTTTCATCCAGTTCGGTATTGATATCGTTCAGTGCAAGAATGCGCAGATGTTCCTGGCGAACCGTTATATTGCTGACACGGATGGAAAGATTGATGGTACCTCGTTCATTGCTGAATGCCACTTGAAACTTGTCTCCCGGGCGACAGTGTGTAAGGATGTCCATCAAACGCATATCTACTCGGTTCAGTTGGCGGACGTGAGTAAAGACGTCCAGTCCGAGCAGTCGCAAGGCTTCACTGTTCTTTTGATAAACCGATCCGCTGTCGTTCAAAACGATAATACCGGTATTCACGCAATCAAGGATGAGCTCATAGTATTTCTCCTGTTGGGCTGTTTCGCTTTTTACATTATACAGAATATGAGCCACACGGTTCAGCGCACGATTTACAAGACGGGCATCTGCCGTTTCTTCGGTTTCGGAAAAATGGATGGCGTTATCGTTGTTTTCAATGGCGTCGAGCATGAAGAGTACCTTTCGTGTGTGATGTTGATAGAGACGCTGTTGCCAACGTATGACAAGGGGTAAGAGAACCGTAGCGAAGATAGCCCAAAATAGCGGGTCGCCAACTCCTTTGGTTTCGGTTGTCTTGAGAAAAAAAAGCGCCCACATCGTTCCAGCAAGAAGGGCAACCAACAAACTGATGGTGGTCCGGAAAATGTAATATTGCCTTATATCCCTACATTTCATGTTTTATATCAGCTATTCAAAGTCCATACTTTTTCATCTTGTTGTAAAGCGTTTGGCGTGTGATGCCAAGCTGTGCCGCAACAGCTGAAAGATTGCCGTTACATTTGTCCAATGTTTTCCGAATCATCTGCATTTCCATCTCTTCGAGGGTCGATGCGGAGGTCTCGGGTACTTCATTACGCTTTGGCAATTGAAACAGCTCAGCTGTCAGGAAAGTACCGTCACAGATGATGATTGCTTTTTCAATGGCATGCTCCAACTCCCGGATATTGCCAAACCAAGGATGATGCGTCAATTTCTCTTTGGCGGAATTATCCAGATGAACGGGAGTTTTGTCATACTGTTTACAAAAGCGTGCTATGAAACGTTCCGCAAGGGGAATAATATCTTCAGGACGTTCGCGCAGGGCGGGTATTTCCAGATGAATGGTGTTAATTCGGTAAAGCAAATCTTCACGGAACTCTCCTTTAGCTACCATTTCAGGCAGATTGCGGTTGGTGGCGCAGATGAGGCGGATGTCTACCGGAATAGGCGTGTTACTGCCTACACGTACGACGCTTCGGCGTTGTACGGCAGTCAGGAGTTTGGCCTGCAAGTGATAAGGAAGATTTCCGATTTCATCGAGGAAAAGTGTACTGTGGTCGGCTGCTTCAAATTTTCCTGCACGGTCGGCATGGGCGTCGGTAAAAGAGCCCTTTATATGCCCGAACAGTTCACTTTCGAAAAGGCTTTCGGTGACTGCACCCATGTCTACACTTATCATTTCCTCCCTGCGCCTTGAAGAGAGGGCGTGAATTTCCCGGGCAAGCATTTCCTTACCGGTACCATTTTCGCCTGTGATGAGGATATTGGCATCGGTTATCGCTACTTTTTCTACTAATGAACGAAGCTGTTGCATAACGGCGCTTTCTCCCCAATACATGGAGGACAATGCGCTATCATTCTTTCCAACTGTTTTCTGTTTACCGGGCTTATCGGCGTTTTCCACTGCATTCAGCAGGGTTTCCACTAATTTCTGATTATCCCAGGGTTTCACGATGAAGTCAGTTGCTCCCTCCTTGATGCCGCGTACCGCAAGATCTATATCTGCGTATGCGGTGAATAATACGACGGGCAATGTGGGGCGCTGCTTTTTGACCTCATGCAACCAGTATAACCCTTCGTTGCCGGTATTGATTCCGGAAGTGAAATTCATATCGAGTAGCAATACTTGCCATTCTTCTTCACGCAGCATGCTGGGGAGGGTAACCGGTGACGAAAGGGTGGTAATTTGGTTGAAGTAGGGTTTTAGCAATAGTTGTAATGCCGCCAGTACGCCCCGATTGTCATCAACGATAAGAATATTTCCGAATTTCTTCATGTCTGAAAAGTTATATTTATGAGGACAAATATACTTTATGTTTTTGGGAAAATAAAGAAGTTAAATGAGTTTTTATTTTTCACTCTTTATTGTTCTATTCTTCCTCTTCACACAACCCGAGGCGTACCAAAACCGTGTTTGCTCCGTACCTATACGATTGGACTTGGTACGGACCGGGTACGGCTCGGGTATGGTGTAGGCCCCTAGAGGGCATTGAAATGGTCTGAATGTCTTTTTTACACACAACTTACAGCAGTTGTAATTTCAGTCCGAACGATAAACTCAGATAATCTTTCGGTTTGAGATATTTATTGGTGGCGGCGCTTATGACATAGAGGTCGCAGGTGCTAAGCTCATAAAAGAAGGTAATGGCTTTTGCCGTAAATCTGCGCTTGGGGTCGATGTCGTATGTGATACGTTGCCCAAGGAATATATGAAAACGCACTTTAGATGAAAAGCCGTAATAGCCTTTGGGATAACGGTCGGGTTCGTGTGTCCAGAATTCGTCGCCAAAGACGGTATTGAGGTACATGCCACAGGTCAGCGGCTCGGCGGAAAAACGACTTTCCTTGATTTGAAGGCTCCAGGGAATATAATTCTGCTTCAAGGTAAATGTCATTTTGGTACGCTCGGACTGGTATTTGGGAAGGACACCCAGAAAAAAGTCTGTTTCCCACTGGTTATGTTTTCCATAATCCCATCCTGTGCCGAAAGACAACAAACCCATATTTCCGGCAAACTGAATTTTGGTATGTGTCGGGATTAGCGCTTCCCAATGTTTACGATAGCGATGCACACGGCGGTCGTAACGGTTGTAGCGTGTGGGAGTTATCATAATAGTATCCGCATTACCGGGTTTCATCCATACGGTGTCATGCTTCACAATAATGACTGTATCTTTTTCTTGTGCGGACAAAGGCAGGCAGCCCGATAATAGCAGGCAGGTTAAGATACCTGTTATTCTGTATATATTAATAGTATACCACTTCGCGTTCATATCCGTCAGGTGTCAGGGTGAATATATAATAGCTGCGATGTTTCATGCAATCGCTCATGTAATACATGATGCCGTCTCCGAAAAGATTTTCTTCAAACAGGCGGTGTTCGTGGGCGGCGGTGCAGAATTGTATGCCGGGGTATTCGGTTACATAACGATGGAATACCCGTGCCACGTTGTTGTTAAACTGGTCGGCGTATGGGCGCACATGCATGGATATTACTGTTTTGTCAAATTCGCTTTGCCGTTCGGTAATCTCTTTCTCCATGAAGGTGAAATCGGGAATGGGGCGTGAATAGTCAAATTCCATTGCGTTGGTGTTCAGGCACACGAATTTTACCCGTCCGGCAATGAATGAGAAGTTGGGGTCGCCAAATACGGTACGATATGTTTCTTCACCTGTGCCCAGGCAGTCATGATTACCGATGAGAGTTACGTAGGGTACTTTAAGTTTATTCATGATGTCGCGTTGCCAGAGAAATTCGTCTGTAAGTCCGAAGTCACTCATATCTCCGCCATGGATAACGAAGTCTATGTCGTCCCTCATATTTAGATTATTAACGAATTCCACCGTTTCGTCATACCACCGTTGAGAATCACCCATCGTGGCAAAGCGTAGCGTAGTTTTGCCTTTACAATTTTCTTCTATCCGGGCGATGTTATGAGCATTTACATCTGTCTCTCCGGTAATACGAACATCGTATGGATGATAATCTATCAAGTCGCAACTGCCCATAAGCAGGCAGAAAGGGAGAAATAGCATTAAGCGGGCTAATTTCATATACATTATATATTATGTGTTCTTAGAAAACCGGCGGCAAAGATAGAGTTTTATTTCAATATGATAATTGCCGTATTTTCCTTTTTTGTGTTCTTTAAATGGGAAATTGTCGCGCAGGGCGCGAAATTAAAAATTAAAGAATTAAAAATTAAAAAGGACACAGAGGTCACAGAGGTTTTAATTTTTTCGACGCGGATTGAGCGGATTAAGCGGATTTTAATTTTTCAGACGCAGATGACACAGATGACGCAGATTTTTTTCTTGAGTAGCAACAAAGTAAAAAATCCGCTTAATCTGCTCAATCCGCGTCGAAAAAATCAGAGACACAGCGCAGCCTTAAAATCTGCGTCATCCGCGTCTTATCAATGGAGTGTCACTGTACTTCCACTTTATCAATTGTACAGTATCACTTTACTCGTGATAAAGTGCCGCTTTACCACCGATACAGTGTTACTTTACCACCGATAAAGCGACGCTTTATCACCGATACAGCGGCACTGTACAATTGATAAAGTGGTGTAAAGCTTAAAGTCGCTGTCCGTCAATGCGTTGTATATTCTTCATTAAATTATCCTTTCTCTGTGTCTAAATCTTGGACAGCGGTGTCTAATTATTAGACACTTCTTGCCTGAAAGGAATATCTATTTTCTTTTGAAAATCAACAGAATAGTTTGTTTGGCATGCTTTCTGCATTAAGTAAAGCAAGAAAAAAGATAAAACAATATAAAAATGAAACAAATCTATTATGTAATCCAGACGTTACTGCGTGGACGTGGCTCAAACATCATTAAAGTAATTTCTCTGGGGTTGGGACTGACGATGAGTATTCTGCTGTTTGCCCGTGTGGTATATGAGCAGAGTTTTGACAAATGTTATAAAGATTATGATAATCTCTACCAGGTGTGGTCGGTCTTCACCACCAATGGTGAAAAACATAAGCCTTCACAAGCAAACTTCGGACCTGTGGCAGGTGCCATACTCGAGAATTTCCCCAAAGAGGTGGAAGCGGCTTGTAGCTTGGCGGAATGGCCGGCATCACAACCGCTCTATAACGGCAGTGTGCGTTTTGACGATCGGAAGGTGGCGGCCGATTCGCTCTTTTTCCGTACCATGGGTATCGAGGTATTGAGTGGAGACCCCGAGCGGGACTTGGTACAGCCTGATGTTATTTTCTTGAGCGAGCGCTTTGCAAAGAAGATTTTCGGTGATGAGAATCCTGTTGGGAAAATACTTAGTTACGACCATCGGATAGATTTGACGGTGAAAGGCACGTACGCCACGTTGCCGGAGAACGCCACGATGAATCCGGAAGGAGTGATATCCCTGCCTACTGCCTGGAGCCGTGATTGGGGAAATTATTCATGGAGCGGTGGAGATAGTTGGATGGAATACATCCGTTTCCGTCCGGGAGCCGACCATTCGGTAGTGAATAAGCGAATCGATGCCATGATTGATAAGTATCGTCCGGCGGAGGATAAGAAGGAGTACGGCTACTCTGCATATATACAGCCCATTCGTGATACCTATCGCGGATTTGAGGATGTGCGCCGTATGACAAACATTATGAGCATCTTGGGGTTTGCCATTCTATTTATTGCCGCGTTGAACTATGTGCTTATTTCTATTTCCTCCCTGAGTCATCGTGCCAAGGCGGTGGGCGTGCATAAGTGCAGTGGCGCCAGTGGTGGCACTGTCTTTGGAATGTTTCTCCTTGAAACCGCCTTCATCATCTTGGGCGCTTTGTTACTGATGGTTTTATTGTTGCTGAATTTCCGTGATTTCGTAGAAGATACCACAGTGGCAAAACTCTCCATGTTGTTTGCGCCGGAACGTATCTGGGTACCGCTTACGGTGGTGGTTGTACTGTTCCTGGTGGGTGGTGTACTGCCGGGACGCTTGTTTTCACGCATCCCGGTGTCACAAGTATTCCATCGCTATTCGGAAGGGAAAAAAGGCTGGAAACGGTCGTTGCTTTTCATCCAGTTTGCAGGTGTGGCTTTCATCTGCGGGTTGATGTGCGTGGTGATGGCGCAATATAGCTATGTGTTGAACAAGGATATGGGCTACAACCCCCAACGGATGGCAATAGGTGAGCTTTATATGGAAGAAGCGGAGTCGCGTGATGCCGCCTATCAGTTCTTCAAAGGGCTGCCCTACGTGGAGGCGGTGAGTAGCGCCGAAGGTACACCCATTTATGGGTATAGCGGCAACTTCATTAAGGATGAATCGGGCAATTCATTATTTTCTACCCGTTACTGCTACTATATGCGCGAAGATTATCCGGCATTGATGGGCATGACATTTAAAGCGGGGCGTATGGCACGCACAGCCGATGAGGTCGTGGTGAACGAAACTTTTGCCGAATTGATGAATTGGGGCGACGATGTAGTGGGGCGTACTGTTCACGTGGGTGACCTTAATGTTAAGGTAGCGGGATTGTTGAAGGATTTCCAGATACGAACTTTCACGAATGAGAAAATGCCTTTTATGGCGGTGGGCAGAAAACCTTTCTACGGTGTAGTACATCTCCGCTTGAAAGAACCTTTTGCCGAAAATCTCCAAAAGCTGAATAAGGCGGCGAAAGAGGCGTTTCCCGACAAAACCATAGACTTTGGTAATTATCAGCAGCTGATAACAGACCAATACAACAGCGTCCGTGTATTTCGCAATGCCACATTGATGGCGGCAATCACCATGTTTTTCGTCATGTTGATGGGATTGATAGGTTATACCACCGACGAGGTGCATCGTCGCTCGAAGGAAATAGCCATTCGCAAGGTGAACGGGGCTGAGGCAAGTATGATATTGGAACTTCTGTCACGTGATGTGCTTTACGTGGCTGTTCCGGCAGTACTCATCGGTACCCTTGTATCCTGGTATGTCAATACGCTTTGGATGGAGCAGTTCTCGGAACAAATTCCGCTCGGTTGGGCTGTATATGCGTTGGTGCTGATTGGCAATTTGGCGCTCGTGCTGGGTTGTGTGCTGTGGAAATCATGGCGGATTGCGAATGAGAATCCGGTGAACAGTATTAAGAGTGAATGATAACAAATAACAAGAATTAAATAGTTAATATTATGATTGAAATTAATGACATCAGTAAAGTATTTCGTACATCAGAAGTAGAAACGGTAGCATTGAACCACGTAAACCTTGAAGTGAAGGAGGGAGAGTTTGTAGCCATTATGGGACCCTCGGGTTGCGGTAAGTCAACTTTGTTGAATATTCTCGGTTTGCTGGACAACCCTACCGAAGGCAGCTATAAACTTCTAGGCCAGGAAGTGGCCGACTTAAAGGAAAAAGAGCGTACCCGCGTCCGTAAAGGGAAGTTGGGGTTTGTATTCCAAAGCTTTAACCTGATAGACGAACTGAATGTGTACGAGAATGTGGAGCTTCCTCTTACCTATCTGGGTGTGAAGGCGGGTGAGCGTAAACGTATGGTAGAAGAAATTCTTAAACGGATGAACATCAGCCATCGTGCCAAACACTTCCCTCAACAACTCTCAGGTGGTCAGCAGCAGCGTGTAGCGATTGCCCGTGCCGTGGTAACCAATCCTAAGCTGATACTTGCCGATGAGCCGACCGGTAACCTTGACTCCAAGAATGGCGCCGAAGTGATGAACTTGTTGACGGAGCTGAACAAGGAAGGTACTACGATTATTATGGTGACGCACTCTCAGCATGATGCCAGTTTCGCGCATCGCACGGTACATCTGTTCGATGGTAGTGTAGTGGCAAGTATAGCGGCACAGGGAACCGGTGTTTAATCAGAAAAATGCATTATGAGACAAATTTACTATACGATTCAGATACTGCTGCGTGGACGTGGGGGGAATGTAGTCAAGCTGTTGTCGTTGACTTTGGGCTTGCTGGTGGGTATCTTGCTCTTCTCGCAAATAGTTTATGAACTGAACTTCGATACTTTTTATAAAGAACACGAACGGCTCGTCATGTTCGGTACCCGTGATGTCTCTCCCGAGGGGGTTGCCGGAAGATGGGAATGGGATACCTTCCGCCCTGCGGCTGCCGCCCTTGCCGAGTCGTTGCCCGACTTGGTGGAATGTGCCACTCCGGTTTTCTTTTGGTATCAACCGGACTTGTATATTGCCGATAAGAAACTGGAAGATATACAAGTCGTTTTTGGTGATACCCTGTACTTCCGAACTATGGGGATTGAAGTGCTGAAAGGTGATCCTCAACAATTGGCGCAAAGCTTCAACGCTTTTGTTTCGCAAAGCAAGGCAAGAGAACTGTTTGGCAGTGAAGACCCGGTGGGCAAGAAATTCAATATGGATAAACGCTTTGACATCACCGTGCGGGGCGTTTACCAGGATATGCCGGGCAACACGGCTTTCCCCGTCAATGTGCTTATCTCATTACCCACTGTTGAAGATAATATGTACGGCAAGGGTACTTGGAAGAATAACGACATCTACATGATTTATGTCCGCTTGCGGCATGCCGACGACTTTGAAGAGATGAACCGCCGTGTCACTCAAGCCGTTGGACGTTATACCGAAATAAAAGACCCACACAACGGGGAAAGTATGGAATGTTCCGTAATTCCTGTGACAGAGTTTCATTTCTGTAATCCCGACAATGTGCGGCGCATCGTCATCCTCTTTGTTTTGGGCTTCTCCATCTTCTTCGTTTCCGGCATGAACTATGTGTTGGCGGCTATTGCCACCATCGGGCGGCGTGCCAAGATGGTGGGAGTACATAAATGTTGCGGAGCCGACTCCAGGCATGTCATGGGCATGTTTCTCTGGGAAACCGGTCTGATGATGTTGCTGTCTGTGATTTGTTGCCTGGGCTTGATGTATGCGTTTCGCGATCCTATAGAGGATATGCTGGGACTGGCACGGCTGGGAGAACTCTTCACTTGGCAGACATTGTGGGTACCTGCCGTTACGGTAGTATTACTTTTTCTGATTGCCGGTGTATTGCCGGGACAGATGTTTGCCCGTATTCCCGTAACACAAGTCTTTCGCCGTTATACTGACGACAAGCGTTCCTGGAAGCATGGGTTGCTGTTTGTACAGTTCCTTGGTGTGGCGTTTATATTAGGCATGTTGGCTACCAGCATATACCAGTATCACGACTTGATGACACGTGACATGGGCTTCGACTCCAATCGCCTGGCGGTAGGAACCGCTACGGGATGGTTGGGAGAAACCAGAAATGAAGGGGGAATTACACAAAAAGCGCAGCACGTTGAAGATGCCATTCTTCGTCAGCCGTTTGTCGAGGTTATAGGAAGAAGCGAACGAGGCTTGTTGGAACATTATTCTACAAGACCGGTAGAGGCCGAAGGGGGGAATAAGCGTCCATCGGTACATTACCAATATTTTGCCAAGGGTTTTCCTGAAGCTACAGGATTGAAACTGGTTGAAGGTAACTGGCCGCAATACGAAGGTGAGGCGCTGGTGAGCGAAAAACTGGTGGAAGACTTGAACTGGGGCGACCAGGTGATAGGCCGTGAACTTCCGATGCGTGCCAACCGTCTTAGCAATGAAGGACGTGCCAAGGTGGTGGGAGTGATACGTAATGTACGCAATATGGGTTTCTTTGATAAGATGACCCGTGTGGCCTTCATACTCGAACCGTCAAGTAGCCTGACTTTTCATGTACGTCTCAAAGAACCCTGGCACGAAAACCTGCTTCGTTTGAATGAGTTTGTCAAACAGAGCTATCCCGACTCCGGACTTGCTTTTCTCAGTTACGAAGATGTCCGTCGCATCGGCTACGCATCGGTTCTCCGCTTCCGGAATACGGTGTATATGACTTCCGGTTGTATCTTGCTTATTGTATTGATGGGGCTGATAGGCTACGTCAACGATGAAACAAGCCGTCGCTCAAAGGAAATTGCCATTCGTAAAGTCAATGGGGCAGAAGCATCTGATATTCTACGGTTGCTGTCGGTGGGCATCCTGAAGGTGGCTGTCGGTGCTGTGTTGATAGGTGTAGCTGTTGCCTGGTACGTATCCGGCATCTGGATGGAACAGTTTTCCGATTGTCCACTGTTTTCGCCTGTATGGTTCGTATTGCTGGCTGTTTGCCTCCTGATACTGATTGTGTGGGTGGTAGTGCTCAAAGCGTGGCGCATTGCCAATGAAAATCCTGTGGACAGTATAAAGAGCGAATAAAATAGTATTACCATGAGACAAGTCTATTATAGTTTATTGATGTTGTTGCGCGGGCGCAGCAATAACCTGACGAAGACCGTTTCCCTTACTTTGGGACTGTTCATCGGTGTTCTGCTTTTTGCTTGCGTGGCATTTCAACTCAGTTACAATCATTTCTTCCGTCAGCCGGAACAGCTACACCTGACCTATCTGACTAATATATTGAATGATGTACCCGATAAAGGGAGCCCCTGCGTCTATGGCCCGTTTGCGGAAGCCTTGCGGGAGAATTTTCCCGGTCGGGTGATAGATGCTACCGTGATGCGTGATCGGGATATTTGTAACTACTATAATGGTAATGTGCGTCTGCCGGAAATCACGATGTATGCAGACCATCATATATTTGCCACATTGGGTATACAAATATTGGCGGGTAAACCGGAAGATTTACAGGCGCCGGATGCTATCTTCATTTCGCGTTCTGTGGCAGATAAGATACGCGAAGGGGGAGAACTGGCAACGGTAGTAGGAAAACAATTGCAGCTTGACCGCAATACACCGTATATAATCAGAGGCGTTTTTGAAAACCAACCGGAAAATACGGATATTCCTTTTGATGTGGTAAGTTCCATGGCTGAACTTTGGAATGACAAGCGGGCTGGGTGGGGATTTGATATCAGTTATCAGGTTATAGTACGTTTCAATGAACCGGAACAGGATATTTCTGTAGTTGAAGCCCGCTTGCCGGATTTGATGAAGAAATATATGCCTAACTTCAACAAGAAAACGAACAACCGTTGGGCTTTTTCTTTTCGTCCGTTGGTAGAACTTCATACGCAAAACCCTACTGTACACACAATGATATTGGTGATGACGATTCTTGCCATTGCCATTCTCCTGGTGGCGGCATTCAACTATGTATTGATATCTGTTTCTTCTTTGGCACGCCGTGCCAAGGAGGTAGGGGTGCATAAATGTAGCGGTGCGGCGGATGGTACGATTTTCAGTATGTTTCTCACGGAAACGGCGGTGATAGTGCTGGTTTCCATCTTGCTATCCGGTTTGCTGATGTATCTATTTCGTGATTTCGTGGAAGATATAGCTGCTGCCCGGCTTGCTTCGCTTTTCACCGTACAGACATTATGGGTACCGGCAGTGGTGATATTGTTCTTGTTTTTATTGGCTGGGATATTGCCTGCATGGTTATTCTCATCCATTCCGGTGACACAGGTTTTTCGTCGGTATACTGAATGTAATGCATCATGGAAGCGCCCGTTGCTGTTCATCCAGTTTATGGGAGTTTCCTTTATCTTTTGTTTTTTGATTGTGGTGTTGCACCAGTATCAATCGGTGATAAACCGTCCGTTGGGATATGACCCCACCCGCGTTGTGACATGTTGGGCAAAGGTAGGCGGGAATTATGAGAGTCGTGTAGCTATCTTCGGCGGTTTGCCTATGGTAGAAGATTATGCTTGTACCAGCCAACTCATTTGTGAGGGATATAGCGGCGAAACATTCGATGTGGGAGAAGGACATAAAGTGAATACCCGACTGGACTGGGTGGGGCGTAACTTTATACCGATGATGAAGATTAATATCGTGGAGGGGCGCAACTTTGACGCAGCAAAAAGGGCGCCGAGATTTCTGGCGGATAATGACGAACTGATTGTAAACGAAACTTTTGTGCGGAAGGCCGGTTGGAAAGATAGTGCGATAGGACATGTCGTGAAGATTTATGATAATAATTTTGTGATAGTAGGGGTAATGGAAGATTATCCTGTTTATAGCGCTTACGAAAGCCAGACTCCTGTATTACTGGTTTTTAAAGAGAATTGGGGCAATACGCATTATATACGCCTGAAAGAACCTTTTGGAGAAAACCTTATCGCGCTGAACCGCAAGATGGAGGAAATGTTTCCGGCTGATTATGTAGTATTCACCTCTTTGGAAAAGGCGTTGGATGAGCAATATACCGATGTTCGCCGCTTTCGTAATGCGGTATTACTGGCGAGTATCTCAATATTTTTGATTACGCTCATGGGTTTGTTGGGGTATATCAACGACGAAGTACGCCGCCGTAGTAAGGAGATTGCTATCCGCAAAGTGAACGGGGCGGGAGCGGGAGATATCATCCTCCTGCTGACAAGAGAAGTTTCATGGGTTGCATTGCCCGCTGTGATTTCAGGCTGTTTGTCGGCATCTGTTTTTGGGCGCCGATGGCTGGATAGTTTTGCTGAACAGGCTAATACGGGTTGGGAAGTATATGTAGGAGTGGTGCTGTTATTATTGATAGTAATAACCTTCTGTATAGTACTTCGTACAAGAAGCATCGCTCATGAAAACCCTGTGAACAGCATCAAGAACGAATAGTAGGAAACGGAATAATCAAGGTTGAAGCTGAGGAGGTGTTAATCTCTTCAGCTTCTTCACATATATCCATAGGGCAACGACCGCCGTAACGAACGCAAAGAAATCTGATACCGGCATGCATGCCCATATTCCGTCTAAGCCTAGATAATGGGGGAAAATCAGCAACCCGGGAAGCAGATACAGTAGCTGGCGGGTGAGTGACAGGAAGATACTGATTTTAGCTTTTCCTATGCTTTGGAAAAAGTTGCCTATTACAATCTGGGCGCCTACCAGCGGGAACATGGCTATACCGATACGGACACCTCTTGACGCCATATCTATTAACTGCTCATCGCTGGTGAAGATGGCAGATACTGTGTGGGGGAATAATTCGCAGATGATGAATCCGGTACTGGTGATACATACTCCCGAAATGATACTCAGCCTTAAAGTGGCTTTTACCCGGTCGTGTTTCTGTGCACCGAAATTATAACCGACTATAGGTTGCATCCCCATTGTCAATCCCAGTACAATCATTACGTAAAGTACCAGCAAACGGTTCATGATGCCGTATGCGCCGATTGCCATATCGCCACCGTAATCTTGCAGGCTGTTGTTTACGATGATGACGATGACACATGCAGTTACGTTCATCAGGAACGGGGACATACCGATGGAGAATATGCTGGCGATAATCCGTTTCTTCATTTTCCAGAACCCCGGCTGGAAACGCACGAGGGTGGTTTTCTGAAAGAAATGGCTGATTACCCACACCATGCCGATGAACTGTGATATGACGGTTGCCGTGGCGGCACCCCGGATGCCCCATCCGAAATGGAAAATAAATATAGGGGCGAGGATGATGTTGCAAACTACTGTCACCATAGAGGTCAGCATCGCTTTCTTGGGGTATCCGGTGGCACGCATAATGTTGTTCAATCCAATCATGGTATAGGTGATGGGAGTACCCAATAAGATTACTTTCATAAAATCGCGTGCGTATGGCAATGTATCATTGCTGGCACCGAAAAACCATAGAATATCATCTAGGAAGATAAAAGAGATACCTCCGAAAACGAAAGCATTGATGAGGCAGAACATCAACGTGTTTCCCAGCACTTCTGTTGCTCCGTCAAGGTCTTTCTGCCCCAGACGTATGGACGAAATGGTGGAACCGCCGGCAGAAACCAAAGTACAGAAAGCAACTACGAGGTTCATTAATGGGAAAGTAATGGCAAGTCCGGCAATACCCATAGCGCCCACGCCATGTCCGATGAAAATACTGTCGATGATATTATACAAAGAGGTAATAGTCATACCTATAATGGCAGGTATGGAGTACTGCAAGAGTAATTTACCGATACGCTCAGTTCCTAAAATGTGCGGGTTGTTCATTGATATGAGTCAATTAGAGATTACAAAGATATGAAAAATTTGCTTGGTTCAAGGATAATTCAGACCTTTGTACCCGGTATAGTAATTATATTAACAGATTTAGGTAAAAGAATGTTTATGGAGACAATGAAAACAATAGCTGTCTTATTCGACTTTGACGGGGTAGTAGTGGATACGGAGACGCAATACAGTGTCTTTTGGCATAAGGTGGGGGTTGATTATCTGGGGATGGAAGAACTGGAGAGCCGTGTGAAGGGGCAGACGCTGACATATATCTACGATACTTTTTTCTCCGGTATGACGAAGGAGCAAGCTGAAATCACCGGACTCTTGAACGACTTTGAGAAGAAAATGACGTTTGATTTTATTCCCGGCGTACTCGATTTCATTTCCGACCTTCATCGTCACGGGGTAAAGACAGCGGTAGTGACCAGTTCAAATGAGGCTAAGATGGCGGCTGTTTATCGCGTTCATCCTGAGATAAAGACGCTTTTCGACCGTATTCTCACTGCTGAGATGTTTGCCGCTTCCAAACCTGCACCCGACTGTTTCCTGCTCGGTATGGAGGTTTTTGGTGCTGTTCCTGAAAATACATACGTATTCGAAGATTCGTTTAATGGCTTGAAAGCCGGAATGGCATCGGGAGCCAATGTAATCGGACTCGCAACCACCAATAGCCGTGAGGATATAGCTCCTTTGTGCCATCATGTTTTGGATGATTTCAGAGGCTTCGCTTACGATAAAATGCTGCAAGTGCACAAGTAATTGGAAAAAGCACTACCTTTGCGGCGGGAAATAATAATTTAATGAAGAATGAAGAACTAAGAATGAAGAATTACCATGCGGCATGTTTGCGTAGCGCAGCCAAATTCTTCATTCTTCATTAAATTGTTATTTCTCTCGTTTCTTATTTTTTTGTATCAAATAGACTAAAAACATATAATAAAATTATGGCTGGATATATTTCGGACGACACTCGTAAAGTGACTACGCATCGCCTTGTAGAAATGAAACAAAGAGGTGAAAAAATATCAATGTTGACTTCATACGATTACACCATGGCACAGATTGTAGATGGTGCAGGCATGGATGTAATTCTTGTTGGTGATTCTGCTTCCAATGTGATGGCGGGTAATGTGACTACGTTGCCTATAACTCTCGACCAGATGATTTATCATGCCAAGTCCGTTGTTCGTGGCGTGAAGCGTGCAATGGTGGTGGTTGATATGCCTTTTGGCTCCTATCAGGGAAACGAAATGGAAGGTTTGGCTTCTGCTATCCGTATTATGAAAGAGAGTCATGCGGATGCACTGAAGATGGAAGGCGGGGAAGAGATTATCGGTACGGTGAAACGTATTCTCAGTGCCGGGATTCCTGTGATGGGACATCTGGGGTTGATGCCGCAATCCATTAATAAATACGGAACTTACACTGTGCGTGCCAAGGATGATTCCGAAGCCGAGAAGTTGATACAGGATGCCCATTTGCTGGAAGAAGCCGGATGTTTCGCAATCGTGTTGGAGAAAATTCCAGCAGCGTTGGCAGAACGTGTGGCTAGCGAACTGACTATTCCTATCATTGGTATCGGCGCCGGTGGTGGTGTAGACGGTCAGGTACTGGTAATTCAGGATATGCTGGGTATGAACAATGGTTTCCGTCCTCGTTTCCTGCGTCGCTATGCCGACCTTCATACGATAATGACCGATGCAATCAGTCATTATATATCGGATGTGAAGAACTTAGATTTCCCGAATGAAAAAGAACAGTACTAACGGACTTATGACGCTCAACTTTTGGCGGATGTGTGCGGCAAACCTGTTGTTGTTTGCATCTGTTTACATGCTTTTCCCGTTGTTGCCTTTCATTATGGGGGCGCAATTGGGTATTTCTATTCCGCAGACGGGAGGCATGTTCCTTATGTTTGCAGCGGCGATGCTGGTAGTAGGACCGTTTCATGCCTATTTGGGGGATACTTATAAACGCAAACATGTACTTTTGTATTCCACCTTTATTATGCTGGCGGCAATGTTGGGATATGCATTTGTAGATAGTTATATAAAGCTTTTATTACTTGCGGCTGTTCAGGGTGCCTGCTTCGGGCTTGCTACTACGGCAGGTATCACGGTGGCTATCGATATCACTACTTCTGCTCGTCGCAGTTCAGGGAATATGGTATATGCATGGGCTGCGCGTTTGGGTATGCTGGTTGGAGCTGGGTTGGGTGTTTTGTTATTCCGTTTTTATGGTTTCCCAATGGTCGTTTATCTGGCGGTAGCAGTCGGTTTGCTCAGTCTGTTATTCGCATCAAGAGCGTATGTCGCTTTTCGGGCACCTATCGGTATGTCGTTTTGCAATGTTGACCGTTTTTTGTTGCCGCGTGCATGGCTGCCTGCAATAAACATGATGCTCATTGCATTTATACCGGGCATATTGTTGCCATTGCTGTTTGTGGGAGATTATATATCGCTCTTGGCCTTGGTCATTTTAGCACTTCTGACAATCCCTTTTACAAGAATGTTCGTCAAGCTTTCCCACCATTGCCAACGCGGAACAGCTAATACAACTTGTCATTTGGCTATGGAAATTGGAGTGCTGGCAGGTCTTATAGTAGCCTGCCATAAGATGGATGCAGCTTCATTGTATCATATTGCTTCCGTAGCTGCTATTCTTGCTTTGTTTTTTTTCGTCTTGTTGACTTATCCTTATTATAAAAAGAAACGGGTGAGATAATTTGATATTTCAGATTTATGATTTATGCAAGGCCATGCTGCATTGCATGAATCATAAATTTATTAAGTACGGAACGAATATTATCAATCCTATAATTGCCGCTGCGGCAGCGCATACCAGCACTGCTCCGGCGGCAATATCTTTTACTTGCCCGGCAATGGGATGCCTTTGGGGAGATACCAAATCCACTAATTTTTCAATAGCTGTATTGAACAACTCGGCGGCAATCACAACTCCCATGCATAGAACGATAATCATCCATTCTGTTTGCGTGATGCCTAAAATGAGTCCGGCAGTGATTACTATCACTGAAGCAATGAGGTGAAAGCTTAAATTTTGCTCTTTTCCTACACAACACTTGATGCCTTGCCAGGCATAACCAAAGCTTCTCAATTGTTTTTTAAAATCATATTTCATAACTATAGAGTTTTATAAATGGGAATTTACCGGCGTAGCGCCGGAGCAAAGTTTCCCTTCGGATAATAGTGCAACTGATATAAATACAGTTAGGCATTAAATGGAAGTGTATGTGTATACATTTTCAGGCACGGATTACACGGATTTCACGGATTTTTAATTTTATGAATTATATAGCGCAGCCTTTAATCCGCGAAATCCGTGTAATCCGTGCCTGAAAACACTATCATCCGAAAGGAAACCTTGCTGGGGCGCTACGCCCCTAAATTATCATTTAGTTTCTTGAAACCTGTTTTACTCCCTTTACCGTTTTTATCTTCTTGATAAGTGCTTCAAGTCTTCCTGTATCACCAACCATTACCGTTAGTGTTCCCGAGAATAAACCATCATGCGAATCTATTCCAATACTTCGCAGGGTAATTGCCGTTTCTTTCGAGATGATAGATGTAATGTTGGTTACAATACCTATATCATCATGTCCCACAATGCGTAATGTAATGGGGTATTGCGCTCCTTGGGATTTTCCTGCCCAACGGGCTTTTACAATGCGGTATCCGAAACGTTGGTGCAGGTCGCTTGCATTGGGGCAATCCTTGCGATGTATTTTAATACCTCCGCTTACAGTTACAAAACCAAATACTTCATCTCCATAAATGGGATGGCAACAACGAGCCAGAGTGAAATCCAGCCCCTTCAGGTTCTGGTCAATGACGAGAATATCCTCTTTGGCAGATGTCTCTTCCGGTAAAGTAGGTTGTAAATTGTAGCCCTCCGCACTGCGATAAATAATATCGTCTCGTGTATCGCTTTCCCGTTTCTGCTGCTCGATGTATTTATCCAGTATATCGTTCACGTCGAGAGTCTCGTCAGCTATGCTCTGGTAGAAATCTGTTACCACTTTATACCCGAGACGCTTGATGAGGCGCATCATTGTGCCCTCATCATATTCAATCTTCCGGTTCTTAAATTTACGCTCCAGTGTCTCCTTGGCAAAAGCATGCTGGCGTGAAGCCATTTCTTTCAGTGCCTGCCTTATCTTTGTACGGGCTTTTGAGGTAGTCACGATATTCAGCCAATCCTGTTTCGGAGACTGAGTATTGGAAGTCATTATCTCAACCTGGTCTCCACTGTTCAGCACTTGCTTCAACTGTGCATTCTTTCCGTTTACCTTGGCACCAATGCATTTACATCCCAACTTACTATGGATGTGGAAGGCGAAGTCCAATACCGTGGACCCTTTACCCAGCTTGAATAAGTCCCCTTTCGGCGTAAAAACGAAAACCTCATCTTCATACAAATCCAGTTTGAACTGGTCCATGGCTTCCAAACCATTGCTGTCAGAATTTTCCAAGGCTTCCCGCACGGTAGTCAACCATTCATCCAGTCCGCTTTCACCTTTCACGCCTTTGTAGCGCCAATGGGCTGCCAAACCGCGTTCGGCTATGTCATCCATACGCTCGGTACGTATTTGTACTTCTACCCATTTGCCTTCGGGACCCATCACGGTGATGTGCAGAGATTCATATCCGTTACTTTTAGGAACAGAAAGCCAGTCACGCAATCGTTTCGGATTGGGTTGGTACATATCCGTTACGATGGAGTATGCCTGCCAACATTCCAACTTTTCCTTCTCAAGTTGTGAGTCCAGTATCACGCGGATGGCAAATAAGTCGTATACTCCTTCAAAAGGGCATTTCTGCTTTTTCATCTTCTGATAGATGGAATGGATGGATTTTGTACGTCCTTTGATGTGGAAAGTCAGTCCCGCTTCCTCCAATTTCTTTTGTACCGGAGCAATGAAAGCTGCGATATATTTGTCGCGTGAAGCCTTCGTCTCATTCAGCTTCTCTTTAATATGATAGTATACCTCTTTTTCGGTATATTTCAAAGAGAGGTCTTCAAGTTCTGATTTCAGCTTATACAGTCCCAACTTATGGGCTAGGGGAGCATATAAATAGGCTGCTTCATTGGCAACTTGCCTGCGTGCTTCGTCATTTTTGCAGTTTTTTATTTGCCGCATGATGTTTACGCGGTCAGCAATCATGATGAGGATAACGCGCATGTCTTCGGCAAAAGAAAGCAGCAGATTACGGAAGTTCTCGGATTCGATAGTCGGGCTTTTGGAGTAAAGGTCATTGACACGAATCAATCCCCGGATAATACCGGCTACGTCTTCACCATAACTTTGCTCTACTTCCTCGGAGGTGCAACTTCCACAACGCACGGAATCATGAAGCATTAGTCCCAGAATGGAAGCGCGCTTCATTCCTATTTCTTCCGCTACGATTACAGCGGTCTGCATGTCTTTTATAATAGGGTTCAGACCGAAGGTATCCCGTTGTATGCGGTTATTTTGTATAGAGTTGACAAGATGTGTTTTCAGTTTTTTGCAGTCACCCTTCAATAGTGTTTCTCCGGAAAGCTGCAATAATTTTCGATAGAGAGAAAAGAGTAAATCCTTTTCTCCGGTAGTGAAAAATTCATCTGTTTCCATAATCGTCCGTATTTTATGCTGTAAAGGTAGTTTTTTTCTTCTTTTTCTTGAGGGTGGTTGTGGTTTTTTTGTATTTTTGGGCATGAATTAATAAAATTAGATATTATGATAACACTCCAAGACAAAGAATTGCTTGCCAAGAAAGGCATCAGTGAACAACAGATTGCCGAACAACTGGCTTGTTTTGAAAAAGGTTTCCCGTATTTGAAGTTATTTGCCGCCGCATCTTTAGAGCAAGGTATATTGGCTCCGGATGTTGATGAGCAAAAGAAATATTTGGACGCTTGGGAAGTATATACCCAGACGGATAAAGTGGTCGTTAAATTTGTTCCTGCATCAGGTGCGGCGAGTCGTATGTTCAAGAATATGTTTGAATTTCTTGGAGCTGATTATGATGTACCTCAAACCGATTTTGAAAAGACTTTCTTTGAGAAAATCGAGAAATTCGCTTTTTATGATGACTTGAATGCAGCGTGTCGTCAGACTACCGGAAAAGATATTCCTGCGCTGTTGGCCGATGGCAATTATAAAGCTGTAGTTGCTGCTCTGTTGGAGGCTGCCGGATTGAATTACGGGGCATTGCCGAAAGGATTGTTGAAATTCCATAAGTATGAAGACGGAAGCCGTACTCCGTTGGAAGAGCATCTGGTGGAAGGTGCGCTCTATGCTGCCAATAAGAATGGAAAAGTGAATGTTCATTTTACCGTGTCTCCCGAACATCGTGCTTTATTCAAGGCATTGGTTGACGAGAAAGCTTCTTCTTATGCAAAAAAATACGGTGTGGATTATAACATCAGTTTCTCAGAGCAGAAACCTAGTACAGATACGGTTGCTGCCGATATGGAAAACAAACCTTTCCGTGATAATGGAAAGCTTTTATTCCGCCCGGGTGGTCACGGTGCCTTGATAGAGAACCTGAACGACCTTGATGCTGATGTGATTTTCATCAAAAATATAGATAACGTAGTTCCTGACAAGTTGAAAGGTGATACCGTATTATATAAGAAATTGATTGCCGGTGTACTTGTCAGTTTGCAGCAACAAGCATTTGCATATTTGCAGCTACTGGACAGCGGTAAATATACGCATGAGCAGATTCTTGAGATTTTGCAGTTCCTGCAAAAGAAACTGTTCTGCAAAAATCCGGAGACAAAGAATTTGGAAGATGCTGAACTGGTGATTTATCTGAAGCAAAAACTGAATCGTCCGATGCGCGTTTGCGGTATGGTAAAGAATGTGGGAGAACCCGGTGGTGGTCCTTTCCTCGCTTACAACAGTGACGGTACAATTTCTCTGCAAATTCTGGAAAGCTCTCAGATTGATATGAATGACGCTGAAAAGAAAGATATGTTTGAGAAAGGTACGCACTTTAACCCGGTTGATTTGGTTTGTGCGGTACGCGATTATAAAGGACATAAGTTTGATCTCGTAAAATATGTAGATAAGGCGACAGGTTTCATATCCTATAAGTCTAAGAATGGTAAAGACCTGAAAGCTCTTGAACTTCCCGGACTTTGGAATGGTGCCATGAGTGACTGGAATACGGTATTTGTAGAAGTTCCTTTGAGCACATTCAATCCGGTTAAGACGGTGAATGATTTGTTGAGAGAACAACATCAATAAGTATATCGGTAATGAGTTAACTTCATCGTTGGAATGAAGTTAACTGAATGGTTGCTAGTATGTTAACATCGTAATTGCGGGAAGTTAACTTCTTATAGTGAATGAAGTTAACTTCCCGTATTTCTTTTATTTCGTTTTTTCTGCCTATCTTTGCTTCAATTTTATAAAAACTGATACTGAAATGAAAAAGATTTTACTTTTAGGTTCTGGTGAACTGGGTAAGGAATTTGTAATCTCTGCCCAACGTAAGGGTCAATATATCATTGCCTGTGACTCGTATGCCGGAGCACCCGCCATGCAGGTGGCAGACGAATACGAAGTGTTCAGTATGCTGGATGGCGATGCATTGGAACGTGCGGTGCATAAACATCAGCCGGATATTATTGTACCTGAGATAGAAGCTATCCGTACGGAGCGTTTATATGATTTTGAGAAAGAAGGTATTCAGGTAGTTCCCAGCGCACGGGCTGTTAACTTCACGATGAACCGTAAGGCTATCCGCGACCTTGCCGCTAAAGAATTGGGACTGAAAACGGCTAAATATTTCTATGCCAAATCATTGGACGAACTGAAAGCTGCTGCTGAAAAGATTGGTTTCCCTTGTGTAGTAAAACCGTTAATGTCTTCTTCCGGTAAGGGGCAGTCATTAGTGAAGAGTCCCGATGAATTGGAGCATGCATGGGAATATGGATGTAATGGTAGTCGGGGTGATATCAAGGAACTTATTATAGAAGAGTTTATCAAGTTTGATAGTGAGATAACTTTGCTCACCGTTACCCAGAAGAATGGTCCTACTTTATTCTGTCCGCCTATCGGACATGTACAAAAGGGTGGGGATTATCGCGAAAGTTTCCAACCGGCACATATCGACCCGGCTCATTTGAAAGAAGCGCAAGAAATGGCTGAAAAAGTTACCCGTGCTTTGACTGGTGCCGGTCTTTGGGGAGTGGAATTCTTCCTTAGCCATGAGAATGGGGTTTATTTCTCCGAGCTTTCACCAAGACCGCATGATACGGGTATGGTTACTTTGGCAGGAACACAGAACCTGAATGAGTTTGAACTTCATCTGCGTGCTGTGCTTGGCTTGCCTATTCCGGGCATCAAGCAGGAACGTATAGGAGCGAGTGCTGTTATTCTTTCTCCTATTGCCAGCCAGGAACGTCCCAACTATCGTGGTATGGAAGAAGTGACGAAAGAAGAAGATACTTATCTACGTATATTTGGTAAACCTACTACTCGTGTAAAC
Source organism: uncultured Bacteroides sp. (assembly GCF_959029255.1). Classification (GTDB taxonomy): domain Bacteria; phylum Bacteroidota; class Bacteroidia; order Bacteroidales; family Bacteroidaceae; genus Bacteroides. The sequence continues at coordinate 8,081 of NZ_CAUFUE010000024.1, read as the reverse complement.
CGTCGAATGGGGGTTGTACTTTGTTATGCACCGTTGGGCGCTAATCTTGATGCGCTGCGTGACAAGGCTAAACAAATCGCAGCGAAAGTTGAGGTGTATTAGGGTATACTTGAAAGTATAGATTTATTTCAGGCGCGAATTACGCAGACTTTACGGATAGAAGAAAAACAAATAAATCCGTGTCACCTGCGAAATTTGCGCCTGAAACATATTATTCAAATAGTCCGGGATAAACTTCGCCTCCCAGTTCACTCACATTCATGCTTTTTGTTAGTTCTCCATCCGGTGAATAAAATAACTGGAATTCTTCGTCGGAGTTATATCCTTCTACTTCAATAAGGATTACTGTGGGATGTTTAGGAAAAGTTCCGATTCTCACATCTTTCAGTCTCATAGAAGCCCAGATGCTTTTCATAAATGCTTCAGCAACCGGAACTGGGACTTTTTCCAGTGATTCAACGTCATTTGTAGTCATTACCCATTCTCCGTTAGGATCAAACCACGCATCTATTTCATTATTATCCATCACAAACTCCGCAGTATAATATCCGCCGATTTGTTCCCATTCCACATCAGAAGCTTTGGGATACATATTTTTAAACGCTGTCTCCACCTTTGAGGGAAGACCATCGGCAAAAGCTGTTGCAGAAAAAGCTAACAGTAAACTTGCCAATAAGTATAATCTAAATTTTTTCATAATCAGGTTGTTTTATGTTTCATAAAACAATACTGATTATCTTTTGTTTAGTAAAACTACTTCATTCTATTATACCGTTAGTTCTCCCTTATATACGAGTGAATTTTTTCCGAAGTCTATTTCCGGCAATACGGCATTGGACTTGAACAATCCGTAAACAGAGGATCCGGATCCACTCATCGATGCGTAGACGGCACCCAGCTTGTACATCTCTTCCTTTATTTCTCCGATAGCTGGGAACTGTGGAAATACGCTTACTTCAAAATCATTGAACATATATTCTTTCCACTCCTCAATGGGCAGCAGTACGATTTCTTTTAAGGATTTTTGGGGATGGCATGGTTTTATTTTAGAAAAGGCATCACGCGTAGAAACGAAGATATCAGGTTTTACCAATAGAAGCTTATATCCTTTTAATGACAATGAAATAGGGGAGAAAATGTTCCCAATGCCTTCAGCATAAGTAGGTTCATTCTTTATGAAGAAAGCGCAATCTGCGCCTAAGCGGGCGGCATATTCTTCCAAAGTATCATCAGTAAGGCCAAGGCTAAATTTACCGTTCAGTAGTTTCAGCATAAAAGCTGCATCAGCTGAGCCACCGCCTAGTCCGGCTCCAGATGGAATATGCTTGAACAAATGGATATCCACTGGTGGAAGGTTATATTCTTCATCCAGCATTTTATAAGCTTTGGCCACCAGATTGTTTTCTGCTGCTCCGGCTATCTCTAAACCGGACTGATGTAAGTGGTATTTCTCATTTCCTCCATTCCATACATTCACTTCTAATGCATCTTCAATAGGTAATGGATAAAATATCGTTTCCAGATTATGGTATCCGTCAGGGCGTTTCTCTGTAATATTCAGCCCTAGGTTTATTTTAGCGTTTGGAAATGTAATCATGATATGAATAACAAGTTACAAATTATAGTTATGGAGACAAAGTTAATAAATTCTGTTTATAATAGATTGAAAACTTAACTATAGATTGTGGCAACCAATGAATAAAATCGTTTATCTTTGTCCTCCCATTTAATGATAGAAGAGCTCGCGCTCATAATTCTTATCTGGTAATTTGTAATTAATAATTTGTAATTAATAAAGTGGCAGAACAAAGAAGAACAACTCGTACTCCCAAGGGGAAAGCGCCCCAACCTGTCAATGACTACGGACGTATTCAGCCGCAAGCACCGGAACTGGAAGAGGCTGTGCTTGGTGCTTTGATGATTGAGAAAGACGCCTACTCATTGGTAAGTGAAATTCTCCGTCCGGAATCTTTTTACGAACACCGTCATCAACTGATATTCTCTGCAATTACGGATTTGGTGGCAAATCAGAAACCGGTAGATATCCTTACAGTGAAAGAACAACTTTCCAAACGTGGTGATTTGGAAGAAGTTGGTGGTCCGTTCTATATCACTCAACTGAGTAGTAAGGTGGCTTCCTCTGCGCATATCGAATATCATGCCCGTATCATCGCGCAAAAAGCTTTGGCGCGTGAATTGATAACCTTTACCAGTAATATTCAAAGTAAAGCGTTCGACGAGACTTTGGACGTTGATGACTTGATGCAGGAGGCTGAAGGTAAGCTGTTTGAAATTTCGCAGCAGAACATGAAGAAGGATTATACGCAGATTAATCCGGTTATAGCTGAAGCGTATGACCTTATACAAAAGGCAGCTGCCCGTACCGATGGTTTGAGTGGTCTTGAAAGTGGTTATACCAAACTGGATAAGATGACTTCAGGTTGGCAAAAATCCGACCTTATCATTATTGCTGCCCGTCCCGCTATGGGTAAAACAGCTTTCGTACTTTCTATGGCCAAGAATATTGCCGTGAATTTTCGTAATCCTGTTGCTTTGTTCTCTCTTGAAATGAGTAACGTGCAGTTGGTGAATCGTCTTATTTCCAATGTGTGCGAAATTCCGAGTGAGAAAATTAAGAGCGGACAGCTTGCCGACTACGAGTGGCAACAGTTGGACTATAAATTGCGTGATTTGCTGGATGCACCGCTTTATGTAGACGATACCCCTTCATTGTCTGTCTTCGAACTTCGTACCAAAGCTCGCCGTTTGGTACGCGAACATGGTGTGAAGATTATCATCATCGACTACCTTCAGTTAATGAATGCAAGTGGCATGTCATTTGGTAGTCGTCAGGAAGAGGTAAGTACTATTTCGCGTTCACTGAAAGGATTGGCTAAGGAATTGAATATACCTATCATTGCCCTGTCACAGTTGAATCGTGGTGTGGAAAACCGTGAAGGTGAGGAGGGTAAGCGTCCGCAATTGAGTGACCTTCGTGAATCCGGTGCCATTGAGCAGGATGCCGATATGGTTTGTTTTATTCATCGTCCCGAATATTATAAGATTTACACTTCTGCTGATGGTAGCGACTTGCGTGGCATGGCAGAAATTATCATAGCGAAGCATCGTAATGGTGCGGTAGGTGATGTTCGTCTCCGGTTTATCGGTCAATTTACCCGTTTTGCCAATCCGGAAGATGATATGGTCATTCCTCCTCCTACGGAAGGTGGCGGTGGAGCTACCTTTGGTTCGCGTATGAATGCGCCTATTGGCAGTCCTTCTACGCCTCCTCCGCCAACCGCCGCCGATTTCCCTGGTCAAACGGATAATCCGTTTGGAGGAGTAGGAATGGATGGTCCCTTACCGTTCTGATACTTGAATGAAATCAATCGTCAAATAACATCAGCGCAAGAACAGGAAAAGCAAAGAATCGCACAAAAAGAAAAGGAAGGGGAAAAAAGTAGCTTTATTATATGAAGATTATGCATATACACATAGCCCCGACTTCGGTCGGGGCTTTTCTTTCTCTTTACTTAATTAACAATAATTCAATGTACCAAATTTGTACACGTTAATATTTCTTGCTATCTTTGCTTCAAATCAAAAATACATATAGCCATGTTAGTAATAAGTAGTAGAGAGTTTCGTGAGAATCAGAAGAAATACTTCGATTCTGTAGATGGGGGAGAACAAGTTATTGTTCAGAGGGGGAAAGACCGTTCATACAAGCTTGTTCCTGTAACTGCCGATGATACCTGCATGACACAAGAAGAGTTCTATGCTAAGATAGAGCATTCTTTGCAACAAGTACTGGAAGACAAAACCCATACTTTGGATTTGAATAAATTAGATGAGTTTTTAGGATTATGAGTTATACCATAAAATACACTGATGATGCAGAGGATGACATCGAACGTCTAAGGAAGAGTGGCAATAAGCAAGCGCTTAAAAAATTGAAAGATTTGCTTCTTGAAGTGGCTGAACATCCAAGAACGGGTACAGGGCAGGTAGAGCAACTGAAGCACTTTAAAGAAGAAACTTGGTCGAGGCGTATTAATAGCGAGCACCGGCTTGTTTATTGCATACAAGATGATGTGGTAGTAGTGCTTGTGTTATCTGTATATGGGCATTATAAGTAGAGAATTTAAGGCAACCCACTAAGCTGCCTTTTTCCTTTTATCCCCTTTTTTTCTTCCGTTCATCCCCTAAATCCTGTTATTCAGAAATTTCTTTTTGAAATCCGATTCTTATTACCTATCTTTATCCATCACTATAAATGTATGTAGTATGGGAGAATATGGTAGGGAACAAAGGAGTCAGCTGAGTAGAGCGATTGCTAATAACAAGACTGGGAGTAGGCAGTTGAAAGGGATTGTGGATAACCGTCCTAAAAAAAGAATTCAAAATTCTATAATACAAAAGTTTGCAATTCCTCCTGCTTTACCAAGAATAGCAAATGATGTAAACTCTATTATTGAAGATATGGGAACTATGGGGAATGAAGATGAACAAATACCAGGTTCAATAGAATGGGCTGAAGATTCCCGTTCAGCAGCTATGCGCAAGTTAAATGAATGGGATGCATTAAAAATGTTGGTACAAGAACCGAATGAAGTACCTCGATTTGGAACAGATGACGTGACTGAACCTGATGCTTATAGACCAGTTGCAGGTGGTGGTATGACAGATGTGGTAGAGAATAAGTATATTACAGGTAAACGCGATAGGATAACCGCAAATGTACATGATGCAATTACGCAACTCATAACAGGTAGTCGACCTCGTAACTATTATGGAAAGTTATTTGCGAGAATTCAATTGTCTAAATATACGTTTGAAGACTTGAGAGCTAATTCAAATGCGGGAGGAATGACAAGGATGCAGAATGGTTGGAATAGATTTGCAACTACATTAAAGGATAAAGCTACAATACAGCATAATGCAGAATTATGGATTCAAGTTTTAAATTTTCCCCTTGGGGACTATAATCATAAATTGTTAGTTTTTCCATGATAGTTACAAAAAACAAGGGGGGGTATTCCCTAATGATACTGCCCTTGAAAAACTTGTCTACCTCGCTTATCGCAACATACGCAAGAAATTGACTATGCCACTGGCTAATTGTGGCACTATTGCCCAACAAATGGCGATAAAGTTTGGGGATAGATTTAAGTTGTTGTAACTTTACGCTCGTCGGGAGTGCAGGTGCATCCCCTTAGCGCTGACCGATTCCCGACCAATGAGTTTGAAAGGAAAATAGCGCGTGACACAGTTTATTTTACGCCCACTACATATTTCACTCCAAATTATATAATCACCGGCAATAAACGGTAACGAATGACATCTATCATACGATTGTTCCGAAGAAGAAGCGTTGGGGATTGGTGTTACAGGTTGGGTATGGTTATCCTAATGGTTGGTATGTTGGAGGTGGAATTAGCTATAATTTATGTCAATGGTAATTATTTTATTAGTAGAACATGGTATTATTAAGAAAAAATATTAGTTTTGCAAGAAACTAATAACTATAAAACACATAATTATGGCGGGTATTTTAGATGAATATCTAAATAAAAGATTGTCTTTTACTGGCTTACAGCAAGAGTTAGAGCAGTTAATTAAAGCATATAATAGTTATACAGGAAGATATTTATTAATATATGCTTCAGATTTTAACAAAGCGAAACAGGGTGTACCTGATATTTCGATGGATCAAGATGACTTTTATAATATTCAAGATATATTAAGAGAAAGTACAGAGACCCAAATTGATGTTTATCTTGAAACACCAGGTGGGAGTGGAGAGGCCGCTGAAGAAATAGCACGTTTTTTGCATAAAAAATTTAAAGAAGTAAATTTTGTTATTGCCAGTGAGGCTAAAAGTGCTGGTACTATTTTAGTTTTATCAGGAGATAACATATATATGACTGAGACTGGAAGTCTTGGCCCTATTGATGCACAAACACGTGTTGGAAGATCTATGCAATCAGCTTATGACTATAAAGAGTGGATTGAGCAGAAGAGAGCGGAAGCCTTAAAAAATAAGTTTTTAAACCCAGTCGATGCGCAAATTATAGCTCAGATTACTCCTGGAGAACTATCTGGAATAGTAAATGCTTTAGAGTTTGCTAAAGATTTAGTTTCAAATTGGTTGGTTCAGTATAAATTTAAAAACTGGACAACAAGAGAAAGTTCTGGTGAAAAAGTTACCGAGAAATATAAACAAACTAGAGCCAAAGAGGTAGCTGATAAATTATGTAATCATGGGTTGTGGAGGTCTCATGGCCGTTCCATTAAAATAGAAGATTTAAAAGATATTCTTTTAATAGAGCGAGTGGAAGATGATGCTAAACTGTCAGATATAGTTTATCGTATAAAAATAGTGTTGAAATTGATGTTTGGTAGCTCTACAATTTATAAAATATATCGCACAGCTGATACTCTTCTATCGAAATCAGCCATGATGGCAACAAATGATAGTAAAGGAATTAAAATACCTTTGCCTAAGCCTGAAACACAGAAAGAAATTAAGACTGCTAATATACAAACACGATGTTTGAAATGTGGTAAACAACATATCGTAAATGCTTACTTCCAAATATCAAGTGAAGAAGCCAAAAAAATAGGTCTTCATTTTAATCCTAATATAGATGAACATAATAATTTAATATGTGATAATTGTGGATTTTTGATAGACTTAAATCCAGTTATGAATCAACTTGAACAAAAAGAAAAATCGAAAGTTCTTGTTAGATAATTATAATCTAAAATAAAATGGAAGCATATATCATGGACTACAATTCAGAACAACAGACCTCTAATGTTTTAGTTGAATTTATAAAAGAAGCACAGAGAGGAGAGTATACAGCAGGGAAAATACCCCAAGATTGTAGATTAGAAGATAGTAAAGACTATCTGTTTGACTGTAGTAATGCCGAGAATGAAACTGAAGGTGTTTTATTTCTTGGATTATATTACTAATTTTTTATAAATAATTAATGGCAGCCGGGATGTTACCTTTATTTTTATCTTTTGATTTCAGTAACAATTCAGACTTATTTATGATGCGCCCCGGCTTTCCGTCGGGGGGGATTTACTTTTTATTTGATAATTTTCTCTTGATTTGTATTTTTGTGAAATAACGTTGATACTATAATACTATGAAAAGATTTTTATTAGCTATTCTCCTTTCTTTTGTTGGAATTATACTGTTTGCTCAAACCCCATATAAGACGTATTGTAATCTTATCGGTGATGAAAACTCACTAAAGAAGGGTATTGTAAGTGTAAGAATTGATTACGGACAGGTGGATTTGAAAGACAATAAGTTCGTGGATGAAAATGGAAAAGAAATAAAGTTTCGCACAATGGTTTCGGCTATGAATTTTATGTCTAAACTTGGTTGGCAGTTGGAGCAGGTGTATAACCGTTATGACCAGATAGACGGAAGCCCAATTATTATTTGGGTCTTGTCGAAAGAAGTTGATTCGGATGACGAGATAACTAAAGGATTTCAGACGAAACTAATGTACTATAAAGGAAAGGCAGCCCAATAAGCTGCCCTTTTCCTTTTATCCCCCTTTTCCTTCCGTTTATCCTATAAATCCTGTCGTTCAGAAACTTCTTTTTGAAATCCGATTCTTATTTCCTATCTTTACCCATTACTTTAAATCTATGTGGTATGGGAGAATATGATAGAAAACAAAGAAAGCCAGAGAGTAGGGCTATTGCTAATAAGAAGGCTGGGAGTAGGCAGTTGAAAGGATTTGTGGATAATAAGAAAAAATGGTAACTCCAATTGCATTAATTGGTAATTTTTCCAAAACTGCTCAATGCTTGAAAGTAGATGCGGAAATTAATTTGAAATATAAGTTAGGATCTACTTCTCAAAATATAACCAAAACAGGAACTTCTGGTAAGCCGGATATCGCTGAAGAAAATATAAAGAAACATCCTCAAACAAAGAAATTGTTGACTGGTTATGCAAAAGGTGTCCCTCCTGGCAATGAAATGTATCGATGTGCCGAAGGCTCAGTTTAAATTCTTGGGGGATTCCGTTAAAATACTTATTTTTGTCTCAT